>JAJTXE010000002.1:1760636-1788020 GCA_021463795.1 Candidatus Brocadia sp. | reverse complement strand
AGTCTTTTGTTCTGTTACTTCAGTTCTCCCATAAATCCATGCCTTCGTCTTTTTTTCGTTATCCGGGTAAAACGTATGTGCGCTTTCAATTCCCTCGCCTATTAATCTGGAGCTGAAACATATCCTAATTACAGATAGGCCTCCTTTGATTTTCTATGCGAGGGTTGTTTCCTGACAACGACTGTTGACAATTAGCTTCTATCGTGCCGAAGATTTTTTTTGAATAATATTCAACATAAAAGGAACAGATTGTTGAGCCATCTCCGAAACGAACTGATACTTCGCTGGTTAGGCACCTTAGGTTTTATGTTTATCATTGCTGATTTTCTTGGCTGCGCTACTATAAAAATCGAACAGGGTATCTTTTCCCCGCGAGACAAAAACTTCATAATGAAGATGCCGGAAGCTGAAAAGGGGTGGAAACCACTTCCGGCAGATAAAGAAGATATTGCATTATGGCACAAACAATATAAGGCCATGATTGCCGTCATCTCCAGCGATATAGAAAACAAAGGGTTTTCACTGGAGATGCTCAGCAGACTTCTTTTCCTGGGAATTACAAACAAGAAAATCGTCTTGAAGGAATCTGTGCTTGTGGATAAGCAACGTGCACTCCATATGATTTTAGAGGGGGAATTGGATCATTGCCGGTTGAAGATCGATTCGTACATCATCAGGATAGGGGATAAGGTTTACGATCTGGTATACTGGGCTCCAACCGATTCGTTTGATAAGGTGAAGGGTGATTTTGAGAATATGATACGGTCTTTTAAGTTTACGCCGTAAGGGAACTTCCTGATCAAGGAACCCTGATACAAACATTGCTTATGATTGCTGAACTAAACCACCCGCTCTGCGGGCGGGAATGCAAAAACTATGCTGCAGTTGATCTTGCCGGTGATAAGAGCCGTTTTTGCGCCGTGCTGCATCTTCTTTGCAGTCTGCTGCCATTTCTTTGGAATATCGATCGGGCTTATTCTTCATTATCAAATTTAAGGTCTTTCACCTCCAGCTCAAGCTGCTCGCCGTTCATCCAGGTGTTGATTTTTACCGTAAAGGCGAGGGAACACGTTCTTCCGTTTTGTTTCAGCCGGTCTATCTGTTCTCCCATGCCAAAGGCGACAGCCCTGACGGCAACGTCTCCCTGTTTGACATAGAAACTCAGGTGTTGTCCCTTAGCGCCAATGCGGCGCGGCTGTCCAACGATCTTTATGTTTATGGCGGCGAATAAGGGGATTGGGTTTCCCTCGCCGTGAGGTGAGAGACGCGCCAGTTCTGCTACGACGGCCTTTGACAACATGGAGAGCGTGATTTCTGCATCAATGTTCAGGACACGCACCAGGTCCGTCTTGCAAAGCCTTTGAGAGGTAGCCCTATTGAGCATATCACGAAATTCATCAATATTATCCGGGTGTATCTTTAAACCTGCCGCCTGGGCATGACCACCCACAGAAAGCAACTTGTTCCTGCAACTTTCCAGTGCTTCCAGGATATGAAACGAGGGGATGGAGCGTGCAGAACCGTGGCCGATGTCGTCCGCTACGGCAATCATCACCGTAGGACGGTTAAATTCTTCTACCATTTTCGAAGCGATGATTCCTATAATCCCGGGGTGCCAGGCCTGGTCCGCCAGTACAATTGCGGTAGTTTCATCCAGGTTTAATTCATGCAATATTTTTTTTCTGGCTGACACCATAATATCAACCTGTATTTCCTGCCTCCTCTTGTTCTCCTGTTCCAGAAAATTAGCAATTTCTGTGGCCCGCTCCTTGCTGGATGTCGTCAGCAGTTCAACCACGATTCCTGCCTTCCCAATGCGCCCCGGGGCATTTAAACGGGGACCCAAACGATATCCCACGTGAAAGGCATCAAGATTTATCCCGGAGAGATCTGCTACATCGAGAAGGGCGCGCAATCCGGGAATTTCCGTGTGTTGCAAAGCACTCAGGCCATACCTCGTAATGATGCGGTTTTCTCCCACCAGGGGCACCACATCCGCAATTGTCCCAAGGGCCACCAACCCTACCGCATGTAACAGAAAATCCCTGAAGACAGGAGACACCTTCTTCTGCGGCGAAAAAAGTTGCCCAAGAGCCCACGCCAGTTTAAAGGCAATACCCACGCCGGAGAGGTCGCGAAATATATGGTGTGAGCCATGTAGTTTCGGATTGACTACGGCGAAGGCATTGGGTATTTCCTGTCCGGGGCGGTGGTGGTCGGTAATGATCAGATCGATACCGCACGTGCGTGCAATATCCGCCTCCTTGCAGGCATTGATACCGCAATCAACCGTCAGGATGACGTCTGCCCCGCCTTCCCTCAGCTTTCGAATCGCATCAGCATTTAAACCGTATCCCTCTTCCAGTCGCTCCGGAATGTAATAACCCACCTCTGCCCCCAGCAATTTCAGGCATCGGTACATGAGCGCGGTAGCTGACAGTCCGTCAACATCATAATCGCCATAGATAACAATTTTTTCTCCCTTGCGTATGGCGTCGTTGATGCGAATGGATGCCTTTTCAATGTCAGGAAGTAAAGAAGGATCTCCAAGTGCGGCAATTTGTGGCTGGAGGAAGCTTCTGGCAGATGCGACATCAGCAACGCCGCGATTGATAAGCACTTGGGCTAATAAGGGCGATATCTTGAGTTTACCGGCAATCTCCGTTTGCAGTGGCTGGTTCGGAGGGAAAAATACCCACCTTTTAATCATGGTGTATGTTGTTTATGCGAAAAAATGGTAGTAACAGAGAACATATAAATCTCGTTTTGTGATTTCTTCATTGTACTTTGATTTTTAAGTCTTTCAAGAGAATTTAATTATTTTGCATCAATTTGTTTTTCCTTGATAACGAACGTAAAAATACTTTATCATATAGTTTTTTCAATATCATTTTACAGGAGTAAGGATATGATAAAATACACCAGCGGATGGTTGCAGAACGATAATCAGGGAAGAGGATTTATCGCGGAAAATACGATGGGTCTGGCAATATTCTTTACTATTCTCTTGGGAATTCAGGCTTTTTTCCCCGGTTGTGCAACAACTGGTCCGGGAAAAAAACAGAAGGCCGTATCGGGTATTGAGGGATTCCACAAAGAACTGTTAAAGAATATCAATCAGATAAGGGAAACCGTTGTTGCGCTGAACCAGGTCGGGAAAACCGGAGATGGGGATCTGTACAAACCGTATCAGCATTTTGTAAAACAATTGAGCCGCACAACCGATAACTCTCTCAGCATGATCAAACATGTCGAAAACATGACTACAAAAGGGAGAGAATACTTTGATACCTGGGAAAAAGAGCTGACAGACATCATGAATACAGAATTGCGCGCACAGGGAGCGGAGCGGCGGAATGAATTAAGCAAAACTTTTTATCACGTTGTCAGCCTGGCACAGGAAATCCAGACAACCTACCAACCTTTCATAAGCGATCTGACCGATATAAAAACAGCGCTTGGCAATGATCTTACCACGCGGGGAATAGTATCAATGAAGCCGTATATTACCAAGGCAAACGAAAATGGAAAGATTGTCATGACAAAACTTCAGGCGCTTGCCGATGATGTGGATCGTGTTACTAATGCCCTGTCATCCAGGGTGGGACTATAATTCCTGCTGTGTCCCACCTCCAGGGAAAACCGTCTGTAACAATTTGGCTGTTTGAAAAAGGTAACGCCGATCCCTTGCGGTCGGCAATATGCGATGGAGATCCATCCCCCCATAAGTGTTAAGTTAAGGAACAACAATCACCGGCACCTCCTTATGCGTGCTGCATCCACCACGTCCCCCGCTGGCGGGGGTATAGGGGGTGGATTGGACTTCTCTTATCGTTTCAAATACCCCTTTATTGTTGATACGAATTTTCACCTTTCCCTTGGAGTTGATTCACCAATCATCGCACATGCGCTATGGCTTAAAGATGCTTATAGATATTCAGATTATGAGCCTGCAGAAATTCCTGGTTCTGCCAGTCCACCCCCTTGATCCCCCGCCAGCGGTGGACAAACCACCAGTGGCTACGCATGCCAGCTTGTTTGGATCAAATTCAAAGAAAAGATAGGGATTTTGCGAAAGGGCTGAATGGTAACGTTTATTTCAATATCAGCGTGGCCTGTTGAGCAATTTCCATAACTTTTGATGGGAAAATACCCAAGTGAAGCGTGCCAACCATAGAGATGACAATAGCCGCAACGATCAGGGGAGAAATGGTAAGAGGGGTAAATTCTCTGGCGGGTTCCTTCATATACATAATTACCGTGATTCTTAAGTAGTAATACACAGAGATAACGCTGTTTATTACCCCAATGATGGCAAGTCCGATATAGCCCGACTTTATGGCAGCGCTGAAGATATAAAACTTTCCTACAAAACCAGCCATGGGCGGTACACCCGCCATGGAAAGCATGAAAAGGGTCATCGCTATGGCAAGAAACGGATGCTTAAATCCCAGCCCGGCATAGTCATTGATTTGGATACATTCATCACCTTTACGGCTTAATACGATAACAATGGCGAATGCCCCGATGTTCATAAAGGTATATGCCAGCAGATAGAATAATGTGCCCGGTACGCCAATATTATTTGCGGCCACCAGGGCAATAAGGAGATAGCCTGCATGCGCAATACTGGAATATGCAAGCATACGCTTGATGTTCGATTGGGCAATGGCAATGACGTTTCCGGTTGTCATGGTCAGGATGGCAAGTATGGAGATTATCTTTTGCCATTCGCCATGTGTCGAACCGAAAGCCGTCATGAAAATACGAAGGAAGGCTGCAAAACCAGCGGCTTTTGGCCCTACCGACATAAAGGCCGTGATTGCAGTGGGTGCGCCTTCATAAACGTCGGGCACCCATGTGTGAAACGGTACCGAAGCTACTTTGAAGCCAAGCCCTACAATAACCAATCCCATTCCCATGAGTAATACAGGGTCTGATATGCCTCCCTTACTGGCAATAAAACCGGCGATCTGTTTCAGATTGATCGTACCGGTAGAACCGTAGATAAGCGAGATGCCATAGAGTAAAAAGCCCGTAGCAAACGCTCCAAGGAGGAAATATTTCAGCGACGCCTCGTTTGAGATGAGCTTTGAACGTTTGAACCCTGTCAGGATGTAAATGCTCACGGACATGACCTCCAGTCCGATATAAATATTCAGCAAATCTGCACCTGCTGCCATGAGCATCATCCCGATGGTGGAAAACAGAATAAGGGCATAATATTCTCCGTGATTGATCTCTTCGCGCCTGATGTAACTGTGTGAGATCAGGATCGTGAGTCCGGTGCTCAGCAGGAAGATGAAGTTGAAAAACAGGGAATAGTTATCAATGGTAAAGGTTTCATTGAATGAAAAGAGGGTTGTTCCGGTAGAGCTTCTGGCAAAGATTGCGGCAAGGATGACTCCCAACAACGATACATAGGCAAGCAGATTCTTTTCCCTCCATCTTCTTGAGGAAAAGATGTCCACGAAGAGTACTATCATACCGAACCCTGACAGGATCAGGATCGGCAATATGCTCAGGATGTTAAACGTCATTATGGAAGCAGTTGCCATAGAATACCTTGAATGTTATGAAATTGAAATCTGCCGTAGCAATTTATGGATTGCTACTACAGACAAATAAAAATCGCCGAAGGCCTTGCTTATAAAATCTTGCTTTAATGCTATCTTTCGTATTCATTTCACCATAATGCAGGATACTATCGGAACCCGGGATTTCATGTTCTGATTTTTCTGCATTTCTTATTACCATTCCGTTTTTGTTTCTGGAACGATATCAATCTGTGGCGTTACCGGTATATTTTGTGTTTGAAGATGAGATGCCGTTTGTACCTCTCCGCCAGCCTGTTTTAACAAGTGGTTTACCGAGGCATCCATCTTTCTGAGAAACGGGTTAGGATAGATGCCGATCCAGAAGATGATCAGGACCAGGGGAAGTAAGATAGCAAACTCCCGTTTGTTTATATCTTTTAAGGTCTTATTTTCTTCGTGGATGATTTCATGAAACATGACCCGCTGAAACATCCAGAGCATATATACGGCAGCAAGGATAATGCCCGATGTTGCAATCGATGCATACAGGATACGTGACTTGAACGCCCCCAGGAGGATGAGAAATTCTCCTACAAAACCGTTCAAACCGGGCAATCCTATTGAAGATAGCGTAACAATCAAAAAGAGCGTTGCAAAAACCGGCATCCTTTTGGTTAGTCCTCCAAAATCTGCGATCATCCGTGTGTGCCTTCTTTCGTAGAGCATTCCGACGACAAGAAAGAGCGCCCCGGTGCTAAGGCCGTGATTGATCATCTGGGTAATGCCTCCTTCAATACCCTGAATGTTAAAGGCAAAGATGCCCAGCATAACAAAGCCTAAATGGCTTACGCTGGAATAGGCGACCAGTTTTTTCAGATCATCCTGCACCATAGAGACCAACGCGCCATAGATGATGCCAACAATCGCCATCCATGAAATTACCGGGATGAAGACATGGCTAGCGGCCGGGAACAGGGGCAGGCAAAATCTTACAAAGCCATACGTTCCCATTTTTAAGAGCACCCCTGCCAGGATTACACTGCCGGCAGTGGGCGCTTCCACATGGGCGTCAGGGAGCCAGGTATGAAAGGGAAACATCGGGACTTTGATAGCAAAGGCAAAGGCAAAGGCGAGGAACAGCCAGAATTGAACAGCAAACGAGAGTTCGAGCCGGTAAAACTCAAGAAGGTTAAACGTATATTCACCCGTGGCCCGGTGATTTAAAAAGTAGAGTGCAATGATTGCCAGGAGCATGAAGACGCTGCCGGACATGGTATAGATGAAGAACTTTATCGCCGCATAAATCCTTCTTGGTCCACCCCAGATACCGATGAGGAGATACATGGGAATCAGCATGAGTTCCCAAAATACGTAAAACAGAAACAGGTCCAGCGAGATAAACACGCCGATCATGCCCGTCTCGAGCACAAGCATGGCGATCATGTATTCCTTGAGGTGTTTTGTAATATGCCATGAGGCCAGGACGGCGATAGGCGTTATAAAGGTCGTTAAAAGTATGAGGAAAAGGCTTATTCCGTCTATTCCGACGTGATAGTGGATTCCAAAGGAGGGTATCCACGGAAGTTTTTCTACAAACTGCATCTCATGCCCACGGGGATCAAAATTGAAGTACAAGGGAAGGGAGAGAACAAATACCACAATGGAAACCAGCAGGGTGGTAATCCTGATCAGTTCCCCTCTCCTTGAATCCATACTAAGGATAAAAAACACCCCGATGACCGGCAGAAAGGTTATAAGTGAAAGTATAGGCATAGAGATTTTGGTTTTTTTAATGAGGCGAGGTTTTAAAAGATAAAGACCCAACGACCTTTTTTACCCACCCCTGAATCCTCTCTTCGGAGGGGACTTCTCAAATTCCCATCTTGAAAGCGGTTGGGTGTGTGTTTATTCATAGCATAACTGAAAAAGTTTGAATTTCCTAAACGGAAATGCTTAAAATAAATTTTCCGGTGGATATTGTCCACGCTACTCACCTGCCAAACACAGCAAGCACAACAATAAAGATACAGCCGATGACTATATAAAAGGCGTAATTCCGTATGTATCCCGTTTGCAAGAGGCGAAGGATATTACCAATTCCCCCCACGAGACGGGCGATGCCATTTACCGATCCGTCGATTACCCGGACATCTATCCCTTTCCACAATATTTGGGTCGATATCTTTTTGATTGGGTTTACGAAAACAGCATCGTAGATTTCATCAACATAATATTTGTTCAGGAGGAGCTTGTGGATAAACCGGAACCGTTCTGCCAGTCTTCTGGGCAGTCCGGGTTTTCTGATGTACATCTGGTACGCAAGGAATATTCCGGCAATGGCGATAGCCGTTGAAATAACCATCATCAGATAGGGAAGCCCTGCACCGTGGTGTTCTGCAGTCTCTGCCCCTGAAATTTCAGCATGACCGTGTCCGCCGAAGACAGGAGACAAAAAATGGTTTATTACACTCGCACCGGGAATACCAACAAATCCACCGGCAAAGGAAAGCCCTGCAAGCGCGGTCAGGGGAAGAGTCATATTCCTGGGAGATTCATGGATGTGTTCCATGACATGGTGGTCCACCCGGGATTCTCCATGGAAAGTGATAAAAAGCAAACGAAACATATAGAAAGCCGTTAACAGGGCTGCGATAGCTCCGATCGACCAATAGATGAAATTTCCACGGGTGAGCGCTTCTAATAAAATTTCATCTTTGCTGAAGAATCCTGCAAATGGTGGAATACCTGCAATAGCTATTGTGCCGATCAAAAAGGTCTTATACGTGGTGGGGATGTGTGATTTCAGTCCGCCCATCTTCCTCATATCCTGTTCACCGGACAAGGCGTGAATGACACTTCCTGAGCCAAGAAACAGCAATGCCTTGAAAAAGGCATGGGTCATCAGGTGGAAGACGCCCGCCGTGAATGCGCCCACACCGCAGGCCAGAAACATGTAGCCGAGCTGGCTGATCGTAGAATACGCCAGCACCCGCTTGATGTCGTTTTGCACAAGGCCAACGGACGCCGCAAAGAGCGCCGTTGCTGCACCAATACTGGCTACCACGGTCATGGTAAACGGAGATAGCGTGTACAGGACATTGCACCTGGCGATCATATAAACGCCAGCCGTTACCATGGTTGCCGCGTGGATGAGTGCGCTGACCGGCGTCGGGCCCTCCATGGCGTCGGGTAACCAGGTATACAGAGGTATCTGGGCTGATTTACCCGTTGCTCCCATAAATAAAAGAAGGGTGATCATAGTTATGGCAAAGTTGCCTGTCTCAAAATTTCCGTGAGAGGCAGCGCTGAATATCTCCGTAAAATCGATACTGTGAAAGTTCAGAAAGATAAGCATGATGCCAAGGGCAAAGCCAAAGTCGCCGATCCGGTTCACAACAAAAGCCTTTTTCGCTGCATCTGAGGCCGATTTTTTTTCAAACCAGAATCCGATGAGCAGATAGGAACATAGCCCAACTGCCTCCCATCCAATAAACATGAGGAGGAAATTGTTGCTGAGTACCAGCAAAAGCATGGAGAAGGTGAACAGGTTTAGGTAGCAAAAATAACGGTGGTAACCCTTATCGTGATGCATGTAGCCAATTGAGTAGATGTGAATAAGAAATCCGACACCGGAAACGGTCAGAATCATAAGGGTGGACAATGGATCCACCTGCAAAGCTGCCAGCGACCGGAATGAACCTGATTCGATCCAGGTGAAGAGGTGTTTTTCAAACAGGCGTTCTTCAGGCGGCAGCAGAAGAAGTCCGCAAAACACGAGGATTGAAACAAAGAACGACAGGCCAACTGCCCCGCAGGCAAGATAGCCAACCGTTTCCTTGCGCAGTCTTTTACCTGCAAGGCCGTTAATAGCCGACCCGATTAACGGGAATAACAAGATCAGAGATACGAGATTGAGCATGGAATTCCTACCACTTCATGATATTGATATCGTCAATGTTTACGGTTTCTTTATTTCTGAATACGGCTACAATGATTGCCAGGCCAACGGCAGCTTCGGCGGCGGCAACGGTCATAGTGAAAAAGACAAACAACTGTCCCTGCATGGAATTGAGGTAATGGGCGCACGCCACAAAGGACAGATTCACCGCGTTGAGCATAAGCTCAATGCACATGAAAATGATTATGGCATTCCTTCGTATCAGGACGCCAGTAACGCCCACAGTAAACAGGATTGCGCTCAGTACCAGATAATGCGTAATGGTAATCATCTTATAATTTCCTCTTTGCCAGCATAATAGCGCCAATAGCAGCCACAAATAACAAAATGGAGGTTATCTCGAACGGCAGCAAGTAATCTGTGAATAACAGATTCCCAATGAGTTTTGTATTTCCGATGCTTTGGACATACGCCGTTGTGTACTGATCCTGCTTCCCCTGCAGAAGTTTCGATCTGATAACGATGCAGATGACGGTGAACAATGCAATCCCCATCAGAATCGCGGGTATCCTTTGGAAGAGTAAGGGATTCCTTGTCTCCTCTTTTATGTCAAGGTTTAACAGCATAATAACGAAGAGGAAGAGCACCATAATGGCGCCGGCATATACGATGATCTGAACGGCAGCAACAAACTGCGCCTCAAGCAATATATAGAGGACGGCAAGCGAGACCATCGTCTGAATAAGGTATAAAGCGCCAAAAACGGGGTTTTTCTCAAAGATAAGATACACCGCCGTAGTCACCGTAATCACAGCTACAATGTAAAATAGATATTCTGACATATCCCTAAACCGAGTAAGCCGGAAAAGACAAAATCTGAAACACGAAATTCATGTGTCAACCCTGTCAGGGTTGTTACACCCTGACAGGGTTAATGCCAAAAAAGTCAAAAGTATCTTTTCGAAGAGGGTGTTATCACCATGGATAAATTTTACCGTGGTAAATTTCGCTTCCTCGTGAGATCTAATAATCGTTCCTTATCAAAGACTTCCTTATTTTCATACGTTGCTAGTTCAAAGGTATCCCGCAGGATGATAGCCCTTACCGGACATGCCTCCTCACAAAACCCGCAGAAGATACAACGGAATGCGTCCAACTCATAGGTTTTCGGGTACCTCCGGTTCGTTTCATCCTCAGCTCCCTCAACGGAAATGCACTGCGAGGGACAAACCTTGGCGCACAATCCGCAGGCAACACACTTTTCCCGCCCGTCCTTTCCTATCTGTAATTCCGGCAATCCCCGGAATCTTGAGGAAAGTTTTGGCCGTTCTTCAGGATAGAGTTCTGTTGCGCACGTCTTCGGATTGAGAAATCGACTGAGGGTTAGCGTCAAGCCTTTTAATAAGGGCAAAATCATATTATCCTTTTATTATCATGACAAGTCCAGTGATTAATATGTTAAACAGCGAAAGCGGCAACAGAAACTTCCAGCCAAAATGCATGAGTTGGTCGTATCTGAGCCGGGGAAACGTTGACCGTATCCAGATGAAGAAAAATAAACACCCGGACAATTTGAGCATGAACCAGACTACCGGTGGCAAAAACGGTCCCTGCCATCCGCCCAGAAAAAAGGTTACCGCAATGGCGGATACGGTGATCATGTTGGCATATTCGGCCATGAAAAACATGGCAAATTTCATACTGCTGTACTCGGTATGGTAGCCCGCCACAAGCTCTGACTCTGCCTCAGGGAGATCAAAAGGACACCGGTTGACCTCCGCTATAGCACTTGTGAAATAGATAAAAAAGCCAACGGGTTGTAAAATAATATTCCACAGTTTTGCCTGGGCATTGACGACATCCACGAGACTTAGCGACTCTGTTAGCATAACTACCCCGATGAGTGACAACCCAAGGGTCAGTTCATAGCTGATCATCTGCGCCGAAGACCGTATGCCGCCCAGCAGTGAGTATTTGTTGTTTGATGCCCATCCAGCCATGACGATACCATAAATACCCAGGGAGGATACGCCGAAAATGTAAAGAAACCCGATGTTAATATCGGTGATTACCAGGTCTACCTTGTGCCCGAGAATGGTTACGGTATCTCCGAAAGGAATAACGGCAAAGGTAAGCATTGCGGGAATCATGGCCATTGCCGGAGCCAGGATAAAAAGCAGCTTGCTCGCCTTTTCCGGAATAATGTCTTCTTTGAGGAGGAGCTTGATGCCGTCAGCAATAGGCTGCAACAGACCATGAGGTCCGACGCGCATCGGCCCCAGCCGCACCTGCATGTGCGCCATAATCTTCCGTTCGAGCCAGATCATGGAGATGACCATAAGCTGGACCATACCAAATACCAGGAGGATTTTAACGCATGCAATAACAAGATATACCAGGAATTCTTTGTTCATTTAGCTGTGTTCACCTCGGTCCGGTGCATCCTTTGACCGCAGCACTCCAGGATGCCTGTGGTTTCAACAATAACGTCGATCTGCTGCCCACATACGTCACACTGGAATTTTACTCCGTCTTCGGGTTTGTGATGGACTGCTGTCCATGTAGCCATCATTCCCCGGTCGCCAACGGAACGCATTTCCTGCCCGCAGCATACCAACACGCCGAAGCCTTCCCTCGTAACAACGACTTTTTGTCTGCAAATCTCACAAAAATATGTTTGTCCTTGTTTTGCCATACCATTACCCTCGCGTATCTATTATTTACGCTGATTCTTTATAAATTTTAACAGGGGTATATACCTTATTGCGGAGCAGATTGACTGGCATCCATTCACAATCTTCCGGAATAAAAACGATCCCTTCGGGTATCGTGTCCGTGACCTTTGCCTTTAGTTTTATCTTGTTTTGCATGGATTCAACGGTGATCATCTCTCCGTTTTGAACGCCAGCCTCGTGCGCAGCATTTTTCGATATCTCCACAAAACATTCCGGGGCGATTTCAGTCAGCGCCTTTGCATGCCGGGAAAAAGTGCCGTGGTGGTTCAGGCTGGCACCGGTCAGCAGGAGATACGGAAAATCCTTTCTTTTTGCCACAGCGGGGCGTTCATGCCTGGCAATCTCAAAGGTATACTTTGTTGGTGCCTTCTTGTGAGAAAAGGAAGATGCCCAGTGAAATTCCTTTCTTTTCAAGCGGTCATACTGAATGCCGGCGTACACGGGTGATAAGCTTCCGATTTCCTGTAAAATCTCTTTTGCGAAAAGATAAGAGAAAGGACGCCCCATCTTTTTCGCCAGTTCGCAGAGAATTTCCCAGTCTGGTCTGGCTTCTCCCGCAGGTTGAATTACCTTGTTCAGCCGCTGCACAGTCATCCCCATATTGGTGAACGTCCCTTCCTTCTCGGCGAAGGTTACCGTTGGGAGAACGACATCTGCCAATTGCGCAGTTTCCGTCAGGAAGGTATCCTGGACCACCATAAAATCGAGCTTTTTGCATGCCTCCCGGATGTCCTTGCCATAGGGGTAGGTCACGATAGGATTCTCTCCCATAACGTAGAATGCTTTTAATGTACCATTGAGCGCAAGGTCGATTATGTTCATGGTGTCTTTTCTGAACAGAGATTCCGGCAGTTTTTTCCCCCATATTTTTTCGACCTTTTCCCTCTGCGATGCATTGTAGATATCAAGATATCCGGGAAGAAATTCAGGAACAACTCCCACATCATTCACGCCCTGAGAGTTGTTGTGAGCTCTTGAAAACAGGATCGAAGTCTTGCCTTCACCGCTCCGTGCGGCATTGATGAATGCGCAGAAATTCAAGACGGATTGTATCGTAACTTCCCCGGACGGATCTTCTTCAATATCCTTGCCGCAGATGATATGGCACCTTCCCGGCCTTGCCAGAATTCTTGCTGCGTTTCTGATCGTTTCCTCAGGAACTCCCATGTGCTGAGATGCCTCTTTGACCGAGACAGTGTTCAGCGCGGAGCAGAATTCATGAAAATGATCAGTTGCAGTTTCCGCCTTTTTTACATCAACCAGGCCTTCATCAAGCATGACCTTCATCAAGGCGTTCATTACGGCGGACTGGCTTCCCAAGGCATACGGTAAACGGACGTCATTTTTGGCGGTGCTATTGTACTGGACGTTTCTGACATTGGCAATAATGAGATTCGCATTGTTCAGCCGGATGGCTTTTCGCGCCATGCTGGCGGCCACGGGATGGGCCTCCGTCACATCAGCTCCAAAAAAGAACAGGGTGTCCGCACGCTCGAGTTCTTTGAGTGACGGCGTTGCCATGCCATGCACAACAGTTTGATACATCAGCCGGTTGAGACAGGGTGATTTCATGTTCGATATGTTGTCAATGACGTTTGTGCCCAGAACGGACCGGCAGAATTTCTGGAAGAGGTAGTTATCCTCGTTGGTGCATCTTTCTGAGCCGATCCCGCCAATCGATGGACCGCCATGTTCACTCATAATCTGCTGAAACCGTTTCGATACATAGTCAATGGCTTCGTTCCAGGTTGCCGGGTGGAATTCTCCGTTTTTTCTGATTAACGGAGTTTTCAGCCGTTCGGGAGAATGGATAAATTCGTGGCCAAATCTTCCTTTAACACAGAGATTGCCTTCATTTATTCCCAGACGGTCATCGGATACGATGCGGCGCACGCTCCCCGTCTTTGTGTTTGCAACGATAGTACAGCCAACGGAACAGTAAGGACAAATCGTTGGCGTGCTGGTGAATTCCCACGACCTGCCTTTGAACCCCAGTGTCCTGTCCTGCCATGCGCCGGTCGGGCACACGGCAACGCAGCCGCCGCAGAAACTGCATTCCAGCGGCCTGTCAAAGGCGGTGCCGATGACCGTTTTAAAACCGCGGTTCTGGAAATCAATGGCGCTTACTCCTTCGATCTCTTTACAGGCGCTTACGCACCGGCCACACAAAATACACCGGTTACGATTTAATTCCAGGACGGGATTATCCCGGATTACCGGGTGGTGCATTCTCACCGTCCTGAATCTGCCTGGCGCCAGATTCATTTCGTAGGTAATATTTTGCAGCCCGCATTCTCCGGATTTATCACAGGTCGGACAGGAGAGTTCATGATGAGCCAGTAAATATTCCATAACCGACTTGCGGTACCTGAGCACTCTCGGGGTATTTACCTTCACAATCATCCCTTCTGATACCGGGTGGGCACAGGCGAACCGGTGGCCGGCCCTCTTCCGTTCTGTGACCTCCACGTAACAGAGCCTGCAACCCCCGAATTGTGAGAGTTTCGGATGATAACACAGGCCGGGGATATAAATATTATTGTCCAGGGCTGCCTGAAAGACATTCGTGCCTTCGGGTGCGCTGATGGGTTTGTCATCAATAACAAGGTTTATGATAGTCATTTTATTGCCAGAAAATTACATTTTTCATAACAGAGATTACACTTGATGCATTTGCTCTTATCAATAAAAGCAACCTCAGTTGTGCTGCCGCTGATTGCCTTAACCGGGCAGTTACGAATACATGCCTGGCATTTGGTGCATTTTTCCGGAGTAACTTCGTACTTGTGCAGGGCGACACAGGTGGCAGTTGGACACGTTTTGTCGCGGATATGTGCCATATATTCGTCCCGGAAATACCGGAGAGTAGATTTTACCGGATTTGGAGCGGATTGTCCAAGACCACAGAGGGACATCACCTTCATTTCGTCACTCATCTGCTCCAGCACCTCCAGGTCTTTTTCTTCTCCATCGCCTGTAGTAATGCGGGTAAGGATCTCCAGCATCAGTGTTGTGCCAATCCTGCAGGGCGGACATTTCCCGCAGGACTCAAGGGCGCAGAAATTCATAAAGAAGCGGGCCAGCTCCACCATACAGGTAGTGTCGTCAACGACCACAAAGCTTCCGGATCCCATCATGGCGCCGGCTCCCAAAAGCGACTCATAGTCGATCGGAGAATCCAGCAGGGATTCTGGGAGACATCCGCCTGAAGGCCCTCCAATCTGCACCGCCTTAAATTTTTTCCTCTTTGGAATTCCACCGCCCATATCAAAGACTATTTGCCTGATCGTCGTGCCCATGGGCACCTCCACGAGTCCGGCATTCTTTATTTTGCCGGTCAGGGAAAAGATCTTTGTTCCTTTGCTCTTTTCGGTGCCGATTTTGGCAAACCAGTCGGCTCCTTTGTTGAGAATAAAGGGTACGTTGGCAAAGGTCTCTACGTTGTTAAGACACGTGGGTTTATCCCATAATCCGGCCTCTACCGATTGCGGGGGTCTCGTACGTGGCATGCCCCGCTTGCCTTCAATGGAATTTTGCAGTGAGGTTGATTCGCCGCAAACAAAGGCACCCGCCCCTTCTTTTATCAGAATTTCCAGATTATAGCCTCTGTTCAGGATGTTTTTGCCCAAAAATCCGAGTTTTTTGGCCTCTTCGATCGTATGTTTTAATCGTTTCACCGCCAGAGGATATTCTGCACGTACATAGATGTAGCCGCTCGTGGCGTTGATGGCATATCCGGCAATGATCATACCCTCTAAGACGGCGTGGGGGTCTCCCTCCATAAGGCTTCTGTCCATAAAGGCCCCCGGATCGCCTTCGTCGGCATTGCACAGGACAAATTTTTCGTCAGCGGAATACTTGGCGCACGATGCCCATTTTTCACCCGTTGGAAAGCCACCGCCGCCACGGCCTCTGAGACCCGATCTGCTTATTTCATCAATTACCGCCTTCGGCGTCATGGTCTTGAGCGCTTTTTCGAGTGCCGTGTACCCGCCGCGCGCGATATATTCATGAATACTATCAGGGTCAATATATCCGCAATTCCGGAGGATGTATTTTTTCTGGCCCTTGTTCATCTCGATGTCGTCAAAAAAAGGCAACCCGTCGTATGGGGTAGCGGTTTTATCATCCAGATACATCTGGGCCATAACCAATTTTTTTACCGCCTCTCCCTTTCCGACATGTTCTCCAACTATTTCAGGAACTGTCGAGGCTTTTACATTGCCGTAAGTGACACGGGTGCGCCCAGGGAAAAGCACGTCAACGAGCACTTCATGTGCGCACATACCGATACAGCCGGTATGCACGATGTCTGCCTCGAGTTTCTGCTTTGCCAGCTCGTGTTCAATGCTTTTTAGTACATTTTTGGCGCCGGCTCCTATGCCGCAGGATGCCATGCCAATAATGATCTTTGGCCTGAGCGCCTTCAGTTTTTGCTGTTCAATGGTGTCCATCGCTTTGTTTTATGTGGAAATGCCCGCTCCTTTTATCTCTTTTATAACTGCGCCAACCGTATCGGGTGCCAGTTTTCCATGGAGATCTTCATCCATCATCATGACAGGCGCCAGGGAACAAGCGCCCAGACAGGCAACCTCTTCCAGGGTAAAAACATTGTCTTTCGTTGTCATGCCGGTCGAGACCTCCAGGGTTTCACTGATTTTTTGCAGCACTTTTTTTGCCCCCTTCACATGACATGCAGTCCCGCAGCAAACCTTGATAATGTGCTGTCCGCGTGGCTTTAAGTGGAATTGTGCATAAAAAGTTGCTGTTCCAACGATTTCATGCGCGCTTATCCGTAATCTCTCCGCAATCAGGTCAACAACCGGTTCCGGCAGATACCCGTAATGTGCCTGTACTGCCTGTAAAACAGGGATGAGCGCCCCTCTGGCGTTTTTATATTTCTCCAGCACCTCTTCCATCTTAGCAAGATCCAGGGTTTTGTTTTGTATAGACTCGTTTTGCTTCGTATTCATGGTAACTCGTGTGTTAGCGATCAATTTCTCCTAAGACGATGTCAAGGCTTCCAATCGTCGCAACAACGTCGGGAAGCAGGCGACCCTCTACCATCTTGGGTAATGCCTCGAGATTAACAAACGAAGGCGGCCGTATTTTGAGACGGTAAGGATGGCTGGAGCCATCGCTTACCAGATAAAAACCTAGCTCACCTTTCGGCGCCTCAATGCTAGCGTAAACCTCTCCCTTTGGCGGATGGATACCGTCCGTAATCAGTTTAAAATGGGTGATCATCGCCTCCATATTTGTTTCAACGTCCTCTTTCGGAGGCAGGGTAACGTTTGGTATCCGTGCCAGACAATCTCCTTTGGGGAGGATGTTGAGCGCCTGATGAACGATCCGGTTGCTCTGATGCATCTCTTCGATTCGGATGCGATACCGGTCGTACACATCGCCATTCTTGCCCAAAGGGACGGTAAAATGGTATTTGTCATACTGGGAATAGGGCTCTGCCTTTCTGATATCCCAGTTGACTCCCGATCCGCGCAAGCTCGGCCCGCTGAGTCCGTAATCAATGGCGTCTTCGGCTGAAATAATGCCCACGCCAACCGTACGTTTTTTCCATATGGGATTTTCCGTCAGGAGCGTCTCGTATTCGTTGAGCCGGGCGGGAAATTCCATAACGAATTTATGGACTTTTTCAGTAAACCCTCCGGGCAATTCGCGTGACACGCCGCCCACCCGGATATAGGAAGTATGCATCCGCGCCCCTGCAACCAGCTCAAAGATATCATAGATCGCCTCGCGCTCCCTGAAACAATAGAAGAATACGGTCATCGCGCCAATGTCAAGCGCATGGGTTGCAAGCCACAACAGGTGGGAGGCAATTCTCGTGAGTTCGCAAAGAAGCACACGGATATGTTGTGCCCTTTCCGGGGCTTCAATGCCAAGCAGTTTTTCAACGGTAAGGGCGTATGCCAGATTGTTTGAGAAAGGGGCAACGTAATCCAGCCGGTCGGTGAGGGGGATACACTGATGATAGGTTCTGTATTCAGCAAGTTTTTCTACACCCCGGTGGAGGAATCCCACATGAGGCACTGCCTTGACAATCACCTCCCCATCCAGTTCCAGCAAAAGTCTTAAAACACCATGTGTACTGGGGTGTTGCGGGCCCATATTGATCGTCATTAGCTGGGTCGTTGTTGTTGCTGCTGAGGTCACGGTCACGCCCCATCCTTTCGATAACTATCCCGGAGTGTTGCTGGTTGTCGTCCATCCAGAGGATAATCTTTCCGTAAGGGATGTCCTTCAAAGTCATCAGGGGTGAGTATCTTTCTTAGGTCGGGATGTCCATGAAACGTGATGCCAAACATGTCGTAGGTTTCTCTTTCGTGCCAATTTGCCGTTTTCCACACACCGGTTACCGTTGGCAGGCCTGGAGCGTCTGATGGAACGGGCGCCTTGAGACGCAAACGGTGATTTTTTGAGAGAGAATAGAGGTGGTATACTACCTCAAAAACGTCGTCGGTTTCAGCCCGGTCAACTCCGCACAGGTCCGATAGGAAATCAAAATCAAGGTCTTCGTTTTCTTTCAGGAATCGGGCAACTTCAGCAAGAGCGTCCTTTTGTACCGTAAGGGTTAATTCATTCCGGAAGATATTTGCGCCCATAATCGCCTCGGGAAACCTTGTTTTTATCAATGCGGCCAGGTCTTCATTCTTCATAGGCATTCACAACGTTTCCTTTTTAATCTTTTTTTGTATTTCCATAATAGCGTGGATCAGCGCCTCTGGTCTGGGCGGACATCCCGGGAGGAATACATCTACGGGTACGACTTGATCCAGGCCCTGAACGACGCTGTAAGTGTTGTATACGCCGCCGGAGATTGCACAGGCGCCCATGGCAATCACCCACTTTGGTTCCGGCATCTGGTCGTAAATTTTTCTCGCCACGGAGGCCATCTTGTAGGTAAGCGTGCCAGCGACGATCATCAGATCTGACTGTCGCGGTGAAAACCTGAAGACCTCTGCGCCAAACCGCGCAAGATCGTAACGGGGTGCAACCACCGCCATCATTTCTATGGCACAGCAGGCCAGCCCGAATGGCATGGGCCAGAGAGAAGACGCGCGCGACCAGTTCACCATAGCGGTCAAGGTGGTTGTGAGAATGTTGTCGCCGAGGTGGCTTTCTAATCCCATTCCAGCCCCCCTTTTTTCCAGAGATAAAAATAGCAGACCAGCAGGATACCCAGAAAAATGAGCATTTCAATAAAACCAAAGAGCTTGAGCGATTTAAATGCCACTGCCCAGGGATAAAGAAAGACCACTTCAATGTCAAAAATAACAAACAGCATGGCAATGAGGTAAAATTTTACTGAAAAACGCTCACGTGCTGAACCTACCGGATCAATGCCGCATTCGTAAGGAGAGAGTTTTTCTGCGGTGGGTTTCTGCCTCCCTAAAATTGCCGAAAGCCCTATATTGGTTACAGCAAATCCCACAGCAACAATAAATAAAATTAGTATAGGTAAATAGTGTATCATTAATATGCGATTATAGAGATATTTATTAAAAAGTCAAAGAGATTTACACAAGATAATCCTTTGCATGATAACAAAAAGATAAATTCAATAAGTTCACCCCATGTGACTTGGAAACGTAATCGAGATCCACCCTGCTATGCATGAAAAATCGTAGCAATTTAGCTTTTTGAAAATTCCAACAATAGCGATGTTTGCCTTGCTGTGGAGGGGCGAAGCATTTGCTGGTTTGGGTACGAACACATGTATGCCAATTACAGAAATGCTTCGCCCCTGCTTCTTCAAAAAACTAAATCGTTATGGAAATTCACATTATTACTGATGGTAAAATAGATCCTTCTCTATAATGGAATTGACATGGTAGTGCAGTTATTATATAAATGTGGTATGGACACCGTATATCACTTAGACCTTGATAGCGAAAAGATACAGGGCGCAAAAATCGCATTGCTGCCTGGCGACCCCTTCCGGTCTCAAATTATTGCTGCAACCATTTCAGGGATTTATGGGACGGGGAATAAAAAATTGGCCTGGAAAAGGGAGTTTTGCACCTATCTGGCGGAGATCAGGGGACGGCCTCTCCTGGTTACCTCCACCGGCATCGGAGGCCCCTCTGCATCAATAGCCATTGACGAGCTGGCACAACTGGGTATAAACACGTTCATCCGGGTGGGGACAACCGGGGCCATTCAGGAGTTTGTTGAGATCGGCGATGTCATTATCACCTCCGGTTCGGTACGGCTTGACGGGGCATCCACTCACTACGCGCCAATCGAATATCCCGCAGTTGCCCATTATGAGATACTGAATGCCCTTGTTGAAGGGGCGAAGAATACCAGGACGCGGTATCATGTGGGAGTGACGGCTTCTTCCGATACCTTTTATCCGGGTGAGGAGCGATACGATTCATTTTCAAAATATGTACTGAGGAGATTTCAGGGGGCGACGAAGGAATGGCAGAAGCTCCATGTGCTGAACTACGAGATGGAATCGTCAACCGTCCTGACCCTTGCCGCCTCCATGGGCCTCAGAGGCGGTTGCGTAACAGGCGTGGTAAACAGGGCAGGCACGGGAAAGATAACAAAAGAGTTGCTTAAGGCTGGTGAAGAAAATGTGATAAAAGTTGCCATAGCCGCAGCAGAGTGCCTGGTATATACTTAAGATGCTCATACCACGTGAGTGTTACATTGATAACAGGGTGGCACGGACAAACTCCGTTTGTCCGTGTTGAACTTGTGTGATAAAGGATGATGCAGGAGATTGAAGGAGCGGCAGAATCTGTGAATACAACAAAGCCTATCCGCAAACCAGGCATTATGGTGCAGGATATGGGACGTGAGACATTGCTTTATAGCGCTGAGGGAAAGGCAATCCATGTCCTTAATCCCACAGCGAAACTCATCTGGGAACTATGCGATGGTAAACATTCCATAGAAGAGATGGAACAGGTAATCAGGGCAGGGTTTTCTATCTCTGATAACCATAATGTTGCCGGAGATATCCGGCATACGTTGGAGGTTTTTACAGAGAAAGGGGTCGTAGAGAAAAAAGGCTTGTAACAAACAATGGGACAACTAAAAACCATTCCGATAAAGGCAAACCCTGAGTAATCAGGGGGCGCAAAGTAATAGGATCTTTGATCGCACAAATGGATTTGGCGTAAGATAGCCTTACTGCCGGAAATGTTTTAAAAAACATTTCCGGCAGTAAGGCTTTTTTGTTTTTAGGGATGCATCAAAGGGTTCTTTTGCAATTTTAAGTTCGTCTTTAAAGAGGGGATTGTTTTCGCCTCCGGGAAATTCGTCCGGGGGAAGACAAGAGACTGTCTTGGGATTTGGGTCTTGGGTTTAATATCACTTGTTGAGAAAGGGAGGGAGGAAAAAAAATGTTTAAATACCTTTATCTCCTTCCGTGAGAGGGACAGGTAATTGTCCCCCGCTGGCGGGGGTAGAGGGCGGAGAGGGTGAGGGTGAAAAGATAGTTGTCCGTTGTTAGCCCGACTTTCGCAATTCGCACCTAAAAACGGTTATTTTTGGGCAGGTATCGCCGTGGGACCGTTGATTTTTAAGGGGTAAATTTTCAAAAGGGCTTGTATAATAACAATATATTAGTGACTACATATTTATCAATAAAACGGCGCTAACTGCCCATATATTCCATACTTGTGCATTTTGACTGGGGTGAACATCCGCTAAAACAAACGGTATTCCAAACATCTTTTCAAAGGTATGAAATTTTTTAACGGTAAGCATGCTCAAGAGTTAAAACAATAGGGGGAAATGGTGGCAGGGAGAAAAACACAACAAAACTAATTACTACGTACTTTTTTGTAATTCTTTATGACATTTTCTGTCCAATCGAATAGTATTTCTGGAGGCATACGGAAAAGATTCACTTGTTGTTATCCTGACATGATAAAGAATTTTTCAGCGCAAGCTACCAGAACTAACACACCCCTTGCCCCTCTTTTTAGAGGGGAATTCGATGGTAGGACATGCGTCTTCGCTTGTCCTGCCGATAAGGGGGATTTGGCTGCAGCTTTGTTGCGCTAAGGAATGTTTGTAAAAGTTTTTAAAGTGTTTCTTGCCGTATTTTCCCATGAAAAGGTCTTTGCCCTTTCCAGAGAATTCCTTGCCAGCGCGGAGAGCAGGTCGGGATTCTTTAGTGTCTCCATGATCATATCGGCGATGGCAACCGGGTTCATGGGATCAAAATAGAGGGCTGCATCTGCACAAATTTCCGGCATTGGTTCTCTGCTCGAAGCAAGAACCGGTGCGCCGCAGGCCATTGCCTCCACCAAAGTTAATCCAAACGATTCGCATGTTGAAGGATATACAAACAATTTGCTGGCAGAGTATAAATAGGGCAGGTCTTCATAGGGTATGTTCCCTAAAAAGAGGATCCGGTGTTCATACCCTTCCCCGGTGATAAAGGCCTTCATCTCGTCAAAATATTCCTGGTCGAAGCAGGTTCCTGCAAAAACAAGCTGGATGGCGTTGTCTATTTTATTCTTCAGCAAGACAAATGCCCTGATAAGTTCAAAGAAATTCTTGTACCTCTGAATATTGGATACAAAGAGAATAAAGTTGTCCAGATGATATTTTTTCCTGAATTGAAACGCCTTATCATTGTCCCGGATGGGGTGAAATATTTCCCGGTTAATGCCGTGATAAATCACTTCGGCATGTTTTATCAGGACTCCCGATTTTTCGAAGTCAGCGCGGGCTTTCACAGAGGGGAAAATCGTTGTCTGGGCTTTTTGTACCGACATGATCGTGAGCCGTTTCAGGAATTTTAGCCGTATCCGCTGCATGAAGCTGCGATTCTCAGGAACCCTATTGCCAAAAGGTTCGATGTTCTGTATCATAACTACGTTTGAAATTTTGAAAAAAAGGGGACACATATTTGCCGGGGAAAAAAGGATATGAACGCGGTTCCTTTTGAGGAACCGGGGTAAAGCTATCTGTTCCCACCAGAGACGCAATGCGGGGCTTTTTGAAGGCAACCAAAAGGATAAAAAGGTGAAACGGGGATGCTGAAAGGAAAAGCGCTCTTTTCCGGCGCGCGTTGTCAGGACGAGATAGTGGTGAGTTGTATCCAGTCTTGATAGATGCGCTAACAGGTTTTTTATATAGGTAACACCTCCTCCGGCAACAGCAGATGTTGTATTAATAGCGATCTTCACATTGCATTGTAAAATCTAAAATTAATAAAGAGAACGTCCCTTGAACTGGCAAGATGTTCTTTTAGATTTTACTCAAAATAAAAACCGATTCAATGAAAAATAGTTTAAAAATTATTTCGCAGTATTGCGAGAAATTACTCTTTTGCTTCTTAATCGCAATCGTTGTAATCGTCCCTCTTTTTTTTGACATACGCCTTTATAGCGTCTTCGACCTCAGCAAGGTAACGATCTTATACGTATTAACAACGGTAATTCTGACCCTATGGATAATTGTCGTAGCGGGTAAACGCAATTGCACATTTTCACGAACGGCATTAGACGTCCCCGTCCTTGCCTATCTTGGTATCTTTATCATTTCATCGGCCTTTTCCATAAATCCCCTCACAAGCCTTTTTGGTACATACAAACGATTTGAGGGTTTAACTGCTACGGCATGTTATCTCTTTCTTTTTTATGCTACCGTTACTTTTGTAACTACCCACAAAAGACTTTTCATTCTTATCATCTCGATCCTTGCCGGCGCTCTTGTCTCATCGTGTTATGGCATTGCGCAACATTTTGGATACGACATGTTTGCATGGAGCAGCTTTGAGGCGAGACGCGTATTCTCTACCTTTGGAAATCCGGTATTTTTTGCTACCTACCTTGTTATGATTTTACCATTAGCCGTGGTCCTTTTTTTGAATAAATATGTACCACAACGGGAATCTTCCGTTCCGCTGAACAAGCATCCTATCGTATGGATTTTTTATCTGTGTTCCGTGATTGTTTACACGGCGTTTTGGTTTGCGAATACCCGCGCATGTTTTATAGCGCTCTTCGGCAGCCTGGTGCCGTTATTCGTTGTCCTCTCCGGAAGAACTTTTACAGAAAAACGCCGGTATTTTATTCTTGTTATTTCTCTTGTACTTCTTGGGTTGTTTTTTAACCTAAATCATGAGACATCTGGGGCGCGTCGCTTTATAGAACATTTTGTAGAAGAGGACGTAAGGATTGCCGAAACTCTTAGCGAAAAACCAATTTTTGATGAAGCGGAAACTCCGAAAAGGCCCTGGATTGCAAATAAAATTCCCATCAGCGACTCCACATTTTCCCGTATATTTCAATATTTAGCGGCAATCGCTATTATAAAGGATTACCCTGCTTTAGGCATTGGACCTGATACTATCGGGATTATTTATCAGAAATATTTAGCCAAAGTATTTTCTGTGCAGGAGAGTGACGGTGGTTTCTGGTTCCCCAGACAGGACAGAATCCATAACGACATCCTTGATACGGCAGTTACCCGGGGGATATTTGGGCTTGGCACCTACGTATGGGTGCTCTGGGCTTTTGGCAGGCACATCGGGAAAAATTATCAACGGATCCATACTCAATACAAATTGCTCCTCCTGGGACTTTTATCAGGGATCCTGTCCTATCTGATCCAAAATCAATTCAGTTTTGGGAATACCCCGATTGTCTCGCTCTTCTGGGTGATGATGGGCATGTGTCTCTCCATCGTGAAACTTAATAAAACGGAAGGCATAGTAATGGCTGACGTGCGCACCCTGGAGACGGAAGACAACCAGGAGGTTATGAAACCGGCAAACAGAAAAAAGAAATTGTCCGAATTTGCCCAATCTCCCGGTAAGATAGTTGTTCCATTTCGTCTTATTTGCAGATGGCTGGGTTGCAGTATAGCGCTTGTAGCCACCGGCTTTGCCTTAGTTTTTATTCTTCGTGTATATAGGTCAGATGTCTATTTTGAACATGGACGGAGGATTATAGAGTACGAGAAGGAAAATTTACCGATGGTGACAGAAAAGGGATTGTATTGTATCAGACAGGCAGTGTTACTTAATCCGTACGAGACCTTTTATCGTGACGAGCTTTGCAGGACCTACATGCAAGTTGCATTGAAGACAAATAACGAGACCTGGATACAGAAGGCATACGGGGAAGCCAATAATACGTTGCGGCTGATTCCGGAGCACTTCATGGCTTTTTTTCATCTTGGTATGATTCATCAGTTCCTGGCAGAGCGTTTCGGCAGGAATACGATTGATAGCGCTATTACCTGGTATAATAAGGCGATTGACGCAGACCCTTTCCAGGCCGTTTTCTACAGTAACCTCGCTTCTGTCTATACAAAAAAGGGAGATTTGGATCAGGCGATGAAAGCGCTTCACCATGCCTATCTGATCCGGCAGGATGACCTGAATGTTGTTGACCGGTTAGCCAATGCTTATTTACAAAAGGGAGACCTGGAAAACGCCATCATCTTTGCGAGGAAGACGGTGAAACTGAAACCGGAAGATGCCGGGTATCATAATAATCTTGGCGCTATCCTGAGCAAGAAGGGTATGTATGAAGAGGCGATCCATGCATTCAGGAAGGCGATAGAGATAGACCCACAAGAACCCATTTATCAGGATAACCTGGCAAGGCTGTATCTCTCAACGGGAAACACCGCAGAATCAATGTCCTGTTATAAAAAACTTATTGACCGAAACCCCTCTGTTGCTGATTACCACAATAATCTTGGTGTATTGTATCAAAAACAAAAACAATCTGATGCAGCGATTCAATCATTTCAGAAGGCAATAGCCTTAAAGCCCGACAAATCCATATATACGTACAATCTGGCCGATGCCTTTATCAGTAAAGGCCAGCATGCTGTAGCAAGGCGCATCCTTGAAGCGTTTATGAAAACCTATCCGGATCATACCTTTGCAAATATGTATGTGCTTTTTGCCAACCTGTGTATGAAAAATGCAGATTGGGATGCGGCAGTTCATGCATGCGAACAAGCCCTTCAGATAGATGGGAAATCGGTTGCAGCTTACAAGTTACTAGGTACTATATATTATGACACGCAGCAGTATGAACTTGCTGAGAAAATAGCACAGAAGACCCTCGCGCTCAGTCCCGAAGACCAGGAGACACAAGATTTATTGGAAAAAATTTCAAAGAAAATAAGGAGGTAGGGAAGTTGTCTAAAAAGAAGATCAGTTCCGATCATGGTGCGGTAATAAAAATAGAAAAGAACCGTTTGGTTGTTCCTGACAATCCTGTCATCCCCTTTATAAGAGGCGATGGTACCGGCCCGGATATCTGGAATGCATCCGTACGTGTATTTGATGCCGCAGTAAGTAAGGCCTATAAGGCAAAGAAACGTATTTACTGGCAGGAAATCTTAGCAGGGGAATGCGCCCTGAAAGAAAGAGGTGAATGGCTTCCCAAGGATACCCTCGATGCCATTAAGAGATATAAAGTCGCGATCAAAGGGCCTCTTACCACGCCGGTAGGAGGCGGCATCAGAAGCCTTAATGTTGCCCTTCGCCAGGAGCTTGATTTATATGCCTGCGTCCGTCCGGTGCGGTATTTTGATGGTGTGCCTTGTCCGGTAAAATCACCCGAAAAACTCAATGTCGTCATCTTTCGTGAAAATACGGAAGATGTATATGCCGGGATTGAATACAAAAAAGGGTCTCCTGAGGCAAAAAAACTCATTGCATTCTTTGAAAAGGAACTGGGAAAAAAGATCAGGAAGGATTCAGGCATTGGTATCAAGCCAATGAGTATCTTCGGTTCTAAAAGGCTGGTGAGACGCGCCATACAGTATGCCATTGCCAAGGGACTTAAGAGCGTCACTCTCATGCATAAAGGGAATATTATGAAGTTTACGGAGGGTGCATTTCGTGAGTGGGGTTACGAGGTGGCGAAAGAGGAATTTTCGAGATTTATTATAACGGAAGACGACGTTCTCAGGAAGCATATCGGCGTTGTGCCGAAAGGTAAAATTGTTATAAAAGACAGGATTGCCGATGCCATGTTCCAGCAGGTGCTCCTAAGGCCGGAAGAATATGATGTCATTGCTACGCCGAATCTCAATGGCGATTATATCTCTGACGCTTGCGCCGCCCAGGTAGGTGGCTTAGGCATGGCCCCGGGAGCGAATATCGGAGATAAGGCCGCTGTTTTTGAGGCCACACATGGCACCGCCCCGAAGTATGCAGGACAGGACAAGGTTAATCCTGGTTCTGTGATTTTGT
>JAJTXE010000002.1:1723688-1760615 GCA_021463795.1 Candidatus Brocadia sp. | reverse complement strand
GCATGTTGCTTACGGACACAATAGTCCAGGAAATAAATACCCTTGACAATTTTGACGCAATAGATTTTATTGTTCTCAAGAATCACCTTTTTGCAATCTAAGCACAGACAAATAAAGTTTGTCGTTCGACTAAGTGCTAACGACGACATCCGTGCCGCCAAGTGAGCCGCACAAACACGATGAAGATTCCCATACAATCAATTAAGGAGAACACATGAAGAAAATTAAATTTACCCTGATCAGCTGTGCGCTGGCTCTTGTCGTGATCATCAGTATGATGAGTATAGTTGCTACCGCAGATGAACCGCCCCAGCATATAGGATATGGGAGAGGCGGAAGGATGCAGGATGGCGCTATCTCTGAACGTTCAAAGGAGCCTATTCAGCCAATTCCCATCAGCTTTGACTATGATACCGCAAAGATAGAATTAGGGAAGAAATTGTTCTTTGAACCACGGTTGTCCAAATCCGGATGGATCACATGCAATTCCTGTCATAACCTTTCAACGGGCGGCGTGGATAACCTGCCCACCTCGATCGGGCACAAATGGCTCTTTGGCCCGATAAACTCCCCCACCGTCCTGAATGCAAAATTCAATCTGGCGCAATTCTGGGATGGACGGGCAAATGACCTGAAAGAGCAGGCAAAAGGCCCTATTGCTAATCCCATGGAAATGGCTTCAAACCATGAGCTTGCCGTGTGTGTATTGCAATCGATACCGGCATATGTACAGTGGTTTAAAGAGGTCTATGGAGAGGGGAAAATTACCATTGATTATGTCGCCGACGCTATTGCGACGTTTGAAGAGACGCTAACCACACCAAACTCAAGATTCGATGCATGGTTAAATGGTTATGATGACAAAATTTCAGAGACTGAAAGGCAAGGATATGATCTCTTCAAGAATAAAGGGTGTATCATCTGCCATAACGGTTTTGGTGTCGGCGGAACCTCTTTTCAGAAATTTGGAAATTCAAAACCGTACGACAAGGACACCCAGACGCTTGGCAGATACAGCGTAACAAAGGAGGAAAAAGATAAATACGTGTTCAAAGTGCCCCTGCTCAGAAATATTGAATTAACAGCCCCCTATTTTCATGACGCAAGTACCTGGAGTTTACATGAGGCAGTGAAAATCATGGCCGAATATCAGCTGGGAGGAACATTTGCTGAGGAGGAAACGAACAAGATTGTCGCATTCCTGAGAACATTAACCGGAGACCAGCCGTCTATTCTTTTTCCCATTCTGCCGCCATCAAATGAAAATACGCCGAAACCCAGCCGGAATTGATTTTATAGGAAAAAGAGCTATGAAGACAATGCCACTTACGATTGAATTGAATCCTGGTACATATCACTGGTGTGCGTGCGGGAATACGAAAAATGAGCCGTTCTGCGACGGTTCACACAAGAAAACGGGCAAAGAACCGCTCCCGTTTAAAATCGTGCTGAAACGGAAATATCTCATTTGCAACTGCTATTTAACCAAAAATCCACCATTCTGCGATGGTATCTGCCGCAAACTCAAAGAGCGTGAGGCATAAGTTTGGGGACTTGGTATCACCCATTTACCCATAGTTGTTTGAAAAGAATTCCATTTTCCACTGCCTCGGCTTCAAGCAAATCTCCTTCAGCGAGGTTAAACTTTTTGTGCAAATCGGCAGACAGTGTCACCTGAGCAAATCTTCCGGCTAGAGAAAAGTAATTTGGGGAGGACGTATGGTTTGTAAAACCAAAACCTGCTTGACAAAAATATGTACAACTATATAAGGATAGAAAAGCTATTGTTAGAAAACCCGAATCAATAACAGACGACCTTGCGGGCTGCTTTAAAAAATATGCCCTTAAAAAGAAATTTACGGCGAACGAAGATTTAGAGAAAGCCGTTGAGATGGTTGCCCATGAAATTGCCGAAAAAGATAATTGACGTCAACGTAATATTGAGGATAGCAAGATCATTTCCTTTGATAAAGCGGATTTCAAGAAATTGAAGGCTGATTTCTCGGAGCCTTAATATTCAGAAGTGGCCAAGTCTTTTAAATAAATATGCGACTATGGTAAGGAGAACCTCATGAAGTTACTGGTGGAAGAGGCAAATGTGTTCTTTACGTTAATGTGGGGGTTGCAGTCCTTCATAAATCAGCAGTGCCAAATCCTGCCGGGTATCAAATCAGCTAAAGAATATGCGGATTTGCCGGTGACAGAAAAGATGAAAGTGCGTGACAAGCTGTGGAAAAGTCCAAACCTGATGATGCTTATGTGGAAAAAAACCCCGACAGTTTGTCAGCTCAGGAACTGGATTTAGTCAGCAAGTGGAAACGGTTCGTCTCCGGGGGATTCCAGATTTTTCGTCACTTGAAGAACTATACAATCTTCATCGGTGAAAAGTCACAGGTATATGGTGTATTGGGGCTATACGATAATCTGGATGACCTGTCTCTTGGAAGGCCACTACCAACGATGGTTAGGGCGGTACTCTTGCCGTTCAAAGGGAAGATTGTGTATGATGGAATGCTAGAGGCATACAACATTTTTATTGGAGGCGGTATCCGTACCGGTTTAAATGAGGAGTATATGGCAGCCAAACAGAACAATCGTATTGTTACTACCCTGGAACCGGAGGCTGCACCACAGATACAAGTCATGCATCAACAGAAGCCCGGTAAAGACTGGAACCCCGTGGTAGAGGAACTCGTGAGAACATGTGAAAACTTGCAGGGAGGCTCTCCGGTTCAAAACGCTGCTTTTGCCCTGCTTCGTGACAGTGCACGGATGGTACAATCGGCAGTGCAGCAACCGGATAATCTGGAAGAGATTTGGCGCCCGAAACAACAGGTGCAAAAGACATTGAAACGGCTCCAAACAGTTCTGGAGCGTGCCGAACAATAGGGAACTTAGTGCGAGTGGTGTGTCAGAAAGCATGAAACGCACCAAGTAGAAAATTGATAGCATTCCAGGAGAAAGGTTATATACCATGAGTGAGTATCAGTATTATGAATTTCGCGCAATTGACCGTCCCTTAACAGAAACTCAGCAGTCAAGGATTTCAGCGCTTTCCAGCCGGGCTCATGTCACCTCGCACATGGCATCCTTTGTCTATAATTACGGGGATTTCCGGGGAAATATTGGACAACTCATGAGGGACTATTTTGATGCCATGGTGTATATGGCTAATTGGGGTTCCAGGCGTTTAATGTTTCGTATCCCTCTGTCCCTGATTGATATGAAAAAGGTCGAACGGTATTGTGTTTCAGAAGAAATCAATGCAATAGCGACTAAAGAGGGTGTGGTTTTGGACATGAACTTTCATGATGATGAGCTAGCCGAATGGGCAGAAGGTGAAGGGTGGTTAGACAAACTCGTCGGATTGAGGGGAGAACTGATTCAGGGAGATTTCCGGGTTCTCTATCTGGCATGGTTGAAGGCTGCAGAAAACGCTGTGAGAGCCGACGATATTGATGACGATACCTTGGAACCTTCTGTTCCACCGGGATTAAATCAATTCTCAGACTCACTGAAAACCTTCGTCAGTTTTTTCGGGATCGATGAAGCGATGCTTGCGGCAGCAGCCCAAAAGAGTGAGAAGCGGGAAGAGGAGTCTCTGCACCTTGAAAAATGGGCAGGAAAATTACCCATCGAAGAACAACATGACTTTCTCATGCGCTTAAGCCGGGCAGAACCTAATCTAACAGTACATTTGAACAGACGTCTTCATGAGTTAGCCAACAAGGCACAGTTTCCCAGGGAAGGTGGAGATTCTGGGCAAAGGACAATTGTTAAGTTGATTCAGACCGCAGAGGAATGGAGAAGACGCAAACAAGAGGACGAGCATTGCAAAAAGGAGCTTGAGCAGAAACGCCGGCTGGAAGAGTTGGCCGTGAACGAAAAAGAAGTCTGGCAACAGGTGGAGGACTTGATCAAAGAAAAGAAGCCCAAGTCGTATGATAGCGCCATTGCCCTGCTCAAGGATCTCCGGGAACTTGCGGAATACCGGAGAATGTTAAAGGAATTTAATGGGCGGATTACCGAAATTCAACAGGCCTATTCAGGCCGGCCAGCCTTACGTGATCGGATACTTCATGCCAGGCTGATTTGAGAAGGGTATACAGCACTCCCTGGCTTCCACACGTACTGTATAGAGTTCGGGGTTGTTTCACAGGGTATCTTTGCAGGCATACACTACTTATCAATAAGATGCGCCCAAATTCCGGAAACAGCAGCAATAGCCAAGGAGATACTTAATGCAACTCGCCATTCCTTGCCCCTACATTATGTTATTGACAAGAGAATGCAGTTTTGCTATGTTGCCTGCTACGTCAAGACCATGGCATATGGAATTTGAAGAGGCATACTATCACATATCCGTTTTCACGAGGACAATCCTTATCATGGGGAAATAAGCGAAGGACTATTTTCAATAATCAGAAACTTGTCCTCATGAAAATGGGGATCGGGAATTTGTTTGGACTTGGTTATTCTTCCCGAGTCGTTGAGTAACTATTATGAAACCAATGATATTGGCGGGTTGTAAAATTCAAAAACAACGAGAAGAAATATAATCACTAATCAAGGTGTGACCCCATTTACCATAATCAAGGTGTGACCCCATTTACCACACATTTACCCCATTTATGCCCCAGCATTTATGACCCCAGAAAAACATGCTCAAGAGGATAAAATTATGGAAAAGAAATATACGGCAATAGTTCGCAAAAGTAAGCTTGAATATGTAGCGGTATGCCTGGAGCTCAATGTGACAGCCCGTGGCGATAATTTGGCTGATGTTGAAAAAAACCTAAGGACGGCCATAGAGTTATATCTGGAAGATATCAAGAAATACCCTGAGACTATTTCGTCTCCCATTTCTACAGAGGAATTTATAGAATTCCTGAAAGATACAGTACCGGAATGGTACAAAGACACCGAAAAAGGGTTTATCTTGCGGCCATTAGAGGTACACGAGGTACCGGTATATGCCTAAAGTGCCTTCCATGTCAAGCCGAGATTTAACGCGATTGATGGAAAAAGGAGGAGCGATTTTTGTCAGGCAGGGGTCGACAGACCATGCAATTTATTCAAGGGTTCTTGAGGGCAGAAGATACTCTGCTCCCGTTCAAATGGGAAAGAAAAGTCTCGATCCAGTGTATTGCAAACGGGTTCTAAAGCAATTGAAATTTACCGATGAAGAAATTGAAAAACTCCTTGCTATGTAGGCTTGAAAGATATAAAAGAACCTGATAATTGATAAATGCAGGTTTGCCCCTTGTGCCCTCTGCATTTATGCATTTAGCATTTTTTAAAGTATCTCGAAAAATTTCTGAAAAGTTTCAGTGCGGTAACAAAGACCTCCCTGCGAATAACTGAACAAAGGAAAACACAAAAAAGATTTCAGAAAGAGAAAGATCCGATTTTACATTCTATTTTCAAGGTCTGACCCTAACTTCCCTTCTAATAGTTACTCAACGACTTGGGAGGAATAACCAAGTTCAAACAAAGTGCCGATCACCATTTTCATGAGAACAAGTTTCTGATTATTGAAAATAATCCTTCGCTTATTTCCCCATGATAAGGCTTGTCCTCGTGAAAACGGATATGTGATAGTATGCCTCTTCAAATTCCATACGCCATGGTTTTGACGTAGCAGGCAACATAACAAGATTGCCTTCTCTAGTCAAAAACATAATGTAGGGGCAAGGAATGGCGAGTTGCATTAAGTATCTCCTTGGCTATTGCTGCTGTTTCCGGAATTTGGGCGCGTCTTATTGATAAGTAGTGTATGCCTGCAAAGATACCCCGTGAAACTACCCCGAACTCTATCCGATGCCAAGTTGTTTTTTCACTTCTCCTGCTTTGATAGTCTTCGTTTGCTTACTGCGTTCATCAAGTAATTTCATCAATTCCTGATTTTGTCGTGTTAATTCAATCTCCCGGTTAAAATCATCAATTACCTCCGGGATATATTCGATTTCGTACATCAATAATTATCACATCATTTCATGTCATTTGTTAAAACTACTGTCTTGCTCAATTAACCAAAAGCTACCACGTATTATTTTATTTTTCAAGCATTTTGGCGGGGGATAAACCGCCCGCGCTACACATTACGATTCATTCGGGTTAGGGGAGAAAAAATAGTGACTATTTCGCTGTTAAATCACGCTTGTTAAAATGCCCCACTGTCTGCGGTTTTAGAGTCGTGAGCCGACTGCCAGATAGTGCGCTTCCCTTTCACTTTCCGGAAGCGCAAGGAATGCATCAATCTTAGCCAGCATCGTTTGTTTTTCTTCATCAATCCGTCCGGATACCTGCACATAATTGTTTCCGTGATCGCAGGTCACGAACGTGGAAAGGTTATGAAGCCGTTCGATCAATAGCCTGAGTTCCAGGACGGTGCCTTCCGGTGTTTGCGGGACAAAGTTACCGATACGGATTTCATGGAGAAGCGGGGATTCCGGGCCGGAAAACGGACTGTTGCTTTCATACGGCCATAGCCTCCTGATGCGCACGAATTCGGGTGTTGTTTCGTTGATGAGTCTTGCCGTCTCCTGAATGTGCCGATGCCAATGATCCCTGCCGCCAAGTCCCAGGAGGACATAAAAGGATATTTCGATGCCTGCCTCTTTGAGCCAGATTGTCGTTTCTTTTACCATTTCTGGTGTTTGCCCTTTCCGGTGAAAGCGCAGGGTTTCAGCGTCTCCGGATTCAAGGCCGATATGTACCCTGTTCAGGCCGGCACTGGCAAGTGCCCGGATGGCATCTCCTTTGAGCTTCCAGAGCGTTGATACCCTGGCATAACAGGTGAGTCTCTTTATCGGAAAGACCTTGCGAAGATATTCGGCGATTTCACCAAAGGCATCAACCCCTGCCTGCAGTGGATCGGCATCACCAAGGAATGCGGTTTCCGCATCGGGGTGTTGAAGTTTGAGTAGATCGATATCGTGTTTGATCTCTGCCACTGACCGGATGGAAAATCCCGGTTCTCCGAGATGGGGATAGATACCGCAGAAACGGCAACGGTTCCAATCCCACCGACAACCAATGCCCCCTTACCGTTTCACAGACTACGTTCTCGTCTGCAACAAGCGCATTGATATAGTCAATGATTTCATATTCTCCCCGTGGACTTTTCTTCAGCTTAAATTGGAACACATCTTTATCAAACACATAGAGTCCCGTATTCGCTATATCTGACACGTATGTCCGGGGTTTTTCAACAACCTTTCTCACCTCTTTCCCTGCTAAAACAAAGACACCGAATCTGCCCGGATTTTCAACCTTGCATCCCAAAACTGCGTACTTATGCCGTAAACATGCCTGTATGTCTTTGCGGGAAAAGATGTCGTCACCACCTAAAACGACAAATTTGTTTTTAATAAGATTTTCTACACACTTCAGGGCATGACCTGTGCCTAACTGTGATTTTTGTTCTACATACCGGATGTTTAATTTTCCATATTTAGGACCGATCGCGCCTCTGATCATCTCCTTTTTAAATCCAACGATTACAATAACCTCGCTCACCAATCCCTGCAACGCATCCAGATTATGCCTGAGTATCTCCTTGTTCATTACTTTCAGCAATGGTTTCGGTTTCGTTAACGTCAGTGGCCATGTCCTTGTGCTTTTTCCTGCTGCCAATATTACCGCTTGTGTCATAGTCTAAACCCCGATCTCTTCTTTTATTTCCCGGACAATTTCATTCGCCATTTTTTGAATCTCTTTTTTATTTTCGCCTTCAATCATGACCCTGCACAAATTCTCTGTTCCCGAATATCTGACGAGCACTCTTCCCTTTTTTCCCAATTTTTCTTCTGTTCTCCCGATAAGTTTCTTTACTTCCAGGGTATCTATGTCTCTCTTTTCTTTTACCTTAACGTTAAGAAGTACTTGAGGCAGGGATTCCATACATGCCTTTAAATTACTTAATTTATCGTCTTTCTCTTTCATAATTCTCAGCAATTGTAAGGCAGAGATGATTCCGTCGCCGGTTGTTGTATAATCTGAGAATATGATATGCCCGGACTGTTCTCCGCCCAGAACATATCCTTTTTTTCGCATTTCATCAATAACATATCTGTCCCCGACCTTTGTCTTAACAACATGGATATTCCTTTTATCCATAGCAATGTCAAACCCTTTATTCGTCATAATTGTGGTGACAACGCAATTTTTTGTTAATACGCCTTTCTCTTTCAGGTAAATAGCGCATATGGCAATGATGTGGTCGCCATCAACACCGTTTCCTCTTTCATCACAAACGATGACCCGGTCCGCATCGCCGTCCAACGCTATCCCAATATCCGCCCGCTCTTTTTTCACCACTTCTATCATATCTTCAGGATGCAGCGCCCCGCAATTCAGGTTTATGTTCAGTCCGTTTGGTTTATCGTTGAGCACAATAACTTCTGCGCCTAATTCTCTGAATACCGGTGGTGCTGTATGATATGCGGCGCCATTGGCGCAATCTAAGACAATTTTGAATCCATGCAGACTCAGTCCTTTTACCGAGGCCTTTGCAAATTCTATATACCTTCCTTTTGCATCGTCAACGCTATGGACATTGCCTATAGAACTTCCCGTTATCTGTTCAGTCTTTACTTTTTCTGTTGTGATATATCTCTCAATCTCTTCTTCGACATTATCCGGCAACTTATAGCCATCGCCATTAAAAATCTTTATTCCATTATCTGCGGCAGGATTATGTGAAGCGCTAATTACCAGACCTGCATCCACATTCAACGATTTTGTTACATGAGCAATAGCCGGTGTTGGCATATGACCGACAAGGAAGACATCAGCGCCTGCGGATAAGATCCCTGACGTAAGTGCATTTTCTATCATACAGCCACTCAGCCTGGTATCTCTGCCTATAATGAGCTTAGGCCGCGTCTTCCCGTATTTTTCCTTGAATGCATGAGCCGTGGCCTTCCCTATGTTCACCACAAGTTCAGGCGTCATGGGGAATCTATTTGCTATACCTCGTATGCCGTCTGTTCCGAATAATTTTTTCATAGCTAATTTTTTTTGCCCATTCTTTTTCTATGGCTTTTTGTACAAACTGGTTTAGCGATAATCCTCTCTTATTTTTCAGGCTATTTCAGCCACAATAATCTTGCTTCCCTTATGTATTGACACTTAGCTGGCTTTTATATCAGCTTTTATGCAACTTATGTGTATATAAAACACTACTGTCCGGACGTTTAAAGAAATATTTGTTGTAAGTATTTAATTCAAGAGAGATACAAGGGAAAAAGGACATAACCGATTTGAAATTCAACGTATACTATAGCCATTCTATTCTTCATAACAAACAGAAAGGAATGGCTCATGAATATAGGAAAAACTGTTTTCTCACAAGTAATCGATTTTTTACCCATGCATGAATTTCGCAAATGTGTTCAGCGTTATGAAGGCAATCACAAGGTAAAAAGCTTTTCATGCTTTAATCAATTTCTCTGTATGGCATTTGCCCAATTAACCTACCGAGAAAGCCTCAGGGATATTGAAGCCTGTCTGCGCTCAATGCAGGAGAAACTCTACCATATGGGAATTCGTGGTAAGGTTTCTCGCAGTACTCTGGCGGATGCAAATGAGAACAGAGACTGGCGTATGTATGCTGATTTTGCCCAAGTACTGATTCATAAAGCAAGAGCGCTCTATAGTAATGATGAATTTTGTATAGACCTTGATCAGACCGTTTATGCCCTGGATTCCACAACGATTGACTTATGCCTTTCCCTTTTTCCTTGGGCAAAATTTAGAAAGTATAAAGGAGCTATAAAACTGCATACTCTCATGGATTTGCGCGGCAGCATTCCTTCGTTTATCAAAATTACCGACGGTAAGGTTCATGATATAAACGTTCTTGACGACCTTATTCCAGAGCCTGGTTCTTTCTACGTAATGGATCGTGGGTATCTCGACTTTGCACGGTTGTATAACCTCACCTTGTGCTTAGCATTCTTTGTTATTCGTTCCAAAACAAATCTCAAATTTCGGAGAATCTACTCACATCCGATTGATAAATCTCTTGGTCTGATATGCGATCAAACCATAGTTCTTTCAAATGCTGACTCAGCAAAAGATTATCCGGAAAAGTTACGGCGAGTGGGCTATTACGATGCTGAAAATCAAAAAAATCTTACTTTTCTGACGAACAACTTTTCCCTTCCCGCCATTACCATTGCTCTTATTTACAAATCTCGCTGGCAGATTGAATTATTTTTCAAGTGGATGAAACAACACTTGAGAATAAAAGCCTTTTACGGTACTTCTGAAAACTCGGTAAAAACTCAAATATGGATTGCAATCTCTGTTTACGTGCTTGTTGCAATCATCAAAAAGCGCCTCAATTTAGACATGAGTCTCTACACAATTTTACAAATTTTGAGTATTACCCTATTTGAGAAAGTCCCTATTTTGCAAGTACTTACAAATTCTGATTACAAAAGCGAACCGCGCGTTCTTTATAAACAATTGTCTTTGTTCAACTTATAACCGGACACTAGTATATATAAAAAACATAAAAAGTAACTATTTAATCTTTTTTGATTTTCCAGAATAAATTAAATTGATTATTTAGAAACAAAGTCAGTAACCACCCGCATAGCGGGTGGTTTAGCTTTGTAATTAATCAATCCCTTTTAAAAATGAGATAATTAATGGTAATTGAAACAGCAAGAATTGTATTTTTTGTGCCAGAATGGCCAGCTTCCAATAGTGCAGTTTTGCACTCTCAAGTGCTTTCAGTAGCAAAATTTCTTTCTAAAAATGGTTTTTGCTGTATGTTTATAGGGTGTGATATCTCTGATGAAAAAGCTAATGCTTCAACAAAAATAATTTCTGAAATGTATGGCATACAGACGGTAGTTTTGGGGATTTACACAACTAAATTTGGATATGTAAGCATGTTGTATACTGCCGGAAAACTTTATCGATTGACAAGAAAATTAATTCAGGACTTCCAACCGACACATATTTATTCACGTTCATTTGTTGATTCTGTATATGCAAGAAAAATTGCACGTGAACAAAAAGCGATATCTGTTTATGACGTACGAGGTGTAGTTGCAGAGGAAGCAGCGTTTAAATGGGGGAGAAGAGGAATAAAATATAAGTATATCCTTTATAAAGAAATGAACGAATTACGAAAATCAGATCGCCTAACTTGCGTATCAAAAAACTTGAAAGATTATATAAATGCGAAAGTTGGGCGAAATGATGCAATTGTTATTCCATCATGTGTTGAGATGAAGATGTTTTTTTATGATAGCAAAGCGCGAAAAGAAATAAGGGAGAAATATCTTTTGAATGATGAGCAAAAGGTAGTATGTTACTCAGGCGGTTTATCTAAGTGGCAGCGAATAAACGATATTATCAAATTGTTTGAACAAATAGCGAATACTGATGAAAATTATAGGTTTATCTTTCTAATTGAACAAAGTGAATATTTACATGAAATAATTATGAAAACCACATTGCCAATTAATAAGTGCATTATTTTGTGGTGTTCGCATGAACAGGTGCATAAGTATCTTTCTGCTGCTGATGCTGGGATTATTATGCGTGAAAATACTATTGTTAATAATGTAGCAAGTCCCATCAAAATTGGAGAATATTTAGCTTGTGGTTTGCCAATTATTATGACGCGAGGAATTGGGGATTTTGGTGATCTTGTTTCACAGATCGGTATTGGTTTGTTGCTCGAAGAAAATGGCGATATGGCATGCCAAGTAATTTCATTTATGTCACGATTGGATTATGCTGAGGTACGCCGTAAAGCTATAAACTTTGCTTATAAGCATTTTTCTTTCCAATCTCATCTCGAAGATTATAAAAAGCTTTATACTAAAAATATGTTAAAAAATATTGGACATGGGAAGTTTGGCTGAAAATATAGAATCGAGATTTCAAGGAATGTAACATATTTATTCGAATGCTTATGCATTTGACTCCTAACTAAACGAGTTTGAAAAGTCCAAACACTTGAACAAATTAACGTATCTATACTTAAGATGCTCATAAAGTATGAATTGTACCGGGTGTCACGGATAAACGAAGTTTGTCCGCAACACCCTCATGGAGTGACTGCTCTGTATTATTGATGGTCTCAAAATAGTATTTACAAATTTTATTTGTCATGACCGAGAACTTTAATCGGGTATCCAGAAAGCAAATATGTTTAGTAAATTCCCACTAAAAACACGCGGGAATGACAACTATCATGTACAGACTATTTTGAGACCCTTAATAATTTGATAAATCACAAACTATGAGCCTTTTGAGTATAGCAAAGCCTTGCCGAAAGCTGGATTTGAGAGATCGTAAAAAATATTTTTACTGAGAATGCAAAATAACCTTCTTAAGGGTACTATTAGGAGTCAAATACATAAGCATTTATTAGATTTTATGAAATATGTAGACCGGGAAAAAATAGACGAAATATAGAAAATTTATGATTAATTCAGAAAAGATATATTTAAAATTACCAAATATTTTAAGACAATTTGCAGTTAACTATGAGGGTTGGCGCATTCAACGTTCTCGGTATAATAGAAAATTTTGGGATGTGCTGAGTGATGTAGAGTCTAGGACTTATTATTCCGAAGCGGATATTCATACTTATCGTGACCGGCGACTTCATGGATTTATTAAACATTGTGCTAACACTGTCCCTTATTACCAAAGGATGTTTAATAAACTCCACATTGATCCCAATTCAATTAAGACAATTAAAGATTTGTCATGTATACCAATTTTAAGCAAGACCGACGTTCAAAAATATTCTTATGAAATGGTATCGAAAGTTATACCAGAGAGACAAAAGATAATAGTACATACGAGTGGGACTACGGGTGCTGGTTTGCAATTCGCAACGACATTAGCAGCAATAAGGGAGCTATGGGCAGTATGGTGGCGTTCCCGTCATTGGTGTGGTATTCATCATGGAACATGGTGTGGTTATTTTGGTGGCCGTTCCATTATACCGATGCCTGTTCGGCGACGGCCATTCTGGGTTTGTAATTATCCCGGTAAACAAATATTATTTAGCGCTTACCATATTAATAAAGAGACATCTGTAACTTATATTGATGAGTTGCGTCGTCGACAACCGCCTTGGTTGCATGGATATCCTTCTGTGTTGGCTTTAATGGCATATTATATACTTGAATATAAAATAGAGCTTGGCTATCCAATCAAATGGATAACCGTTAGTTCCGAAAATTTGTTATCAGGACAAGCAAAATTAATTAAGGAAGCATTTGGGATTCGACCAATTCAAGATTACGGTATGACAGAAGCTGTTGCTTCATTTTCTGAATGTGAGTTAGGTAATTTGCATGTTGATGAAGATTTTGCCGCGACTGAATTTATTCCAACATCAATTGATTCTAAATATCGAGTAATTGGCACAAACTTTACGAATTTTGCAACTCCGATGTTGCGCTACGATTCTGGAGATATAGTTAGTTTATGTGAAAACAAGTGTGGGTGTGGTAAGCCCGGTCGGCTTATTACTAGTGTTGATGGACGACACGAGGATTATGTTGTTCTAAAAAATGGTTCGAAAGTAGGTAGGATGGATCATGCTTTTAAAGATATGATTAATATCAAAGAAGCACAAATTTATCAAAAGGCTGCTGGAGAAATAGAATTAAAAATTGTTAAAGGTAGTAAATATACGAGCGAGGATGAAAATACTGTATTAAAAGAAATTTGTAAGCGTTTAGGAGATGAAACAAAGATTTCAATCCATTATTTAGATCAGATACCACGATCAAAAGCAGGTAAATTACGGTTTGTTGTTTCGGATATTGCTGGAGGAAAGCTAATTTAGAAATAAATAATGTTGTAGAAAAAATTTATGCAAAAATATAATAAATCCTTACGTATTCTTCTTGTTGGTCCTCTTCCTCCACCTTTAGGAGGTACAACAACTCTATTTAAACAGTTGGTAGAAGAATTACGAGCCATAAAAGATGTGGAGCCTATTGTTGTTAATTCTTCGAGAAATGATTGTAATATGAATTTCATCTCATATATATTGACTGGAATCAAAGTACTGTATCAAGTTCTACGGATTGCTAAGAGTGTTGATGTTGTTACCTTCCATTCATCTGTAGCAGGAGCGATAATCTTTTCCCCATTTATTCATGTAATTTGTAAATTGTACAAGAAGCCTTGGATTTTACGTAAGTTTGGCGGTGTGTTTGATTTAAGCTATCAGAACCTACCAATTGTTGCCAGAACTATTGTAGATAAAACGGCACTTGCTGCTGACATGTGTTTATTTGAAACAAAGCAAAATATGATGTTTTTTCAAAAACGGTGTAAGTATAATGTTGCATGGTATCCTAACAATCGTCCTATCAATGATTATTCATCTACTCCTATACTACATAATTGTTGCAGGCGTTTCATATTCTGTGGGCATGTTATGCCCACAAAGGGAATCTTAGAGATTATTTCATCTGCCGAACAATTTGATTCTTCAATTACCGTTGATGTGTATGGACCATTCAGAGATGGTATAACTGAAGAACATTTCAGAGATTTAAAAAATGTTCGATATTGTGGCATTCTCAATTCAAAAGAAGTTATTTCAATTTTAAGTACTTATGATGTATTAATTCTACCGACTTATCACGATGGGGAAGGCTATCCTGGTGTCATTTTAGAAGCTTATATTGCAGGAATTCCGGTAATTACTACAAACTGGAAAGCAATACCTGAAATCGTAGATAACACTTCGGGTATTATAATTAATCCCAAAGATTCAGTTCAACTATCAGCAGCAATGAAAAAGTTAATATTTGATAACGACTTATATCAAACTTTATGCCAAGGTGCTATTGAAAAAAGAAAGCTATTTTCATCTAAAAATTGGACAAGAATATTTATTGAATATTGTAAGCTTTTAACAGGAAAAAATATTAACCATATATCTCGATAAAAAGATGATTAATTTTTCAACCAAATTATTTGGCATTATACATTATATTCAGGATCAAATGTGTTTCGCTTCAAGAGGGAACAGGATTTATAGTAGCTATGATGGTGGAAATAGCTGGGAACATCTCTTTTCCATTCCATTACCTCTTTCCCAACATATTCAATCTTTATTTTATCTAACTCAAAGATTTTTTCGTATGGGTGTGCATCATTTAACCTGTATTCAAGATCATACACTAGTGTTATTGGCATATGGTAAAATTTATATTTATAATTTAAAAAAAAGGTTACTTAATCCTGAATGTGCTTTAATTGTGGGTTCTCGTCCCCTGTCTTTGTGTAAAACGAATACTCATCAACTCTATTACGGAGAATATCGTGGGAATTTAGAGAGGACACCTATTCATATTTTTAAAAGTCTCGATGGTGGAAGGCAATGGCAGCCTGTTTGTCAATTTACGAATGTTCGTCATGTCCATGGCATTTTTCATGACCTTTACGATAACAAGATTTGGGTTACTACCGGAGATAATGACGAAGAATCTGGCGTCTGGATGACTTGTGATGGGTTTTGTACTATTGAGAAAGTAGTCGGTGGTAATCAACAGACGAGGGCAGTCCAACTTCTGTTTTCCAAGACGCATGTCTATTTTGGATCAGATACCCCATTGGAAAAGAATTATATTTATCGTATTGAAAAAAAAACAGGCAAACTAGAAAAACTTCAGGGAGTGGAGAGTTCTGTCTTTTGGGGGTGTAAAGTTGGTGAATACCTCTTTTTTTCAACTGCGGTGGAGCCTAGCAATGTAAATAAATGCCGGGATGCCTGTATTTGGGGGTCTAAAGACGGAGAACAGTGGAAGTGTGTTGCTCGTTTTCGCAAAGATTTCTGGCCTAAGAAATTATTTCAGTATGGTCAAATACTCTTTCCATCTGGAGAAAACAATACCGATTATCTATGGTTTACCCCTTTTGCAACTGAAAAACATCTAACAGTACAAAGACTTAGTGTTAAGGAAATATTATGAGTTTTCAAGAAAATAAGGTTATGATGGCCGAAGATAAACTTAAAGAAGTTTTCATTCCCAAAATTTCCAAGAATATAAACCGGGAGAACATATTTCATTATCTTCAAAATCTCGAAATAGAAATAGATGAAGGTCTTTTTAGCCAAAAAGAACTACTACTACTACAAGATGCACTTTATGGAAAATATTTAGATAGTAAAAGAAGACCATTCTTTATGTATCATTTTCTTCCATTATGGGAACAGGCAATAAAGGCATTGTTTAAGGATACCGATAAACCAAAGGTTATAGAACTTGGTTGTGGGACGGGCACGTCATCGTTGTTATTTGCTCTCTTAGGAGCTGAAGTAATTGGTATTGAATTAGATGCTGATTTAGTTGGGATATGTAATAAACGTAAACGATTTTATCAAAAAAATAAAGGCTTGTTAAATATTGAGTTTTATCAGGCAAATACATTAGAATTTCCCTTTCAGAATCATGCACCTGTCGATGCTTTTTTTTCTCTTTTTGCTTTTAATCTCATGAAGCCTCCTCACATTTTGCTCGAGCGAATGATACCAACTCTAAAAAAGGGGGGGAAAATACTTATTATAGATGGGAATTCTGCTTCACTCTATAGTCGAATACTACCTTCAAGAAAACGACCAGGTGTTTTTAACCCAATGATGATGAGTAAAAAGTTGGAATCACTGGGATGTAAAACTAGATTGCTTAAAACCCATTGTGCTATTCCTTCTTTTATTTTCAAAAATAAAGGGCTGAGCAACCTTGCTTTAAGATTTGAGAATTTGATTCGCCTTATAGGATTACATAAATATTTGGGCATTTCCTATACAGTTTTAGCTGAAAAAGAATAACATAAACACATAACTTTATGTAACAACTACGTTGTAATTAATTGGTATATGGTAAAACAAAAATTTTTGTTCACGTTGACTATAAAGATTTCTCTTTCCATAATCGTTATTATTGCGACCCTCCCGTCAATAGCGGCTACCAAGCCTTATATTAGGATTGTAGATAATAATAAACCAATGGCGGTTATTGTTATTTCTGATAATGCATCACAGCAAATACAATCGTCAGCAAATCTCTTGTCGGAATATATAAAAATGTCTACAAAGGCTGAATTACCTATATTGAATTATTCACGAGTACAAAAGGAGACCAATAAAATAAAAATCTGGATAGGTGCCAGAGATTATTTGGATAAATATAAATTTAATTTTGATAAATTATATGGGGACGGGTTTGTGATTTCGTTTCCTGATGAAAATAATATTAATATTGTTGGACCGACCGATTGGGGTACAGAGTTTGGAGTATATGAATTTTTAGAAAGATATATAGGGGTTCGGTGGCTTTTGCCAGGTCCCGATGGTGACTATGTACCAGAACGTAACAGCCTGAATGTTACAATTGAAGATGTGCGACAGGAGCCTGTATTTTTCTCGAGATTTATAAGTGGACTGCCTAATCAAGTACAGTGGACATGGAGACGTCGAAATCGGATGCATGGAAATTTAAATTTTTCTCACAACCTACTTAATTTGTTTCCACCGGAAGAATATGTGAAAACACACCCAGAATTTTTTCCGTTAATTAACGGAAATCGATTTTTGCCTTCTGGTATTACACATAAATGGCAACCATGTTTTTCAGCACCTGGTATTATAGAGGAAGCTATAAAGAATATTTGCGATTATTTTTTTAAACACCCTGAAGAAACATCATATTCTCTTGGTATAAATGATTCCTTTAGCCATTGCGAATGTGATGAATGTAAGGCCAAAGACAGCAATAAGAAGAATTTTCTTGGTTATGATGATCTTTCTGACCGATACTTTGAGTGGGCTAATGCAGTAGTGGATGGTGTATTGAAACGATATCCTGACAAATGGTTTGGATGTTTGGCATACCATAATGTGGCTCAGCCACCTGCTAAAGTTAAAGTACATCCAAGGATAATCCCGTATATGACTTATGACAGGATGAAATGGATAGATAAAGAAATTGAGGCTGAAGGGAAAAGAATAACAGCATGGTGGGCAAGCAAAGCATCATTCCTTGGATGGTATGATTATATTTATGGTACGCCATATCTAATTCCTCGGGTGTATTTTCATGAGCAGGCAAAGTATTACAGGTACGGATATGCTAATGGAGTGAGAGCCATGACTGCCGAGGCGTATCCCAATTGGGGAGAGGGCCCGAAGTTATATGTAACTTTAAAACTTCAGTGGAATCCAAGCTTAGACGTTGATACATTATTGAAAGATTGGTATGTTTCTGCTGTAGGCGAAGAAGCAGCTTCAGACTTAGCTGATTATTATAATATTTGGGAGGATTTCTGGACCGAAAGGATTTTAAATACTCAATGGTTTACAAAAGAAGGCCAATATTTAGATTTCTGGAAACCGGATTACCTAGATTTAGTTACCTATGAAGATATTTCAAAAAGCCGGGAATTATTGAAATCTGTGGTAGCTAAGACTAAAACCCCAAAACAAAGGGCACGGGCAGAAATTATTATGAAGGCATTTGAGTACTATGAGGCTTCGGCAATTTCTTATATGGGATTGGTAAGACTTATGCAGCAACCCAATAAGGATAGGAAATATTATGAAAACATGTATAGGAGACGATTTGAATTAGTTAATGAGTTTGAAAATGACCCTGTTTTGGTCCATCCAACACGGTTTGACAAAAAAGGGATTTTGAAATATTGAAATACATTCCAGAATTTAATCCAAACCCAATTTTCGCGTAAAGACGCAAAGGAGCGAAGAAAGGTAGAATAATACAATATGGACAATAATCAGGTATCTAAGAGCGTAGTGGATAATTGTTATAGAATACACATAACCCCTATAAATTACAGATGAGAATATTGAACATAAGAGAAGTAGGGAATATTTTTGAAGAGTTGAAATTGTTAGGAATAAAAGGTTCGCTCTTCAGGATGTATTATGAGATCAGCTTAAAGACAGGATTTAAAAGGTCTAACTTAAATGAGAAGTGCCATATTTCCACAAGTAAGATAGATTTTGATACGTGGCGGGAAAAGCGAAAGAAGTGTTTTTTCCCCTCACTATTAGAAGCAAAGAGTAGTTTAGATACTCTCTTGCCTGGAGCATTCAAAGGAAGCGTTATCGCTGTAGCTGAAAAGGCAATAAAAGGTGAGATTATTTGTTTTTCAAAATGGTATGGCAATTTTGGCAATCCCATAAAATGGCATTTCAATCCCCTCAAAAGAGTTTCATGGCCAGCCACTATACATTGGTCAAAGGTAATGCAGTATGAAAAAGATTGTGGAGATATTAAGTTAACGTGGGAAATAAATAGATTCCTGCATGTATATTATTTAGTAAGAGCCTATGTTTTAACTGAGGATAAAAAATACGTAAAAGCATTTTGTAATCAGTTGAGGACATGGGATGAGCAAAATTCATACGGATATGGGGTAAATTGGTTTAATGGTCAGGAATTAGCCATAAGGTTATTGTCCTGGATTTATGCAATTTATACGATGGGGGATGATGACAGCTTTACTGATGAAGATTTTCAAAGATTTTCAAGGCTTTGCTATCTGCATACGAGACATATAGAAGAGAATATAAATTACGCTTACTATGCTGTTCATAACAATCATTTGATAGGTGAGGCATTAGGTTTATACATCTCTGGAACTCTTTTCCCGTATTTTCCTGAGTCTGAACAATGGAGAAAAAAGGGCAAGGATATATTAGAAGGGAATAGATGCCTCAATCAGTTTTATAAAGACGGCGGGTATTGTCAGTTATCATTTAACTATCATAGATTGGCCTTGCATTATTATTTGTGGGCTTTAAGAGTTGCTGAACTGAACAATGATAAATTTAAAGACGGTATTTATACCATACTCGATAAGTCTGCGAGGTTTTTATATTCATTTATGAATTTAGAAGATGGAAAGTTGCCCAATTGGGGTTCCAATGATGGTGCGTTGCTCAACCCCTGGATAACCTGTGATTACCGCGACTACAGACCCCTCATTAATGCACTGAGTTATATAACTCGGAGAAAAAGGACGTTTGAATCAGGTCCGTGGGACGAAGAATTGTTGTGGTTCTTTGGTCAGGAGTCGTTGTATTCAGAGATAGAACCCTATCATTTGCAGTCTGAAAGTTATCCATCAACAGGGTTGCATGTGCTGAGGAGTTCAGAAAATACCTTTGGTACATTTCGATGCGGAACTGTACTGGACAGATTTGGCCAGGCAGATCAACTCCATGTAGATATCTGGTGGAATGGGCTGAATATTGCTGTAGACGGGGGTTCTTATTTTTATAATGACGAACTTCAGTACCATAAATATTTTATGGGGACGAGATCCCATAATACCGTGACAGTTGACAATCAGGACCAAATGCTATTGTACAGAAGATTTAAGTGGCTTTACTGGACAAAAGCTCAATTACTGAATTTTTCTGATAAATATGTAGAAGGTGAACATTATGGGTATAGAAGATCAGGCGATACTCTTACCCACAGAAGGACATTTAAAGCATTGGATGGGTCAAGTTTCTTAGTCGAGGATTTTCTGACACAAAACGGAAACACCGTTCATGATTTTGATCTGCATTGGTTGATACAGGATTTCCCCTGGACAGTATCCAAAATAGAGGAGGATAAGTATGTAATTACCTTTGTTACCCAAAAAGGTAATTATTACTTATGCATCGAAAGTAATAAGGATGTTAAGTTGACCATAAACAGGGCAAAGGATGATGTTGTTTGCCCTGATGGCTGGCAGTCGGAATATTATGGAGAAAAGCGTCCTGCTTTAAGTTTACATCTTTTTTGCAATTCGCGGAATGGGTGTACATTTGTTTCTTTATTTACTGACAAATATGATCTTGTGTTGAATAGGGAGTAAAGATAATTTTGCACATTCTTTTAATACATCAGATATTTGTTACGCCCAACGAAGGGGGAGGAACAAGGCATTATGAACTAGCCAGGTATCTTGTACAGAAAGGGCATAGAGTTTCGGTTATTGCAAGTAGTATAGATTACTTAACGGGTATGAAAAAAGACAAAAAGAGAGAAACGCGAGAAGGGGTAGAAATAGTGTACGCATCGGCGTATCAATCGCTGCATAAAAGTTTCTTTCACAGAGCTTTTAGTTTTATCTCTTTTGCACTCTCCTCTTTTCTCGAAGCATTCAGAATAAAAAATGTTGACGTTGTGTGGGGTACTTCACCCCCACTCTTTCAATCGCTCACAACCCTGCTGATTGCTCAACTGAAAAGAAGGCCTTTTGTCTTTGAAGTAAGGGACTTATGGGTAGATTTTGCGCGGGAGTTAGGTGTTGTCAATAATGGTTTCCTAGTACAGTGTATGAAGGTCATGGAGAAGCTTCTTTACAGATTTTCCCGTAAGATTATCGTTAATTCCCCTGGCTTTATTCCTTTTATTGAAAGATACGTACAAAGAGAGAAGATATTTCTTGTGCCAAATGCGGTAATAACAAATGACTTTGCTGTAAAGGAGACGTTGCAAGGTAACTTCAGAAACCAACATAATCTCAATGGCAAGTTTATCGCAATGTATTTAGGAAATATTGGTGTAGCGAATGATATTGAGGTAATAATAAGTGCAGCCGTGCATCTCAGGAAATATATCGATATCATCTTTATTCTTATGGGAGGCGGTATAAAGAAATATACTTTCAGTGATTTCATACACAATAATAACATTAAGAATATTTTGTTGCTGGATTCTCAACCTAAATCAGAGGTTCCCAAAATACTTGCCGATGCAGATGTTTGTATTGCTACACTAAAAGACATACCTCTTTTCAGAACAACGTATCCAAACAAGGTTTTTGATTATATGGCGGCTGGAAAACCAACTATTCTTGCTATAGATGGGGTAATAAGAGATGTTATAGAAAAATCTTCCGGGGGTATTTGTGTAAAGCCAGGAAATAGTCACGAGATAGCACAGGCTATTCTGGCATATTATCAAGACACTACTTTGAGAAAAAAGCATGGTGAAAATGCACGGACTTACGTGAAAGCCCACTTTGAGAGAGAAAAGGTCGCTGAAGAACTTGAAACATTATTTAAGGGTTTAAGATGAAGATTTTATTGGTAGCCGGGGCAAGGCCGAATTTTATGAAGATAGCTCCGATGGTATGGGAATTTAAAAAGAGAAGTTTTAGAGAATTTCAAGTCGTTCATACCGGCCAGCATTATGATTATGAAATGTCAAAGGTGTTTTTTGAAGAACTGGATTTACAAGAACCAGATTACTTTCTGAACGTTGGTTCCGGTACTCATGCTGAACAAACCGCCCGTGTGATGATAGAATTTGAAAAAGTCTGCGTGAAAGAGAAGCCGGATGTTACCGTGGTTGTCGGAGATGTAAACTCTACACTTGCATGTTCTGTTGTAGCTAAAAAGTTGAATACAAAGGTTGCGCATGTTGAGGCAGGATTACGGAGTCGGGATATGACTATGCCGGAAGAGATTAATCGCATTGTAACTGATTCTATCTCTGACTTTCTCTTTGTTTCTGAAAAAAGTGGAATTGAGAATTTGACAAAAGAAGGTAAAAGGAATGATCAAATATTTTATGTAGGTAATATAATGATTGATACCCTTTATCAGCAGCTTAATCATATAAAAAAATGTGAAGGTCAAAATAGTCAAAAAGAAAAATATGGTGTTATTACCTTACACCGGCCTTCTAATGTTGACCAAAAACAAACATTGCAGGAAATTATCGAATCGTTGGCTAATATCTCTAAAGATGTGCCACTTATATTTCCTGTACATCCAAGAACGAAAAATAATTTAGAAACTTTTGATTTAATGGGTTCAATCAAAAATTCTCAAATAAAATTAACGCCTCCGTTATCATATATGGAATTTTTAAGATTATGGAAAGATGCTGCGGTTGTATTTACTGATAGTGGGGGGCTGCAAGAAGAGACAACAGCATTAGGTATCCCATGTTTTACACTGAGAGAAAACACTGAACGGCCTATAACCGTTGAAGAAGGCACAAATACCTTAGTAGGAAACAAAAAAGAGTCAATTCTTGGCGCTTATTTAAATTTTAAATCGGGTAATTCCAAACATGGTAGAATTCCCAAATTATGGGATGGCAAAACTGCTGTGAGGATCGTGGAAATTCTTCTAAAATAAATATGAATATTGGAAAATCAAAAGCAGGCGATTGTACACTGATAGCGACTCTTCATCAAAAGTACATCAATACTGGTTTTTTGAGTAGCGTAGGATTGCCTTTTTTGAAACTTTTGTACAAATCAATGATATCTTCTCAGTATGCTTTTTGCTTTATTGCAAGGGAAGATGACAAGATCATAGGATTTATTTCAGGCGTGATTAATGTTGGAAGGAGGTAAATAAAATGGAGATTATCATTCCCGATGAGATACTGCAGGCCACTCACATGTCTGTGGAAGAAGTAAAGCAGGAACTGGCTGTTTTGCTCTTCCAGAAAGATAAAATTACCATAGGACAGGCGAGCCGGTTGGCAGGGATGAGCCAGCTACAGTTTCAGCATCTCCTGGCAAGTCGCAAGATTCCGGTACACTATGATGTTGCCGAATTTGAGGCAGATTTAAAGACATTGCATAAGATGGGTCGAATATGATAGTGGTCAGCAACACATCCCCAATCATCAATCTGGCCGCTATCGGACGGTTGGATATCTTACGGCAACTTTATGGGTCAATTGTTATTCCAGAATCTGTCTATTATGAAATTGTGGTAACGGGTTCAGGGGAGGCTGGTTCAAGGGAAGTTCAGGCATTGGGTTGGATAGAAACGAAAAAGGCCACGAATCGCCTACACGTAGCGGCTTTTCAGATTGAGTTAGACAAGGGTGAGGCTGAGTCCATTGTTCTCGCTCTTGAACTTAAGGCGAAACTGCTTCTGCTTGATGAACGCCGTGGTAGAGCGGTTGCATCACGGATGGGATTGAAGTCAGTTGGAATCCTGGGTTGTCTTATAGAAGCTAAGCACAAGGGATTGATTTCTTCCATCAAACCTATACTTGACGACCTGATTGCGAAGGCCGGTTTTTGGGTTACCGAAAACCTGTATAATCGGGTTCTTCAAACCGCAGGCGAACAACAGATTTAGGTCAACCGCATAACCCAAGAAACTGAGTATTGTATAAAAAGTACTTTTACATTTTCAGCAAAAACTGTAGCGCCGATTCCTTGTGGTCGACATCAGGCTGGGGACTTCGTTGTAAGTCTTCGGCGTGAGCTCAGTCGAACGATAGACCACCCGCAGTAAGAATTCCGACTCTTTCGGGTTAGGGTAAAAAATTGAAACAAAAAAAAAGTGAAAACATTGATGCTATAATTACCTATGGATGGAACAGAGTCGCGTATAACGCACTAAGAAGTCTTTCCTCACGTGGTTTGAATGTTACTGTCGGCGATATATCGAACAAGTCCATGTCTAAAAGTTCAAAATACTGTGCGCATTCTTTTTCTTACCCTTCTTTTTATAAGAATCCAAAAGATTTTATTGAGAGTTTAAAATTAACTTTTCAGATATTAAAGCCACGTGTCTATATCCCTGTCCATGAAGAAACCTTTGTTATTGCAAAATATATCGATGAATTTAAGGATGCTGGAGTAAAGATACCCATAAGTAATTTTCAATTGTTGAAGATGGTTCATAAAAAGGATTCCCTTTGTAAGATTGCTGAATCAATGGGTATTTCTGCGCCACGCACATTCAAGCCTAAGGATTTATCTGATCTGCAAAGTATATGGAATGAAATCGGGAATGAAGGAAAGGTTGTTATTAAGTTGCTTAATACGAATAGTTCTAAAGGGGTTTTTTATGCAACATCATACGACAATCTTTTGAAAAAATATACTGATTTAGTAGAAGAGACTAACCTTAAGATAGAAGAATATCCGATCATTCAAGAATATGTGAATGGCGATGGATATGGTGTTTCTTTGCTATTTAATAATGGTAAGATGAGGGCAAAGTTTACCCATAAACGATTAAGAGAAAAGATTGCTACGGGTGGTACAAGTACCAGAAGGGTAAGTGTAAAAAACCCTGTAATTGAGGAATATGCCGAACATTTATTAACCGCTCTTACATGGCATGGTGTAGCAATGGTGGAATTTAAGTATAATGAAAAGGAAAAGAGGGGGTGGTTAATTGAAGTCAATCCAAGATTCTGGGGCTCTTTGGCTTTACCGATTAAAGCAGGGGTAGACTTTCCTTATCTCCTTTATAGGATGGCTATAGACGGAGATATAGAACCAGTTACCAGTTACCAGGAAGGCGTTGTTGTAAGATGGATACTTGGCGACATCTTGGCTACCTTGAGTCATATTAAAGCAAAGAAATCTATTAAGCCCATATTTGATTTTTTTTCATTTAAAGATGAAAGTTTTGATGATTTGTATAAAGATGACTTGATGCCTTTTGCGACAGAATGTTTCTATTATTTGAGTAAATTTATAAAAACAGGTAGCTCAAATCCTACCGAAGATGCATTACTTGATGTTGATAAGATATGAATATTATTATTTTTGATTTTGATGGGACACTTACGAAATGCGATACGTTGAGACCATTTGCAGCATATATTGCAAAAAAATATACTCAGAATAATAAACTATATTTGTTTTATTTCGTTTTGTTAATGTACAAACTAAAATTGGTAAGTGATAAGAGATTAAAAGAAGCTTTCTTAAAATTGTTTATTAAAGAGAAAAGTATCGAAGAAATAGAGGAGATTGTAAATCTTTTTTTGGATGAGATGTTGCCGGACATAATAAATAACTCAGTTCTTGAAAAGTTAAAAAATCATGTTAACTCTCATGATAGGGTTTATATTGCGTCTGCTAATTTTGATTTTCTTTTGAAGGCATTAGTTAAAAAATGGGATATCAGCGGGATTATTTCTACAGAGACATCGCAGAGAAACGGTTGTTATACAGGGAAGATCCTTGGTGATACCTGCAAGGGAGAAAACAAGCTGGAAAAGATTGAGGCTGTTTTGGGTGAGGGTGTGCTTAAAGGTGCAATTGCCTATGCTGATGAAGAAGACAAGCTTCTTTTGGATAGCGTTGGAAAAGGGATAAAGATTATTTAAGAAGAAGAGTGGGGTCACACCTTTACAGGTTGTCCGAGAATGCAAATTCAGGCATTGATTTGGGGTCAACAGTCATGGGGTCACCTATTGAGGTTATAGTCAAGTGGAAAAACAGTATTTCTAAGAGATAATTTCTCAATACAAAAAACAGAATCTATCAATACAATTTCAACCCGTCGATTTTCGTTATCGTAAGAAGCCCTGGATTTTAGTTACCAGTCTTCAGTCACCTATTGGCAGCATCCGATACATTATGGATCTGCATGATAATCTCGGAAGCGACTCCTCACTAATCAAACCTTGGGAAGCTATCCTTCGGGAGGATACTTCAGACCCCACAGAGTGCAGGAGCCGCCACCGACTGGATTTGAAATTCTTTTTTATCGTTATAAAATGGCCTTTGTTCTTTTAAAACATGGTAAATGATCTTGAGCATATCCCTGGCTAATACTACTTTAGCAGTATTATGGCCCTTTCGTTGTTTGAGTATTCCGTATCTTTCTTTCATTTCAGGAACGGCCCGAATAAAGTGATACACGTTTTCCAACAGTATCCATTGGAGGTTCTTTCTCCGGTTGATGTTTAATGGACCATGAAATGTTTTATTGGCGCTGGCTGATACACGAGGTGTACAGCAATGGTACAGCAATGGGGTCAAATCTTTATCGTTGACAAGAGGCAAGGGCGAGGAGAGTTCAGGGTTCAGAGTTTAAAAACTGCTTGGGGTCAAACCTTCATATTTCAATTGACAAGCGTTCACCACAAAGACACAGAGGGCACAGCAGGTCACATTTGCACATTTGGGGTCACACCTTGATTTGTGATTATAATTCTGAGTTCAGGGTTCTGGGTTCATGATGGTTCGACAAGCTCACCACAGGGTTTAGGGTTCAGAGTTCATAGTTGCTGGCTCATGGGTCATGGTTCATAAGGGCAAGCGAAGGGACTAAGGGTTAAAGATTTCGTTTCTCTTTGCGGTCTCTGCGTCTCTGAATACCACTGACCCCGAAGTGCGCAAACACCTGCAAGATCATTATGAGAAAAGTCATTGGTATAAATACGAAAGACCCAGGAACATAGATTTTAGTCAAAAGAAAGATGCAGGCAGGCAGGCAGTCGGTATTAATTCAATTTCTTCCTTCTTTATATTATTATATAATTCAGTAATTATTTCCTTAAACTTTCTCATCTTATCAGGAGAGAACCTATGGAAAGAATCACAGTAAATCCAAAGATACTTGGTGGTCATCAATAATACCCTTCTATTGGTCGCCTGGATGGAATTCGGTTCAATCGATAAACAAGTATCAAATTGAGGTCGGCGGATCCTTGCATGGAGGCGACCCCGGAAAAAGATTAATTGAACCGGATCCAAAAAGCAATTATACCTATTTCTCGGATATACCGGAAGCTTTTACAATTAGAGACAATGAATTCTTTGCTGTGCCGGTGTATCATATCTACGGCTCTGAAGAATTGAGCAGCCTGGCGCCGGGCATTGCGTCTCTAATTCCAAAACCTTATGCAGCAATGAATCCGGATGACGCCGGAAAATTGAAGGTAAAGAAAGGCGACGAAATTAACTTAATCATGAACGATCAGAGCTTTAGGCTGCCGGTAGAAACAAAACGGGAGATACCGAAAGGAATACTTGGCATTCCGGTTGGCTTGCCCGGAACGCCGTACCATGTTCTACCTTCCTGGTGCAAAATATCCGGAAATAATACATGATCGAAATACTCTATTACATTATCGTTGTATTCGGTGTGGTAACACTTATGATGACTATTGCCCCAGGGCTAATCTGGTTTGAAAGGCGGTTGCTCGCACTCTGGCAGGATCGATACGGACCGAACCGCGTTGGACCATTTGGACTGATGCAGGTTCTTGCCGATATGGTAAAAATATTTTTTAAGGAAGATTGGATTCCTCCGTTCGCAGATAAAAAAGTATTTGTTCTTGCGCCTGCCATAGTGGTTGTAACTGCTCTTATGAGTTTTGCAATAGTTCCTTTCGCTCCGGGAATTTCAGTCTCCAATTTGAATATAGGATTGTTGTTTTTTTTAGGAATGTCTTCGCTGGGCGCTTATAGTGTTGTGCTGGGAGGCTGGGCGTCGAACAACAAATATTCATTGCTCGGTTCTCTTAGGGCTGCGGCACAGATGCTTTCTTATGAAGTGTTTATGGGGCTGTCTTTGATGGGAGTTGTTATGCTCACTGGTTCATTTAATATGAACGATATCGTGCTTGCACAAAGGAATCTTTGGTTTGTTATACCTCAGTTTATAGGGTTTGTAATCTTTATGATTGCTGGTTTAGCGGAAACCCACCGGCTTCCATTTGATATTCCGGAAGCCGAGAGTGAATTAGTCGCCGGTTACCATTCGGAATATTCGGGTATGAAATTTGGGATGTTCTTTGTCGGCGAATATCTCGGCATAACTCTGATCTCAACATTAATCGTTACTCTGTTTTTCGGCGGCTGGTTCGGTCCATCCTTCCTTCCACCGGTGGTTTGGTTCTTTCTGAAGACTTTTATTTTTATTTCCCTATTTATTATGCTGAGAGCATCGCTTCCCAGGCCGCGCTATGATCAATTATTATCCTATGGATGGAAGTTGCTTCTACCGCTTTCACTTTTAAATTTGCTCATTACCGGTGCAATAATCCTTTCAGGGTAAGAGAACATGGACAAACAAAGTTTGTCCGTGCCACCCTGAAACCCGCTTAAATAAATGAAAATTTCTATACCATCAGAATAAAAGAAAAAGATAATGAAAAAGCGTTCATGAGGTTTTAAAAAATGTGGGTCTTCTAAGTTTTATGTGGGTAAATTTTCATACAAGTTCTTTCTCAACACCATAAAAGATAATGGGTTTCAGGTAAAATAGAACTCCCAAAAGTTGTCACGAGTAGGTATACTACGCTGACAAGAGAAAGGAGCATTCATGAAAACCTGTAAAACCTTAACAGAATTATATTCCCATCCTGGATTTCGGGCACGAAGTAAATTAACCGGCGTTTATGGTGATCCATATGCGCGGATCATCAAACTGGTACGTCGTCAAAAAAAACCGTTTGTTCAGTTTGTCATACACCATCGAAGACATACTACGATAGTGAAATCAAAAGGACAAGAGACCTTTCGAGCGGTTCATTCAGGATATATGTTGAGTTTGAATACCGCCGTGTATTTTGCAAGAAATGTAACGCTGTGAAAGTAGAAACGCTATCATGGCTTGCCTCTAACACTCGATATACCAAGCGATACGAACGTCATATTGGCAGACTCTGTCGAGAACTTACGGTCAAGCGAGTAGCTGAAATGGAACGACTTAGCTGGTACCAAGTCAGGCAAATAGAAATAAACTACATGAACGAGCTGGTTAATCGTTTTGGCAAAATTACAAGGCCAAGAGCCATAGGAATAGATGAAATTTCTATTCGTAAGGGGCATACCTATATGACCTGTGTCAGCGATTTAGACAAAGGTCGTCCTCTATGGATAGGCGGTGAAGGTCGTAGAGAAGAAGACCTGGATTTGTTTTATAATACGCTTTCTGATAGTCAGAAGAAAAACATTTCCATTGTCGTCATGGATATGTGGAAGCCTTTTAGGAAATCCACTCTCAAGCATATTCCCCATGCTCAAATCATCTACGACAAATTTCACATCCTTCGCCATCTCGGTGATGCGATGGACACCGTCCGTAAACAGGAATATCGCCGTGTAAGTGAGAAAGAACGAATATTTATCAAAGGACAGAAGTATACGCTCCTGTCACAGAAAGCCAATTTAGATATAAAGGGCAAACGGGCATTGAAGCTGCTTTTCAAAGCCAATAAACGTATCTACAAGGCTTACCTCTTGAAAGAATCATTTGGTAAGCTCTGGAATTACAAAAGCGCCTGCAATGCCGAACGATTCTTTACCAACTGGAAATCCCAGTTGAAATGGTCAAGGCTTAAACCATTTCATCAATTTGTAAAAATGATTGAACGACACTGGAACTGTATTGTGAGTTACTGTAATCCCAACAATAAGGTCTCTCTTGGACTGGTTGAAGGTATCAATAACAAAGTCCGTGTCATTCAACGCAGAGCCTATGGTATTAAAGATCGTGAGTATTTAAAACTGAAAATAGTAACAGCATTCTTACCAGAATTATGAAAATTTACCCACACAAAACTTAGAAGACCCAAAAATGTTTACTATCTTAAATTCAATTTGGCAGGTGTTTCTCCATACCTTTAGAAAACGTGCAACTTACCAATATCCTGAAAAGAAGGCGCCTCTTTCCGCCAGATGGAGAGGGCGCATCATTCTTTCACGTGATCCTGACGGAGGAGAAAGATGCGTTGGCTGCTATCTGTGTGCAGCAGTTTGCCCGGTTGATTGTATCTCGCTCCAGGCAACTGAAGATGAATACGGCAGGCGTTACCCGGAATTCTTCAGAATAAATTTTTCGCGATGCATCTTTTGCGGCTTCTGCGAAGATGCTTGTCCTACGTATGCAATTCAGCTCATTCCCGATTTTGAAATGTGCGAATACAACCGGCAAAATCTTGTTTACGAAAAAGAAGATTTACTCATCAGCGGCGAAGGCAAATACCACGGCTATAATTTTTACCGTGTCGCAGGTCTCGCAATCAAGGGCAAAGATAAAGGTGAATCAGAGCGTGAATCTCCGCCAATTGATGTAAAAAGTTTGCTGCCATGAAGAAAAATAATAAATTTGATCTAACGGATTTATGCTGATTATCTTTTACCTATCGGCAGTAGTTGCAGTTGTTTCTACATTGATGGTTATTACCAGAAAGGATGCGGTGCATGCGCTTCTTTATCTGATAGTATCTCTGCTTGCAATTTCAATAATATTTTTCGCACTTGGTGCACCGTTTATTGCTGCACTCGAAGTTATTATCTACGCGGGCGCAATAATGGTTCTTTTTATATTCGTTGTTATGATGCTCAATCTTGGAAGAGAATCAATTCAACAGGAAAGCCAATTACTGAAACCCCGGATGTGGTTCGGTCCGGTAATATTAACCTTAATTTTGATTGTCGAATTTATAATACTCTTCAGCAAGATTCGCGGGCAACACTACCCTGCATTGTCAATCAGTCCGAAAGTGGTCGGTGTTTCCCTGTTCAGCACTTACTTGCTTGGAGTAGAGCTTTCAGCAGTGTTATTAATGGCTGGAATCGTCGGCGCTTATTATCTGGGTAAAGGTAAGAAAAGAATTTTGCACAGATATCTTGCAAATACCGAATCAGATTCCAAAGCGGAAGGAGAAACCAAATGACATTTGTACCTTTTGAATCCGGTTTAATCCTCGCGGCGGTTCTGTTTTTACTCGGGCTGATAGGTGTGCTCGTAAGGAGAAATATTATTTTCATGCTTTTGTCTACTGAGATAATGCTTAATGCATCCGGACTTGCTTTTGTAACTGCCAGTGCGCGCTGGATGCAGCCTGAAGGTCAAATAATGTTTATCTTTATTCTTGCCATGGCTGCAGCGGAAGTATCTGTCGGGCTTGCTTTGATAATGCAAATTTATCATCAATTTAAAACGCTCGACACCGATACCTTGAGTAACATGAAAGGATGATATGCTGAATCTCCTTTGGCTAATACCTGCTTTACCTTTCCTGGGATTTCTCCTGCTGGCAGTATTCGGCGGAAGAATGAATAAAACGGGTATTGCTTTTCTTGGGGTCGGTTCGGTCGGTATATCTGCACTTCTTACGACACTTATCGGCATCGATTTTATTTCGTCTCCGCCTGCCGGTCATTCTTTCAATCAGCCGCTTTGGGTATGGATGAATATCGCCGGCTTCAAACCAGGTATCGCTTTTTATCTCGATTCTCTTTCGCTTATCTTCACTTTTGCTATAAGTTTCGTCGGCTTTCTCATCCACCTGTATTCCGCTGAGTTCATGATAGATGATGAAGGTTACTCCAGGTTTTTTGCCTACATGAATTTATTTGTGGCTTTCATGATAACCCTGGTGCTGGCGGACAACTTTCTCCTGCTTTATTTAGGATGGGAGGGCGTAGGACTGTGCAGCTATCTGCTTATCGGCTTCTGGTATAAAGAACCGGAAAATGTTTACGCCGCCAATAAAGCATTCATTGTTACGCGCATTGGCGATACCTCGATGGCAATCGGGCTCTTCCTTCTCGTTTTGCATTTTAATACTTTGGACATCCAAAATATTCTTCAATCGATTTCCACGCAATGGGTTCGTGGTTCATCGATCGCAGTATTAACAGCCTTTTTACTTCTCGGTGGCGCACTGGGGAAATCAGCACAGCTCCCGCTGCAAACATGGCTGCCGGATGCAATGGCAGGACCTTCGCCGGTTTCCGCACTTATACACGCTGCTACGATGGTAACCGCAGGGGTTTATTTGATTGCAAGAACTCACACACTTTTCGAATTGGCGCCGATTGTGCAAAACGCTGTTGCAATAATCGGAGCGTTAACGCTTTTAATTGCCGGATTCTGCGCATTAACTCAAACCGATATAAAAAGAGTCCTCGCCTATTCTACCATCAGCCAAATTGGCTATATGTTTCTCGCCCTGGGAATAGGCGCATGGGCATTAGGAATTTTTCATTTTATGATTCATGCGTTTTTTAAAGCGCTTTTATTCCTTGCTGCCGGTACAGTTATCAATGCGTTGCGTCATGAACACAACATGTTTAAGATGGGTGGGCTGCGAAAGGAACTACCGGTAGTTTATTGGACGTTTCTCATTGCATCGGCTTCTCTGGCGGCATTTCCTCTGATTACTGCAGGCTTCTACAGCAAAGATGAAATCATCTGGTACTCGTGGGCAAGCAATATTGGAAGCCCATGGTTGTGGCTTATTTCCCTGATCGGCGCTTTCATTACTTCTGTTTATACTTTTCGGATGGTGTTTGCAACGTTCTTCGGAGAGCAAAAAACACCGGTGAGTCATAAACCAGGCAAAAGAATAAAAATTCCTTTAATCGTTCTTGCCGCGCTTTCGGTTTTAGGAGGCTTTGTTGAACTGCCGGAAACGATGGGAGGCTTTGCGCCGTTTACTCACTTCCTGCACCACACGCTGCCTGCAGTAGCGCTTCGTTCTGAAGGAAGCGGAACAGAATTACTGTTTCAGATCATTACCGCTGCGCTTACCCTCGCCGGGATTTATTTGGCTTATCAATTCTATTTCAAGAATGTAAAATTCACAGAAAGGTTTAAGCAAACTGGGTTATCAAAATATTTATATTCTGGTTGCGGATTTGATTGGCTTTATGATCGTGCTTTTGTGTATCCTGCGATATTCTTTGCCAGGATTAACAAGAACGATTTCATTGACAATATGTATACATTCATTACCTGTTTAAGCACGGCTTTAAATGAAATGTTGGTGAAAACTCAGACCGGGCGCATACGCTGGTATGCAACGGTGATTACTATGGGCGCTGTGATTACTTTAACAATAGTGTTGGTATCATGATATTAGCCTGGTTAATAATCATTATGATGACCGGCGGATTGCTTGCATGGCTTGCAGGTAAGTGGAATATACTTATATGCAGGTGGATTGCATTAATCACCTTGATTATAGATTTCATCATCATCATTGCAATTTGGGTTTCGAATCCAGGCAATATTGGATTCTCCCAAAAGCCGGAATGGTTAATTGAATTTACCACAAGCTGGATACCGCAGTTCGGAATTAATTTTCATCTTGCGCTTGATGGTCTTAGCTTAATTTTAGTTTCACTTACCATTTTTCTCGGGATCATTTCAGTAATTACATCATGGACGGAAATCACTGAACATGCCGGCTTCTTCCATTTTAATATTTTGTGGATTTTAGCAGGAATAACCGGAGTATTTTTATCTTTAGATTTATTCCTTTTTTATTTCTTCTGGGAAGTGATGCTCATCCCTATGTACTTTCTCATCGGAATTTGGGGACATGAGAATAGAGTCTGTGCCGCATTTAAGTTTCTCATTTTTACGCAGGCAAGCGGCTTGCTTATGTTTCTTTCCATACTTGCGCTTTATTTCATTCATGGTAAAGCAACCGGTGTTTATACTTTTTGTATAGATGTCTATGATATTCTTCAGGCGGTAGAAGATGGGGCGACCGTCCGCATCTATTATGAAAGCCGTTTGGCAAAGATTGAACTTTCAGAGGCTGAGCGTAAGGAGATTGATAAGAAAGTCGAAGATATTACCGAAGGAGATGAGCTTTCAGAGAGACAGTTCCGTTTTGCCAAATGGACAAGCAAAGAAGCTGTGGTCGGGAGCGAACAGCGGCTTCAACAGGTTGCGGCTGACATGGTTAACCATTTTGAACAGCGCTTACTAGCGGCTGAAGGGAAAGCCATGTTTGTCTGCATGAGCCGCAGGATTTGTGTCTCCCTTCATAATGAGATTATAAAGTTGCGCCCGCACTGGTACGATGCTGCGGACGACAAAGGTTCATTCAAGGTTATTATGACCGGTTCTGCCAGCGATCCCCTGGATTGGCAGGAACACATTCGTAATAAGCAGAGAAGGATCAAAATCGGCGACCGGTTGAAAGACCCTGCAGACCCACTAAAGCTTGTAATTGTCCGCGATATGTGGCTTACCGGCTTTGATGCCCCCTGTTTGCATACCCTTTACCTTGACAAACCGATGAATGGACACAACCTCATGCAGGCAATCGCCCGGGTAAACCGTGTTTTTGGCGATAAAGAGGGCGGACTGGTGGTGGATTATATTGGCATTGCTCAGGACTTAAAAAAGGCGCTGGCGGTTTACACTGAAAGTAAAGGCAGAGGCAGCCTGACTTTTGATCAGGAAGAAGCGGTTGCCAGGATGCAGGAATTATACGAGATTGTTGTGGATATGTTCCATGGGTTTGAGTATCGCAGGTACTTTACGCTTGAATCAAGGGAAAAGTTAAGCTTTATTTTAGACGCGACCAATTATATAGCTGAATTATCCGAAGAAAAAGACGGACAGAAAATACGCAATGGTAAAGTCCGTTTTCAGGAGAACGTTACGAAGCTGCAAAAAGCATTTGCGATTTCCGTGCCTCATCAAAAGGCGTTTGCGATTCGGGATGATTTGGCGTTCTTTCAGGCTATTAAGGCACGATTCTCAAAATTGGACGAAGAGACAAAGAAGCGAACGGACGAGGAGATTGAAACAGCCATCAGGCAGATCATCAACGATGCTATCATTTCTCAGGAAGTTATTGATATTTTCGATGCTGCTGGTATGAAAAAGCCGGATATTTCCATTCTTTCAGATGAGTTTCTTGCCGAAATTCAGGGAATGCCCCGGAAAAATCTTGCTCTGGAATTACTGAAGCGTCTCCTGAAAGATGAGATAAAAAGCCGGGCAAAGACGAATTTGGTACAGGGCAAAAAATTCTCCGAACTTTTAGCTGAAGCGGTTAAGCGGTATCAAAATGGTCTCCTGGATTCTGCCCAGGTGATTGAAGAGTTGATTAAGCTGGCGCAGCAGATTCGCGAGGCAGATAAGCGAGGAGAGGAGCTTAATCTACGGACGGATGAATTGGCGTTTTATGACGCCCTTGCGGATAACCCGAAAGCCGAGTCAGTGCTGGGCGACCAAACGCTTAAAATGATTGCGCATGAATTGGTTGATAGCGTAAGGAGAAACACCAGTATTGATTGGCAGATTAAGGAAAGTGTTCAGGCAAAATTACGTGTGCTTGTAAAACGAATCTTGCGAAAATATAAATATCCACCTGATGATCCGGCAACCGGTGAATATACTGTTTCTGTGACAAAGGTTTTGGATCAAGCGGAACTGCTTGCAGAGTATTGGAGCGAAAATTAATTGGTATAGAAATAACGAATTTTCAGGAAGCTATTTGTATAATATTGTATTAGCTAACTCGGCAAGACTTCTGGAAAGCTTATTAAGAGGGAAGGAGAATTACTATGCAACTTGGAATGATCGGTCTTGGAAGGATGGGCGGGAACATGGTGCGTCGGTTGATGCGCACTGGTCATGAGGTGATTGTTTATTCTGCTACGGCAAGGACAAGGGAAACCTTTGCGAAGGAGACCGGGGCTTTTGCAGCCGAGTCGATTAAAGAGCTTGTGGCAAGGCTCAAACCACCCCTGGTGGTTTGGCTCATGGTGCCAGCAGCCGCAGTTGATGCGACACTGCAGGAGGTTGTGAGTCTGGTGCAAAAAGGAGATATTCTTATCGATGACGGAAATTCTTATTACATTGACGATATCCGCCGGGCCAAAGAACTTGCGCCACAGGGAATCCATTATGTGGACTGCGGAACGAGCGGAGGCATCTGGGGATTGGAACGCGGGTATTGTCTTATGATTGGTGGCCCAAAAGAAGTCGTCTGGCATCCGGAACCGATTTTCAAATCCCTCGCTCCCGGTCGGGGATCGGTTCCCAAAACACCGGGGCGCGAAAAAACCGGCGGAACGGCCGAGGAGGGATATCTCCATTGCGGTCCTGCCGGTGGGGGACATTTTGTCAAAATGGTCCACAATGGAATTGAGTACGGCCTCATGGCAGCCTATGCAGAAGGACTCAACATCCTGCGGCATGCCAATGTGGGAAAGAAGGAGCATGCGATTGACGCGGAAACAACCCCTCTACGTCATCCTGAGCATTATCAGTATGATTTTAACTTGGCCGATATTACGGAACTATGGCGACGGGGAAGCGTGATTGCCTCGTGGCTGCCCGATCTCTGTGCCATGGAGTTTGCCGGAGATCCGGATTTGTCCAAATTCGCCGGCAGTGTAGCGGAT
>JAJTXE010000002.1:1679687-1723667 GCA_021463795.1 Candidatus Brocadia sp. | reverse complement strand
GTCTTGTTGCGTGGACTCTCACCTACTGGATCAAACAAAATGCCTATCTTGCGAAAATCCTTGAAACGAAACCTACCACCTTCAACGGAATCAAACAGGCTATCAATGCCATGCTCGAATTCGCCTCTACCAATGCCTTATCAAAGAACGAAAAACTTGCCAATGGCTATTTCAAAATTAAATCGAAACGACTGAAGAAAAAATGCGCCGCTTAAATTTTTAACAAAGTAATGATATTTATTGTCATCGTTATCTGCAGATGCAATGTCATGATAAATTTTTGCTCTTTGCATAAGACCATCTTATGGTTGTCTTCTTCTGCAAACTAACAAATTATGGGAAACAAAAGAAGTTTCATAATATTTGATACTACCTTTGTATCAACAAAAATTGCATAGATACTCTTTAAATCCCTTTACAACCCGATCCCCATCTGAAGTCCTACGAGATATTTTATTGCCAGGTGGACAGCGGGAAATGTAGTAGTAAAATAATTGTCATAACGAAATATTAATTATTACGATAAAACCCTTCCCACTCATCCTTCAACTCTTCATAAACCTTGCAGTCCGGCTTTTGTTCGCATTCAGGGCAAAAGCCGTCGCAGCCATCATCTACATAGGTAAATCCCAGTTCTGTGAATATCTTGTGATACTGCTCAGGGTCATTATAGTATTGCTCAAACTTCTCTACGGTTTTATGAAAATACTTTCTTAATGCCTCTTTATTAAGATCATCTTCCATACCTGAAAATTCTCCATTATCACAACTTTTATGAAGAGATAAATTTACACGCCCCCTCTTGATAGAGGGGATTTATCGGTATTTTTCATTGCACTCTTTGGTCAAATATTTATTGTTGGAGACAAGATATATATTCAATGGAATCAATTGAATTGTAATTTTTTTAAAAAAATTATCAACTGAAAATTTGAAAAAGTAGTCCGGTTGTCAGAAAGATTTTGTTTGTTTTTCCAAATATTTTCGTGAAATATCACGATCAAGACGGTATAGTAATTTTTTCAAGGCAAGAACGTTGATTACCTGGATAATTGACCATCTGTTGAGAAAGGACATAGAGAGTATGAAACATACCTTGTGCTGGTTCTTCGTGGCAGTATCTCTGGGATATTTGATCCCCCTTGTTGTTTCCGGTGTTGAAGTGGGGAATACATTTGTTGATTTTAACCTGGAAGACCCGCAGGGAAAAAAGTATTCACCGTCTTATTTAAAAGATAAGATAACCCTGGTTGTTTTGCAAAGCAAGACAACCCTTCAGGATGCAATCAACGGTAAAACCGAGTTGAAAAAGGCGACCCAGGACAATCCATTGGTACAGATGATTTCGATCATGGATTTGCGGAAGAGACCTGCACTGATTCCAAAAGGGGTGCTTAAGTCAAAAATTTCAGCTCAGGACCCGACATCAAAAGATATTCCTTTTCTTTTGGACTGGGATGGCGCTGTAACAAAGGCACTCGGGGGAGTGGATAACAAATGCAAGATACTGATTGTCGATCAGGCCTTAAAGGTAGTCTATCATCAGGGTTATCATAAGCCGTCAATTGATGGCGAAATAAAGTCCTTAATAGCCAGGTTGTCCGGTGGACAAAGATAAGGCCCCAGGCAGGAGGATGTTGATCTGGGTACCGGGGAATTGGGTAAGATGGATTTCTTTCTCTCTCCCCCATGCCCATACAGGTATTATCGAGCGTTTCGCAGTACCCGAACGAATAGAGAGTTTGCCGTTCCATTGCCTGACAAAGCGCCTTACGGCGGCAAGCCCGTGCCCCCTTCCCTTTTCGGCATATCTGGAAGAACCGTGAAGTAATGCCTTTTCAATAGCTTCAATGTCATTTTTCAATAAAAACCTTTCCGATAAGGAAATCTTGAAACCTATGCCAATATCCATAACGGCAATTTTTACGACATTCTTATTCATATTTGGAAAATAATATTTTTGGATGCCTACGAACCCCTTATTTTTGCTATGCTCAATGATGTTCTGACACACTTCTGAAAGTGCCACAATAAAACCATTGATTGCCCTTTCATCGTAATGGAGACGTCTTGCAAGGATTGCATGGGCACGGTCTTTCACCTTCCCAACAATGAAATGAATATCGTCCGACTTTTCTATGGGCGTGATTTCAAGGAGAACATCCGAGTAGGAACTTCTCAGATATTTTTCTGAGATTTGCGGTTGAGGCGGTTTTAAGTTGAAATACCCACCGGCAAATTTGAAAAAATCCATCCGTTCGAGGTATTTGAGGACTTCTTCTGATCCGGGAAGATACATAGTTTTTTGAACGCCCTTTGATCTAAGAAGCACTCCCACCTCAAGCAGGCCGACCATGCCGTAAGGATCGATAAAGGTCACGTCCTGAAGATCAATCTCTTGTGATTCGCTGCAAATGGCTTGCAGAATCTGTTCGAAGGAGTCTTCTGTTATTTGAGTCATTACGTGTTGGTTATGCATTAACACAAAGCGTTACGAAAAAGAATGAAGGCATATAAAGTATTACCGTGTAAATACTTTTTTTGTAAGTTTTTCTTTGTGTCCTTTATGTAAGACTTTGTGCGCTTTGTGGTGAAACTTTTTTTGGTTGCACCTTTGCTGCACTCTGATTACTCAGACCAATGAAGACAACAGACTAAACCAAGTCTACAGATATAACAACCAAAAAATTATCCGGGTTGTAAACTTGAACTTGTGAATCTGATTAATCTGCGAAATCTGCGGTTCCAAATCATAAAATATGTTACCGCTTGGTTGTTGTGGCTTTCCTGTTGCAATGCAAACATGCTTCAACAGATTCAGGGTTGTAGAAATTCAACAGACCTTTTATCAGCCACCTCTGTTATCGACCATCCAGAAGTGGCGCAATGAAGCTCCGCCCGATTTTGAATTACAACTTTTATCTGAATGTCTCCCGACTCTTTATCATTTGACAAAGAATGATTTTGTGGTATATTTTTAAGCAATGCGTAGTAAATGTCAGGTTGCAAAGAGCAAAATGTTTGTAATCCGAATAGCGGTATTATTAACAATAACAAATGGTCAAACATAAGAGAGGATTTTTCATGACTAAAAGCATGTGGAGAAAACGCAGGAAAACGCTACTGAAGATTGCAGAATTTTCTGCCGGAAATATTGTCATTGGCGGGATGCCAAAACCAGGCGCAGAAATTCCATCACATATCGCCCTTATCGCAACGGATATGGTCATGTGCGCGGCGATTTATGAAGAGTATTTCAGCGAAAGGATCTCCGAGCATAGCATCCTTGAAATCCTTGGCAAGGCTGGAATCCTCATTGCTGTGGCAGGTGGGGGAGGATACGCAATTGCGAAAAGCGCATCGGGATTAGTTGCAGAGGTCACTAATTTCTTTGGCCCAATAGGCTGGATTGCTTCTGGAATACTGGCAGCGGGCGGAACTGCCCTGCTGGGACTTTTCTGGATGACTGTTGTCGATTGGGCTTACCGGAAGCAAGTAACGCTCAAAGATGCCGCTCTTGCAATATCCAAAAAGCGCCATCTTGAAAAAGGCATTCTCTAAAAATTCAGATGAGCCTATCTTAGTTAACCAGGCGGTGAGCATTAAATGACATCCGCATAAACCTCAAAAGACACATGGAGTATTTACCATTTAATTTTCATTTACTTCAGTTTCAGAAAAGACAAGCGTTGGCAGTTTTTTTAAATACCGGATAATCGGTATATCATTCTCTGAAGTCCCAATCCCCAAAAAACCCATACGCACACCTTCACTAATTCCCTGTTCCAACACCTTTTTCTCAATCCGTGTCTATCCAGGTGCCCTGAGCAGGGATTGACATAACTGCTCTATAAAGACATAATATTTGCCGGAAAGATATTTTTACCGAAGCTCCAGAGGAACGATTTTTTTGAGTATTTGACTATTTTCCACCTCTTTTTCCCTTGTTCTCATAAGATTAAAGTGATGCATTACTCGTTATTCTCCTGTGGTAGTCTGTAAAGCTGTTTCATATCTTAAGTATTTATAAGCCTCCTGAGTATATATCACAACTTCAAGCGCTGAGATACGAAATCTCGTTGAAACCAACGTAATCATTGTTTACACTTGAACCCATGAATATCGAATTCTTTCAATCCATCGCCTTGTCAGTAGCCAATGAACGTTCCGTGGATGTTGTATTTCGTAATATCGTGAATGGGTTAGCTGACAATCCCCATGTTGTCCTTGCCAGAATCTGGGTCATAGGACCTGGAGATCTATGCAATGCCTGCCCGTGGTTAAAAAATTGTCCCGATCAGACGAAATGCCTGCATCTGGTGGCGAGCAATGGCCGATCCCTTCTTGATAAACAACGATACACGGGGCTTAAAGGGCATTATAAACGCTTTCCTCTTTATACTGAAGAACTGGACAACATTACTGCAACGGGGAAAATAGGCTATGTCGGGGGAACCGGCAAGTCTATCTTACGTAACGATATCATGAAAAATCCCGCATGGCTGCTGAACCAAGAATGGGCAAAGCAGGAAACAATCGCCAGTTTTGCCGGTCAATCATTAGTGTTTCGGGATGAAACCCTTGGCGTGTTAGCCCTTTTCAGCCGAAAAGTGTTGGATCAGTCGCACCTGGTCATGCTTCGGACCTTCGCTTACAATGCGGCATCAGCTATTGCCAATGCCAGGGCATTTGAGGAAATTGACCAATTACGCCATCAACTGGAACTGGAGAATGAATATCTCCGCGATACCGTTCGCGGTGTTTATAATTTTGGAAATATCATAGGACACAGTCCCGTATTGCAAAAAATCCTTCGGCAAATAGAGCTGGTAGCGCCTACCGACACAACCGTCCTTATTCATGGAGAATCAGGGACGGGAAAAGAACTCGTCGCCCTGGCGATTCATCAGCAAAGCAGGCGAAAAGACCATCCGCTCATTAAAGTCAACTGCGCTTCTATCCCGCGCGAACTCTTTGAAAGCGAGTTTTTTGGACACGTAAAAGGCGCTTTTACCGGGGCACTGAGAGATCGTACCGGAAGATTCCAGCTTGCAGACGGGGGGACTCTGTTTCTTGACGAGGTAGGGGATATACCCCTTGAACTGCAAAGCAAGTTGCTGCGCGTGCTCCAGGAAGGTGAATACGAGAGGATTGGAGAAGAAAAGACCCGCCGGGTAAATGTGCGGGTAATTGCCGCTACCAATCGGGATCTGAAGAAGGAGATGGAATCAAAACGGTTCCGTCAGGACCTGTACTTTCGATTAAGCGCTTTTCCCCTGGAGGTTGCTCCTCTGCGAGACAGAAAGGAAGACATACCTTTTTTAGCAAAAGAATTTTTAAAACAGCTCTGTCAAACCATGGGACAGAAGGAATTGCCTTTGAAGGAAAGGCACATTCTTCAACTCCAGAACTACGACTGGCCCGGAAATATACGCGAGCTGCGAAATGTGATTGAGCGTGGAATAATTTTATCGGGCGGAGGGGAGTTGCGAATAGATTTGCCGGAAATTTCTATGGAAAAAGGCTTACTGAAGGCACCCAATCATGCCAAAAGCAAGAAACAATCTGAAGAAATCCTAACGTATGAGGATTTAAAAAAGCTGGAAAAAGAAAATATCCTGGCGGCTCTCCATCAAACAAATTGGAAGGTGTCAGGCCCTGGTGGGGCATCGGAACTTCTCGGCATGAAACCTACCACCCTGGCATCTCAAATGAAGTCCTTCGGAATTCAAAAACGGCCTTAGGCTGCATTTCTCATAAAAAAAGGAAGCTGTGCAAGCTTCGCACAGCTTCCTTTAACTGATAACGAAAAATAAAACAACCACTTACTCGTGTGGTGATAATCTCTGAGACCTTGCTGCAGGATCATGTCCCGCTTCATGGTGTTCAAGTTTATGCTCAAAACCTGTCGCCCAGCCGAGTTCTTTAATCTTCCTGTTGATGTACTCAACTTCCTCAGCAGGTGCATGGTGCGTATCTAACCAACCTGGATCAGGACACAGATCGTCATCTGATAGGTTTGTTTATGTGTTTTGTAACGCTCCTTGAATATTTTCAGGATATATTCACCGGCCTTTACTGCCTTCATAACGAATTTCCCCTCATTATCAGTGGCTGTCTTGCATATGTCACGGTTATAACTTATTTCCGAAGACGCTCCTCCAGCGCGGACTTCAGTTACAGTGCCAGTCAGATCAAGGTCATTTGTGCTGATAAAGACCCTTCCCGCCATGCCTACTACATGGCAACGCTCCGCATTGCAGCCACCGTCAGAAGCGGGGATAGGCATTTTTACTTCACGACCTTCATAGAGTGCAGATATGATAAAAGGAGACTTCAGGTTCTTCTCAGAATAAAAATTTCCTAACCTGTCGGACTTTAAAATAGTTGTATTGCCGGTCGCATCTTTTACCTTTATTTTCGCCCCTGTTCTTCCGGCGGTACCATTGACATCCCTATAAATCGTTCACTCAAGAGAAAAATGATGCTCTTTGCCCTGGGAATGGCATCTACTTGCAAGACAATTCTTTCCTTCGTTGGGTTCTATCGTCATTCTCTCCCTCGTCATTGTCGGCATCCTCATCTTCATCAAAGTGACCACCATCATCATCGCCCCAGTGGTTATCACATACCATATAATAAGAGCAATGATCCTTAGCGTAAACAACACTGTTTTGAAATATTTTTAGAAAAAAGATGCTAACCGTCAGTGCCGTTAATGCCAACAATGTAATTACAGATATCTTTTGCATGAATAAAAATGTCTTACAAAATACTCGTAGTTTTCGTCTCATCAGTCACTCCACTACATGAACAACATCACAAGTAATTAACCAAGATATTCATCTTGAGCGCCAGGAGCATGTTGCCTTTGATGACAACCTGTCCTTTAAAAAATGCCTTTTGAGGCGTTATTTCCCGCCTGAGAATAGAAAGAAACGTATTGCTGTCCAAAATAAAAACACAGGTGGGTTTTTCAAGCATTTCCTGAGTTACTTTGGTGACAAAACCGTTTTCAATCACGACGTGCCATATTCCGTTTTCTCCATCCGTCATCTCGAACTGGATGACCGCGTTAAGACTGGGTATTTTAGGGACCGGAGCATTATTTACCCTGTTCTTTAGTAATCGATTGAAATACTCAACATGAGTAATATTTTCAGGGATTTCCGGTCTTTCATTCATTTGTGTATATGGTGCATTTTAAAAATGTTACACAACTTTGGTACCCTCAACCAGTTTGCGTGGCAATTCTTTTTCTTCGCCAGTATTTTTCTTTCCCCAATTGGTGTCAAGTGCATACTGAATTAAGCGATTGATAACTTCCTGAGTAATCAAAGGACATTCAATCCTCGTGCCACTTAACATAGTCCTTGTGCTGGTGGAATCAAAATATGGTTCTCCAAACATATAGGGTTGAAAAGTTTCCGTTCCTTTTAAAAATAGTTTCTCCTCTAAAGTCTCCGGTTGCATTTGGAATTCATACCTGGGCACGATGCTTACCCGGTGAATACCTGTTGCAACCGTCATCCACTCCGCAAGTTCACCAAGGGTGGGTGGTGAAGGATTCACAATCTGAAAAGTCTTGTTTATACTCTGCTCCTGTCCGGAGATGGCAACGATTGCCTGAGTAACGTAATCCACCGGCACCAGATTGATCGTGGCATGTTTGTCACCGGGGATTCTCAAGGCTGGAGGATATCCTGCGCTCTTTTTGCAACTCCGTGGTGTATCTTTGTTGCTCTTCTGTGTCTCATAATTTTTAAGGCGGTGTAATCCTTTGCCAAACACATGAATATTGTCATAATTACGGGTAATACCAGTCCTTGAATCGCCGATAATAATGCTCGGACGGTAGACTGTTGCAGGGATATTATATTTGCCAGTGAACTGCCTCAACAATTTCTCGGCATCAAATTTTGACTTTTCGTAATTGTTGTTAAAGGTCTGATTTTTCACCAATTCATGTTCAAAAACAGTATCGCGTCTTGTCCCTGCGACATAAGCTGTGCTAATATAGTGAAGTTTTTTCCTTTTGCCTGAAAGACAAAACCAGGCCAGGTGTTCAGTTCCATATACATTGGTCTGCATCAGCATATGGTCTGATTCATGATGAAACTTGGTTGCGGCGGCACAGTGAAAGACCTCATCAACAGCATCTGATATTCTTGAATAATCCATCGCCTGTAGTCCGAGATTCTTTTGAGAAATATCCCCTTCTGCGATCTCCACACGATCGGCGAGTTTCCTGGATATCAGTTCTGTTTTTGCATCTTCAAATGATGGGAAAACCTCGGAAATTCTGTCCCTGGCTCGCACCTGATTTGAATTTCTGATCAAAAGTATGAGGTTAAAACCAGCCTCAAAAAGCTGTCGCGTTATAAAGCTTCCTAAAAATCCCGTTGCACCAGTTATCAGCATGGTCTTTCGTTTCATTATTTTTATTAGCGCCGTTTTTTTCAAGTCCTTGAACCTATAAATGTTTACATGCTTTTTGTGGTAAAGGCATGTGCGATAAAATATGAAAAGCAATGAGAGTGCCGGATTTTTTTAGAAAAAGAAGTAATGGCAGGTATGTGCGGTAAGTGTTTGAACTGTATGGCAATAAAGGTTAAATAAGTTTTTGTCTTTTTGGGATAAGACTTATTGTGAGGATAAAATCGTGTAATTGTTACAGGAAATAATTGTAAAAATTACAAAAAACGCATCGGCTAATGATGCGCGTTTCAGAAATCTGACAGGATATAAAGCAGCAATTCGTCCCGGGTACTGTCAGTATAAGGATTTCCTCGAAACGTTACTATTGGTGGGTGTGTTGTGCTGAATTGTCTGGTTTCCCTGCCAGAATGAACTATGAGGATATTTTGAGGTTTCCATACTGAGGATAACAAATCTGTCTGTACTTCTGTCATATCACGTACTTTCCTTACATCCCATTGAGGAGCATAATAGTCAAAAAATCTTTTCTCATCACTGCAGTAAATTCTCAAAGAAAGTGGATTACATTGCCTTTCTATCCATTGAATTATTTGTACTGGCGCCGGGACTTCCTGGTGATATTTGTTAACTAGTCTAAACGACGTGACTGCCATACTAACAATCATTATCAGGATGAAGATCTGGGAAAGACTTTTGCGACTCCTTTCGTAGGCCTTGCATAATCCGTACGCAATCATCATCAATAGCATCGGGATGATTGGCAACATATGCCGGGGATTTGCCACGTTTTGTCCCAGAATTACCCAAAGCAGATAAGGAATGACGTATACTCCAAAAAACCGCACTCTACGGTTAGTGTGACAATATTTGAGGAACCAAAAAAGGGAGATCGCGATAATTGCAGAAGGAATTGATCTTAGAACAGAGGAATCGTACCACCAGCCACCTAACCCATATGTCCATATTGACTTTGCAAGACAAATGATTCTATCGAGTCCGCCAAAAGTAATTACCGAGCCGCCCCAATCGGTAAAATGGCCACGCGAAAATGCGAAGCCGTTCTGCCAAAAAGGACGCCAGCCCACATATCCGATTTGTGGAAAAAGCCACGCAATGATGCCGATCGTGAGTCCGAGTAAACCAGGGGAAAGAGCCTTTATTTCACGAGGCAATTTTCGGGTGGTTATATAAAAAAGGGAGGCTGCCCATACGGCAATAAAAGGAAAATTGGAAATGCGTGTACCCAGTCCGAAACCCAAAGCAAGACTGCCCCAGAAAATGCAGCCCTTGTGTGCCGTAGTACATGCATAACACAACAGGCAGGCGGAGACGATTACAAAAAAGAGACCCATCGTGTCAGAAGTTGGTCTTTCAGATTGCAGCCAGCACAAAGGGTTGAGAAGATAAAAAAGAGCGGTTACTATTGCAACTTTTTCGGAAAACAGGTGTTTGGCAAGGAGTGATAATGGGAAGATAGTGAGACTGCCAAACAATACACCAGGCATGGCTAATGCCCATGCATCATCGTGGAATACTTTGAAAAAAAGACGTGAGATAGAGATATAGACAGGATAACCTGGGAAATGTGGCTGAAAATGAGACAGATCGTAATCTTGAAGCCCCAGGGCAAAGTCTATGCTGTCACAACTATCAAGATATCTCGCAATAAAAAAGAATCTTGTTGCAAGACAAAGCATGAAAAGGATGCTTATCTTATATGAAAAGGATAAACGATGAAATATTATCAAAGGGGGACGCTTATAAAGTTATAATGCCAGAGAATCGCTACAGGTCTATATGATAAATTTTTAGTTTGTTGTACAAGGTTTTTAAGGAGATACCAAGGGCTTCTGCCGCGAGTGTTTTATTCCAGTTCCTTTCTTGCAAAACCTTCAGGATGTGTTTTTTTTCTATTTCGGTAAGGGTTCCATCTGTCCCTTCCATGATGTTTAATGCAGAGGATCTGTTTCGGATGTTCTCCGGTAAATCTTCAACCGAAATGTTTTCGCCTTCGGTTAACACGATCAATCGTTCTATCGTGTTCCTTAACTCCCGAACATTCCCCGGCCATGAATATTGCATCATCATTGCCATGGTCTCTGGAAGAAATGTCTTTTTCTGTTTGTTCTGGCAGAAGGTGTTAACAAAATAATGAACCAGGGCAGGAATATCCTCCCGTCTGTCACGCAGGGCGGGAAGAAACAGGGTAATTACATTTAACCGGAAATACAAGTCTTCCCTGAATCTGCCGTTTTTTACTTCCGCTGCTAAATTCTTGTTTGTGGCTGCAATGATTCGGGCGTCTACTGTGATTATTCGGTTATCACCAACACGCCGGATTTCCCCCGATTGAACGACACGAAGCAGTTTTGCCTGTGTGTTAATCGTCAGTTCGCCAATTTCATCTAAAAATATGGTGCCCCCATCCGCAACTTCAAACAAGCCTACCCGTGACTCCGCGGCACCCGTGAATGCGCCTTTCATATGTCCAAAAAGTTCGCTTTCCAATATGGCTTCCTGCAAGGTGGCGCAATTAACCACGACACAGGGCTTGTTTGCCCTTGCGCTGCGTTGATGAATTGCCTGAGCAACAAGTTCCTTCCCAGTGCCGCTTTCCCCCTGGATTAAGACGATAGCATCGGAAGCTGCAACCTTTTCAATCATTTTATGCACAGCAGCTATTGCAGTGCCGTTTCCAATCAGCGTAGGAGTCTTTTGGGCATCCTTCACCAATCTTTTCAGATGCACGTTCTCCTTATTTAACTGCCTTTTTTCTAATGCTTTGTGCAGCAGGATATGCAGCTCCGTTAACCGGCATGGCTTTGTTACATAATCATAAGCGCCAAGTTTAATGGCCTGAACGGCATTTTCAATCGTTCCCTGACCGGTAAGGATAATCACCTCTGTAGTAGGATCCAGTGCCTTCACTTTTTTTAAAATTTCGATTCCATTCATCACGGGCATATTGATATCGAGGATGACGATATCAAAATCCCGTTCCTCGATATTTTTTAAGGTCTCAATGCCGCTGGCACAGCTGACTACGTTATAACCCATCCGGCTGAGTTCTTTTTCCATAATATTTCTGAAGGTATCTTCATCATCGGTGAAGATAAGGTTTGGTTTTTTACTCATACACCTATGTTTTCCGGGAAAGGTGTCAATATCGTTATAAAATAAATTCTCATGTTGCCTTTGGCAGTGAAACGGTAAAAGTTGCACCTGTGCCGGGACCTTCACTGAAAGCCTCTATCCTCCCGTTATGGACATCGATGATACCGTAACATATGGCAAGTCCAAGTCCCGTGCCTTTTCCTGTCGGTTTTGTGGTAAAGAACGGATCAAATATTTTATCCAGATGCTCTCGTTTAATCCCGACGCCAGAGTCTTTAAAGATAATATGCACGCCCGTTTGTTTTTTGACGGTGGAGATAAGAATGTCACCACCACTTGCCTCGGTTGCATGGAACGAATTAATGAGTAAATTGAGAAAGACCTGCTTGAGTTGCTGTGGGTCTCCGATTACTTCGCAGGCTTCATGGGATAGGTGAAGTTGTATCTTCCGGTCTTTTTGCTGGTATTGTCCAACAGAGAGCGTGTCATGAATGACCTGGTTGATATCAATTCTTTCAAATTTAGGCGCCGAGTGCCTGGAGAAGTTGAGCAGATTTGATATAATAGTTTTGCATCGGTAGGTTTCATCACAAATGATCTTCAGATATTCGGGAAATACCTCTAAATCAGCTTTCCCGGTATGGTTTGTTTGTTCTTTCTGTCCCAGGGTGGCCGTGAACCGTTCAATGAGTCCTTCTGCACAACTGGCAATGGAAGCAAGGGGATTATTAATCTCATGGGCCAGCCCGGCAGTCAGGGTTCCTATGCTTGCCAGTTTTTCGTTCTGGATGAGTTTACGCTGGGTAAGCTGGAGTCTTTTATAAGCCTCACGAATTTCAGACGTGCGCTCATCAACCTTCTGTTCGAGGCTATTTTTCGAGTCTATCAGCTGGTATGTCTTTATATTGATGATCCGCGCTGCCTTAAAGACGATAAGAAAAAGCGCTAAAAATAAAATTCCCATTGCTGAGCCTGTCATAATAATTGCTTTCTCCCGGGCCTTTGTGATCTGCCTCTTTAAATCAGACATGTCCTGGTAGATCTCCAGGACGCCAATTTGGTTCTTTTTCCTGCCATCCGTTTCCATGTCATAGAAAGGATAGTAGCTCTCAAGCAGGGTTTCTACGACGTCGATCCCTTTTGAGTCGGTAGTCCCCGCTAATCGTAATACCGATGCCGGTTTGCCGTTGATGGCGGAGTCCAGATTTTTATTTACCCCGCGGTCCAGGGTAAAACCAATGTGTTCGGGAATGGTGCTGTAAATGATATGTCCTTCAAAATCGTAGAGGTAGAGTTTTTTTATATGCAGGCCATACAAATTTTCCCGGATCACGTGGTCCAGTATTTTGAATTGATTTTTATTATTTTCCAAATCTATGTGTTTATCACGTTTCAGGATAGGAAGCAGAAAATCCTTATAGATTTCATAATTCAGGTGTGAGATGAACCGTTGCGCGTATTTCTCGCTCCGGTCGATCAGTTCTTTGCTTTCCATACGCGGGAAGATCCATCCAACCATGAGGCTCATTGCAGCGATAGCGACAAAACTGGTTACCGTATAGTAGAGAACTAAATTGAATTTCTCAGGATGAAAAATTTTATGGAAGTTTACCATGATTGTATCAGAATACTACTCCACATTTTAGTAAATATCGGAAGGAAAATCGAATGGTAAATTACTCATCTGATTCAAACGGTCATTTCCTTGTGTTGTTGACATGGGTCTTTTTACCATCTGAATATTGCCTGAACAAAGGACTTTCCATGTATCTCTTCTCCCGGTTCGTTTTCTATCTCATACTCAAGCTTGAGTATGAAATGTTCCGAAGGGGAATAATTTATACCAATGGCAATCCGGTCGGCCTCATTTCCATCGGTGATATTCCGGTTGGGGTCCACAGAGTCGAACCGGAAGACCCCTTCCAGATATTTTATATAGTTCAAATGAAATGGATATTGGTAAGAGACCTGAAAGTAATAACCATCCCGGTTGTAATCTCCCCCGTCAACGGAATTCTGTTCCACATGGCTGGTAATATACTCGCCGCACGCTTCCAGGTTTCCCTTTTTGAACTGAATGTCGGCGCCCAGGAAATCGATGCTCAATCGGTTGTCTTTATCATATTTTCCCCGGGCATAGGAACTGCCAATTTCCAGCCCCGGAATGATCTCGAATCCCAGCCTGCCGCCGATAGCCTTGTTCCTGTTATTATCCCAGAGTTGCTGTACATCCTCGTGATCCGGCCCCGCCAGGCCGTTTGACAGAGCTAGTTCATACTTTAGTTTTGTGTCGTGTGGCAAAGGAATTGCGCCGTGAAGCATCCCACCAATATCGGAGTATGTTCCCGGAATAATTCTGATTGAAGGGAAAGGACGGTCTATCAATTTATTTAGTGGCGCAGCTTCTGCAAATCTTTCTATACCTACCGGGTACTTAAACTTTCCAAGCCGGAATATCAGCATGTTCCCGATAATGTCGTAGTCGAACTCACACCTTTCGAGTTCGTACGTTTCGAATCCATCTTTTATCTCGATTTCTGAACTAAAGGATAACTTTCTGGATATTTGCTTTCCCAACCAAAGGGTAAGTTCGTTATCTTTCAGAAATTGAGAAGATGACTGCTGGGATTCATCGTCACTGCCATGAATCGGCGATGAGACCTCAAAGAATCCATGAAATTGGAATGGTTTCCGATCTTCTTCAGGCTCTGCCTGAACTGAAGTAATATCGAAAAAGTAGTCTTCCGGGAATAGCGGTTCTTTTCCTTCCGTCTCACCCTCTGTCCCTCTTACCGGAACGGTGGTCGCATCAGGTTTATCACCTGCATAACACGTAACACACCATAGGGCAACGACAAAGATAATGAATGGTTCAATTCCCGGACTTCGGAAGCGCGAAACAAAGCTGGCTGCAGTCACCTTATCTCACTTCACCCTTCGTATGGGGTGCTTCATGATGTAAGAGGTGTATCATTGACTATCCTGTGCATCTTTGCCGGCTCTAAAATAAGGAAATGCCGTACAGAGTAAATTTTCAATTTCTTTCGTTACTATCTCAAATTTCTTTACGTCAGGTTGTATTGCTCCGGCACCGAAAAAGCCTGTGCTGCCAAGGGTTTCTCCGGCTTTTATGAATTTGTGGTAAAGGTCTTTATGGAATGAGGTCTTGTGCCGCACATCATAATTTCTTACATTTCCTGCAAGGAGAGTAAGATAGTATTCTTCTGCTAATCCCAGTCTGACTTTAGAACGAATAAAAATTGCCAGCTTTTCCTGGAGGTTATAATAAAATTTTTCACGAATGGCAAAAAAGACGAGGTTTGCCATATGATTTGTGAGGGATTGAAAATCCTGATTCCGGATGGCCAGATCAATCTCTGGTCGGAGGTTTGTTTCGAAGATTGCGTAAATATCTGCAATGCGATCGCTGATCGTATTGACCTCACGGGAGACCTTTTCCCAGTCGGCCTGTCTTCCGTAAAAGATAACAGCCTTAAATACTTTAATGAGCGGATCTTCCTCTTTGGCATAACCGTATCCATAAGCGGTGCTTTGAATTGTAATGAAGAGACTGAGAAGGATGGTGCAATAACGAATGGTGAATTTTTTCATATGTTTCAGCGGGCGCTGTCAGGTACAAGATGCATCATTTCACCATCAGGCAATCTCACTTCCTTGATCGCCGTATATTCATGCCCTTGTGCGAATCTTTAGCTCATGCATTTTTTTTATAATCCGCTCCACCCTCTTTGTCTCCATATGCGTTAACGTAAGGAAGAAATATAGCATTTTAGAGGAAAACAGCACATGCAGGACAAGAAATATTGAATTTCGCAAGGGGAAAAACTGTAAGGTATCATTTTTTGTTCGATATTCGATATTTAATTGCATTCAAATTGGATTAACTTCTTACGTTAGCGCTTATGCCTAATAACTTTGTCCTGTAGTGGTAATGGGGGAGGATGGAGGATCCGGTTGCAGCTACGCCGCACTATGAATATTCCTGGTTTGCAGGTAGCATCTGTACTCTTCCGTTAAATATACCGCCCTTTTTTATAATTAATTTACGACAGGTAATTTTACCGTGAATTTCACCGGGCTTTAAAATTTCAACCGTACCACTTGCATAAAGGTCTCCATGAATTTTCCCTTTTACGATAGCATTTCCTACCCGGATATTGGAGATTTCTATGCTCCCCTTTTTTTTCAGGTATAAGGTGCCGTGCGTTTCGATTATTTTTCCCAGCAGGGCTTTTATCTTATAATCGTTCATGTCATTCTGATGATAGCAATGATTACATCGTATTGCCTGAGCTTTTGCATGAGTGTAGATTTCCTTTCCGCATTTATAACAAAGGATCCTCCGGTCTCCGGGAGAAGGCTTTCCCCTTTTTTCCGGGGGGAAAAGCACTTCCTGGATATTGATGTGGCGATTACAGTAACGGCATGGTATTGAGATGCAACGAATAGAAACCGGAAAATTCCGATGGCAGTAAGGACAGACGATGTCTCTGGTTTCCTGCAGTTCGCTTGCTTTAGAATTCATAAATCTATTCTGTCATGTATAAATCACGTATCCTTACCGCACAATTATTCTGTGCCCTTTTTGGGTTCCTTTTTCCATTCCTTAAGATTGGGATTTTCCGTCTTGAATCCATCCGGGTTTACATTACAATTTCCAACAAAAACAACCCCCTCTTCAATAACCAGGGTTCTTGCTTTCAGATCGCCAACAAGATGCGCCTTTTCCTTGAGCTCAACCTTCTCTGTTGCGGTGACATTTCCATCCATACGTCCTTCAATAACGGCATTTTTTACCTTAACATTTGCTTTAACACTGCCCGTTTTGCCAACAAACAATTCTCCCTCTTCCGTTAACATATCTCCCTCAAACTTACCATCGATTTTCATGGCATTGCTAAACTTAATTGTGCCTTTGATCTCAACGTCCTGTGTTAGTGTCGATGCCTTTTCTTCAGCCATTTTACTCTCCTTTCTGAGTTCACGTTTTATACCAGACTCACCTTTCGTCTCATCGTTTATCTTTGTCTCTTCCGCACCTTTCCGGAATAAACCCATATGCTATCCCTTTCTTTTTTATCACGATATTTTTGATACAGCAAAATAGTTAGGAACTATTCATCAGATCTACGGGGAGCGGATGACAGACGACAGAGTTTTTCCTTTCACCCGTGAATGAATATTAAAAACAAAATCCGAAGAGATTGCAACCTTTTTTGATTTTCGCACTTTTTCATGGTAACAGGGTACGATAAAATGGAGAGTTATTCCTGCTGTGTGACGTGTTTGCCAACAAAAGGTCTTGCCTGTCACGCTGGACATGAGATATAATTTATTTTGTGTGAACCAAATGGTATGCTGTCCGGAACAGTGCATGTGCCGGAAACTTTATGGCTTCATTTCTCAATACGACATCACGATAACTGGCAAACTTTACAAAACAGGAATTATTGAAATGACAATAGAAAAAAAGCCGGAGGCAATTTCGTACAGACTTCCATCAGGGATGTTCAGTGAAGGAATCGCACAGGGAGATTTTCGCAGGACAAGGGCTTTTATGAACAAAAGTTTCCTGACTAATAGTATTGCCGCTGTGGTATTTGGGATTTCCTATGGAATACCCGATTTTTTTGGCCGAAACGCCATTATGGTGGCCAGTCTTTTTGCCTTTTCTGGTGCATTAACCAACTGGCTGGCCGTTTATATGCTGTTCGAAAAGATACCGGGACTCTACGGCTCCGGCATTGTCACGCTGAGATTTGACCAATTTAAAGAGGGTATTCGCTCCCTGATTATGGAGAATTTTTTTACCAGGGAAAATTTTCTGAAGGTTACCCAGAATACGCTTCCTCATACGATCCAACCAGAGCTGGTTTTGGACAAGATTGATTTTGATGATCTATTCAGCGATCTTGTAGCGGTGATTAAGAATTCCTCTTTTGGAGGAATGTTTACCTTGTTTGGAGGAGAAAAGGCCCTTGCACCCCTGCGTGAGCCTTTCAAAAAGGAATTTGAGAGAAAGACGTCTGAGATCTTGCGGAATGTTGACGTAGCCTCTATCCTGCAGAAGGAAACCAATTTTGAAATATTCAGATCCAAAATTGCCGCCATGGTTGATGCTACCGTAAATGAACTTACCCCGCAACGGGTAAAGGAGATTGTTGAGGAAATGATGCGTGAACACTTAGGCTGGCTGGTCGTGTGGGGCGGGGTTTTTGGAGCCGTAATTGGATTTGTCAGTGCCATATTTTTTTAGTACCAGGGTAGTGCCATGACAGAAAAAACATCGGGTACAGTGTCACGCAGGGTTTTACTGAAGATGCTTGGAGGAGGAGCTGCCTGGATGGGTTTGAACAAGTTACCATCGGCCATTGCCCAGGTTTCTGGTCAGACGATCCAGCCACTGCCAGGCTTTACCGGACCTGGCGTCAACCCTTACTGGGGAGCGGTAGGCCCTTTTGTTGCTTACCCTCAAAAACTTCCGCTGATCCAACTTACTGACCGCCCGGTTCAGCTTGAGACCCCGCGGCATTACTTCCTGACGCCGTTCACGCCCAATGCAGCATTTTACGTGCGATGGCATCTGGAGGGTATTCCAAATGCCGTGAACCTTTCCGGGTGGCGACTTTTCGTGGAAGGCAATGTTGGAAAATCGTTGGCCTTGTCTCTTGCCGATCTTATGAAACAATACAAGCCTGTTTCTATCGCCGCGGTCAACCAGTGCTCCGGCAATAGCCGCAGCCGTTTTCAACCCCGCGTCCCTGGCGCTCAATGGGGTAACGGGGCTATGGGTAACGCCCTCTTTACCGGAGTGCGCCTCAAGGATTTACTAGATGCTGCAGGGGTAAAGGCTGGTTCGCTCTGTGTACAGTTTGAAGGACTGGAAAAGGGGCGCGGACTCAGGGAGAGTGTCTCACACAGGTATCTGAAATCCTTGAATCTGGATGACCCGGTCATCAATGAAACTATTGTGGCGTATGAGATGAATGGCGAGCCACTTCCCATGCTGAACGGTTTCCCCGTCCGACTTGTGGTTCCAGGTAAATTCTCGACGTATTGGACCAAGGCCTTAACCTGGGTCCGGGTATTAACCGAATCCGACACGAATTTCTGGATGACAAAGACGTATTGCGTTCCCGATACGCCACATGGCAATACTACGCTAAAGGACGTCAAGGACGGTCTGGTCAAAATGGTACCCGTGGGGACGATGCCCGTCCGTTCGTTTATCATCACTCCCGATGGATCAGGTAAAATTCCGGTAGAGATGCCGGTCACGGTGCGTGGCATTGCCTTCAGTGGTTATGGGCGTGTGGACAACGTGGAGTTCTCTGAGGATGATGGCAAAACCTGGAGCAAGGCCAGGCTTGGAGATGATTACGGAAAATACTCTTTCCGCGTCTGGGAAACTATCTGGACTCCAAAACGTACCGGTCAGTATGCACTTGCAGTGCGGGCCACCGACGAAAAAGGCAATATCCAGCCAGACGGAGAGTTTTGGAACCCAAAGGGTTACTTATGGAATAAGATTGAACGACAGGAAGTGATGGTGGATGCAGCGCAGTAGCTTAATTATATAGGAAATTTCACCTGAAAATAACAACCCACTGTCATGCTGAGCCCTTCGCTTTTCGTCATTCTGAGCGAAGCGAAGAATGAGGATAAAAATTCTGACGATATTTATCTTGATTGCTGACCATAGAAAGGTCTACGATGAAAAAGATAAGGTATATTTTCATAGGGCTTCTTGTAATTGCCTTGAATAAGTCCATTTTAGCTAAAACCGATTCCCATGGCCTGGTTCGCAGCGGGCAATACAGCAAGGGGGCACTGCTTGGCATTCCTCAGCCAGATGCTATGAAGCAATCATTAGATAGTGTCTATAGCGTGGGGACATATCCCCTGTACACCCCTGAGTTGACTCCGGGTGAAGGACGAGAGATTATACAGGGTTACTGCAATTTATGTCACAGCGTTACGTACATTACCATGCAACCCCCGCTTGCGGCGGCCACGTGGGAAGACGAGGTTTATAAGATGATCAAGACCTATGGGGCTCTCATACCAGAAGACGAGACGAGGCAGATCATTGCCTACCTTCAGGCACACTATACCCCGGAAACCCGGAGACAATAAGGGTACCGGCTGTCTAATCAAACCAACATTACATCACGCACATTGGTTAGGTGATTTCTCTATTAGTCAAAATGCGTGATTGCAAGACCTATCCACCTGTTTTCTCCATTCCGTAAAAGCCGCTCGATCGGTTACAGAGATCTCTTATCGTAGGTGAGGGAGTATTCACCTCTGACGTAAGAGAGAAGGCCGAGACCAGCAGGCGTGATGCGTACTCTGAATCTCGGTTCATCCCCAAAATATTCAATGAAACCTAGCGTATGAAGAAACCGAACATAGTCTGGCATCTGGTATTTCGAATCTCCTGCTCTCCTTCGAAACCGATGTGCTCTTAGACGCAAATTGTGCAGATCAACGAATGATTATATAGTTTCTGTCTTATAACAACGCAAAATCCTCACATAAAAAAGGAGAACAAACGTGTCGTTTGTTATGTTTAAGAGCAGATGTTTCCGGCTATCATTACCTTACATTGCCTGTCATAATCAATCCCACAGCACAATTTTGATCGGAAGTGCCTACCCTTAAATGAAAATGTAAACCATGAATTGTTAATGCCAATTTGTTATGTAATTTGTGGCTCCCTGTACGTAAAGATTCACCGAGAGTGATCCCTTCAGTTTATGGTTTTCCAAAATCTCATCCTCGAACCGTACGGTAAGCAGGATCACGCCGGAAGGCTCATCTTTTCCCACGGGCTTTCCCCACCGGACATAATAGTCTTTCACGTAGGGTAAGCCGGAATTCGCATTAAGGGCAACAAAGGGTTCTCCGGATATATTGTTTCCCTCTACCAGAATGTCTGCGGTAAATTCCTTAGGTAACAAAACGCCTTTAAAGTTGTTTTTTTCAAACGTAATCTTTTTATTCACCTTTTCCTCCTTATACCCGTTTCGTAGTATGGTATCTTTTCAATGAAATTTCTTGTAAACATCGCAGTGATTTTTTTATCACTTCTCCTTGTCAAGAAATTTTAACACTTTTATATGTTTAAGGCAAAGCTAATCCAAATACGGTGGGGATGTTTCGTTCTTTTCCACTTTTTGTGTAACCTGCGCGTAATTACCTATTACAAGGGATCCTGTTCTGCACTCCTGCATCCTGAACAATATCTTTTATGGTAAATTGCATATGATTCCGGATAGCAGCCTGGAGGTCATCAAGAAGCTTTACCATTTTTTGATCCTGAAGTGACGGAGAAACAGGCGTGTATTTTGCACCGAAATTTCTCATGGTACATAATACCTCTGATACGCGGATTGCATCTAAGTCCCGTCCCGGCAGGTAGTACAAATATTTCTCCGTGGGGATTTCCACAATCAGTGACGCCTTTGAGAGTTCTGCAATAATCTCCTGGACCGTTTCAATGGGGATGCCCAGCGCCTCCGATAAACCTTCCTTTGTCCATCGTTCTCCCTTTCCATTCAAAAACTGCGTGGATATCCGTTCCATAATAAAAAGTCCCAATAGTTCCTTTGATGCATAGTTTATCCCCAGGGGTTGACTTTTCAGCTTAACAAACTTGCTGTTTTGGATAACATATGAGATCACGGCTCCAAAAAGAACGACATTCCAGCTCATCTGCAACCACAGCAGAAAGAATGGAATTGCTGCAAATGCACCATATATCAGGTTATATCGTGCAAGTCCAATCTGGCTTTTAAAATAAAAGACCTGGAGTAGATAAAAAAATGTTCCGCCTATGACGCCACCGGTTATCCCGGGAATAACTCTCACCCTGGTGTTTGGCAGAAAAATATAAACGGAAATAAATGCAACCCACAGTGCGCTAATCGGCAAAAATAACCCCAAGGTACTCAAATAGATATTGCCCACCCCTACTTTATTTAAGAGGGTAACGAGCCTTTCATTTGTCAGGACTGCCGTAATTGTTGTCGATGTCAGAAGAAGGATAGGCAGAATAAACATTATGCTGGTATAGTCGGCAAACTTTCTGAAGACCGAACGGGATTTTTTAATCTTCCAGACGTCATTAAAGGATGTCTCAATATTGCCAATCATATTAATAACAGAAAAGAAGAGAAATATGAGCCCGATTGCACCGAGGTACCCAAAACTTGTCCTGTCAACAAAGTGCATAATCTGTTTTTTGTACAGAAAGGCATTCAGGCTGATGTTTGAGGGTATGGAAAGGACAGAGGCTTCTATGCGTTCTTTCAGTTCTCCTTTTGCTTTTGCACTGTTAAAATTTAGAGATGCGACAATATGAGCGAGCTCCTTTTTGTATTTTTTAATGGCTGCCTTTGCTTCTTCTGTGGTTATTTGCTCATATGATGGATCTAGCGGAGTGCCATTTGTGGTATATTGAGATATATCGGGCTCTGAAGAAAGTATTTTTTCCTCGCTGGAGAAAACGAGTCCATCAAAAGCCTCAATCCCGCTGAGAATCTTTTTTCGGGCAGTAGATTCAGAAAAATCAAGATTATCAATCTCCTGAAAAAGCCCGCGTTTAAAATTGACAAAGGCAGAGACTATTTCACCGCCAGGGAGATTAAAAATATAGGTGTCAATTTTCTGCTCCAGCGCTTTTTCCGCACCAAGTCCTTTTGAGACAGATAAAAGAAACGCCAGGAGCGGAATGAGTGACACCAGCGAAATAAAGGTCAGCGCCGACGCCTTTAACAGGCACCGGCCTTCCGTAAATTCGTTTACGATAAGGGCGCAAGACTTTATCACCCGGCGTAAAGATCTCAGGGAGACAGATAATTCCCGCTCTTCAGCCCAGAGATCAACCTTAACAAATTTTTTTATCCTCTCATAGTATAAAACGAATTTCTTTAGAATCATGGTTTTCCCTATGATAAAGACGTCGTCAACAAGATCGTATGGTTTCAGCTAGTTCAATCTGCAGGAATGGAGAACTAACTGGAGATACCCCTTTTTTCTTAGCATCGTGATATAGTAAGTGTCAAATATTCTTTTGAAAAGATCGCCTGTCGTTCTCTTAAAAAGCAAATTCATTTTCTTCTTCTTTCAGCATAAACTTCCGGAATCTCAAGAGCAATCTTTCTGCAGCCGTCATTGCTGTCAACTCTTCCTGCACCCTCACGGCCAGTTGTGGATAATCGGTAATAATTCCATCCACGCCAAGCTCGATCATCTCCGCCATCAATTCCTGGCTATTCACTGTCCACACGTAAACTTCCATGTTTTGCTGCCGTGCCCTGCGCAATAATTGAGCATCGACCTTGCGTTTATTTATCATAAGCGCATTCACGGGTAGTTGACTGACTTCTCCCAGGGTTACCGCAGAAACAAAACCGGTTTTGATATGGGGCGCAAGTTTTTCTACTTTTTTTATTTCATTACTATCCAAAGAAATAATCATCGACTGCTCTTGTATATTGTTCTCTTCAATTGCATTGATAACTTCGTTTACCAGTTCTGGCTGTGAGTTATAATATTTGAGCTCTATCATCAGGTGTATTCTTCTGTTTGCCCTGCTGATAAAGTCCTGCAGGGTTGCTATTCTTCGTTCTTCCGGGGGAGAGCCATCATCCGGTATTTGCACAAGTCCGGCAATATCATAATAATTCGTCTGTGAAATGTTTCGTGAGTCCTGGGCAACCCGCATTAAATCGGCATCATGTACTACCACTACCACAGCATCGCGGGTAAGCTGCACATCAATTTCAGCATATGCCGCACCGTCATGTATAGCAGATTCCAGGGCGGATAGCGTGTTTTCCGGTGCCGGTGCCGGGCCACTGCGATGTGCAACAATTTTGACCGGCTGTAGATGGGGAATACGTTCGAGCATCATTCCGCTCACAAAGATGCAGATAGTGAAAAGAACTCCTGTCGCAGGGACTAAGTATTTTGGCCGAATCCAAGATGATAATAATGAAATAGTTTTTGCCTTTAATTGCAGCGATTTCGTAATTACTGGCGCAGAGGCATGCAAATCGGTATCATTATAATAATATTTAGTAATAACCGTTGATACAAGTGAAAACCCAAAGAAAGAAGTCATCGCACCAACAATTACTGTAATGAATGCATACATTCCTGAAAAAAGCACAATTAACCTCATGCTCGAAGATATGTGAGCAATCCATTGAATAATGAAGGATGACGTGAAAAAAATCACGACATCGAGGAGCGATGCAAGAAAAAACCATAATCCTATGGTAATGATAAGAAGTTTTACCAGTCTGCCAGTACGGTCTTTCGCTAAAAACCAAGCTTTTGATAAAGCACTTCTTAGGGAATGGTACCCTTCTAAATAAGCCGGAACAGTTAATACCATGCGTGTGAAAAGATACAATGCTCCTATAAAGCACACGGACAACCAGAGAATGGCAATGATTATTGCAGAGTACCACGATGGTGGTTTCGTGCTGAGATAATAATTGATATCATGGCTGTCAAGAAAGATGGTATACACGATACCCAATCCGAGGATGACGCAGCACATCAACATGAGTGCAGCTATTACCACAAAAAAGCTTAGTTTGGTTATTGACGGCATTTTCATGATGATATTGAGAAATATATGAAAAAAAGGAGCCCTGGATCCCTCTCTCGCATGTGAAACAATTTGAAAAATTCCGGCGAAGCGGACTATGATGCCAATAAGCATCGTAGTGAAAGCGAAAAAGATATACACTATCCCCGCTGGAGATCGTATCCAAGCTACCAACTCCATGTTGCTTACTACCAGTTGTCCACCCCGGAATACCAGTAAACTCAAGAACAGGGAAGATAAAGGGCCAAGAATCAACGCCATAAATGCCCAGACAAGGAGCGTCCAAATCAACATGACTTTCCAATTATCTAGTACCCTTCGCAAGGATAAGAGAATTACCGGGTCAAAAAGCCCCTGTTTTATTTTTTCCAATGTCACCATAGTTATGATTTTTTGAAGCAGTATACCGTGTTTATTTTAATGGATATTTACTTGATTCAGGGAATCCCAGCTAGTAGTATTTCTGAGTACAGAGAGCTTTTCGGTAATTTCAGTTGGAGGCAAGATTTTAGTAACAATTTAATTTTTTGAAAAATTCAAATAATGGTGATATTTACTGTGCTGTGAGGGTTGTGCCTTGGCCTCAGCTTTTGTTGTTATCGGATGTGTTACTGGCAAGAATTATCGGAGCGTATCTCTTTTGTTTTTTATTGGGAAATGAATGGAGTAGTCAAAGTTTGTTCCGCTATGATGATGTTTCAGGTTTCGGTTACGATCAATTTTCCTGTGATGATAAATATCGCCTTCACGTTCAAAATCTAAGCACGCAACAGGTAGGAATCGAATTTTCAACACACCAAAACAACTGACAAAGACTTACTATTCATTTATAAGGAATACATCACTATATCTCGATGTGTTATTTCAACGAATAACTTTTTCCAAACATTTCGATACCAAACCACATTCCCTCTGAACCAATGAGTAATTTACCTTTGCCAGTGACGAGCAAGAACAATATGAGGAGTGGGAGCAGAACGGGAAGCGCAATGATAAGGATTGTCAGGGTTACAAAGACCGCAGGTATTAATGCCATGAGCACTACTGCCATTAAAGGGAAGACGAGCATGCAGACAATAACAAGGATACTTAAGGCAAATACCAGTACCGGAGGCAGGATGAGAACCGACAATATACCCCAAAATCCTTTCCCAAAAAAACCAGAAATCTTCTTTTCGAATACAATTACACCGCCACTTACAGATTCCACTTCCAAGCTTAATTCACGCTCTCTGTCTTCCGGTGGTTTTTCAAGGGTGGGAGATTCCTGCTTTGTTTGCTCTTTTGCCGTCGTTACCTCTTCTGTTGTTACTGGTGGAATATCCGTGGTGGCATCTTCCGGGGCGGACTGCTTCTGAAGTTGTTCTTCAGATTCCTTTTTTTTCAATATTCTTTTCCATATCGCCATGGTAAAATCATCTTATCCTTTACAAATTATCGTTCCTCATGTAAACTTGCAATGGCCTGGGCTGCAATAGCCTCACCACGTCCAATGGCATCGACACCTTCCATTGTCGTTGCCTTGATATTGATCCTGCCGATATCCACACAGAGCCATTCCGCAATATTTTTTTTCATCTCTGATTTTTTTTGCCCGAGTTTTGGTCTTTGAGCAAGGATTGTTACGTCCACATTGTTAACAGCGCAACGATGTTCTTTTAAAAGGTCAATAACTTTTAAAAGAAACACCTTGCTGGAAACACCCTTCCATTTCGGATCTGTATCCGGGAAGTGTTCTCCAATGTCACCAAGGGCTGCGGCCCCGAGCAATGCATCACATATTGCGTGAAGCACGACATCGGCATCCGAATGCCCAAGCAGTCCTAAAGGGTAATCAAACTCGACGCCACCCAGTATTAATTTGCGGTTTTCGACCAGCCTATGAATATCGTATCCTATCCCAAAGAGCATCGGGTCCCTGTTTCATGACAGTTTCTTGTTCTCATTAGCTTAAACCGCTTTTTCGCATGAGACTTTTTACATTTTCCAGCAAGGCATCGACTTCAGACACCTGCCGCATCGTCTCTTCGCGCTCCGTCCACCGGAGATCGCGGTATGATGAAATGTTGTTACTAATATCTTCAATCACGCGATCAATCGCCTTGTTGATCTCGAATTTCATAAACTCAACAAACCGTTCGCAGATGGCATCGGTCCGCTTGATAAATTCATTACGGAACGACTTCCTTCTTTGAGGAAAAATGGCAAGTCCAATAAATGCCAGCGCCACTGCTATCCCTATGGGTACCGGAGGAGGTATAAGCCATGAGAGCACTATGGTAGTTGCAACTCCAATACCAATGGCAAACGCCTCCGTCAGCAGGAAGCTAATAAACCCTGTTTGTACCGAACTGTTCAGTTTCTCTGCCTCACGTTCAATGTCCAGTTCTCTGAACTCCCGTGAACGCGATTTTAGGGCAATTTCAATTTCATGCTTTCGGTCATCGTAGTGCCGTTCCGCATGTCCATCAAGGAGACTCCCTGCCCTGCGATCGTATCCAACCTCCTTTTCAATATGGTCTCGCGCCAAATCCCACAACGAACGGTTATTTCTCGAAACATAATCAACCATGTCGTCGATAATTCTGTCCATATCCGTTTGCGGATTTAACAGCCCGTATACTTCCCTTTTAAACCGCTCTTCGATCTTTTCCCTCCCCACCTTGGAAAGAACGACCGACTTCATCGTAACGTAAGAGTTCAGGAAGTTGTCCAGTTTCTCTTTTAGCCGTGAAAATACGAGTTTAATTTCATCCCGGTATTTCAAGGTATATTCTTGCATATCCTGCTTTTTATTCTTCAACCGCGTCTCAAACCGTTCAATGCTTTTAATGTCAGTATTGCACTTATTGACCTTCTCACTAAGATTTTGCTGCATGTCATGAAACACATTGTGAAGGTATTTTAACGGACTCACGAGTTTAAAATCGATCTTCGTGTCAAGATCGAGCTTGTCGAAGACAAACGCTTCTACCTCTTTGATCCTGCTTTTTTCCAGGAGATGTATATCATTTTCGATCTTTGCTTTGTATGCCTCTTTTGCAGACATCAACAAAATCTTTGGTTCAAAACCCAGCAACCGGTAACAATTCTTTTCCAGAAAGGACACGATTTCATTCAGTTCTTCCGGCGACTTCAGGTCGATCTTGTTGAGAATAAACAATACCTTCCGCCCCCATTTTCCCTTTAAAAATTGCAGGAATTGGCGTTCGCTCTCTGTAAAGGGATGGTCTGATGAAGTGATAAAGAGTACCAGTTCCGCCCGGTGCACGAAACTCTCTGTTAATGCAGCGTGTTCCAGAATAATAGAATTTGTCCCGGGGGTGTCAACAAGGGTAACGTTTTTCAATGATTCCAGCGGATATGTCGCCTGGCACAAATGGTCACTCACTTCCTTCACCCCAACCTTTTCACCATACGTCAGCAAGGTAATCCGGTTGGTCGTGGGTGTCGGGCCATCCTGCAAGACATGCTCGCCACACATTGCATTGATAAAACTGGATTTCCCTGAGTTGTATTCACCAGCCACCAAAAGATAGAAGGGCTCCTCCAATTGGGTGCGCATTTCAACAACCCTTTTCTCCATGTCGGAGGCGCCAACCCGTTCAAAAAACTTCTTAGAGTTGTCTAGGAGATTTACTACTTCCGGGAAAATATCTCTGTGTTTTGCCTTTGCCGTGATCGTTAACATAAAAACGAACTATCTGAATATAAAATGCTGACCTCGAAACCAAAAGGGGAATATTTACCTATAAGTGACGATGTTAACAGTTTTTGTAATGCAAGTCAAACTTTTCTTTTAGGCGCAAAAGGCAATAGTCTCTATCTCCACAACGGCGTCTCTGGGCAACCTTGCCGCCTGAATTGCAGCTCTGGCAGGCGGTTTATTGGGGAAAAACTCCTGGTAAACAGCATTCACTGCCGCATAGTCATTCAGGTCTTTCATAAAGATGGTCGTCTTTGCCACCTGATCGAGGGATGACCCGGCAGCTTCCAGGATGCACTTTACATTTTCCAATACCTGCCGTGTCTGTGCTTTGATATCCCCCTTAACCATTTCCCCCGTTACGGGGTGTAAGGGGATCTGACCTGACAGAAACACCATATTCCCTATCCTGATTGCCTGAGAATATGGCCCAATTGCAGCAGGGGCCTTTTCCGTTGCAATAACGGCCTTTTCCATTTCCACCTCCCTTTAAAAAAAGATCGCCTCGTCAAACATTGTTCGTTTTGTTATCTGAATTTGCTCAAAATATGCCCGTGTCGAGAAAGAATAAATTATTACCAGCCTCGCAGATGTCCTGAATAACCGCAATTCAAAAGTAAAACCCAAAGAAGAGAGACGATGCCCGTCACTCTTCTTTGAGGGAACAGCAATCTCAGAGGAGGGACAGAACCTCTTCTGCGGTTCGCAGGCCTGAGCCAATCGCACTTTCGATAGAAGGAGAGCCTTCCGTATCCTGTCCTGCAAATGAGATCCTGCCTAACTGTGCGCGAGCGATATGGCGAGAGGCCGTTGTGCGAACAGCCCGGCCATTCTGGTTTACCGGTGGTCCAAAGGGGAAGCCGGGTTTTGGATAGATCATGCCATGTCCCCATCGATAGATATAAACAGCGCTTACGTCACGGTCAAAGTCAAAACCTGCAGAGGCCAGTATCCGGTTAAGATCACTACGCAGCGAATCTTCATAGCTGCCAAAAGGCGTATTCAGGAGTTTTTCCCGTTCCGCCGGCATATTCTCGGGCGGTTCGGTGTTGGCACCGAAGAATGTTAACACGACCGGCCTCTTGTGGTCATCGCGGTTCGTGCCCACCCAGTCGGCAATCACGAAATCTGCCCAGTACTGGCTGCCCCACCAGTACTGGTTGAAGCCGAGCCCGAGATCAACTAGAGGTGATGCACGTTTCAGGGTCACGTTGGCGGTGACAACCGGCGCCAGACTGAACTGTTCCCAGGCTGTCTGTGTTTTGGCATTAAAGAGATGCCTTGCCATGCGCTGCGTTGTATGGGATTGCCCGGCCAGGAGCACTGTCTTCGCGGTAGCCCGGTAAAAATTGTCGCAGAGGCGATAAACGACGCTGGCCGAAGATGAATTCGTGTCGGCCCGCAAGGCCATGGCATTCTGGCGCACCCGTACGGTGTTATTCGGATCATCCAGAGCGCTTGTGTTGATTGAGGACGCAAGGATCTGGTCCGTGGCCGTTCCAGAGATTGCCTGAGGGATAAGCCACTTCAGGATATGCCGTGCGATGCCGGAGGTCCCTCCCGGGAAAGAAAAAATCGGGAAGTATTCAGCTCCGAGGAAGCTGATGGCGGTATAAGCATTCACCTGTTCGGATGTTCCTGCCAGGGCGTCTACGGCAAATCGTGTGTAGAAGTCTGATACTGCAGGATGCCATCCCCTCTCTCCCGTGAGATAATGGTGAAGTGTCATGCCCGCGAGGTAGTCGAACTTTGGATCGCTGCGATCTGCCGGGTCAGTCGGGCTGCCATTCCGGTGATACCAGTTGCGGAAGTCCTGTTTTGCCTGTTTGAGATGCTGGATGATATGTTTCGGGTAAGGCATGTCCTTCAGACCTTTTCCATAAACATCGGTTGTCCATCTGCTCGTACCCGGGTTTACATAAGGAGTCCGGTCGTCAAAGAAATAGGAGTAGAAAGGATCGGGTACGTGGTGAGATGCCCAGTCGATGCCGGTTGTTCTATAAATTTCAAAGAGAAAATCGTCATACGGGGAAACCGCATAGGCACCGGCTGAGGAAGCAATGCCGGGAATGGGTGGAAGGTCGTCCCTGCCTGCATTTCCGCCGAAAGCAGGGTTCCCGTCGAGGATCAGGATCCGTGTGCCTGGCCGGCGGCGCAGGATATAAAATGCAGCCGAAAGGCCGGAGATACCGCTGCCGATAATGATCGCGTCATACGTGCCATTGTCGTTCAGGAGGGGGAACGTCCCCTGTGCGTCATCACATCCCATGATTGAAGGCGCTATGGTAACCGAGTTTGTGCTGAAGGTGAGGCGGCTGCCGCGCATCCAATGGCCAACGGTAAAAACTGATGGGATATTTCCGCCCCGCAAGGCGCGCGGGTCGAGTCCGATACTGCCATCGCAGCCGGTCACGTTTACACCGCAATTTGCAAAGAGCCTCATCGGGAAAAAATTATTTACTGCGATGCCTCCGGCGGCAAGGAGTATTCCATTCAAGAAGTCCCGGCGGCTGATTCCGTCTGGCCTGGACGTGCGGGGCAACCTTTTTTTGGCCATAAGCCTTCCTCCATCTTAAAATGGTGTAAGGGATAGGGGGATTTCATAATGACAAGAAATGCAAGGCATCATTTGGCAGATTTTATACCCAACGTTTTGCAGGGTGTCAAGCATAATATCCTTACATTCCTTTTGATAAGGTACAATGTGCAGGCCGAATTTTGTTTTCCCGAAAAAGGATTTTCTTGATTTGATAAAATTATTTACTAAAATAGCCGATTGATTGTTGGTATTATAAAGCGCCTTTATTTAAGAAGGGAAATAGAATGGTAGAGTGGCTAAAATATTTCATAGACTTCGTTTTACATCTGGACAAGCATTTATTTGAATTAGTTAGCACCTATGGCATTTGGACGCTTGTTTTTCTCTTCTTGATCGTTTTTGCAGAAACGGGGTTCATCGCCACGCCTTTTTTGCCGGGAGATTCTCTGTTATTTGCTGCCGGTGCAGTCGCCGCCACGGGGGCTTTGAATATCTATATCCTTGTAGGAGTTTTGGTTGCTGCTGCCATTCTGGGTGATACGGCAAACTATTGGTTTGGTTATCACCTTGGTCCGAGAATATTCAGGAAGCACAAGTCCGCATTTTTTAATCCTGAGTACCTTGAACGGACGAATCGATTCTTTGAAAAGTACGGAGGGAAAACGATTATCATCGCAAGGTTTATCCCCATTATTCGAACCTTTGCGCCATTTGTTGCCGGTATTGGTCGTATGTCGTATGTACGCTTTGCTTCGTATAATATTTTCGGGGCAATTTTTTGGGTACCCCCCTTTGCCTTTCTGGGATATTTTCTCGGCACGTTGCCCATTATTAAACAGAATTTCGGTTTTATGATTATTGCGATTATTGTCATCTCACTGATACCGGCAGTTGTTGAATATATTAGGCATCGACAGATGAAAAGAGGGCGTTGTTAAAAACTAATTCCATAATAATTATTTGCGATTTGTTACCTTGTCGCAGCACTGATAATCACCCTGCACGTCCACTTTCCGTACGGAGAGTATTCAATATCAGTCCACGGTGTGGTCCCGACAAATGCACCGTCAAACGATTAAGAAGAGGCCTTTTCAGGTAGTCTGAACAAGTCGCTTATATCATGAAGATATCTACGATTATTCTTGTCATACTGGCGGTGGTGGGTGCGTGTGCGATGGGAGCGACTACCCAGATATTCTGGCCTTCAGAAAAGGTTAATGCGCTCTGGCTTGTTATTGCCGCCGTCTGTTGCTTTACCATATCCTACCGTTTGTACGCTGTATTTCTTGCAACTAGGGTATTGGGTCTCGATGATAGCAGGGCACCACCTTCCATACGGTTGCGTGACGGCAGGGACTATCATCCTACCCATAAGTGGATCCTCTTTGGCCATCACTTTGCGGCAATTGCCGGGGCGGGACCTTTGATAGGACCGGTCCTTGCTGCCCAGTTCGGCTATCTCCCGGGTTTTTTATGGATACTGATAGGGGCATCCGTTGGTGGCGCCGTCCATGATACCGTTATTCTTACAGCATCCGTCAGGAGAAACGGCAGATCCCTGGCGCAGATTGCCAGAGACGAGGTTGGTCCGGTTGCCGGAGTTACTGCGGCAATAGCGATTCTTTTCATCATTATTGTCGCCTTGGCCGGACTGGGGCTTGCGGTTGTCAATGCCCTCTCCCACAGCGCCTGGGGCACCTTCACGATAGCGGCCACCATACCCATAGCGCTGTTTATGGGGTTGTACCTTTACAAAATTAGATACGGAAAGGTAGCAGAAGTCAGCGTTATCGGGGTGATTCTCCTTGTATTGGCCGTCTTTTTTGGCAGGTATATCCCCGGTTCTCCTCTTGAGCCCTATTTTAATCTGGACAGAAAGCTCATTGTCGGACTTATGGCGTTGTACGGATTTAGTGCATCGGTTCTTCCCGTGTGGATGCTCCTCTGTCCGAGGGACTATCTTTCTACCTATATGAAGATTGGCACGATCATCCTCCTCGCCTTGGGAGTGATATTTCTGGCTCCTGCCATCCAAATGCCCGCCGTTACAAAGTTTGTCCATGGTGGTGGTCCGATAATACCGGGAACCTTATTTCCCTTTATGTTTATTACGATTGCATGCGGGGCAATATCCGGGTTTCATGCCCTTGTTTCGTCAGGTACTACCTCTAAGATGATTCAATACGAGTCGGAGATAAAGCTGATTGGTTTTGGTGCTATGCTGGTAGAGGGATTTGTCTCCGTAATTGCAGTCATTGCAGCAACGATGCTGATACCGGGGGACTACTTTGCAATCAATACGCATCTTTCATTTGATGCTTTGGCAGAATTGGGTTTTCCGGTAAACCACATATTCCAGCTCTCTGAAGATGTAGGTACCGACGTTGCGGGAAGGCCCGGCGGTGCAGTTTCTCTGGCAGTTGGCATGGCCTCACTCTTCTCAAGTCTGCCCGGCATGAAATCCCTTATGCCATACTGGTATAACTTTGCACTCATGTTTGAAGCGCTCTTTATTCTCACCACCGTTGATACGGGGACAAGGGTGGCCAGGTTTATCCTTCAGGAATTAGGTAGTTACGCATACAAACCTTTAGGGAAGACAAGCTGGCTTCCCGGCACGATCGTATCCAGCCTTCTCGTGGTTGGCTCATGGGGTTACCTCATCCATTCGGGAAGCATTTCGACCATTTGGCCGATGTTTGGTGTTGCAAATCAGCTTTTAGCGGCAATTGCCTTCTGTGTGGGCACCACTATCATTATAAAGATGGATAAACTCAGATATGCATGGATGACATTTCTGCCGATGGTCTTTATGTTCGTAACAACTTTTGTGGCATCTTACCAACTCTTCCTTGATTTTCTTGAGAAATCCGCATCATCAACCGTACCGGGGGAGGCCTTCGCTTTTAAACTCGATGCAGTTCTCATTGTCATTATGGCAATCCTTGCCGTCATTGCCCTTTTTGATTCAATACATAAATGGTATGGCTATTTTATAGGTAAGAGAAGGATAATAACGCACGAGATTCTTGGTCCATAACGCCTTGAATTGTGAAAGTAACTATCGATTTTCATGGCCAGGTGGGGAAACAAACCATTCACAATCCATCCACAACAACGCTAGGGAAAAAATGGATTTGCATTCTCAATAAAAATCTGAGTATAATACACCCTTATTTTAAGGAAAAGGAGAATAATAATTCTATGTACTCACCAGAAGAACAAAAGTATATTAATAAGCTTATCTCTATCCTGAGGGGAAATAATGACGACAAAAAAATAGCCGTTAAAACCACGCTTGATGCTCTGAAGCGGGACATATGGGACGATTCATTACGGGGAGGTAAAAGGGCATGAAGCAACTTAAAAACTCAAGCGGGGAATCGGTAAGCATATCGGATATGTAACATGTTTATATTTAATCGCCTCGTCCAATAAAACGTGTTATTAAGAAAGGAAAGAAAAATGACGATTTTAAAAGAATTCAAGGCATTTGCGATGAGGGGCAACGTCCTCGATTTGGCCGTCGGTATTATTATAGGAGCAGCTTTTGGCAAAATCATCACGTCGTTGGTAAATGATGTCATAATGCCACCCATCGGTTTGCTTCTTGGGAAGGTAGATTTCAGCAATCTCTTTGTCAATCTATCAGGCACATCGTATGGCAGCCGTGCAGAGGCACAAGCTGCAGGGGTGCCTACGATCGGTTATGGGGCATTTATCAATACGATCATTGATTTTATCATAGTTGCGTTCGCCATCTTTATGTTAGTTATTACAATGAATACTTCGTACACAATGTCGTGAAAGTCCAGCACGGACGAACGGAGTTTATCCGTGCCACCCCGTTGCCAATTTACAATTCACCTTCTATGAACATCCCGAGTATAATTCTTTACCACCTCAGCGTCGCTTGCCACGCCTCTTTCAAATCGTAGATGTTTTCGTTGACAACGGGTTTTTTGTTTAGGCCATATATTTTGAGGATCGGTTCCATCGTAACCTTTCCTATCAACCCGCAGGGAATATTCTTTACTAATTCCTCAAATTGTTTCTGATACTCAGGCGGAATCTCAACAACAAAGCGGCTGTTTGATTCGGAAAAGAGGATGGTGTCATTCCTCTGGATAGACCCTTCTGTAACAACGGCAGCAAGGCTGAGTGTCATGCCATACCCTCCGGCAAAAGCCATTTCAGCGGCTGCAACAGCAAGGCCTCCTTCAGAACAATCATGACAACACCTGATGAGCCTGAGTTTCGTTGCCTGTGCAAGGGCATCCATGATTTTTTTCCCTAAAACGGGGTCTACCTTTGGAACATTATTTCCCTTATGTCCGTGAATGTGGTAATAGTGCGAACCACCCAACTCCGGACGCGTGAGACCTACCATATAGACCAGGTTATCAGGCTCTTTGATATCCATTGATATGGCATTTCGTACGTCTTCCATGACGGAGACGGCAGAAATGAGCAAGGTTGGCGGTATTACAATCGTTTCTTTGTCCGTAACAAATTCGTTATTCAGGCTATCCTTACCGGAGATAAACGGGGTTTCATACGCAATGGCAATGTCATAGCAGGCCTGTGCAGCCCTCACAAGACTGCCGAGGCGGTCAGGCTTGTTGGTGTTACCCCAGCAGAAGTTATCTAAGAGCGCAACCTGTTCCAGACTCCCGCCAACGGCGATGATCTGCCGCAGGGCCTCATCAATAGCGGATGCCGCCATATGGTAAGGGTCTATGTCTCCATATCGCGGGTTCATGCCATTGGATACAATAATACCTTTTTTAGACCCCAGTACAGGGGTAACCACGCAGGCGTCGCCCGGTCCGTCATTATGAATGCCTTGAAGGGGTTTTAAGACGCTGCCACCCTGCACCTCATGGTCATACTGGCGTATGACCCATTCCTTACTGCAAACGTTCCATGCCGAGAGTATCTTCTTTACATCAGGTCCAAAATCTCCTTTTTCCGGCAGCTCAGGTTCCTCAAAGATGGGTTTATGCCATGTGGCCTTACGTTCCAACCGGGGTATGCCGTTGTGGAGAAAATCCATTTCCATCTCACCGACCATGTGAGTATTATATGACAAGCGCAATATTTTGTCGTTCGTGAATCTTCCAATGACCGTGGCTTCAACGTTTTCTGCCTGAAATAGTTTCAGAAATTCATGTTCTTTTTCTGGCGGAACGGCGAGTACCATCCGCTCTTGTGCCTCGGAGATCCAGATTTCCGTATAGGAGAGACCTTCGTATTTCAGGGGTACCTTTTCCAAATGGACATGCGCCCCCAGGTCTTGACCCATTTCACCCACGGCAGAGGATAACCCACCGGCACCGCAATCGGTGATACAACGGTACAGTCCTTTATCGCGGGCCTGTAAAAGCACGTCCAGTAACGCCTTTTCCGTTATTGCATTACCGATCTGAACGGCGCCACCTGATGTCTGTTCGGATTGTTCATGCAACTCTGCGGAAGAGAACGTGGCCCCGTGGATACCATCGCGTCCAGTCTTACCACCGGCAACAACAATAAGGTCGTTGGGACGGACTTCTTTTTGACACTTGTTTTTTGGAATAAGGCCAACCGTACCGCAAAAAACGATGGGGTTGCCAAGGTATCGTTCATCAAAGAAGATAGCACCGTTAGCGGTAGGAATGCCCATGCGGTTTCCATAATCCCGTACACCGGCAACGACCCCTTTGAAAATTCTTTTTGGATGCAAAACGCCTTTGGGGATTTTATCCAGGGGGGTATCCGGAACACCAAAGCAAAATACATCCGTATTCAGGATAGGCTTTCCCCCCAATCCTGTACCCATGATGTCTCTGATGACACCTCCAACACCGGTATTGGCGCCGCCATATGGTTCTATGGCTGACGGGTGATTGTGGGTTTCCACTTTAAAGCAAACATGATAATTATTGTCAAAATGTACGATACCTGCGTTGTCTTTAAATACAGAAACACACCAGGGCTTGTTCAGTTCACTGGTTGCCTTCATGATGGTATTTTTTAATAAATTATCGATTATCATTCCATCGAAATCGATAATACCTTTGAAGGTTTTGTGGACACAGTGTTCAGACCATGTCTGTGCAATGGTTTCGAGTTCAATGTCAGTAGGTTCCCGGTTAAGGAACTGGAAATGCTTCTGAATCGATTGCATCTCTGGCAAATTGAGAGAGAGCTGGCCACGGGCACTTATCGCTTCCAGGTGGTTGTTGTCTGCACGTAATAACGGTACGTGCTGCTTCTTAAAGGCATACTGAATCGTATCATAGTTGTAGTCGGGTGTTTCCGGGCAAACAAAGACATCCTCGATCTTTGTATTTGCAAGGATCCTGGTCGCTATGCTGTGGATCGCTACCTGTGATATATTCCCATCCAGAAAATACTTTTGCGCGGTTTTCACACCCTCGATGTTTATTCCCATATCACGAATTGCCTTCAAAACCGATTGCTCAACGGGGTCCATGACGCCTGGCTTACGGCTGATTTCCACAATATGGTGTCTAAAATCCGAAGTCCGAAATCCGAAGTCCGAAATTTGATAATCCTGGGTGATCGTATCTACTAAGAGTTTTTGGGCAATCGTATCCAGATCATCTTTGCTCACGCTTCCAAAAATGATATACACTTGGCGGATCCTGACATTCGTAACGTCAGGGAAACCGAATGCCTCGATTTCTGTTCGTATATTATTTCCCAGAGGATCAGGAAGTTTGTCTTTAAAAAACACTTCAATACGTGAATACATAAAATTCCTTTGTTTCCCGGCTGGCACGAAAATATCCGTCACTCAACCCCTTTCCCACAAGGGGCGAGGGGACTTTCTCTCCCTTGATGGGCGGGTGACGTATTTTCATGCCATTTTGTGAGCCTTTGGCCCATGAATATTTACCTGCCGTGTAAATCCTTCTTTTCTTTGCAAGTTTAATGAGGCCGCCTGACAACCTCAATACGCCACCTATACCTCAACGTGTCCGGTCGAATCCTTTCGCCCCCTTATAAAGTTTTATCCTTACGAAATTATTATACTGTTTTACACAGGATAAAGCAATTCAACAATTAAATTCTAAGCATAACTTGTAAACTGGGGCTAGCACCCAGGTTCAATGACGGCTCATCAGCGCCGTCCGCTGTAACCGGTTGTCTAGCATGTTTTTTTACCTCATACTTAACTCCTATCTTCTCCGGTCATTGGATCTATAACCAGCTCGATCTCGTGGCCACGCTTGAGAAGTTCGACATCCCAGAAGCCATCATCGAATTCTACGTCCGTTATGGTCCCCAGCTTACGTGCTTCGACGGACTGTATAATTGTTGAGAGGGCCATGGCGTTCGCCGGTGGTATTTCATCAGAACCTGTTCGCTTCCGGCGTTTCTCCTTACCAGACTTTGGATTGATGTAAAGTTTCTGGCAACCATCAGTGGCGCAAACCTTTACCTCCCACAAGCCGTCATCGAATTCGGCTTCCGAGATGCTCCCCGATTCTTGCTCTTCCACTGATTTGAGAATTAGCGAGAGTGGCTTGCTATTTGGTGGCGGCCTTTCATCGGCTTGTACAATAGCTATCGAGGAAAGCAACAGACCGAACACCAAAAAAATGGTTGTGGCGCTCTTGTTTTTCATAAGACTTCTCCTTTCAAAGAAAAGTGCGTATTGTCAAAAATTTTTTCAGTCAATCTAATTCAACCTTTAACTGCGCTGTCTGCTGGTACAACAATGTCCATATTTCCACCTCCTTTCTCGCATCATGTACCTTCTTCATGCAAAACATTCTCGATATCTCCTCCATGACTTGCTTCTTCCACGTCTCTTTCTTTTCCATGCCTGCCCCATGTCAGACACGGTTTTCTATTTTAACAAACTGTCCAGTTTTTGGGGTATATTCTACCTGCTTAATTTCACAACAGACTCTGCACAAACTTGTGGGAATTCTGCCATCAACATCAATCCATAAGGTCTATTTTTCTTATTCATTATTACAACATTCAGCAGAGATTCTTTAATCTCTGGGTAATCAGAGTCATCATAGCGCCTGTTAAAAAGAAGATTATTTTCTGTAAAATATTGACAATATTAATGTTTAAGAGAGTTAAACCTGTAATTTAGAAAAGTGAATTTTTGCAACGACACAAGAAATAATTTAGTACAATACTAAATTATTTCTTCAATGATAATTTTAGGTATAGAATTAGCTATGATACCATCACATTATGAGACTATAAGGTATTTATTGGAGGTGGCAAATGGTAAACAACATAAATCCCACAACATCAAAACTTTTAGAAGAGATAAAAAGATTATCTGCTCAAACAACTAAGAAACAAGGAAACCACATTGATTTTAAAGATAGTGTGCTAAGTGATCACCATCAGACGATCAAAGAATTGAAAAGGACAAACTTAATCAATTCCATCGAAAGGATACAAAGAAAAAGCAACATACCGATAAAGACACCCGAGAATTTTGAGCAGGAAATCTTCGCAAAAAATGTTCAAGCATCTGAATGGACTAAAGTTGTGGCTGCGCCAAAAAACAACAGAGCGGATGCTGTAGGATCATCTCTCGATATTTACCTATAGAGAAGAAAGGTAGCAAGCTGATTTTCGAAGAAAAGGAGGAAAGCGAAAAATCAGCTTGCTAAAAAGGAGAACAATTATGACACTTAAAACATCTATATTTAAAAAAAAGTTCCGCTATCACAAAATTTTTTTGTATTTGTAGACAGAATTAAATTATAATTGACTATATATGAAATATAAAATGACATTTATATGGATTACGGCAACTGTTTTTTCTCCGGATTCAGCACTTCCTAAAAAGAATAATGATGAATCTCTGTAACGATACTACCAATGAAGCCCTTCAAAAAAATGCTTTTGCTCACCGGAATAGGTTTGATCTATATTGTGATGGCCTACATAACCTTTCTCGCGGTCGTAAAAGTACATAGAACCAATGATCCTTCTGTTGCGAAGAAGATAGTCATTTTGACTTTTTTTGCAGACCTATTCATGTTTACTGGTAGTGGATATTTAATTTACAAACTAAAAATTCCTATGGATAAAACATGAAGCGTTTACGATGTTTAATTTTCTGGTGGACATTCCTGAGTGTCCTGTCTTTATTTTCTGTTCATCTTGCTTTTGCTGCCAGAAATGACGATATCAACCGATTAAAGCAAGAACTCCTTGACCTAGAAAAACTTACAAACCCACTGATTCAAACATTTCGTAAAGTTTCACAACTCGTCAGTCCCTCTGTCGTGAGTTTAAGCACAGAGAAAAAGACATTCCAGAATGAAAAAAATGAAATCGAGCCTCCACCGCCGTCTCAAAATTTCCCGCCGAAACATGAACCTCATGCTGAGACGCTACCCAAAAAAGGTCTTGGCTCAGGAATTATCATTGACGAACATGGCTATATTTTAACGAACAACCACGTTATCACCGATTTTTCTGAAGATGAAATCACGGTGGTCACTTATAACGGGGAACAATATAATCGTGTGAAGATCATCGGGATCGATCCGAATACCGATATTGCAGTCATTAAGGTAGAGGGGGAAGATTTTACACCGATTACCTTTGGTAATTCTGAAGAAGTGCACGTGGGAGATTGGGTTATTGCCATTGGCAGTCCCTTCGGGTACCAGCAAACCGTTTCTGCCGGTATTATCAGCGCCAAAGGAAGAACCCATGTAATTCCATTCGAACTTCCTTTTCTTTACGAAGACTTCTTTCAAACCGACGCAGCCATTAACCCCGGCAACAGCGGAGGGCCGCTGGTAAATCTACGCGGCGAATTGATTGGGATGAATACCGCCATAGCCACCCGATCGGGCGGCTTTCAGGGCGTGGGATTTGCCATCTCTGCCAGCATTGTAAAAGAAACCGTCGAAAACATTATGGCCACAGGAACTGTCGTGCGGGGGTATCTGGGTGTAGGGACACACGATATTAATACTGAGTTGGCACAAATACTTGGCCTCAAAGACAAAAAAGAAATTGCCCGCCGGTTTGGCTTGCCATCTGAGAAAGGGGTATTTGTTCTTGAGGTATGGAGTGATACCCCTGCTTCAAAGGCCGGCATCTCTCCGGGTGATATCATCCTGGAGATCGGTGGGAAAAAGATCAGAAACACCATAGACCTCCAGCATGCAATTCGTTGTGCGAAGATAAATACCACGGTCGTTGTAAAGGTCGTGCGCAACGGTGTGGAAAGTGCACTGACAGTGCTCGTTGAGCCCCAGCCTCAAGACCTCGGCGGAAAAACCTATGTCGCTATGAGAAAACTTGACGAACCCACAAAATTTTCTTTAGGGCTGGTAGTCAATGACTTAAATCCGGAAATCGCAAAATCTCTCGGATTTATAGGTGAACAGGGGGTTTTAGTTGTTGATGTTGAAGCAAATAGTCCATCCGAACGAGCTGGTATACAACCAGGCGATCTCATTACCAAAGTCGGAACAAAGGAGGTACGGTCTGTTTTAGAATTTATGACCCTTATGGAGGAGTTCATGGAAACAAACACGCCAGTAAGTATCTTTGTAAAGGATAAGGGTTTTATAACGTTGAAATAGTTTTATTTAGTTGATACGCCCCGCTTTAATCACCCGACACTAATCTTGTTCCTTACACTGGTCTATTCTTATCTATTGAACCAGCCATTTCAATAGCACATAGGAAATTTTGATTTAAACACGACGCACATGTTCAAAACGTTTTGGTTCAATCATGGACGATTGAACCCTCGTATACCTTCGTAAAATTGTTTATACAACCCCCCCCATAATCCCATACGTGTTAACCCGACCTTCGCAATTCGCCTTCATAAACGGGTATTTTTTTGCATAGCTAGCCGGGAGAGCATTGATATGAAAGGGGCGAACTTTCAAAACGGTTTGTAGTGCCGGCCTACCCCATTGACGCATGCAGGGGAGACTGCGAAAATGCTTGCATGTTTCTCCGAGCAAAATCACGGACGGAAGATGGAAAAACCCAAATTCACGTTCCGGCAAAATTCCCGTTAGAAACGAATATTACAGAAAATTCCGGCCTGTTCTTCCTCGAAGACCTTTGACTGTACGGGTCTCATTTCAAATCCTATATTCCACCGTCTCTGGTCATCCCACCCAAATTCAAATCTTGGCTCAATATAATCGACGCTATCTGAATCGATGCTTTCTCGTAAGGCAAGCTCATAAAAAAGTTTTGGAGCGCCGCTGAAATGCTCCTTTCCCAGATAATGCCTCCAGACAACCCCCCCGGTATATTTCCGGTAATCATGTGGAGACCAATATTCATCGCGTCGTGCATGGACATCATATCCGTAGGTTTCCACGACAAACTTCAGGATTTTCGGATACAACGAGAGTTTATAGCCAATAGCTGTATAGTCCTCGGTGCCGTTATTACTGTCATCGTACCAATGCTTTTTGACTTGACTCGAAATATCGATGCGCTGAGATATATCCCAGGCAAAACGTCCGCCGGTAAAGTATCGCCCCCTGTTGTTCTCCAGGGTATTAAAATTTTGCAGCACGTCCTCCCTGCCGCCAAATACCGTAACATCAAATCTGTCATAAAACCGGTAGGCGCCACCAGCTTCAAACTGTCCTGTTTCGTGCCGGTTTTCGGAGTAGGTGGATAACTCTCCGTCCACGTAGGTTGTTATTCCCTGCTCAAAATATTTATTTAACTGTAAGGTAAGATGTTCCGCAACCGAACCACTGTGTTTCGTAAAATTAAACACCGTATTTCCCAGACCCACAGACAGGTCCATTGCCTCAGCGAGTCTCACAGGGGCATATGCAGCATCTGTTCTGAACATCATGATCTCATAATTTCCAAAATCATCACCACTGCCTTTCTGGTGGATATATGATTGCTTCAGCCTTACTGATTGCCTACATCTCCACTGTTCTGATTCCTGGGCAAATTGCGCACGGTTGTGCTCCGGCGCAGAGATCAGCAATTTCTGATACACTTCTTCTGCCGGAGTACTGAGATGAAGTTGCGAGTACATCTGCCCCAAATCAAAGAGCATTTCACTGTCCTCAGGGTGACGTTCTGCCAATTCGCGGTAAAACGAAGCAGCCGTCCGTTTTCTGCCCAGCCAGTTATTCCTTTTTGCCTTCGACTCCCAGAGGATTTCGTAATCTTCAGGGTAGTCTTCACAAAGCTTTTGGTACGCTTGATTTGCCTCACGCGGACGCAATGCCCACCCATATACCCGGGCGACTTCACGGCGCCGGTCAAAATCCAACGGCCTTTCTTTGAGGTACGCATCGTACCACCTCATAGATTCCTCGTATTCGTGCCTCCAGGCATTGACCTGCGCCAGCCATCGCATGTATCTCACATCCGTGGGGTCACTTTCCTGAAGCGTCAGGAATTGTTCGCTTGCCAGGTCATAATCGTTATGAGTAGCCAGTAATTTCGCATACTGATATCGCAGTCCTGAGTCACCTGGGAATTGCTCTACCGCCTGATGCAACCAATCCTTTGCAAATTCATAGTTTGGGCTCTGTCTGCCCCGATCGAAATATCCAATCCTTTCTAAAATTGTCTGAAATAGGGCAAGGTTTTCCGGTTGATTTGAAAGGTATTGCTTTACGATTCCATCCGCAGTTGCACGATCGCCGGATTGAACGTTTGCAATTGCCACGATTGCTTTGGCAGAGGTCTTTTGCGAAACGTCCTCTGAAAATCGTGATAGTCCAACCAAAAGTTCTTCTTTCCTCTTTTTCAACGTAACCAGCGCCTCAAGGTAACGGGTGGTTTCTTTTTCCGGCAAACCGGGTAATGGGATCTGATGAAATATGTTGTTTGCTTCCTCCGGATTATTCATGCCCAGAAAACATTCCACCATGCCCAGTTTATAAAGCGGGTCATTTTTCTCTTTTTTTAGTTCTGTGTAGAATATCAGGGATTGCTGATAATTACCGGCTTTATACTCAGCCTTTGCACGCTGGGCGCATACTTCGGGATTGTGGTGCATAGCCACATCATCAGCAATTTTCCAGGCAGAAAGTGGCACAACATCGAGGAGTTGGGGTCTGATCATCTCAGTTTCCGCTGTAAACCTCGATAATACTTTACCTAACACCTGATTTGCCCTTTCATTTGCTTCTAATTGTCTCCCGGCAGCCAGTAATAAAACCGTAAGAATTGCCGGGCCAGGGTCTTTGTCGTCGATTTTTGATAATAATTCAATTTCCGCACCTAGTTCTTTATAGTGCCCGATGCGTATTTGGGAAAGAATACGTAGCGTTAAAACCTTGGCCTTATCGGTTATTTCCTCATGAGAAAGCTTCTGTAATAGTGACGATGATTTTTCAAGAAGCATCCTATCGTTCTCCAAGGCATAGTAGCATTCTAACTCCAGCATTCGCAGGCGGAATCCAGTTTCTTTGTCCCCTTCCAGCGTATGAATTATTGTCAGGGCATCATCATATCGTCCTGTTAAGGATAAGATTTCCGCCCTTGTGGCTTCAAGAATTGGTTTTGATTGAGGAGAAACAG
>JAJTXE010000002.1:1668063-1679666 GCA_021463795.1 Candidatus Brocadia sp. | reverse complement strand
GAGGTGACGTAATGTATATAACCAGTTTCCCTATGTCGTGAATGAGACCAGCCACAAAAAATTCATTACTCGCTTTTTTTAGATCGACTGCGATAACCTTTGCTGCAAGACCACAAACAAACGAATGTTTCCAAAATTTCCCAATATCATAATTTCCCATTTTTTCAGCTTTCATAAAACTCTCAAATATAACCGCGGATATAATCAGGTTTCTCACCTCTTTAAAACCCAAAACCGTTATAGCGTGCTGCAACGAAGTAACCCTCCTTATTGCACCAAAAAATGGGGAATTGGCCATTTTAAGCAGCTTTGTGGTAAGGGATATATCAGGAGTAACAACCTTTGCAAGGTCATCCGCAGAACTGTTTGGATCAGCAGTAATTTCTATCACCTGACACGCCACGGTTGGTAACGTGGGGATTGAATTTATCTTAGAAATGAGTACAGAAATTTTATCAAAGCTCATATCAATAATTATCCTTTTTTTCCGTGGAGGTCCAAAGCGAAGAAACTTCCAGGTTCGGCGAGAATTATCACTCCGAATTTGTTTCGGAATCTCTTACACCTTACTACTTTTCATATCAGGGGATTCAGAATGATAAAATGATATGCCCATTCTTCCCTGACAGTCTGTTCATGTCTTACATTTCGCCATGGCCTCCTGCACTTTTTTCTTTGCCTTCACCATAACTGCTTCTGGAACTGAGAACAGTCCTTGCTTCTCCACAATATCAAAAAGAAGAAGAACCAGCTTGGGATCAAACTGACTTCCGACATTATTGGCAAATTCTTCAATAACCTTTTCAGCCGGAAGGTTTTTCCTATAAGGTCGTTCTGATAACATGGCAACCATTGCATCAACTGTGGCAAATATCCTGGCGCCCAACGGTATTTCATTACCTCTGAGCCCCATGGGATAACCAGAGCCATCATAATTTTCATGATGATGCTGAAGAATCGATCTTTCATGAGCAAAAAAATCGAACAATCCGGTCAGTTCTGCCATCATATCGGGCTGACTTTCAATCTCTCTCTTTTCGCTGACACTCAGCCTTGTACTTTCACTCTTCAACGCTTTTTCCAGCATGAATTTGAAGCAGTCATGAAGCTGTGCAGCGTTTTTAAAGGACTCCACAATAGAAGGGGGAAGATTAAACCTTTCCCCCATAAGTTCAATATATCGTATAGCCTGATGATTGTGCTTCAGGTATTTAGCCGCCCCCAAATTCCGAACCATGAAGAACAAAGATTGAATAGAGGCCTTTTTTGTTTTTTCCAAAATAGCTGAAATGTTCTGTTTTAAGTAACTGAAATCCTCAGCTTCGCGAATCCTTTCTTCTCCAGATTTCACTGAAGAATCTTTCAAATAAACACTGACTCTATTTCTCCCTTCCGATTTGGAGCGGTAAAGAGCCTTATCGGCAAATGCTATAAGTTTGTTACTTTCAGATGGCTGATGACTTTTCACAGATGCCACACCGATGCTCACGGTTGCAATTGTTGAATTGGTTCCATCATCATACACTTTTGATTCGCAGAGAGAGCGAATTGCAGTTGCTCCGGTAATAATTCTGAGAGATTCAAACAACTGTGACTGTTTTATCGGCTTGAGCAGATACGCCGCAAATCCCAGCCTCTTAAAATATTCAGCATCGCCACGCATACCAACCGAAGTCAGTATCGCCAGGCTCAGGTCTTTGAGTTGCGGATCGGCCTTGATTTCCCGGCACAGTGATTCTCCATCCACCTCCGGCATACAACGGTCAAGCAAGGCAATCTGAAATGGATTGCCATCATGGATAGCCTCATGAAGCTTTTTCATCGCTTCATGAGCCGAGGCAGCCTCATCAACCCTGCAATGCCACGATTCGAGATATGCCCGAAAGATACGCCGGTTCGTTTGATTGTCATCAACAACCAGCACGCGCATATTTTCTATGATGCCAGGTTCATATGGCGTCCGTTGCCGGACAGAAGGTTGTTTTTCCAGTATTACCGTAAACCAGAACGTTGAGCCCGCACCCTCTTCGCTTTCCACACCTATTTGACCACCCATCATCCCGGCAAGCTGCCTGGAAATCGCCAACCCAAGTCCTGTGCCGCCGTATATCCTGGTGGTAGAAGAATCTACCTGGGAAAATGACTGGAACAAACGCCCCATACGATCGGAAGGAATCCCGATACCAGTGTCTCTGACAGCAAATCGCAAGGTTACCTGCGAATCGGTTTCTTTGTCCATGGTTATACTGATGGCAACCTCGCCGTCTTTCGTAAATTTTATGGCGTTGTTAGCAAGGTTTGTTAACACCTGTCGCAACCGGCCAGGGTCACCCCGTAAAAGCGAAGGAACTTCCGGATCGATAAAACAAGAAAATTCCAGACCTTTCTTCTCTGCCACGACAACCAGGATATCGATGGTACTTTCCACCGTAATACGTAGATCAAAGTCGATGTTCTCTATCTCCAGTTTACCAGACTCTATCTTGGAAAAATCCAGGATATCATTGATAATGGACAACAAGGAGTTGGCACAATTGCGAATCGTCTTTGCATAATCATGCTGATCCTGAGTCAATTCCGTATCGAGCAGCAGATCCGTCATACCCATGATACCGTTCATTGGCGTGCGTATCTCATGGCTCATGTTGGCAAGAAACTCACCCTTGGCACGGCTGGCTTCATCCGCCAGCTTTCTGGCCTTTTCCAACTCATTATTCTTTTCTTCAACATTCTCTTTTTGGGTTTCAAGTTCTTCGTAGTATCGCAACAACTCTTTATGTCGCAACTGCAATTCTTCCTCGGCTTGCTTTAGACCGGTAATATCATTGAAAATTTCCAGGACTGCCTTTTTCCCTTTATATACTAAATTAACATGAGTTATCTGAAATACTTTCCCGCCTAAGATATCGTCAGATTCGATAGTTTCTGTTCTTCCTGTTTCCACGCCTTCTTTCAGGAAGCAATTGTCACACTGCGTTTTATTGTCACGGTAAATATTCCAGCATTTTTCTCCTCTTACCGTTTTGCCCAGAAGGGTTTCAAATGTTTCACTCATATAGAGGATATTGCCTTCCTCGTCTACAATATCTAAACCAAAGGGAAGGGAACCAACAAGGGTTTGATTGAAACTGCTAAACTCCTGCATTTCATCTTCCACCTTTTTACGCTCGGTAATATTCTGAACCGTTCCGTTCATCTGGATTGCCTTCCCCGTGTTGTCAAAGAGAATTTCACCCTGTCCATGGACAAAACGTATCGAACCATCTGGTAAAATTATTCGAAAATCAATGCTGTGAGGCTTCTTCTCATCCAGGGACTCACTAACAGATTTTTTCACATACTCTCTATCGCCGGGATGAATAGAATCAAGGAATGCTTCATACGTTGCAGCAAATTTCTGACGAATTAAACCAAAAATGCGATAGGTTTCATCAGACCACCATAGTCTATTTTTTCCTATGTCCCATTCCCAATTCCCAATGTGGGCAATTCGCTGAGCATTGGCGAGGCGTGCTTCGCTTTTCCTTAATGATTCCTCCACACGTTTGCGCTCCGATAGTTCACCATATAATTTATCTGCTTGTTCAAGTGCGGTTTTTTCGTATACCTCTAGTAGCTGCTCCAAAGCAGCTATTTGAGACCTAAGGTATTGAACTTCTGTATTTCCCGTACTATTTTCCATAATAACAATCTCTTTCCGTTCATGCGAATACCGCATTTTCAAATGGCAATACTGCTATTTTTATATTAAGTGACAGGGTCTTGAAAAAATTAGCTACCTCCTTCGAAACGGGAAACTTAAGGAACATAATAACTGCAAAAAGATCTCCTGATGGGAGTACTCCGCCGAACCCTAACACGGATTTTATACCGTAGGGTATGACAAATTCCTTCTGAGCTGGAATGTGGAGACTGTCAGCCGCCTCGGATACATGGAAGACGTTATAGGTATTCTGCCCCGAATCCAGGAGAAGTCTTGGGTCTGGTTTGACAATCATGCTAATGCTTAATCCCAATTGTAAAATAAGGGTACGGATCATCGGGATCTGCTGAACAGACTGTTCACTCGGCAATGGAATTGCTTTGTGCCACTTTGAGGCTTTCCTGGAATTCCACTCCGGGTTTTCCCCTGCTGTTGCCAGGAGAGTCAGGCATTTCATGCCTGGTAAAACAGAATAATCTCCTAGCATACTCCTTGAAAAGTTTTGAAGTTCGTCATCGAGTTTTTCGTAAGTATGGGTTTTGAAAAAGCGAACCAAAGAGGATGCCCGATGCCCGCTTTCCCCATCGATTAGATTATTGTACAAATAGTGAACAGTGCTATTAGCTACCTCTTCCATGTTCTTAGCGCCTTTTCCAATATTGCGCAGGGTTTTCCCACATTCTGTCATATCACGTATAGTAAAATTTACTAAGTCGTAGCTCTTAGACTTTTCATTTTGAGTATTCATAATTCGTTTTCATCCACCATGAATGCAACAGTTTCTTGTTGCAATACCCACTGCTTGATTTTTTCATCAAAATCAAGGAGTGATTTATTAAGTTTTTTATTTTTTTGCATATCTTCACCCTAACCCGAACGGGTCGGAATGCGTAGCGCCGGTGGTTTATCCCCCGCCAAAGGCCGACCACAAGGGCTCGGCGCTACGTTTTTTGTCAAAAATGTAAATATTTATTTTGAAGGACACTAAATTATCAGGTTCGTACCACTCAGTGATATTCCGCGTATTTCTGTGGCAAATCTCTATTATTTTTTTTTAGGAGTACGACAAAATGTTTTTCTGCATCTCTGTACCGCTGCTGATTGTGAAGTTCAATGGCAAGCCATAATCTTACACTCCGGTCATCGGGTGTTATTTTTATCATGGCATTCAAGACCTTTATCGCTTCCTTTCTTTTTTCCGCTCGTATTAAAATTTTCCCGAGACAGTAGTATGAATTGATTTCCTTTCGGCCTGGTACTTTTCTCATCATGGCGTTGTAAAGCATCATGACCTTATCAGCATCAGGGGACTCAGCGCCCTCGTACAGTAATTGTAAAAGGATCTCATTTTTGTAAACCCATTGAAAAGCACCCCAGAATATTCCAAAATAGAAGAGAAAGAAGATTGCAATGAACCACTTGTTGCGAATGAGTTTGATTGAGTTCATCGGTAATATTTAGTGCTTCAGCTCCCATGTGACGGCAAGATCGAAAAGGATCGTTTTTGAATCCCCGGAGATATCGATAAATTTGACGTCTTTTAAATACGAAGCCCCGGCTACGATTTCTCCATGTTATGCTATTTTACCTTTTGCAATAACGATCCTTGATGGTGCGAACACCTCCAGGCCCAGTATCCTTCAATTCTTTCCGTTTGCAGCGGTCTTTAACCAGCGGTCAAGGCTCTCTTTATCATCTCTTCCGGAGACCCTTAAACCGAGTTCTTCTGATTGGCCGAAAAAATGAGTAAATTTGACGCCAACAAAATAAGAATTTTCAGCCACGATTTCCCTCATTTGCTTTATCTCTCCTTCTGCAAAAAAGTTCCCAAACGGCGTTATAATCTCCATATGCAGCAGAGTGCCCGACTCCAATGGGACATAACTTGTAAATGAAAGCCCGGAGATACTGACATCATTCGTAACTACCGTGAGGGAAGGTTCTCCGTTGTTTCGAATAACGAGAGGAATCGTTATCTTTTTTCGAACATACCTCCGAAACCGTTCATGATGATAAAACCTAAAAACCAGTCTTAAAAAGACGGATGGCTTTTTCTCAAACCTCTGAAGAAATCTGGGGAGGATAGTGTTGAAACAGTACATACTAATCACATCCATCTCCTCTCTGCTTAGACCTTCAAACTTCAGACCGTAAACAAACATTCTTCCATGAAGATACTGTGGCAGATGGCTAGAATGTGCTGTATAAAGAACGGAGGCATTGCATGTTACCGTTCTTTCGTTCAGATAGAGAGAAAGCGAGACCGGTTTGTCCAGGAGTAAAGGAGCAAAAGTAACCAGTGAGATACCATACTCGTTAAGATCTCTGCTGATGCCTACCCTGCTCAATGATACCGAATCGGACGGCGTAGAGTATCGTACCGGTATCGATCCGATAAACCGGAAATCCTTGCGTTTATAATATGGCCTGGTAACCAGTTCAATTCCAGACGCGGCCAGAGATCCATTCACGAAACACCAGAAGATGGCAACACCATTTCCCAGATAATCAGACGACACGCCATAATAGAGTTTTAACCCACCCCATGCAATTCCGCCAAAACAGACAAGACACAAGAGAGACTGAGGAATAATTTCCAAAATATTGGTAGATGCCTGAAGTCCTTTTCCGGTGACTTTGAATACCGATTTTAGCCGTACTACATTCTTCAAAGATGCCTTAATGAAGATAAAGAAATTCATCATCAGATAAGATTCGTCATACCTGATTCTTCCATATCCACGGCAGGCAAACTTGAATCCCAGGAGAATCACACCAAGAAACATCACATATCTCCACATAAAGGAAAAATCAAATGACCCGATAGGATGGCCACCCGAGAGGATCATAACAGGTGGTAAGACAAAATAGATAAGTTTCGGGAAACCAATAAGCCAGCTAAAAATAACGGCAAAAAAACAGATGCGCTGAGGAATCGTTAAGCCCCTGACAAACAAGGGATTATTAACAAAAAACAGCCCGATATTTCCTTCTGCCCAGCGCATTACCTGCGTGTGGTAGTTCTTCAGATCCTTTGCCGCAAGCCCGTGTGATAGAATTTCATCATGATAAATCCCCTTCCATCCGTGTGAATACAGGAGAATAGTTGTATTGATATCCTCCGTAATATTTCCTGTGGCAATACCACCGATATCTTCCAATGCCTGTTTCCTGAATACCGCTGCGCTGCCGGTAAAAAAGGTCGAATTCCAATTGTCTCTGCAGGGCATCATGAGCTTATAAAAAATATCCTGCTCGTTCCAGGATTGCTCCTTTTTCTTATTGATTCTGAATTGAAATGAATCAACATTATAATAATTGTGAGGGGTTTGAACGAAGGCAAGTTTCGGGTCATGAAAATAACCGATCGTTCTGTCGAGAAAATTCGGTTGAGGAACAAAATCTGCGTCAAAAATAACCACATAATCGCCGTTAGTGTGCTGGAATGCATTATTTAAATTTCCTGCCTTGGCATCTGCCCTTTCCTTCCTGGCAATGTATTTACATCCCCATCTTTCTGCTTCTTTTGCCAATTCAGGGCGATTACCATCGTCCAGGATATACGTTGTGTGGGGATATCGTATCTTGACACAGTTCAGTGCGGTTTTTCGCAAAATAGAAATATCTTCATTATAGGTAGGAATATAGATGTCTACCGATAGTCCAGGTATTGGAGCAGGACATTTTCTCTCTGCCGGCTTCCATATTTGAAAGAAAAAGAGAAATAAGGCAAGAAAACCATGTGCCTCTGCATAAAAAAACCCGATTGAAAGAATAAGGGATTCCGGATTGATCGTGTAACGAATCCGGTATACGAGATAATACAGATATACCACTAGGGTTATGATAATTGCAGCCTGATATGGCGTATGTCGAAATTTCAAACGTTATCGTTTACTTTTTAAACGAATTTTCAGTTAACTTGTTTGTTAATTACACATAATTACGAGCTAATCACTTTTGTATTTAACAATTGAGCAAACGGAAGTCCCAAAATTCGTATTTGTAAACAAGAGGATACATTCCACTTTTGTATGAATTATGTTAGAAAAAAGGAATATTTTATTTTATACTCTTAAGCGAATACCACAATTGCCCTTGAATCCGGAGTGGCATCTTATCGTAGGCACTTTCAGGGATTTTCACACTTTCGCAATATAAAGCAGGGGCGAAGCATTTGCTATAATTGTCATGCACGCTTTCAGTGCAAAACGGGTAAATGCTTCGTCCCTACTCTGCACGACAAATATTACAATTATGGGAAATTTTAAAAAAACTACCTTGTTGCCAAAAGGAGATCTCTTTCTTTGATATTAGAATATGATGTGGTAGTTGTGGGCGCCGGGCCATCTGGTGCAGCCGCAGCGAGAGGACTGGTAAATGAAGGATTCAACGTCCTTGTAATAGAAAAAAAGAAACTTCCCCGGTATAAGATCTGTTCAGGCATTATCTTCAAGAAATCACAGGAGATCACCAGAAAATATTTTGGTGAAATTCCCCATGCAGCGTATGCTACTCCAAATTTTTTAAAAGGGGTAAGGTTTTGGGATAAGCACGGACACTTTACCGATTGGCCTTTCAGCAAAGATGGAGATGGCGCACCCAACATATGGCGGTCTGAGTATGATTCCTGGCTTATTAAAAAATCAGGGGCAGAAGTATGGGATTGCTGCAACCTGAAGGGATTTACTACTTCAGCCGATCATATATCCCTGGAATGCTATCATGCCGCCAGGAACGAAAATAAAGAGATACAATGCCGGTACTTAATAAGCGCAGAAGGCAGCCGCTCTGTTATCAGGGCTGCTCTTGATCCCGAGTTTGAAAAGAGTCTGAAATGGTTTGTCGCATATCAGAATTATCATGAAGGACACGCTGATATAGATCCTCATTTTTATCATGGTTTTTTCGATTCCCAATACGGTGACGTGTATGCATGGTTTAATGTAAAGGATGGGCTGCAAATTTTTGGCACTGCAATAAAAATGGGCAGTAAACTCTATCCCTGCCTGAACCATTACACGGAAATGTTAAAAAACACGTTTGACTTAAAGCTCACAAAGCTGGTAAGAAAAGTCAGCTGTCTTGGTAATGACATGTGCACAACGGACAGGTTTTTTTTGGGAAAGGGAAATGTGCTGCTGGTTGGGGAAGCAGCGGGATTTCTCAATGCCTTTGGCGAGGGGATTTCATGCGCATTGTCAACCGGGCTATCCGCAGCAGAGGCAATAAGTAAAAGCATATCATCAGGAGATGATGCGCTTGCGCTGTATACCGAATTAACAAAACAGGAAAGAAGGCAGACCGCTGTATCCTGGAAGTTGGGCGCCCGGATCGCCGGCAGAGATCTGATGCCATTATAATGGGGTGCATACTAAATATTGGGGAATTTTAAAGATTTCGCAGAGCAAAGAGCTTTTTCGTTCTCCCTTGAAAAGCAGTATGCCGAATATCAAATATTGAACAAGGAATGATGAATTATTTTAACTTCACTGTTCGCTATTCCTCGTTCCGCGGTTCGATCTTCTCTTTAAAGAAACCGCTGAAGGCCTGATTTACATCACGAAAGGAATGAACGCATGACTTATCTGGAAGCTTTGATGCTTGCAATTATCGAGGGGATTACTGAGTTTCTGCCGATTTCATCAACTGGCCATATGGTAATTGCCTCCACATTTATGGGCATCAACGAGAATACCCTTACCAAAAATTTTGAAATCGTTATCCAGCTTGGCGCTATTTTATCGGTGGTAGCACTTTACTGGCGCAAGTTTCTAACCTCTTTCCGGTTTTATTTGAGACTTGCCTTTGCCTTCCTGCCGGCGGCAGTTGCAGGTTTTTTTCTGGAAGATTATATTGATCTTTTATTAGCAAACATCTGGGTGGTAATTGCCTCACTTATCCTGGGTGGGATTATTCTGATTTTTGCAGATCGATGGTTTCGGCATGCTGAAGGCACGGAAGAACAGGAGATATCATGGTTCCAGGGCTTTAAAATCGGCTGCTTTCAGTGCATTGCTATGATTCCCGGGGTATCCCGGTCGGCTGCAACGATCATTGGAGGAATGGCGGTAGGACTTAACCGGAGAACCGCTGCCGAATTTTCCTTTTTTCTTGCCGTTCCAACCATGCTTGGCGCCAGCGCAAAGAAGATGATGGACTCTTACAAGACGATCCAAAATCATGACATTGCCATCCTTGCCTTTGGCAGTTTCGTGGCTTTTCTTGTGGCTATGGTTGCCATCAGGGCATTTATCGGCTTCCTGAAGCAACATGGTTTTAAGTGGTTTGGCTATTATCGTATTATTTTCGGGATGACAATTGCTCTTATTACGATCCTCATGAATCTTTGATTCACGGCAGACTTGTTCGCTGGGCTCGCCATGCTACAAAGATTCGATTCTGCCATAGATTTCTGAGAGTGGAATCGATGGCTCAGGCCCAATTATTGAAAGATTAGCATTTGCTTCATCTTCCCTGTGAGGAGTAAATTTTTGCCTGCCGGTACCCTTCTTTTCTTTTGAGATAATCATTATTTCATTCACCCAATTGAATACCCTCTTCCCGCGGGTAACTATGAGTAAAAGTCTTTCTCCCATATATTTTATCAACCCCATCTCCATAACAATTTTATTGTCTCGTTCAATCATAGTTATTATATTCCTTTCAATAAGTTACGTGAATAGGCTGTTTACTTACTAGCGATAAGCATACCTATTATTGTAATAAAATAACCAATAATTTATAACAGATGCTGTTTTAGTAACTTATAATAGGAATTAATAGATAATTGGCGAATTGTCTGGCAGGCATCCGGTTGAGCATGTCGTCAATTTCAATGTTATGTCGTATAATTAAACATCTGATTTTTATAATGCTATACGTAGTCAATCTTAAGACAAACATTCGGGCATGTGGACGTGCTGGTAATTTGCCGTAGCGGAGTGATCGTTACTCATCCATAGTAAATGGGTCGTCGATTACTGTCCCATGGAATTTTTCAGCATGGGTAAGGGCATCCTGGCGTTGCTGAAAGACATGGATACGGTTATCATTCGTTTCGTTAGTAATAAGCTCACTCTCAACAAAATACGCCATGTATGAGTCAATCTTCTTGCCCCTGATTTCATCAGTAACGACAACGTGATCAACCACTTGATGGTTGTTTTTAAACCATTGTACTGCACAATAGATGGAACAATATTTTTTTACGGAACGGTCACTTAGGACAATATCCACCTCATAGATGGGTGGTACAGCAGAACCGTCGAACGCACATCGGGGGCTTCTCAGGAATTTTTGGTACGCTACCCCGCCCAGCGCAACAATAATACTAATAACGAGTCCAATCCAGATTTTTTTTGTCATGTAAATATCAGATGTATCGTTACCATCATAAGGGATGCAAGCAGGCAAAAAGCAGACAAGCCATTTACCTTCTTTAAAAGATGCTCAGTTACCGGCTGTGTCTCCGCATTCATGCAAAGCATACGCAAAATACCCATCCACCCAATTGCAAAAGTACCAATGACAAACAACCCAAGCATAACCGGTGCGTCAGGTACCACCCCTTTCCCCATGAAACAGTAAATACAATGATGATAAGGAAGTTGCATGAGTCTCGGGACAATATTTTCAATAAGCGTATAAATAACTACCGGAATATTGACAACTCCTACGATAGCCATGCTATACACAACAATCTTTTTGCTGAATACAGTAAATGAAAGCCACTTTTTGGAAAGCAAGAGAAATAACAAGGCAATCAGTATGATATTTATCAGATAGTACAGCACAAACAATATCTTTTGAAAGTGTATTCCAAAAATGGCCTGGGGGATCATGGCTGAAGGCCTTAGGGGCACATCAAAGAAGGTGGCACAACAGGAGACAGACATCA
>JAJTXE010000002.1:1569075-1668042 GCA_021463795.1 Candidatus Brocadia sp. | reverse complement strand
TATCTTCACCATGATTGGGTACATCATAAAAAAAAGACAGACTGCAATGGGAATAGAAACTTCATACACTGCAAGGGAATCCAGCTTGACTGCAACGTCGGGCGCTGCCTTTCCCAGAACAATGCCTGCTCCGATACAGAGCAAAACCCAGAACGTTAAGAATTTTTCAAAAACGGCTAACTTTTTTTCGGGAATTTCTTTCACCTATCTCTCGTATTCAGGTTTTACTACTTCAATTCTTTTCCTGACAATTTCTTGTAAAAAATGGGTCCCTTTTTTATATTTTGTTCGTTGAGTGAATAGTAGTCCCTCTATACTACATGTCAAATTATCCTGCCGTTTTTTATTTTAAATACCACATCGGCAACCTTTTCAAACATCGCATCGTGGGTGGCAACGAGAATGGTTACACCACGTGCCTTTAGTTCATTCAAGAGCTCTCGTATCTGAACGCTGGTTTCATCATCAATATTTGATGTCGGTTCGTCAGCAATAATAATTTCGGGATTATTTATTAACGCCCGGGCAATAGCCACGCGCTGCTGTTGCCCGCCGCTGAGCTCCTCTGGTGTGTGGTTTAATCGGTCGCCAATCCCCATCTTTTCTAAAAATATTTTTGCCCTTTCAAGACGTTCTTTAAGACTGATCCCTAGAGGAATTAAGGGATATGAGACATTCTCCCAGCTGGTAAGTTTTGGAATGAGATGAAAATTTTGGAAGATAAAGCCGATCTTCTTGCGCCGCAGCCGGGCAAGGGCAATATCAGAAAATGAGGTAATCTCTTCGCCATACATGAATACCTTGCCGGCAGTGGGTCTGTCCAGAGTACCCATGATGTTCAGCAGGGTAGTTTTTCCTGAGCCAGAAGGACCGTTAAATACCACAAAACTCCCTTGAGAAATGTTTATAGTGATATCATAGATAGCGCGTACTTCATAATGCGAATGATGGCAATAGGATTTGCAAAGATGCTCTGTCCGTATCATGATTGCAGCGACACCACCGGCAACACCGTCGATGCCCTCCACGATGAATAGACGCTTCCAACCATGGTCAGGAGAAAGGCAAAGAAGAAACTGAGCAGGCAGGGCAAGGGTAAAAACCTTGCAGGCAGGGTAAATTTGGGCAGCATCGTGATCTCTGCTATAAAAAACTGCGCAATAAACGCACCGTTAAAACCCTTCACCCAAAGGATAGACAGTAAGAGGGCTATGGTAGCACCCAATAAGCTGGTGAGTAATTGCTCCATGGAAATAAGCTCTAATACCTCCAGCGTCTGCCAGCCGGTAGCCTTCATAATACCAATCTCTTTTTTTCTCTCAGACAATCCAAAACCAGAGGCAACCAGAATGGCAGGCACTCCCAGGGCAAAGGCAACGACATATAAAGCGCTAAAGATGCCTTCCTTGAGCATAAATCCTTTTTTAACATATAACTCTACCATCTGTTTGTCTTGCAGCCGGTAGGCTTCATGCTGAAAGATATCATACAAATCAGTCGCAATCTCCGAATTATGCCCAGGCAGGGTATAAATTTGCATGTCCGTAGCAACATCCTGCTTACCAAACAACTCCCCGGCATCCCTGAAGGACATGAATATCATTGAAGCGCCCCAGATACTGGAGTCTGAGGAAAAGAAACCCACCACCGTAAAGACCTTGCGCTGCTGGCAGCGCATACTGAACTGGTCACCAAGATTTAAGCGAAAGTGCTTTGCTAATTCATGACCTACGACAACCTCATTTGCATTATCAAAAATCCTGCCTGAGATACAGGATACTGAGTCAGGGAGGTCTTCTTTATCAATACCAACGATAACTGCCAGTTTATTCTGTAAAAATCCCCGGCCAATAATCCGTGGTATCGCCTTGGTAACTCCAAAGATCTTTTTAATCTTGTCCAGGTAGTTCAAGGGAATAGCTGAATTCCTGCCAAATTCGTCATAGGTCAGGTAAAGATCGGCGCTGGCCTTCACGGAGATGAGCGATTGCTCCCGTACCCCTTCAGAGATGGCAATGGCGGTTATGAAAGGAGAAAGGATGGCAATAAGACAAAGACAGACGACAACCGTCTTTGCCTTGTGCCGCAACAAGTTTTCCGTTGCCAGGAATAATAAATTTAAATGTCTATTCACGCTTTGAGGTTAAAATGATATTATAAGAAACGTAAAAATTTAGTTTTTTGAAAAATCCGTACATTTATAGGTAATCTACACAAAACAAAATACGTAGCGCGGGCGGTTCATCCCCCGCACAAGCCGACCACGCTTGTCTTCGACTGTGATCGGGGAAGAGATCGGCGCTACATTTTTCAAAAAACTACATTGTTACTAAGAAACCCATATCTGGCAATAAAAAGTATTTCAGATTATATTGAAAATATATTTGTATATTCAATGGAATTATGGTGACTTGACGTATATTATATCGTACGACACCATGCCGGTAAATTGATAAAAATAAATGGTGCGTTGAATGATTTTGGCAAGGAATGGAATTTATGGGCGTAGCAAATGCAAAAGTATAAGTAACTATTCAGCGAAACCGAAGGGGATTTTTTTTCGAAATGGTAAATGGTCAACAGAGAAAACGGGAGGCCGGGCTAACGAGCAGGCGGGCAAACGGGAAAATCCCGAAGGGATGACATGATTATAGAAAAGAGCACACCACAATATCACGATTCAGTATAAGAATAAATTTTCAAACCCAATAACGAAATACCGTTGTGTTTTAAATACAATTTTACTCATTATTGGTTGACATCATACATTTCATGTAATAATATGCGGACAAGTGTAGAATAAAGATAAAAATGAATGTTGGCCATAATACAATTGACACAACCATATCGATCATGATATCGTAATACAAAAAAAGATCGATTGGGGGTGTTGATATGCAATCAGTAACCGTATCACCAAAATATCAAGTCGTTATACCGAAAACAGTCAGGGAGGCTCTGAATATTCGTCCAGGTCAAAAAATGCAGGTTATAGAATATGCTGGACGTATTGAACTTATCCCGGAACGCGATATCAAAGAACTCCGTGGATTTCTCAAGGGTATCAATACGGAATTCAAACGAGAGGAAGATCGAGTATGAATATTGTAGATTCTTCCGGTTGGCTTGCATACTTCGCAGATGAGTCTAATGCCAAGCATTTCCTGACCCCACTCAGTGATTCGGCTTTGCTTGTTGTCCCAACGTTAACGATATATGAAGTCTTCAAGGTCATTCTCCGGGAGACCAGCGAAAATGAAGCGCTGCAGGCGGCTGTTGCCATGCAAAAAGGAACGGTTGTGGATCTGACCACACCCTTGGCACTCGCCGCTTCAAGGCTAAGTTTGGAGCATAATCTTCCAATGGCGGACAGTATCATTCTGGCAACGGCGCAAGAATTCAATGCCATCCTCTGGACTCAGGATTCAGATTTTAAAAATATGAGCAATGTTAAATATTTCCCCAAGAAATGAGAAATGGCCAACTTGTCGTTCCAGCCGACACAAAAAACCGTGCGACTGAACTTTGCGTTAGTCGTAAAATTGTGAGAATATTAACTGAAAAGAGGATGAAGATGAAGTAATACGTTTGCTGAAGGAAAATTACCCTGTTTTAACGGACGAATATGGTGTTTCCAGAATTGGTATTTTTGGTTCGGTGGCAAAAGGGACGATGACAGAAGATAGTGATTTGGATATCGTTGTTGAATTCAGGAGGCCAATAGGATTCAAATTTGTCAGGCTCGTGGAATACCTTGAAAGTTTGTTCGGAAAAAGGGTTGATGTAATAACGAATAATGGGATTGAAAATATACGAGTAAAAGAGGTTGCAAGAAATATTGAAAGAAATTTAATTTATGTCTGAAAGAGAAGATACCGCGATTATCCAGGATATGAAAGAAGCTATTGATAGAATTATCTACTCAAGATATTCATAAAAAGTGAATTTTAAATTGGTAACAGGGTGGCACGGACAAACTCCGTTTGTCCGTGTTGGACTTACACAACGTTGTTTACGAAGTATTCATTTTCACATTTGGAGAGACAATACAAGACAGATCCGCAAGCACAAGGCATGAAAAAAACACGGACAAGCATAGCTTGTCCGTGCCACCCCGTTAGAGTATGGCAACTCTGTATCAAGTTCATAAATCACAAATAGTGAGCCTCTTGAGTATATCATATACATCCAGGAGGGAATATGATAGTTTTCCGCAGGATTATAAAACACAAGATGCGGTAATGAGAAATATCGAAATTTCATCATGAAAAATTCTGAAGTGAATATTGGCAGGGCAACAGAAGCTGACTTAGATGGTATTATGGAGCTGCAGGCAGAGAATCAGCCTGGGCTTGGAGGCACGTTGTCAGCCAGTTTTCCACGCGTTCGAATTACCGAAATGATGAATAAAATGCCGCTGATCGTTGCGCGCCGTGGCGGACGTATTATTGCCTTCTTAATGAGCAGCACGCGAAATATGCATGCAGATGCACCTATCATTCAAGCCATGCTCAACGCATATTCTGGCACCGCTGACGCTTATGTGTATGGCCCTATCTGTGTGAGTTCTGAAGAGCGCGGCAAGGGATTGGCTCAGGCCATGTATAAGGAATTGCGGCGGCTGGAGCCAGGGCGTGAAGGCATTCTCTTTATCCGGCGAGACAATCAGGCCTCACTGCGTGCACACGAAAAGATGGGTATGCGTGAGATGGCCAATTTTATCTTCAATGGAAATGAATATGCTGTGTTCTCATATTTCGGGTGAGGTTTTTTGCAAAAAGTGTTTAACCGCTCCTTGAAGGCCGACGTCCCTGACGGACCACCGCATTAACTCGAGCGCTTATACTCAAGATGTTCATAAAAGGTGAATTCAAATTGGTAAAAGGGTGACACGGACAAACTCCGTTTGTCCGTGTTGGACTTGCAAGACATGGTTTACGAGGCATTCATTTTAACATGCAGATAGACCATGCGAGACAGACCGCGCAAGCACAAGAAAGTAAGCAGAGATGCAAAAACACGGACAAGCATAGCTTGTCCGTGCCACCCCGTTAGATTAAGACGACTCGGTATCAAGTTTGTAAATCATAAATTGTGAGCCTCTTGAGTGTTGAAATTTAATTTTATGTAAATGGCTTTCCTGTAAGGATGGATTAAGCGAAGCGAATCCACCATATCATACAATATTGAAGGTGGATACGGCGTAAAAAACCAACGTCGTGATCCACCCGACATTACTGTTACCATCATACCCAAAACAGTTTCTTGGGATACCACGAATGCAAATAATGATTGGGAAACGGATGAATCTGTGTTAATCTTATTTAAAGGATAACTTTAAAGGGAAGGTATTAAATGAAACGTTCAGCAATTGCTGAACGTGAAGGTGACGGATACGTATCGTTATATCCGGAGTTAGATAACGTCAGACAAGGTAATAGTATCGAACAAGCACGGGACAGCCTTCGGGAAGCATTCGAACTCATTTTCGATGCAGCATCAAAAAAAGAGATAAAACATCGACTTCACACCGACATCTTTGTCACTCAGATTGAGGTGGCAGTTGGTTAAATTACGTTTTCTTTCCAATAAAGAGGGAGGTTTATGTGTCGGCCAAGCATGACCGGGATATCGAGAAAAGTTACTCAAAGGAAGAGTTTGTTCAGAAGCTCCGTCGATTGGCGGATGCTATAGAAAACGGTGAGCGCTTCGAAATCCAGATTGCAGGAGAACGGGTTTACGTTCCTGTGCGAGCCACCTTCAACATTGAACATGAGCGTACAGATGGTGAAGAGGAGATAGAGTTTCAGATCAGGTGGATGCTGGCGCATGAGTAGGTGTGCCGCATAACCATTCGTCGCAGGCGCAACGATCATAATGGGCCGCGGCCTGAACTTCAACGTCAGGCCGTTAACACAACCATGGAGGAAGTAGTATGAGGAATAGAGGTATAAGGTCACTGGTATTGGGAGTCAGTGTGCTCCTTGCCACGATCACGATAGTTGGGGCAGGTGCGCTTCCGCCACCGGGCAGCAAACCGTTCTCGGCGATTCTCAAATCAATAGAGAGACAGGAATTGGGAATCATCACGAGCGCCGAGTTCGACGACGGATGGTGGGAGGTTAAGGTTTATAAAGGCCGCGATTGCTTCGATCTTTACATCGACCCCAAGTCCGGTGAGGAGAAACGTCGTGAGCCAGTTCTTGCCGATAATGAATTACCACCGTCGAACGTCAAGACACTCTCATCGATCATCCAATCGCTCGAAGAGCGTAATCCAGGCGTCATCACGGGTGTCGAATTTGATGATGGGTTCTGGGAAGTCAAACTGCACAAAGACGGCAGGGAAAAGTTTGTATCATAATATACCAGACAACTCCCACCTTGAATCCCCATTTTTTAAATGGACCAAACGGAAGTCCCCCTTAATAAACTATGGGGTGAACGGGTTGTTTTTAACCGATGAAGGAGGGGATTTCGAGGTGAGCAAGAAAGTCATTAGTTTTTTATCTTTTAACACCCAACCTAATTCATGGAAAACATTCAGGAAATGCACTGGCTCTATTTAGCTATCGCTATCATATCGGAAGTCGTTGCTACTTCTGCGCTCAAGGCTACCGGCGGGTTCACCCGGTGGGGTCCCTCGTTGCTGGTTGTCACGGGCTATGCCTCGGCATTCTATTTTCTCTCGCTTACCCTGCGCTCTGTTCCGCTCGGCATCGCCTATGCTATCTGGTCTGGTGTTGGGGTGTCGCTGGTCTCAATTGCTGGTTGGGTTATCTATCATCAGTCGCTTGATGCCGCGGCGCTTATCGGCATCGCGATCATCATTGCAGGGGTGATGGTCCTGAACCTATTTTCAAAGTCGGTGTCCCACTGAGCACCAAACATAACGTCGTTTTAGGCGGGGACATGCAAAAAACGCCGTTCCACTAACTTAAACGTTCCGCCAACGCGCAGCAGTTTCATGTGATGAGTAAAGAAGAGTTGACAGTATGGACGGTCGGGCACTCAACCAGAACTCCTGACGAATTTCTTGAGCTACTTGCTGCTAACGAGATCGAAGCGGTTGCTGACGTGAGGCGCTACGCGTCTTCCCGCAAACATCCGCACTTCAATCAAGACGCACTGCGCAACGCACTCTCTGTGGTTGGAGTGAAGTATGTGCCGCTACCAGAACTCGGCGGACGAAGGCGCTCTCGTCCGGATTCACAAAACATCGTCTGGCGCAACGAGTCTTTCCGCGGCTATGCGGACTACATGGAGACGAAAGAATTTCATGCAGGAATCGACCGACTGCTTGAGCTGGCCCGTCGGAAACGTACAGTCATTATGTGTGCAGAAGCGGTATGGTGGCGTTGTCACCGATCGCTAATTGCCGATTACCTGAAGGCAGACGGTGTTTGTGTGCAACATATCATCAGCGGAAAAAAGAACGAGATTCACCCTTACACGTCCGCGGCACAGTTAAAGAATGGCAAACTGTCCTATCGCCAGAAAAACGAATCGATGTAACACCGTACGCTGGAATCACAACATAACAATCTGAGTCGTAAGAGATAATCGAAAACGGGAGGCGACCATTATACCACGAATATTTACGATCGGTGACCACGTCACCTGGAACTCGGCGGCCGGGTACGTCAGAGGCACGATCATCAAGGTGCATACGGAGGATTTCGACTGTAAAGGATACACGCACCACGCCAGCAAAGATGATCCGCAATATGAGATCAAGTGCGATAAGACTGACCATATCGCAGCACATAAGTGTCCGGCATTGAGAAAAACAAACCGCTGGAAGCCAATCCAAACGCTGCACCTGACTGCGAACAACTCCTGATTTCGTGCGGTATGATGACGTTGCAGACGACACTGGTAAATATGTTTGGTAGTTAGGTGTCGCACACAATAGCTGGTATTCAATTGGGCTGCCTTTGGCTGCGGCTTTCAAATGCATGGCGATGTCAGCAAAAATTTAACTCCTGATACTCTATTGCATCGGTACACCCTGTTTTCACCTTCATCCCTCCTCTTGTTGTGGATAATCTGTTACTTACAAACATCTTATACCATAAATACTGAGGATTGTCTATTATATCGGTGAGAAATCCGGGCTAATGGGTGACACCAATCCCCCCCCAATCCCACCCGGCGAGGACATGTGCTTCACACCAAACCCGTCGGCTATTTCATTTTATATGTGACACCGCCACTAGATTATCATTGCGACAGCTCTGACAGGTGAACCATCGGCGTCTTTAAACTTTAAGGGCAGGCAAGACAATATGAACGATTCGCCACCGACTTCATCAAGGTTTGTCATGTTTTCTATGATAATTATATCTCGCTCAAAAAGGACACGGTGTACGGAGAAATTTTTATCCTCCACAGGATCTATGGAAATTGCATCAATGCCAATTCCCTTTAAATTGAATTGCAGTAGCCATTCGGCTGATTCCCTGTTTAGTACCGGAAAGTCTGCAAAATACCTATTGTCTCCCCAATATTTACTCCAGCCGGTGTTAAAGACGAGGAAATCTAAATCCCCTAACAAGTGTTCGTGCTTGTTCAAGTCATCTACACCAATGACCCCGGTAGTAATGTTGGCTAAATCAATAACCCGTGCCTTCCCAATGAATTTATCCACGGCAAACTGATCGGTTTTCTTACCGCTTTCCAGTATGTGGTAAGGCGCGTCCAGGTGAGTGCCTGTGTGAGTAAACATTGTAACCACGTTTTCCACAAACCCATGTTGCTCAAAGGTAGTTGCCTGTTCAAATTTTGGTTGCTCGGTGCCGGGGAAAGTTAGAATATCAGCATGAACCGTATGTGACAGATCAATAATTTTCATCGCCAAGAATCTCCATTAATTTCAACCAATAGTTTGCCGGAAATATTAAACCGGCCACGCCTTTTTACAAGCAGTATGTTAGTCGGTATTATACGTGTTCTTGTTGTAATTTTACCGGGTATGATAAATTTTATTCAGTATAATTGGTATATTTTTACCTGAATCTTGCACAAGTGCAAGATAAAAGGTAGTGAAACCATAAGGATTACCTCGTTATAATAGGGTAAGTGAGATTACTCTAATAATAAAAGGAGGTAATCCAAATGGTTAAAGAGCAAGATAAGAATACCGCTAATCAAGGAAAAGCAGAGTGCCCAGCACAGGCGAGTAAAATAGGGTATTCTACCGCGTACCGTTATTGCAGTGAGCGGCCAAGCCCATTTGGAGGGCTTTTGGGGCTGGTAAAGTTTATGGAGTTGATACGGTTTCAGGAGATATTTGAGGGATGGTATACTCCACCGTCACGAACACCGGAAATGGGTCACCATAAGATGGCGTATGGTATAATCATGCTCTTGTTTATTGGGTTCAACCGAGTACGGCTTTTTCTGTATATCCAGACAGACGCGATGTTATGTTCAAGATTTCAGGTGGTGAAACTTCTGTTTGTCACGACATACTGGCGATATGTGAATTCATTGGGGATAAATCAAGTTGTTTTTTCTCCGTGACGCTGGCGCAAGAAATTTCTTGCACGAGGTGTATGATATGAGCAAGAAGCCGTGTTATTGAGAAAAAAAGAACTGAAAGAGACGTATAACTAATTGGCAGAGTAATCAATCAGCAATCCTGAGGCTAGTTTGATACATTTTTACCGCTCTCACAGGAGCGGTCTGTTTGGTGCAAGATGCAGGTGATAAATACTACAGCATAGCTTTTGCTATTCTCACCCGCATAGCGGGTGGTTTGGCTCAGGAATTAGGCATTGAATCAAAAATTTGATACGGTAAAATAAAGGATTGCAAAACTTCATTACTATCAGATAGAATGTTGCAAATTATTGTTCCATATTCCTACTTTATTTAACAAGGCGGGATGAATGTAAATGGGTGTTATTCATAATACCATCAGGACTTTTCACCCAGCCTATTTTGCAATGGTGATGTCTACCGGAATAATTTCCATTGCAGCCAAGTTGCTGGGTTTCACCGGAATTAGTTACGGGCTTTTTTATCTGAACATCGTTGCATATGCAATTGTTTTATTATTACAGATACTCCGGGTAATGATGTTTTGGAATAACCTTTACGCCGATCTTTCCAATCCAAGACTAAGCCTTGTCTTTTTCACCACCGTTGCGGGTACAAATGTGCTGGGATCGCAGTTTGCCACCGTTGTTAACCACCCGGAAGTTGCAAAGGCATTTTGGTACTTTGGTATTTTTCTCTGGGTGATTGTTTCGCTATCCACATTCAGCATTCTCTTTATTGCCTGTGAGCAAAGGATTGAGATGGTATTACATGGCGGATGGTTAACTGCAACCGTAGGAACGCAATCTGTCGCAGTTCTTGGCGCCATACTTGCGCCCCAATTTGGAACCGGTGGCAGCTTTGTAATATTTTCCTCGTTTGCATGGTGGATGATTGGTTCATCCCTTTATATGGTCTTGATTACGCTCATCATTTACCGTCTCGTGTTTTTTAAGATATCACCCGACGCATTGGTACCGCCGTATTGGATTAACATGGGCGCCCTCGCTATCACGACCCTGGCAGGCTCTGCGCTTTGTCTCAATATTCCGAAAGTGGCATGTCCCTATACCGATCTCTTAGGTTTCACAAAAGGACTTACCCTGTTTTTCTGGTCATTCGGCACCTGGTGGTTACCATTTTTGATAATTATTGGGGTATGGAAATACATCATTCACAAAACCCCATTTAAATACAGTTCGCTCTATTGGGCGATGGTCTTCCCTTTAGGCATGTACACTGCATGCACCATAAAGCTTTCTCAGGCAATCCAGATTTCCTTTATCGCTAATATATCAAAATATTTTATCTATGTGGCTTATATTGCGTGGGTCTTTATCTTTATTCATATGATCATCTCTATGATAAAAGCGGCTATCGCACAAGAAACCCCTAAAATGAAAGACGAGAATGTTGTTCAACCGCAGATGACTGGTATTACCAAGGGCTAATGGGTCTACAAAAACTGACGGGCAAGGGAGAAGTGAAGTTAAGATTGCGTAATCACGCTATGTAAAATTCTCCTCTTTACCCCACGTCATTTCAGTATAACCCTTTGTCTTTCAAATCTTATCTTTCAAAAAATTTTATTAGTTCCTTGAGTTGCAATTCCTTTAAGTCGTTCGCATTTGCTTATTAATACAACTTGCAACCAAATTATTTCCATGTATTTAATTTTTGTTATTTGCCTTATGTTATTGTATACTATATAATTATATCTTTAGTTATAAATTAATCATGAAACGAATTCTGTTTCCGGTTAAATTGGTAAAATAATTAAGATGGAAGATATCGCAGCATGTATTAACGAATGTAACATTTAAACAAAAAATAGTTTACTTCACATAAGAGAATTCAACGAGAAAAGGTGAAATATGATAAATAAGATGTTTAAGGAAGGCAGGGTTTTTATTGTTGCCATGTTTGTGTTTTTAGGGCTATTTCCCCTTATTTTGTTTAAAATGCTTGCATTTCCAAAGGCAAGCGAAGAACTGATGGTGGGTGTGCAACGAAATCTGGAGGGATTCTTAAACAAGCAGAAAGATATGCTTGTTTTACTATGGGACGAAAGAACGTCACACGCCAGGGCTATCTCCGACACGATTCAAAGTGAATTCCTCATTCGCGGTGATGAGGATTTTGTAAGCCTTGCAAGCGGAAGAAGTGAACATGAATATTTAAGACTAAAAACACAGTTAGAGTTGTCAAAGGCAGATTACGGCTATAAAGGAATATTTATTTGTGATGCCGCAGGAACAATCCACCTAACAACCGAAAGTGAAAAATCCCTGGTTGGCGTGAATATTTTAAAAGAAAAGCCATTCAGGAACGTGCAGGAGACGTTATACGACGGCAAAACATACATCTCTGATGTGATCCACTATTCTTTGAATACTGCTGCGGATGGCGGCAAGGCGGATGATTCACCCTCTCTCTTTATTTCCTATCCGATTAAGGGGGGAAGTCATGATGTAATTGGTGCGGTTTTGTTATGGATGGATGCGTCCATGCTCAATAATGGCATGAGAAATGTTGCATGGGGAAAAACGGGAGAAGCTTATCTCGTAAATAAAGATGGTATCATGGTCACACAATCGAGATTTTCAGACCAGATCAAAAATACCGACGATATCTGCAAGACATGTCATAAGGTAGCGGATCCAACTACAACCTTACTGACAAAAGGGGTGAAACGGTGCATTACAGGGAAAACCACCGGTTATGATTTAAAGGGGTATAGAGATTATGATGGGTTAAAGGTCGTGGGTGCGTGGACATGGCTTAAAGACTTAAACATGGGGCTCATTGTGGAAATGGATACCGATGAGGCTCTTGGTGTAGTAGATAATATTAATTCGCTGATACGTCCGCTTATGGTCGCAATGATAATTCCCGCTATTATCCTCGCAATGTTAATTTGCCGGAAGCTTTCGACTGGATGTGTGCTGAAAGGCATGTCCCTGCCAACGAAGACAGCTCTGGGTGTAACCGGCATTATTATGGTGGGGTTTATAATAGCCATCATCGATGGTTACGAATTGAGAAAAGAACGTGGATATCTTCGGGAGCAGAAATATAAAGTGCAGAATCCATTAAGCGTTTTTGGCTCGATTGTGACGCAAAGAGACGAAGATTTTATCAAGGATAATATTTCTAAGTTTAAGGGGGTGCTACCCACTTTCAAATCCGAAAACACTTCCCCTGAGAATGAGGAAAGTGAGCCTGTAAAAAGTGATGACAACCAAGCGCCTGAAAAGTCTGAGTCTGTACCTAATTGGGAAGTAAAACCATAAGAAATTTCTCACAAAATGGAGAGATTCTGTATGGACTCAAAAATATAATGAAGTATCAAAATCCCTTGTTAACGTACAAGAAACCAAAGCATGGTTTGAATATAAGCCTTTTTATGACGGAATCATTTTTCATATCAACAGTCTTGGGGCAAAGATTTTTGAATATACCTCACCTGATGATGTTACTGGGAAAAAGTTAAAGAATGAGATGCCCATCCATTATTACGTAAATTTTTAAACTGAGATTTTAGGAGATACTATTATGAATCCGACTGTTCAGGCACAAACAGGGAATCTGAAGGTGCTCGTGCTTGCAACCATCGCATTTGCAACCTGTTTTGCAGGCTGGGCACTCTTTTCCCCCCTGGCAGTTTACATGAAAGCAGACTTTAAGTTGTCTTCAACATCCGTAGGATTACTCCTGGCAACCCCGGTGCTACTTGGCTCTATAGCCAGGGTACCGATTGGCGTTTTAACGGATAAATTTGGTGGCAGACGGGTTTTTAGTGTGCTGCTTCTGTTTGGCTTTTTCCCCATGTTTATGGCAAGCTTTGCGCACAGTTACGGGTTTCTGCTGGTTTGTGGATTCTTTTTCGGTATCATAGGGACGTCATTCGCCATCGGGATTCCACAAGTTTCACAGTGGTATCCAAAAGAAAAACAGGGTTTGGCATTAGGAATTTATGGTGTTGGAAATATAGGCTCTGCCGCTGCCACATTTGGAGCACCGTTTCTTGCGGAGTCACTCGGCTGGAATAAGGTATTTATGATTTATGCGATACCTTTACTCACAATGGCCTTTGTTTACTGGTTTTTCTCTGCAGATGCGCCAAAACCCGTCAACATAAAACCTCCGACCTTTCGTGATAAAATAAAGGTATACAAGTCTTCTAACCTCATCTGGATCTTTTGCCTGTTTTATTTCATGACCTTTGGATTCTTTGTTACCTTCTCATTATGGTTGCCTTCTTACCTCCGGGACTTTTATAAATTAACCCCCGTAAAGGCTGGTAGTCTCACGTCAATCTTTGTGTTTGCCACAACCTTTTCCCGCATCCTGGGAGGTTATCTTGGTGATCGTATCCCCGGAAGACGCATTTTAATCGTCCTCTCAATAGCGATACTCGGCATACTCATTTTCCTGAATATGAATGTATTGTTAATGACTTCACTTACCATCTTTTACCTGATGGGTGTTTGTCTGGGCATCGGGAATGGCGTTGTATTTAAGCTGGTAGCGGAGTATTTTCCCAAAGATACTGGCGCTGTTGGAGGAATGGTAGGCGCCGCTGGCGGTCTCGGTGGCTTCTTTCTTCCCATTATGTTGGGCACCCTCAGGGATTATACGAACAATTATTCTTTAGGATTTATCTTCGTTTCCCTTGTGTGCCTTATGTGCCTCTCGTTTATGGAAGAAAAGACCATAACAAAGATGCATACGAAAAATGCTGTGAGGGTAACTTAGGGAGAAGGAGTACCCCCTGAGTCAAATCCGAAATTTGAATATCGAAATCCGAATTTATCAGCTTTCAACAGTTAACATGAGTTTTCTTTGCAGCTATGCTGAGTGATTTATGAGCGTACTAAAGATAGCAACGTATTCATTGGACACCCGTTGGTTTACTGCCGTTATGGCTACGATTATGATTGCCTCTCTTACTCAGTGGTATGGCTTTGAGGTAATTGTCCCTTACTTTTTTTTTGCAAGTTTAGCCATACTCTTCCCTGTGGTTATTTTTAAGGCAGCACAGACGGTGTTATTCTTTAAAGACGTCTTGGAGGAAATATTGAATCCGGAGAAAACCCTTTATTTCTTCACGATTGTGGGTGCCGTGAGCTTTCTTGGTATCTGTTTTTCCAGGATGTTTCACTTCCATACAACGGCACAGATATTCTGGTATGTTTCCATTGGCCTGTGGTTAATAATATCACTTTCCACGTTTAGTATCCTCTTCTTAAATCGTAAATCAGAAGACAGAAGGATTAAGGACGTCTTGCATGGGGGATGGTTTTTCGCGACGGTGGGCACTCAATCTACGGCCTTGCTGGGAATTATCGTTGCAGAGCAAACCATAAAACAGGCGCTCTTCATTCAGGTGTTTTCAATTGCACTCTGGTCGGTAGGGGCAAGCTTGTATCTGATATTTATGGCATTGCTTATCCTAAGACTGATGTTTTACCAGTTTGATAGCAACACCCTTCTCTCGCCTTATTGGATGAATATTGGGGCAGCAGCCGTAACGGCAATTACGGGTGCCGTATTGCACCAGCATATACAAACAGTAGGGGGCGCTTTGACTGACCTTCTCCCGTTTTTAAAAGGGGTTTCCCTGTTTTTTTGGTCTTTTGGACTCTGGTGGGTGCCCTTCTTAATTATTCTTGCCATAAGAAAGTTGATTTGCAGCGGAGAAGGTCTTGCGTTTACCGTAGGATACTGGGAGATTGCCTTTGCTTTGGGTTTATATGCCGATAGTACCATTCATATGGTTGCATTATTTGAGGGGCGCTATCTCGTTGTCATCTCAACGGCTTTTGCCATAGCCTGTATAACCATTTGGTTTTTTTCATCGATATTTACGATCTTCTATTTAGCGAAGTCTTCCGTATGGGTACCTGTTAACAAGCTGACCCTTGACTATGTGACTCCCTATAGTTTTAAATTGCACGGCAGCATTTTTCAGGTAAAAGAAGTGATCAGCGAATGGTTAGACCAAACTATTCAGGGTGTAACAAAGAAACGATATTGGATAATAACGAATACCAATCTTGCCTGCCTTATTTCTTACGACCTGCTGACAAAAAAATGGTATTTTGATCAGGTGAAAGAGTAGCCTCAACATCCTTCGTCTGTTGGGAAAAACCATGATTACCAAATCGCTCAGGACTATGTCCTACGATAAACAGTATCTTACCCTGAAAATCCTACGCTTATCATCCCGTGCTCTTTGCCTTTTCTGTTGCGACTTCTCACCTGTTTTTTTAAGCGGATGTTCACCCCCGGGTGGAAAATAAAAAACAGGATTGTGTTTCACATACATTATCAGGATACGGCGAGTAGCCCGCCGTCAGGATTTAACCGGACTTATCAAAGAATGAGCGCAATCCTTTAAGCAAACAAAGGGTTATTCCGAAGGGATTGCAGGGAATATTCAGCCGAAAAAGATCATCGTAGAGTATCAGGAAGATTTTTTCAGGAACCATAACCAACCCGTGAAGGTCTTACGTGCCACCAACGTGCGCACATGTATAAAACGGCTGGAATCTGTTCTCCCAAGTGCTTCCCAGTGGTTCCTGCCTGCGCCGTTCATGCAGGTGTACTTTTTGTCTGAAAATTGAAATAAGCGTTTTATGTATGGTACTCTGCATTAATGGTTACATATTCATGTGACAGGTCGCATGTCCAGACTGTATCCTTCGAGTCCCCCAGCCCAAGCTCCAGACGGATTGTAATGTCCCTGTTCTTCATGGATCTGCTCAGGGCTGTCAGATCACATTGGGCAGGCATTCCCTTTGCGAAAATGAGGATGTCGTTAATAGAAAGGGTGGTCTTTGACTCATCGAGTTCCACACCTGCATAACCAGCGGCAGAGACGATGCGCCCCCAGTTGGGGTCTTCTCCGTTCAGCGCTGTCTTTACGAGCGGGGAATCTGCAATTGATCTGGCAATCCTCGCAGCCTCGCTACGTGATTGTGCACCAATTACGTCAATTTGCACAAATTTCGTCGCACCTTCCCCATCCATCACAATGGACTTTGCCAGGGAACTGGTCACATAATCCAACCCTTGCTGAAAAAGGCGGAGATCGTCATTTTTTGAAAGAAGATTAATCCCAGATGCGCCATTGGCAATAATGGCGATCGTATCATTGGTGCTCATATGACCATCGATGGTGATGCGATTAAAGGAGGATTCTACAGAATTTCTGAGGCATTCGTTGAGAAGTGATGGCGGCATAGAGACATCAGTTGTAAGAAAACAGAGCATGGTAGCGAGGTTCGGGGCAATCATCCCCGCCCCTTTTGTGATTCCGCCTATCGTTACCTCTTTCTTGTCTATTTTCAGCCTGACGGCAATGGCCTTCTGTTTCGTATCCGTTGTCATGATGGCACGCGCCATATCATCACCATGTTCCGGGGTATTTCCGAGAGAATTAACAACAGACTGAATACCAGCGGCAATCTTGTCCATGGGGAGCGGCCTTCCGATAATTCCCGTAGAGGCGATCAGGAGTTCTTCCTCAGAAATTTTCAGGTACCTTGCTGCAATCCGCACCATCTCTTCGGCATCCATATAACCCTGCTTTCCGGTGCAGGCATTAGCATTACCGCTGTTAACAATGAAGGCGCGAATACATCCCCTGGTGATGATTTTTCTGCTGAGCTTTACCGGAGCAGCACAAATTTGGTTTGTCGTGAATAAGGCAGCCCCCGTTGATGGGTATGCTGAAAAGATAATTCCCAGGTCGAGGCTATCCTTTGCAATTTTTATCCCGCAAGAGACAGATCCCGCCTGAAATCCTGCGGGGGCAACTATACATCCGGTAGTGATTATTTCCAAGTTACAGGGTTTCCTTTTTGGTGTGTTGCAGTCAGGTAAATGGGATTAGGCATGCCATATCAACACCCAATGAGCTGTCATTATCATGACAGCTCACAAGGTATCCAAGGTATCTAATGAATCTTTGAGAATATCTTTCAGGAATGTCAGGTTATAAGATAAACACAGCAGCGGCCACTACCGTAGTCCACAGTCCATTCTTATCCCCGCGTGCGGCTTGCGTGATATTTCTGGTCTTTACGATTTTACCGCTCATCCGGTAGATTTCCTTCCGTTCATCATAGTTTTTTGCAGGGTCGAATTCGATACCCAAAGTGGTAGCCAGCATCGTTGCAGCAAGGTCTTCTGCATAATCGCCTGATTTTTCATCGGTTTCGCCATAAGCGTGGTGTTCACTCAAATATCCATAGTGTTCATGTTCAGCCGGAGCTGCCATACCCACGGAGGCAGAGATCATACGGTTCGGCTCATTGGTAGAGTTTTCGCTCATTACACAAAAAATCACTTGTCCACCCTTTAACATAGCAGTACCCTGTTCCTGGGTAACAATTTTGCAATTGGGAGGAAAGATACTGGACACCCTTACCAGGTTGCATTTTTCAATCCCTGCCTTTCGCAAGGCAAGCTCGAAAGATTGCAACTTGTCTTTGTGTTTTCCAACGCCTTTGGTGAAGAATACCAACCTCGGTATCATCATAGTTGATTGGCTCCCTTAAAGAGGTAAAAAAATTTCAACGAGACAATTAAATTTCGGTTGCATAGTGAAACAAATTTCTGGACAAAATTCAATATAATTTTGAAATAAAAGGTATCAAAAAAATTATTGAAGTGCAGCAACGCACCGTTCACATATGGTGGGATGTTCCTGCACGGCACCCACGCTCTCTCTCAGGTTCCAGCACCGTTCGCATTTTTTGTGCTGTGATACACTACCTTCTATCCAAAGGTCCGGAATTAACTCACCTTTTACTGCTTTGGACGTGTTCTTCCTTTCCAGCTTTACTTCGGATACAATAAAGATCATCGGAAGGTCTTTTTCATAGCTTTTGAGGAATTGCCAGAGTTCTTCATTTTCGGTAGTAAGGTTGACGGATGCCTCCAGTGAGTTGCCGATCAGTTTGTTTGCGCGTATCTTTTCCAATTCCCGCGCTATGTCAGTTCTCATATTGATTAATTTTTCCCATCTCTCGTTAAGGGCGTTGTCCGTCCACGCGGGGTTTTCTTTGGGACACGTCGCTAAATGAATGCTGGCAACATCCTCATCCTTGTGGAAAATCGACGACCATACTTCTTCAGCAGTATGGACAAGAATTGGCGCGGACAATTTAACAAGGTTTAACAGGATAGAATACATCACCGTTTGTCCGGCACGCCGCTCCTTTGAATTCTTTGCAAAGGTATATGCCCGGTCTTTTAAGATGTCCAGATAAAAGGCGCTCATTTCCACTGTACAGAAATTGTAGATCGTATGAAAAACACGGTGAAACAGCATTGACTCATAGGCCGACGTAACATGCTTAATTAAGTCCTGTGTCTTATGCAATGCCCAGCGATCTATTTCCGGTAATCCTTCATAGGGAACGGTATTTACCTTTGGATCAAAGTCGTAAAGGTTGCTCAGCAAATATCTGAAGGTATTACGAATGCGCCGGTAGGCATCCGAGCATCTGATAATTAAGTTGCGGGAGACGCCCATATCATTTTGATAGTCCAGGGAAGAAGTCCATAATCTGAGCACATCGGCGCCAAATTCCTTTACGGCGTCTTCAACTGATATAAAATTTCCGCGGGATTTGGACATCTTTTTCCCCTGCTCATCAACGACAAATCCGTGGGTCAATACAGATTTGAAAGGAGCCCTCTCCCATGCACCAACCGATGGCAGCAAGGAAAGCTGAAACCAACCGCGATGCTGGTCAGTTCCTTCCAGATAGAGATCTGCCGGGTATGACAATTCGCTGCGTTTCTGTAAAACGGCGTGATGGCTAGACCCCGATTCAAACCAGACATCGAAGATATCCATTTCTTTTTGAAACCGACTGCCTCCGCAATGAGCGCATTTCGTGTCGGGTGGCAAAAAGTAGGACACGTCTTTATAAAACCAGATGTCAGCGCCTTCCTTTCCAAACGTATCTCTTACATAATCTATGGTATTTGTATTGATATGTGCCTGACGGCATTCCATACAATGAAAGGCAGGAATTGGCACGCCCCAGGACCGCTGCCGGGAGATACACCAGTCCGGACGTTCTGCAACCATCTTCGCCATCCTGCTTTCACCCCATGAGGGTATCCACTTCGTCCGTTTTATCTCATCCAATACCCTCTGGCGCAGATCGTTATAGTCAAGGCTGACAAACCACTGCTCCGTTGCCCTGAAAATAACCGGGTCATCACATCGCCAACAATGGGGGTAGGAGTGCGCAATTTCTTTTTTATCAAGGAGCGCCCCTACCGATTCCAGTTTTTTCACGATCGAGTCGTTCCCTTCCTTGAGGATGTTGAGACCCGCAAATTCACCCGCTTCCTTGGTAAAATTACCCTTTTCATCAACAGGACTCAGCATGGGAAGGTGATACTTTATGCCGGTAAGATAATCTTCCTGACCGTGTCCGGGCGCCGTGTGAACACAACCGGTCCCGTCCGATAAGGTTACATAGTCTGCAAGCACGATAGAACCCGTCCTCTCCATAAAAGGATGCTGATAACTTTTTCCTTCCAGGAAACGCCCATACGTCTTGCCAAGACACTGGTAATCCCTGATTCCTAATGATGACATGACTTCTGCCGCTCTCTTATCGGCAATGACCGCAACTTCTTCCTTGTGCGTTTTTGGATTATCGTAACGGACGGCGGTATATTCATATTCCGGGTGAACGGCAATGGCGACGTTTGCCGGAAGTGTCCAGGGAGTCGTTGTCCATATCATAATACAGGAATCATCACCAGGGACATCATTAAAAAGATCCCTGATGCTGTCGGTGAGTTTGAAATTTACATAAATGGAAGGACTCTTGGTTTCTTCCCGATAATCAAGTTCCGCCTCGGCAAGGGTTGTTTGTCCGAGTTCATTCGGACACCAGTGCACAGGTTTTTTGCTCCGGTAGACATATCCATTTTCGACCAGCTTTCCAAACACCTCAATGATCCCTGCTTCATACTGAGGGTCAAAGGTAAGGTAAGGGCGTTCCCAATCTCCCATGATTCCAAGAGCCTGAAATTGTATCTTTTGGCGTTTTACAAATTTTTCTGCGTATTTTTTACATTTCTTCCGGATTTCCGGTTTCGTCAAATTTTTTCTTTCTTCACCAACCTCCTGCATGACACGATGTTCTATGGGCAAACCATGACAGTCCCAGCCAGGCACATACGGTGCATCGTAACCCTGCATTGTATGATAACGAACAATAAAGTCTTTTAATATTTTATTTAAGCCGGTGCCGATGTGCAACTCACCTGTCGGGTAGGGAGGTCCATCATGTAAGACATATTTTTTCCTTCCTGACCGAGTTCTTCGTACAACTTCATAAAGCTGTTCTTTTACCCATCTCTTCTGGATTTCAGGCTCTTTTTTCAGTAAATCAGCCTTCATTGGGAATTGCGTGGCGGGAAGATTGAGTGTTTTTTTATAATCCATAGGAACGATTGTTTATCCAGGTATCATCGGTAGTGGCTTTCATTTCCACTGTACTCCAGGCCTGAAAGGCCTTCAAGATCTAACAGGGGGTGAAGCCCCTTTCTTTTAAATACAAAAAACAGCATGCCCCAAAGGGGCGAAAGGACCCGATGAAAAAAACAGACAAATCCCTCTCGCCCTTTCAGGGCTGATCATAATATTCGCCATCTGCAGTATTGATGTTACCATTGAGACTGAAGCAGGGATTGTAACCCTTCAGGAGTAAGTCCTTCAATCAACAATCTCTTGTCTTGTGAGGTTTCACCAGAAATAATATGGATGGCAGATTCGTGAACGTGGATGGTGCCTGCTAAGAATTCAATGACAGCCTTGTTGGCCTTGCCTTTTTCAGGTGCGGCAGTAACAGCTAATTTCAAACGTCCCCCATACTCACCCAGAATCCGGTTTTTGCTTGAGCCCGGCCGGGTTCGGACAGACAGCACAACACCTGCGTTTGTAGCGACAAGATCAAGCATGGCAATATGAGGCACTGATTAGCATCCAGCGGGATTCAATAAAATTAGCATATCCCTTCCTGGGAACATCTCACCATTAGACAATATTTTTGGAAAATCGTATGCGCCGAACTTCTCATCGAAAGGTAACATCATTTGGTTTCTCCGCATATTAAACAGTTATAAATACACTACCGAAAACCCATCGAACTCACCGGAGTAATCATTCCAGCTTACCTCTATATGTTGAACAAAGGCACCGGCTGGCCCTTTTCTGCACCAATTTACGATTTTATCAACAATCTCTTTTTTGCCTTCGAAAACAGCTTCCACGCTACCATCCGAACAATTTTTTACCCATCCGGTAACACCAAATGCTAAGGCATTATCTCTCGTTGAAGCGCGAAAACAGACACCCTGAACTTTACCCCAAACATAAACATGTGCCCGTACCTTAGACATGCGTTGATTTTTCCAGTCTATTGGGAGCCGTAAATATGCTCACTATCAGCCGCAGATGGCAAATAATTTAAACCAACAAAGGTAAAGTTTACAATAGCGAAAGCGAAGAGTAACCAGCAAGCCAGAATGACAGAGGCCTTCGACTTATTAACGTTCATCTTGGGCAAAATAAGGGGTGTATGGAGATAAACTAAATAGGCAAGCCATGTGATCAAAGACCATGTTTCTTTAGGATCCCATGACCAATAATCGCCCCATGCCTTCTTTGCCCATACTGCTCCCGTGACCATGCCAAGGGTGAGAAAAGGAAACCCAAAAGCAACGATTTTATAACTCAATTTATCAAAATTTCTTGGTAATATTTCCCTTTCATCCGTCACATCTTTAGTTTCTTTTTTAGCAAAAGGTTTGACCACAAGAAAAATAATGCTGGTAACAAACGAAATACCAAAAGCAGCGTAACCGAGCATATAGGTAATAACGTGCACCAACATCCAATTGCTCTTTAACGCCGGCATAATAGGTCTGATGCTATCGTCCTGGAGCGTTGCGTAGAGCAATATCAACATTGCAAGCACAGATGCCAGGGCGCCAACTACCCTGAAATTATAAATAAACTCAAAGATAATGTAGACAAAAGCTGTGCAGCATGCATAAAAAATTAACGATTCATACAGATTAGAAAAGGGTGGATGCCCTGCTTCTACTGAACGTTTTATTACCATGGCCAAATTCAAACAAAATGCCAGGATCAGAAGCCCAAGAGATACCCATCTTGTTGGACGAGATCGCCATATTTCTCTCGCTATATAAGCAATCGACGCGATAACATATACAATTAACGTAATATTGATTAGACTCATTTAGCTAGACCTCCATCTCTTTTCTTTGTTTTTTTCGCAGGAACGGTTTTATGTAAAATATAAACACTACCCCAAAACATAGTGCCCCAAAACCGGAATATACAATGGGAATACCAGGATCTTTTACAATCTGCAATCCAGAAAAAGTTCCCGCCTCAGGGTCGTAACTTGATTGATAAATAACATACCCTTTATGGGTTAAAGGATCGTTTACCCGAATAGTCTTTTCCGCAACGGTTTGACCGTTTTCTTCAATTCTCAGCTTGCTCGTAAAGTGCTTGATCGAATCACCCGTTGATTCGTAGACCAGCGCTAAATTATTATCCGTATACCAGGTGGCATACTGTTGATTGGAGAACAGCCAATCATCAACCCGTCCGCCGGGACCGTCCACTTCAACAAAAATCGCAGGTACTCCTACCTCATCCGATTTCTTAACCACCTCTCTCTTGAAATCAAAGGACGGAAAATAATTTGACACCATGATCTGGTGATTCATGTCTGTAATGGAATACTTTTTTTCCAGTTCCCATGGCTTGGTGCTGGTAATATGGTTATCCTTTATAGAAACCATCATCCGTTTTCCCTCCGGCGACTGAAACAATCGTATCGTATTTTCTGCCATCTGCCTGCTGGCAATTCCACTACACGTTATTTTCAGATTTTTATACTTTGACGGATGCATCTTATCCCAGTCGGGAAACTTTTCAAACACCCATCGGGTTTCGCTACCCTCCGGACCATTAATTTCGATCTGAACGGCGGGGTTCTCCGTTGGTTGCTCACCCAGAGGCCTTCGGTCTCCATAGTTAAGCACATATTGTAACATTCTCAGGGAATAATTAGTTCCCTCAAGCTTAAAGGTCTTATTTAATTCCATAGGGTAGTCTTGTGAGAGCCCGTGTTCTGATACCATGACAGAGACCTTGGGATGAGAGGTTTCGATAGAACTGACCGCCTTTTCCAGTTCCGCCTGAGAAGGCAGCCAGATGTATTCTACGCGCAGATCTTGCTTTTTATCCTCATAATAGTTACGGTCGTGTGCGAGCAACCATCCTTCGGCGGCAACCTTATCAGAACCAAGCAGTTTTACAAAAATGGCTGGATTATCAGGTGTGTCTGAGGTATTTACCGGTTCCTGATGCAATTCCGCATCAGGAATATAGTCCTTGATTGTTACTTTGTAGTCCGATCCGGGAACACGCTGTCGTTTTCCCACCTTTACTTCCAATACCTTCTGCCGGTCTTTACTCTTGATATAGGATACCAGTTGAAATTTCGGTTCATTTTTTTCCAATATGAAATCGTCAAGGGCGATAGTAAACGGCAAATCTTTCTTGACGTAGTCCAATTTCCCTTGCCGGTTAATCAATTGTGTCAGAAAATAATTTACCGATTTTCCCTCGTAAACGTTTACGCCACCCTTTACCCCAAGCTGAAACTTCACCACACCGCCGATTAATATCAAAATCAGGCTGAGATGGGTAAGGATAAAGCCTGTTTGCATGAAGGTATTTCTCCACCTTTTGATCGTACAGCAGATGAGATTAGCGCAAAGCAATACCAAAAGGAATGCAAACCAGTACGAGTAAAAGACGTTGTTTAATTCAGTTATCCTGAAAAAAGTCGCTGCTGCATAGCCATACCTTGCAGTATATTCATCCAGGGTTTTTTCTTGCAGGATTACCGTTCCCAGGATACACGCCACAACCAGCATCAGAATAATTACTACTGCCAGTTTAACCGAACAGAAGAAATCCCAGACCTTACTCGAACCTCCTCGTGCCGGTTGTTGTATCGAAATCTGAGTTGGTTGTTTTTTTTTATCTTTTGCTTCCGTTATTGTATGAGGTTGATCTTGTCTTCCTTTTTTCATAATTTTCACTACTGAAAATAACCAAAAAAAATTACCTGCCCGCATTTTTGCAGGTTTTATTTATATTACTTGATCAGACTCAGCTTTTCAGTCCTTGAAGTGACAGAGTTTTTTACCGGGGTTGTTTTGAAACTTGGTTTGCGAATTGTGGATAACGCAGGCTTGGTGATTCTGGTTATTCTGATTACTACAATTTCCCAACCAACATTTCTTCCGGCAGCTCGAAGCTCCCGGAAGAAACTATTTCCTTAAACAACGTATCTTACTTACTTCCCTTCTATTTCTTCAGATATTTCTGCTTCCACAGATTCCGTTTCTGCTGGAACCTCTTCCGGTTGTCCTGCAGATTCAGGTTTTTGCTCAGTGAGTATAGAAGTTTCTTTTTGGGGCAGTGAAGCAACGAAGGTGTATATTAAAAATTCTACCCTCCTGTTTTCCTTCTTTCCGGCAGCCGTGCTGTTGGATGCTATTGGGCGATTTGGGCCAAAGCCGGCAATATTAATCCTGCCTTCCCTGATATTTTCACTCTTTGTCAAAAAATGAAACACACTTAATGAACGTGCTGCAGAAAGATGGTGGTTGGAATCCCATAGATTTCTTGTTCTTATGATGGGGTCCGAGTCGGTATGCCCATCCACCCTGATGGATATTTGAGGATTTTCTTTGAGAAATCCCGCCACTTTCTTTAAGGCAACCTCGCCCTTGGGCTTTATGGTGGCCATGCCGGAATCAAAGAGTATTTTTTCCGGGAAGAGAAGTACCGGCCCCTCTATCGTGTCCCTGACCGCGGCACCTTCACCAATAGATCGTGCGAGTTTTCTGAGTTTTTCCATCTCTGCTTCGTTTGCCTGTAGTTTGTCTGACGCAGAAGAAAGCTGTCCCTTCAGCCTTGCAATCTCCTCAGACTGATCTCTTATGGTGATTGCCTGTCTTCTGTTTAAATTTCTCAGTTCGTCCATCTCGGCACAACCCGATATTCCTATAAAGGCTATCAAAAGGAAAAGCTTTATATACTTCCCATTCTTCAACATTTTTTCCCCTCCAGCGGGTAAGGCAGAATAAAGTTCTATGCCATCATGACGGCTAGAATTATGACCAATATAAAATAAATATAACATTTGACATGCTTGTTTTCAAGCGTTTTTTCAATGAATTTCTTTTGGTCGCCACCTTCGCTTGTCTTGGTTACCGGTAAACCTTATCGGGGTCGAATACCTTCTGCTCGGCAATTTGAATAGTGTCTGTACCGGGAATATATTCCCGGTAAAAGCATGTTTTATACCCTGCGTGACACGCAGCAACATGCTGCTCTACAGCAAAAACAAGGGAATTCCCTTCACAATCAAAAAAAACCCTTTTGACCACCTGTATGTGGCCTGAAGTCTCCCCCTTAATCATCAAACGATTTTGAGAACGGCGAAACACATGCACCTTGCCCGTTTCAATGGTTTTTCCAACGGCGTCTTTATTCATATAACAGAGAGTAAGCACCTTCCCGTCCTGTACATCAACAACAACCGACGGGATAAGTCCTTTTTCATTAAAGTGTAACTTTTCCAATAGTTGCATAAGGCATCTCCTTTCCACAAATGGGTGACCCGGATCCGATTCTACCGCCTACCATAGCATTAGCTTATATAGCTCTTTCGCTTACTTTAAGGCAGTCACGCCAAATGCGTTCTGAAAGAACCACAGAAGCTCATTTAAACCTTTCACTAAAAATGGAAATCCTTAACTAATTTTACCTTTTTTGGTTGTGGACGGCATATCTGAACCAATTCATTTATCGGTAATTTTATACCTCATCCTGCAAGCAAGACGAAGCCTTGTTGCCAGAATAGCCTGGAAATGGTGGAATCTCCAAGGGAAATAAGACGATGGGAAATGTTTAAGGATGTCCACCTTTTTAATGAAAAAGAATATACCACAAGAAGAGACAAGAAGACAACCAAAAATCAAGGCGGAGATGAATGGAGAAGGCGTGCCTTGAAGTATGGAATACCTGAGTGGTTGAAAATACCACCTCTGCAAGTCTAAATCCTCGTAGAGAAGTTTGTACTAAGGTGTGTACTAAGGTGTACCCCATTGTCCAGCATATCGTTTCATTTGTATAGAAATATAATCGATAGTGCCAATGTATTTTTTTGAAAATCCCAATAATAGCGATGGTTACCATACCGTGCAGGGGCGAAGCATTTGCTGTAATTGGCGCAAACACGTCCATACCCAAACGGGCAAATGCTTCGCCCCTGCTTTTTCAAAAAACTAAATTATTACAACCGATATAATGCTTGTCAAAAACTTCAAAAGGAGAAGTCATGGCAGGCTCCCTCGCCATGGATGTCACCCTGAAAAGAGATCCAACCTTCGCGGCCAGGAAAAGAAGTCTTGGTTATCATTCCGGATGCGATATGTCCCGCCTTCCTGAGAAGCTCTCCAAGAGGAATGAATGATATGTCCTGTTCTTTAGCCACTTCGAGAAAGTGCGCGAACAGCATGGCGCAGGCAATGCCTTCGACTTCTGCATGTATGGTCAGGACATTCAGGCCGCCGGGTTTGACCTGCGAAAGCATGAACTCGTTATAGTTGGCGGTGGTAATACCGTTCTTGCCGATGGCCTCGTCATAGGTTGGCAGCGTGACGGGTATCTGCGGTTGTGAAAGAGTTTTGCCATCCACGACTGGCCGGAAGATGCTGCTGCCCCGGCAGTCGCTGTTATACACAAAGGGGAATTCTGCCTTTGCCAGCAGGACGCTATCTGTGCACTTCCACGCCGGTACGGCAGAGCAGGTCGGCGGAGTGCCAGTTATGTCGGTGAGCGTGTCGAAGCCCTTGCGGAGAACAAGACGAATATCCTCCATAGTCATGGTATCGATGTGGGCCTGCCATGCCTGATGGTCCCATGCGTGCAAACCGATTTCGTGTCCACCTCGGGCTGCGAGGCAAATCTGGGGAGAGAGTTTTTTCCCGATGATGGGGCCGGGCCAAAAGATGCCCCGGAAAATAATGTCCCCGCCGTAAAGACTCACAGCCTGCGTCCGCAGCATCTTCCAAAGAAATGCGGGTCTGAGCAGCCGCCAGAGATGGCGACCCATGTTGTCCGGGCCGACCGAAAAGAAGAACGATGCCTTGACTTCATGCTCATCGAAGAGCTTACAGAGAACCGGAACGCCGAGCCGCGTCCCCCGGAACGTGTCAACATCAACTCTGAGGCCAACTTTTGTCGTCACATCTATCTCCAGAGCAACACGGCAGTCCATCCATCGCGGTTCTCAATCTCCGTCGCCATCGCCCATATCTATCTCGCCTGATTCGACGGACTCCCTGATGAAAAAATCCAGCGTCTTCTCCACGGAATCATTCAGCATTACGACAGGGCTCCAGCCGAGCAGCTTCCTGGCGTTCTTGATGCTGGGTTTACGGTGCTGCACATCCTGGTACCCGGCTCCATAGTAAGAGCCACTTTCGATGATGCGGAAACCGGCAAACGGCGGAAACTTGAACCGCAACGGGTGCTTCTCGAATTTCTCAAGCAGCATTTCGGCAAGCTCCTTGATGCTCGACTCGTTCTCCGGGTTTCCAATGTTTATTATGTGACCGTCACAATTGTGATCCTTGTTCTCTATAATGCGGAAGAGGGCTTCAATGCCATCAGAAACGTCCGTGAAACACCGCTTTTGGAGACCACCGTCGATGAGCTGGATGGGCGTGCCCTGCAGGAGGTTGAGAATGAGTTGCGTGATTGCCCGGGAGCTACCGATGCGGGCGCTCTTGAGGCTGTCGAGCTTCGGCCCTATCCAGTTGAACGGGCGGAAGAGCGTGAACTTCAGTCCCTCTTTTGTGCCATAGGCCCAGATGACGCGGTCTAGAAGCTGCTTGGAGCAGGAGTATATCCACCGCTGCATGCGGATGGGCCCCAGGATCAACCGGGAATTGTCTTCGTCGAAATTCGGATCATCACACATGCCATAAACCTCAGATGTCGATGGGAAGATTATCCGTCTCTTATACCTGACGCAGTATCTGACGACGCGGAGATTCTGTTCGAAGTCAAGCTCGAAGACCCGTAGCGGGTTACGCGTGTATTCAATGGGTGTAGCGATGGCTACCAGAGGCAGCACGATGTCACATTTCTTGACATGATATTCTATCCAATCGCCGTGGATGGAAATGTCGCCTTCTTCAAAGTGGAAGCCGGGTCTGTTCAAAAGATTCTGAATGTGATTGGAATAGAGATCCATGCCGTAAACCTCATACCTGGCGTCCTGCAAGAGCCGCTCACTGAGAAAGTTGCCAATGAAGCCATTGACGCCGAGGATGAGCACCTTCTTTTTCGCTGTTATCTCGGTTCTGCGGCTGACGCTGGAGCCGAACTTGAGACCATCAACAAGATTATGGTCACGGGCCATCTGGTCGCCGCTCATATAGATGCCGCCATCAGCCTGGCCGTAGTCGATACGCAGGACGTCCTTGACGCAGGCAACCACCAGCGGGTTAAGGGAGAGGATGGTTCCCGGCACGGCCTTGCTGCTGCGGCGTTGCTGTATCACTGATGCTGCCCAGAAGAAGTACTTGTTCTCGCCGATGTAGCTGAAGGCGCCTGGGTATGGGCGAGTGACAGCGCGGATGAGATTCCTTATGTCGTGCGCAGACTTCTGCCAGTCTATCTCGCCATCAGCAGGGCGGCGGCCGCCGAAATAGGTCGCCTTCGAATGGTCCTGCGGATGGCGGGGAGCTTTATCGTACTTTATTTTGGGCAGTATTTCATCAAGCAAAGAGGCCGATGCCCCGGCGGATTTTTCGAAGAGACTCTTTGCTGTGTCGTCCACGGTAATGGCATATTTTTTCTGACAGACGATGTCGCCGTCATCGGGATTCGGGGTCATGTAATGAAGCGTAACACCGGTCTCCTGCTCGCCGTGGATAAGCGCCCAGTTGATAGGACAGCGGCCACGATACTTCGGCAGGAGAGAGCCATGCAGGTTCAGGCAACCCTTGGGGGGGATATCAAGAATGGCGGGTTTGACCATGTTGCGGTAGTAAAACGAAAAAATAATGTCGGGCTTGAACTGCCGTATCCTGTGCGTCCAGATGGAGTGGTTGATATCTTCAGGGGCAAAGACGGAGATATGTTTTGAAGCTGCTAATTCAGCTACCGAGTTGAACCAGATATTCTCGGCCGGGTCTTCCTTGTGAGTGAAGATAGCGACTATCTCAATACCGTTCCTCATCAACGCCTCGATGCCGATGCAGCCGATGTTGTGATACGCCAGAACAACTGCTTTCATATTTTCACATCAGATCCTTTCTTGACACGCGGAACATCCCCGTCTTTTTCTCTGCCGATGACCTGCTGCACAAAGTAGCGCGGTCTGGCGCGGACATCGCTGTAGATGCGGCCGATATACTCCCCGAGTAGTCCCATTCCTACGAACTGAGCTCCGATAAAGATGAAGAGAATTGAGAACAACGTGAAGACGCCCTGTGCAGCCCATTCAGGCCCATGCAGCAAACGCAATACCAGCAACATGATACCGAAACCTATGCCAAGGGTAGCAACAGCCACGCCTAGTATGCTCAGCATTCGGAGAGGGAACGTTGTCATGCTTGTCAACAGGTCAAACTGCAGATTGATGAGTTTCCACATGCTGTATTTCGACTCACCCTGCATGCGTTCGGAGTGCCCGACAGGTATCTCCGTCGTATTGCGGGCAAAGCCGTTGGCCAAGATGGGGATGAATGTGCTTCGCTCATGGCACTGGAGCATGGCATCAACGATATGGCGGCGATATGCACGGAGCATGCAGCCGTAATCGGTCATCTTTACACCGGTTGACTTCTGTGCAGCCCTGTTGACGAGCCTTGATGCGATCTTGCGGAAAAGCGGATCCTGACGGTTTTCCCGCTGGCTGGCGACAACGTCGTAGCCTTCATCCATCTTAGAGACGAGCCTGGGTATCTCCTCTGGCGGGTTTTGCAGGTCAGCATCGAGTGTTACTACGATCTCTCCCCGTGACTCGGAGAAGCCAGCCATGACGGCTGAATGCTGGCCGTAGTTTCTGTTGAGGAGCACGCCAACAATCTTGCCGCCGTGTCTCACGCCGGCTTCCGAGATCATCGCGGCAGATTTGTCGCGACTACCATCGTCCACAAGTATGACCTCAAATGGTCTTTTCATGAGCGAGCAGGCAACAAGACACCGCCTGACCAACTCTTCGAGGTTGTGTTCCTCATTATACACGGGGATAACAACAGAAACTAACGAATCCATCTCTATCTTTTCTTTTTAGCAAAAATTGTAGCGCTGGGGTTTATCCCCAGCAATTGGCCGACCACAAGAGATCGGCGCTACGTCTCAAAAGATGCATTCAAAGGAAAAAGTCGTTGGATTTTTGTCTTTTAAAACCCAACCTAATTCACATCATTTCTTCAGAACTTCCTTGATAGCGTTAACCACATCATCAACATCCTGTCCGGTCATAGTGGGAAAAAGGGGCAGCGAACAGATACGGTCAGAATTCCATTCGGTATTGGGAAGCATGCCGCGGCGCATTCCCCTCTTTTCGAGATAATACTTCTGCAGGTGTATGGCACGAAAATGAATGCCCGTGCCGATATTGCGTGCCTTCAGTTCCTTCATAAAATCATCGCGACTCATACCTGCCTTATCTGTATTGAGGCGCACGATAAAGAGGTGCCATGCGTGCCTGACGGGATATTTTGCATCAGCGAGGGGAATCACTTCGTCTATCTCTGCAAGACGCTTGCGATACAGCATTGCAAGGTCGGTGCGTTTGGCATTGAACTCTTCCAGCCGGGCAAGCTGCCGCAGGCCAAGCACCGCTGAGATGTCCGTCATATTGTACTTATACCCCGGCTCCAGCACCTCCGCCTGCGGGGAGCGGCCCTGCATCTGCCTATCGAACGCGTCTACTCCAAGTCCATGAAACTTCAGACGGCGGATGCGTTCAGTCAGCGCCGCGTCGTCGGAGCAGAGCATCCCACCCTCGCCGGTAGTCATGTTTTTTATCGGGTGAAAAGAGAATATCGAGGTGCCGGTCTTGCCGGCATGGCGGCCATTGTAAAGTGTGCCGGCTGCATGGGCCGCATCCTCGATGACAGCCACACCGTGCTTCTTTGCCAGCTCCAGTATGGGGTCCATATCGACCGCAGAACCGGCGAAATGAACGGGAATTATCACCTTTGTCTTCGTTGTCATCGCAGCCGCGATGGATGCGGCGGAAACCATCAGGGTGTCACGTTCCACATCAACAAAGACCGGCCTTGCCCCAGCCAGAACCGCCAGATTCGCAGTCGATACCCAGGTCATTGAGGGCGTAATGACCTCGTCACCCGGGCCAATGCCGAGAGCATTGAAAACCACATGCATGCCGGCAGTTGCCGATGCAAGCGCGACTGCGGCTGGACAGCCAATGTACTCCGCAAACTTCTTTTCAAAATCGGCCGCCTTCTGGCCGGTGGTTATCCAGCCGGAACGAAGGACTTCCGCCACTGCGGTGATGTCATCTTCGGTAATAGTCGGCGCTGAAAATGGTAAAAACTTACTTCTCATTGGTTGTCTTGTCTCCGATATCTGAAGTTGTATTTTGACTGTTCAGGAGCCACATCCCCCATCTTTCCTGCCGCGACGGCTTTGATTCAAACGGCAGGGGCTTTTCTTCAAATGCCGGCGCGGCGGGCAAAAGGCGTAACAACTCAGCGGGAAGCGACGCCATAAATCTCACCTGAGCGACAAGCGCCCCAAGCCGGTCGCTTTGCAGGAACGACATGATGTCCCTTTTGTCAGGGTCTTGGTCATCAGCGTATTTGTCCTTGTATCTGAGCAGCGTTACGGGCGATCCTTTCCCCAGATAGAATACCATTTTTGCATCAACCTCACCGCCTTTATACATCAAGGCTATGCGGTCGGACGGTATCCATGCCGTAGCGCCTTGAATTCCGGAGACAAACTGATGTTCTGCCCTGCATTCCTCAAGAGTATTTTGTTGCACGCAGAAGAATCCGCCCATCACAACAAACGCCACTGCTGCCAGGGGAAGGAATGCCTTCTCCTCCGGCTGCACCGTCAGGCGATGAGCGGCTCTTGATGTAACCAGTGCAGCCGCCATTGCCGCCAAGGCTACGAATATACCGACAAGGCAGATACCAGCAAGCGAAACCCCGGCACTCCTGGGTGAGATGATAAGAAATACCAGGAATACCACCAGTTCAAGGACTGCCACACCGATGAGTATCCCCTTCTGGATATTGAACCCCGCAGGGATGATCCAGGAAGGACGAAACTCCGTCATGCGCGTCAGGATGACGGCAGTCAGAAGTGCGCAGAAAGGGATAACAGGCAGGATGTAGTAGCTGCGCCGCGAACCGGAAAGGGTGAAGAAAACGAATATCAGGACAATGACCTTGATCAGCCAGTGTGCGTTCTTGTCCAGTCTCGCGAAGTACTTCACTCCGGCGATGATGGCTGCGATAAAGAGCGGCGCCCACGGCAGGAGGAGCATGGGCACAGAATGAATATACGTGTAGATGGGCGCCTTGTGGTCGAAGGGCGAGAAGAATCGCTGGATGTTCTCCTGCCAAACGAGGGCCAGACCGCTGGAATAGTAAGATGCCGGGTTAGTCTTTGACGACCAGATGAAGGGGGCAAAGTAAATTGCAAGGCCTATGGCAAGGGCAAAGAGCGACGCAGGACGGAGGAACGCCTTCCATCTCTTGCCGGCTATGGCGTCGGGCAAGATAACAATGGCAGTTACGACCGCCGCCACCGGGCCTTTGCAGAGCGAACCGGCGAAGACGGTAAGATAAAGCACCATAAACATGGTGAAGTTGAGTTTATCGCGCCTCGACCAGTACCAGAGTGTCGCGAGCATCACGGTTGCGAGATTCTCTGTGTCGGCCGCAGCCACGCGCGACTGGGATATGAGGCCGTAGCTAGTCATCAGCATCATCGCAGCAATGCGGCCGACCGCAGGCGACCACAGTCGCCGGCCAAGCCTAAGGGTTGTCCACACAGCCGCTACGCCGGCAATCGCACTCGGCAGGCGGACTACAAGCTCGTTCAGTGTGCCGGAAATGAGGGCTATCGCGGCAATGAACCAGTAGGTGACCAGCGGCTTGTCGAAATACGGCTCGCCGTTGATGGTCGGGTGAAAATAGTCGCCGGTGAGCAGCATTTCTCTCGTTATCTCGGCCCACCGGCCCTCAGCACCCCAAAGCGCGCGATCGCCGAGGGCAAAGAATACGAGGACACAAGCCAGGACGAGTATTACAATATCGAGCCGCTCATATCTTCCAGCAAATCTATTCTGTTCTCTATTCATATGAAGAAATTATAAGGTATTTTCTAAAATAACATGCGTATTCGTCTGATATACAGCATGTAACTTCTCTTTATGAATCCATTCCTGCTTTTTCTGATAATCATGTATGCTCATTACGACATACCGAGAACGTGCTTGATCAGAAATAAGTTTGTCTAATCGGGTATCTCCCTCTATTTCCAGCACATTTTTCCCACTGTAAAAGACAAGACTTGGCTTCGTTTTTCCGTAACTGAAAAGCATATAATTCTTCTTGTCTGAAAGACAGTGTTCCACAATATCCTTTGTGGACCGAAATGCCCCTAAGTATTTCACTGAATAAGCCATAGTGATGCAAAGAACTAAACAATTGGTGAAACACAATACCTTTATTGTTTGAAGAAAACGCCTGCTCATGAAGAAGGCATAGAGTGCTACAATTGTCCCGATAAAAAGAATAATAATAGGTATGACCATATGAATTGTGGACAAACCGCGCACTGTTGGCGCCCATTTTAGCATGGCAGAAATGAGCGCAGGAGGAATCGTTGCGGACACGAACAACAAAAACCATACTATCCATAAGCGCCTTTTCCCGAAAGTGTCTTCCGTATCCCATCGGGAAAGTGACTTGGTCAGCAATGCAATGGAGGGGGAAACGGGAAGGATGTAGGTCATCAATTTCGAGTGAGACAGAGAAAAAAAGGTTACGGTGAGTATGAACCAGGAACAGAAAAAATACACCTGTCTTTTTTCTTCTGTCGGCATACTTTGCCCTTGTTTTAAGATAGGTATACATGGAATAACTACAAACAGCGACCAGGGAAAAAATCCCACGAAAAATACCGGTACATAATAATAAAAGGGTTGTGGGTGGGCATAGCCGCTGACAAATCTGCCTGACATCTCCTGCGAAAGTAATGTAAAGATTTGTTTTGTGCCAAGAGATAACCAGAAGGGAATACCCCACGCACAAATAATACCCAGGAAAAGCAGGAATCCCGGCAGATACCAAAGACGCCTGATAGATTGAAAATCACCTATCCATAAGAGAAAACCCATGGTAATCAGGATAAACAACAAGATACCTACCGGTCCTTTTACCAGAAAAACCATACTCAGGAGAAAGTAAAGGAATAACCTCCTGAGGTTGTTTTTATTAGCTTCCGTATATTCGATGAAGAAAAGGTAAAGGCTGGCACAGACAAAAAAGGTCAGGAGCATATCCGTAATACATAACCGGGAAATAAAAAAGAATAGCGGGCTGGCCATCAGCATCACGCCGGCCCAAAATCCATTTTTACGGTCTTCAAGCCGATTCCCCCATAGATAGGTAATCAATACCGTGCCTATGGCTGCCAGGATTGCAGGTAATCGTGCACTGAATTCGCTTATCCCGAAAATTTTATAGGATATGGCAATGGCCCAATAAAAAAGCGGGGGTTTATTAATACGCGGAGCGCCATTAAAGTGCGGCACAATCCAATTGTTGTTCATCACCATATCGCGCGCTGTAGAGGCATAACGAGGTTCATCCGGGTCAATGAGCGGCATCGACCATGTATAAAACAGGAACAGTACAAGGCCAATTACGATTAAGCCTGAGAGAAAAGGAATGTCCTTTTTTGTTAATCCTTCCGTAGAATACCGATTCAGTTTTGTTTCCATTTTTCAAATGCTTTAATTAGGCCTTCGGCGGCTTTCTCCCCCCTGTTTCCTCCCGTAAACTTGGGGATTATGGGGAGGGTGATTGAAATTCCTTAACGTCAATATGTACTTCCGTGATTTTGTATTCTTATTTCGCTCGCAAAAATTTGTTTTTTTTCAGATACCAGGCAACAAAAAATGCACCGGTGATGACCATGGATAAAATTGACAGAGGCCACAACGTGTATTTACCTGCATCATAGCCGTAGTCCAGGTATGCATCCTTCATGATTAAAAACGTCAATCCCATTATCCATACAAAGGGTGTGGCATATTCTTTGACAACCAGTCGGTTCCATTTGAATTCCATACTTTTGATGGTGTTTCCTATGCCTGAAAAGCTAGGGATGATGCGGTTGACCCGCTTACAGTAATCCTCGAACTCCTGTCCAAACTTTTTTCCCAGATAGTTTTCCTCGGCATGTATGATCGCGAGATAAGCAAAGAGGAGAAACGGAATTCCACTCCTGTCCAAACTTTTTTCCCAGATAGTTTTCCTCGGCATGTATGATCGCGAGATAAGCAAAGAGGAGAAACGGAATTCCAAACAAAACAAATAAGAGGGAATTTCCGGCAATTCCAACTCCAAGAATGATCAAGATATTTCCTAAATAGAGGGGGTTTCTGCAATGGGCGAAAATCCCATCCTGAACAAGGGCTTCCGCATACACCTGCTTTTTTTTACCACCGCGTTTAATGTAGGCAAGCCCAATGGTAAGCGCCCGCAATGTCTGGCCACTCAGCGCTATAATAATGCCGGTGACAATTTCCCACATCTCAATGAGATGATTGTCAAACAGGGGCCATGTTCCCTCGAAAAAAAGCATGGCAAAAACCAGGGGGAAAAGGGTATTCCGGTACCGGAAAAAAAAGTTTCCTGCCTTGTCGATCATTTTACGGCCACCATTCCACAAAAATTGTACCATTTGAAAAATACGTCACAATAGCGGAAACCTTCCTTAAGCAGGAGTTCCCTGTTTTCCAATAGCTTGTAAGGGATCAATACGTTTTCGAGCGCCTCTCGTTTCTGAGCAATTTCTAATGCGCTGTAGCCATTTCGCTTCTTGAGGTCATAGTAGTACTTTATGAAGTGCCGGTTAAAAACAGAGTCTTCTCCTAAGACCTTTTCCACAAGGATCAGACATCCGTTCTCATTCAACCCCTTTAGAATACTGCCGATCAATTTCTCCCGATTTAACGGCCTGATGAATTGAAGCGTAAGGATCATGATAACGACCGAGGCATTCTCGATGGATACCCCTTGATTTAAATCGGCACAGATCAGTTCGTGCTCCTGGAAGAAACGGTGTGCGCTGAGTTTCTGTTTGCACCTGGCAAGCATGTCCCGTGAATAATCGACACCAATGAATTTTACTTTACCGGGGATATTTTGACCTACCTTAAGCAGGGTAGTGCCCGTGGAGCAGCCAAGATCATAGATATTTGTTCCTTCAGCGGCAAAATCTACTGCTATTTCCACAATCATTCTTTGAATTTCCCGGTAAAACGGAACGGATCTATCCAGCATGTCGTCAAATACCGCAACGACTTTCTCTCCAAAATTAAAGTCTGCTATTGTTGCCATATTTTCCTTGAATATCTCGTCTTTTGACATAGGCGAACACCTTTGTTCAAATTTTTTCGGGAGGCACCAGGATTGGCACTGGCGCAGTTTCTGCGAGTTTGTGTTTCCCGATCAAATGTAAATTGCGCATATAGATAAGGGAGTTTGGCAGATAGGCCAGTATTCCCACCGGGCTGCGTTCCATAATCCAATAGGCACACATAACGACGCTTCCCGCGATGCTCCAATACCAAAATGAATCTGGGATCGTGCTTTTCCCTTTCTTTTCCGAGGCAATCCACTGGATGAAAAACCGGGTAGAAAATATTCCGTTGCCAATGAATCCAAGAATCGTGAGGTAGCTCCAATTTAACCCAAACAGACGATGCTCCTGGCCAAACCACGTAACGGCTAGCACGACATGATACAACATGCACAGACTCCTTATTTAATTAGGCTTTTTCAACAAAAACAAAAATATTTCCATACCTTTCACCAGGGAAAGTTGAATATACAAAGGAAGTGCCGGACAGGCATAAAAACAAAAATTAGTGAAGGCGTGTGCTGTAAGTACAAGAAATGTAGTAATGTTAGAATTAAATAAGTTTTTGTTTCTTTGCTGGTAATACCGCTTGCTACGGTAATAACAGGTAATAGTTACCATGAATAATGGTAACTATTACAAAGACAAAAAGTATTTTATCTATTTGCACTACCCGAGTATCTTCTTCCCTGCCGTTTTTTTTAAGTAAATTATACCCTATGGCAGATGAACGGGAGATGAATGCAAAATTAATGTTTTGTAATCTGGGTGAGTTCAGCAGGTTGGTAGCGTTATCACGAAGGCACTTCCCTTGCGCAGTTCGCTTTTTACCGTTATTGAACCATGGTGGGATTTAACGATCCATTGACAGATGCTGAGGCCAAGCCCTCCACCGGCTTGGTCTGCTGCACGGGCATTGCTTGTCCTGTAAAACCGTTCAAATATATGAGAAATATCTTCCTGTGGAATGCCAATGCCGTTATCCCGGATAGCAATCTTTACCCATCCATTGTCTTTGCAAAGGGACATCTGAATTGTCCCATTGGACTGAGTATACTTTACGGCATTGTCTATTAAATTTAAGAGCATCATCCGGATATGCAGCTCATCGCCCTCGATGAATGCATCTTCCATCTTTTCCATTGATACAAAGATGTTTTTCGGTTCAGCAATGAGCTTTAATTGTTCCATAATTTCCGCAATAACGGGGTAAAGATTCATCCGCTGCTTATGTAATTCATATCGTCCCGCATCGGCCTTTGTGAGGATAAACAGGTTTTCTATAATTTTTGAAAGTCGCCCCAGGTCTTCAAGATTATTAGCAAGCACTTGTTGATAACCACGAAGATCTCTTTCTTTCGACAAAGAGACTTCTATCCCGGCCTTCATAATGGCGAGGGGGGTGCGCAATTCATGAGATGCATTTGCCGTGAACTGGCGAATCTGGGTAAAGGAATTTTCCAGACGGGATAACATTTCGTTAATAACTCCTGAAAGCTTATTGATTTCGTCTTTCGCGGAATGGAGTGTTAGTCTTTTGTCCAATTGTTCGGGTTCAATTTTCTGAAGTTCTTTTATCATACAATTTATGGGTTTTAATGCCTTTTTTGCCATAAAGAGACCGCCAAACCAGCTACCGATAATCGCAAGGCACCCTAAAGCTGTGAGTGCAAGTGAAAAGATTTTGAGAGCGCCGTCGCTGTTAACAACAATCCCAATCTGGATTAATTCCTGGGTTTCCTTCCTGGGTACTGTAATAATGCGTAAAAGACGCCCCCTTGGACCCCTCACGGTCTTAAAGTATGTTTTTCCTGAAAGGATTTCTGTAATTTGGTGATTATTTAAGGACAGATGATGTTCCTTTAAGCTTCCTGAGCGGAATTGAAGATGTCCTGCACGATTGAGTATTGCAACATATTTTCCCAAAGCCCACTCTTCGTCTCTTTCATTCGATATACGCTCCACATACTTTTTGAAAGAATGCTCGTTCATTCGTTCATAATGAGCTATACCGTCGGCCTCTTCTTTCAGCCCAACATCGATGCGTTTATTATTTGCATAAGAGAAGGCAAGGTATGTTAATAAACCAAAGAGAACAAGCGTTCCTCCGAAAATACTGGTGTACCAGAAGGTGAGTTTTGTGCGAATTGTCCATGCGTTCATGATTTTTCATCCTTCATAACATACCCTACACCCTTAATGGTATGAATCAGTTTATGGGTACGGTCTTTATCTATTTTATTTCTCAGGCGATTTACAAAGACGTCAATTACATTAGTAAAGCTGTCAAAGTTATAATCCCATACGTGTTCTGCAATCTGGGTGCGGGTCAGCACGGCATTGAGATTTCTCATGAAAAATTCCAACAGGGCAAATTCTTTGTTGGTAAGCTCTACGGGCTGCCCATTCTGGCAGAGACGATGCGCAACCATATCCAAAGAAAGGTCAGCCACCGTTAATTGGGTTTGGCAGTGAACCTTTCCTCTTCGGATCAAGGCACGTATCCGTGCCATCAGTTCTATAAAGGAAAAGGGTTTTATAAGATAATCATCTGCCCCAAGATCTAATCCGTACACTTTGTCTTCAACAGCATCCTTTGCCGTTAAGAAAAGGACTGGCATCTTCTTGCCGTTTTTTCTTGCCTCGCGCAATATCTCAAAGCCGTTTTTCCCGGGAAGCATGACGTCCAGGATAACAAGATCATACTCATTGGTATTGAGCATAAAGAGACCTTCCTCTCCGTCAGGACTCACATCAATGGCAAAGTGGTTTTCTTCCAGTCCCTTTTTAATATAGGCGGCTAATTTTTTTTCATCCTCTACAACTAATATTCTCATATTCAAAGCAAAAAAATACTTGGATTACATTCCATGGTTCGCTAAGACTAAGCCTTCACTCTATCAGCCACGACCCGCCTTGTGCGGCAAGGCAAAGGTTGATTACAAATACCTGAACGCCTCAAGGTTTTGTACGTTTGGCCTGGTTTAAGGCACTCAGAGGCATGCGGGCACGAAAAACGGTTGTATCCATGGGGACATTTGAACATAACGGTGTTTTGTTTTCTATCCGAGCCGGTATTATGCCAGACGCAGGGAGGATTTTGAGGATAAAGCAACTGAAATGCACCTATTTACAAGCATTTCAAAGTCCTTTCTCACAGTGCAAAACACGCTGTCAATCATGTATGAAACGCACCCCTGACTCCCGTGGGCATGGGATTATCTGAGAATTCTCTGGAGGCTATTGTTTGCGATCCGGTTGTTTTTCGGGTTCAAGAATGGTGGGGGCAACAATCCGCCTTAAGCCAGCCCCCTTTGCTGCATCCATGACATCGACAACGACACCGTAGGACACATTCTTGTCTGCCCGCAAAACAAGGGTTTTGTCATCCTGCCGGGAAAAGGCATCTTTCAGTACCGTGACGAGGTCCTTTCTTTCAACCGGTTTATTTTGATAAAACAACCTTCCGTCCTGGGAGATCGTTAAGGTACGTTCCTCAATTTTACTGGTGGCGGCGTACTTGGTTGAAGGGAGTTCCAGCTTAATGTTTGGCTGTTCTATGAAGCTGGAGGTAACCAGAAAAAACAAAAGGATCAGGAACAACATGTCCACCATAGGGGTGAGGTTGATGATTGATTTTGTAATACGTTTTTCACGGAATCGCATAGTTATTTTGTTTGAGAACCCTGAGCAGGATAAAGTTTGTTAAGGATAAGCATGGAGTATTCTTCCATTTCCAGGACAAAGGTATCCACCTTTTTGTCGAAATAACTATAGGCAACCAGGGACGGGATTGCAATAAAAAGCCCGAATACGGTTGTCCGGATTGCTTGTGCCAGTCCTGCGGAAAATGCCTTGGCCTGCCCCAGTCCCAGCTCGGAAATAATTCCAAAGATGTCTTCTAGCCCCAGCACCGTCCCCAGCAATCCCAGCAAGGGGGCAACTGCGGTAATAACTTCCAGTACCAGAAGTCTCTTTTCGAGCGACTTGGTCTCCTGCCGTCCGGCGGCCTGGATATCAACATATTTTTCCTCCCGCGTGAGGTGGTTATTGGTGAGTATCCGCCGCAACAGGTTTGAAAAAGGGCCGGAAATCACCTCGCACTTTGAGATTGCGACGGGGATGTCCTGCTGACTGCGAATTGTCTTTATGGTCTGGATGATCTCTGGTTTCAAGATTTTATCCCTGCGCAGATTTATTGCCCTTTCAATAATCACCGCAAGGGCCAGGACGGAACAAATCAGTAGTGGTATCATGATAGGACCACCGCCTATAAGCCATTCCAAAGTAGTATTTCCTCCTAAAAAAAATAGAAATTAAACCGCACATCAATCGATGGCTCGGTAATTTTCGATGGAAAAGGATTCAGTGGCGCTGCGTTTTCAATCGAGGATACCAGCCGGGAGGCAAGATTAAAATTGCCGGCATCATCCACAATCTTCACTCCGGAAATAGACCCGTTCGGCAAGACCTTGAATTCTACAATGACCGGCTTATCATCCTTCGTTTCCAGTTTTATTTCAGCGCGGGTTCCGTACCCAAGGAACCAATAGAGGGATATCCTATCCCGGATATGTTTAAAATAATCGGCATACTCATGCTTTTTTACGTTAAAAGAAGGCGCACCCGGAATCGACGCATTTGATATCGTATCTTCAAAAAGCACCGGGTCATTGCCTGCCCCCGCTGACTTTGCATTAACATTAAAGGCGACCTTCGGTTTTTGCAATTCACCAGGGCTTTCCTGTTCATCCAATCCCCTGTCGAGTCTGCGCTGCGGTTCAACGCCTGGCAATTCTGAGGCTGCTACAGGCGGCGTTTCTGGCTGAAGAACCGGAGAACTCTTTACTTCCTTTGTTTTACCTTGTTCTGACATCTTCATGTCAGTCTTCTTCTCTGCTTCTTTCACCTCTGGTAACAATGATAACGGAGTTTCTTGTGTTTCGGCGTTCTTGTTTGTTTCATCCTGCTTGTCCGCAAAGAACACCCCTTCGCTCTTTGGCAAGGGTTCTGCTTCTTCCTGTTCAATGCTCCGCCCTATCGTAAGTCGTTCTCTTTTAAACACGGGTGGAATATCCTCTTTTCCCACCGTTTCTTCGGGTTTCATGATCTTTACCTCCGCCGTATTTTCTTTTCTTTCTCCAGAGGACGACTGGGGAGGTATTATTTGAAGGGGCTTTGCAGGGGGCACTTGTTTCGCCAGCCCTTCAGGTAGATTGACATGTCGCGGCGGTGCATGCTCCCCACCGGTACCCTCCACAGGAGCAAGCTCCTGTGCCGTGACCTCCTGTCCTGGTGGCTGCTGCCGGCTAGCGGAAGGAACACCGGCTTTCCCTTTACCTAAGAACGGAGCCCTGGAACTGCCTTCTGCGTGGGGCTCGTTGTTAACTGGCTGGTTGTCATCAGGAAAATTATCTTTTGCTACCGCGCCCTTCTCTCCGATTTTATCTGTATCAACACTGGATTGCTCGTCTTCCGCGTTATCGGAAGTGTCGGTAAACATTTTGTACTTCTTTTTTTCAGGAGATTCCTCTTTCTTTATCTCGTTTTCTTCTTTTGTTGAAACGAAGTCTGCAGGATGTTCCCTCCGGGTATCCTGATTTTCAAGTTCCAGGGTAACTGCGTATTCACTTGGCTCACGGATGAAACTGTCCCGAAGTGACCTTAAACTGAGAATTTGGTTTGCCTGAGGGGACATAAAGATGATAAGGGCATGGAGAGCCAGGGACGCAATAATAAGAAGAAGGAACTGGTTTTTACGAAAAAATCCTGTGCGGGGTTTGATGAACATAATTTTGCGTTAACGGTTTGTAAGATGTGGTTTAGATTCATGATCAGTATTGCATGATGTCAAATGGCAAGGATATTTTGATACGGATACATTCCCGATTTTTGTAAATCGGGTAGGGTGGGCATCGCCCACCAAACATCATATACTCGCTCACATTACCTATTTTTTGGTGGGCGATGCCCACCCTACCCGACAAATATCGCAATTATAGGAAATTTTCAAAAAACTAAATTGCTGCCGATTTTTAGGATGTGCTCAGCCATACCGTTCATTCATTTTTTTACAAAAAATTGGGAATACACCCCTTTTAACTCCCCGTTATATTTGGGATGAAAGTGTACCGTATGTACATTTTATTGTCAATGAGATTCTATTGTTGAACTTTGTGCCTTAAACCGTACCAAAATAAAATCAACGAGTGGAGAAACTTTATCGTTGATTGGAAAGAAAGGCACCCTGACTTCGGGTGTTTTATCACTCACTACTGCGATCAGGTTTTGATCATCCTTGCATACCAGCCCGGCGCTGATTTCTGAGCGTGAGACCTCAATCTTTGGCAGAGCCAGAGTCTTGTAACCCTCGGCGAGAATAATGTCCATGTCGGGCAAGTAGGTATTGACGATCTCTGACAGTGGGAGTTCTCCGGGCGTTGTACGTATGACACCTGTCATTGTATGAGAAGACACGACAACAGCATCTGCACCAGCCCTGGTGTGCAGCCAACTATCTTTCCCTTCCTTATCTATTTCGAAACTATGGTGGCTGTGTTTGATGGTGGCGACCTTATAACCCCTTGATTTCAATTCCTGAACGAGCTTTACCACAAGGGTAGTCTTGCCGCTATTGGATTTACCGACTATGGATATGACGGGTACTTTTGGCTGCACAATGTAAATTATAAAAGATCTCTTTCAAAAATAAAAAAGAATTTTACCATTAACCGGGAAATGTGACGCAGGTGATTTAACCTTGACAAATTAAGTATTGGTCATTTAGAATTTTAAGTTGCTTTGAGTATATCATGCTCAGTTCAGTTTCTTCCTACCGGAAGGTTTACTATCGTAAGTGCATAAAGAATGTTGTCATTGTGTGGGCCCTTCGCTCATACTCAGGAGGAACTTTGACCCGAAGCAATCTTTTATGGTAAGTACAGGGATTTCAATTGCCCTCCATAACCCCCCTGTTTACCGTGAGGGGAGTCACCTAATGCCTAATCAAAAGTTTAGGAATTTCAAAGTTGAGAGGCTTCGGTTGTTTCACTCTCCCGGAATGACAGAATAATGCGAAATGTCATTCCGGGCAAGGCGAACGTGCTCGCAAGGGTAACGTACTTTTTGGCTTACTTCCGTTTAGTTGTGCTGGTATTTGTTAAAAGGGTGTTTCTTTATGGATGATACGGGAAAGATAGTGGACAGGAGACAGCTTTTTAAAAACTTGTTTGTCTTTGTGGGGGATAAGGTTGCAGATTACGCCAGTAAAAAAATTGATCGTGTAATGCCCAAAGGTGACTACCTGCGCCCTCCCGGCGCTGTTGCAGAAACGGAATTTCTTTCCCTGTGTACGCGCTGCGATGAATGTATCAAGGCGTGTCCTGCAAAGGCTATCAAGAGATATCAGGGGCTGACGGATGTGGCGGTAGGCACGCCAGTCATTATGCCCCGGGAAAACCCCTGCGTCCTCTGTAACGGCTTGTTGTGTATTGCAGCCTGTAAAGAAGGGGCATTAAAACCTGTTGCTCAAGTAAGTAACGTCAAAATGGGTATTGCCAGGATACATGAATCACGATGCCTGGCATGGGGCGGGCAGGATTGTCAACTGTGCTATATAAAGTGTCCTTTGCAGGGAGATGCCATTTTCCACGAGGACGGCAAACCGGTGATTAATGAAGAAAAATGCGTCGGCTGTGGAATATGTGAGTACGCCTGCCATACGATAAATAACACCTGTGCGATTAAGGTCACTGCGAAAAGGTAATTTTAGGTTAACGAAAAAGGGATATGAGATATGAAAGAGGACGTGATGCCGGAATGTAAGATTCCATTTACCTGCGAGCTCTGTGAGAAGCAGTTGTCGTGTCAATTGGATCAGATAGAGCACAATAAGTGGGCAATTGCCCAACGGATGAAGGATATCAAATATAAGATCGTGGTAATGAGCAATAAAGGCGGGGTAGGGAAGAGTACGGTTACAACGAACCTCGGCGTTGCCCTGGCCCGGAGGGGGAATAAGGTCGGTATTGCGGACGCAGATATTCACGGTCCAAACATCCCCATCATGTTAGGCGTGGAGGGGAAAAGGCTCAGGAGCAGCAGTGGTGGTGTGCTGCCACTGGAAGTGTTGCCAAATTTGAAGGTGGCATCACTTTCCTTTTTGATTGAAAACCCATCCATGCCGGTTATCTGGAGGGATGCTGCTAAGTGGGATTTTTTGTGTGAACTGATGGGAAGCGTGTGTTGGGGCGATTTGGATTATCTTTTAGTAGATTTGCCTCCGGGAACCGGGAACGAGGCAATTTCTATCATTGAGCTCATTGGAAAGGTAGATGGTTCCGTGATTGTTACCACACCACAGGACGTTGTTTTGCTCGATGTCAGAAAGGCGGTGATGTTTTCACGGGATAGCAATGTGCCCATTATTGGCATCGTGGAAAATATGAGTGGGCTGACATGCCCTCACTGCAACTCACGCATTGATGTATTTAAAACGGGAGGAGGAGAAAAGATTTGCGGGGAATTAGGTGTTGATTTTCTTGGCAGGATACCTTTGGAACCAGGAATTACCGAAAAATGTGATGCCGGCGAGGCGTTTGTAGCCGCTTACCCCGATTCGGGCGCGGCAAAGGCCTTTGAGGACATCGTTAAAAAGTGTGAAGTCTTTGTCGGGACGCGCAGAGATGAGCTTGATAAGGTTACCGAGTATAGAGAAGTTCCTTTTTTGGGGAAGGTGCCGGTAGATCCGAATTTTGCTGAAAAGAATCCTGTCACGTAATGCTGGTGAAAACAAGGTGGATGTCTAATTCCAAAAGTGCGTATAGCCCGTAACATAATCATTGATTTGCTGACATCATCATGAAGACAGAGAAGGTCTGCCTGAGGCCGTCTTCTGTCGCGATTTTGGTTGTCTCAGTCTTGCCGGTTATTGCTCCCTTTCTGTTTCCTTCCGTAGGGTATTCTCCTGCAAATAGCTCCTTTTTTCGTAACTCCTAAATTTCCTTTCGTGCTGTTTTTTGCAGAAGGGGATAGGAAGTAGGCATTTTTTGAATATCAGGGAACAAGGCAGTTTTTTCCCGTAATACGATGGCATGAATTTGATTATCGGCATTGAAAGACTATGTTTCGTTCAATCAAGTACAAATTAATATCTTTATTTCTCATAGCAGTCCTTACGCCTTTGTTCGTTATGAGGCTTATTGCATATCCTTCTGCACAAAAGGCTATTCAGGAAACGACCACAAAAAACCTGCAATTGATTGGTTCGGAAAAGGTATCACAGGTAAATGCATGGCTAAACAGATTAAAAGACGATGCGGAGCTCGCCGCCCGCAACCCCTTTGTCGTAAGCGCTGTGGATTTCACCGATACCGATGCCGATGCCGGCACCATGTCGCAATTTCTTTCCCATATACGTTATAGCGCTGGTTATCTTGCCTTTATGATCAGCGACGTATCAGGGAAAGTCAGATTATCCAGTGACGAGAGGTTTATAGGATTCAGCATCGTTGATGTGGATGGTTTCCGTTATGCTATCGAAGGAAAGACGCATCTTTCAGATATCAAATCCCCTGTTTTTTATGATACTGATAAACAGGGGAAGAAGACCGGGGGGTTATCGTCTCTGCATATCTCCGTGCCGGTTAAAAACGAAGATGAGCAGGTGGTGGGGGTGATGATGCTTCAAGCCGACGGCAATATTCTTGATTCGGTAATGCAGGAAAGACGATACGGGGACAAGTACGACTCATACGTTATTAATCAGCATGGTTTGAGGATTACGGGCTCCAGTTTTACCGATCCCATTCATGACGCAGATATTACAAAGAACAGGATGCCGGGGAAATCGGCAGTTGTTGATCCCCATACCAGGGAATTTACCAGGAGTGTGGCTTCCTGTTTAAACGGAGAAAATGGATTTGATGTGGATGGCTACATGAACTATGCAGGGGAAAAAGTGGTGGGGGTATGGTATTGGATTCCGGAATTGAAATGGGGTGTCATTGCGGAAATTCCTGCCGGCGAAGTGCTTTTAGCAATGAATAATATAAAAAATTCTATTTTCGAAGTCCTTTCCTACCTGACGATAACAGGGGTGGTGTTGGCAATTGCCGGGATAGTTTTTGCCTTTGTGATTGGACAAAAGATTGCCTCTCCTATTATGGAATTAACAGCGGCAACACGGAAAATGTCCGCCGGAGATTTTTCACAAAGCGTAAAGACTCACACGCAGGACGAGATTAGGGAACTGACAGACGCATTCAACATTATGGCTGAATCAATGCGTGAGAAGACCAATACGTTACAGGAAACATCAAATTTTTTAAATAGCATATTAGTCGGTTCTACCGAGCATTCAATTATAGCGGTTGATATTGACGGAACGATACTGGCCTTTAATGAAGGCGCAAAACGGATGTTTGGCCATGAACCGGAAACTTTAGTTGCAAAATCGACTATTGAAATTTTGTACACGAAGGAAGATGTAGAATCCGGAAACGTGCGCAGGATGCTGCAAACAACACAGGCTGTCGGCCGTTATAAAAATGAAATGCACCTGGTCCGTAAAAAGGGGGAGGTATTTACCGGGTACGGCACCGTTACTACGCGGCAAACAATCCGTGGGGAACCGAACGGTTTTGTCATGATTATAAGGGATATAACAGAACAAAAATTGCTGGAACAGGAACTCCAGAGTTACATGATGCAGTTGGAAAAAATTGTTGATGAGAGAACGCAAAAATTAAGGGTGTCAGAAGAGAAATACCGCCGCCTCTTCGAAACGAGCAAGGATGCCGTTTTTTTCTGTGATACCGAATGTCAGTTTATCGACATGAATCAGGCCGGTGTGGATTTATTTGGATATGACACGAAAAATGAGATCCTGAAATTGAACCTGATTCAGCACTTATTCTTTAGTCCCGTTGCAGGCAAGGCAATTAAGGAAATGGTGGGAAGGAATGGGTTTATCAAGGACTATGAGGTGGAGCTAAAAAAGAAAGGCGGCATCAGGGTTCCCTGCCTCATGACGAGCAATATTAGAAGGGATGAACGGAATAATATTATAGGCTACGAGGGGATTATTATTGATCTGACTGAGCGTGAGAGGATAGAAAGGGAGAAGGATATTATGAATAATATTAATAAAATTCTTGCCTCAAACCTTGACATTCGTGAAGTCTATAAATCCTTCAGTGAGGAACTGAATAAGGTCATCGATTTTGACAGGATGAGCATTACCCTTCTTGACGAAAAACGGGAGGAATTCCTCATTTTCGCCGTTTCGAAAGACTATCACGATTCCCGGTTAGAAGAAGGGATGCACTATTCGAAATATGGGACATTGGCAGGCAAGGTTGTTGACAATGGTGAAGTGTATATGGTGACCGACACATCGCAGGGATCTTTTTCCACAGACCCGATTCTCTTTAAAGAAGGGATCAAATCCCGGCTGTCATTTCCCCTGATATGCAAAGGTGAAATTATCGGAAGCCTCAATTTCGGGAGTAAAAACGTCAGAAATTATTCTGAAAATCATGTTGATATTATTCAGAAGATTGCCCCGCAACTGGCTATAGCGATTGACAATACATGTCTTTTTGATAAAATTAAGGAATCCGAGGAAAAGTACCGGAATCTTGTTGAGGACATTGAAGACGTCATATTCCGGTTGGACAAGCAGGGAAGGTATCTGTTTCTGAACAGCGCACTAAAGAATGTCACGGGGTATAATCCCCGTGAATTTTACGAAAATCCGGCGATTGCTATGAAAATAATCCATAAGGACGACGGAGAATTCGTGGGGGAAACAACCCGCAAAGTCCTGAGCGGCGAATTAAAGGTGTCGAAAGAGTTGGAATACCGAATCTACTGCAAAAATGGAGACGAACTATGGGTTTCCCAAAACACCTATCCGATCAAAAATAAAAAGGGAAATATTATCGGCATTGAAGGGATTATGCGGGACATTACGGACAGTAAAAATATCGAAGAACAGATCAGGCGTTCTGAACGATTGGCGTCAATTGGTGAGCTGGCAGCTTCGATTGCTCATGAAATCCGTAACCCGCTTGGCGCCATATCAAATTCCGTGGGCATGCTGAAAAGAGACTTATCCTTAAAAGGTGACGATCAAAAGTTATTTGATATGGTGGTTGAGGAAACCGACCGTCTGAATAGCATCATCACCAATTTTCTCACCTTTGCGCATCCTGCCGAGTACCATTTCATCAGAAGTGATATTGCTGAAATTATTGATGAAACGCTGTTTTTGCTGGGACAAGACGCACGGTTTCACGAGGAGATAAGAATTGTGAAAATATATGCAAATGATCTCCCGAAGGTGTATGTGGACCGAAATTGGATAAGGAAGGTTTTTTGGAATTTATTCGTTAATTCAATCGATGCTATGCCGCGGGGGGGAAAGATTTTCATCCGGCTGCGAAAACCAAAAGCGCCTGACAAGAATGAGATCGAAATTGTGATTGCAGATACGGGTTTAGGAATCCCGCCGGAAATTCTACGAAAGATATTTGAGCCTTTTTTTACGACAAAAAAGTCAAAAGGCACGGGTCTCGGCCTTTCTATCGTACATCGAATCGTCGATAACCATGGCGGTATGATAGATGTCAGGAGCAAGCAAAACAAGGGAACGATATTCACCGTGCGATTACCCATAAAAAACAAACAAATGCAGGCTGTCTCCGTGTAGAATTCCATAACGCAGGATTGCCGTAGCCCAACCCCCTTGAAAAAATGGAATGAATGGGTTGCAACAAACGTGCGCAAAAAAGAAATTTTTTTGCAGAAATACGATAAGACCGATGTTTAATATTCTGGTTGTTGAAGATCAAAAAAATATGCGGGAATCTCTGGTGATTGCTTTCAAGCGATCGGGTTACCATGTTGACGGCGTTGAAAGCGGAGAAAAGGCCGTAGAAGTTCAAAACGATCATGCCTACGACCTGGCCGTCGTGGACCTTAAGATGGAAAATATGGATGGCCTTGAAGTATTGTCGCGCATAAAACAGATCAGTCCTGCGACTGAGGTTGTTGTCATGACGGCTTTCGGCACGATTGACAGTGCAATCCAGGCGATGAGAAGAGGGGCTTATGATTACGTTACAAAACCGTTTCAACTCTCTGATATCCTCTCCGTGGTTGAAAGGGCGTTAGAAAAGAAACGCTTGTCTGACAAGGTCAACATCCTTCAAAAAGAGGGAAAGGAACGGTATAAATTCGATGGCGTCATTGGCAATTCTCCCGTAATGATACGGCTTCTGAGTATTCTTATGGAATTGATGAGGAGCGAAAGCACGGTCCTCATTACCGGAGAGAGCGGAACGGGAAAGGAGTTGATCGCACGTGCGATCCACGACAACAGTCTCAGACGGGATAAACCCTTTGTGGTAGTAAATTGTGGCGCACTGCCGGAGAACTTGCAGGAGAGCGAGTTGTTTGGACATGTTATTGGTTCGTTTACGGGTGCAGTAAAAGACAAAAGAGGTATCTTTTTGGAGGCGCAGGGTGGCACACTCTTTTTAGACGAAATTGGCGAGACCTCCCTTTCAACACAGGTCAAACTCCTTCGGTTCCTGCAGAATGGTGAGATACGGCGGGTTGGTGACAATAAGCCTGTCTTTCTCGATATCCGGATTATTGTAGCGACCAATAAAGACCTTGATGAGGCGACAAAAAATGGATCCTTCAGGAAAGACCTGTTTTACCGGCTTAATGTTATCAGGATCCATGTGCCGCCGCTGCGGGAAAGAAAAGAAGATATCCCTCTTTTAATCAACTACTTCATGAATAAATATTCTGACAAGCTAAGAAGGCTAATGCCGGAGATATCCGGTGAAGCAATGGAACTGCTTATGGATTATCTCTGGCCGGGAAATGTCCGGGAATTGGAAAACGTAATTGAAAGAGCAGTTACCCTTGCCAAGGGAAGCCAGATAACGATAGAGGACCTGGCACTGCATAGCGTATCTCCTGACGATACCATAAACGTTATGGTAGAAATGGGTGGTATCAGGGCTGCCCTGGCGCAGGAGGAGAGAAAGACCATTATTGAGACCCTGCGTAAACACGCCGGGAACCGTAAACAAGCGGCAAGCAATCTGGGCATCTCGACAACAACCCTCTGGAGAAAGATGAAGGAATACCAGATAGTATCGAAAACAAGTTACAATACGGAAAATACCTGACACGGTGAAGGCGTAATCAGGATGGATTTAACTACAAAGACACAAAGGACACAAAAAAACCCAAATTCCTCTCTTTGTGCTTTTTGTGCCTTTGCGGTTCAAAAAACTTACTGAAAAAATTTTGCAGGAAATCCTATCAAGGTTCAAATCATGAGTATTGTCGATAAATATTTCAGAAAAATAAACCGGTTAAGGATATCGGTTACTGATCTTTGCAACCTTCGGTGTGTTTACTGCAGGCCGGAGAGCGGACTGGATCTTGCGAAACATAAGGATATATTGACGTATGAGGAGATTGTTGCGGTTGTGCGGCATGCCGTGAAGCTGGGCATAAAAAGTTTTCGCTTCACTGGCGGAGAACCTCTTTTCAGAAAAAACATAGAAAATTTATTGTGGATGCTGAAAAATGTCCAGGGGATCGAAGATCTGGCCATGACGACTAATGGCATTTATCTGAAGAACTATGCAAAGGTGTTACAGGAGATAGGTCTTTTCAGATTAAACATCAGTCTTGACAGTTTGAACGACGCAAAGTTTGAAGAGATTACCAGAGGCGGGAAGTTAAAGGACGTCCTGGATGGCATCGAGGAAGTTCTTCATTTAGGATTTAAAAACACAAAAATTAACGTCGTTGCCATGAAAGGAATCAATGACGATGAATTTGAAGAGTTTGCAAAACTCACCCTGGAACGAAACATCGAGGTGCGTTTTATTGAATATATGGCCATGAATAAAGAGCGTCTGGACTCTGAAGATAAGTATATTCCTATGGCCGAGATTATTGATATTATTGGAAAAAGGAACGAACTTATTGCGCTCGACCCTCCCATGCGGGGAAGCGGCGCTGCAAAAATCTATAAGATCACCGGCGCCAGGGGAACCCTGGGGTTTGTATCAGCGGTGAGCCAGCCTTTTTGCAATTCATGCAACCGTCTCCGTCTGACCTCTGATGGAAAGCTTCGTTCCTGTTTATTGTCCGGAGGTGAGGTGGACATTAAGACGATCCTGAGAAATAATCCTACCGAGGAACAACTTACCGATGCGTTCAGCCGTGCGGCAAACCTGAAACCCTCTGCTCATGCGGGCAAAGGTCATGTCATGATGCATGAAGTAGGTGGATAATAAAATCTCTCACAACTATTCATTTTTTGCAAAAAATTGGGAACACACCCCATTGCCCCGTTAATACAAATAACAGTGTCAACAAAAAATAGTCTGCAATAAGGACGAATCCTGAGTGATCAGGGGTGACGCAAAGACACGAAGAGGTATTTTGTAAGCGTCTAAACTTTTTTGATCCCCTTTTTATCAACTTCCTTCAGCTTCAGGTTCAGGATTTCCCGCTTCTTTTTGATGATTGCCGGCTGGACAAAATAAAAATTGAAGAGCGCCTCCAGTACATCGAGATTCCAGTCTGCCTCGCCTGGCTCAACGTCAGCAATTTCCCCTGTCCTTTCACTCTTGATCGGATGGGCTGCAAAGTTGCCTACATTCCGCACGTCATCAATCGACTCTGCTATGTATGACGGTAATGTCCCGCTGTTAATTACTTGCTGGATTTCATCAGCAAGATTGGATGGCTTGACCTGCGCCCTTTCCCGCAACAGGTGTTGCAGACACCGGCGGCTCAGGGCAGCACTTGCCTTTGGGCTATCAGGGAGGATAGTGCAAGCCTCCCGATACTCCCGCGCAAATATCTCCGGGACTTCTTTCGAGAGTGGTGCACGGCTCGGCGCACGGGGATAAATAAGACGCTCATCCTTGATATACTCTAAGAGGTGTCGTCCCCCGACACTGCCAATTTTTCCGCTCCCCAGAACTAGCACCACGCGTTCACAGGATGGGCATTTCCTGCTGATAACACCCCAATCGCCATTTACATCATTGCCCACGGGGATTACTTCATAAAAATCGTGAAATGACTCCAAACAATGCGGACATTTCATTTCCCTATTCCTTGTGAAAAGATTTTTCTGTTACCGTGTATATTCAATTCAATGTTACGAAATATATGTTACGGAATTTCAAGTTCATAATTTCCTTCTAATTTATCCCTAAAGGCAAAACAAACGATAGTTCATCGATGCATCAGTGCTGCTATTCCCATTCGATCGTACTCGGTGGTTTGGTGCTAACGTCATAAACCACACGATTGAAGCGGAAACTTGTTTTCGAAACAATAACTTACCCATGAAAGTGAGTGCCGGCAATAGCCCTGCATGTACCGCCAATCCCTTCCCATTCATTTTCGTCTTGATTTTCGGTTGTCTTCTTGTCTCTTCTTGTGGTATATTCTTCCTTCGTCGAAAAGGTGAACCTCCTTAAAGATGTTCCATGGTCTCCATTCCCCCGGAGATTCTACCATTTCCTGCTTATTCCTGCGATAAGGCTTCGCCGTGCTTGCAGGATTTAGGTGGTATTATGATAAATTTTGGCAACAAACTATTTTTTTAAAAAGAGGGAGGGTTTCCTTGCCCCTTGTAGGAGAGGGTTGGGGTAAGGAGATTTTTTGTATCAAATCTATAATTTTGCCATGAAGATTGCATTGGTGGTATATCAATTTATCAAGGAAAAGGGGGGAGTGGAAAGTTACGTATGGAATGCATCCCGGCAGCTCCTTGGTTACGGTTATGAAGTGCATATCTTTGCTCATAGATTTAGTCAGGATCAGGATAAGAGATTGTTTTTTCATCATGTTCCTGCGTTCACGTTCTGGTCTCCATTAAGATACTGGACGTTTGCCGTAAACGCCCCTAAGATTATTAAAAAATCTGAGATAGCATTCGATCTCATTCACGGATTCACTCAGACATTATCTCAGGATATTTATCGTGTCGGCGGTGGATGTCATTGGGACTACATGATGCATACCTACCCCTTGATGCAATCAAGGCTGGGTAAAATGCTTATGTGCCTGAATCCACGACATTTTTCCCTCCTGCTTTTAGAGAAAATTATCCTCCAAAAAAAATGTTATAAACGCATTACCTGCATCTCAGAACAATGCAAGAAAGAACTGATACGACATTACCATTTGTCTCCCGATGATATTGAAGTAATTTACAATGGTGTGGACATCAGGGTATTTACCCCGCATAACAGACGGACATACAGGGACACGGTAAGGGCGCAATACGCTATTGCACCAGACGACGTGCTGGTGTTGTTTGTCGGTTCCGGATTTAAGAGAAAAGGGCTGCGGCATGCTATCATTGCCTTATCGCTGATGGATACCTCTCAGAAAGTGAAAGTACTCGTTGTGGGGAAAGGAAACATTCGGGAATACCAGAGATTTGCCCAAAAAAAAGGTGTGCTTGACAAACTATTCTTTGCCGGCGTATGCAAACATATCCACGAAATATATGCAGCGGGGGATATCTTTGTTTTTCCCAGTGAGTATGATGCCTTTGGTACGGCGTGCCTTGAAGCTATGGCGTCGGGGCTTCCGGTCATTGTTAGCAAGACAAGCGGCGCATCAGAGATTGTTACGCACGGAGAAGATGGTTTTATCGTTAACCATCCCATTGATGCACATGATATTGCAAAGTATCTGCAGACGCTTTTAGAAAAGGGAATGAGGGAGCAGATGGGGGCCGTTGCCAGGCAAAAAGCAGAGAGGTATTCCTTTCAGGCAAATATTGAAAAGACGCTTCTGGTTTATCGAAAGGTAGTGGCTTGCTGCGTACATCGGAATGCGTAGCGCTGGCGGTTTATCCCCGGCCTGGGTCAGCCCTGCCAGGGTCTTAAACCCTGACGGGGTTAATTGCCCGGAATGGCAAAGAATCAACAGGGAAAACGGGCAGACGGAAAAATCCCGAGAAGATGACATGATTATAGAATTAAGAAGACTCTAATTCTTATGGTGGGTAACAGTTATAGCAGAAATGGCATTCGATGGTTGGTAAACGGTATACCGCCGGAGGTACTCAGCGCGATATGCGATGCGATTCATGAAAACACCGGTGAGGTTATACGCAACGGGTATTATAAAAAAGTAATGCGATACACATATCACGAAGATTCTTTCTTCATCAAGCAATATACAACACGGAATTTCCTGGAAGGCGTTAAGTCGTTGTTTTCATTGTCAAAGGCGCACAAGGAATGGATTTGCAGTCATCGGCTGCAGAGGAATCAGTTGCTTACGGCAGAATCTGTTGCCATGGGGGAGAAGAGGCGCTTCGGGGTGCTAAAGGATTGTTATATCATCTCAAAGGCCATACCAAACAGCATAACGGTAAAGGCATTTTTGAGCACGATCCAGCAATCATCCGCACCGGTATCGGGGAAAAACAGATTCCTTCGTGATCTTGTTTCTTATGTGAAAACGGTACATGATCGAGGTATCTTCCACGGAGAGCTCCACGCTGAAAATGTACTTGTAGATACAGATAATCCTGCATCCTTTTCCTTATTAGACGTTGGACGGGCATGCTTTAAGAAGGACGCTCCGTTATCTTTCAGAAGGAATGAGCTATCGAGACTCTTATACTCTATTATGGATGTCTGTACCCATGATGAAATAACGGGATTAATCCATACGTATACAAACCAACTGTTGAAATCCAAAGACGGAGAGGTTTTCTGTAAGGCCGTTTTAAAGGAAATCTACAAGACCAAAAAGAGATTCTGGCGCAGCAGGACAAGGAAGTGCTTGAAGACGAACAACGTCTTCAGGGTTACCACTCATGACGGCTATACCATTCATATGCGAAATGAATGGGATGTCAGCACACTGGCCTCCTTGATCAGGAAACATATGCTTTTTCTAAACGGACGGTCTGATATGGCGGTGAAATTATCCGCAAAAACAGCTATTACGCGCGTTCCTGTCTCTCACGCAGACATGAGAAGTGTCTGTATCAAAGAATACCGTTATCCGTCTGCCTGGAAGAGGTTTTTCTCTTTCTTCCGGGGTTCTTCTGCACGAAGGGCATGGGTGGCTGCACATGGTTTAATGGCGGCACACTTTCGGACTCCCCAACCCATTGCATTGTTTGAGGAAAAAAGAACCGGCATCATCAAAAAGAGTTTTATTATCATGGAAGACATTTCCGGCTGCCTTCCATGTAATACCTATGTCAGTGAAACGTTTTGTGATTCTTTTGGTAAAATTGCTTCCGCGAAGAAGAGGAGATTTCTTGTCTGTCTGGCGTTGTTGCTTCGGCAGCTTTGTGACTCCGGAATTCATCACGGTGATTTGAAGGCGAATAACCTGATGGTCAGGGAATCACAAGGCACCTGGGATTTCTTTTGTTTAGATCTGGACAGGTTGTCTTTTCACAAAGAAATCCCTCTCAAAAAGAAGATGAAAACCTTGTCCCAATTAAATGCATCACTTCCTCATTGCATTACGTACACCGACCGGTTACGATTTTACCGATTGTATTCAGGCATGAGAGGGTTTACCAGGGCGGACAAACGCATAGTAGGGGAAATTATCCGGCTAAGTATACTGCGGAATCACGTATGGAACCCGAAAAGATCTGCCTTAAAATAATACTTTTTTGCAGCATAGAGGTGACACCTTGTGGTATATTGAGAATTATTTTCTGTTTTTCGTCGTATGCTTTTGTTTGATGAAAGGGTCTTTCGTATGGGTTTCAAGACATTCCTTGGCATTAAAAAACGCTCATGGAAAAGGTCGGCTAAGAAATTTATTGCTAAGGTGCAAAGGACTTTTCCCCAATATCCCTGGGAAGACTTCCTGCGTATTTCTGAACATTTCCGGGGGAGAGAATTATCCTCATTGCCGGAACGCGCTTTCTTATTTCGTTTGTCTCACGACCTTCCATCAGACGCAAAAGTTGTAGAAATTGGCAGCTGGATAGGCGCATCGTCATGTCTCCTGGCATGGGGGTTAAAAGGCACGAAGGCGCAGATGTATGCAATCGACAATTTCAGGGGAAACGCCAGTGACGGTTCAGCAAGGGTCAGGTATCAGGAAAGAATGTCGAAGCTAAAAACAGATACGACAAAAGATATCTTTGACAGAAATATTGCTTATTTTAACCTGGAAAACCGTGTTACTGCCATCGTGAATGACTCCCTTCAGGCTGCGAAGAATTTTTGTGAACCACCTCATTCCATGGACCTTGTGTTTATTGATGGTGACCACTCGGAAGAAGCTACAAAAGACGATATTACCGCGTGGCTTCCTTTTGCCAAACCTTGCGGGATTGTGGTATTCCATGATTTTACATCAAATCATGGGGTACCGCAGGCAGTCTAGTGGGCAATAAAGCAATCTTATTTTTCTGAACTTGTTGGAATTTATGGATCAACAATTGCCTTTAAAGTCAATAAAGAGGCATAAGCTTACAATGGAGAAGAAAGATGGATGAAAGAAAGGCAAACCGTGGGCATACAAAGAAAAAGTAAAACAAACGGCCTTACGACAATCAAAGATATCGTCAGACTGCTTGATCTTGGCTACGAAGAGTTTTTTCAAAACGTTCCGTGTGCAAAAGACAATATATTGTACATCGAAGTGCTAAAAAAAATGTACGAGATACACCCCAGCACAACCGCATGGAGAGATATTCATAATATCTGGCAATGGGGGCATTATCGATGATGACCTTTTTGCCAAAATGAAGGAACTTGGATTTTCTTTGCAGTATGATAAAAACGGCGGCCAGTTTTATAATCTGCAAATTTTTGAAAACCACGCTTTTATATTTAAAAAGAACCCGTATGACGCGTGATAACCGCGGTCTTAATGGAGGCCATGAAAAAGGTTTATTTTCTCATACAAGAATGGAACCACCCTGCCAGCAGATACAGGGTATTGCAGTACGTCCCTTATCTTAAAGAGGCGTACATAGAGTCCAAGGTAGCGCTTTTCCCGGATTCTTTCTGGCAGTGGATGAAATTGTTTTCGGAACTCAAGGAGTACCATACCGTGTTTGTTCAGAAAAAGCGGTTGTGGCGCTGGCAACTCTGGTATCTGAAAAGGAAGCGCGTCAGGATTATCTACGACTTCGACGATGCTGTCATGTTTAAAAGTCCCGTAGATGGAGGTGGCCGGTCTTTTAAACGGCAAAGAACATTTGCAAGAATGGTGAGGTATAGTGACCGGGTTGTTGCCGGAAATCAGTACTTGAAATCACAAGCATTACCGTATAATAAAAATATAACCATCATACCGACTGCAATTGATACCAGCCGGTATACCATAAAAGATTACTGTAGAAATAAAAAAAATGTTACGATTGGATGGATAGGGAGCAAGTCTTCGCTTCCCTTTTTGAAAGAGTTAATGCCAGCCTTTGATCAATTAGCGGCGCAGGATAATTTGCTGGAGCTCAAGATTATCTGCAACGATTTTTTTGACTGCAGGAAAATGCCCGTTGTGAAAAAAATGTGGGCGCTGGAGGATGAAAATGCTGATCTACAGGAGATTGACATTGGGCTTGCGCCTTTACCAAATCACGAATGGACAAAAGGCAAATGTGCAACAAAGCTGCTGCAATATCTTGCTGCGGGAATTCCCGTTGTCTGTTCCCCGGTTGGCGTGCATAATGAGATTATCCAGGAAGGAGTGAACGGCTTCTTTGCTGCTTCCCCGCTGGAATGGATCGAAAAGATCGGTCTTCTGGCTAAGGACAATGCCCTTCGGGAACGTATCGGACGGGAAGGAAAGAAAACGGTGGAATCCTCTTATTCCCTGCAGGCAAATATACCGAAATTTATTGATATCATATTTTTCGAAAAGGTCAGAGAGTCAGGGGAAAACCTGTGATCTTAGCAAAACCGGGCAAGAGATCTATGTGCTCTATGAGAAACAATTAAAAATAAAAGCAGAAAATTTTTTATAACACAGCAGTATTTCTGAGATGGATAACCATGCATGAAAATTCATCCTTAGTCAGTGTAATATTACCTACGTATAACTGTGCCCGTTTCCTGCAGGAATCTGTCGGGTCAATCTTGTCACAGACCTACCACCCGTACGAGATTATTGTCGTTGATGATGGATCAACAGATAACACAAAAGAAGTCTTACAACCGTTTATGCCACGGATAAAGTACCTTTCTTTGGAACAAAATAAGGGATTGCCCAAGGCAAGAAATATTGGCATACAGTCAGCCCGGGGCGCCTATATAGCCTTTATCGATGCGGACGACCTGTGGTTCCCGGAAAAGTTACAAACGGACATTGAATATTTTACCCGGCATTCCGATACCGGCATGCTCTATTCAAGGCATCTTAATATCGATGAAAAAGGGGCGGTATTCGACGGAACAACAAAGAACCGGTTGCCATCCGGCAACATTTTTCTTCAACTCTTTTCTGAACAAAATTTTATTATTTCATCATCCGTGGTAGCCCGGAAGGAAGTATTTGAAACGACGGGTTTGTTTGACGAACAATTTGTTAATTGCCAGGACTGGGATATGTGGCTGCGGATCGCCTTCTCTTTTAAGGTTGCAGGCATCAATAAACCGCTGGTGAAATATCGCCACAATCCGCATTCTTTGAGCAAGAACAGGGAGAACGTCTTGAAATATCAAAGACAGGTTATCGATAAAACTTACGCTGCATTCAAAGACGCAACGGGTGGAATAAGTGAAAAGCTTTACCACAAGCGGCTTGCTTTGCATTATGCGAAGGCCGGCCGGTATTATGTGCGGATTGGGAATAAGCGTCTGGCGCATGAAAATTTTCGTATGGCTTTGAAATATGATCCGTTCAATCTCAGGACGGTGAGATATTATTTCCGGTTATGGTAATCACCTAATCAAGACGAGTCGGGGGTGTAAAGCGAAAAGGGATAAGTAAGGATGAATTATGGCGTTGTTTTCACAACGGATACGCCTTTACTCTATTTGTACATGGTGGAGTGCTTTGTGTAACCCTACTCTGCCATAAATTTTGTTTGTAACAATATAATATTTTGAAAAAGTAGGGGCGAAGCATTTGCTATAATCGGTGTAAATGTACTCATACCCAATTGTGCAAATGCTCCGCCCCTACACGGTTTAGTCATTTACGATAAATAGCCCGGAACTCATGGTCGAAACAGAGAAAAAGGGGGATCAGGCCGGATGAAACATCCTCTCCCATATTTTTTAAATAAGAAAATCCGCTGTCTGTCGATGCGGATAATAAAGCTGTTTCTGCCTGAGGCAAAGAAAGAGCATGATGGTATCCCAAAAGACCAGATAAAAAAGATCTTATTGGTGCGCGCCAACTTTCGCATTGGGAATGTTATCCTTGCAACGCCCTCCATCGTTATCTTCCGGGAAAATTTTCCTCATGCTACTCTTGACTTTGCCGGCTACCCGGTATCGGGATTGCTCTATAAACATTTGCCGGTGAATCGGCACTACAGCATAACCCGCAGTTTTCCTGGTGTTTTATGGGCGTATTTCTTTCTCTTATATAAAATCCGATCTGTGAAATATGATCTGGCAGTTGATGTGAGTTGTTCACAGTCAACAATCAGCTCATGTATTGTGGGATTTTCCGGGGCGCGTTTTCGCGTCGGAGCACGTGGGAAATGGGACCGATGGTTTAACATTGCCATTCAGAGGCCGGCGGAAACCAACAAGTACAAGGCCCTGTCTCTTTTTTTACGTAACATGGGAATGGACACCCATCAGACGCTTCCTCAACTCATATTATCTCCCGAAGAAAAAGAGACGGGAAGGAGGAAGTTAACTACCCTGATTGGCGGGAATCAAGTGCGCATTATCGGGGTTTTTGTTGGGGGCAGGAGGTTAAAAGGAAAAAAATGGCCTGAAGAGAATTTTGTAAAACTGATAATAGCCCTTCGTGCACAGGAAATACCCGTTGTCGTTTTTTTTGGGCCTGATGAAAAAAGACGGATGGGGTTTTTTGAACAATCATTGGGCAAGGATATTCCCCTCGTCTTTGAACCTTCCCTGCGGGCATTTGCTTCTTTGGTTTCACATTGTACGCTCTTTATTACCTGTGATAGTGGTCCCATGCACATGGCCTGTGCCTTGGGTGTGCGTACCCTCGCGCTGTTTCTCAAGCGTAATTTTAATCGCTGGGGTCCTCCCTCAACTATTGCGCAGATCTTATATTGTTCTGAAGGAATCGAGATTGAAGATGTTATGAAAGCTGCTGTGTCAGAGTTGTGTAATGCCTCCTCTGCTTAATTTTATTAGTTTTTCATGTCAATACCGTTTTTTGAAAAAGCAGGGGCAAAGCATTTGTCCAAGTGAATAGGAGTGCTTTTCCACCTGTTCTAACACATGCTACGCCTCTATGCTGAGCGGTAAACGTCGCTGTCGTGGTGATTTTTCTAAAAAACTCAATTGTTATCTTTTTCCCATAATGATACTGAGCTTTATTATTGTAAACTGGAATACCAGACAGTTATTGCTCGATTGTATACGTTCCATTTATGCAACGGTGACGGCCCTTACGCACCAAATATACGTTGTCGATAATGGTTCTCAGGATGACAGTGTGAAGGCGGTGCGTGAGCAATTTCCTCAGGTTCTTGTGATAGAAAACCGGGAAAACAGGGGATTTGCTGCCGCCGTGAATCAGGCATTAGAGAACAATATTACCACCAATAGGTATAGCATATTACTCAACACCGATACGCTCTTACAGAAAGATGCCATATCAGTAATGTATTCATTCATGGAATATCATAAAGACGCCGGAATCGTTGGCGCACAGTTACAAAAACCCGACGGTACACGGCAGCACAGTTATGATAATCATCCTACCCTTGCAACGGAACTTTTTAACAAAAGTTTATTGCGGTGGCTCTTTCCAGGAAAATATCCCAGTAAAAAGATGCGGACAACACAACCCGTGGAGGTAGAATCAGTTATCGGGGCGTGTGTGATGGTAAGGAATGCTGCAATAGATGCCGTCGGGACATTGGATGAAGATTACTTCTTTTTCCTTGAGGAAACCGATTGGTGCTATCGCATGCACAAGGCAGGCTGGAAGGTGTATCATATACCGGATGCCAGGGTCGTTCATCTGGGCGGACAAAGCAAGAAGATGGCTCCATGGCAATCGCAGGTAGAATATTGCCGTTCTTTGTACACTTTTTTCAGAAAAAACCGTTCTGCTTTTTCGTATATCATGCTCCGAATCTTCTATCTGGTAAAAATTTGTCTGAACTTAGTCACAAATCTTGTTGGCAATACGTTTGTTTTTTTTCTAAATAAAAAATTGCGTTATCGGCTATCCATATACTATAAACTCCTTCTGTGGCATCTTTTCTTATGTCCTGATTGGATGGGGCTGAAACTGGTAAAAAAGAAAAAGCACGGGAACCCTTCTCGCTAATTTAAGATGAAAAAGTATACGATACCGTACCCAAGTCTTATCTCAGAATACGCCTTTATTGCTTATTTTTTTATCTTCTCTTTTTTTCCCTTTAGCGCAGACACATTAAAATTGTTGAGTCTTTTGACTATGGTCGGGTGTTGGACGGCGAGGATGCTGTCCGAAAAAAAGGTACTCTTCGTGAAAACAGCGCTCAATGTACCTATCTTATTATTTCTTTTGTGTTCGTTTATGGCTTCGTTTCATTCGGCGCATATCCGATACAGCCTTGGGACGATATTTCATGATTATCTCAGCTATTTTATCCTCTTTTTCTGCATGGTGAATGCCATTCAAACTCAGGAACAGGTACAACGAATCGTAAAGGCCATGCTCATTACGTATGGCCTTGTATGCGCATACGGTTTATATGGATATTACGCAGGAATCGCTGTCCGTGACGAGCGGCTTGTGGCCACATTCGAATATCATTCCCGAATTGCAAAATATATATCATTATTATTGCCTTTTGCGCTCTGTTTCTTTTTCTATTGTAAAAGCACCGTGAGCCGCCTCTCTCTGGTATGTCTTATTTCTGTGGCCACCGTTTCTTTGATCCTGACGATGAGCAGGACGAGCTGGGTGGCAGTTTTCGTTACGGTGATTTTTATTGGGTTTGCTGCCCGAAAGAAGTACCTGATATTTGGGTTGATCGGCATGGGCGCATTGCTGCTCTCTATTTTACCCTCTAAATTTATGACACAGATAAAGACGATTACGCAGGTTAACAAATTTTTTATGTCTGAGGAGATTTTGGGCGAACGATTATTATGCTGGAAGGCATCAATCGCTATTATTAAAGATCATCCTGTGTTAGGCATTGGCCCGGGCAAAAGGAACTTTCGGGACGTATACCTGCAATATGCTAATAAAATTCAGGATACAGAAAAACAAATGAATAAAGAGACGGTTGCCAGACAACCTCAGGAAAGAAAGACAAAAAAAAAGATTCGTGCCGAACTTATTGAACGACTGTCTCATCCTCACAATCTTTTTTTACAAATATGGGCAGATACTGGCATCGTGGGGCTATTGTCCTTCCTGTGGTTATTCTCGACAGTGTTTTACGGGGCAATAACATCGTGGCGGCTTTCAAATGTGGGCTATGAAAAGACGCTTCTCATGAGCATAGTGGCAAGTCTCGTTTCCATCTTTTCTCATAGTTTGACGGATACCTTCTGGAAAAAACCCGACGCGTGGTTTCTTTGGTATATCATAGGGATATTATTTGTTGTTATTCGCACCCCAAAACCGCAATTAACTGAGTCCTCGCTCACATGAAGGTATCTATTATTTTGGTAAATTACAATGCTGTTGCGCTTATCCGGCAATGTCTGCGATCCATTTACGAACACACAAAGGAAATATCCTTTGAGATCATTGTAGTTGATAACGCCTCCACTGACAACAGCAGGCAGGTCGTTCATTCAGAATTTTCCGGCGTAAACCTGATCGAAAGCCAGGTGAATCTCGGATTTAGCCGCGGAAACAATCTTGGCGCCAGCAAAGCAAAGGGGACATATTTCTTGTTCCTCAATACCGACACTATTCTTTTTGAAAATTCAATCAGGATGTTAGCGGAATATCTTGATGCACATCCGGGGGTTGGTGCAATTGGCCCTAAGATCCTTTTTGAGGACGGATATTTTCAACTTTCGGCGGGACGGCTTCCCGGTCTGGCGAGAGAATTCATTGACAAGATCGTCTATTCTCTTGCCCGGAAATGGCGTAAGGTTGTCTGCCCGCTCCTGGAATACCGCTATAAAACAACAAAGGAGGTTGGCTGGTTAACCGGCGCCTGCATGATGGTTCGCCGCAGCATTTTTTCAGAGGTCAATGGCTTTGACGAAAATATTTTCATGTACTTTGAAGACAAAGATCTCTGTAAGCGGATCAACGCGTCCGGTTGTCAAATTATTTACTATCCCTTAACATCTATGATCCACTTGCTTGCAGGAAGCTCCGGCAAGATTGATTCACAGAAAATCAATGAGCTGTATCGCACCAGCCAGCTCTACTACTATCGCAAGCACCTGGGAAGGTTGCAAAATGCCATGGTCGGGTGGTATCTCCGTATGACGGGAAAATTGCAATGCCGATAAAGAAACTCCGCGTTTTAGAGATGATTGATGATGCAAGCATCGGAGGCGGTCAGGTCCATGTACTGATGCTTGCAAAGCATCTTAACCGTGAAGCATTTGAGGTCAGTATTGCATGCGCGGGACAGGGATACCTGGCAGATGAGGCCAGAAAATTGGGCATTGAGGTAATTCCCGTCTCCATGGATAATCGTATCCGTTTAAAAACCTTCCGCGAAGTTACCCGGATATTTCGTACGTCAGATTTTGATATCCTCCATACCCATGGCGGAACGGCCGGTTTTTGGGGGCGGATTGGATCCTTTTTTACCGGCAAACCCATCGCCCGTATCCATAGTTATCATGGCATGCATTATCTGACGAAAAATTACTCATTCCCCCGACGGCTGCGCATGATGGATCAACTTTTGCTTTGCCTAACCGGCAAGGTCATTTGTGTTTGTCCGTCCGATTACCGGAAAGGATTAGATGCAGGCATCGTAAGCAAAAAGAAAGGCGTTATTATCCACTACGGAATTGAGATAGAAAAATTTCAGACTTCCGGACAAAGGAAGGCACTGAGAAGCAAATACGGACTGGACGAATCTGCCATAGTATTTGGAAACGTGGGGCGTCTCCACATACAAAAGGGGCAACGCTACCTCCTTGAGGCGTTTCAAATAGTAAAAAATGAGCACTCACACGCCAGGTTATGGATTATCGGGGAGGGAGAACTGAAAGGTGAGTTAGAGAAGCTGGCGCAGGACTTAGGGATACATGAATCTATGCATTTTTTGGGTGCAAGAACGGATGTCCATGAGCTTTTGTCCGCCATAGATATCTTTATTTTACCCTCCCTGTGGGAGGGACAACCCATCTCAATTATGGAGGCAGGTGCTGCCGGAAAATCCGTAATTGCCACAAGCATTGATGGCATTGCAGACCTTTTGGACACCGAAAAAAACGCGCTCCTAGTGCCGGTAAAAGACCCAAAGGCCCTCGCAAGGGCAATGATGCAGTTGATTGAGGATGCCAGGTTACGAAACCGCCTTTCTCTGTCAATAAAAGCCACCGTATCCGAAAGCTTTACCGCTGAAAAGATGGCAAAAGAAATAGGAGACCTTTATCAGGAGACATACTCATCTATGAAACGCACCCTTTTTATGCCTTAACAAATCTTTTGCCCGAAAGCTGTTTTACTAACTTCTTTATTTCCAGAATGAGCAACGTGCTTGAGACAACCGAGGTAGGGAGTTGTGCGATGTGGATGATTTCATCTATATCTTTCGGACTGCTGGACAGGAGTGAGAATATCTTTTTTTCCTGGGAGTTAAGAGCCAGGTTCCTTGGGTCGTTTACCAAAGAGGTATCACTGCCGCCCAAGGTTTCTGCAAGGGGGCCCAACTCCTGAAGAATATCGGAAATATCCTCAACGAGCTTGGCTCCTTCCTTAATCAGCTTGTGGGTGCCCCGGCTGTAAATGTTGTCGATAGCGCCCGGGATGGCAAAGACCTCCTTCCCTTGTTCGAGCGCCCACTGTGCCGTTATCAGAGAGCCACTTTTCAATGACGACTCGACCACGAGCACCCCCAGAGACAAGCCGCTGATAAGACGGTTTCTCGGCGGAAAATTACGAAAGTCGGGTGGTGTCTTCATGGGAAATTCTGAGACAAGAGCGCCGTGCTGAACAATCTGTTCCGCCAGTTCCATATTTTCCCGCGGATAGATGATTCCCAGCCCGCAGCCGAGCACCGCAATGGTGCGTCCCTTAGAGCTCATGGCGCCACGGTGGGCAGCGGCATCTATGCCACGCGCCATGCCGCTGACGATGCAAAGCCCCTTTTGCGCAAGGAGCCGGGCAAAACGTTCTGCCTGTGATAACCCATAATAGGTGCAACGCCTCGCTCCTACAATCGCAAGGGCAAGGATATCGGCTTCCAGGATGTTGCCTCTGACATACAAGACGAGCGGCGGGTCGTATATGGTTTTGAGATGTTTCGGATATTGTTCACTGGTATACGGCAGGATTTGAACCCCGTTCTCGTTTGCTAAATCAATTTCGGCTCCGATATCGATAGTCCTCGATTCCTCAACAACGGCGTTTGCAAGCTTTGGACCAATGCCTGACACTGCCTCTAATTCCGCCCTTGAGGCGTTAAGGATTGCCTCTGAAGAACCGAATCTTTCGATAAGTGTTTTGTATGTCCTTATCCCGATCCCCTTCGTCATATTGAGACGCAAGAGGGCTTCGAATTCTGTCACAGTTTTTCCTCTCAAAGATAAAACGGAGATGATCGCATTCGTTCCCAGACAGCTGCCATTTGCTACAAAGGTTTTTCTAATATGTGATATATAATTTCTTCCGTTACCTGGTCCGAAATAACAACCTCGCCGATTTTTATGGGAAGGATAAAACGGAGCTTGCCGGCAATAGTCTTTTTGTCGGTGTACAGTGCCCTTACCATATCATCAGGTGGTAATCCGGTATGAAGCGGCAACCCCAGTCTCCTGATCAGGGAAAGTTGTCGTTCCAGCACCGAAGGGCTGGTTAATCCCATTTCTATGGCAATCTTCGTTGCATACAACATCCCCATGGCTACTGCCTCGCCGTGCCGGTATTTTTTGTACCCGGTGAGGGTCTCAATGGCATGTCCTATGGTATGCCCATAGTTTAGTATGGCTCTCAGGTGTGTTTCTTTTTCATCTTGCTCAACAACATTTGCCTTGATTATACAGGAGGTGGCAATGATGTTCACGAGGGCAGCATAGTTCAATTGCAAGATATCGATGAGGGAATTTTCCAGAAAAGCAAACAATCCAGCATCCCGAATGACCCCATATTTGATAACCTCTACCAGTCCCGCTACCAGTTCAACATTCGGTAAGGTTGAGAGGGTGTCGGTATCAACAAACACTGCTCTGGGCTGATAAAAACTTCCAATCATATTTTTCCCCTTCGGATGATTCACCGCTACCTTGCCACCGATACTGCTGTCGACCTGAGCAAGGAGCGATGTGGGGACCTGAATAAACGGAATACCCCGCATGAAGGTTGCGGCAATAAAACCACTGATGTCGCCTACGACACCTCCACCTAACGCAACAATGAGGGAATTTCTATCCAGCTTATGATCAAAACATGCATCGTAAAGCATGCACGCAGTATTCAGGGTCTTTTGCTCTTCGCCCGGTTTTAATGCGATAAGACGGACATCAAACTTTTTCCGGGAGAGACTTTCAGAGACAATGCCGCCATACACCCTTTCGATGTTTTTGTCTGTTATCAGGAGTGTCTTGCAGGGGCTTTTTTCCTGTACCAGGATATCCCCCATTCGGTGGAGAAGGCCCTTGTCTATTGAGATGTTGTAACTCTGGGAGGACAGGTTAACACGTATGTTTTTCATACTTCAGATCAATATGTACCATAGATTCAGATTGTTTTACAGAAAAAAATATTTCACGACTGTTAACTGCATGTGGTTGTTTACTTTGGGGTAAGTGCCCATATACGGCACTGTCCGCCTGATCCCCCTTCAATTTTGATGGGTGCAACGATAAGCGTAAACCCTCTGGGTGGTAGCTTGTCAAGATTGGCTACGTTTTCAAGAATAAATTTTCCCGCACGATTCATTACATGATGAACCTGAAAGGTTGAGCAGTTTCCGCAATCACCGCTCATGGTGTCAATGCCAATACCCTTAACATTCCTTTTTTCTACCAGGAAGACGGCGGCCTCTTTTGAATACCCGGGAAAATGCATACACCCATACGTATCGTTGTTTTTATAATCATCAAAATTATGCCACCGTTTACTCCAGCCGGTATACAATAATATTATCGACCTGTCAGGTATCCGCCCGTGCACCTTTTCCCACTGCTCAACATCTGACAACAAGAGCACATAGTCAGGCTCCAGATTCGTCTTGTCGGTTATATCAATCATGACCGCTGGCCCAACCAATTGTTCAAAAGGAATTTGATCCACCGAAGGCTGGTTTAGTTCAAAATGGTTGGGGGCATCGATATGAGTCCCCAGATGTTCAGGGGTACTGTACCGGCCGGAAAATACCATGTCTTTTTTTATATTCGCAATGACCTCATACCTGAATGGGACGTAGTTTCCCACCGGCCAGTAAGGATTCTTTTCATTCAGGGGATAAGTCAGGTCAACAACTGCTGCTTTGCCTTCCATCACATCTTCAAGGATACCTCCCTGCAGGCGTTGTACCCAGAAAATCAACACAATTCCCAGTATCGCCGTTCTCAGAAAAATTTTCATTTCGGGTATCTTCTTTATACTAAGGTTATCAGCCTGTGGAGGACAAGGACTCAAGCGATTCTTCATTGCAATGGCTATGTGTTCCATTTTTTGTCCCTGCGCAGTTTTATTTCCATTTCTACGAGTTCCTTTTACTGCTTTCATCTGTTTCCTCCCGATTTATTATGCAAAATAATCGAGACTTAGTATATAGCCCTACTTTCTCTTATGTCAACTTGTTTATTGCGAAAACAATTTCATGTTTGAAAAAAAGTTAAAAAATTGAGATTATACAGTGTATGCGATACATTCCATCAGTTTGTTTTATGTTAATGAATTTTCATGCTTGTTGCAGGGGCGAAGTATTTGCCTGATCGGGCATGAACGTATGTATATTAATTATAGCACATGCTTTTCCCCCACTCATAATCAGGCAACGCTGATTATAAGCCATAGAGAGGGGCAACAATTTTTTCAGTGAAAACAGGATGCGTCCGTGCCTAAAGAAAAAATTCTTGTTGTAGATGATGAACAGGATCTTGTAAGGTTAATCCGTTATCACCTGGAAAAGGAAGGCTATAAAGTACCCTGTGCCTATAACGGAGAGGAGGCGTTGTTCCTAGCCAAAACAGAAAGACCGGAGCTTATCCTCTTAGACCTCATGTTGCCCAGGATTGATGGTCTGGAGGTATGTAAGAAAATAAAAGAGGATCAGGAACTTGCTCACACCGCCATTGTAATGCTGACAGCAAAAGGCGAGGAATCAGACATCACCATGGGTTTGAAATTAGGCGCCGACGATTATATAACAAAACCCTTTAGCCTGAGAGAACTCGTAGCGCGTGTACAGGCAGTCCTCAGACGAACAAAAAACGCTTCGGTAGTCCAAGAATATATTACCATAGACGACCTTACGATCGATCTGTCTAAACACGAGGTAATGATAATGAATGAACCCATCCGGCTGACCCTTGCAGAATTCAAGCTTCTTCATTATCTTGCCAGCAGGCCAGGGCGGGTATTTGCCCGGGACCAATTGCTTGACGCAGTTTCAGGACCTGAAACCTTCGTCATTGACCGGACGATTGATGTACATATTGCATCCCTGAGAAAAAAGTTAAAGACCTACGCAAACCGTATCACGACAATCCGCGGGATTGGGTATAAATTTAAGGAGTAGCAGATGTTTAAAAAGAGCCTCTTTTGGAAAGTTTTTACCAGTTATGCCGGCCTTTTGTGTTTCTGCCTGCTTCTCACGGCATATTTTATCAACAGGGTCATAAAAGGACATTACCTGCACCCATTTGCCAGAACCATGGAATCCGATATGAAATCGATTGCCGGTTACATGCTCCTGACCTTTACGATTATGATGGTTATTGGTTTTATTCTTATCAGGGTCAATACCTTTTCCATCGTAAACATTACTCAAATAGCGAAGAATTTTGCGCGAGGCAATTTTGCACGAAAGGTGGAGATCGCCTCTTCGGATGAGATGGGAGACCTGGCAAATGCGATTAATGTCATGGGCGTTGAACTTCAATCCAGGATGCAAATGATCCTGGACGATAAAAACAAACTGGATGCCATCATGGCAAACATGAATGATGCGGTTATTGCCACCGACTTACAGGAAAGGATCATGCTTATTAATAATGCGGCAAAAACGATGTTTGATATATCTACGGCTGTTTTGAACAGGGATTATTTGTGGGAAAAGATAAGAAACGAGAAACTCCACAATCTGGTCAGAGAAACCATCAGGACGCAAGCGATCAGGACATCCGAAATCGAGATTCCTGCACCTGAAAAAAAATTATTGCACATCCATCTTTCTCCTCTTCAGGTTGAAAAAAATAGCCAGGGCGTCCTCCTCGTATTTCACGATATTACCGAATTGCGCAAGCTGGAAAACGCCCGAAGAGACTTTGTTGCCAATGTTTCTCATGAATTGAGAACCCCGCTGGCTTCTATTAAGGGGTATGTGGAAACTCTGCTCGAAAACGATTCCCTCAGGCAAGAAGACTCTCAAGAATTTCTACATATTATTATGAAACATTCACAGCGGCTTGATAACCTCATCAAGGATATATTAGAATTATCAAGGCTTGATTCGCACGATTTAAAGACAGAACTTACCTCGATGGACATTCTTCCCTGCATAGAGAATGTTTTTGCTCAGTACCAGGAACACTGTGGGGGAAAAAACCAGGTGCTCGATCTGAACATTCCCCAGCAGATACCCTTCCTGGAAACGAACGAGTATCTTCTCCGTCAACTGCTGACGAATTTGCTTGATAATGCAATAAAATACACGGCAGACGGCGGCAGAGTTGTCCTGAAGGTTGAGCCGGTCAATCAATCCATCCGTTTTGAAATATCAGACACGGGGATTGGTATTCCACAAGAACATATCCCACGCATTTTTGAGAGATTTTATCGTGTTGATCCTGCCCGCTCACGGGAAATGGGCGGGACAGGGCTAGGGCTTTCCATTGTCAAGCATATTGTGCTTCTCCACCATGGACACATTCAGGTTGAAAGCACGGTAAACATTGGGACAAGATTCATTATTACCATGCCTCTGCAACAGTCGAAGCATATAACATAAATGAGACGGCAATCCTTAAATAAAAAAGGATTATACCAAATGTCATATAAAATTCATTTCACCTTTTTAGGATAACTGATACAGCAAATCGAAATCTTTCAGAAGTGGTAATGCTTTGGCTTACTGAAAACATAGTACAGTTTATTTTCGTTCTTATTTGGACAACATCTAAATGATTTTAACTTATTGTTATGGAATTTTTTCGTCAGTTCATTGAAAGCCTGCTTTATATTAACGAAGAGGTGTTTTGGCTGAAGGAATGCCTCATTGCATTCAAATCTCTGTTAATTTTTCTCTTTTTCTGGTGGGTTATCAGCTGGAATTCAAGACAGGTAGTGCTTGCGTGCCTGTCTACTGTTATCGGCATCACCTGTATTTTTTTGGGCGACATCGGTTATTTGAGTGACAACGATGTGCTCAAACTCATAGCACCTATTTCTTTCTACCTTCTTGTTCGCCGAAAAGAGCAGCAAGAGGATCTCTTGTTGCTTCTGTTTCTTATACCATACTTTGTTACCTCATACGAATTTTACCGGCATTTTATTGCCTTGATGGAATCCATAGGATCACACACATTAACTATATTTTGTATCACCCTTGTCAAGGAAAACAAATACCTTTCTTTGGTTGTTAGCACGGTAATAGGCATACTCATTAATTACATTGGCATTCAAACGCCGCCAGGAACGAATGATATTATCATGAATCCTGCGCTTATTACGCTGATCGTAAAAGGTCTTGAATTTTATACAAAAAATAACAACTATACCACTTTTTTAAAATCCTTCTGGGCCACACTCTTATTCTTTGCCTTTTGCGGCAGCTGGATCTTTCACTTCATAAAACCGATTTGTCCCTGGTACCTGAATTACTAAAAACTATGGCAGCAAGACAGGGAGAAACATTTCCCTGATATGATGACCGTTGATAGAAAAAGACCCGCGAAGACCATTTCAGGATTGTCTGTTGTGCTGTAACATAAATTCCCTTGCATTTGCCTTGACATAACCTCGCTCCTTTCCTATAATTCACACGCAGGTGGCATCTCAAGTATTATCTGCATGCATCGAGATTACCTAAGTCAAATGCCGTGCTATGACAAATATACAAACCTTACATAGGGATACTGCAAATACAGAAAACACGATTATTCATTCTTTTAAACCAAGCATATATCAGCATTGGTTCGTGTTTACGGTTTCTTTGTTCGCCATTTTTTTGGCATTCAGAAAATTTGGTATAGCAACCATTACAGGATTGAGCATACTGTCGGTGAGTGGCCTGCTGGTTATCCATCATATTCTTTCTGTTTTCACAACCAGATATATAATCACCCGTCGGGGAATTCAGTTTCGGAAAGGCCCCTTTTCAAGAACACTGAAGGAAGTAACCTACGGTGACATTAATAATATTTCAGTGATGCAGGGAAGCATGCAAAGGCGGTTCAAAATTGGCAATCTTATGATAAGCACGAATCACACCAGTCATGTGTTCGGTGGGGTAAAAAATCCTCATAAAACAAAAGAGCTCATCAGTAAAGAAAAGTACCTGGAGCATGAAAGGCGTACCTTATTGAGAAAAATATTATAAATTGTTACCATAACTCAAAGTAAGCCTTACTCTCTGCAAATATTGCTAAATGCATACTTGTAACACCAAACTCATCCCATTGCTGCTTCCAGAAACAAGGAGAAATGAATTGTTATGATGAAACTGTTTTTGCATGGGGATACTTTCAGAAGGTATCAGTGTTTTGGAATGCTTGGGATATCAGTCCTTTTCTCTTTTCAAATCACCATTGCTTCTTTCGGCGAACCTCATGATCTTCCGGATAAGGAAATCATAAAAAAATATCAAAAAATACTCTTACAGGAACCTTCCAATCTGAACGCGCACTTTAATCTTGGTATTCTTTATTACAAGAATGCACACTTTGATGAAGCCATTCGTGAGTTCAATAAGGTCACCGACATTGATCCAAAGGACGCAGAGGCATATTACAATCTGGGAAATATCTATAATAGAAAGTCTCAGTATGACGAAGCTATTCGCGCGTATAAAAAGGCCTTAGCAATTAATCCCCGCGATGCGGTGGTATTCCATAATATCGGGAATGCATATACTAATAAAGGCATGATTGACGATGCAATTACCTCTTATCAGATGGCGGTTGATATTGATCCAAACCTTGCAGAAAGCCATAAAAATATGGCATATCTCTACAGAAAAAAAGGGGAGGTCTCAAAATCCATTTCTGCCTTCGAAAAAGCAGCCGAATTCAATCCGAAAGACACCGGACTTCTTTTTGACCTTGCTTCTCTTTATGAATCAAACGGGTTGCAGGATAGCGCCATTCTCACGTATAAGAAATTGCTCTCTGCTGACCCCTCACATAAAGAAACGAAAAACAGGCTTGCTATGCTCTATAACAATAAAGGGGTGTCTTGCGCGCTTGAGGGAAAAAAGGACGATGCGATCGCTGCTTATAAAGAGGCTTTGCTCCACAAAGGAGATTTTAGTGAAGTATACAATAACCTGGGCGCCGTTTATGTTGATAAAGGAATGATCGATGATGCTATCGCTACGTATAAAAAAGCGCTTAAAATCAGCCCAAACTTTGGAGAGGTTTATAACAACCTGGGCGTGGCTTACACAAAAAAAAAGGCGTATGATGATGCAATTGCTGTATTTAAAAAGGCACTGTCTTTTAACAAAAATCACGCAGGTGCACGTTTTAATCTAGGGGTTATTTATTCTGAAAAGGGAATGACAAGAGAAGCCATCAACGAATACAACGAGGTTTTAAAACTTACCCCTGAGGATCTTTCAGCACGGTATAACCGGGGGGTGCTTTATTTGGAAAATGGCAGGTTGGATGATGCCGCTGCAGACATGAAAAAAATAATCGAGCGTAACCCAAGGCTCGCTGCTGCACATTACAAACTTGGCGATATCCATCAAAAACAAGGATCTATTGATGATGCGATTGCCGAGTATAAGCGGGCATTAGAACTATCGCCGGAGATGAAAGATGCCTTTCAGAAACTGGAGGATACCTACCGGATAAAAGAACGGCAGACAAAAAAACGGGTGGATGAGAAAAAAGAACCACCGTAAGGCCGTAGCCTCGAAAAAGTGTCATGTCATTTTCCACTTCCAAAGAGAACGACCTTTATCGTTTTCAAGAATACCACGAAATCCAGCAGAAAAGACATATTTTTGATGTAGTAAAGATCGTATTGTAACTTTTCTTCGGTTTGTTCTATTGAAGACGCATAAGGATATTTTACTTGCGCCCAGCCTGTTAAACCTGGCTTGACGGCGAGTCTTTGGGTATAAAAAGGGATTTTTTCCTCAAATTCCCTGATAAAGACATGCCTCTCTGGGCGCGGCCCCATCAAACTCATCTCCCCCCTGATCACATTGAGTAATTGAGGGATCTCATCCAGCCGCCACTTTCTCAGAAATTTCCCAATCTTTGTAATCCTGGGGTCGTTATCTGATGTATATACTGCACCAGTAGTTAATTCCGCATTCTCCACCATGGTGCGAAATTTTATTATCGTAAATTCTTTTCCATCTTTTCCAACACGTTCCTGCGTATAAAAGATACGCCCTTGTGAATCCATTTTTATCAGGAGTGCAATAATCATCATAGCGGGTAGCAACAGCACAAACAAGATCAATGCAAATAATATTTCTACAAGAGGCTTCACCAATTTACCATATAATTTTGGTTTACTAATAACGACATGCAGCATCCACATATCATTAATGTGCTTGAAAGGTATCTTGCCCGTGAGTTGTTCATAAAGGGTAGGCATGTCGACGATCTCTATCCCATTCCAGGAACAATTAATCAATGTCTTAATAAGATCGGCATGTTTCTCGTGGGTAATGGCATTTACAATCAGACTAATGTCGTTTTGACGAATCACCGCAGGCAACGTATACCGGTCACCGAATACCGGAAGCCCTTCAATGCCGCTTTCCTTTTTTTGCGGGTTATCGTCAACGAAGCCTGCTACCTTTAAGCCGGCTTTCTTCGCCTTGTTTATTTCCTGTAAAATCGTTTTTCCTGCCCAGCCGGCGCCTACAATGAGAACGTTTTTTTTAAAAAGCGGCTGATCCAGCAGATAACTGTACAACGTCCTCCATCCAATGATAAAAACAGCAATCAACAAACCATTGATAATAAATACACCACGGCCTATCCTCAGAGACCAGTTTATGTAAAAGAGGAATGTCGTAATAATAAGGGCGCTGGCGGATGCAAAGGTAATACTCATGATATTCCCGATAGATTTGAAATCCTTTCGGGTATCATACAGCTCGGCAAATAAGAAGGTGAAAATAAAGACAATGCCGGTTAGTACAAACGATACAGGATTATTTCTTATATAATCCCATCCGTCGCTCAAGCCCAGACGAAGTATCGCTGACAAGAAAACCGATCCATTTACGATGATCAGGTCTCCTGCAATAAGGATGAGCAGTCGCCTTGAGACGGGGGAATTAAGGATTTTGGTTGTCATTTGCGTCTCGTATTACCGTAGCCATCCTAAAAATTTTTCAATATCGTTAAAAAAAATCCTCGGATTATGGAGATAAATATTGCTTCTGGCCTTTGCCCTTTCAAGGATACGCCCTATGCCCTTATTATAATCATGGAAGACATCTTTTGCCTCGTTTTCCATGGTTATGAAATTCTCATAATCCATGGTATCTACCCTTCGTTTAATATCCTTGAGGTAATAATCACTCGGAATATGGGTAAAAAAGTCTTCGTATGACATTTCTTGCTTTACTAACCCACGTTCTACGCCTATCTCAAAAAGCCTCGTTCCGGGAAATGGCTCGTATACACCGATGGATGCGAAACTTGGCCGTATTGTATGCAATAAATCCAAGGTCTTCTTCACGTCTTCTCTGGTCTCCGTCGGTATGCCCATCATAAAATAGGCAGTCCAATGAATGCCTGTTTCCCGGAAAAGTCTTGCCGCATCGCAGATGCGTTCCAGGGTAATACCTTTATCCATCAATTCCAGTATTCTTTCGCTCCCTGATTCTATTCCCACCTTGATGCTATTGCAGCCCGCCTTTTTCATTACCTTCAGAAGTTCCTGGTCCACTAAGTCCACCCGCGTATTGCAGTCCCAGTTGATCTTTAAATCCGCATCATGCAGCGCATAGCAAAATTCCATGACTCTTTTTCTGTTAACCGTAAAGGAATCGTCCTTAAAGGTGAACTGCCGGGTTCCAAAACGGCGGTGCACATACCTGATTTCTTCTAAGATATTTGCCAGCGACCGATACCGTACTTTTCTCGTCCATATTTGTGTTGCACAATAGGAGCAGCGATATGGGCAACCACGGCTTCCCATGAGCAACCCCATGTCCTCAGAAGTATAGGTATCCAGGCCTAATAACCCTTCTCTGTCCGGAAACGGAAGACAATCTAAATCATCAATAAAACTTCGTGTAGCATTATGGACAAGGTCATCACCCTTGCGGTACGAAAGTCCTCGTATCTCACTGAAACTATTATTATCTGCACGTAAGCTATTTATCAGCTCAAGGAGTACGGTCTCACCCTCTCCGTTTATCACGAAATCAACATCCCGGCTGTTTTTCAGTATTTCAGAGGGCAGTAATGTCGCATGAGGACCGCCAACGATAACGGAACAACCCCTGTTGTATTGTTTCGCCAGAGCGGCGACGGTAAAGGCTGAAGCCATCTTCGGGGTCATAACCGTTATTCCGACGATATCCGGTTGATAGTTTTGAAAAGTTTCAGAAATCTCTTTTATGATGGGATTCCCCGGATTCTTCAGTTCTTTCAAATAGATACGATATTTTTCAGGCAATCGTGTATAATCCATCCCCTTTGCATTTTTATTACAGTCGGCGTCATAGATCATTACCTCATGCCCCGCTTTTTTCAGTGTAGAGGCAAGGTAGCTTAACCCCAAAGGGAAGTAACGATTGTAATAATTGAAAAATCGGTAAAAAGGCGGGTCGATAAGAAGGATGTTCATAAAACGTGAATTTTAAGTTGGCAACAGCGTGGCATGGTCAAACTCCGTTTGTCCGTATTGGACTTGCACGACATTGTTTCTGATACCTTTGTTTTAACATCCGGATAGACAATATAAGGCAAATCCCGAAAGCACAAGGCATTAAACGGTATTGCAAAAACACGGACAAAACAGGCTTGTCCGTGTCATCCCGTTATGTTATGGCAACCCTGTATTAAGTTTATAATCACATATTGTGGGCACCTTGAGTATATCTGCTCATTTTTCAGGAAACATCCTTTATGAAGATGTAATGTCTGTGGATCAATTCACGGATGCCTTACCCCTGTTTTTTACTGACAAGCAAAGACTGCACCGTGGAAAGCCCTCGCCCTAATTCAAAGCGGTACCCTGCATCATAGAGGCCCTTTTCCAGGGCAGCGATAGCGACAATAACATCGAAATCATTCACATAGCCCATGTGGCCAATCCTGACAATCATTCCTTTTAACTCATCCTGGCCGCCCGTGAAGGTTACCCCGGTTTCATCCCTTAGTTTTTTAATAATCTTATCGATATCGATCCCTTTTGGCGACTTGATGGCGGTCAATACATTGCTCGCATATTCCCCTGCAAAGAGCTCCAGGCCAAGTGCTTTTGCACCCTCCCGTGTGGCGTGGGCAAGACGCGCATGTCTCTTCCAGACATTCTCAATTCCTTCTTTCTTGATCATATCCATTGCCGTTTTCATTGCCATGACCAGTGATACTGCAGGGGTGAAAGGCGTTGTCTTGTCTTTTAAATCTTTTCTCATCTTTCTGAAATCCCAATAATACCTGGGTAAGTCTGTTTTCTCAATAACCGCCCAGGCGCCGCTGCTCACGCATACAAAAGCAAGCCCCGGTGGCATCATACACCCCTTTTGAGAACCGGTAATAGCGACGTCGATATTCCATTCGTCCATCATGAACGGGTGAACGCCAATGCCCGTGATGGAATCAACAACCATGAGCGCCCCGTATTTCTTCACGATGGAAGAGATCGATTTTATATCATGCACAACACCTGTAGACGTCTCGCATTGGGTAGTAAATACCGCGGTAATTCCCGGTGTCTTTTTCAGTGCCGCCTCAATATCCTCCGGTTTTACCGCCTTGCCGTTTTCAACGCAAATGGTGATTGATTCAATGCCGAAACAGGTGCATAATTCTGCCCAACGTTCACCGAATTTTCCACTAACTACCACCAATGCCTTGTTGCCGCGTGACAAAACATTCGCAACACAAGCCTCCATTGCACCCGTACCGGAAGACATAAGGGTAAATACTTCCCCCGTCTTTGTCTGGAATAGATACTTTAAATCCTCACTTAATTCATAAAAGATTTGCGAGAACTGCGGTGTCCGGTGATGGATCATTGTTTGTGCTTCGGCCAAGGCAACTTCTGGCGGTACCATCGTCGGGCCGGGCGTAAAGAGGTAGTTTTTTTTCATTGATATTATCCTTTCGCTTATCTTCCAACAACCAGCACGAGAGCCGATCAACGGTTGAAAAGAACTCTATCGTGCTTACGATAATAAACACAAAAAGAACGATGCCATTGCGGGCATATTCACCTTGCTCATGAGATGCCCCCTTATATAGGCAAAGCCGCATAAAAAAATAAAAAATTATTATATGAAAATGAGAAAAAGAGTCAAGGATTAAAACGTGTAGGAACGAAGCATTTGCTCTAATCGACACAAGATATAACAAACATACATGCAAACACGATTGCAGTTATCCTTTGCTGCTATTGCCTGCAACGGTAGCATTGAGTTAAACCCAAATATTACCTATGAGTTGAATGAAGGTGGTGAATTAATTGGCATAGAAATATGAGAGACAATTTCTTTTCTCCGCAATTCAAAATTGGAATCATCACAAGCAAAAATAATTAAATAAAAAAAATCGAATAACAATCAAATCCAGCGGACGGAAAAAGACGCCGCAACGGTTTTAAACCGTTATCCTAACAACACGATGATAATTAAATCGTTACAGCCTTACCCAATCTGAGAAAGATGAGTTTGAATTCCGGGTTGTCTATTTTCAGGCAGCGTTTGACGGCCTCTCTATATACCGATTTTTGATGCCGGTACTTTTCTGCCCTCGCAAGGAGGCCGGTTATGGTAATCTGATCTGTCTTATAATCAGCAACAATGAGATGGCCGTCTATCTTATAAAGGATATCAATTATACCGCGTATGATCTGACCATTCCAGTTTAGCAGGATGGGTACCTCACGTCCGAGGATCTGTGCGACCTGCAGTTCCTTATATGCCTCTGAACCGATAAATTCAGCGAATATCTTTATCACCTCTGCCTTTATGCATTTCACGTCCTGATTTTGCATTGCTTCGAAGGACACTTCCTGTTGTTTTAACGCTGCGCCTTTTTCAAGAGCGATCGCCCATTTTATGACTGAATCGACCAACTTTTCCAATCCTTCTTTTGTTCCTTGGAAATCCCATTCCTCCAGTACACGGTGACAGATAGAACCAACTAACGCAGTCTGGTCTGAATTTGGTTGTTCAGTATCAGGTTGGAGTCCTTTGGGTTTTATTACCTCGCATCCTTTAGAAAGAGGTGACAAAGGGGTGGCAAAATGAGAGGCCTTCCTCGTTCCTCCGTTATGTTTTTCAAATTCATCCGGACGAAGTTGTGATATCCCCACCGTTTTACCTGATGTGGCAGAAATGCCTTCCTTCATTGCCTCTTCAAGCGCTATCGTCGTTGGAGAGACGAAGAGGGGTTTCCTGACTGCCTCAGACATTACAGCATCTCTTTCCTTTCTTACTTCAATAAAGGCCGACCAGTCGATATCCCAGGTCTTTTCTGTGAGCGCTTGCTGAGGGTGATATGTCCCATCAAATCTGAAGTTTTCTACCAAGACCTCGGCACGTCCCAAAGTAAATTTTCCTTTGGAAACACCCCCCGTCCTGTCCTTCTCCCTTAAGGCAAGAAGGAATTTTTTTGTACCCGGCTTATCTTCTTCACCGGTTTTATTTCCATCGTATGTTTTATTCTCATCTCCTGACGTAGATTCTTCACTATCTCCTCTCCCTTGATGAGAGAGGTTAGGGGAGGGCGATGGTTTATCCTCCCTTGTGTAACCAGGATTTGTAAATACTTCTTCTTCGAGCTTTATACCGGCAGCATCTCTTAGCGATTGCGCAATGAGCCCCATATACGATTTGTCGTCATCTTTCAATGAACCCGTAAGGATCAACCGCTCCTTTGCCCTGGTGGTAGCCACATACAAGACACGCTTCTCTTCTTCCCACGAACGGTCATTGAGCTTCTTTTCAATCACCATGCTCTGCAGATTCCTCACTTGTTGGTCTCCCCGGCCAACCACGATACCCGTTGTAGACGTAGACCAGTCAAACACCGCACCGTCTAACGGCTCCCGGTCGTTTCTTACTTCACCGTGCAGGTTGCCTAAAATAACAACGGGGAATTCCAGTCCCTTCGACTTATGAATGGTAAGAATTTTCACAATATCCAGCGTCTCATCCGAAAGGGGGCTCTCGCCTTCCTCTCTGCCTTCCTTGATGCGCACCTTAATACGATTAATAAAGGTCCTCAGCGAAATGCCCGCCGACTCTTCCATATCGCAAGCCATCTGGCAGAGTTTCCAGAGGTTAGCCAGCTTCTGCTCACCATGCCAGGCACTGGCGGTAATCTCGGCAATATGAGTGTTATCCAGAATCTCTGCAATAAGTTGGGAAACGGGAATGATACCTGCCCGTGCATGACATTCTCTTAAAAAACCGTAGAATGCCTCTGCAATACCATTAAAATCAGGCGAAGAATTTCTCATTTCTTCCTTGCTAATTTCCCTGAATCTTTCCTTAGTAAAGCGGAATTGAGGGGGATCATTTTCATTGTCTTTTGGAGCACGACACGACAGAGGCGTCTCATTTAAAATCTCTTTGCGGTAATCTAAGAGATGATTGGCGTGAAGCGAGTATATCTCCCGATCGGTTAAGCCTACGAGAGGTGAGCGCAGGACACCCACCAATGCAATCAGATCGTGAGGATTCTCGATGATGCGCAGAAGATTGATGAAGTCAAGAATTTCCTGCGTGGAATAGAAGTATTTTTCACCTTCCACGATATAAGGGATATTGTATCTTTTAAGCGCTTCAACATAAGGTCTCACCTGGGTAAACGCACGCAGCAGCAATGCAACATCCTTATATGCAAGCTTGCGATTCCTGTTTTCAGCCAAGGGGTCTTCCATAGTTTCATGATTCACGTGTCTGGCAATCCATCGTGCAATCCACTCTGCCTCTGCCTCCCTTGCCTCATCCGCCTTTAGTTCGTTGCCTTCCTTATCAGAAACCAGGACGATATCAACGTTCTGAAAGGGGTGTCTCTTTTGTCTCTGTGCATGGATAGGAATATAGCATGCTTGCAAACCAGGCTGTTCTACCATGATTCTTCCGTCAAAGAGCTGGTTTACCACCTCAATGATGCCGGAATGACTCCTGAAATTTTCCTGTAATTTCAACGGTCCATCTGGTCCGCACACCTGATGAACCACCTGTTCATACGCCTCAATGTCCGCCCTGCGAAATGCATAAATGGACTGCTTGGGGTCACCCACGATGAAGAGTTTTCCCTCTTCAAGTGTTATCTTTCTGACGTCTGTGCTGTAATGTCCCGGCTCCTCAGAGAGAAAAAGGACGATTTCGTACTGGACAGGATCGGTGTCTTGGAACTCATCAACGAGCATTACCCGGAAATCGTTCTTCAGCTTCTCACGGATATAACGATGCTCTTTCCTTTGCAGTAAATCCCTGGTAAGGGAAAGCAGTCCGTCAAAAGAGACGTATCCCTGAGAAAGATACGATTGCCGAAAGGCCTTTGCGAACGACAGGATGAGGCTTGTCGTAGCCAAGATGAAGCCATTATCGACCTTTTTTAATTTCTTTAGGAAGGCATGACACTCTTTTACCACTTCCTGTGCGGTTTCAAATCCTTCGTCTGCCCAACCGTTCTTTGCTTCGGAAGCTTTTTTATCGAGATCATATTCTAATGCACGCAGATACCCGATACCCTGCTTTTTTATTGCATCAAGGATCTTCGATAGTTCATGTAATTGTGAGAGGAGATTATTATTGGGCTTTTCACAATGCGGAATAATCTTAAGGATTTTGGTTTGTACGGGTTCAATCAGGGTTTTGAGGGTTGATGTTTTCCCCGGTACAACGCCCCCTAACCCTTTCCCACCAAGGGAGGGAAGTATGTGCAGGGATGATCTAGGGTGCTGGTGAGCTGTTACAGATGTATCATCCATCTCCGGTGTAAGGGATTCCAGAGGAATCGTAAACCCTGACAATTTCTTTGCAAGGTCTTTGAGATATGCAAGATCTAATCGCCTCAATACGTCCTTCCAGAGGTGTGCACGGGGAGAAGTCAGCGTAAGTTCTTCCGCGATCCAGATATTCCATTCTTTATCAAAGAGTTCATCAAAGGCATCGCCTTCATCCACGATAAATCCTGGTACCACGCCCGATTCGATAGGATACAGCCGCAATATATGGGCGGCAAAGCTGTGAATCGTCCCGATAAGGGCCTTGTCCATGTCTTCCAGCGATTTCCTTGCACGGCATTCAATCTCGGCATGAGTCGTATGATACACATCGCGGATATGCGCAAGAAATTTCTCTCTCTTTTTCAGCTCTTCCGGTGAAGCGCTCCCATTGATTGCGGCTACAATCCCTTCCAGCTCCCCCATCAGCCTTACCTTCATATCGCTGGCGGCCTTCTCCGTAAAGGTCATAGCCACAATTCTGAGGATGGGACTTTCTTCTTTCTGCAGCCGTTTGTGACCTAAGAGCACATGTAACAAGCGATTTACCAGGAGTGTTGTCTTTCCCGTTCCAGCCCCGGCAATAACAACGATGTTTCTCTCCAGTTCGGATACAGCAACTTCTCTTGTTTCATTATCGATGGGTTCTGGCATGGTGATAAACTGCAGCTCTGTGATTGCAAACGTTGAGTAAGATTGTGTTGAACGCAAGTGAAACCCAACAGCAGCCTCTGCGACCCGTGATCACGTTGTTTCGCTGGGACGAGAAGGAGTACGGAAGCGTTTTTTCCGGTTTTTACTCTGGAGAAGGTGTTTTGTCACCCTTTTTTCCGAAGATAATGCCCAGGGAAACAAAACCCAGCATCACGGTAATGAACGTAATATATGCTGCAATCAATAGCCTTCCGTAGAATCCACCCATTTCACGCTCCTAAATCAGATCCACATATTTTTTTTGCAGCCACCCTCTCCTTACCTCTCTGCTTGCCTTTTCTCCGACACCTGTTTCTGAACCTGCACCTCGTTTTACTCCTACTTTTACATATACCCGGTACCAATCGTCTTTTTCATCTTCAATAACACATTCTGCGCCATTATGTATTTCAAATTTCGGTTCATACTCTTCCCCCGGTCCATATCGTACCTCGCACTCTGAAGTAACAATCACTCCATAATGCACCCCTTGTTCAAGGTAAATTTTAATACCGAAAGATACTATCACAACAAACAAGATGGAAGAAAAACCGATGGAGAGCTTTTTCATTCCTGCATATCTGCGAATGGTCGAAAAAAACAAGATGGCCATCAGCACCACATATAGCGATATTGCCACGAGTGATAATTCGTTTCGGTTCAGGAAAAATAACCAAAAGAATATCCGCTTTATCACAGCCGGAATTTCTGTTGATAATTCTTTATCCTTGGTGGAACCTTTCGCTAACCTCAGATTCGCATTGATATCCGCATTTCTAGGCATGAGCCGCTCTGCCCTCCGGTAGTTTACAATTGCCTTCCCCAATTCCCCGCGTCGATAATAGGTATTTCCCAGATTATAATATATCTGACCGTTCCTGAAACCGCCTGTCAGCGCGGTCTCGTAGAGATCTGTTGCTTCTTTTAGTTTCTGATCTGCTTCCGGTATGCTTTTTGAGGCAATCAACTTCATTGCCTGCAGATATTTCTCGTTGGCTTCCGCACATAATTTAACCGCCTCATCCCTTGAAATTCCGGATTCCGGATTTTGTATTTCGGATTTTAATGATCCGCTATGTGCACTCGATATTCCGCAATCCAAGAAGGGAAGGAGAAATAAAAAAAGAACCCGTAAACGTATCATCATGACAATTGTCTCTCCATCTTCGTAATGAGTTCTTCCGCAAGCTTTAACGAACGCGCCATTTCGTCCACGGTCCCGCTGTCTTTCGAGAATCGCCGATGGTCATAATCCGTGAAACAGCGGGAGACATCTTCAATGACATCATCTTTAATCCCTCGTTGTTGCAGGAGTGAAACCACTTTATCTTCCGTAGCGCTTGCCGGAGGAATGTTGAATTTATCCGCCAGGTAATCGGACACTGCTTTGGAAAGGCAGGAAAAAAACTCTGCCGGCGAATTCTGACGGAGCATAGATCTCGCCTCTTCCAGCCTCTTTTTTGCCATCGCATGCGCCCGTCTTGTCCTGGCATATCCAATATCAGAGGTTAATCTGTCGTTATGCCGGCTTAATAACAAAGAGGTAATAACCACGACTGCAGGAATAAAAAGAAACCCGGCGATGTATGGATTCCGGTAAACAGGGTTTCCTTGATTCCGCAATGCGGCCAGATTTGTCATGATGGGAAGGATATCTTCCGTTAGCAGTTGCACCTGGTGTTTGGCAGGGATCACATTGTTATGAGAAAGTGTTAGCTGAATAGGCACCTCCTGTTCTCCCGCTTCGACCGTAATGGGAATCGGTTCTTTGGTAATCGTTTTATATTGCCCTGCATGCGGGTCAAAAAAACTAAAGACGATTGCCGGTGCATATTTTAGGTCTGGTTTTTGTGGCTCTATGACCTTACTAAACACCTTCCGTCCGCGTATCACTTCTTCTCTGTTCGTAATTTGTGTAGTAGATTCTGATGGATACACTTTAAAATCGTTTTCTTTGTTTATAATCAGCACGGGTTCATGAATCGTCTGGATATTTCCTTCACCATATACTGACATGGAAAGTGTTATCGGGTCACCGACCTTTACGTGCTGTGACTGTGTTGAGACCTCCATATGAAAGGCGCCTACCGCACCTTTAAATTCTTTGGGTTTACCTTCTTCCGGCAATGGCTTCACTTTGAGGGTAATTGAGTCAGTTGTCCTTTCTATGGGATATCGTTTCTGTTCCCTGCCAAAAAAGTCATCGAAGAAGGCATCACTAAAAAAACTATCAGAAGGTGTATTCCTCCGGTCTCTCTGTTGCCGAACAATCAAATTACATTTCACTTTGGCTGCTGATATTGTTAGTTCTCCGGACATCATTGGAAAAAGCGCGGTACGCAGTTCTAGGACATTGTAGACAATTCCATCCCGGATCTCTTCATATTGTCTCTGGTCCCCAAGCTTTTCTTCCATAAAGCTTTTTGTAGCTGGCGCTGTATAGTCGATATCACCCACCGGCAATCCTTTTTGAAAATAGAATTTGAATGACAGCACGATCTGTTCGTATACATACGCCTCATGCTTGTCAACGCTCAATTCAACAAAGACTAGTTTTTCCAAATTCTGGGCTTGTGCATCTGATGAACGGGGCATATCAACCACTTCTACCTTTAATGGTTGAGAAGAATAGACCTTTCCTTTGTACTCCAGCGTTGATGGACCAATGGTAAATTTCCCTTTTGCGGAAGGTTGCAAGACATAGGTATAACTCTTTCTGACCGAGACTGCTCCATTAATATTAAATTCTTGTGCGGAGATGCTTGGGCCATACAGCAGGGTAAATCCCTCAATGGCTGGGAAAGACGGGTGCGCGGTATCCTGTGTGCCATGAATGGTTAATGTCAATTTCAGCTGATCATTCAGTGTCAGGATATTCTGATCGACGGTCGCCGTTACCAGAATATCCTGGGCACATAGTTTTCCCATGCATGCAAAAATGGCAAAAACAGACATCAAAATACTGCAATAGTGCTTATATACGCTCATCGTAAAGACCTTTTTGAAAAAATCACCAATCCTTTTCAACGGACTTATGCTGCAGGCGCTGTTTATCCCGCATCTCCTGCCTTGTCTCTTTCTCTGCGTGATTTAACGCATCAAGAAACCGCTCTGCCTCCTCCTTTGACATTTGTCTCTGGCCCTGATGTGGGGTTGGCTGAGGCTGCTGTGCCTGTTGTTCTTTTTGTTTATTCTTGTCCGGGTGAGCCTGCTGCTCTTTGTTCTGGCCATCACTTTCCGGGGTATTTTCGGGACTGGGTTCCTGTTTGTTCTGTTGTGATTTGTCTTGTTCTTTCTCTTCGTTTTTATCTTCCTTTTGGCGCTGATCTTCCTTGTTGTTCTTGTCGTCCTGCTTCTGCTGTTGATCGTTTTGATCCTGATCTTGCTCCTTCTGATTCTGCTCCTGATCTTGACCCTGCTGCTGTTGCTTTTGTTCATTTTCTTTTATCTTCCGTTCAACGAACTCATAGTTATATCTGGCATCGTTTTTCAGGGCATCAATTGACTCATCACCCTTGTACCCCAGTCCATCGGCAAGATCCACCGCCTTCTTATAATATTCCATAGCCTCTTTCATCTTTCCCTGCCGGTACAGAGTATTCCCCATATTAAAGCTTGCCTTCGCCTGCATCTCTGGATTGCCAGACTGCACTACTTTGTCAAACAATTGAGCAGCCTCATCATATTTTTTTCTTTGATATTGAGTACCAGCTATATTAAAGTCTAATTGAGGTAGCGGAGGAGAATCAATCTGGGCATTAACATATTTATCCAGGGCATCATCATACGCACCGCGATGGTACAACTCGTTCCCTTCTCTCACCTTGTCAGCCAGCGGATCGATCCATCCCAGGGAAACCAGCACAAGGAATACCTTCATAAAAAAACCGGATTTACGCATCTTTCCTTTGTTATTCAATAGAGTTGCCTTTTGCTGAGCGAAACCTCACGTTCGCTGCCTTCTTCCTGTCCAACCAAAAACTCTCCATGGCGATAAGCACCATGGCAATAAAAAGAGGAATTTGGTACCGGTTCACGTACCGCTTTACCCGTTGGGTTTTATAGATAGACTCCTCAATCTTGGCAATACTGTCCTTATAAATCTTTTCCAGCCCCCACCTGGTATCATATGCCGGTGTATATAATCCTCCCGTCTCTAAGGCGATTTTATTTAAGGTAATTTCATCCAGCCTTGACTTAACGACCTGCCCTTGTCTGTCTTTCAGTAATCGTTCCTGACCACTTTCATCCCTGATTCTGATATAGGACCCGTCCTTCTTTCCCACACCTACCGTGTAAATAACAATACCTTTCTCTTTGGCAGCAGCAGCAGCTTTTAACGGGTCGTCTTCGTGAGTCTCACCATCGGTGATCAGGATAATAGCCTTGTGATTTTTTGAATCTGTCTCAAACGCAGCAATCCCTTTTCTCATCGCCTCTGACAGAGCAGTGCCTCCCAGCGGAATGATATTTGTGTTTACATCCTGCAAAAAGAGCCGGAAAGCGCCATAATCTGACGTGAGCGGGCAGTAAAGAAACGCTGAACCTGCAAATACGACCAGCCCGACACGGTCTCCCGCCAGGACATGCAACAGATCTTCAATCTCCCTTTTTGCCACTTCCAGCCGGTTGGGTTTCACATCATCGGCCAGCATGCTTCGCGAAGTGTCCACGGCAACAACGATATCAATCCCTTTTTTCTCGACGTCTTCCCAATGGTAACCCCACTTCGGCTCAATAAGGGTAAGAATCAAAAACAGGATGCCGGCGATCATGAAAACAGCCTTCAGCCATAGTTTTTTCTTATGAACGGAGAGACCGGTTTTTTGCAGCAATTCGATACTTGCAAAGGTATTGAGATCGCGCATCTTTTTCTTGAAAACAAGGAAGTATCCGAGACTCAGCACCGGAATAACAGCAAGCAGGTAAAGGTAACTAAGGTTTCCGTATTTCATAATTTGCAATAAAAAACGCAGAAAAAAGAGACGAGTAAGAATTTAAACGACACCGGTCGACTTCTCTGTATTATCTCTATCATCTTTTGCTATTACGATTTTAAACATTAAAAGACAAAAGCCCAACGACTTTTATTTTTACACACCCATGCCCCTCTCAAAAGGGGCATTTGAGAAGTCCACCCTTGGGCGGGGACTCAGGGGCGGGTTGTTCCCTTTCCTTGGAAGGGAGGAGCTGGGGGGGGGTGACTATTCTTCTTTTACCCCCATCTTAACCTCCGCCATCGAGGAAGAAATACTTTTTTTGAAATTCCTGTGCATCAAGGTAATTTCCTTAACCTTGTTTTCTTTAGACCCAATTCGATTAATAACAACCCAAGAGCCGGCAATAAAAAATAATGAAACAATTCCTTATATTCTGTATACTGAGTCACCTCTGATTCTGTTTTTTCGAGTTTATCGATCTGCCGGTAAATTTCTTTTAACGACTCGGTATCGGTTGCCCGGTAATAGTTCCCGTCGGTAATCTTTGCAATTTCTCTCAGGGCATCATCGTCAATATCAATCTTTACCTGTTTCATTACCCTGTTTCCAAAGATGTCTAGTGCCGGAAACGGGGCAAGGCCCTTTGTACCGGCGCCAATCGTATAAACCTTGATTCCAAAGGTCCTGGCTATTTCTGCAGCGGTAAGAGGGTCGATTTCACCCGCATTGTTTCTCCCGTCCGTTAACAGGATAATTACCTTACTCTTTGCCTTCGTATCCTTCAGTCTTTCAATTGATGAACCAAGGGCAGATCCTATAGCGGTGCCGTCCTCAACCATTCCAATTTCCACCTTTTCCAGAAGCTGCAGCAACATATCGTGGTCGAGAGTCATCGGGCACTGGGTATACGGACGTCCGGCAAAAACAACCAAACCAATACGGTCATTGGCGCGTTGCAGGATAAAATCTCTTACCACCGGTTTAATGATATGAAGCCGGTTATAGCGCTGACCTCTGATTTCAAAATCCTCTGCCAACATACTCCCTGATACATCCACGGCAAGCACAATATCAATCCCCTCTGTCGCAACCTTCGTTTGTTCGTTTCCGTACTGCGGACGCGCCAGGGCAATCACCATCAAAACAAGAGCTGCGGATCTGAGGGCAATGAGTATATGTCTGTATCTCTGGGCAAATGAAGGGTTTGTTTTTTTTAACGCCCCAAGAGAGGGAAAGACAACCTGATTGCTTCCCTTGCTTCGAAAGTAACGATAGATTAAGGGTGGAATGATAACAAGGAATACCAGGAGTAACGGGTTATGAAAGATCATGGAAACTTATATGCTCGCAAAAGAAAACCGCACCTGCTCCCCTTTTGAAATAGCATTCCAGATATCTGCTTCCGGAATTTCCTTATCGATGAAAATATCCACAAGGGACTGGAGGGCTTCATTCGCCGACCGGATAAGATCCTCCATTCCTGTTGTATGGGTAAAATACCGGTTAAGATTCATTTCAGCCTGTTTATACATTTGCGCCCCTGCAAGCTCTTTCCTGAAGCCCATGTTCACCTCATATTCCATAGAAATACCTTTTTCCACATACATCAGGCTTAAACTTGTCTTTTCACTTTCTATTTCAAAAAAACGGATTGTCTGCTCCTTTGCAAGGATTTCTTTGATTTCCGGGGTGCCATAGATGTCCCATAAGGTCTGCAAATTATTTTTGAGTCTTTCAAGTTCTTCTGCAGAAATTTTGCGCACCGGCATGACTGATGATTTTGCTCTTGTCTTCCCTTCAGAACCTTTTTCATGGCTTAAATACTCATCCAAAAATTTTTCTGGCGCTTTTACCATTATCTTTTATCCTTTTAAAAAAGTTTACGTTCTCCCCCACGAATTACGTATTTCCAAACCACAACCGCAAAAGGAAATCTTTTTGGTGCTTGCGGCTGATAACGGGCATGTCAACCCTGGACAAGCTTGAGTTTCTATGCAGGAACCACCTCCTTTTCCTCAAAACGCTCTTTGGTTTCATCGATGAATCGTTTTGCTGCGTCATACGCTTCCTGAATTTCCAGCTTTGATGGACCATACGTTGCGTACTTTACCATATCGCAGCGTTCAAGGAATTCCTGCATCAATCGTTTATGGGTGTCGAGTAATTTACTGGTATGTGCCAGTTCTCCAAGAAATTCTTCTGTTGTATGCTCCGGCGCCGACAAACCAAACCGATTTTCTATATAATGGCGCACGATACCAGTTAAGCGATAATAATATTCTTTGATGAATCCCTTTGTTATCATGTCTTCTTTCAATAACCCTTCCAGCAATTCATAGGCAATTTCATGAGGTAATCTTACGACGATTTCATGCCCCCGTCCTTTTTCTCTCTTTTTCAGTTTCCTGATTAACCAAAAAATCATCCCTGCTACCAACAACATGGAGGATACAACACCTATCCACGGAAGCAGCCTCCTGAAACGAACAGGCACGTCAGCCGGCGGAACAATTTCCTTTATATCGCCGGAAATTTCTCCTTCCTGCAAAACACCCCTGACATCAACCGTTATCTCATTAGTAACGATTTCTCCTTCGCCATGGGTGCCCTGGTAAGATATTTTCAATGGCGGAATCGTTTGACGTCCAATTTCATATGAACTCAGCACACAAGAATAATCAACCGTGAAACGACCGTCTTTTTCTCCTTTTGGCGTGTCAGCAACTCCTGCTTTTTTTACCGTAAATACGCCAAGTTGCGGACCAAATTCAGGAAACCGCGGAACAACACCATCTTTATACGTTACACGAATTTCAAATCTTATCTTGTCGCCAATCGTTATCTCATTTCTGCCGGCATATGCAGTTGCCTCTATCACAGAGACGCTTTCTGCGCCTTGATTTTCCATGGCAAAGACACCATTCACATCCTTATCTAGTGTATAAACTACCACAAACAAAAGCAATAGGATATTTAGCAATGAAGTAGAGCGTTTTATAACCATTTTCAACCAAACCAAGGTAATCAATATCTCTTTTCCCTTAACCTGAAGAAACGCACAATAGGCTCAACGTAATGCCTGTTGGTACTGATAATAATCTCGTCTACGCCCATTGATCGAAACAATCGTGACCGCTCCTGCTTTTGTCTGGCATTGATCGCGCCAAATTCCTTTCTTGCCAGCGGATTTGTCGTATCGACCAGGAGTATCTCACCTGACTCAGCATCTCGTAATTCAATAAAACCTACATTCGGCAATTCTTGTTCCCGCGGATCAGTGACCGTAATAGCAATCACATCATGTCTCTTGTTTGCAATGCGGAGTGCATGCGCATAATCATTCGCCAGAAAATCAGACACAAGAAAAGAAATCGTACGCCGTGAGGAAATCTTATTCATGTACTCCAGCGCAACAGCGATATTGGTTCCTTTCCCTGCCGGTTCTGCGCACATGAGTTCACGAATGACGCGCAATACATGTTTCGCTCCTTTTTTGGGAGGAATAAATTTTTCAATTCTATCCGTAAACATAATCATGCCCACTTTATCGTTATTCTTTATAGCAGAAAATGCAAGCAGTGCGCAGACCTCTGTCGCAATTTCATTCTTTAATTGTCTGACGGACCCAAAATTTCCGGAAGCGCTTACGTCCACAAGAAGCATTACCGTTAGCTCCCGCTCTTCTACATAGCGCTTGATAAAGGGACGTCCCATGCGGGCAGTCACATTCCAGTCAATCGTCCTTATTTCATCCCCAGGCTGATATTCCCGCACCGCGTCAAATTCCATACCCCGCCCCTTGAAAACACTATGGTACTCACCAATAAACGACTCATTCACAAGACGACGGGTATGAATCTCTATCTGCTGGATTTTTTTCAGGAGATCTTTCGTAATCATAAAGATTTACTCTAGCAAACGTCATTACTCTGTTAAAAAACGTTTGTGAAAAAATATTTTTAAGTCATAAGTCAAATTCGACTCAACTTACTACAAATCAATGCTTTAAGACTTATTTTGTGTTTGACTTGTTCCCTTACTCCTGCTATGAATTACACTTGTAAAATTTTCTGTCAACCAACAACAGGAGCAAAGGATATGAGTATTTTTGGCGCAAACATCCCTCTGTTAAATACGTTTCTAAAAAATTTCACCACTTGTTTTAGTAAAAAACAGATGGTCATGTTTACCCTGGTCATCTATGCCTTGTTCGAAGACTACAAAAGAAACTCCCTTGAGGTCATGGCAAGAGCCACTCATACTGATTATCAGAAGTTTCAATACTTCTTCTCAGATTCAAAATGGGATATCCAAGCAATCAAACGCACAAGACTGGAAATCATTCAAAAACAAAGAACTACTGCTCCCACGAAAGATGGCCTTCTTGCCATCGATGACACAGGCTGCCCAAAACCCTTTGCGAAGAAGACTGAGGGCGCAAAGTTACAATATTGCGGACCACTCAAAAGAAAAGAGGTCTGCAATGCCTTATCAAAGAACGAAAAACTTGCCAATGGCTATTTTAAAATTAAATCCAAACGCCTTAAGAAAAAATGCGCCGCTTAAATTTTTAACAAAGTAATGGCAAACGTATTAAATAAGTCAACATGTGCTGGTCATTGCGAACGATAGCAAAGCCGAAGTTGCGGGCACAAGCGAAGCAAACCCATGAGAATCCTCGTTTTGCCCGGAATAACAGTCACAGCAGAGATCGCTTCGGGCTAACGCCTCCGAAATGACGAATTTCTCTATGCTTTTACTATAGTGGGCTGCCATGTCAGATGGTTTCATGTTTCGCTAATCTATTGAAAGCCCATGAAGCGGCTTAAATCGATTGATCCGATACCCTATGGGACCTCGACCGTATCGAATATCTTTTGCACAATATCTTCGGCGCGTATCTCCTCAGCTTCTGCCTCATAGGTGATAATTATCCGATGGCGAAGGACATCCATTCCTATCGATTTTATATCCTGTGGAGTAACAAACCCCCTGCCTTTTATAAAGGCGTGCGCCTTGGCGGCAAGGGCCAGATAAATCGTGGCGCGCGGAGATGCACCGTATTCGATAAATTCTTCCAGTTTCAGATTATACGCCTTAGGATCCCTTGATGCGTATACAATATCAATAATATAATCCTTGATCTTATCATCAATATAAATCTCATCAACGATGGCACGCAAACGCAGGATGTCCGCAGGAGATATTACGGGGGTTACCTTGAAATCTTTCCTGGTCAATGCCATGCGTTCCAGGATTTCACGTTCCTCCTTTTTGTCTGGATACGTGATGTGTAATTTCAGCATAAACCGGTCCACCTGTGCCTCTGGCAAAGGATAGGTGCCTTCATGCTCAATGGGATTTTGGGTAGCCAGGACAAGAAACGGGTCTTCTAAGGTAAAGGTCTGATCGCCAATGGTGACCTGCCTGTCCTGCATTGCCTCCAGGAGTGCGCTCTGCACCTTTGCAGGCGCCCGGTTGATCTCGTCGGCAAGAACAATGTTGGTAAAAATGGGACCCTTGCGCACCGTAAAATCTCCGCTCTTCGGGTTATAAATGAGGGTGCCAATAAGATCGGCAGGGAGTAAATCCGGCGTAAACTGGATCCTCTGAAACCCGGCTTGCATTGCCCTGGCAAGGGTCATAACCGACATCGTTTTTGCGAGCCCCGGCACGCCTTCCAGTAATACATGGCCATTGGAGAGGATCCCAATGAGCAATCTTTCAAGTAAATATTTCTGGCCGACAATTACTTTCCCAACCTCATACATCAGGGTATTCACAAAATCACTTTCCTGCTTTACCTTTTCCGTGATCTTTTTAACGTCTGATTCCATTACTCCCTCCACGACAATTCGTTAATTGCTCAAATTAGATATCGTTATTTGTGAAAACGGCCACACGCATGGTATTTGCGCAAAATACCGTGCACCAGATGCAGTCGAGAACAAAATACCAATCACGTAAATTTTATTAACAGCAAATATCCCGGAATTTGTTCCTTGTGCATAAAACCGCCCATTTCTAATACCACGTCACAACGGCTAAATATTATATACAAATTTTCTTAATTTGAAATACCCATTTCGCAAATTCCTGGGGAAGGAATGTCCTTGACACCGTATGCAAGAGATGCTACGATTTTTTATTCCGAACAGTGTTAAACACCATTGATTTAAATTTTTATGAAGTGATAAAAATCCTTACAGGTCTTTATCGAAAAAGCATTGAATATTGGAACTCTTTTTCAGAATACCAGATAAATAAACCTTGTCAAAGGCTATCCCTGTTGTTTCAATCATTGGTAAACAAAATGCCGGTAAGACAACACTCATTGAGATGCTTATTCCTTTGTTAAAGAAGAGGGGATACCGGGTAGGAACGATTAAATATAATATCCCTTCTTTTCAAATCGATTACGAAGGTAAGGACACGTATCGGCATTATGAGGCAGGGGCAGATATCGTTTCCATATCTTCTCCGGAAAAACTGGCGATCATAAAAAGGACGGATGAAAAATCGCCGTCGCTCAAGACTATTATAGAAAGCAATTATCGGGATGTTGATATCATTCTTGTTGAGGGATATAAACACTGGGATTATCCAGCTATTGAAATAGAAAATAACCAGCATTGCATGATATCAAAAAACAAGGAGTCGAAACATGGGTTACGGATTACCAGTGTTGCAAAAACATCGACTCAAGCGCCAGGTTTTAGCCAAGATGATTTAAACAAGGTTATTCATTTTATAGAATCCAGGATAAAGTAAACCCAACAGGAGGTGATGCAGGTTCAGAAAAAGACCGTAAATAGACAGTGTCATGATGTCAGGTTTCACAAACGTACTTTTAAAACGGATTTTGTAATATTCTAATATTCAGGTGATTTTTGAGAGGAGGAGATTTCATTGAAAAAGATATTAACCAATTGCGCAATTCCTATTGCAACGATGTTTGGTATATACTTAAGTTTTTCCAGTGTCACAGCACATGCCGGTGACGTGAAAAAGATTTACAAGGACACCTGTGAACTCTGCCATGGCGCTGACGGAAAAGGGAGTGAAGCGGGAAAGCAATTTCAAGTACCAGATTTCACAAATCCGGAATATCAGAAGTCGAGGACTGACGCAGACATGAAAAAGTCAATGACCGAGGGCACCAAAAACCCAAATTATGTAAAACTCTCCGACCTTGGAGTTGACGCTGCTGACCTTGACCCTCTTGTCAAGTTAGTTCGGGAATTTGGCGGTAAATAATGTAAAGTTTAGGGATTGCAAGCCAACGGTAGTGGCAAGGTGCGCCTTGGCGCTCGTCTGTTATAAAACATGCGAAATACGTAATTCAATTTGGCATACAAGTAGTATTGAAATAGCATAAGGGTAGGGCATCCGCGTCCTACCCTTTTCTTTTCAGCACATATGAAGAAGGATATCATTGCTATTGACGGTTCCTTCGGTGAGGGGGGAGGACAAATCCTGCGCACTGCCCTTTCGCTCTCCGCCATCACTCAAAGGCCCTTCGAGATTTACAAGATACGGGCACAGAGAAAAGCACCAGGACTCAGCCCTCAGCACCTGCAAGCAGTCAATGCCTCTGCCCGCATCTGCAACGCAGAAGTGATGGGGAACCAGTTGCGGTCTGCCGATCTCAAATTTTTCCCAGGGGAGATTCAACCTGGCACCTATCATTTTGACATTGGAACGGCTGGCTCTGTTTCACTCGTTTTACAGACCATATTTTATCCACTCAGCCTGACGAATAAACCTTCTTCGGTTACCATCACGGGAGGCACGCACGTCAGTCACAGCCCCTGCGTAGATTACCTCACGCAACAGTGGCTGCACTTTCTTAAGCAAATTGGCTTTATTGCCGGGATACAAATCCTGCGGACAGGATTCTACCCGCGCGGTGGTGGTGAGGTCATCGCCACAATACATCCAATAGGCCCGCAACATCCGGTACATCTGGAAGACAGAGGAAAACTCCTCATGGTACATGGGTTATCCATGATAAGTAATCTGGACAGCACGATTGCACAGAGACAGCAATCACAGGCAAAGAAGAAATTACTGGAGCGAAACATTCCCCATGAAATAGGCATTGCAGAAATACCGTCTACCGGAAAGGGCACGATGCTGCTACTGGTAGGAAAATTCGAACAAGGCCAATGCTGTTATTTTAGTTTAGGCGCCATAGGCAAACGTGCAGAAACTGTTGCAGACGAAGCCTGCAATCAGTTCCTCTGCTTTCTTGAAACCAAAGGCATCATCGATGAGTACCTTGCTGACCAGCTCATCATTCCCCTTGCCCTTACAAAAGGAGTATCACAATACATTACCCCCAAAATTACCCAACATCTGCTTACCAATATTGAAATTGTAAAATTGTTTTTACCGGTAACTATCGAAGTTACCGGAAACCTGTCTGAAGAAGGTTTGGTTAAAATAGACTGTCCCCCTTAGGGGAAACGATGGGACCATTATATCCGAACCGGTAACAACGTTGCGACTGATTCAATCGCCTTTCTGAAAGGCGTATTCCGGACATATCTCCATTTTTCATCTACCATTCCGTGCTCCGGGGAAGTAATGTTGTTGATCAGAGGAAATCCCTTAAGCCCTTTTTTGAAGGTAATCGCCCGTGTCCTGGAACCTGCCTCACCCATGGGGATAATATCGGTAACAAAATCAACCACTACTTGTGCGTCATCAAAAACCTCGGTGGTTATTTCCTGCCCTTTCTTATTGTTACCTATGGTTGCATCGGGAACTACTTCTGCAAGATTCATGCAGGCAAATACCGCATCTTCACCCACATGTATGGCGCTTCTTGGTATGCCCACGACAATATCTTTAAAGAGTGCATCCACGAATATCTTCTTAAAGAAATGTTTTGTGGCTTCCAATGCATTGGCAGGAGATTTTTCACCGTCCGGTGCATATTTGCCCAAGGTCATTCCCTCTGCCATATCTTTGAGAAAACTCGCCATCGTGCCTCCCAATCCCACCTTTTTCCCTTCCCGAACGCTGCCATCCTTATCAATATATTTAAATGTTGCGCCAGTCCCCATATCCTTAAAGATATTTAAGAAATTTTCGCCGGCGTCCTTTATATCTTTCCCAACCCTTACCGTAAATTTCGATAGATCTTCACGACTATCTATTCCTTTCGTATCTTTTTTCAGGCTAAAGTAATCTCCCCCAGGGTTTGATAACAGCTGATCTTCTTTATATTTCTGAAACTGATTTTTCAGTGACGTGGGTTGTATGTCTTTCTTTTCCTTTGCATAGGTTATCGATGTCTCAAACGTATTACGCTCAAGCGAAGATAACGAGCCTCCCATTATCCTGGTAGTTACGGTATCAAAGGTATGCCTTTTGTTTAACTCCTGATCACACCTCGCTACTTCATCATAGATGATTTCTTTAAAAGGAGAAGTTTCTCTGCTGCTATATGCACCTAACTGAACATCAAACTTTATGGGTTTACTACCCTGGAATACCTTTGAAGTTTCTATCATGAATGTTCTTTCGGAAAAGCAGTCTATTTGTAGAAAGATAGCTATTAGCTCCTTACGGTATTTCGCAAACTATGTACCTTCACGACTTGTTTTTACCTCATCTTGTGCATGAAAATCTGTACAGCTCTAAATCTTGATATAGTTGATGTTTAGGACAACTATCAGCTTGTCTTAGCCATAGGGTAGAGGATGATTAACCCGACACCGGGAATATATTTCCAGCTTCATGATCGCTCATGGGAAATTCTGTTCTGCTGTATGAAGTCAAATATGGGCAAATAAGTTTGCAGTTCTCCTGAGCGCTTATGACGGAGACCCTGCTATTTATACCACTTCACGTAAATGACCCTTCCTATACGATTAAATTATTGCAATTTTTAAAAATTCATCTTTCATTTCGGAAAAAAGTTTTTATACTGAAGTATTATGAAAATTGAGCTGAGCACCATGTGTTTTCGTCAAGACGAAATTCTTCCCAAGGTGAAACGATGCAGAGAGGTCATTGAATCGCAAGGATTTGAATTTGGCATACAGTTGCATAATTCAGTTACCATCGGTCTGTACGACAAAATAAAACGACTCGATGTTCCATTCA
>JAJTXE010000002.1:1541887-1569054 GCA_021463795.1 Candidatus Brocadia sp. | reverse complement strand
CTCTGCTGCTATATGCACCTAACTGAACATCAAACTTTATGGGTTTACTACCCTGGAATACCTTTGAAGTTTCTATCATGAATGTTCTTTCGGAAAAGCAGTCTATTTGTAGAAAGATAGCTATTAGCTCCTTACGGTATTTCGCAAACTATGTACCTTCACGACTTGTTTTTACCTCATCTTGTGCATGAAAATCTGTACAGCTCTAAATCTTGATATAGTTGATGTTTAGGACAACTATCAGCTTGTCTTAGCCATAGGGTAGAGGATGATTAACCCGACACCGGGAATATATTTCCAGCTTCATGATCGCTCATGGGAAATTCTGTTCTGCTGTATGAAGTCAAATATGGGCAAATAAGTTTGCAGTTCTCCTGAGCGCTTATGACGGAGACCCTGCTATTTATACCACTTCACGTAAATGACCCTTCCTATACGATTAAATTATTGCAATTTTTAAAAATTCATCTTTCATTTCGGAAAAAAGTTTTTATACTGAAGTATTATGAAAATTGAGCTGAGCACCATGTGTTTTCGTCAAGACGAAATTCTTCCCAAGGTGAAACGATGCAGAGAGGTCATTGAATCGCAAGGATTTGAATTTGGCATACAGTTGCATAATTCAGTTACCATCGGTCTGTACGACAAAATAAAACGACTCGATGTTCCATTCACCATTCATGCCCCTGTGCTTTCAGACTACTTTATCAATCTTGCAAATAACGATTTTCAAACTGCCCTGGCGGCATTTGAAAACACAGCGCAGGTAATGCAGTCCCTGAAGTGTACGGTGGTATTATTTCATGGGTTTTTTATGACGTCAAAACCGATAAAAAATGACCCTAACAACTACAACAAGGTATTACGTGAAGCTATCGATGATAGATACCGTCTTGATAATACGCGGGTCATGGATCCAAAATTCCTGGAGACGGAAGAGTTCAAAAAGTACCAACATACCGTAAAAACCCATATGAAACAACTCAGGGAACGGTATCCGTCTTACACCCTTTGCATGGAAAACGATTTTCCCGGTATCGGAAATGGCAACCAGACACCGGAACATATGAGATATCTCGAGTGTCCAGTTTGGCTCGATACTGGCCACCTCTGGGCATCTGCCATCTTAAATAAGTTTGATTTTTACCTGGGGCTGGAATGGGTTTGTAAAAACTGTCAGGTAATTGGTGTGCATCTGAATACCAACAGAACCCCGCTTAATTGGAATCTGAAATATCCGGATGGCGACACACACTCGCATTTCTCTAAAAAATATGATATGAATATGGACAAAGTTATCTCGGTTCTTAAAAAGAATCATATCAAGCACTTTACCATTGAAATCATAGATGGAGACGTTGATGACATCAATTTTTTCATCGAAGCGTATCAGTCGGTCAATTAGCTTGACAAAATAATATTTATTTGTATGATCGTGTGCTGATAATCGCACTACACTGCGCTGCAAACAGTAAAATATAAGAATTTTTCAAAAAATGAACGAATCACTTTATACCTTTGATCATAGCGGGGCAAGTATCCAGAGGACCTTGAATTCTTATCGTGAAATCTTTTCATAAAATCCTGATTGCTTCGGCGATCGCTGTTGTTACCTTTTTAGTTATTATGGGGCCACTGGCATACAGAACCCTTGTTCCCTCATTTCGAAACGAGTTCATTAATCATTTAATTTCCGTCCGAGAAATTAAAAAATTGCAAATTCATAATTTTTTCCAAGAAAGATACGGAGATATCCATATCCTGTCGAAGAATCCCATCGTTGTTCAAAGCCTGCCTCGGTTCTCAAACGCTTTTAAATCAGGCGGTTTTGATAACTCTGAATACAAACAAGTAGACACCTATTTTGGACCTCTGCTTGAACATTTCCTCAGACAACAGGGTTATAATAACATTTTCTTAGTAGATACCGACGGGAATGTCGTCTTCGGAGTGAAAAGAGACGAATATCTTGGGACTAATCTTTATAGCGGTGATTATAGCTCGTTTACCATTGGTGGGCTATTTAAAGAAGGGTTGAGCAATATAAAGTTCTCAGATTTAACGTGGTGCGAAGAGACAAAAGATTTTATACTCATTGGCTGCGCACCGGTATACGACATTAGCAATAAGCTTCTGGGTGTCGTTGTTGCTGAAATTCCCTACTCTTCTATTGATGCTTTCATGTCCCAGACGGATGGACTGGGGGAGACCGGTGAGATTTACATCGTAGGTGATGACTATTTCATGCGAACGAAATCGAGATTTTTGGCCCAAAATACGATTCTAAAACTTGAAATTAATACAAAGGGCGTGCAAGACGCACTTCGTGGAAATACAGACGTCAAAATTGTCAAAGATTATCGTAATATCTCCGTACTAAGCGCTTATACACCGCTCGATAATCTGAAGGATGTTAACTGGGTACTTTTGGTAAAGATTGATGTGAAAGAGGCGTTTCATCCTATTCTCGTCATTAAAACTGACTTAATTATTATTGGCGCTGTCATTGGAAGCATTACGGGTATCTATCTTTATTTCACCATCAGAAGACATGCAAAAAATAATCCTGTAAGATTTTCATAGGATAGATATAAACGGGGTATTCCCTAAATTGAACCATGTTATTATAGGCAAGCTTGACATTGACTTCGTTCATCTCTTTCTTTTTCTGTTGAAGTTCACTACCTATGTGGGCCAGATTTAATTTATTCAATTCTCCTACCCGATTAAAATAAAGCTGTTTCTCTTCTTTGTTACAAACAGCCATCATCTCTAACAGTCTCCGTTTTTCTTTCACCCGGCTGATAAATCCTTCATCATGAAGACGCTCTGCCGATGCATACCGCTCAGGATTGTAACTCATGTCCGCAAGTTCATGGCGAAGGATTTGCTGCATACCCCCATCCACATCGAAGGTATCCAATGGCAAAAACAAGGTTGTAGAGATCGTGGCGAAAGACGGGGGATCAATGCAGAAAAAGTCCCTGATAATTTCATCGGTAATGGTATCGTATTTTGCCCCTCCAATCCCATGAATAAAGATGTCCGAAAAGAGGAGCTTAACCGGGTTGAAATGAATATATTCGACATGCTTTGTAAAATTAATCTCATTCCTAATCTGATGTTCCCGGAAACGCCGTTGCCAAATCCCTTGTTCACCTTTACTTAAAATGACTGATCAATTTAACCATGTATTGAATAACACCTCCTCCTTTATCCCCCTCAGGAGGGGGACATAGGGGGAGGAACAAGGAATTTCGAATTATGAGGTTTTCTTGTGCAAATCCAATAATAAAGCCACAAAACCGGGTGTTAGCGGATGTCTGGCATCTGTGGAACTTTCACCCTTTTCTTTGAAACCACTCTTTTAGGAACTGCAAAGAATCCTTCCTTTTCATTTTTTCGCAGTTTTTGAAAAAAGGCATGCAAGTTATAGTTTGCCAGCCTGGCGAGTTCTTCGCCTGCTTTTCGAACCTCTTGAACAATTGGACCCTTCCACATATACTACGATACCTCCATTAATTCTTCCGGTGTACAAATAACTGGCGTCTTAATACTGAGTTTCTCGTTTATCTTCAAGAGCTTCTTGATGATTTCACCATTTGCAAGATTAACACAATTCCAAGTAACAAGATAATCAATATTATGCACATATGCAACAGCAAGATGGGCTGCATCATATAGGGTCTTTTTGGGAATACTCAGTCTTGTGTCATAATTTGTACTATTTTTGTACTAAAATCAATCCGTTAGATAAGGCCATTTTGGCAGGGTGGGTTAAGTGAAGCGAACCCACCATTCATTACTTTAAAAACGCATTTCCCGGATAAAAATATTTTCAAACTCCGGGATTTGGGAAAGTTCTACCACCTGAGCATTCCTGGCAATGTGCACCGCCTGATTCATCAGTTTTTTATCCAGAAGCGCCCTGACAGCCCCCGCCAGGCTGGAATTGCCCACAAAAGAAATCTTTGCATTTTTTGTTTCAGGAAGGAGACCGATACCAAAAAGGCTTGTTTTGTTTAGGTGATAACCGAAGCCCCCTGCGATGATGATTGTCTCGAGTTCCTCTGCTTTGACGTCGCATTTGGCAAGCAAAATTTCAACCCCCGCCCTGATAGCGGCCTTTGCCAGTTGTACCTGCCGTATATCTTCCTGAGAGATTGACACTGCATCGGTTAAACGGAAATGACGCTTTCCCTCTTTCTCGAAAAGATTGCTTTTCCTGGAGTCTGGCAGATTTGTCATGGCTTGATGTGCCAGGTTATTTATTTGATCAGGAGCCTGCAAGCGTCCCCGGGCGTTTACCAGACCAGTCCTGGCGAGTTCCGACACCAAATCCAAAAGCCCGCTTCCGCAGATCCCTCTGGGCTGGCCGCCACCGATAACGTCCAAAGATATTTTTTCATTAAATCTGACGTGCTCAATGGCCCCTTCACCAGCTCGCATGCCGGAGCTTATGGTCATTCCCTCAAAGCAGGGACCTGCCGCCGTGGACGATGCGACTATGGCGTCGTTCAGGATAAGGGCAATCTCGCCGTTGGTGCCGATGTCGAGAAAAAGGGCTGGCACTTCCAGGAATGTTGTGTCAATGGCCAGAAGCCCGGAGACTATATCGCCGCCCACATAGGCTGAAATGCAAGGAAAGGTCGTCGCCGGGGCATGGGCATTCACCTGAAGGAAGAGTTCTCGTGCCGTCGTAGTGCACATATCAAGGGTTTCGGCCTGATAAGGATACTCACCGATGCCTTGTATCTCCTTATTCAGGAAAATATGCTGCATCGTTGTGTTGCCTGCCCCGATGATTTGATAGATATGTTCAGGTCTTACCGGTGCTTCTGAAGATAAAACCTGTATCAAAAAATGAACGGCAGATATAAGTTCCCGGTGCATGCTGCGAAGACCGTCCCGCTGAGCGGCAGAATATTTTATCCGCGACATAACATCGTGACCGTAATGTACGAGTGGATTCAGTGCAGAGGATGTCCCCAGAATTTCACCACTCCTAAGGTCGACCAGCGATGCCACCAGCGTAGTGGTTCCGATATCTATGGCAATTCCATAGGTATGGTGCGTCGTATCGCCATTTTCCTGCAAAAGCAGATCGCCGGTATCATAGACCCCGGTGGAACAAAGGCCATGTTCTCCATGCATCAGCTCTTTCTTTATAGAAGGGTCGATGCGATAGTTTCTGTCGCTTGCTGCGTAGAAGCCTTCAATGATCTTCAGCGGTTTCTTTTCATTTTGCCGGCAGAGAACCTCAATATCCGTTTCTACCGGCGTTTTGCAGGCGAGAACTGTGTGGAGGATTCCTTCTTTCCGTATCTGCACCAAGTCCTTTCCACATTTGCCTGTACCACCGCAGGGACTCTCGATATCAACACCAAGGCTCCTTGCTGCCTCTGAAATACTGATTCCTTTTCGCACCTCCCCGCTGACTCGTGAAGGATAAAAGGTTATTTTCACCTTCATCATTGAATACCTGCCTTTGCTGTCTCCGTCATAGCTCTTATATGTCTGACAGGTGTCTTGGCGCTGAGGCCACAGGCTGGTGCAAGGATATCGACACCGGAACTTAACAGATTCCTTGATACCTTTTGTATCTTGTCAACCGGTCCGTTTTGCAGGAGTATGGTGCTTACGTTACCCATCAATTTTTTACCGGAAATTGTATTCCGCATCTCTTTGATGTTTACAACGGAATCTACACTCATACATTCCGCAGCTAGTCTTTTGAGTGATTCGTAAACAGGGGCTATCCTTCCGCATATATGCACGATAACGGGTTTGCCGAGGGTATGCATACGATGTATCATCTGATTGAGATAGGGAAGTGCAAACGCATTGAACATATCCGGGCCAAGTATTTCCCCGGTTGCAGAAGGATCTGATATTACGATAAGGTCGGCTCCGTTTCTGATAAGTGCCTCGCCATACCTGATACTGTTATCTGCCAGAAAATCAAGCATACGGTGAACTTCTTCGGGCCTCTGTCTGAGCGCCTTGAAGAGCAGGGATGCATCTATCAGAGAGGTTGCGAGGCTTAACGGCCCCACCAGGTTTCCTATTGCGGGGATATCCGGATGTCCTTTACTCAACAGTGAGGTACAGGCGAGAATAGAAGGAAGACGGCCATCTTTATGCGGATTTAACTCCTGTAAATTCCTCCACTCTTCAACGGATTTCATCGGATAATGTATCATATGAGGTTCGGTAACCTCGTTACCATCTTCCACCTCACCACCAAGGGCTTCTGCCTCAACCGTCATGCAGAAGGGGATGCCAAGGTTTTCAATCCCTGTCTCATGGTGCATAGAAATCGAAAGCTCTGCCATTTTTCCTGCGTCTCTATGCGCCGCCGGCCAGCGGCAATTCGTCCGATCCATCACTTCTTTGCAGGCCATGGTCATCATACCCCCCGGGGCGATAACCGGCGGTCTGTCAACCTGCTCATTACGAAGGACTTTCAGGAGTCGTTCTTTTTCTGTCATGATATAATTAAATGTTAAAGAATTTCAAACTTTGTATCATAGCATACCAGACAACCCCCTCAAGTCCCCCTTTTCTAAGGGGGACTTGAGGAAATCCTCCTTAACAAAGGGCAAACTGAAAATCCCCCTTAACAAAGAGGATAAGGGGGTTGTTTTTTATCAGCATTTGTCGTGTATCTAAAAGTCGCTGCCGAAGGCAGCCTAATTAACATGAATCGGAAGCCGTACAAATCTTCTTCCTGCCTCAAGAAAGGCGACCATATTCTCATGCGGTGTTTTAAGAGGAACCTCGCATCCGGTAGCCAGTATAAATCCCTTAGGGTTGTCGGATGCCTTGATCACGCAATCCTTAACCATGTTGGTTATAATCTCAGGATTTCCCTTGAGCATGCCATCCGCAGGGCTGACATTTCCCATGAGGCAGACCTTGTCACCTACCAGTTCCTTTGCCTCCTTCAGATCGATATTATCAATGCTGAGAATATCGGCTCCGCTCTCTGCCATGCATGGTATTACCCTTTTTATCTTTCCGCAGATATGGAGCACACCAGGAAGACCATACGAATGGATATGCGTATATACCTCCTTCAAATAGGGTAATACAAACGTCCGAAAGTGCCTTTCGCTTATCATAGAACCCGTGGCAACCGGTTCAACGGTCACTGGCACACCGCCTGCCTTTACATAGGCATCGATAAGGTTTTTAACCGACTGGGTCGTAATCTTCATTATGGCATGAATCAGCTCCGGGTCGGTATAAAGTTCTTTAATAAAGGTCTCCGTTCCCCGCAAGGCTGCAGACGTCGTAAATGGAGCCCCGATGACGGGGACAATAAAGACCTCATCTCCAATCGCATCCACACATCTTTTTACGGCTTCCAGATATACAGGAATGCGGCCGTCCTTCTCCGGTTCTACCGGTTTAAGCTTCGTGATGTCTTCCCGTGTTTGCAGAAACGGAGCTTCTACCTGAGGAGCATCATCTTCGGGGAAATACATCCTGGTGCCCATGGCCTCAGCCAGGGTGGAAGTAGTAGAAAAGATGTAAACGATATCGTGCCGGTATTTTTTAAAACAGGCGATGTTGGCATCTCCCATATTTCTTCCGTTTGTGCAAAAACTTCGCACCGGGAGATTCAAACTTCGTGATGCAAAATTCAGGACCAGGGGGCTTACCAGGAGCCGGTCGGTGTCCTTCCCCTGGAGTATTGCCTGCATCCTCTCTTTTGGTGTCATTTCATCAGCAGCGTTCATCGCACACCTCCCCGGTTTTTTCTTATACTCACGAGTTCAGGAATTTTCATCGCTAAAGGTATCTGAATGCCCTGGAACATCCCCTTCGCAACCTTGACTGCTTCCGCGGCATTCTTTGCGTATCCATCAGCGCCGATAGTCTTCGCAAAAGCCGGGGAAATGGGACCGCCACCAATCATGACCCTGGCAGGCATCCCTGCTTTTTTCATGTCTTCAATCACGGTGTGCATGCCATCCATTGTTGTGGTCATAAGGGTAGAAAGGCAAACGAGATCGGCGTTTAATTCTCCGGCAGTATCGATAAACTTTGCATAGGGGACATTCCTGCCCAGATCGTGCATTTCAAACCCGGCGTTATCCAGCATAATTTTAACGAGATTTTTCCCGATATCATGGGTGTCACCCTTGACAACGCCAATAACCACCTTTTTCTTATTCGGCGCGGCCTCTTTGGGAAAATGAGGTTTGAGCACTTCAATGCCTGCGTACATGGCATCAGCGCAAAGAAGTATTTCCGGAACAAAATATTCCTCGTTCTCGAAGAGTTCGTTAACCGTATCCATCCCCTTTGCAAGCCCATCCGTTATTGCCTCATAGGGGTCCATATTACAGCTTATAGCTTCGGCGGCTGCTTTGCTGGCACGGGCCATATCCATATCGATTACGGCCTGAGCCAAATGGTTTAAAATATCAGACTTTTCCATAGACACCTCCTGTTTGTTAATGTAAAAACGAAAATTATCCAATAAACTATTGGAAGAAGGACGATGTCTTTCTTTACAGGATATTACGGAGATGGATAAAGATTATCTTCTTATCGAATGTTATCCGGAGTTGCAGGCAAAAGATGGTCTTGCAACTTTGAGAAATGCCTTTAAGGAAGGATTACGGGGAGTCCATACCTTCTCCATCGAACCTGGAAATGGCACCGCCACTTCAGTAGGTATGCTCACCCATACTTGAGTAACATGTGTTTTCCTCCGATCATGGCCGGACTCCTAAAAAGGTGATATAAATTACGGGAATAAACGTGTGGTACAAGTTTAACACGGACAAACCGGGTTTGTCCGTGCTACCTCTGAGAAAATTCACATTTCGTGAACATCCTGAGTATTGTTATGAGAAAAGTCCTTCCTCTGCCGGCAAATGCTGCTTACCGGAAGGTGCCTGAGATAAGGTGTTCGATTAAACGATGCCCTTCCTTAATATGGAGGCCGGAAGCCTGGGCATTGTTTTCACTGTAGGGCAGTCCTATCCCTTTCTCTATGCCGGTACCATACGCCGCAAAAGGAACCGATTCAGAGGTATGGGTTTGTTTGATAATCGGGGTATAATGATCCGGAAGCACCAGGATACGTAGTTCCCTGAATCTGTTTTTTGCCTCAAGAAGCGGCCCGATTATCTTGCTGTCAATTTGTTCAATAGCCAATACCTTTTCGTGCACATTGCCTTCGTGTCCGGCCTCATCGGGGGCCTCGACGTGCACCAATACCATATCGTGGGTTTCCAGTGCCTTAATGGCGTACGCTCCCTTATTGGCGTAATTCGTGTCAAGGTAACCGGTAACACCGGGCACCTGAATGATGTCCCATCCCAGATAACAGGCAATGCCCTTAATCAGGTCTACCGCAGTAATGACGGCGCCCGTGAGATGAAATCGCTCTTTGAACGTCGGCATTTTGGGCCGGTGCCCCTGTCCCCACAACCAGATCATATTCGCGGGATTTTCCTCCAGGTCGATACGGATCTTGTTGATATCATGGTTCGACAGATACACACGGGAATGTTCCATGAGATCGACAAGAATTTCGCTCCCATTTCCTTTCGGAAGATGTTTTTGAATAGACTGTCCCATAATGTCATGGGGAGGAAAACACCTGGCATCCATTTTTTGCGTGCCTTTATACACCATGATATGGCGATAGCTCTTGCCGGTATAAAATTGGATAATATCATTGCCCAATTTTTCGTTCAGGAGTTTAATAAGAACGGTTGCCTCGTCTGTTTTAATATGCCCTGCACAAAAGTCCTCCAGGGTGTCTTCCGTGGCGGTAACGAAGTTACACCGGAATGCCCAGTCACTGTCGTTCAGGTGAATGCCAATGCTGGCAGCCTCGAGGGGTGCGCGTCCTGAATAGTATTCCCTGGGACTATAACCCAGCAAGGTGAGATTGGCAACGTCACTGCCGGCGGGAAATCCTCCCGGAATCGTCCTTACAAGTCCAAGCTGACCGTTTTGTGCAAGAAAATCAAGAAAAGGGGTGCGCGCTGCTTCAACGGCGGTCCTGCCGCCGAGCTTGTCTATGGGGTAATCCGCCATCCCGTCAGGAACAATGATACAGTATTTCACGAGCCCTCCTATTCTTCTACGCGGAGAAATTTTGTATCGTCTTTTATCGCATCGAGTTGCTGAATTTCTGCAAGCGCCTTTTGCAGATTGCCTTCTTCTGCGCGGTGAGTCATCATGACCAAAGGAACGTTGCCATTGTCCCTGGCCTTGTGCTGGATGACCGAGGCGATGCTGATCTCGTATTTTCCCAGAATACCGGATATTTTTGCAAGCACCCCCGGCTTGTCGACGACAGAGAACCGTAAGTAATAACACGTTTTAAACTGCATGACGTCTGCTATGGCGAACCGTTCTGACCGCCCCGAAAAGGTTTTCATGGCGCTGAAGGTAATGCCTGCTTTTCCCAGTGCAACGTCCACGAGATCCGCAACCACGGCGCTTGCCGTGGGCATCTGGCCCGCTCCTTTCCCATAGAGCATCGCTTCTCCCACCGCGCTCCCGGTTATACAGATCGCGTTAAAGACACCCTGTACTGAGGACAGGGGGTGGTCATGAGGAAGAAGGGCAGGATGCACGCGGAGTTCTATCGTATGGTTAACTTTTTTTGCGATAGCCAGGAGCTTTAAGGTATATCCCAGTTCATGCGCATACCAGATATCCGACAGATCCACGGAACTAATGCCTTCGTGATAGATACGGGCATAATCAAAGTCTGCCCCGAAACCAATCCTTGCCAAAATAGCAAGCTTATGCGATGAGTCTATGCCTTCGACATCCATGGTAGGATCTTTTTCTGCATAACCCAGCTTTTGTGCCTCCGCAAGGGCATTGCTGTAAGGGACATGTTCTTTGGTCATTTTGGTGAGGATGTAATTGGTTGTTCCATTTACAATGCCACAGATAGATTCGATCCGGTTGGCAATAAAACCATCCCTCAGTGCGGCAATGATCGGTATCCCGCCTCCCACACTGGCCTCAAAGGAGATGCTTTTGCCGTGCTGCCGTGCCTTACCAAAGAGTTCAGAGCCATGGAGGGCCAAAAGCATTTTGTTTGCGGTCACAACATCTTTGCCATTTTCAAGGGCTGTGGCGATGATTTCTTTTGCAGGATGTAATCCTCCGATAAGCTCAACAATAACCTGTATGTCCGGATTATTAAGGAGTTGCCGGGCATCGGTGGTAAAGAGAATATCCGGTGGCAGAGGTAATTTATTTTTTACCTCCGGGTTGCAGTCGGCAACACCTTTTAATACCGGCACACAGTCAAGTTTTTCCAGGAGAGGTGAATTTTTTTCGAGAAGAATTTTTGCTACTCCTGCCCCGACGGTGCCCACACCTATAAGTCCAACATTAACTGTTTTCATGAATGAATTGGTTCCTTTGTAGTCTTCACCACCGGAAGGCTGTAGCACACAATACAGGAAATCCGACGTACGGAGATATTTTCCTTGTGTGCCTGAGTATTCCGGATGGACGATTCCATTGAATTCGGACGGTCTGTTACATTATTTTGCAAAATTTATCTGGAACGAATTCGGACAAGGGTTTTCGGGTTTATGGCAAGCTTTCAGCAAAGAGATATCATTTCTATCAGACATTTCAACAAAGAGGAGTTATTATATATCCTGGATTTAGCCAAACGAATGGAACACATGGACCATGCCGAGCTCCTGAAGGGGAAGGTGCTTGCCTCTTTGTTTTTTGAACCTTCGACACGGACACGTTTGAGCTTTGAATCATCCATGAAACGGTTGGGAGGTATGGTGATCGGCTTTGCAGAGTCAGGGGTCTCTTCGGCAGCAAAGGGTGAATCCCTGAGTGATTCTGTAAAGATTGTAGCGGGCTATTGCGACATCATTGTGTTACGGCACTATCTCGAGGGTTCTGCACAATTAGCGGCAGATGTTGTCGATATACCGGTAATTAATGCCGGGGACGGCGCGAATCAGCATCCAACACAGACCTTTTTGGACCTTTATACCATTCAGAAGACCAAAGGGACGCTCGAAGGACTAACGATTGGATTTTTGGGTGATCTGAAGTATGGCAGGACGGTACATTCCCTTGCTTACGCCCTGGCATATTTTGGAGCAGAAATGTACTTTATTTCGCCAGCCAGCTTGCGGCTGCCAGGCGATTTTATGGAGGCACTGAAAGATCGGAAGGTAAAATGCCATGAAAATGAATCGCTCATGGGAATTAGTAAACGGCTGGACGTGATTTATTGTACCAGGATACAAAAGGAGCGGTTTGCAGACCCGGTGGAATTTGAAAAGGTGCGCGGCATCTACCGGCTGAGTAAGACCATGCTTGAAGAGGTTGGCATTAAGGAAAATTTAAAGGTGCTGCATCCCCTGCCACGGGTAGATGAAATGGATGACAGCCTGGATGCAACGGATTTTGCCGTCTATTTTCATCAGGCACGCAACGGTGTTCCGGTGAGAAAGGCTATCCTGGCAGCTGTCCTGGGAGCCATTGCATGAAACATTTGGATGTCGCTGCAATTAAAGACGGCTCGGTGATTGACCACATTGACAGCAAAAGCACCTTGAAGGTTGCCGACATCCTGAATATTCAGAATGAGGAGCAGGTAGTTCTTGTCGGCATGAATTTAACGAGTAAATTCTTAAAGAAAAAAGGAATTATCAAGATCGAAGGTAAAATTATTGACCAGAAAGAAGCGAACAAGATTGCCCTCATCGCCCCGAATGCGACGGTCAATATTATTAAGGATTACGAAGTTGTTAAAAAATTCAAGACCGTAATTCCTGAGATAATCGAAGGAATTGTGAAGTGTTTTAATCCCAATTGTGTAAGCAACCATAACAACATAAAAACAAAACAACACGTTGTAAACAAAAATCCCATAAGATTACAATGCCATTACTGTGAACGAATTATGAGTGTAAAAGACATCGTTTTGATTTGATTGCAGGATACCGGTATGAATAATGGTAAACAAATGAAGAAATTTAGTGTTACGGGCAAAGCAATCTAAACCATAGAAATTGCTTTTCTTCTCCGCATGTCAATAATATGCTCCGTTTTCGGTATAAAGATTCCATCAATATTGTAAACATAAGGCACGGTCTGCAACCTATTCATTTTCAGCAAAAATATTTTTTGTGAACATGATGCAAAACTCCTTGTTCGATATTCATTATTCAATTTTTCATGTATATCTTTCTGTCTTGATGTCTTTGTGTGAGAAACGGAAAAGACATTCTTTTCCGGCTTGTTCGGGTTCGCCATTACCATAAGACAGGAGTTTTTTTTGTTACCTGTAATCACTTCAATTCAAGCTCTGAAACAACATATCAAAGCGCTGAAAGAAAGCCGTGAGACAATTGGTTTTGTTCCAACGATGGGAGCACTGCATGAAGGACATATCAGTCTCGTCAGGCAGGCAAAGAAAGAAAATGACACGGTGGTGGTGAGTATTTTTGTAAATCCCCTGCAATTCGGGAAAAATGAGGATTTCTCCCGGTATCCCAGGACGTTTGGCAATGACTGCGAACTCCTTTCACAGGAAGGGGCAGACATCGTATTCAGTCCAAGTGCAGCGGAGATGTATCAGGATGGATTTTGCACCGCGGTAATTCCCGAATCTCTTGAAGATAAGCTCTGTGGTAAATCGCGTCCGGGGCATTTCCGGGGTGTTGCTGTCGTGGTGCTGAAATTGTTCAATCTCATACAGCCGGACATTGCTTATTTCGGACAAAAAGACTTCCAGCAAACCGTTGTTATCAAAAGGATCGTTTCTGATTTACATGTTGGCGTTACGATAAAAGTGCTTCCAACGATCAGGGATCGGCATGGGCTGGCCCTGAGTTCCAGAAATGCGTATCTTGGCGAAACAGAAAAGACCGATGCCCTTTGCTTATATGCGGCGCTGACAAGGGCAAAGACTTTGGCAAATACGGGTACAACCGATACCGGGGAAATTCTCCGGGAAATGGAGAAGATTATCACCCGTTGCACGTCAGCAACGATTGATTATATTGCCATAGTGAATCCTGAAACCCTTGAGGCGGTGCCAAAGGCTCAAAGCGGTGATGTTGTTGCCCTGGCGGTCAGGATTGGTAAGACGCGACTTATTGATAATATAATTCTAATCCTTATGGTGGTTCTCTCTTGTCTGGGTATGTAGAAAAATTCCCTTTTATGTAACAATTTAGTTTTTTGAAAAAGTAGGGGCGAAGCATTTGCCCGCTTGGGTATGGACATGTTTGTGCCAATTACAGCAAATGCTTCGCCCCTACACGATGTGGTAAACATCGCTATTATTGGAATTTTCAAAAAACTAAATTGTTACCCTTTTATTTATTCTGATTTTTAAACACAGCCAAAAAGAAATAAGCTGCGAAAAAGCCTTCTATTCCGCTTCACCTTGACGAGGAAGGAAAAGGAGTGTGCATCGTTCACCGGTAAAACTTTACTGTTAGAAGGAAGAGGATACCATGTCAAAGGAATTTGATTGCCGTTTTTTTGCCTCGGAGAAGCCCTGCCGGTTTAAACTCGATTGTCCTGTTAATGATACGTGTCCCAAATATCAATCGATGGGGAAGCGGATATTGATTATCAAACTGGCTGCCATTGGAGACGTGCTGAGGACGACCCCGATCCTGCCTGTTCTCAAAGAAAAATATCCACACTCTCAAATTACCTGGGTTACCGATAGCTCTTCCCTGTCAGTCCTGGAAGAAAACCCCTTCATTGATCGCCTCTTAACTGCAAATTATGAAAACGCCTTACGACTTCAAGTTGAAACATTTGATGTGTTAATCTGTCTTGATAAGGACACCGTGGCCTCCAGCCTTGCATCCCTGGTGAAGGCAGAGCGGAAACTGGGATTCGCCCTTTCTGAGAAGGGGCATCTTTACCCTTTGAACAAAGAGGCGGACTACTTATTTCGCCTGGGAGTTTCTGATGAACTCAAGTTCCGGCAAAACGAAAAAACCTATCAGCAACTCATCTTTGAAGCCCTTGGACTAGGAAAAAAGTACGGTGAATACGTCATCAACCTTCCCCGGAAGTACACCTCCTATGGGGAGCAGTTCATGAAACAGTGGGGAGCTTATAACGGAAGACTAATGGTCGGCTTGAATACGGGTGCCGGCAAAAGGTTTGCGACAAAGCGGTGGGAGATTGAAGGTTTTATCGAGCTTGCCGACCGGTTGTCGAAAGATCTGGAGGCACGTGTGGTACTCCTGGGCGGACCGGAGGAAATTGAAAGGAATAAAGAAATTGCTGGACGGACAAAATTCCCGGTAATAGACAGCGGATGCCACCACAGCCTCAGGGAATTTATGGGAGTAATAAACCAATGCCATCTGATCGTTACCGGCGACACCCTCGCCCTGCATCTTGCCATTGCATTGAAAAAACTGGTGGTTACCTTTTTTGGTTCTACGTGTCATCAGGAAATCGATCTCTATGGACGGGGCCAAAAGATAATAACCGATGCAGATTGTGCCCCCTGTTATAAGGGAAGCTGCGATACCATGATCTGTATGAAAGGTATAAGCGCCGACGATGTATTTCATGCCTGTAAAGAGGTGTTACACACCAACGGTTTGCTGAACCGTTAGTGTGCCCACACCACAAAGAAAGACGGTAGCCATATCCTTTCTCCGGCATCTTTTCTTGAAACGGGACCCCATGAAAACTGCAAAAATCCATATTGGCACCCTGCTGTTTTCGCTCTGGTACTTCACCATGGGAACAGGAAATGCCCAGCATGTTGAGCCTGAAAGAACATTGATAAATCAAATGCCTGATTACGGACTACCTGATCTGAAGCGTGTCGATGAATTTCTGATCGAGTTCAAAAAACCTACCTTGCATATTTTCTGGAAACAGCGCGCCCGGAAACTCGACAACCGTATTCGCAATGCCAGACTCAGCCTGGCCGACAAGATTGAAGTTTTTAGAAGGGTTGCACCACGTGCTGATGTAACTGGCCATAGGGATGAACTGCGAATGGAACGACTGCTCTTGTCGGTTACACCGGATGACCTGCCCCTGTTCAAGTTTGTCCTGGAATATGACGGGGACTACAAGGATATGGTGGAATACGTATTTGGCGATATAGACGACAAGAAATGCCAGGACCGGATTATCCGGCACCTCCAAACCGCGAAACCGCAGGGCGGCATTAAGGTCCTTTCAGATGTTGATGACACGATGTACGCCAATCTTATTGATGATCGATATCCAGGGAAAACCCTGTATCCGGGAGTCCTGGAATTCTTTGACTCCCTGAAACACGAGCCCTTTGATCTACCGGTAATTCCGGTAACGGCCTTGTCTGCACGACCCAGTCCTATCGCCGGCATACTAGAGGAGAGCAGTCTTAAGAGTCTTGCAGAATTCAAGGACAGCACGGGCAGAAGATTGTGTCCCGGCGCATTGTCAGGAGACCTTGGCAGTTCGTTCATTGGTACGGTGGAGACCATTTTACGGGAAAAGCTTTATCCTCTCCATGACAAGATTCCCCATGGTCAGGAAAACGAGATTGGCAAGGTGAAGTATATGAATTTCAAGAAATTCTCAAAGGTCTACCCTGAGTATCGTTTTGTTTTTGTGGGTGATTCGGGACAGGCAGACGCACTAACAGCGCAAATAATGATTACAAATGAGTCAGCGGAAGAGGCATCGAGGGTTGTTACCACCTTTATTCACGACCTCAGGCAGTCTGATGCTGATACAAAGTCGGTGAGTCCTGCATTCAAAAATCTTAGACCGGACATTGTAACCGGGAAGACGTCATCTCAAGGTCGGGGGGTCATCGTATTCAGAAACTACATCGATGCTGCTGTGTCTGCATATTTGCATTCGGAAACCCTTGAGAACTTGATTACTGCGGAAGAACTTGCAAACATTACCAGGGCTGCGCTCAAGCAGTTTCAGGCGATTAATTTCCAAGGCAAAGAGGCTTCTGAAAAGAGGCTCCGGGAACAGTACCGGCAGGACGCCGAAGAGGCTTATAAACTCCTGACAACAAGGGCTTCCCTGCCACCGGAAGTTTTCAGGGACATCCGCAGTATCCTCGATGAGAAGTTCCCGTAGGGAAGAGTTTTTCCTGCTATAGCTCCTCTTTCCATGATTTCTGCGCTGTCCTGACTGAAAACTGCACCTGATGGTAATTTTTTTACATGCGTAGTACAATCTTACGCGAAGTGTCAGATCACGGTAATCCCTAAATATTGTTTGACTTATCCGTAGTTTTTTGATTACATGGTTGAAAATTTATTCACTATGGTAAAATATATTCGTTATTTTATGAAGGTGGAAGAGTAAGAAGTATTGGATAGCTACGCAATTAAGACAGAAGGACTTACGAAGGTTTATAAGGATTTCTGGCACCGCAAAAGCACCTCTGCCTTAACGAATCTTAATTTAACGATCGGGAGGGGAGAAGTATTTGGATTGCTTGGTCCTAACGGATCGGGTAAAACAACCACAATAAAATTATTACTTGGTCTCTTATTTCCTACCAGCGGCAAATCGTGGGTATTGGGCGCCCCTTCAGGGGATCTTACGGTAAAAAGGAAAATAGGTTTTTTGCCGGAGGAATCGTATTTATACAAATTTCTCACGGCGGAAGAAATTCTGGATTTCTACGCAAAGCTCTTTGATATCGAAAAAAAAGAAAGAAAACGGCGGATTGATGCACTCATCCGGGCGGTACGGTTGGATCACGTCCGCAAACGGCCATTAAACCAATATTCGAAGGGAATGTTGCGAAGAATTGGACTTGCGCAGGCCTTGATCAATGATCCTGAACTGGTCATATTGGATGAACCGACGAGTGGTTTAGACCCGATTGGCAGTCGTGAGATGAAGGACCTGATCCTCGAATTTAAGCGCCAGAAAAAAACGGTAGTCCTGTGCTCGCATTTGCTGGCTGATGTGCAAGACGTTTGCGACCGGATCGCTATATTTAATAAGGGTGTTTTGCAGGTAACGGGAACGGTAAAAGATTTGCTGTCTCAGAACGACGCCATCGAATTTGTCGTAAAGAATCTTTCTCAGGACGACATTCAGGCAGTGAAGGCCTTTGTTGAGAGTAGAAAGGGGAATATTGTATCCATCGATCACCCGTCATCTACCCTGGAAGATTTATTTGTAAGTATTATTGAACACCGCTGACAGGCAGTTCTTTTCTTTAAGCGCTGATGATAAGAGCCATTGCTATCCATACCCTTCGGGAATCACTTCGAAAGAAAACACTCCATGTCCTTATTGGGCTTAGTATCTTTATCATGGCTGTTTTGCCTGCGGTCCCAACCACTGATGAACCAGATGCAAGGGTTAAGATGATTCTGGTTGTATTCTTTCAAGTGGTCGTGCTCTTATGCATCACCGGAGTAATTCTGCTCTCTGCCACATCTTTACCGCATGAAATAGAAGACAAGACGATCTATGGTATCTTGTCAAAACCTGTATCGCGGATCAGGATTGTTGTGGGTAAAATCATAGGGTTTACCCTGTTATCTGCCATTCTTTTAGTAGTTTTGGGTCTTTTCAATCTTGTTTCTCTTCAATACCGCGCATCAGATTTACCGGAAGAGTATCGCGGTATAGTAAAGGCAAGGTCGGAATTCGTTGCATCTCACTTTTCAATCCAGGGTACCGTACATCACGCACGCCAGGGAATCGGATGGATTGCGGGGGGAAGGTCAGGGGTTGCACGATGGCAGTTTTCTCATATAAAGAAACCCCCTGAGCATGCTTCCGGGTTTGAGGTTGAGGGGAATCTGAAGATTGAAAGTAGCAGGGGGTTTGCTGGTACAATCCCGTTAATGGTAAGGGTAGAGAACGAAATTTCCGGTCGCGGGAAGACCGAGGTCATCTCAGCGAATGTTGACAAACCATTTATACTGAAGATAGACCCTGCAATCGTTCAGGAAAACACCACCCTGAATATTACTGCCTTTCCCGTCCTTGCAACAGATTATCTTGGCGTAACACCAATGGATGTTAAGGTATTTTTGATACAGAAAGGGTTTCTGTCAAATTATGGAAAAGCCGTTCTTCTTACCTTTTTGAAATTTGTGCTGATAGTAATCATTGCAGTAATGGGATCAACGTATCTATCGGCTCCGGTGAGCATAGTAGCGGCTTTTGTGGTTTTCTTGTGTGGGCACATATTAGACTTTATCAAAGATTTCTCATTACTCATGCAGGACCATCATGCGCACGAACATGCCATACCGGGGGTGCTGAAAACTCCTAATATGTTTCTGATTTACATGGATTATCTCATCAAAAAACCTTTGGAGTGGATTTGCTTTATTTTCCCTGATTTTAAAAGGTTTGACAGTTTGAAATTTCTCTTAAAAGGTATAAACATCCCTTTCGAAACCGTCGGGGTTTCTTTTGGGTATACTGCCGTATATGCCGGTGTGTGTCTTTTTCTATCTGCCATGATACTAAAGAAGAGAGAGTTTTTCTAAACCTTGGGACACCGAAAGAGGAACGTTTTTTTATTATCTTTGTTGTGTGGTATTTTTTTGGTAAATATATGGATTGCTTCTTTCCGCAATACATCCGGAACCAGCGCCGTTCGTTATGACCCAGCAGAAAGTATTCCCCTCCTTCTTCTGGGAGGCTTCCGGGGGATTGCGGTAGATTTCCTCTGGGCGAGGGCTATTGCCCGGCACGAAGAAAAGAAATATTATGAACTCTTAGCGGTAAACAATCTCATCGCTAAATTACAACCAAATTTTCCGGCGGTATGGATTTTTCAGGCATGGAATATGGCATATAATATTGCCAGTGAGTGGGATGCGCCGCAAAACAAATGGAAATGGATATATACCGGTTTAAACTTTGCAAAGAAAGGGGCGGTAAAAAATCCCGATAACGGCGACCTTTTTTTTGAGCTGGGGTATATGTATTTTCATCTATTTGACCAGCGTTTTTTTTCCTATGCACCGTATTACCGGGAGCAATTAAAGAAAGAGGCGGGTGAAGACAATTACGAGGCATCTCTTTATTGGTTAAGGCAGTCTCTCCTGCATACGCCGAAACTACGGAATACATTGGCCATAGAAAGAACCATTTGCCATGTCTTGTGGCATGCAGCGTTATGTTTTGAAACGGAGGGAGATATTGACAGAGCGCTTCAATATACCGAATCTGCCATACAGGAATGGAACGGGTATCATGCCAATCATCCGGAAGATACTTCGGCCAATGTAAGTGAATTGATTCGCATGATGGAGAGGAAAAAGGACTTTCTCGGGGGTATATCAAAAAAAGACGCGTGGTAGAAAAATTATGGTAATGGGATAAGTTACTTAGGTAATAAATAGTACTATTTAGAAGAAACAGAAAGGAGAACGACTTAGGTTGATGGATAGTTTTTTGCGTAAACCGATTTTTAAAAATAACCGGATTAGCATCATCATGATACTCTTGATGCTAACAACCCTGATCTTTGGGGTATCAAAGTCAGGATTATTGTCCCACAGCGCACATGCTCAGGGGGCAGTAAAGAGTGGTGAAGAAAAGCCTCAGTTTGAACTGGGGGAGTCCACTCAAAAAGAAAGGCCTTTGTTTGAGCTGGAAGGAGCGGTTCGTAAGGAAACGGCAGAGGCATCGCATACCATACCTAAATTGTGGTGGATTGCACCAATTGGTGCAATCTTTGCTCTTTTTTATGCGCGAAAGTTTTACAAGGAAGTCATGAAATCGCCTGACGGCAACGACACCATGAAAACGATTGCCGGGCATGTCAGGGAAGGTGCTTATGCCTATCTGAAACAACAATACAAGGTAGTGGGCATATTTTTCATCGGTGCCTTTCTTGTGCTTCTTTTAATCTCTTTTGGGTTGCATGCCCAATCGAAGGTCGTTCCATTCGCATTTCTTTCCAGTGGCTTTTTATCGGGTCTTGCCGGCTTCCTGGGTATGAAGACCGCCACCAGCGCCAGTTCAAGAACAGCCGAGGGTGCACGGAAATCATTGAACCAGGGACTCCAGGTTGCATTCAGAAGCGGCGCCGTCATGGGGTTAATTGTGGTGGGTATGGGGCTGCTCGATATTTCCCTGTGGTTCTTTGTCTTCCGCAAATTTACCAATGTTTCGTTGCTGGATATGGCTATGATGCTGCCGTGTTTTGGTATCGGCGCCAGCTCTCAGGCATTGTTTGCCAGGGTAGGTGGCGGGATATTCACAAAGGCTGCCGACGTGGGAGCAGATCTGGTGGGTAAAGTAGAGGCTGGGATTCCCGAGGACGATCCAAGAAATCCCGCCACGATCGCTGATAACGTTGGAGACAATGTTGGTGATGTAGCGGGGATGGGTGCAGACCTGTATGAGTCGTATTATAATTCCATGCTGGCCTGTGCGGCGCTGGGGGTAACGGCTGGTCTTGGTATTGCCGGAATGGTGGTGCCTATGATTCTGGCAGGGCTTGGTATTTTCCTCTCCATCATCGGCATTTATGCGGTCAAGACAAAGGAAGAGGCAACTCAAAAAGAACTCCTGAAGGCACTGGGAAAAGGGATTAATCTCAGTTCAATCCTGATCTTGATTGCGTCGGCAGCAGTTATTAAGTATATGCTGCCTCAAAATTTTGGCGTATGGGGTTCGATTGTGACAGGATTGATAGCAGGCGTTATTGTCGGTAAAGGTACCGAATATTATACCTCTTCCAATTATTCACCAACCAAGGGTATTGCCGGAAATGCAAAGACCGGCCCTGCAACGGTGATTATCGATGGTATTGCCACGGGCATGATGTCTACTATTATCCCTGTTATTACTATTTCTGCTGCAATCTTATTAAGCTATGCCTTTGCGGGCGGTTTTTCAAATATTTCACTTGGCCTTTACGGAATCGCCATTGCTGCAGTGGGTATGCTTTCCACCCTGGGATTAACCCTGGCAACGGACGCTTATGGCCCCATTGCCGATAACGCTGGTGGTAATGCAGAAATGAGTGGTCTTGAACCCTACGTTAGGGAAAGGACGGATGCACTTGACGCATTGGGAAATACCACGGCAGCAACCGGAAAGGGTTTTGCTATCGGTTCTGCCGCACTTACGGCCATGGCGCTCATTGCCTCCTTTGTTGAACAGATAAAAGTAGGGCTGGAAAAGTCTGGTACGACAGTCATTCAGGTTGCCGGAACATCGATGAATTTGGCCAGTGCAAAATTATCGGATCTCATGGGCTACCTGGATGTTACCTTGATCAATCCCAAGGTACTCATCGGCTTATTTATTGGCGGTATGTCGTCGTTTGTCTTCAGCGCAATGACGATGAAGGCCGTAGGCCGTGCCGCGGGAAGCATGGTTGAAGAGGTTCGAAGGCAGTTCAGAGAAATCGCAGGAATCATGGAGGGAACCGGAAAACCTGATTATGCGGCTTGTGTGGCGATTAGCACCAAGGGAGCGCAGCGTGAGATGTTCGTACCTGCCCTCCTTGCTTTATTGGTACCGATTGTTACCGGCTTGGTCTTGGGTGTTCCCGGAGTTGTGGGGCTTTTGGCGGGAAGTTTAACGGTAGGTTTCTTACTGGCAGTCTTCATGGCTAACGCAGGCGGGGCCTGGGATAATGCAAAAAAGTATATTGAAAGCGGCGTACTGGGTGGAAAGGGTTCCTCTGCTCATAAGGCGGCTGTCGTTGGCGATACGGTAGGAGACCCCTTCAAAGACACATCAGGCCCGTCTTTGAATATCTTGCTAAAACTCATGTCAATTGTATCGGTTGTCTTTGCGGGAATTATTATTAAATTTTCACCCAAAATAGGCGCCCTTTTGCACCTGCACTAGAAAGAGGAAGAGACGAACCGCAGTGAACATCCTGAAATGAGGGGCGAACGGGAGTTCGCACCTCATGCAGGGCTGTTGTTATGATTTGAAAATACCCTTAATAATGGGAGGCCGATATGTCTGGTAATATGCTTACAGAAAAGGATGACAGGGTATGTCCTAATACAAATTGTCAATATGACAATCATGTAAAAGGCGCAAATTTCTGCATCCTGTGCGGTACGCTTTTATATCATAGATGTGAAAATTGTCTTGATGTGAATCCCCGGTACTCAAGATTTTGTTATTATTGTGGAAGCAGTCTGTCAGAAATAAAGCCTGCAGTGCAATATGAGGCAGATTTTGGTGAAAATTTTGGCAAAAACCAGCGCTAGACGCTTTAAAGGAGTAGAAAAACGCTGAATTCGAAAGAAATTGCAATCCTGTGCGCGAAAATTGCCAACGATAAAAAGGCGGAAGATATTCTCATATTTGACGTGCAAGATTTAACCTTCATTACCGATTTCTTTGTCATTTGCAGTGGTATCAACGAACGTCAATTGCAGGGTATTGCAAATGAAATAGAATTAAAACTGCATAGTTATGGTATCCATGGGCTAGGGAGAGAAGGTTATTCAGATGCCCGATGGATACTCATGGACTATGGAGATGTTGTCGTGCATCTGTTTAATAAAGAGGTGCGTCATTTTTATGATTTGGAACTCTTGTGGGGGGATGCACGCAAATTGTTGTGGAAGGCCGATGGTTAAAAGGATGAGTATTTTGAATAGGTATTCTTTTGTGTGCGTGAAGGATTTGCCAGGCCTGAAATGCCCAATTTCTGCGCCCTTTTAATATTTTTAATCCTCCGGCTTTCTTCCCTGCGTTTCTTTTCTGAAGGTTTTTCGAAATAAGCGATACGTTTTGATTGATTAATAATACCTTCTTTATCACACATCTTTTTAAATCTTCTCAGCGCTTCGCGTATATTTTCGTCTGACGTTATTTGTATTTTCGCCATAAATAAACCATACACCCTTTCTTAAAAGTAAGATAAAATAGTCTTATTTGCCAGAATTCAAGTGTATTATTTTAATTTATATCATATACTACGTCAAGGAAAAACTTCATTTTCATAATCTTTATGCCTATAAAAAAAGCTATCGACAAGTTGGTAAATAACCGGCATCTGTCCGTGGAAGAGAGCCTGGCAGCAATGACGCAGATCATGGAAGGGAATGCTACCGATGCGCAGATTGCTTCTTTTATTACTGCCTTACGTATGAAGGGAGAGACGGTTGAAGAAATTACAGGATGCACTCTTGCTTTGAGAAAAAGGGCGGTGAAAATAAAGGCCGGAAATGATATGCTCATTGACACGTGCGGGACTGGTGGGGATGCCAGAAATACCTTTAACATTTCTACTGCCGCCGCTTTTGTTGTTGCAGGCGCCGGCCTGAAGGTTGCTAAACATGGCAATAAGGCGTTCTCCAGCCAATGTGGAAGTGCCGATGTCTTGATGCGACTGGGAATCAATATTGAGGCCGATGTAGAAACGGTGGAAAAATGTCTTGCCCTTGCCAATATTGGCTTCCTCTTCGCACCGCTGTTGCATCATGCAATGAAATACGCCATTGGCCCCCGAAAGGAAATTGGAATTCGCACGATATTCAACATCGTTGGCCCCTTAGCAAACCCTGCCGGGGCCACCCATCGTATTCTTGGTGTGTATAGTGAACACATGACCCTCATTATGGCAGAAGCGTTAAAAATGCTGGGGGATAAACACGCATTTGTTGTACACGGATTAGACGGTTTAGACGAGATAACCACAACAAACAAGACGAAGATTTGTGAGCTTGCCGGGCATACGATAAAAAGTTATTATCTGGATCCGGAAGAATTTGGTATAAAAAAGTCAAAATTGTCTGACCTGACCGTGAATACTGCCGAGGAAAGCGCTGCGGCGATCGGTGAAATATTGGAAGGAGTTCACAGCCCTAAAAGAGATATAGTGCTCGTAAACGCAGCCGCGGCAATCATTGCCGGAGGATTGGCAGACGATTTCGCGGAGGGCGTAGAAATTGCGATGCGTTCTATCGACACGGGCAATGCAAAGGAGACACTAAAGAAGCTTAAGGAGATCAGCTGGCAATCTCCGTAATAAAGAATGGTTCTGTAAGTATGGCAACAAGAGAAAATCGTTTTAAAACTGGAAAGATCAGGAACCGTACCGCAAATGATATGGCACATTATTGATAGGGATCATTACGTATCATCACATAATGGTCAATGCCTGCCTCTTTAAACATATCGCCAACGATCTCAAACCCATGTTTTCGATAAAATTCGACAAGATACGTTTGCGCATGTATCTTGAACTTGTGAAAGCCCTGATTCTTTGCAGTCAAAATCATAAACTTGGTTAGTTTGTGACCCAGATTTTTTCCACGGTACGATTTCCGTATCGCAATGCGTTCCAGCTTTGCATACTCACCCAGTGTGCGTATACGGCCAGCAGCAAAAGGTTCTCCATGTTCTTCCCCCAAAATATGCGTTGCAGAATAGTCATGGATGTCGTGTTCTATCTTATACGGAACGCCTTGTTCTTCTAAAAACACGATACCGCGTATGATAAATACCTTGATCAGGTCGTCGAGACTCGTTACCACTTTAAACATTTTATGTAACCTGTTTCAAATTAACGGTTCATGAATTTCAAGATTAAGGGGTGGCGTGTACAAACTTGTTTTTCCCTGTGACTCATTTATTATCCACTAAACCCAGAACTTAGAAATTCGCAATAAGGCGGTTTAAAGCGCCTTATGTTTGTCTTGAGAAAATACGAGAAAATGTTGCCGCGGCAGAAACTTGAATTCACACTGAAGGTGATAGCCGGCCGACTCCATTTCATTCTTTATCGTCTCACTTGCCGTAAAATGGCGGAAAATCCTGAAGAACCATCCTTTGCCGTTGAAGTCGATGATTGCAACGCGGCCGTCCGGCCGGAGGTATTTTCGGGCTTGAGTAAAATATGTTACACGGTCTTTCAGGTGATGGTAGGTATTGCAAGTAAAGATCAGGTCTACTCCGTCTCCGGGAATGAGTGGGTCATGATGCTGGGCACAAATGACCTCGATATTCCGGTGACCACTTTTGCCGGCTTGTTTTTCCACATATTTGTTCATCCCCGGATCAACATCCACGGCGTATACTTTCCCCGCAGGGCCAACCGCATCTGCGAAGCGGAAGGTGAAGTAGCCGCTGCCTGAACCCAGATCAGCAATGTGTTGTCCCGTCTGTATCTCAAGGGCATGGATAACCTGTTCCGGATGTTGCCAGCAATCCCGCCAGAACCCCTCGTATGCAAGACGCTTGAGGCTCGTACAACAGACGCCACACGTCACAAGGAGAGAAAAAACTATGAATAAAAATACGCGATTTTTTACAAGGGACATAGATTATCTTGATTGTATTGGAATTTTATAACATTTCTGCTGTTTGAAAAATCGCCTTTCAATAAACTGCTACCGCTTGCTCCCAAATTCTTGTTTGGGAATACTATTGCAGAGAAACTGAGCTTCTCGTCCACTACACTTCCAAACAGGAGTTTGGTAGCAAGCAGTTGAAAGGTATTTTTTCATTAATTCTTGGTTCTGTTCCTTTTTCTTTCTCCCGGAAATATACTTGATTCATAATTACCTTTTGTAATAAAGCTATCTAATATTAAGACACAAACCTGTGATATTAACACGTCAGTATTTCCAGAGTAACAATATACCACAAGACACGTATTAATACAAGCAAACGGACGGTTTAACGTGAAAGGGTCGTCTGTGTATGAATCTTTTATCTCAGATGACGGCCTTATTGCCAGGGCTATTCAAGAACACCGCGTTATCCTGACCATGGACAGGAAATTAACGGAACGAAAATCAGCAAAAAATTCCCTGCTGATCAGGAGTCCTTATTATAAAGAACAACTCAAACAGGTTATCACCTCTTATCATGTCGATTACCAGTCCGGTATTTTTACCAGGTGTTTGCCTTGTAATACCTTGTTAGACCGGATTGACAAGGAACAGGTAAAAGACAAGGTGCCTCCCTATGTCTATTCAACACACGATGCATTTGACATCTGTCCCCAATGCAATCGTTTGTACTGGTCAGGTACCCATAGGGTAAAAATGCTTAAGACGCTGGAAGAAATATTGAAATGAGATGTCTCGATAAAGCTGGAGATTGTAAGGAGAAAAGGGGGTTTGGCGTGTTCTGTCCGTCATGCGTTTGAGTTCAAATCCACCGGAGGCAGTGCAGGGTGCTTTTCTAAAATCTTCCGTGCTTGTGTAACGGAACGAAAAAGA
>JAJTXE010000002.1:1513877-1541866 GCA_021463795.1 Candidatus Brocadia sp. | reverse complement strand
AAGGTAAGGTGAAGGTCATTATTCAGCGCTGTTTGTGGCATATTCCGTATCAGGCGAAGTATGTGTTATGGCAGGATGGAGTCAAACACAAAGGCAGTGAGTGGTTACACGTGATGTCGGAACTCATGGAGATCTGTGCGATACGGCCATTGGTAGATTGTCAGAAGACGATAGAGAAGATGATAGAATCCAAGAAGAAACGATTGGAAGCAGTAGTGAAGTATTGTCTGGGGAAGGGGTATAGCCATACCGTCTCTTACTTGGAGAATGCCAGGCCAGACATGTTTACGGCAATTGAAAATAGGCTCACTGGCAAGACGACAAGTAAAGTAGAGCGAGTAATGCGGACGGTTAATATGCGGGTAAACGTGAGTAAATGGAGTATTGCAGGAGCGCTGAACGTTACCAAGGTTCGGCTTGCCTATTATTACAACGGCTTTGATGCATGACAACTATACCTTGGAGGGCTTTTGTCAGGTCCCCACTTGACAACGCTACTAAATGTTTAGGGATTTCAGAGTAGCTACAGGGCGAAGTGCCGCTTCGTTGTCCGTTGAAAAGCAGTCCGCCGAATATCGAACAAGGCATGCTGAATGGTAAAGTGTTTTTCCTTTATTATTCGTTATTCCTTGTTCTGAGGTTCGATGTTCTCTTTAATTTTGACGGCCGTAATGCCCTCATCTGTCGTCTGAGAATTGTCTTGAGAATGTTGCATAAAAATCATATAGTAAATGTTCATAATTTTATCTTAAGTTTTACACCTACGTCCACTTCCTTTGGCTTAGTTCAGGACAGAACCTTTTGGGATGATGCCAGATTGTACTGCCGCTGTCGATAAGCAATGATCGTGCAGGATATATTTTACCTAACGGCATTAACGTACTTGAGTTTCCAGCAATGAAAAAATCAATTATCGCCCGTGGCATACGGGTAAATAATTTAAAGAATATTGACATCGAAATTCCCCATAAAAGATTTGTGGTAATCACGGGGGTCAGTGGTTCCGGCAAGTCCAGCCTTGCATTCGATACCCTCTTTGCGGAAGGGCAGAGGCGGTATGTAGAATCATTTTCTGCCTATGCGCGTCAATTTTTGGAAAGGATGGACAAGCCCGATATTGATCATATTGAAGGTATTCCCCCGGCAATAGCCATTCAGCAGAAAAACCCGGTGAAAAACCGGCGTTCAACCGTTGGCACTGCCACAGAGATCAATGATTACCTGAGACTGTTATTTGCAAGGATTGGCAAGACCCACTGCGTCAACTGCAAACGGCATGTGCAGATTGATAGCATTTCTCATATTGTGGAAACGGTGCTCTCATTGCCGGAAGGTACACGGTTTCAGGTTGCTTTTCCGATTAACGTCAGCCAGAAGGTATCGGGACAGGCGCAGATCGACCTTCTGAAAGAGCGCGGATTGGTAAGGATTCTTGCAGACGGTAACATGGTGGATATTACTGCCACGATACAGGACTTGGATATCAGGAAAGCAAAGGCTGTTTACGGGATTATTGATCGCCTGACGGTGAAAGACGTGATCAAGGAGCGTCTTGCAGACGCACTGGAAACCGCATATCGTTTTGGCTCCGGACATGCAAGTGTTTTTGTCAGTCTCGAGGATGCCTCCATCCATTCCGAATTGCAGGCGCAAGGGAACACGCTGACGATCCAGGGCTCTCCCTGGATTGAGCTCAAGTACAGCAAACAGTTCTTATGTAGCTATTGCGCTCTGGAATACCCGGAGCCTGTCCCTGTGTTATTCTCATTTAATAATCCAATCGGTGCCTGCCCCAAATGTCAGGGCTTTGGATACACCATTGAGATTGATATGGATAGTGTTATACCGGATAAGGAAAAGACGCTGGACGAAGGGGCAATAGCCCCATGGAATACGCCCACGTACCGGTCCATGTATGAATCACTGGAAAAGGTGTCTTCCGGGCATCATATACCGCGGGATGTCCCCTTTCGCAAGTTGACGAAGGAACAGGTAAAAATAATTTGGGAAGGAGTAGGTGATTTTTGTGGTATTCGCGACTTTTTTGCATGGCTGGAACAGCGGAAATATAAAATGCATGTCCGTGTGTTTTTGAGTAAATACCGGGGGTATACCGTATGTCCCGTTTGCAACGGAAAGCGTTTAAAGAGTCATGCGCTGAATGTGGCCATAGACCAGAAAAACATAGCAGACGTCTGTGCGATGACGATCGATGATGCATGCCAGTTCTTCGCCGGGCTTCAGCTTACGGAGTATGAAAAAAATATCGCTCATGTGTTGTTGCAGGAAATACGAAAACGGCTGGATTATCTGGTTAAGGTGGGGCTGGGCTATCTTACCCTCGACCGTATGACCCGTACGCTTTCCGGCGGAGAAGCCCAAAGGGTCAATCTTACCACGTCTCTTGGTTCTTCGCTGGTAAACACCCTCTATATCCTGGATGAGCCCAGCATTGGTCTTCATCCGCGGGATACCGACCGGTTAATCCAGATACTGGTGCGGTTACGGGACATCGGAAATACGGTTGTTGTCGTGGAGCATGATCCGGAGGTTATCAGGGCAGCCGACGAGCTCCTCGACCTTGGTCCGGGCGCTGGTGAAAATGGGGGAGTAGTTGTTTATCAGGGTTCATTCAAGGATTTGCCGGCCCGTAATGGTTCGCTCACGGGACAGTATTTAAAGGGTAATAAGGCAATTAAAACACCTTCCCGCCGGAGGACGCCCGGTGCCAAGGTGCTTGTTTTGAAAGGCGCCACGCAAAACAATCTGAAGAACATAGAGGTAACCTTTCCTCTGAATATGCTGGTGTGTGTTACGGGGGTTTCGGGATCAGGCAAAAGCACCCTCGTCCAGGACACCCTGTACGGGGCAATTAAAAAAAAGCGGGAAGGATATGCAGGATTCGTGGGGAAACATGAGAGTATCAAGGGCGTACAATTTATTAACGACGTTGTCCTTGTTGACCAATCCCCCATAGGGCGTACCCCTCGTTCCAACCCGATAACCTATGTAAAAATATTTGACGAAATCCGGAAACTCTTTGCATCGACACGGGATGCAAAGATACGCAGTCTGAACAGCGGCTCTTTTTCGTTTAACGTTGTGGGCGGCAGATGCGAACAGTGTGAAGGCGCAGGTTCCATAAAGGTCGATATGCAGTTTCTTGCAGATATCTACGTCACGTGCGATAAATGTGACGGAAAACGTTTCACGAAAAAGGTGCTCGATGCAAAATATAAAAACAAAAATATCCACGAAATACTTGCAATGACGGTAGATGAAGCCTTCGCTTTCTTCTATGATTCTCCCCGTATCACGAAGGGATTAAGATTTCTTCAGGATACCGGCCTGGGCTATTTGAGGCTGGGACAGCCTGCCACGACCTTGTCAGGCGGCGAGGCGCAACGACTAAAGATTGCTGCTTATATGGCAGAGGAAAATCCTGATACCATGCTTTTTATCTTCGATGAGCCAACGATCGGGTTACATATGGACGATGTTCAAAAACTGCTGAAATGCTTTCAGGGATTGATTCAGGCCGGACATTCCTTAATTGTTGTTGAGCATAACCTCGACGTCATTAAATCCGCCGATTATCTTGTTGATCTTGGTCCAGAGGCTGGCAGTGCCGGGGGATATCTCGTAGGATGCGGTACACCGGAAGAGATATCGCGCATAGCAGCGAGTTCCACGGGGAAATACCTGAGACCGTATTTTTCCTAAGTATTGAGAAGTTGTCGCACCGTACTCCTTTTACCCCTTCAGGCCTAACATGAAACACCTAACCCGGGCGAGACGGGAGAGAATGCTGGTGCACGACTTGGGCCTTGTGTTTATTGCCTGCATGAAAGGTTGTCATGAAACTGAGCAAAAAGAATATCCTGTTCATCGTCAGTATTTTAGCCAGTATCGTCTGCACGTGGTTGTTTGTAAGAAATATCGAATGGGTGCTTCTGAAAAATGCCTTACGGGATGCGAACTACTGGTTTATCATCCCCACGCTTATTTTGACCCTGCTGGTTTACGTCGTGAGGGCAATCCGGTGGCGCGGATTGCTGTCCCATATTAAACCCATTTCCGTCCTTGATTTGCTGTCGGTTACCTGTATCGGTTTTATGGCAAATAACGTTCTTCCCGCACGAGTGGGAGAGGTTTTGAGACCGTTTATTTTAACGAAAAAGGAGGATATAAAATTTTCAACCTCCTTTGCCACGGTGATCGTAGAGCGGATTTTTGACATGCTGGGGCTCCTCATATTTACCGTGGTTATCATTGCCCTGCTCCCGCATCCCTCCCCTCCCCGGCTTCCTGCCCTTGCGGATGTTTCCGCAGGCCAGGTGTGCGCTATCAGTGAATCGATACTCCCTTCCCTGAAAAAATGGACAGAGGTATTTGCAGGAATAGGGATCGCTACCATTGCAACACTTTTTTGCGTTGTTCTTAAGCCTGATTTTTTCAGGCAGATACTCTCAAAGTGCTGCTTTTTTCTTCCGCATAAAGTAAAGGACAAGATTTTTGGCCTGTACGAATCTTTTGTTTGTGGCTTAAAAATCCTGGAAAACAAGACACAGGCCGGATGGATCCTGGCGCTTTCAATCTTCATCTGGATTCTGGGAGGTGCTGAAATATACCTCCTTGGATTTTCCTTCCACATGCATCTTCCCTTTGTGGGGGCGTGCCTTGTTGCTGTCTGTCTTGCGCTGGCGGTCGCCCTTCCCCAGGCTCCTGGCTATATCGGCGTCTTTCATATCGCGGTACTCAAATCGTTGCATATTTTTGGAATAGAAACTACGGCAGCTCAAAGTTATGCCATTGTATTATGGGCAATCAGCATTCTTCCTTCTACGATCATGGGATTTGCCTTTCTCTGGCGGGAAGGTATCGCATTTCGTGAGGTCGTAAAACTGGAAGAAGAGATTGCCGAAGGAAAACTGGAGGAGCTGGAGGGAGTAACAAGAGACATAAAATAAATTAATGTCACAGAAAGACCTGGTAAAATTAACGATCGATAAATCGGCAAAGGGTATTCGTCCGGTACGTCATAAAAAACCTTACTATCGCATTGCGCTAGCAGTAATTATTGTTGCAGGAATAGTATTCCTTTACCTTTGCGGGGTCTTAACACCGGCGATACATGTTGAAGTTGCCAGTGTTACCAGAACGTATCCGTCTCAGGCCCTTGCCCTCTTGAATGCCAGCGGCTATGTGGTGGCCCAGCGCAAGGCCTCGGTGGCTTCCAAAATAACCGGGCGCCTTATTTCACTCAATGTTGAAGAGGGAAGCAAAATAAAAACGGGTGAGATCATTGCCCGTCTCGAGTGCGAAGATGTTCTTGCCTTGAGGAATCAGGCGGTTGCAGACCTGAGCGTTGCGCACTTCGATCTTCAGCAGGCAAAGGCCGAATATCGCGATGCGAGGTCTTCTTTTCACCGCGAAGTAGATTTGCTGGCAAAGGGGATTACAACACGGGCGGAATACGATGCTGCTACCGCCCGATACCAGAAGGCAAAGGCTGCTGTTGCCGGCGCAAAAGCTTCAGTAAAAGCCAAAGCAGCAGCGCTTCAGGTGGCAAAGGTATCTGTGGAATATACCCTGATTCAGGCACCCTTTGACGCCGTGGTCTTGACCAAAAATGCTGACATCGGTGATATCGTTACCCCCATTGGCGCTGCTGCCAATGCGAAAGCTGCCGTTGTCACAATCGCTGACATGGATTCACTCCAGGTCGAGGCAGACGTTTCCGAGTCAAATCTGGAAATGGTAAAAGTTGGGCAGCCCTGTGAAATACAACTCGACGCCCTGCCTGAGTCACGCTTCAATGGTGCGGTGCATATGATTGTGCCGACAGCAGACCGGAGCAAGGCAACGGTAATGGTCAAGGTCCGTTTTCTTGAAAGTGACACCCGTATCCTGCCTGAAATGAGCGCAAAGGTTGCTTTTCTCTCCCGGCCACTTGAAAAGGAAGAGCAAAAACCCCTGACGGCTATCAATTCTGGTGCAATTGTGACCCATAACGGCAGGCATTTTGTTTTTCTCATACAAGGTAACCGCGTGGTGCAGACCTCTATTGATTTGGGAGCTTCGATTGGAGATATGATTGAAGTCCTCGGTGGTGTAAAGCAAGACGACAAGGTGGCAGTGAAACCGGTGGCTAAGCTGAAAGACGGTTCAAAAATAAAGGTCGTAGAAAAATAATTACCAACCCCTTCATACCCGAACTGGTAAACGCTTCGCTGCTATCCTGGCGGCAAACATCGCTATGACCGGAATTTTAAAACTATATGGTTGCCTTTTTTACTTGCCGTTTGGCTGTTGCGGCATGCCATAGAAGCCCAGCAGTAATGGCGCCTCCCGTATCAGCCAGCCAGTCAAAGATATCAACGGAACGGTTTGGCGTGAAAAATTGATGAAATTCATCTGATGCACCGTAGAGAGAAGTGATGCCGATTGCCAGGATGATTTTGTAGATCCCCTTGTTGCTTAAGGTAACTGAGGAAAGTGTCCAGCAGATCATGAGACACAAGAAACCGAAGACGATAAAATGAATGAGTTTATCGCTGTGTGATGGAAGGGGTACAGAAGATGTGTCATGAGAGGATTCGTAGTATATCAAAGTGGCGTAAAGTATCGTTAAGATACCTTTATAAATCCAATGTACTCTCATCTTGCTGTTCATTCATTTCCGTTTTCCCGAAAGACACGAATCCAGTATTGCGTCTCGTCGTCAGAAGGTCCTTGGTATTTGCAGGATGGTTCATCCTTTTTGCTGACCGGCGATGGCGCCTTTTGTCTCTTTATTTTTGGCATCTCTGTTTTTTTTGTACAAGATTTTAGCTCGTCATCTGTGAGGTCTTTGAAAACACCCTTCCAGTATTTTGCATCATCTTTTGACGGGCCTTTTTGTTTATCTTCCGGCTCATCAGAGATATTTTTTTTCCCCGGTGTTAAAATTTCCATGATCTCCCGGTACATTGCTATTGGTTCGATAATATGGCAACCGCATCTCCTGACGTGCCGTTTTATTTCATTGTCATACGTTACAATATGAACATCTCCTGGATTTTGACAAAGACTGGTAAGGTTCTTTATTTCAGTATCTGCACTTATGCCCGACCTTGAATACATCACGGTAACACCAGCATACGTCTGCTTTTTTGGTAATGCCGCCTGGGTATAATTACCGTCAAATACTACGATGACGTCATAGCGTTTCACCTCTTTGTATCTTGAAAAGAGGGATATGATGTGTTCCCGCACCGGTTCAATGCGGTTTATTCCCACATGCTTTTCCAGGGCCGGTACGGTGAATATAAAGTTGTAGCCGTCTATAATGATTAACATACCATTTTGCCATTATCAACAATGACCTTACCACCGACGATCGTGGTAGTTACTTGTCCGGTCAAATTCCAGCCATGAAAGGGACAGTTCCGTGCCTTAGATACAAACTTGTCGGCATTCACCGTCCATTGCTTGTTCATATCAAGAATTGCAATATCTGCTGGCATACCCACTGCCAGGCTGCCACCGGGGACTTGAAATATCCGTGCAGGGTTTGCAGACATTTTCCGGACGACCTCTTTCAGTGACAAGATTCCCGGATGGACTAATTTTGTAAGAATAACGCCCAGTGCGTTTTCAAGTCCAACAAACCCGGATGATCCTTTTTTTATGTCATCATGCGTATGGGGGGCATGGTCTGTTGCTATGACGTCAATTACGCCATCCGATAAACCTCTCTGAAGAGCTTGTCTGTCTTCCGGTGACCGGAGAGGGGGATTGGTTCTGGGTACCGTTCCGTCTGCATTTCTGAAAGTATCGTCCAACAACAAATGGTGGGGCGTTACTTCACAGGTTATTTTTGCAAGGTTTCTTTCCTTTGCCTGCTGAATGACCTCCAGGGATTTTTTCAGGCTGACGTGTGAAACATGTAACCATCCATGCGCCTCCTCGGTATATTTAATTTCACGCATGATGAAATCCGTTTCGTGGCAAAAAGGCTTGCCAGGGAAATGCGCGGCCTTACTATTTTCTTTTGCCTTATCTAAAGAAATTTGAGAATCCTCACAGTGTGGGCTGATGATAAGCTTGTTCCGCGCGGCCAGTTCGCATGCCCGTTTTATCAAGGTCTCGTAAAAAACCGGGTTGCCATCATCCGAAAGCGCCCTTACCCGTTTGTCGGTTGCCAGCTTATCAATGTCAGTTAATTCCTCTCCCAGCAATCCTTTGGTAATGCATGCCTTGGTAAAAATATTCACCACGCTTTTTTGCCGAATCCTTTCCATGAGTGATTCCACCATTTCCAGTGAGTCGATGGGCGGAATCGTGTTGGGTTCGCATATGAGGGTTGTAAAACCACCATTTGCCGCCGCCCGCGACCCGGTTTCAATTGTCTCCTTATATTCCAGTCCGGGTTCCCGAAGATGGACATGGCAGTCGATCAGTCCGGGAATTACATATTGAGAACGTGCATCAATAATTCTGGCAGTAGTATTTGCCTTAATATCATCTGAAATGGCGCTGATCTTGCCAGCTTTGATTAAAATGTCTGCACGGCCATCCAGTCCGGTTGCAGGGTCAATAACATGTCCGCCTTTTATTACCAACTCATTGTCTGTCATTTTGTTGCTCCAAAGATAATCGTGGCAGTATGCTACGATAGTTTGTGCCAGAAAGTCGCTTAGTCACTCAGTAAGACAGATAGCTCCTTTTTTTACTTAGTGGCTTTGTGTCTTGGTGGCCTGACCAGATACGAATTACAAAAAATCTTTCAAAGGGCAAGGCTCACAGGCCTTTTTCGGTTTACAATATCTCTTGCCTATTTGTACCAATAAGGCATGGTATTCATTGAATAACCTCACATCTTCTGGGAGGTTTTCCTCAAAAAAAGCCTTCATTTCATCGTAGGTGCTTTCCTCGGAAATAAAACCATGCCGTGAAAAAATCCTGTGGGTATAAGCATCCACGACAAAGGTCGGCATATTTCCTGCATACAACAAGATAGAATCCGCTGTTTCCGGCCCAATACCTTTTACCGAGAGGAGTTCATCCCGAAGTGTCTGCAAGTCCTGACGGAACATCCGGGAGAGATCCCCTTCATACCTTGAAAATAACCAGTTGATAAAGGTCTTTACCCGCTTTGCCTTAACATTGAAAAAGCCGGAGGGACGAATAAGCTGCGCCAACTCAATCGTGCTCAGTTCATAAATTCCATTGGGAGAGAGCCTGTCCGCCGCCTTCAGATTTCTGATGGCCTTTTCAACATTCGACCAGTTGGTATTCTGTGTTAATATTGCGCCAATAACAACCTCGAACGGAGTTTCTCCCGGCCACCATTGCTGCGGGCCTAAGGTGTTGAGCATGGTTTGGTATATTTTCAATATCGTTTTGGCTTTATTCATCTCCTTTACCAAGTTGTGTAAGAATACCCATCCTCAGGAGAGGCAACATAATTTCATGGTGACCTGTAATCGCATATCCATATTGGGTTGGTCTTCTTAAAACGTTCGTCTGCGGTCTGTAGTGCTGAATCATGTCCATGTTCACCGTCGTAAAATTTTCAACCGTATGGCCAAGGTTCCTTGCAAGACAAATGGCCTTCAGAAAAACCTCCGGCATTATGACAGCGGAGCCCACATTCAGCCATACCCCGCCTTCAAGCTGCGAAACCACGGAGGCAAGGATTTTGAAGTCGATATGGCTGGCCTCTCCCAAATCTCTTCCTGATACATTCGGATGCATGTGGATGGTGTCGGTTCCCAGGGCAACATGGACGGTAGTTGGTATATTGAGTCTTGCGCCACAGGCGAGCAGGCTCAGGTCCTGGTACGTATTCGCTGCTTCGATTATTTTCTTGCCCAGTGCATGTCCAAGCCCCTTGTCTTCTTGTATTCCCTGTGCAGAGGCGGCTTGAAATGCCTCTGCCGTCTCTCTTGCCATACCAAAACTGCCGTCTTTTAAATTTTCTGCAACATCCTCAGAGGTTGCCCCAATGAGTGAGACTTCGTAATCATGGATCGCTGAAGCGCCATTCATGGCAAGGGCAGTTATGATGCGGCGGTTCATGAGGTCTATGATCAATGGAGATAAACCACACTTGATAACGTGAGCGCCAAGGGCCATTACCACAGGACGTTTTTTTTGATATGCAAGAACGATTGCGCGAATTACCTTCCGTAAATGTGCTGAAGCCAGGACCTCTGGCAGGGATTCGAAAAAGGCATACATGCCATCCGTCGGCAAAACAGGCCTGGCAAACAGATTGATATTTGAAAGATTCTTTCGTTCTCTTATGGAGTAGGTTTTAATTTTACTGAGGTCTAATGGATTGAAAAAAACATCCTCGTCCTCACGTGCTCTTGCCATGCCAGCCTCTTCCTTGAAGGAATACCCCTATGGGGCAAGAATTGCCTCGACGGGACATACCGCCACACAATTTCCACAATCAGTACAGGTCTCTGAGCTAATGATTCTCATGTCGCCTGATTCTGATATCGCATTGACGGGACATTCACTTTCACATGCACCACAATTTATACACTCATCCGTGATTTTATGAGCCACGACGTTTCTCCTTTCAATTCAGAATAGTATTCATCTTGTTTTCAAAAATTTCATAACCCTTTGTAACGTGAACTTCTATTTTTAATGTCCATAACGGCAAATTCCAAGATGCAAAGGTATTTTTTATTTTGACGCGATCCTTTTGTGTGACTATGATTACCTCCGCACCGATGCGCTTCGCTGCCGCATTCAGTGTTCCTAATTCAGATGCGGTATATACATGATGGTCTGGAAATGCATGAAAATTGAGTAATTTCCCCCCCAGACTTTCAATGCTTTTCCTGAATGATTCAGGATTGCCTATGGCACAAAATGCAAATACCCCTTTCCCCTGCAGCACAGCAATGTCTATCATTTCCGGGCACCGCAACGCTTCTAGCCCGATGGGTCTGTGGACAGTTTCCACTACCGGAACACGTCCTGCAATCGTATGCAACTGATCTATGATGAGTTGAATTTTATCATGGCTGCACTGGTCCGTATGGGTTAGGATAAACAGGTCTGCCCGCCTTAATTCCTCCAAAGGCTCACGCAGCATGCCGCGGGGGATGATATGTCCAAAACCAAATGGATTCAGCGTATCAATAGTTACAATATTCATATCCCTTTCCAGGCGCAAATGTTGAAAACCATCATCCAGCAATACATATTGAGCCTGAAATTGACTGATTGCGTGAAGCCCGCTTTGCACCCTGTCTTTATTTAACAGATGGGGGATATCCGGAATATTTTCCTGAAACACGAGATGCTCATCATTGCAAACAGTGTTATCCAAAGACCCCTTTTCCTGTTGTATCGTGGCTGCGTAACCCCGGCTGAGGATAGCAACCCTTTTCCCTTTCTTTTGTAAATAGTGTGCGATATACTCAATAACCGGCGTCTTACCCGTTCCTCCCAGCGTAATATTTCCGACACTGATTACCGGAATGGGCAGCCGAACGCTCTTGAGAAGGCCTCTTTTATAAAAAAAAATACGAGTTTTAACAACAAACCCGTATATTTTGGAAAGAGGGTAAAGTGCCTTCAGGATTGCCTTGGAGCATAGATCTGAATGCTCCTCCTTCAATATTTTTAGATAATATTCCCTAAAAGTAGTTATGGGCAATTACAAGAAAAGGAAAATGTTTCAGATTATTGACCTTGCGGGAACCGTTTTTATTTCAGAGGTACAGACCAATACGCCTCGTCTAAAAATTGCTTCCACGAGTGATATCTGTCAGAACGAAGCTTCAGGCTTAAGATAGGGCTATGCCTTGGCTTTACCGGCCTACGTATCAACTTCATCCTCGCCTCTTCAGGGGTCCTTCCCCCCTTTGATTTATTGCATTCCGTACAGGCACAAACGATATTTGTCCAGGTAGTTTTTCCATGATACGCCTTTGGCACAATATGATCCAAACTCAGCTCCGTTGTTGGAAAACGCCGGCCACAGTATTGGCATTTGTTTTCATCCCGCGCAAAGATATTTCGCCGATTAAATTTTACATTGGACTGCGGATGCTTCTCGTAGAATAAAAGACGGATAATCTTTGGCACTTCAATTTCAAAGGAGACGGTTCTAATCCAACTCGTGGTATCCTCTTCGGGCAAACCTGATTTGACCTTATAGAGTGAGACATCCTTCCAGCCATAAAAATCATAAGAATTGAATTTCCCATCGGCTACAGAAATCACCTCAGCCGTTTCTTTACATAATAAAACAAACGCCCTCTTTGCTGAAATGATATGGAGCGCCATGAAAAATTTATTTAACACCAACACGCTGGATTCCAACGATGCGACATGCTGCATATCAGTATACACCCTCAATTATGAAAAAAATAATTGCAGAGATACTTAGAAGGAATACCTCAGAAGCGTTAAAAAACGAGAAAAGACAATTGCGTCAATTATACCAGTAAGCTTACTGCAATTCAAGGGAATTGTACCGCCCTGAATTGATCTAGCGTTCCGTATCCCCTGCCGGGATTAAATGATTTCTGGATAGATAGTGTTACAAATCTCTTTGCCTGAACAACGGCCTCCGTCAGACTATTCCCCTTCGCTAAAAGTGCAGCGATTGCTGAGGCATGCGTGCATCCGGTGCCATGGGTATTTTGCGTCGGTATATATTCACCCTCAATATACTCAAAGGATGTTCCATCGTATAAAATATCAATCACCTTCTCTCTATTTTTCGTATCCCCTGATTTTCCGGCATGCCCACCTTTTATGAGCACATGTGATGGTCCTAATTGATAGATATACTTTGCGGCATCTTCCGCATGAGATACGCTTTTTATCTTTAACCCGGTAATGCATTCTGCCTCCGGAATATTTGGTGTGACAATGGATGACAGAGGAAATAATTGAGAAGTGAGGGCGTGAACGGCATCAGGTGATAACAATCTCTTGTCATTCTTGGAAAGCATGACTGGGTCTACAACAACACGTTTTATATTATATTCTCTAATTTTTGAACTTACCACTTCCACGATATCCTTACTCATCAACATCCCTGTTTTAGCAGCATCCGTACCAATATCCGTCATTACGGCGTCAATTTGCTGACCGACAAAGTGCGCCGGGATCTCAAAGACGGAGTGTACACCCAGGGAATTCTGTGCAGTCAGTGCAGTAACAGCCGTTGTTGCATAGCAACCCAGTGCAGTAATGGTCTTCATATCCGCCTGTATCCCAGCCCCGCCGCCTGAATCAGAGCCGGCAATAGCGAGGACTTTATAGATGCGCGTTTCTTCTCTCTTCATAAAAAACCATGGAGAACGGTAATCATAACTGTACCGAAATTTCAAACTTTTCTAATTTCCCTCTGTCGGTAGGACAAGCATCCCCGCTTGTCATGGTGATGTCAACCGGGGACGGCTGACATACCTTATGGGATAAAGGGGCGAGTAAATTGGTCACGGCATACTCTGGTCCATGGAGAACGACCAGACTGGCCGCTCTCCTTTCTGATTTATAAACTTGATACAGAGCCGCCATATCTAACGGGGCGGCACGGACAAGCTATGCTTGTCCGTGTTTTTGCAATACCGGTTAATGCCTTGTACTTGCGTGGTCCGCCTTGCATTGTCTACCCAAATGTTAAAATGAATACTTCGTAAACAACGTCGTGCAGTACCAACACGGACAAACGGAGTTTGTCCGTGCCACCCTGTTACCAATTTAAAATTCGCCTTTTATGAACATCCTGAGTATAACAGTACCATGACATCGACATAAAAAACCGATATCACCCCTACGGGGTTAACAGGAAAAAATGCATCCATTGGCTATAATCATGACATCCTTTCAGGATTTGGAAATTATAAAGACCTGTTTTGAATCTGTCTCTCCTTGTTATACGCCCAGATACCGCCAGCAAAACACGGCTTTCTATGGAGATTTTCAAAAAACTAAATTGTTACCGAAACCTTAAATTTATTCGTCCATTATTCATCCGACTTTTGCTCTGAATATTTGGGAGATTATACAAAGTGCATATGCGGATTGAATAGGGAAATTATGATATCAGATTGTTACCTCCTCAATCCCGAACCGCCCTTCCGTCTTTTTTAGATAACCCATGCGTACCTTTGGATCGTGCTGAAAGATCAGGAGCCAGTGTTCCTCGAACGCTTGTTGTAACACCTTCTTTTTGTTTTCCAGGGTATCCAGAGGGAATAAGTCATATCCTGCAATGTAAGGGTATTGCAGATGGGCAACGGTGGGAATGAAATCGCCCAGGAAAAAGGCCACGTGTCCCTCAGATTCGATTTTTACGCACTGATGATGGCGGGTATGCCCGCCAATTTTTATGAGGGAGATGCCATTGTCCACTTCTACGATTTCTTCGTGTACGACAGAGAGAAGCTTGTGATCGTCTAAAGGTAAAAAATCTTCGGCCAGGTAACTTGCCCTTGTTCTTTCGTTGGGGTTCAGCGCAGCATCCATCTCGCCTTTTTGGACGAAATATCTTGCCTTTGGAAACGTGGGCACAATCTTACCTTTTTCATTCACGGTTGTGTTGCCGCCAGCGTGGTCGAAATGGAGATGGGTATTAATGACGAGATCGATATCTTCTGGCCGGTAACCAAAGTGGTTCAGTGATGTCAGCAGATGGGATTTTTTCTCAATGCCATATATTTGGCAAAATTTTTCATTGTGTTTTGTTCCGACTCCCGTGTCGATCAGGATCTTATAGTTCCCGGTTACGATCAGAGGGCAATGGAGAGATAATCGTATCCTGTTTTTGCTGTCGGGTGGACAAACCTTTTCCCACAGCACACGAGGTACGACCCCAAAGACTGCCCCACCGTCCAGGTACATATTGCCGTCAGTGAGAGGGTAAATTTCAAAGGTGCCCAGATTCATCATTCCCTTTCTCCTGGTTTCAAGAGTTGTGTTTTATTATTCCTGTGTCCTATTATATCAAAACCCACAAAAGATTATCACTCAACCGTTTCATAAGAGGCCTTACCAAATAATTCCTGAGTTAAACCACCCGCTATGCGGGTGAGAATAGCAAAAGCTATGCTGCAGTATGTAACAATTTAATATGATAAATCATTGAAGAAGTCATAACGCGGCTCTGCCGCAACCGAAACAAATATAACTGCCAAGCGACAAGAGAAACCACAGATTTCACAGATCACACAGAAAAAACTTACAAAAAAAGTGTGAAAATATTTTCAAGAGTATGAAATTCTGAAAAATAGGTATTCAAAAAAGCGTAATAATTTAGTTTTTTGAAAAAGTAGGGGCGAAGCATTTGCTATAATTGCCATGAACACATTTATGTCAAAACGGGCAAATGCTTCGCCCCTACCCTGTACGGCAAATATTGCAGTTATTGAAAATTTTCAAAAAAATAAATTGTTACAAAAAAGCTAAAGTCAGATAAGGACGCTTGTCCTTCGACATTCATTATTCTTTGTTCGATATTCGATGTTGGAATTCCTGTAAAAAACAGCAAAACAACTGAGCGCTTATGAGGCTTCACCCCCCCTGCTATATCCTAACGACCCTTCGGGCATCCAAAAAAACTCACAGGATGATCTTCCCCAGAATAACCGCCTCCCTTGCCCCTGTAACACAGGGGACGTTATTGGGATTTCCAGAGACTGCTTCATTCGCCAGGATAGCAAAGGCAAGGGCTTCCTTAGCATTGGGCGCTATACCAAAGTCATTGATGGAATGTATTTTCATGGAGGGCGGTAAATAGTGAGCAAGAAATTTTATCAGTGTGGTATTCTCTACTCCGCCACCGGAAACGATTACTTCGGATATGCAGTGCTTTGTTGCAATCCATTGCTTATAGCTGTCGGCGATGGTGTGTGCCGTGAAGGCGGTTACCGTTGCCAGGATATCCACGCCTTTGATACCGGAAAGAACGGCATCCTGGTAAAGATTATCCGCAAAAGGTCTTCCGAATTCCTCGCGCCCAGTACTCTTTGGGGGCGGCCTGGAGAGATATGGATGCGCAAGAAGTCCAGCCAGAAGCCTTTCATTTACGGCACCCTGTGCAGCAAATCTACCCCCTTCATCGAAGCGATGCCGATGGTCTGAAACAAGCTCAGCAATACGATCGATCACCATATTTCCCGGCCCCGTGTCGAAGGCAATAATCTCATGAATACTGCAGTTGGCGGGGAGAAAGGTAACATTGGCAATTCCGCCAATATTTTGCAGGACACGTCCTTTTCCTTTGTCACGAAAAAGGATAAAGTCTGCATACGGTACGAGAGGCGCGCCTTGTCCTCCGGCTGCTACATCTCTTGGGCGGAAATCTGCCACTGTGGTAATACCGGTTTCCTGGGCAATAACAGAAGGTTCACCAATTTGCAACGTTGAAGAGATAAAAGGTATGCCCCAAAATCCTTTCCCGAAGCCTGCGGTGTTACTCTGATTACTCGTGGCCTCATTGCTTCGGGCTTCTGTCTTCTGGCTGCAGGCTCCATCCTTTTCCCGGGTTTTTTCACCGGGCATGTGATAAATCGTCTGCCCGTGTGAACCGATCAGATCTATGTCTGTAAGGGGGATGCTCGCTTTCTTTGCTATGGATTTCGCTGCGTTGGCAAAGAGTTTGCCAAGATAAAAATTTAGCCTGCACACCGTATCAACGGTGCCTGTTGCGGGATTGCAGGTTTCGAGGATCGCAGTCCGTGTAGCGTCGTCATAAAGATAGGTCTCAAAGGTCAGGATGTTTACCCTTGTGTGAATGCCGCTCCCTGAAATTTCTACAAGACAGGCGTCTATGCCGTCCGCAGATGTCCCCGACATAAGGCCGATGACTTTTTTTGGATTTTTTTGCAGAATTTTTACGATCTTATTGCCGAAGGTTCCGGCCATCTTTATTGCTATTACCAAAAGATATGAAAAACAAGTCGTAAGTCGGCCCTGTCAGGGTTGAAAACCCTGACAGGGTTAATTGCGACCAGGCTGTCCCGATTTAATGGTGTGGGCTGGAGCGGCTTTTAAAAAGTTCCGCCTCACGGTCTGCGTCACCAAGCATGCCCTTGGAACGATACAATTCCTCAAGCACCTTGTGCACCTCTGCCATCTTGGGATCAACCTCAAGCGTCTTTTTCAGAGAGGCCTCGGCTTTTTCAAAGTCACCCTTTTCTTTAAATACCAGTCCTATCATATAATGGAAGTCTGCCATATCCGGGCGAATGGCCAATGCCTTTTGCCAGACAGAAATAGCATCATCCAATTTTCCAAGCTTCGTATAGGCAATACCCAGATTATAGTATATCTCTGTTTTTTGCGGATTGATTTCGATAGCCTTTGTCCATTCAGAAACTGCTTCCTGAAATTGCGCCTTTTTTGCATAAAGGATACCGAGATGGTATCTTGAATTTACCAGGCCGGGATTGATATCGATGGCCCTTTGGAACGACTTGGTCGCATCGTCTTCCTGTTTTTTGTGGACGTATACAAGGCCCAGGCCCTCAAAGGCCTCTGCGTAGTGGGAGTTCAAATCAATGGCCTTTTTGAAAACATCAATCGCCTCGTCTGACTTTCCTTTTTTATTCAGGATATTGCCTTGTCCAACAAAGGCTTCAACCATTGACGGGTTAAGCTCTGACGCCCTTTTATAAGAGGCCAGTGATTCGTCAAGCATGCCCTTTTCATCGTATAATAGACCCAGATTATAATGGATAACGGCATCGTTCGGGTTTAACTCCAGAAGCTTTTTGTTCTTTTCAATCTCCTCATCTGCCAGGGTTTTTTTGTGGACAGAAGGCTTATCTCCCGTAAAGGTAACACCAGCAGCATGTTGGTCTGCAGACGATGTATCCGCCTCTTTTTTGCTACAGCCGATATTGCCACAGAGGAGGAATACCATCACGGAAAACAAGGAAAAGGAATAGGCATACCATGTGTTATTGCTCATAGTAATTCGCGCTCTTTCGTGGAAAAGTTAAAATATGAAGTTGTGAAAAATTTCAAAATAAAAACATCGAACTCAAATTATATAGTATAATAAATATTCGTCAACCTGAATTTGTCAAGCATTTACCGAAAGCATACCACTATGCAAAATCATGGACTCAAGAGGTCTTTGGGATTTATTGATGTGACCTGTCTGGGTATTAACAATGTCGTCGGCGCCGGCATTTTTTTATTACCTGGACAGATCTCCGGTTTTGCCGGGCATAATGCAGTATGGGTCTTTCCTGTGTGCGGCATTCTTTGTTTTATAATTGCCCTGTGCTTTGCAGAGATGGGCGGCAGATACCATGCGACTGGGGGGGCATACCTCTATGCCAGAGAGGCACTTGGTCCCTTTGCAGGTTTTTTGGTGGGTTGGATGATGTGGCTTGCATCTATCATCGGTTGGGCCTCGGTCGCCAGCGGATTTTCGCTGTACGCAGCATATTTTCTACCAACAGAGAGTTCATGGGTAAGTGGCGCCCTGACCACCCTTCTCATCGGAGGGTTAAGCGCCATGAATTACTATGGGGTAAAACCCGGATCAGTCGCCATTAATTTTTTCACCGTGGGAAAACTCCTGTCTTTGCTGATCTTTGTTGGTGTGGGATTATTTTTTATCCAGGGGAATCATTCCCTTACAACAACAGAAGATGGAGGATGGCAAACAGGGCCATATGGTGAAGGAAATTTTCATGCGGCAATTATCATGGCTCTGTATGCCTATACCGGATTCGAGTTTATTGCAGTACCCGCAGGAGAGATGCGACATCCTCGCAGGGATATCCCGCGTGTACTATTTTTTGTGCTCGTGGCCGTTACGGGTTTATATGTAACCATTCAGATCGTTGCTGCCGGAACGTCTCCCTCACTCACAGCATCTGACAAGCCTCTGGCGGATGCTGCCCAATCTTTTATGGGAAAGGCAGGCGGCGTCCTTATCGGTGCAGGGGCATTGCTTTCTATTGGAGGCGTTAATGCCGGAATTGCGTTGACCAGCCCCAGGAGCCTCTATGCACTCTCTGCTGACGGATTTCTTCCCGGAATATTTTCCAAAGTACACCAAACGTATCGCACTCCCTATTGGGGCATTCTCCTTAACGCAGCCTTAACGCTGGCATTAAGTCTGACAGGCAGCTTTAAATACCTGATTGCAGCAAGCGTCATGGTAAGTATTCTCCAATATATTCCTACCTGTTTGGCAGTTATCGTACTGAGAAGATACCGGAAAGAGCAAGAAGGGGGGTATATGATACCAGGTGGCTATGTTGTCCCTGTAGCAGCATTGGTGATTTGTGGCTGGCTGATGTACCATGTGGAACTGAAGGTGATTGCAGCAACGGCAATAGCAATTGTTTTGTCATTGCCGTTTTATTTTCAGCGCCGTCAACATGCCAATATGCTATGCATTGGACAACGCAAAGGACAGGGTCGTGGAGGTCTGAATAATCCATAAGGCGGGTTGTGTGGAGGCAGGATGATGTTGTTGATAAAATTTCCCGGTTGAGCATTAGAAGAGATATTGCTGCCAAGAAAGAGAACGCCTGGCTTATGAATCCACACCAATAATTATTTCTTTAGGGTAAACGTAATTCCGACTACGGCGCCCTGAGCATCAAATATCTTTGTCATTCTTGCATTTATGCCTGGCAGACCTTCCGCATTTGAATCGGCAATCTGAAAATCGGTAATTTTTTCCTGAGTATTCGTAATTGCCTCCACAGGTAAAGATAATTTCATGCGCGATAAATGTGGTAACAGATCTGCATTTTTCATATCTGCTTCCTGGAGATGTAAGAGTTCGCATGCCGTTTGATTTATATTCGTGATCTTCCATTGCCCGTCTGTAACGATGATGCCTTCTTTCAGGCCAGACAGGATTGATTCTAAAACAGTCGTTTCGTCCCTTTTTTCCGGCTTCTCTTTTACCGGCCGCATACGCAATAATGCCTTTACTCTGGCAAGCAGCTCTGCTTTATTAAAAGGCTTGCTAATAAAATCATCGGCACCTGCCTCAATCCCCTTGATCCGGTCGTCCATTTCATGCAAGGCTGTAATCATGACAATAGGGATATTTCTGGTTGTTTCATCTGCACGCAGCTTCTGGCACACCTCGTAGCCGGTCATCCTTGGCATCATGATATCCAATAAAATCAAGTCGGGGTGTTCGGTTTTTGCTTTCGACAATGCTTCTTCACCATCATATGCCTCAACGACATCGTACTCAGAAGCCGACAGGATTACCCGAAGGAGTTTTACATTTTGTTTAATATCATCCGCTACTAATATTTTCGGCTTGCTCATATTTTTCCCCGTCTTTTTCCGTAGTCATTCACACTTATTTTATATACTTTTCAATAGTGAGCGGCAATTCCTGGGTATTTATCGGTTTGCTCATATAGGCCTCACAACCCGTATCCAGAATCTTTTGTTCATCCCCCTTCATTGCATAAGCAGTAACTGCAATGATGGGGATTTCTTTTGTCGTGGCGTCTGCCTTGATCTGCTTTATCAGGGTGAGACCGTCTATCCCGGGGAGCTGGATGTCCATAAGGATAATATTGGGTTTTTGATTCTTTAATATATTTAATGCCTCCTCTCCAGTAGTTGCCTCGATCACATTATATCCCTTCGACTTGAGTACAACGCGCACGAGCTTTCTATTCTTCTCATTATCCTCAACGACCATTACGTTTTTGTCCGGCATACCTGTTTTTCCTTCAGCGAAATAGTTTTGTTTTTTTGAAAAATCCCAATAATAGCAATGGTTGTCTCCCCGTAGTGGTGCGAGGCATTTACTATAACGATCACAAAACTCTCACCCCCAGGTGAGCAGATGCTGCACCCCCATTTTTTATCAGAGACGATGTCGGCAATGTATTACGCGCCGGCTTTTTTCACCCGTAACTGTTCTATCTTTTTGATCGTAGAGAGAAGGTCTTCTTTTGTATGGCTGCTCTTCTGAACAATGGCTAAAATATGGCCATTTAATATCTTTTTGTCTTCCGGTGTTATATCCTTTGCAGAGCAGATAATAATGGGAATTCCCTTTGCAGTCGGATGGTTTCTGAGTGTTTCGACGACATCAAAGCCACTGACTTCCGGCATCATAAGGTCAAGTATCATAAGATCCGGATTGTTGTTAATGGCAAGATTGATCCCTGCTTTACCACTGTACGCCTTCAGCACATCAAAACCTGCTTTTTCAAGAACGGAGCTCATATACTTAACGGCCTTTTCATCATCATCGACAACTAATACTTTCATGGATTTGCCCGTGTTCCTCTCTGCAGGAATACAGCTATTTACAATATCAATGAGTTTTGTCCTGTCGATGGGTTTCATTAAATATTCCACGGCTCCCAGGCTAAAGCCGAGATCTTTGTTGTCCACCATCGACACAATAATTACGGGTATAGGGGCAACGTCCTGAGAATTTTTTAGTTCGGAAAGAACGTCCCACCCGTCTTTTTTGGGCAACATAACATCCAGGGTAATTAAAAATGGCTGATATTCCTTTGCCTTTTTGATAGCCTCCTCACCATCCACAGCGACAACAACATTATACCCCGCATTCGTCAGGTACAGGGTAAGAAGGTCCGCTGCCATGCGATCGTCTTCCACAACTAAAACCGTTTTTGCATCCTTTACTCCAGCCGGTATTGTTTGGCGCGGTTTGGCCTTGATCTCTTTCGGTTCCGTTGTTTTAACCGCGGCTTTGACGGGTAATGAAAAAGAAAAGATACTTCCCTTCCCATATTCACTTTCAAACCAGATTTTCCCTCCATGCATCTCTACAATTCTCTTCGTCAGGGCAAGTCCCAGCCCTGTTCCTTCATATTTTCTGGCGAAAGAGCTGTCTGCCTGCCAGAATTCCTTAAATACTTTTTGTTGGTCATCTGACTTCATTCCAATGCCTGTATCAGATACCGATACCTGCAGCATATCCTCCATAACGCCAGCCTCTAAAACAATTTTTCCGTTTTCTGGTGTAAATTTTATGGCATTCGATAACAGATTATATAAGACTTGTTTAAATTTGACGCGATCCGCCTCGATGCTCTTCATATCCGTCAGAATTACCGTCTTTAATTCCAGATGTTTTTTGCTGGCAAGCCCTTTTATTATCGTATATACCTCCTCAATGGCCGCTGGGACTGGAAAGACTCCGTATTGAAGCTCCATCTTGCCAGCCTCAATCTTAGACAAATCCAGGATATCATTGATCATCTGGAGGAGGTGGGAACCACTGCTATGGATATCGTTCACGAAGTCTGTCTGTTCTTCATTCAGGTCGCCGGCGATCTTGTCACGCAATACTTCTGCAAAGCCAATGATCGCATTGAGCGGGGTACGGAGTTCATGCGACATATTCGCCAGAAACTCGGATTTCATTTTGTTTGCCCGCTCTAAGGCTAAAACTGCCTGTTGCAAATGAGCGGTCTTCTCGGCGATACGTTGTTCCAGGGTAGCGTACGTTGATTGCAACTTGGTGGACATATCATTGAATGCCCTGCCAAGCTGCCCTACCTCATCTTTAGACAAGATATCCACTTTCGTGGTAAGATCACCCGTCCTGGTAATAGCGGCTACTGTTGCTGTTAACCGTTCAATCGGCCTCATCAACTTCCCCGTGGTCAGAAAAATGATTGCAACAATCATCAGGATGCTGACAGAAGTTGTGGTAGCAAAGAAGATAATGGTTGCAGCAAATTGTTGTTCGGCAATTTCCTTTGGAATAATGACGCTGATAGCACCCCGTAATTCTCCGACCTTATACCCGTAGCCTATATCATAATTTTTCCGGATAAATTCTGGGGCTTTCTCTTTAGACCCATGGCAAAGGAGACAATCCTCTGTTATGTATAACGCGTAAAGATACCGCTCAACCCTCTTCCCCTCAATGATGTCATCCGACCAATATTCGGAAAGATCGGGGTCTTCCTCCATCTTTCTAAGGACATTTTCTTCATAGAGGTCTGGTTTATTAAAAAAATTTCTATATTTTCTGCTGGTTTGCTTAATAATATAGCCCGTCTTTTCGGCAAATTTTTTCCCGATGGCATGGCCGGAAACGGCGGGAATAAAAAATTTTGTCTGTTCCGTGATGCCAATTTTTGAACTTTGCAGGGCAACTGCAAGATAATTCCTGGTGGTCTCTAACTCCGCAGCGATTAATTTCGCCTTTTCCCGAACTTCTCTGGTAAATTCATGGCGTGTACGCTTGTAAACAAAAAAAACGAGCGTGCTGTTCAGGAGAACCAGCAATACGGCCAAAAGGATCACGAGTTTGTGTCTGATCTTCATTTGCTTGATTTCGGGATTAAACCTCTTCTCGTGTAAGATGTGTTGATAACAAGCGTCTCAATATTCATTTGGCGGCAATTTCAATCTTAATTTTTTCCCTGTGATGATAATCATTTTCAATATTTTAACAACCTAATTGCTTCTTTTTTAAGAAGTTTTTTACCCCTTCGTCCTTAAGACAGGCTAACCGTTCCGGTTAACATCATAACGCGGCTCTGCCGCAACCGAAACAAATATAACTGCCAAGTAACAACAGAAACCACAGATTTCACAGATTACACAGAAAAAACTTACAAAAAAAGAAGTTTTTACAAAGTAATACTATAATGACAAGCGGGGACACGTGCCCTGCCGGTAGTAGGGGTTGGGTTGCGGTTAAGCCGCACGGCGTAATTATATGGTAATTACGAATGATAATCAATGTCTTCTTTTCGATCCCCCCTCCTTAAAAAACTCATCCTCTTGAGATCTCAGGATTCATAACAAGGGTGACGGGAGAATTTGCAGATGCAATTTCAGCAGATTTTTGTATAATGTGGGTTGGTGTAATTCAACATAAATCCTGCAAAACCTTAAGAGAGGAGAGGAATCGTATGACACGGGCAAAGAGCACCTGTAAATTCTTTGCGATACGTAAAGGTCACCGTAGTATCATATACTATCTTGTTGCCTTTTGGTTTCTTCATCTCGTGCAAACCCATGCTTTTTCAAAGCCCGGCGACCCTTCTTATGTCCTGCCGTTACCGCCTGGCGTTTTAGAACCGGTTGTCCCCGAAGATAATCCTTTAACAAAAGAGAAAGTAGCGCTGGGCAAAACACTCTTTTTTGACAAGCGCCTTTCTGCGGACGACACCATCAGTTGCGCCACGTGTCACGATCCGGAAAAGGGATTTGCTGACGGCAAGGTAATTGCCATTGGAATAAAGGACCAAAAAGGAACGAGAAACAGTCCTACGGTGCTCAATGCAGCCTTTTTCGACGCGCAATTCTGGGATGGAAGGGCAATTACTTTAGAAGAACAGGCCAAACAGCCCATCGTTAATCCAAAGGAGATGGGGATGCCTTCCCACAACGTCCTGGCAGAAAAAATCTCTGGCATTCCTGAGTATAAGACCGCCTTTCAGGCCGTTTTTGGGACAGAAAAGATTACGATAGATTACATCGCCATGGCTATCGCTTCCTTTGAAAGGACCCTGATTAGCTTTAACACACCGTTTGACAGATTTATCGCAGGCAATAAGGAAGCCATAAGCGCATCTGCGCAAAGGGGCTGGAAGTTATTTCAGGGAAAGGCGCGGTGTATTACCTGCCACGAATTTAATGTATCATATCCCTTTTTTACAAATAACAAGTTCCACAATGTCGGCGTTGCTATGAAGGGAAAAGACTTTGAATCCCTGGCCAGAAAGGCAGCCGGCGCTGATGCAGACCCCGCGGTGCTCGCTCAGGAGGAGGCATCTTCTGAGCTCGGACATTATTTGGTAACCAAGGAACCAAAAGATATTGGGGCATTTAAGACCTCAGGACTGAGAAATATTGCCCTTACAGCCCCATATATGCATGACGGGAGCGAGCCGTTCCTGGAGGACGTTGTCGAGTTTTATAATAAAGGTGGTGTTCCGAATCCGAATTTGGATGGCGGGATACGGCCGCTTAATTTGACGGAAGATGAAAAAAAGGATTTGGTTGAGTTTATGAAATCGCTTACCAGCGATGATCTTGCAGGACCGGGGGTTACCGTAAAATAAATGCATAGCAGAGGAATTTTCCTTTTATTCATGCGGATTTGTGTGTGGCGCGCAACATGAAAGTCCCCCTTAGTAAATGGGGCAAGGGGGTTGTTTTCTGTAAGAGAAAAACCACAACTCCCTGGATCCCCCTTTATGAAGGGGGACTTAAGCGGACTAAGTTGAATCCGTGCTGGTTTTTTAGTAGCCATTCGTTTTTTTGTCATCAATATCCGGAGATAATCAAATATGAGCATAAAAAATAAAGGAAAGAACGAAAACGTGCGGCAGGCGACGTTGACTGGGGTAAGTCGCAGGGAATTTTTAAAAACCACGATGAAGGCCGGGGTGGTTCTTGCAGGTTCAGATTATGTCCTAAGCCCACCTGAAAGACTGGTACAGCTGGTTTCGATGAAACGGGGGAAAGAAGAATTCCAGTTTGCTTATATATCTGACTCTCATCTCCTTGCGCGGGGGAAAGAACACCGGTTTGCCAGGGCGCTGATAAAGGCCGTCGAGGACGTGAATGCCATGTCACCACAGCCGGATTTTGTGCTTTACGGAGGAGACCTGGCGCAATTAGGGCTACGGGAAGAGTTGTCGCTGGGGAAAGAGATTGTCGCCCCGTTAAAACCCAAATGCCACATGATGGTTGGCGAGCATGATTGGTATTATGACATGGGAGAGGCGTGGCGGGAACTCTTTGGTCAGCCAACGTATTCCTTTGACCATAAGGGTGTCCATTTTATTGTGCTGAACAGTGTGATTGTCGAGGATTACTGGTCAGCAACAAACATGTCACCCATGGAACGCATGTTATTTATGGCCCAGTTGGATAATCCGAAGGGAAGACCTTTTACCGTTGGCGAAGAGCAGCGGAAATGGCTGAAGGAAGACCTTTCCAGGGTGAGCAAGGCAACTCCAGTCGTCGTCTTTTCTCATTCGCCTTTGTACAAATATTATAAACCATGGAATTTCTGGACCGACGATGCAGAGAAGGTCCAGCAATTATTAATGCCGTTCAAGTCAGTAACCGTTATCCACGGCCACACCCATCAGGTGCTTACCAATAAGATAAAGAATATCGTGTTTCACGGCATGTTGTCCACTGCGTGGCCCTGGCCTTATGCGCCAGAGGGTATTCCGGCGATTACCATTCAAATGGACAGGCCAGACCCGTTTAACCAGTTCGATGGCACCGGATGGGGGACAGCCGAGGTAATTGCCCGGGGAAATATTAACAAAACCTATCATCTCTGGGACAGGAACCCTATGGTTGTGTCCTATGAAAAGGTATCAACTGGCAAAGAGTCTGCCCCTGGCCCTTCATATTAATTTCATGGCAAGGCGTTTCAATGCTTTTTTTGTTAATCACACACCCCTTGCCCCTCTCAAGCGGGGAATTTGAGGAGTCCCCTCTTGAGGGGGGATTTAGGGGTGGGGAAAAATGTCGCTGGGTTTTTGTCTTTAAAAACCTGGCCGAAATTTTGTCCAACAGTAAGCTAAAAAGCGGGGAAGGAAGAAACACCCTCCGGCCCATGTGGAGCGACCAGCCTGGTCGCCCTGCTATGAGGGATGCTTAAAGTCTCTAACTAAATTACTTCAGAAAACCAAATGATACTAAGGGAGATAAACATGAAGATATGGTATACGTTTTTTCTCTGTGCCTGCCTGTGTCTGGCAATGGTTACGCATGCTGCAAAAGCGGAAAATACTCCGCCTGATAATACTTCAAAGGACACACAACTGTCCGGCGAAAAAGCGGTGCAGGTTGTTACTGCCTGTGACGGCAGAAAGAAGGTAATCGTCGAAGGATGCAGTGAGGGTGAAATCATGTCGGCACAGAAGGCAAGAGCCGTAGCTGAACTTTTGATGAAACTCATGGAATATTGTGAGGAGGAGATTGCCGCAAAGTTGCCAAAAACCGGGATGACAATCCAGCTTTCTGTCAACGGCATGCCGTACGTTACGGTCACGGACCCGGAAGAAATACCTCTCGTTTTGGTGCATGGGGGGAGACCGCATACCGAAAGGGAAAAGAAGATCTGGGCAGCAGAAAAAGACCGTATGGTTGCTGAAGGGTATGCGTTGTTTCATAATCCCAGCCTTGGGAAAAACGGGATTTCCTGCGACATGTGCCATCCGGACGCTGCAAATACGCACCCTGAGACATACCCCAAATATCAGACCCAAATGAACAAGGCTGTCCTTCTGCGAGACATGATAAACTGGTGCATTGAAAATCCCATGGAAGGCAACAAACTTGCAGAGGACGACCAGAAAATGAAGGCGGTAGAGGCATACATCCTTTCTGCGCGTGCAGGCAAGCAACTTGAGCCTGGCAAGCACTGATTCAAGGAATAATGAATGTTGGGCGTAAAAGCCGCGAAACAAAGGGAGGAGAATGATACGGAATGAAATACGAAAATTTTAATGACGCTGAGGCGCTCAAGATTGCAATGAACATCGAGGAAGAAGGCATGGAATTTTATTCCCTCCTCATGAAAAGTGCAAAAGACGACAAGGCAAAGGATATCTTTTCAAAACTCGTCTCTGCGGAAAAGAAACATCTGGCGCTTTTTCAAGAGATGTATTCTAAAATTACCTCTCCATCGAATCCGTCGCAGGGTTGTGAAGATTATACCGCGGACCTGTATTTGAAAGATTTGGTAGAAACAGGCGTATTTACGAAAAAAGGAGAAGCGAGAAGACTCGCAGCAGAAATAAAGACGGATATTGATGCGTTGAAAATTGGTATTCAGGCAGAGAAGGACTCTATTCTGTACTATACTGAAGCTGCAAAAAATACCAGGCACGAAGAAGGGAAGCAGGCATTTGAACAACTGACAAGCGAAGAGAAAAAACATTTAAAGATCCTTGCGAAACACCTGAAGGCATTAAAGAAACTGGTATCGTAACTTTATTTCATTGCAACCTGTTGATTAGTCGTCATTTCACAAAAAGGCAAAGGAGGAT
>JAJTXE010000002.1:1476717-1513856 GCA_021463795.1 Candidatus Brocadia sp. | reverse complement strand
TCCGATGGGGTTATCAACACTTTCCATAAGAGTTAACAGGTAATGCATATCGGCTCCTTAGCGAATGAAAATTTTAACCAATAACCTCTGATATTGAAGATATTTACAGGTGTGACAGAGAGTATAAACAGGTTGACAATGAATGTCAAATGTTTCCATTGACAGGGAAGTATTAATGACACGTATTACATGCGACGCGCTTTAAGTAATAAGGAATTGGTTACCACCGATACAGAGGAGAAGGCCATCGCTAGTCCGGCATATTCCGGTTTCAGACTAATGCCGAAAATTGGGTACAGGACGCCCGCCGCAATGGGAATCCCAATCACGTTGTAAAAAAAAGCCCAGAATAAATTCTGTCTGACCTTGGACAGCGTTCTTTTGCCCAATTGAATCGCTCTTATGACGTCCATTATATCGTTTTTTATTAAGACAATATCCCCTGTTTCCTTCGCGACGTCAGTCCCTGCACCGATAGCAATGCCCACATCTGCCTGTGCAAGTGCCGGAGCGTCATTGATACCGTCACCTGCCATACCCACCTTCAGCCCTTTTCCCTGGAAATCCTTTATAACCTCCATCTTTTCTGCGGGTAAGACTTTTGCGCGGTATGCTTCAATGCCCACCTCTGATGCCACGGCCTTTGCCACCTGCTCACTATCACCCGTCATCATGATAGCCTGTATATTCATCTGTTGCAATTGCATTACGACATCCCGTGCAGTTTGTTTTATTTTATCCATAAGACCCAGAATCCCCATACCTGCGCCACCATACGCTACGAACATGATAGACTTTCCATGGGATTCTAATTCTTTAACCTTCTCCTTTAGTTCATCAATGGCAACTCCGTGAGAGGTCAGAAGGCCTTCATTTCCAATCAGCAACTCTTTTCCCTTGTAACGGCAGACAATTCCACTCCCTGCCTTTTCCTGAAAATTTTGAACTGTATCCCACGTGAGGTTTCTTCCTCTTGCATCATCCACCACCGATTGGGCGAGGGGGTGATTGGAAAAGGTACACCCGGCAGCTGCCAGGGTTATCAACTCAGATTCTGCAATGATATTTGATGGCACAACATCAGTTACGACAAAATGTCCTTCTGTAATGGTGCCTGTTTTATCGAATACGATGACGTTGAGCCGCGCAATCTCCTCAAGTGCGCTGGCACGTTTGATGAGGATGCCATGGTCAAGACCCACACCACTTCCCACCATAATAGCGGTAGGGGTTGCAAGTCCCATGGCACAGGGGCATGCGATCACCAGTACCGCAATAGCCGTCTTTAACGCCCATACAAAGGGTTGTTGCCCGGCAGCATCATAAAACACAAAATACCAGCAGAGAAAGGTCACGATAGACAATCCGATGACTATGGGAACAAATATGTTGGACACCCGGTCTGCAAAACGCTGGATAGGAGCTTTATCCATCTGGGCATCTTCAACCATCGTGATAATCTGCGAAAGAACAGTTTCTTCGCCCACCCTTGTGGTCCTTACCTGCAAGATACCTGTTTTATTAATCGTTGCTCCCACAACGCTATTACCCTTCTGCTTTACCACTGGCATGGACTCGCCCGTCACCATAGATTCGTCCACTGATGAAGCGCCTTCTATCACCTCGCCATCCACAGGAATAATTTCACCCGCTCTGACTACCACAACATCCCCTACTTGAAGGGAGGAGGCGTTGACCTCCGATTCAGTTCCTTCCGGCGTTAGTAACCGCGCCTTATCGGCCTGTAATTTTACCAATTTCTGGAGAGCATGGCTTGCCCTGCCCTTCACCCGTTCTTCCAGATACTTTCCGATGCGGATAAAGGCAATCAACATCACTGCTGTCTCGAAAAAGGCATGGCCGGATGTGTCAAAGGTACCCAAAACCGCGAAGATACTGTAACTATAGGCAGACAGGACACCCATCGAAACCAGCACGTCCATATTGGCAAAGAGATTTTTAATGGACTTATAGGCGCTCACCATGAAATCCATCCCCGGTCCCAGTACTGTTACAGTAGCAATGCCCATCATCGTGTAAGGCATGTAGACATGCATTGAGTGAGACACGGGTGCATACATCAATACCATCATGGCGATGGAGGCCAGGATGCTGAGGATAAGCCATCCCATCTGGATGGATGCCTGGGAGGTTTGATCGAGTCGAATGCGTTCTTTGGCGGTATAGCCGATCTCTTTTACATACCGTGTGATTTGAGATTTGTTTGTGACATCGGCATCATAGGTTACGATTCCGGCTGCGCGGGAAAAATTGATCCGGACGGATTTAATTCCCTGTAAATCCTTCAGCCTTCGTTCAATCGTCATGGCACAATTGACGCAGTGCATACCGGCAATATCAAATTTTATCGTCTGTTCAGGCATTGTTCAGTTCCTAGTGTTAACATTTAAGTTAGGTTGGGGTTTAAAAGGCGAGGGAAACCCAGCGACTTTTTTACCCACCCCTAAATCCCCTCCCAAGAGGGGACTTCACAAATTCCCCTCTTGAGAGGGGCAAGTGGTGTGTTTATTCATAAATTAGCAAAAAAAGAATTGAACTTCTTAAACTTCAAGCTAATAACGGTACTTCATGGTCAATCACCCCATGATACCTTTTTTACATCCTCTTTTTCAAGAAGCTCTTTATCAACACCCCCAGGAATATTGAACCTATTGTGAAAACATAACCCTGGTGAGCTATCTCAAGTGCCATGTGTGCGTTTTGTTCGACGAGGAGAACGCTTGTCCCCGATCTGTTTATCTGCACAATTTAATATCTAGCCATACCAATAGGTTACCACTTTTACTTGCTTGATTTTTCACCATTTTTCCACCTCTTTTATGACGCTTTTGCTGAAGTTGGGTTGAGCAGAAAATGCGATGGAGAGCCGGGAACTCAAACCTTGTGGCTTGAGCTTCAGAGGTTAGAGGATGTCACGGAGATATGGAAAATTTTCCTGTCTGTCCTTGCCCCTCACTTATTTCATCCTCCTCCTGTATCCAGTATTAAATGTGGGTAAAGATGAGCATGTAAACGGGGGATTATGGGGAGGTAATTGAAATTCCTACACTTTAAACTATAGGAGTTGTTGATAGTTCGTTTCATATCCTGCTCTCCATGATGTCTGCAATAAGCAACGACATCTTATTTCCCAACACAAAATTCAGAAAATATTTTTGTTAGGATATCTTCTGTTGTAACTGATCCCAAAACCTCACCTATGGTATCTACTGCTGCACGCAAGTCTAATGCAATAAATTCGTGGCTTTCATTACGTTGCGCTGATTCCATGGCATATTGAACCGACTGGAGGGTTCGCTGCAGGACATCCTTTTGACGTACATTCATAAGGCACGGAATGGTTTCTATCCTGCCTCTCAGAACGCTATCGAACAACAAACCTTTCAATCTGTCCATTCCTTCTCCAGTTTGTGCAGAGGTATAGACAACAGGATACTTTGCAAGCTCCGGCGGAAGGTCTTGGCGGGGACTGATTCTTTCTAGATCAGATTTGTTGACGATGACAATCGTATTGGCGCTCAAACCACTTACCATTAGTTCCAGGAATTGTTCACCCAAATTGGCACTGCCATCAAAGACAAGCAACACAACCTGCGCCTGTCTCAAAACAGAGGACACCTTTTCCGTCAGGCCTGCGATCCTGTTTTCTGGGGCGACTTCCACCCCTGCGGTATCCATTAATTTAAAACGAATTCCGCCTATCTCTAAAATGTCGGCAACCATATCCCTTGTTGTTCCCGGTATATCGCTCACGATGGATCTCCTCTTTCCCAGGAGGGCATTAATCAGGCTCGATTTCCCCACATTGGGCTTGCCATAAAAAACGGTATCAATCCCTTCCGGCGAAACCTTGCCGGTTTCAGGCTGCTGCAAAAGACGGGAAACGCCAGTTTTCAGTTTTTCCAACTGATGGATGATTTCCGTTGCCGATATTAGTTCGATGTCCTGGTCTGAAAAATCGATAGCTGCCTCTATCTGCACCAGGAGAGAAACAGCATTGTCTTGTACCTGCCTGACCTGCTGTGAAACGCTTCCTGTTAGTTGTGCAACCGCTGCTTTTAGTTCAAGGTCGGTATGTGCCCGGATGATACGCATGGCAGCTTCAGCCTGTGTAAGGTCGATCCGTCCGTGTAAAAAGGCGCGTTTTGTAAATTCTCCAGGCTGTGAAAGCCGGATACGCCTTTTTGTTTCGCTTCTTTCTGACAGGAGGATGTCCAAAAGCATTTCCAGAAGCGGCGGAGAGCCAAAGGTATGAATTTCTACCACATCTTCCTTTGTGTAAGAACAAGGTCTTTTCATGAGATACAAAAGGACAGGGATATTAACACCTTCCCGTGATGAATGAATATGTCCCTTTAATGAGGTATAGGATGGAAGACCTTCTAAATCGGTGCTCGTAGCGGGAACAAAAAGGCTTTTAACGCACGGAATCGCTTCTGTTCCGCTGACCCTGATGATTGCATGGAATGATCTTCCCGACGGTGTGGAAACCGCAACGATCGTGTCCTGAATTCCGGGGTACATAAAAGAAGATCGGGATATTAGGTTCGTATCTTTTTAATGGTTTTTCTGATCACGACACCTTCGATAATGCTGAATATGGTGCTTGTTGTCCAGTAAATCGTAAGCCCTGAGGGCATGTGATAGAGGATGAAAGCGAACATGATTGGCATAAACGACATCATCTTCTGCTGCGCCTGCGCCTGGGGATCTGCAGCCGGTGCTTTAGGGGTAACCTTCATCTGGGCAAAGGATGCCCCGGTCATGATTAACGGCAGGATATTGAGGGCATTCCCGATGAAAGGGATGCTAAAGGGGAGCAGCATCAAGGTGTCCGGTCTTGAGAGATCATTGATCCAAAACATGAAGGGCGCCTGTCTCATTTCGAAAGAAAGCTGCAAAGTGCGGAAGAGCGCAAAAAACACCGGGAGTTGTAAGAGCATGGGCAAACAACCGCTCATAGGATTAACCCCGTATTTCTTAAATAACAACATCTGCTCTTTTCCCATTCTCTGTTTATCATGCTTGTACTTTTCCTTGAGTTGATTAATCATGGGCTGCAGCTGCTGCATACGAAACATGGAAACCTGGCTTTTCCTGGTGAGGGGGAAAAGTATGGCCTTGATTATGATGGTCAGCACGATAATAGAGATACCATAGTTAGGTATTACCCGATAAACGGCATTTAAAAACGCCAAAAGCACTTTGCTTATTACCGTGAACCAGCCATAGCTTAAAAGGATGTCGAAGGTCTCATATTGTCCCAGAACTTGCTCTTTTTTCGGTCCCATAAAATAGATATAGCTGTGCCTGACAGTCTCATGTGGTGGAATCCGAAACTTGTTTGTTTGCATGGTGACCATAAAGTCAGCGTGCTCTGTCTTTTCATTCGTAGGCATTCCCTCCGCACTAAATGCCTGCGCATTGATACATGCAATCAAATCGCTTGAAATGGGTTTCAGGATCGTAGAGAAATACTTATTTGTCGATCCTGCCCAAACAATACCCATCGATTCATTTTTAGAAGGTAATTCCTTTGGTGCCATCCTCATCAATTTTGTCCTTTTGTTTCCCATATCTACTCCCGCCACAGCTGCTATGTCGGCAGAAGGTTCACCTTCAAGGGTAATCAGTGAAGATGCAATAATACTATATGAGGCAGAGGCTTCGGCATCGGTAGTATTTTCTATGGCAATATCCATGCTGACATGATACTTGTCGGGAGACACAGAAACCGTTTTGAAAAGATTTATCCCTTCTTCCAGTCTGGTAGTAAACACGATCTTGTCCCCGCTTTGTTCTGCGATTTGGTATCGCTGCCGTTGAAAATTCGTTTGCTGAAGTATGGCATCGATAGCAAGGGGACGGTATTCCGTATTTCCGTTCTTTACTAAATCAAGGATGTTTTTTGTCTCCGCATCTTTGAAATTTTTGAGCTGAATCGTTTTGAGTGCCGCACCTTCGTTCGTCCATACGGTTTTAACAAAGGCATTTTCAAGAACAACCTCCTGCGCCGGAATATCCTTCTGTGGTTGAATGGCCTGGACTGGCAATGACCGTGGCGACTCGGTAGTCTTTATCTCCTGGGTTTTTTGCGGAATGACAACTTCCGTTGGTTCTTCGATGACGGTGGCCTTTTTAGACGAAAGCAAGGGGAGTATGAAAGGGTAATACAATATCATAATTATCCCACAAACAATCACTGCAATAAGCGCTTTTTTATCCATGGGTCTTTTCTGGTTCCTCCGGCAATTCAGCCTCATCAATAAGCATAACAGGAATTTCGTCTCTTATGGGATACCGACGTCCGCACGTAATACACACAATTCTGTCACCTTCCAGGCGAACATCCGTCTTGCAGAGGGGACATGCAAGGATGTCCAGTAATTCTTCTGTAATCATTGGGAAGCTCTCAGTAAAAATATCATAAGCATTGCATGCTAACAAACTATCTCCGGAATTTCAAATAGAAACTACAATGGGAAAATCGTGATTTATGTTGATTAAGATGAAACATACATGAGCTTCTGGCTCACAAGAGATAATAAAAATGTCACCCTGAGCCGAAGGTGAATGGTCCTGCTAAGACCAGATTCTTTGCTTCGCTCAGAATGACCGTGGGTTATTATTTTCAGGTAAAAATTCATAAACACTCAGCGATCGTTTGTGAAAAAAGGGAGATATGGATATCCGCATAGTTTACCGGTTGTTCGATCTTGATCCTCGCGAGCCGGACCAGCTCCAGTAAGGCCAAAAAGAAGCCAATAATCCGTTTTCTTTCAGACATCCCCGCAAAAAGGTCTGCAAAAGAGATCGAGGTATGGAGGCGTACCTTCTCGATGACATTATTCATATACTCCTGTATCGGCGTGTCATCATACGTTACCCTGGCGGATACATCCAGTGAAAGCTGTTTCATGAGCTGGGAAAACCTTTGTAAAAGATCCCAAACCCTGATGCCTTCCAGTGGTAGTTGCTCCCTTTTTTCTTCGGGTATTTCAATGAGGGGCTCACGGGAAATACGGGGACATTTTTTTTCCCACTCAGCAGCCCGGTCGGCCAGGATGAAAGTGCGCTCCTTGTACCGCTTATATTCCAGCAACTGTTTTACCAAAGAAGACCTGGGGTCTTCCACCTCCTCATCATCTTCTTGTATCTCAGTGCGGGGAAGGAGCATATACGACTTTACATACATAAGCGTTGCCGCCATGACTAAAAAGTCGCCGACAATATTCATGTCCAGAGCCTGTAAAGCTTCTACATATTGCAAGTACTGATCGGTAATTCGCGCAATGGGGATGTCGCAGATATTAACTTCCTCTTTTCTGATCAAGTACAGGAGTAAATCAAGGGGACCGTTGTAAATATCCAGATCTACTTTATATTCATTTGTCATTTCTGTGCCCTGCAGAAAAATGGCGATGAGGAAATTTAGTGCCTGTTGCGGCTATAAACCGGTAAACAATCTGAGAAAATAATGTATCGGCGGACCGAGTACCATGCTAAAGATTGAGATGCCCCCATAATTTCCCATAATGATGAGCCCCAGCAGAATAAAAGGGCTGTACCGTTCTATCTCCTTATATTTCCGCGCCATCGCGGGGGGCAGCAAGCCCTCCAGGATGTGTGAGCCGTCCAGAGGAAATAAAGGGATCATGTTAAAAATTGCCAGCGAGAGATTCATCATAATCCCCGACAGGAGTAAATTAAACAAATTGGTAGATACGTTCAACGGTATGAACGTTGCGTTGCGCAGGAGTTGAAAGATTACACCAAATAAAAAGGCAGAAACGAAATTAGAGGCGGGGCCCGCAAAGGACACGAGCACATTATCCCGACGGGGGTTTTTAAAGTTATAGGGATTGATGGGAACAGGCTTCCCCCATCCAAAATTTGCAAAAACAAAACATAATGCCCCGAGAATGTCAATATGGGCGAGGGGGTTGAGTGTCAACCGTCCCTGTAGTCTTGCCGTGGGGTCCCCGAACTTGTTTGCAGTCCATCCATGAAAATACTCATGGATAGTGAGCGCATAAAGTATCGCAGGAATGGTGATTAATAAGTTATTGAAATTCACTGATTCTGCAACATCTCCCTTCATTGAAGCGGTAAACAAAAACATCCTAACACAAGGCAAATATGTTGTCAAGCGCAGAACACTGAATGCACATTCTTTTCCCGGAGAAGTCGTTCTTTTCTCTTGAATGTTGCAGGAATGACCACTATAATCAAACTGCCTGCAGGGAAAAATCGCAAATTCTATCGATGCACAACATATGAAGACAACCAGATGAAAGAAAACCCTGTGTCTGATATTGATTTCGCAAAGGAGGTACTCCTTCTCGAGTCGGTAGCAATCAAAAACCTGATCAACCGACTTGATCAGGGCTTTCAAATGGCCGTGGATCTGATCTTTGCCTGCAGAGGCCGGGTCGTAGTTACGGGCATCGGGAAGGCTGGGATTATCGGCCAGAAAATCTCTGCTACCCTTGCCAGCACCGGGACACCTTCCTACTGGATTCATCCTTCCGAGGCGAGGCATGGTGACCTTGGACGCGTTGTTGCGGATGATATCGTTTTGGTGCTTTCGAATAGCGGAGAAACTGAGGTTGTTGCCCTCTTGCCCTTTATGAAACAGATCGGGGCAAAAGTGGTTGCCATTACGGGAAACAATAAGTCTTCCCTGGCAAAGCACAGCGATGTGATTCTTGATATTGGCAAAATTGAGGAGCCATGCCCTTTAGGCCTTGCCCCATCAGCAAGCTCGACTGCAATGCTCGCACTAGGTGACGCCTTAGCCCTTACGATATTTAAAAAACGGAATCTCAGGAAAGAGGACTATGCTTTTTATCATCCGGGCGGGGAGCTTGGCAGAAAATTGCTTACGGTAGAAATGGTCATGCGTAAGAATGAAGAAAACCCTGTCGCCGATGAAGATACCCCTTTGCTGGACGTGCTTACGGTTATGACAGAAACCGCGGGCAAACCAGGGGCAGTAAGTATTGTCGATAAGCAAAATAAACTTGTGGGGTTTTTCACTGACGGAGACCTGAGAAGACATTTGAAAAATGGCATCTCATTTTTGCATTGCAGCGCAAAGGAGGTTATGACACCGTCGCCAAAGGTCATCCACGCCCATTGTCTTGTTGCCGAAGCATACAAAATACTCAAAGATTACAAAATTGATCAGATTCCCGTCGTAGATGATTCCCACACACCTATCGGGATCATCGATGTGCAGGATTTACTGGAAGTAGGATTTTAAGTGTACAGTCTCTTTGTTTTATTTAAGCGGTTTTGCGGTAAGGTGGATTGAGCGAAGCAAATCCCCCTATCACAAAATATTGAAGATGGATACGGCGTAAAAACCAACGCCTTAATCCACCCTACACACATACCTTGATAAAAAATATAAAGCTCGTTATTCTGGATGTTGACGGTGTTTTAACCGACGGCGCTATTTACATTGATTCCCAGGGGGGTGAATCAAAGGCATTTCATGTATTGGATGGCACCGGCATCTCCTACCTCCATCGGGCTGGTATCAAAACAGCCATTATCAGCGGGAGAACCTGTGATGCCGTAATCCATCGGGCCAAGGAATTGAATATTGAGGACGTTTACCAGGGAGCTATGAATAAGATAGATGCCTATAAAGATATCCTGGGAAAATATGCCCTTCGTGATGAAGAGATATGCTACATTGGCGATGATCTTATTGACCTCCCTATCCTGTATCGCGTAGGATTTCCCGTTGCAGTTGCCAATGCCTCCCCACTTGTTAAAAGGCACTCTGTGTATGTTACCAGGTTAAAAGGAGGGTGTGGCGCGGTGAGAGAGGTTGCAGAAAAGATACTTAAATTTCAGGATAAATGGCACCTCATCATGGAACGATATCAAAAATAAGGTATCCTCAGAAAAAAAGAATTATTCTTTGAGCTATAGTTAGCATCATGCAGGATATGTAGTGTTTGGTGATAAAATAATGATGAAATACCGTAGATTACCTGAAAATGTTAGCCATTTGCTGCCAGATGTCCGGGAATATCTGAATAAACATCCGAAGGTGATTTTTGCATACCTCTTTGGCGGCCTTGCACGGGGCAGGGTTTCTCCTCTCAGTGACGTGGATATTGCCATATATACGGCAGACGGAGCGGATATCGTGCAGGAAAAACTCGAAATACTGGGGAAATTGAATGAACTTTTGAAGACGGATGAAGTTGACCTTGTCGTTTTAAATACGGCACCGCTTCCCCTTGCAGCGAGGATAATCAAGAATAAAATAATCCTAGTGGATAAAATGCCCTTTACGAGGCACGCATTCGAATCTTTAACCCTCCGGGAATATTTTGATTTCTCAAGAAAAGAGATGGATATCTTCGAAGGGAGGTATAAGCTTTGTTGATAAGCCTCTCATCCTCAGAAAGCTCACGGAATTAGACGAATACCTGAAACAGATGGGAGAGTTCTCATCCTTTACGATTTAGAAATGTAGTGGTGCATCAATACGATAAGGTAGATAAAGCGATTGCCGAAGCAATTCGCCTGACATATTATACCATTTCTGCATCGACTACGTTTTGCTACCTTAAGGCTGAGAAGGAAAAAGTTTTAAAATAGTCCCTATAACGTATTTGTTGAGGAGGAAAATACCTTATCTCATTCGACATAAACACTACGTTTGATCGCATCCTAGTGGTAGATGTTATGGACTTACGTTGATTCTTTCGCATTATATACACAAAAAAAGGGGGAAATAAAATGTCGGTCAAAGAAATGATAAAGAAAGAAATTGATAAACTTCCAGAAAATCTTCTACCAGAAGTCTTTGACTTCATTCAGTTTTTAGAAAGCAAAAGAGAAAGAATCATGATTGCAAAAGCCTCTCAAGACTTGTCCGCTGCGTCATTCCAGAAAATATGGGACAATGAAGAGGACTCAATTTATGACAGTCTATAATAGAGGGGATGTTGTTCTTGTCCCTTTTCCATTTAGTAACCAAGCTACCATAAAGAAACGTCCATCGGTAATTGTAAGTTCTGATGTTTATAACAATACCTCCCCTGACATTGTTATCATGGCAATTACTGGTAAGACCGATAAAACTCTTAACGTGGGAGAATGTTTAATAGAAGATTGGCGAGATGCTGGTTTGTTAAAGCCTTCTTCTATTAAACCAGCCGTCTCAACAATTGAACAAGGCTTGGTCATAAAGAAACTCGGTAAACTTTCTCCTAAAGACCTCTTTCGAATGGAAAATGCACTAAAAGAATTTTTAGATTTGAGATAAGAAAGATATTATATCATCGCTTCCCTATGAAGCTAAGACAGTATCGCTTGATGAGACTGTTCAAATATAACCTTCAACAAAAATAAATGAAAAAAGAAATTGGGATTGTTTATCTTGATAATGATGCAACTACACAGGTAGATGAAAGGGTGCTTGATGAAATGATGCCCTTTTTTACTCAGCATTATGGTAATCCGTCCAGCCGGTATTATCGCCAAGCTGAAATTGCGAAAAAGGCTACCGTGAGAAGCCGTTTTCAATGTGTCTAATTCATCGGGGCAAAACCACACGAGTTTATTTTCACCAGTGGGGCAACAGATCGAACAATCTTGCCGTTAAAGGTTACTGTTTGGCTAATTCAACGAAAGGCAAACATGGGAGATGGTCTGGTGGCGCAAGGATTGATCGAAAGGTATTCGAAGAGTTTGACAATAATTAAAGAAAGGCTGTCGCAACAAAAACAAGAAAAGACTTGTTAATATAATAGTGTTAGTTATCAAAGTTGTTTTTTATAGATTTTGTAGAAGCTGAGACAAGAGAAACTGAAAGATCAAAATGAAACCTCTTGTTTTTTAGACCATCATGACCCTACGAAGATACATACTCATTGGCATACCGGTAGCTTGCATGTTTGCCATTATCATATCTTTGGTTATATCCAAGCCAAAAGGAGAAACAAGGAGTAAAAAGAAAAACGCCGCTCCTGTCCAGCCATTACGGCATGTCTCCGGGAGTGGCACAGATACCGTGACACAAACGGTACAGGGTTTAACCATGCCAAGTTACGATAAACAGGGGCAGGAAGTGGTAATCATGCGCGGCCAGAACACCTTCCTGCTCAATGATAATCTATACAAAATTGTCACGCCGGAGATTGAGGTTATGGACTTTACCCATAGTGCGGAGGGTACGCAGTCTGTCTTCATCACATCCCACGAGGGAGAGATGAACAGCACCACTGATGAAGGCTATCTCTCAGATAACGTAGTCGTTCAATTCGATCCTGATACCCGCCTTCACACCGACCATCTGCGGTACTTACCGGAAAAAAAGTTTGTTTGCACGGACGAACCCGTTACTATCCATGGGAAAGGCATAAAAATTGTCGGACAAGGCTGCGAAATAGACCTTACAAACAAGAAGATGTGGATCAAAAAAGACGCGGAAATGGAAATGGATGGTATTCAAAATGATCTCTTTTTTCTGTCGCAGGATAGCGCGTTACAAACTCCACAGGTTCAGGAGGACAACACCCTCTCTCCTTCGAAAACAGGCACACAGGAAGTGGCACGTGAAAAAACCTTTATACGTTCTAGCGGACAACTTACCTTTGATCGGCAACCTGAAGCAAATATCATGACCTTCAACGACCATGTGGAGGCAAGGAAGGGCAGTTCCACCGTCTTTTCCGATAAATTGGTCATTTTTCTTGACCCTCAGACAAAACAAACAAAACAGGCCATTGCCAGCGGAAATGTCCTTGCATCACAAGGAACGAAAATTGCCAAAGGGAGTTTTCTGACGTGGGATGTTAATACCCAAAGCGCAATCCTGGAAGATAACCAAAAGGCAGAATTTGTAAAAGACGACCTCAATATCGATGCACAGAAGATAATTTTTTATAAAGATACCGGAAAAATAGACATTCCAAGTCCTGGCAGCTTAAAGGCAAAACTCAGGGAAAAGGCAGGTAAAAAAAAGGCCGCAGCCGTTGCAGGCAAAGCAGATAATAATGTCACCGTAACATGGGAAGGGAAAATGAATTTCCTGGACAACACGAGGGAGGCCAGTTTTGAAAAGAACATTGAAGTTCAAAGAGAAAATTCCACTCTCCTTTGCGATAATCTGAATGTGACATTTAACGACCATGATTATAATATCCAGTCATTAAAGGCTACAGAAAAAATCCATATTATCGATAAACGTGACAACCTGTTCAGCGAGGCTGTCGGAGATCGGGCTACGTGGGATGCAAAAAACAAAGTCACCATCTTACGGGGACAACCCTTTGCCCTTCTGAGAGAAGGAAACAGACGACAAATTCTTGCTCCCCGGGTCTTCTTTTATGAAGACGGAAAAACGGTGTTGTGTGAAGGCAAAGGAAGTTTATATGATAGGGGAGAAGGGAAGCTTCCCAATCAAAGCACAGAAGAAACTGATCTCAAAGTCAATTGGACCAAAAAGATGCTGTATTATGATGCACTCAGGAAGGTAAGCTTTTTTGAAGAGGCAGAAGCAACACGGGGTGGACAAACATTACAGGGAGACCAGATTGATGCCTACCTGGGCAACGATAAGAACATTCATAAGATTATCGCCACAGGCAATGTTCACTTTTCCAGTAAGCGTCTGGAGAACAGTGAGGGATTTGGGTCGCTTTTCACCTGGGATCTGGTCCAGGATAGCGCCTTATTGACAGGCAACCCAAAAGCGGAATTACGAAAAGAAGGGTCACGGACATTTTCGGAAAAGGTCTATTTTAATATGGCAGAGAATCGGGTTACCTGGGAAGGCAGGCCACACTGGCAGATCATGAGCAGCGGCGCTACACGTACAGATAAATAAGGATATGCAGTATATGCTGGTCACAATAACGTCCCTCTATCACAAATTCTACGGTGTGCACTTTTTTTACAACTCTCTGTGCCTCCTTCTTCGTATAACTGCCCCTTCGGCAAGCTCAGCGTTTAACGCCGTGCATGGTACGCTCGTAAAACCATGGCAACAGCGCCAAAGGAGTACCTGGCTGCAGCTCTGCTCCATCGTGATATCTTTCCTGATCTCCCCGTATTTCTCAGTTTTTGCAGAAAATACAAGGCAGGTTGAAATCTTTGCGCACCATGGCGTGCTGGAGGACGTTCCGGAAAATACCTTTGCTGCATTACGCCGGGTAGCTGAGTTAGGAGTCGATGGTGTTGCTATTGACATCCGGCAAACAAAGGATAATCAGCTTGTCCTGATGTGTGATGAAACGATCGACAGGACGACTGACGGGAAAGGGCATGTTGACCAATTATTATATGCTGAATTACAACAATATGATGCCGGTTCGTGGCGTGGACCTGGGTTTCAGAAAGAACGGGTGCCCCTCCTTTCTGATGCGCTAAAATTCTGTAAAATGAATGATCTTAAGGTGATCCTGAATGTAAAACAGACCTGTTTGGAGAAACAGGTCTTGGATGTCGTCAGGGAATGCGAAATGTCTTCGCAAATATATTTGTGGGGGGCGCTGAGAAATTTAAGGACGGAAGACGCGGACTCCGATGGAAAAGAACTGGTTTTTTTATCTGCAGAAGAAATGACAAAAGAAAAGATTGATCTTGTCCACGAGGAAAAAAAACATGCATTCTCAATTATCCTGGAGAACGACAGCAGAAAGGTTATAAAAGAACGAATCAAAATGGGTGTGGACGTAATTCTGGCTGATTATCCATGCGTTGCCATGGATCTTCTACACGTCTCAGACCAGGCAAACACCGGGAAGAAGCGAAAAGACCGGGAAACACATAATCCCCGGCAGGAAGATAACAGTAATGCCGCACACTTTCAGGAACAAATAAAGACCCTGGTAAAAACCATCGAAGATGCGGATTATGACAAGGCAAGGGCCGCCGCAATGGCTCTGATGGTGTTGCCTCCTGGATACACGACCTCACCGCTGGTAAAACTTCTCAGAGATTCCAACCCGCAGGTAAAGCAACATGCTGCCTGGTCGCTTGGGTTTTGCGGTGACGACAGCGTATCAAGGGATATTGAATCACTTCTGAAGGACAAAAATAAAGACGTGCGGCGGGAAGCAGTTCTTGCACTGAAAAGGTTGGGCGCTACGCATTCGGTTCCTGCACTTCTCGCAGTATTCAAGAGTGAAACCGATCAGGGTGTTAAATATGACATTGCAAGAACTCTGGGGACGTTGGGTGACCGGAGTGCAGTTTTTCCCATGACAAATGTCCTTGCAAAAGAACAAAGTTGGTATGTCAAAAGCGGATGTGTTGAAGCGCTGGGCAGTATTGGTAATGACATGGCTATGAATGCCCTTGCCAAGATCCTGGTTACCGATGCCGGGGAGGATGCGGCATGGACACGTATGAAAGCCGCATGGGGATTAGCCGCAATTGGCCAAAGGTCCGTCCCCCTGCTGATAAGTGCCCTGAATGACAATGAAGAAGGAACGAGGCGCAGGGCGGGATGGGCTTTGATAAAGATTGGAACTCCCGCAGTAAAGGCGCTTATGGGTTCATTGCGTGAAATTCATAAAGATACCCGCGAACGCGCTGCACACGTCCTTGGTTGGATCGGCGATAACAGCGCTGTCACTTCACTCATATGGGCATTGAAGGACAAAGAGCCTTCCGTCGTGAGTGCTGCAGCGTGGGCGTTAGGCAGGATTGGCAATCCTAAAGCGTTTGATGCACTTCAGGAACTGGTTAACAACAAAAACGTCGATGTCCATGAGAACACGGCTGAGGCCATAGAGAGAATTATGTCAAAGAAAGAAAAAACGGCCTATCAAAAAGAGCATGCCTCAAAACCATAAAACAGTATTGATTAATCCAGAAATTTTCAATATTATTTTGTATGTGTAGGCAATAGTTTTGTTTTTTAAAAATATCGATAACGACAACGGCATGCCATCACTCTGTAGGGGCAGGTTCTTTGATTGTAGTGCTGCTCCATATGTTCGTTCATTTGCGTCCAAATGAAATCCAATACCGTTAATTATACTCTTGAAAGGTTGTTGTCTTGATAAAGCGTAATCTGGTATACCTCGTGGGTGCTGGTCCGGGTGACCCACGGCTCATCACCGTAAAAGGACTGGAATGTATCAAAAAGGCCGACGTTATTATTTACGACTATCTGGTAAATGTAGACCTCCTCAAAGCTGCCAGGGCGGATGCAGAATTTATTTATGTCGGAAAGCAGGGAGGCGCACATACCATGGAACAGGACGACATTAATAAGCTGATTGTAAAAAAGGCCATGGAGGACAAAATCGTAACCCGGTTAAAGGGAGGCGACCCCTATATCTTTGGACGGGGCGGGGAAGAGGCAATCGTGCTTTACGAAAACCACATCCCTTTTGAGGTAGTCCCCGGCATAACCGCTGCCATCGCAACCCCGAATTATGCAGGCATTCCGGTTACCCATCGTGACTTTACCTCTACTTTTGGGCTGATCACCGGACATGAAGACCCCACGAAAAACGAAAGTTCCATTGATTGGGCAAAGATCAGCACCGGAATCGGCACGCTTGCCTTTTATATGGGCATCAAGAATCTGCCTTACATTACGGAACAGCTTATGAAACATGGCCGTTCTAAAGATACCCCCGTTGCCGTTATCCGGTGGGGAACTACGCCCCAGCAAAAAACGGTAATAGGGACGCTCTGTACAATCGTAGAAAAAACGAAAGACATAAAACCTCCGGCAATTACTATCGTTGGTGAAGTGGTAAACCTCCGTGACCAGCTCAACTGGTTTGAGTCAAAACCCTTGTTCGGAAAGACAATCGTCGTGACACGTTCAAGGGAACAGGCCAGTGAGTTTGCCGATCAGCTTTACGAATATGGTGCACAGATCATTGAATTTCCTACCATCGAGATTGCAAAACCTGACACTGTTCAATCCCTGGATGAAGCGATAAACAACATCCAGTCTTATGATTGGCTTGTCTTTACCAGTATCAACGGTGTCGATGCCTTCTTCCAGCGCCTGTTTGAGCTGGGAAAAGATATTCGTGAGCTGAAAGGCATCAAGGTCTGCGCCATTGGCCCGGCAACGGAGGACGGCATCAGGAAGTATTACATAAAAGTCGATTGCAGGCCACCTAAATTTGTTGCAGAATCGGTGGTAGACGAGTTGAAGAAGGTGACAACGATAAAGGGTGAAAGATTCCTGCTGCCGCGGGCAGATATTGCCAGGAGTTTTTTGCCAGAGGAACTGCAAAAATTAGGGGGGAAGGTAATTGATTTGGTGGCCTACAAGACCATAATGGCACAACCCAGAAATATTAATCTTGCTGATAAAATCAGAAATGGCGAGGTACATATCGTTACGTTTACCAGTTCATCAACGGTAAGGAATTTTGCTGAGATCATTGGCAAAGAAAACCTTCTGGCGTTGAATAGTCACGTCCAGTATGCCAGTATTGGTCCAATTACGACACAAACTGCCGAAGAGATGGGATTCCGCATTACCATTAAGGCGAATGAGTACACCATTCCCGGTCTCGTGAGCGCTATTCTGGAAAGCACTGCTGCTTCATCTGCTGAAAAATCTTAAATGATGCATCTTTTTCATTGCGACTTGCGGCATTATGATATAAAATCGAGATGCGAAATGTTTTGTTCATCACATATTTAAAAAGCACGCAATACGGCTACACCGCAACCGAATCCCCCTTAGTAAAGGGGGCGAAGGGGGTTGTGAAAAACTTGCTAAAAGATGCCCTCGTGGAAATGAGGAATGGAGGAAAAGAAGTTTCTTACCTAGAAATACTATAGAAAACATGAAATTTTTTATCCGAAGATTGAGGAGTATCAATACATGCTAAAAAAGAAATTTGTAAAAGATAAATGCGTCACCTGTAAACAGTGTATGTTAGAATGCGGTGTGCGGCATTCAGTATCCAAAAATATTTACGAGTCCTTTGCAGAAACCCCAAAGCCCCGTTACCGGTTGCAAGTATCGACAAGAAAAGACAAACCTCATATGACCGTATGTCAGAATTGCGCAAAGCCCAAGTGTATGGCGGCCTGTGAATACGGCGCCATTACAAAATATGAAGACGGGAACGTGATTATTGATACTAAAAAATGTGTGGGGTGCTGGGCATGCGTAACACAATGCCCGTTTGGAGCCATCACAAAGGACACCGAACTCAATTTTGCATTCAATTGTGACGATTGCAAGGGGTTTGAGACGATGGCATGCGTGGAGGCTTGCAAAACCGGGGCGCTTGTGTATACCGAGAAACACGCATAACAATATCCACCCGCTGTGCCCGGGCATACACCTCTTCATAATCTGTAATTTTTTGCCACAGACGGCGCAGAAATCTGGAGGCACCCAGCACCCCGAGCTCATTCCACTCGGCATCCTTCTGGGGTGGGCCGATGAAAAGGATATAGAGGCGCTGGGTATCGGCACCGTACTTGTCAATGAGGATATCAGGGCTTACCACATTGCCTCTGGACTTGGACATCTTCGCCCCCTCTTTGATAATCATACCCTGGGTAAAAAGATGCCGGAAGGGTTCTTTGAAATTGACAAGGCCAAGATCGTAAAGCACCTTGGTAATAAACCGTGAGTAGAGGAGATGCAGGATGGCGTGCTCTACCCCACCAATATACTGATCCACCGGCAACCACTTGTTGACTTTCTTTGTGACAAACGGTTGACGATCATCCTTCGGCGATAGATACCTCAGGAAATACCAGCTTGAATCAACAAAGGTATCCATGGTGTCGATCTCCCGCCGTGCCGTTCCTGAACATTTTGGGCAAACCGTGTTGATGAAGGAGTCCACCTCCGCCAGAGGACTCATGCCATGCGGTTTAAATTCCACCGCTTCAGGTAGTATTACGGGAAGTTGTGATTCAGGCACCGGCAGCGTACCGCATTTTTCACAATAGATGATGGGAATAGGCGCTCCCCAGTAACGCTGCCGGGAGATAAGCCAATCCCTCAGCCGGTAGGTTACCGTCTTTGTGCCAAGCCCTTTAAATTCGAGGTGTATGGTAACTTTGTTTATCGCCTCGGTATTCGGCAAGCCATCGAAATTTCCTGAATTAATCTGAATACCATCATCAATGTATGCCTCTTGCATTGTGTCGGCATTGAGTGCGTTGCCTTCTGGCTGAATAACAATTTTGATGGGGAGATTATATTTCTTTGCAAAGAGGAAATCCCGCTGGTCATGGGCGGGCACGCCCATAACGGCCCCCGTGCCATATTCCATAAGTACATAGTTGGCTACCCACACCGGAACCTTGTCATTATTGACAGGGTTAACAACGTACTTACCGGTAAATACACCCTCCTTCTCTGTCCCTTCGGCGGTGCGTTCCACCATTCCCTGATTCCGCGCCCTGTCCGCAAAGTCCATTACCGTCTTTTCCTGAGGAGTACCGGAAATCAAGTCCTTAATTATGGGATGTTCCGGTGCCAGAGAAACAAAGGTTACCCCGTAGAGTGTATCGGGACGTGTGGTAAAACAGGATAGTGTCTTGCCTGTACCTTCTACTTTGAAATCGATCCGAATCCCTTCACTGCGGCCGATCCAGTTTACCTGCATCGTCTTGACCCGTTCAGGCCAACCTTCTAACAGCGAAACGTCATCCAGCAGTTTTTGGGCATATTGGCTGATACGGAAGAACCACTGCTCCAGGTCTCGCTGCCGTACCTGACTATCGCAGCGCTCACAACACCCGTCCACAACCTGTTCGTTGGCCAGTACGGTAGCGCAGGAAGGGCACCAATTCACAGCGGCCTTCTTTTTATATGCCAGGTTATTTTCGTAGAGCTTCAGGAATATCCATTGAGTCCACTTATAGTAATCGGGATTGCAGGAAGTGATCTCCCGTTCCCAATCGTATCCAACCCCCCACCGGTGGAGTTGCTTCTTCATCATTTTAATATTGTTCTTCGTCCAGACGGCAGGATGGGTGCCACCCTTAATTGCGGCATTTTCAGCGGGAAGACCAAAGGCATCCCAGCCTATGGCCGAAAGCACATTGTAGCCCTTCATCATCTTGTAACGCGCAACGACATCGCCAATAATGTAGTTTCTGCCGTGACCGACATGGAGGGTGCCCGATGGATACGGGAACATAACGAGACAATAGAATTTTTCTTTCCTGCTGGCTTCATCGGCGCAGAACAGTCCGCACCCATCCCAAAATCCCTGCCATTTACCTTCAATGTCAGTAAAATTATATTCCTTCTTTGCCATCCAAATTCCCTTACATAGCTGATTGCCCGATAAATGCTTCTGAGCACCCTCAGAAGAGTTTGAATTCTATCAGAATTTCATCCCGAATCAATCGAAATTCAGACTGAAAAACCTTGACAACACGTATGTATCATGTTATTTTCTAACATGTAACATGCTTCAACATAAGGTAACTGGCAACTGATCACTGATAACTGAAGACTCATTAGGTGGGGCTGTGGCGCAGTTGGGAGCGCGTTTGAATGGCATTCAAAAGGTCAGGGGTTCGAATCCCCTCAGCTCCACCAATAAAATCAAGGGTTTCAGGCATTCGACACTTCACGCTTTTCCTCAACTGTAGTCAAATTGTAGTCAGCCTCTAATATCCTGACTCCATCCCTCAGACTATCAGGACAATGGTGTGCATACCTAAGTGTCATACGAATATCTTTATGCCCCAGCAGTTTTGCTATTTTGTAAATATCCACACCTCTTTGTGCCAGACGCGTAGCAAAGGTATGCCTGAATGTATGTGGAGTAACCTCTTTAATACCCACCTTTTCCAATGCACTGTCAAGCGCTCTCCTGAGATTGTCACTATCAATTTTAGTCCCGGTGCTGCTGGTAAACACTAAATCGTTTTTAATGCTTCTAACCTTCGATTTCCCTATTAATATATCAATTGCATCTTGATTCAATGGAACTGTTCTTGGCTTTCCGTTTTTTGACTTCTGAATTAAGATTGTTTTACTAAATAGGTTGACCCTTTGCCATTCGAGAGAAAGCAGCTCGTCAATTCTTAAACCAGTATGCAAATTGAATACGATTATATCTTTGAGCCATTGAGGTGAAGCTTCAAGAAGTCTTTTTTCCTCATCGGAAGTCAACCACCGGTCCTTTTCATTATTTTCTTTCTCTTTTGGGACTTTAGAAACGGGATTCTCTTTAATCCATTCCCATTCCTTCAAGGCAAGATTGAAAGCTTTAGAGAGCATTGCAAGTTCCCTGTTAACGGTAGCAGGTTTTGCACCTTCACTTTTTCTGAAAACTTTGTACTCAGAAATCTTCTTCGGGGATATCTCCGACAGCTTTCTATCCCTAAAATAGGGATTCAGGTGTTTTAGAGACGAAGCATAGCTTATTTGCATATTGGTTGATACATTTGGTGCATGCTCTTTCATGAACTTTTCAATCATATCTGTGAATATTTTGTTATCACCGATGGAGTTCTCAAAATATTTCCCTTCGACTATTTCGGTTCTAACCTTTGCCTCTATTGCTTGTGCAAGTTTTTTGTCGGTTGTTTCAAGGCTTCTCTGAATTTTTTTCCCTCTGTATCTGATACAAGTCCACCAGACACCACCCCGTTTAAACATAAATACCTCCTTTCCCGGGACCGATCGTGTCTGTCTGACCGCTACTAGGGATTATAATTAGTTCCACAAAATATCTCCAACAATTTTATTAACCGTTTTTTCATCCTGATTAATATTCCTCTTCATTGACATCATTATTCTATTTATGTCCTCCAAATCAAAAAGAACACGACGACCGTACTTGATAGATGGAATCTTCCCCTGACTTGCCCAATCATAAAGCGTCTTTATTGGCAAGGATGTATATTCAGAAATTTCTTTGATATTAAAATATCGTTTTTCCATGACTGTAAACCTTTCAAAATCTGCTCTGCATACAACCATCATAAGCAGAATTAATGAACAAGGGTAGGTATGGTTAACTTATTAGCTTTATAGGCAAATTCCAGTTAACCACACTATCCCTTGTAAGAATCTTTAGAAAGTATTCAGATCAGAGTGCCACAATTAGTTTACTAATGCATCGATACATGCTTCCTTTTCCATCATCGTATTGTTGGTATGTCCTAAAACATTACTTACAATATGAATTGGTATCCCTGCCTTTATCAGATGAGTAGCAAAGGTATGCCTCAGAGTCTTAAATGTAACATCGCTGGATAACAATAGCTTAAATTTCCTGTTTAGCATTCGGAAGTACCTGATAAAATATTCCGTACTCTGATCTTCAAACAGTCTGTCTCCAGTATAATTGGTTATGTAATTCTTTAATTCTGCAATAAGTGCCTTTGTGAGGGAAACAAAAACTATTTTACCTTGCTTCTTGCAGTAAATATTTAACAACCCTTTTTCAAAGTTAATATCATTCCATCTGAGCCGAAATACTTCATCCGACCTGAGACCAACACACAGACCGAGTAACACAACAATGCGGTTACGCCCTTCTAGTGTGTTAATAATAGCTTTATTTCCTCTTCACTTAAGACCCTTACTTTTTTACAATCCATTTTTCACATCCTTTCTGAGGAACTCCAACGTACACATGGATGGTATGTGTCATTGTGCCTCTTGTTGCTCAATATTTATAATGAATATCGACGTCCGTCCTACGTCAGTCAATGTAATATAAATTATTCTTAATTTTCCCAGGCTCCATCGCTAGTCTTGAGCCTTATCGATCTTAAGAATCCTGTCTTACTCCTAAATGAATGATGTCGCTTTCCGACACGATGTTTATTTCGGAGTTCTATACCTTCACTTGCGTTGTCGTCTGATCTTTCCGTCTCTCCTCTTTTTCTCATGTAGCTCGTTAATATTGCTGTGTATGATTTGATGCGTGACAATAAATCAGTGATTTATCAAACATTCTATCTTCCACAACGCCTTACTGTTTCCATCTTGATCAAATCATTAACTTTGCGCAGAATTGGCCCCAATCCCTTGATCTTGTCTTTATTTTTAGCATCAAGCAAAAGGCAAAAAACATTCATGAGGAATTCGAAGACAGTTTCTATATTTTTATAGTCCAGACAGCGGCTTTCAATGACTAACTTATTTTCGTCATTTGGATTTTCTGAGATATAGAGATAATACCTGTTGATTTCATTCCTCAGATGAAATACTTCATCCCCAGCAATGTCCCAATGTGTTTTCGGCGTGGACTTCCGGTCTATCTCATCAGTAACAGAAAGCATCTCACACGTGTATTTGTTATAAAGAGGACACGGTTTTTTGGTATACTTGACAGAGATAATCTTTTTTTTGTTGTTTGTTCTCGTCTTAATCTTTACTTCTAAATTCATTTTATTCTCCTTTATTGTAAATCAATCAAAAATGTTTCCTTGACCTGCTTGCGAAAAAGATACATGTTTTTATTTGCTCAAGAGTGTAATCTTAAGATACAACTGCTTGAAGAAGTTGATATCATAGTAAATTTTTCACACCCTGCTTCTCAGACATAAAACTGTTCTTTTCGGTATTTCTTGATGTCTCTCTGTAATTGAGAGTGTTTCGTTTTTCGTAGCATTCAATATCTTGCGGGAAGAAAATGATCCTGTGTCTCCTCTTGTGCGCGACAATGCGGCCATCTTCCACTTCTTTAAGAAGGGTTGATCTTGAAATTCCTAATCTTTTTGAAGCCTTTCTTACGCTAAATTTTTCCACAGATACCTCCTGTTCTTCAATAAAGGTTAAATTTGCGGCAATAGCTGCTTAGACAGCTGGCTATTGCCGCAATGATGACTTTGATGCTCACACCAAATTGCAAATCTTATGTAGGGTCCCTATTTACTGATTTTTGTCATACCGTTCGTTTTTGCGTCGTTGGGTATTTGCCATACTATAAGCTCGCTTGATATTACCAGTGGTCTTTTGTTTGTTTTTGCCCATTCAACCATTTGCGCGGTACATTGTTGCCCTTCATAGAGACATTGGAAGCGCATGTTTATTGGCATCTTCACTTTCTTGATCAATTCAGCGGCATAGTCAGTGCATACTTTATCAGAAGACTTCCACTGTGTTGGCTGAATGAGCGTGGCTATGACAGCGCCCGGGTGTAATTTTTTCGAGATTAAGTTAACGAATTCTGAAAACTTTTCTGTAAAATCATTTAAAGGCATTTTTGTAGTATCTGCCTGAGCATTGTTGTTGAGTATATTTTCCGACTGCTTCCACTTTGACGAATCGAGATAAATGAGTGTAACATCTTGCCATTTTGGTAGGGGCGGCAATCCATTGGCAATATCCCACTTTCTGATTTCGTGCTCCCGTTCTGGTACTACAGTGCGGTCGCCCACCCAATATCTGCGGAAACGTTTTTTACAAACATCTATAGTACTTCCGCCTCCGGCGAATGGATCGACCACTACATCAAACGGCTTGGTATAGAGATACAGGAGATTATCTAATATTTCTGGTTCTGTATTGCCCAAAAGACTTGAACTACCAGACTTCTCCTTAATCTTCCAGACATTATAAAGGGGAATCTCAAAGTCGACTAGATGGTTTGCAGCGGCTTCTGCTGATTTTGGCAACTTTGCCGATTCCGTCAGAATCTCACCAACCTGTGAACGTGATAGTCCTACGATATCAGCAATCTCTTCGTGTGTATGACAAGTTAGCCACATATTGAGTATCTTTTTGTCGCGTCTTTCTTTTATATCATTGTCTATACTGGACAGCCAATTTCTCATCGTTCGTTCTGAAACAGACAAAAGTTTTACCAACTTTGCCTTTATTTCGTCACGTTTTTTGTCTTCGGCTGCGCTGTAGATTTTGCGAGCCAAATCACGTTTGTCTTCCAGTGATAAATTGCAATCCATGGCATGCATTCCGCTCAATTGCCAGTTCGAGAAGTTCCCTATCACTGCCGGTATTTGTAATGATTGCTTTTATGGTTTTGATCCCTGCTTTTTTGTTGGCGGTCAATCTGTGCCACCCGTCGATTAATTCGAATCGCTGATTCAGCTCGATCGGGGGAAGCACCTCCAGATTTTCAGCGTATTTCTGAACGGTTGAAGTGCTTTTTTCAATTCGCGGATACAAATCATCTCGAATAACAACCTTGTTGATATCAATTTCTTTAATTTCCTTAGCATTTGCGCTTTTATTTGCAACTGTCTGATTGATCATAAGATTTATTCCTCCAAAAACTTTGTAATTTAATTTTAGACAAACAACTCGCTCCTCAAATTTTTTTCTTTCATCTGTTGACTTGTTTATGCCGGCATCGTACCCCCTTTCATAATAAAGCTTCTTTGACCTCTTCACTCCTAAAACATGACTCACCCAACTTTCTAAGGACCTGATATGTTATCTCTTCTGATTTCATATCCGCATGGTTATAATATTCAAACGAGAGACACTCTCCTTCCTCTTTCAATTTCAGCATGATAGGCGTAAGAGGTGCCACTCTGGTTTTCATGAAGAATACTCAAGTTCTGAAGCATTCATTGAATCGCGGCATTCCTCCTAAACGAATAGTGTCAACCGCCTATCCGATGGTTATTTCGAGGCTCTACACCTCACTTGCCCTGATATCTCTCTACCTTTGGCCTTGCGTTGCTTGTTACCTCTCCATGTGTGGGATCCTATGCTGGACTGGTGACCAGCCTTTGTCCAGACCAGACTTGCACTTGCAAGAACTAATATGTTTCCTCGTCATGCTCATATTCTTTCTCCATGTATGAAGTATTATTCAATCTTGCCATACAACAACCGCATCCCGGATAAAATCTTACATTCGTATAGATGGTATCTTAATCTTATTTGAGATTTCACAATTATTCATCATCCTGAGTATTTTCATTCCGTACAGACCAATTAAAATAGCATCGGCTTTACCAATATCCTTTCGGTTCAATTCAATATTCGAATATAGTTGTTTGACCCTAACAATGCTTGAGCCATTATTTCTCCTTGTCCCATTTAACATGAACTTCCTCCATACTGGTGATACAATAATTGAGTATCTTAATCTCATACCGAAGCAAATCCCTTGCAGGATTCCAAAAATCATTCCGTTCCAAAATGTGTTGGTAATATCCTGATCTGGATTTGGTATTGCCTTTTCAATAAAGACATGGTCCACGGTATACTTTTTAAGAACATTTGCGATTTTAGATTCATTCACTTCTACTTTATTAGTTTTGAAAATAGGCATGTCCAGAAGTTCCAATATCTGACCGTTACTGTCCAACACTGCAATAGCACCTTTAAAACCACTAACAATTCCTACCACATTCATTTTTATCTCCTTTAAAGTTCGTTTTTACGATTACCTGTATTTCGCCAACACTTCACTTGATGCACCCAGTTCTAAAAGTGTATTTACTAAACTTTGTCCTCCATCCCACCAGTGGTACCGTTTTGGTGAGTTATATGGTATAATCAGGCACCCAAAATCAGTAATGTACGGCAATGGCTTTATCTTGCCTGTTTCAATCAACTGGCCTGCAGATTTCTCAGAGATTTTTACAACCTGTCCATTTTTTAGCTCTTTCAAGCCTTCACGAGTTTCAACCGTTATATCTTCAATTACGATACACGGAATCATCCACCACCTCCAGACTGTCAACTCTGAGGATAGTATTAGGAAGTCTGTTATTCGATGAAACCTCCACTTCTTCCACTTCTTCAACTCTGCAACATTTTTCAGTAATCGAGGCAGTTGTGTTAGTTGCGGTAGTTGAGGTAGCTCCCTGCAAATTTTCTAATTTTGACGGTTCTTCGTCTCTGTGTTTTTCTTCGATAGTTGAAAAAGTTGAAGTAGTGGAGGTTGTTTTAAACAATTTTTTCAATTTCTGTTCTTCCCATATCAAAAAAGAATATCCCCCAGTACTTTTTTTTGTATTTAATCCCAACTCATTTCTCATGATGCTGCTTAGTCCTTCAGATGTTAGATACATTGATTTAGGTAATAAGTAGTTGTATTTATCTAATATTTTTTGTAGTTCCAGCTTTCCGTTTATAATTTCATTTTGGAGGCTATGGATTGCATGAATTATTCTGGTGTGGTATTCTTTGCGAGCCTCTCTTTTTTCATAGAGTTTTAGTAATTTACCAATCTGGCCAAAGAAATATTTTGCAAGTTTAATTGAGTTATCCGTAATTTCACGGTCGATTAGATCTGGCACAGCGTTATTGTGATATTTTTTAATAGCGTGCAATATCCCCATGAATTTCAAAGAATAAAGAATGAGTTTCGGGATGAAACCTTGTATTTTGAAGGGCATTACGGTCAATAATTGCCCGCATTCGTTATAGAATAATTCCCATATTCCTAATGCTTCTTCGTTCAATCGTATAATTTCTGATTTGACAAAGCCATCTTCACCAATCACCAATGGTATGCTGTAGCACCATTGGATAAGATTTTCCCAATATTTGCAGTCATCCTGCCTGAGGCAATTCCTATTGAATTTTATCGGATGAATATCAGGACAAACAAAAATGAATCTTTGAATGAATCCGTCACGAAAGCTATCATTGCCGAATACCAACGGTATTACTTCGGGCTGTATTCCTCCAATAATCGCCATACCCGTGTTTGGGATGAATCGTGCTCCGCTCTTTCTATTGATTTTCCAGGAGTTACAATTGAAAAGTTCAAGATAATGCTGCTTGTCATTACCGCCACCCTTGTATTGATTCATTCCATAAATCAGTGATGATAGCTCATCTTGGAAACTCAAAATACCTCTCGGTTGATTTTCGAAAACCTCTGCCAGTGCCTCTACAGTTGCATCTGATGTATAGTATTGCTCCAAAATGGGTTCTTCGGGTTCCTCGCTAATATTTTCATCTTTCTTGAAGTTACGTAAGGCGACTTTGTACTCTTTTATCTGCTGTTTATATCTTTGGGTGGCTTCTGATTGTATCTTCCTGATTGGTTTCGAAAGCGTATCAAACACAGGAGACTTTCCACTTCCAGGTGGTAATACAACGCAAGTCCACATGAAGGGTGCTACTTCATATCCCGGTTTTGGCGATATTTTTATACTATTCCCAATGCACGCACTCAGAATACCCATTTCAATACTTGCGACTACCTCTGGACCAATATCAATTGCTAGGGCAACCTTTTTGATAAACTCTTGAAATTCATGAGGAAATATTTCAGCGGGAAAATCGTAAACTGGAATTATTTCCTCTGGAATAACCTCAACTTCTTCCACTACTTCCATCTGATCCGCTTCAGTCGGTGTCCATTCCGGAGTGTTTTTAACAAGTTCAATCAGCTTCGATTTGTCATTGCCAGGTATTTTTGTCCAGTCGATAATATCTTCAGACTCTTGCAGCCCTGGAAGCTCTACAACTTTTAGACTCTTTACCTTACCACACAGTGCATTTGCTATTTTTGTGGCATATTGTTTACCTGGGCCGTCGTTATCAGACATAATAACCACCTCGTCTTTGTCTTTTAAATCTTTTGTATATTCATCCTTCCACGGAGAATTTGCCCCACTATCAAGACACGTAGCAACAAAACCCAAACTTACCAAGAGGTCTGCTTTTGCTTCACCTTCTACCACAATGCATTGTTTCGATCCAGCAACCAGGGGTAGATTGTAAAGTACAGGATTACAACCCCTGCCTAAAACCCATTTATCACCTTCTTGATGTTTGAAGATGAATTCCTTTGGCCGTCCGTTATGACCAGGTTCGATCCTCTCTTTGATATAAAGAGTATTACCATCGGTGTACTTATACTCAAAAGTTGCAACAACTCTAGGTTTAATATGCATATAAACCGTTCCTGCTATTTCTCCTAAATCCCGCAACGCTGTTGGAAAATCTACGCCTTTTAGTTCTTGGTAGAAGGTGAAAATGTCGCCTTTTTTACCGCAGGCGAAGCAATTGAAAAGTCCTGTTTCAATATTTACAGAAAAACTCGGATTATGGTCCTCATGAAAAGGACACAACCCCATCGCATTCGGGCTTCCATTGACACTCAAGGAAGGTATCTGGGTTTGGAAAAAATTTGCGATACTAAGGTTCGCAAGGATTTGTTTTTTGTTCATTTCTTCGAAACCTCCCGCAATGCTTGTTTAATTTTTTCAATATCGCTTTGTCTGAAAACAAAACGCCCATTACCAAGTTTTGTAAATTCTTCAGCCTTCAATTTCCGTGTATCAAAAAGGTAGTTGAGCCGGTGGCGTGGAATATTTAGGATTTGTATTACCTCAGAAGGGCTTAACAATTTTTCCGGTCTTTCGTTCATTTAAAACACTCCTTTATAATAAAGGATAAAATTTAAGTACCTTGCCCTTATATGCTGAGAATTCAGCGAAATTTACATTTTTCAGCAAGGAATTTATAAAAGTGTTGGATTTTAAAGGGTGAGAAGATCATAAAAAGAAGCAAAAAAATAACCCGTATTACTGATTTTTCAGCAATCGGGTTATGTAATGATTAGAATGGAATGTCTTGTATCTTGAAATACTTTATACTGACATTATCTTCACAAATGATTTAAATTATTAATACCAGATACTTTTTATAGGCCTGAAGTTTTGCTCTGTTAGTCTTTCTCATATATGTGATCTTCCTTGATATATTCTACTGTATCGTGAGATAGTTCATTGTGGCATTCTTCGCATTCTGTAGTCTCCGCTTTACAAATATGACAAAACGCGTTATGTGGTACTTTACATTTAGGACATTCTTTTTTTAGCCCATGTCTATTATTTGACTTATTCAGCATATTGGTGTTTTTTAATAAGTCATTATTCAGGCACTGTTTGCCAACTGATATTTTATTTTCTCTTACATTAGATTCGTTTCTTACTTTAAAAGCAGCCTTATATCCTTTATATTCTTTTGTTTTCAAATATGGTATTGGATTACTATTTATTTTGAAATGTGATTTCAATACCTTTCTCAATGAAGAAATATTCTTTTCTATTTCCGCTTGTTTAGCTGTTGGATATCCATTTAATTTCCCATCTGATAATATAAGATGTTGTAATTGAATCCATGAATTTTTAGGTACACAACCTCGTTTACGTTCATCTTTAAAACCCATTTGTGTATAATGTAATTTTTTTTCTACATCATGAATTCTTATATGAATTGTATCGTTGTCTATAAGGGATATTTGAATGTCACTCCATTTATTTACAGAATATGTGGTTGATGATTGATTTTTCTCAGATTGCAGATACACATTTCTTTTTGTTTCTTCTTGCCTCTTTGCTATTTTTTTAGCTTGTACTAATAACAAGTTTGCCACATGTACTTGTTTTGGCAGATGTAAATAAGCATTATCAACATCATTGTCAAATACCAATTCATTATGATAAAAATCAAGTGCAGCAGTTGCTTTATATATAGTAAAAATTGACAGAATTTCTGCGTCGGTAATAAGTGTGATGTCAGAAATAATTAAATGTCTAATGAGATCAATTATATAGTTCGCTTCTTCCTCAATTGTATTTATTGTATATTTAAGATTTATAAATAAGAACTTAAAATTAGTTACTAAATAAAACCATAGCTCCGTTGCTTTTTTTAATTTCCACTCGGGATATTCTGAAATGTTTTTTAAATTAGTAGAATTTATCCATATTTTTCTCGATTCATCAATTATAGTAGTGATTTGATTTAATAAGTAATCAACATCTGAAATATAAAATTCAGGTATCTTCCCGAATAAAGGACACCAGCCAAAATGATGAAAATCTGTATGATTATATGCCTCTCCTTCATCTTCAAATAGTATGAAGTCATTCACTTGTGTTATCCTTTTATTCCAAGTATAGAAATGAGGTATTTTGTAAACCTTATCCGATGAACCGCAAGAACAGTTAGTGTGCTATAGAAAGCAACCCGCAGCCGGGGTCTAAGAATGAACATATTATAAAAAGTTATCACCATATTAGAGAAAAAGCACTATGAATAATGATACCTACTATAAAGTTAGAATATTTAAGAAGATAATTGGAGTCTGGCTCCGTTTAACAAACTGCCTTCTATTTAACCGATACTATCAATTTTAATAAATATAATGAAACACAAATACTGCAAACATGTCAAAGCCTTGTTGCATGATTTGGCTAAAAAAAATGGAGAATCTTCAAGAAATATGAGCATCTAAAACAACGTAAAGGAGGTTCACCATTTCACGCATGAATATAGCAAAAAAAGAGGATTGTAAGCAACCAAAAATCAAGACGGAAAGGATAGATAATTCATCAGTTAATGGAGTTTGTAGGGATCATTAAGGAACGGAGATTGGATATAACCTAAAGAAGAAGGGACAGAATTCGTATATCCCTTGATAGTATTTGTGACAGTAAGAAAGTTAATCAAAAGAAAGGGTTGTTTGATATCCATGTGTCTCACTCTCTGTGGAGATAGAATACTCCCGCTAATCTATCATCTTCGTCTCATCTCCACCATCCTGCACAATTGGTTGTTTGGATTTGCAAAACATAGTCCACTTCTAATTTCCTTTGACCTTTCAATTTGTCTTTAAGGATTGATGCCTGGTAAAGGGGACGAATAGTAGTACCCTTATATTATAAAAAAGCAAAGGGTCGATGATACCTGCCGTATATTTGAAATGTATAAGAAGATAATTGGAGTTAGACTCCATTTATAAAAATGATGTCTATTTAACCGGCACCTTCGATCATGGTAAGTATAATGATTGCCAAAAATGCCAACCGTCAAAACCGCATTCTTTCTGTAATAATCAATATAGAGCGGTAAGAGTAGCATCTGATATTTTTCGGTAAAAAAACTACAGTATACCACTCCCGCAGTGCGTACAATTAAGCAGGACTTTTTGCTTAACATGCTGCATAACGCAGTGCATTTTTTACCAATTTATCAGGTGTATATAATTCTCGTTAAATGTTCGTGGCAAACATTCACCACATTGTAATATTATTACCGAAAGGAGGTTGTGCATAGCAAATAAGTGAGAGCACTGAATGGTCATTTTATCGTAAACATTTTATGGAAAGAAAGGAAATTGATATGTCAAAAGATGCAGATTTTGAACTTGGCAACGATACGAATGTAGTCAGTTTATTAATAGTTGGTGCTGCAACACTCGGCGGCATGGCAATAGGCTGGTTTTCTCGACACCTACTGGGCAGGAAACAACTCAAACAGGAGGTTAAAGAGGCAATAAAGACAATGACCCGTGATGAGATTAACCAGATATTTTCAGGTACTGAAGAACCAAAAGTTACCGTAAAGCACACCAAGGCTAAGGAAACAATGCCGATGCAATCATAGTGTTTGCTCATCAATTATCACACGTAAGAATTGAAACCCTGCATATCTATTGAACAGGTATGCAGGGTTTTTTATTTCCACTAACTTTGATGGGAAAGGACATAGTATGGATTTACAGGACTTAATTACAGGAATCCAGCAGGTAGAAATCCCCGGTAGTATAATAAATTTTGTGTAAATTCGGAAGAGGGGTAGAAAAAAAGCGCATTCGTTTCTATACTTGGAGTTGATTAAAAGGAACAACAATAAACCAAGAAAGAGGGAATGCGCAATGATGGAATTGAGAATAAATGTACCAGAAGTAAAGGAATATATCAAGGGGATAGCAGAAGCGCCTGGGAAGATATTTCAGTTTGTGAGGTATAACGTAAAGGAGAGCGTAGGGAAGTATCTTTCGGAGTTGATGGAAGCGGAATTATCAGTATTCATAGGCCGAGAGCGTTACCAGAGGGATAAAGGAAGGGAGGGGAATTATAGAAACGGAGGCTATAGCCGACGTTTTACGCTCAAAGGGATAGGGGAAGTCGTTGTCAAAATACCCCGTGATCGTAATGGGGAATTCCGGACATCGGTAATGCCGAGGAGTCGTCAATATGAGGACCAGATACGGGAGGATTTGGGACTGATGTACTTGACGGGGGTAAGTACGCGGACGTTGAGTTTAATAACCCATCGTCTGGTGGGCAGAAGACTGTCTCACGAAGAGGTAAGTAAGGCGAATCTGACGTTAACCGAAGGGGTGGAGAAGTGGAGGAACCGCGACCTTTCAAAAGAGTCGGTAAAATACCTGTTTTTAGACGGGGTAACCTTTGCCATGCGTATTGGCAGGAGTATTGAAAAAGTGCCCGTATTGGTGGCAATAGGGGTAACAGAGGTGGGACATAAACTGGTATTAGGCTTACAGTCAGGAGATAAGGAATCCGCCGGAAGCTGGAGAGAGTTTTTCAGAGACCTGAAAAGGCGTGGTTTGGAGAGCACGAAAGTTACCTTGGGCATCATGGATGGCCTTCCTGGATTGGAAAAGGTATTCCAGGAGGAATTTCCTCAAGCCAAAACGCAACGGTGCCAGGTTCATGTCGCGAGAAATGTTTTGGCTAAGGTTCCGAGAAAACAGAAAAAGACAATGGCCGATGACTTGCGTTCGATTTTCTACGCATCAACGAAAGCAAAGGCACTTGAGTTTTACGAGAGATTTCAAAAGGACTGGCAGACAGAATGTCCATCAGCAGTAAAGTGTCTTGGGAATTCTATCGATTCGTGCCTTACTTTTTTCTCGTTTCCTCAGGAAGAGTGGATATCTCTCAGAACAACAAACATCATCGAGAGATTAAATAAGGAGTTTAAAAGAAGGACAAAGCCTATGGAGATCGTAGCAGGAGAAAATTCTTGTTATCGGCTCCTGGCCTTTATCTCATTAAAAATGGAACTCGCATGGAGGTCAACTCCTCTGGGAAAGGTGAATGCAAATTTGCCCTTCTTTCAACAAATCGCTGAAAAAGAATTTACACAAAATTGTTGACATTACCAAATCCCCGAATCATTCGTCAATCAATTACTCCATGACCACGGACTGAATCATACCGTCCAGATCCGCAACAACTCTATCGTTCTTTATGACGGCAATTTTAAGGCAGAATTCTTTTACCACTCATACAACTTCAATAACAGTGTCATGACAGTTGACTTTTGTCTTCACACAATCAAGCCATTTTACTATTCATTTGGGCTACAATTACTAAATAAGAAATACCCGTGGCTTGAGTATTGGAACGATCACGATGGTAACAAAATGATCACTTGCCACCTGGACAGGATACCTGGAATAGACGGATTCCTTGAAGATTACAAGCCATGCATAAAAGATACTGACATTGAATCAATTTCCTTTAGAAAAGGACAAATCATTGTTGGGTTCCGCAAATAATCAGGGGTAACAGAAGGAGATGAACAGCATGTTCAAACTAAAATTTAAACGTAAGATGCAACAGACCAGTCCACAGTTTTCCGAGGAGTATCAAGATTTTATAGACCCCGACTATGCAGATGGATATAACCCTTATCCTGGTGAATATTATCAAGATATTCCCTACCCGCAAGGGTTTGAATGCGTTATTTGCAATAGTCCCGTAACGGGCTCCCATCTTGTCGTAATAACTAAACACACCGAATTCTATTTACATCCAAGTTGCCTTCTGTCGGGTTTTGCCCTGGTATTAAACGGATTTAACCTGCTCATGAAATTGCTTTTTACCAAGAAAAAGAGGGAGTAATTAACATGAACCATTATATTGATTCAAAAGTACAGAAACAAACGATGAGAACATCTCTTAGTTATTGCAGATGCTGTGGAAAGAGTTATGAATACATTGATTCAGAACTGCTTCCCACCTGTTTTTGTAGTCAAAACTTAGGTCTTTGTAAAGGCTGCGGGTTTTGTCGTTCCCATTGCTGTTGTAATGGCAGGCATATTTAATGGAGGTAAACAATAATGATATTTCCGAAATTATTATTTAGAAAGAGTGTCCCTGTAATTGGTTCAGATAAACAAGGTATCGGAAGAATACCTCCCAAAGTTGCAAGAGAACTAGTTAAAACTAAACATGCAGAGATACTACATGATCATCCGTCTGTTATTGGATTGAGGCACATAGGCAGCAAAACAGCATCGCCTAATCGCGTTGTTTCAACAAGTCCACTGAAAAACCTTATTCACACAGCCAGTCTCATTGCATCAAAGAGCAGTCGTTCTGCCATACTGAACTCACTATTATTCATGATTGTAGATCATAAATTGTGTGTTATGGCAACTGATTTAGAATCATATTTTATCGGCTATTTGGAGCCCGGCACCAATTACTCTTTTACTCACGATAAAGATGTTGATGGAATCTGTATCAACGCCAGACATTTAGACAAAATCATTTCATCTCAGAATAATTATTTCAACCTGCATATCATCAAAGGGAAAGAAAATCCAGCCTTGCGCATAGGTGAGTTCCTCATCGAAGGTGAAGATGCCGGTGGATTTCCTGATGTACAACTCCATAAAAAGGAAGACACAGTTTATAAGGGTGCCATAACGAATGTTGCAGCAAAGCTTAACTTTGTTGGGCGGGCGCTTTCAACCAACAAATACAGGTCTGCCCTGTGTGGGATATACCTCGACCTTGAAAAGCTAAAATTGGCTGGTGCAGACGGTAATCGGCTTCATATGGTACCCATGGAGGGTGTAAGTCAAGAAACAAAGAAACCAGGAAACACAAATAAAAACCCATCGCTGAAGGGTGTAATAGTGCCATCACAGCTTTTGCGTATTGGTAAATTGCTGACAGGCAAGGTAAGAATTTTCGAAAACAATGACCCGAATCGTGGTATTTGTCAAAACGTGATATTCGACGTACATGTTCCTGGCTGCATGGATTGCACTGCCACATATCGTGCTGTAGAAGGGACATACCCTCAATATTTGGGTGTTATCCCAAAAGGCTTTGCCAGTAGGTTTATTGCAAAGACAAAAGATGTCATACCGGTTCTCCATAAGGCATTAATAGCCAATACAACCGACGCAGCCTCGAAACCTATAACCGTTGAGTTTAACAAGGGAGTCTTGAGGATAACTACAAAAGTTTATGAACGGATCAGATTTCAGGGAATTGTTAACGGCGAATACAGCGGCCCACCTTACTATTGCAATATTAACGGCAATTTCCTTTTTGATGCGGTACAAACAATACCTGGCGATTCGATTGAAGTTCTGTTACAGGGGAAGAATGACGAGGCATGGATAATACGGAATCAGTCAGGCTTTACTGCCGTCATAATGCCGATTGGATTGGAGAATGGAAAGTAGACAGCACTGGTGGGGCAAACACAATGGATACATCAAAATACTAATCATCAATAAAGATGTTTCCCTCTGCCAAACAAAGCCAGATCTAGTCGTTGTTCAAATCATACCTGACCGTTATTCTCCATCCATTTTTTCACAATCAACAGTAATCTCAGCAGATTCATCTGCCCTAAAAGATATAGGACTATCAGACATTGGTATTGCGTTGTTAATAAATCATTTCCATTACAGTTAACATCAATTAAAGAAAGGAACCCAAAAATGGCAGAAAATATTACGGTAATCACCCCAGAGGTTTTTAAACATGGCATGAACAATCTTTTGATGAGTTGTAAGGAACCATCAGTTAGTAACGCGGACATCTACCATGCAATTTATGAAGCTACATTTTTGATGTGCGCAACCTTGCAACAGCTTGGTTACAAAGAAGGAGTCAAAATATTTGAAGAACTCTGTTTAACACCAAAACCTGAAAAACACAAAAAATTGGTTGCATTTCTCAATTAGGTAGTACCCATAGCCCTCTTCGTATCCATTTTTCTGGAAACTTTTATCGTATTCGGTGTATTTACGGACTTTCCAGAATAAAGGGTGCTATCTGTACTAAATCACAGGAATATACATTATTTGATAAACCAAATTATCTGTCAGAGAAAGGAGCAATTTCATGATCACAGCATATTTAAAGGCCGGATATCCGATACTTGCCGTGAGAACTTACGAACCAGACAGGGCGCAGGAATCCTTTACACGAGAAATCCTTGCCAATGACAGCGCATATACCTGTTTTACATGGAATATCTTAAAAGGAATTTCACAACTGGAAATTAACCAGGAAGGGATACTTTGCCAGCGGTCGATATCAAATGAACAACCCCTGAACTGGTTAAACACACAACCCCAGAATATCGTCCTATTTCTGTGGAATTACCACAGGTTCCTTAATAGCTTTGAAATAGTACAGGCATTACAGGACGGCAG
>JAJTXE010000002.1:1466638-1476696 GCA_021463795.1 Candidatus Brocadia sp. | reverse complement strand
GTTTTTTGAAAAAGTAGGGGCGAAGCATTTGCTGTAATTGGCACAAACACGTCCATACCCGATCGGGCAAATGCTTCGCCCCTACACGGTATGGTAAACATCGCTATTATTGGGATTTTTCAAAAAACTAAATTGTTACGAAAATTTTAAGGTAAAAGTCAAAAGGCGCATTGTCAGAAGATACCACCGTAATTATCAAAATATTTCAGTATATGTTACTTATGCTTTTCTTAATTCGGCGCCAAGTGTTCTGTTTAGGGTATCGACGATCATTTGCTGTGCATCATCGACTTCTTCGCCCGTTAATGTCCGGTCTTTAGTTTGAAAACAGAGGCCAAATGCAACACTCTTCTTTCCAGCGGGGATCTGTTTACCACGATATACGTCAAAAAATTTCAATTCCTTTAAAAAATCAACCCTGGTATCCATAATGCATTTCTCAAGAGATGACCACGTCACCTCCTCATTCACAAGAAGGGCAAGATCGCGGAATACTGCGGGATACTGCGGCAGGTCCAGATATTTTTTGGCAAAATTCACCTTTTCTACCAACACATCAAGATCGATTTCAACGAGGCAGAATGCCTCTTTGAATCCTAATTCCTGACTGGCTTCTCCAAAATATCCAACCAGATCATTTCCCATCTGAATCCTTGCTGCCCTTCCGTCCCTGAACAATCTGGATTCGCTGAAGGGAATCCATTCACAGCGTGAGACGATGCCGAGATTTCTAAGTAATGCCTCAACAACCCCCTTTAACGTTAAAAAATCTGCATCTGACAACAGGGACAAACAGTTCTTTTCCAGAGGCAATTTATTCCCCGCAAGATATACTTTTGCAATTTCGAATATTTTTATTTGCTCTGTGCCATGATTCAGATTATACACCTTGACATTAATAAGACTGGGCAGGAGTGAAGTCCGTAACCGGCTCTCTTCCTGTCTCAGAGGATTGACAATTTCGATACCTGTCCTATCCAGCCATAAATTTATCGTTTGTAAAGGAGAGACATCAACAATACTAAAGGTTTTTACTTCATAAAAACCAAGACCAATGAGAAATTGACGAACATGATCTTCAACGATCTCATATCTGTTCTTCGTATGCCCACGAATGCTGATAGAAGTCTTTATGGGCATCTTGTTATAACCATAAATCCTGGCAACTTCTTCGATCAGATCGATCTCGCGACAGACATCGCTTCGAAAACCTGGGACCTCTACGTCAATAAAGTTTTCCGTGTCATTGAGAATTTTAAAGGAAAGTTTTTTTAAGATGTCAAGGACACGGTCACTCTTTATCTCTGTCCCCAGAACCTTGTGAAGCCATTCCATACGCAGGGTAATTTTTTTCGTTTCGCGCCTTCCCGATGTTATATGAATCGCGCCGTTGGCAATTTCCCCGTCCGCGCAGTCCTTGATAAGTCTTGATGCCCTTTGGGATACGCGGTCTATACCGTCATAATCTGTACCTCTTTCAAAGCGATAGGAGGAATCTGAAGCAATACCTAACGCCCTCGACGTACGCCGTACTTGCCTTGGCTCAAACTGGGCACATTCCAGAAGGATATTTCTGGTTGCCTCAGAAACCTCCGTCTCCTTGCCACCCATAACGCCGGCAATGGCAACGGGTTTTTTGCCATCAGCGATGACCAGCATGTCGTGAAAAAGCGCCCTTCTGGCGCCATTAAGAGCAACAATTTCCTCCCCACTCATTGCCCTCCTCACCAGGATCTTGTGTGCTGTTATCTTATCCAGATCAAATGCATGCAGCGGTTGCCCTGTCTCCATCATCACGTAATTGGTGATATCAACGATATTGTTTACCGGCCGAAGTCCAATGCACCGCAATCTCTTTTGCATCCATTCCGGAGAGGGCGCAACGGTTATATGACGAATTACCCGGGCTGAATAACAGGGGCACAATATCGGTTCCTCAACGGTAACCGTGATTAGCGGTGATATGCTGGTATCAGCGGCAACAAAATTCGTTTCCGGAAAATGCACACTACCTCCGGCTATTGCAGCTACCTCACGGGCAATACCAATAATGCCGAGGCAATCAGGGCGATTGGAGGTAACTTCTACATCGAGGCAGAAATCGTCTTCCACAGGTTTTATATCAGCGACTACCAACCCAACGCTAGTCAGCTCATCAGCCAGTTCCTGCGGAGATAATTGAAAAGTGACATATTCTTTTAACCAGTGGTAGCTGATCTTCATTTACTGTTTAGAATTGTGATAAAAACCGCAGATCATTCTCGTAGAAAAGGCGAATGTCATTAATGCCATACTTCAGCATGGTAATCCGTTCGACACCCATCCCAAAGGCAAAACCCGTATATTTTTCTGGATCGTAATGCACCGCTTTAAATACATTTGGGTCAACCATGCCGGCGCCCAAAATTTCCACCCATCCGCTATAGGAACAGACACTACAACCCTTGCCTCCACAGAGGGAGCATGAAATATCAACCTCAGCACTTGGCTCTGTGAAAGGGAAAAATGATGGCCGAAAGCGCATCTGAACGTTTTGGCCAAAATAGGCCTTGATAAATTGGTAGAGCACCCCTTTCAGATCTGCAAAGCTCACCCCTTCGTCTACCAGCAGGCCTTCCACCTGGTGAAACATAAAGGAGTGCCGCGCATCAACGGTATCTGGCCGGTATACCCTGCCCGGTGCAATAATACGAATGGGCGGTTTCTGTTTTTCCATAATACGAATCTGAACGGTTGATGTCTGGCTTCTTAAAAGCACATCATCTTTGATATAAAAAGTATCAAAATCTGTTCGTGAAGGATGGTCAGCAGGGATATTTAATGCTTCAAAATTATAATACTCCAATTCCACTTCCGGGCCGTAAGCCACTTCAAACCCCAGGTTTGCGAATACCTCTTTCATATCATCAATCGTTTGCGTCAGCGGATGTTTTTTTCCTCCGGAGAGAGGTTTCCCCGGTAATGTAATATCAAATAATTCAGCCTTGACTGCTGGAACTGCCTGTACAGATATTTTTTTTAAAAGCGTTTCGATACTATTAGTAATTTCACTTTTGAGAGAATTAACCCGTTGTCCAAAATCAGCGCGCCTGTCGATTGGTAACGTGGGAATAAGTTTCATCAGATCGTTGATAATGCCCTTTCTTCCTAAGTATTTTATCCTCAGTTGCTCCGCTTCTTTCGCTGTATCAATGGAGCAGATTTCTTCGTGCAAATTCCTTGTTACCGCTTCTAATTTTTCTACCATATCACCGAGTTTCTCAAAGACATAAAAAAACGCAGGCACGTTCTCTACCGTTCTGTTTCCAGAAAAGAACGTGCCTTCTGTTTCAAAAATACCCTGTTCTATACAAATGATCAGCGCTGTTAAGGTGCAAGGTCTTACATTGCCGCTTTCACCTGCTCGACTAATTGATCGAATGCAGGTTTATCGTTAATCGCCATCTCAGCCAGCATTTTTCTGTTAAGATCTACCTTTGTCTTGATCAATCCACTCATAAAACGGCTATATGATATCCCTCTTTCCCTGACCGCTGCACTGATTCGGGAAATCCAGAGTTCTCTAAATTTTCTCTTTCGTGCTTTCCGGTCTCTGAACGAAAAAACCATGGCGCGAATATAGGTTTCCATGGCCTTACGGTACAAATTACCCCTGCCACCCCAATAACCTTCCGTCTTGTTTAATAATCTTTTTCTCGATCTTTTTCTTGCACAACCTTTTGTTGCTCTTGGCATGTTACAACTCTTTCATCAAAAAATTTTACCTTAGGCCTTCGGCGACTACCTGCTTGAAATCCCCATACCTATATCGACACATACTTTTACCCTAAGACCCTCTTAAGGCCCTCGTCATGATTTTATTGAAGGCGGATGAGACCCCTGTTTTTTTTCTCAGATGCTGAAGTCGCCTTCCAGACTTTCCAGACATCAGATGGCCCTTCCCTGCCTTTGGTCTCTTGACCTTTCCCCTGGCACTTATTTTTATTCTTTTTTTAAGCCCCTTATGGGTTTTCAGCTTTGGCATCTGTACAACCTCCATTCAACAAATTAATTTACCTTCAATCCGCTCTGAATAACAAGAAGCGGGTTTCAATTATCACTGAAACTTTTTTATTTAGGCGATAAAATCATACCCATTCTGCGCTCATCAGATATTTTTTCTTTTTCCACTTTGGCAATATCCTCAAGTGCGTCAGCAATTTGCTTTAGCATGCCCTCCCCGACCTCTGTATGAGCACGCTCTCTTCCCTTAAACATTATACTGACGAGAACACGATCTCTATTTTCTAAAAATTTTCTGGCCTGGCGGATCTTTGTTTGTATATCGTGTTCACCAGTTTTTGGCCTCAGCCTTAATTCTTTTAACTGCACCACATGTTGCTTCTGATGCAACTTTTTCTTTTGTCTATATTTAAACTTACCATAATTCATAATCCGGCATACCGGTGGATTTGCGTCAGGAGCTACCTCTACAAGATCGAGTTCCGCAGTCCTTGCCTTTGCGATAGCGTCTTCTTTGCTAATTACTCCCACCTGAACACCGTTCTCATCAATTAACCGTACCGTTGAGGAACGGATCCGTTCGTTAATCCTTAATTCTTGTGAAATGTATATTCTCCTCCCAAAAAGTTACGATTACCCTTTTGCTGTGATTTCTGATTCCATCTTTCTGATGCACTCTTCCATAGGAATGGTCCCTTCATTCCCTTTCTTTCTGCTCCTGACAGAAACGGTGCCGCCTTCCACTTCTTTATCCCCCACAATGAGTAAATAGGGAATTTTTTCCAAGGTTCCTTCCCGTATCTTGTAATTAATTTTAGCGCTACTTGTATCACATTCTGCCCTAAAATTCTTCGCAAGCAACAGGGTCTCTATTTTTTTTGCATAGTCAATGTGTGCGTCGGTAATCGGCAATATCCTTATCTGAACGGGTGCAATCCATAAAGGAAAATCACCTGCATAATGTTCTATCAAACACCCGATAAAACGTTCCATGGCCCCAAGTACCGTACGATGCACCATAACCACCCGGTGATGAAACCCATCAGAACCAACATAATTGACATCAAATCTCTCCGGCAGATTAAAGTCCACCTGAATCGTAGGACCCTGCCAACCGCGTCCTATAGCATCCTTGACCTTGATATCGATTGCCGGGCCGTAAAACTTTGCCTCTCCCTCCATCCGTGTATATTTCAATCCCTTTTTTTCCAGGGCAATTCTCAGGGCATCCTCAGCATGTTCCCAAACTTCATCCCGGCCGATGTATTTTTCTTTTTCTCCTTTGCCCCGAACGCTTAATTCTATCTCATATTCATGAAATCCAAAACTTGACAACATAAACTGAGCCAGATCAATTACCCCCAGGATTTCTCGTTCCAGTTGATCTGGGGTACAAAAGATATGCGCATCATCCTGAGTAAATCCCCGCACCCGTAACAATCCATGCAAGACACCCGATCGTTCATACCGGTACACGGTCCCCAATTCCCCCCACCGTAACGGTAAATCACGGTAGCTGTGCAGCTTTGTCTTGTACATCAACACAGCAAAGGGACAATTCATGGGTTTTAAGATATATTCATGCCCGTCTACCTCAATGGGTGAATACATGCTTTCACGGTAAAAATTCCAGTGACCGCTGGTTTTCCATAAATTGATCTTTGCAATATGAGGACTGTAGAGAATATCATATCCACGCTTGAAATGCTCTTCTCTCCAAAAATTCTCAATGATATTCCGTATCCTTGCACCCTTCGGATGCCAGAAGGTTAATCCAGGACCCCCCTCTTCATGAAAACTGAAAAGATCTAAATCTCTTCCTATTTTACGGTGATCACGTTTTTCCGCCTCTTCAAGGAATTTTAGATACTTCGTGAGTTCTGCCTGCGTAAAAAATGCCGTCCCATAAATACGCTGCAGCATGGGATTTGTTTCCTTCCCACGCCAATAGGCACCGGCCACACTCAGGAGTTTAAATGTTCCCCCCCTGCCCGTCCTCTGAATATGGGGACCCCGGCACAGGTCGGTAAAATCTCCTTGCGTATAAAACGACACCGTTTCATCTTCAATATCTTTAATCAACTCTGCCTTAAATGGCTGACCAGACGCTTCCATCTTCTTTATTGCGGTATCGCGGGGCAATTCCATCCTCGTGATATGAATATCCTCGCGAATGATTTTTGCCATTTCGTCTTCAATTTTCCTGAGATCCTCTTCAGACAGGCTGTGCTGGAGGCCAAAGTCATAATAAAACCCATTTTCAATCGTAGGCCCTATCCCAAGTTTCACACCAGGAAAGAGCCGGCTGACTGCCTGAGCCATAATGTGCGCCATGCTGTGACGGAGAATTTCCAGCCCCTCGTCCGTATCTTCAGTAATTACCGACAAAGAAGTATCTTCTGTAATAGGATAACTCAGGTCCACAAGCACACCACCAGCCTTTCCCGCCAGCGCCCTTTCGCTCAACCGGTTACCAATATTACTGGCAACTTCGCCAATGGTTATATTTTCTTTATACTCTTTTTTCGTCCCGTCAGGTAAGGTAATCTTAACCATAATAAACTTTTCTATTCTTCGTTACCATTCATAGCGCAGCAAGGCCACAACTAAAAGGGTTTAACCACAAAGGAAACAAAAAAACTTACAAAAACTTATCCTCATGAAAATGGGGAAAGATGTTTTTTAGGACAATACTATGTGCTATAAAATCACTTTTCTTTCCTGCATATGAACCATATTCTTCTATTTCCCTGATACAATAACAATATTCCAGTGGTACGAATCGCTATGAATAAGTTAATGTCATTGAAAGATTCAGAGAAATTCTTGAGACGTGGTTAACCAGGTCTATGGTGGGCGATACTGGGCTCGAACCAGTGACCTCTTGCTTGTCGAGCAAGCGCTCTAGCCAACTGAGCTAATCGCCCTAAGTATTGTAGTGATGGATGACACTCAACCTTCTCCCGAAATCTCTAGGAATATCATACTTAGGCGGAAATATGCTATCAGATAGACTTTTTTTTGTCAAGCAAAAATGGCTCTCAGTAAAAATGGATGGCAGGCATTCATACAATTTTAAAAAAATATTTAAAAACACCGGATGCTTTGCTATGATTAACCTGGAAAGGAATAACGTTCATTAATCGCTTGTTACTATGGAAACCCGGCAGTGTCAACGATAATAGAAAAAATTAAGGATTTAAAAACAAAAAGAAATGCTGTAATCCTTGCGCATAACTACCAGCGTGGTGATGTGCAGGATATCGCCGATTTCGCCGGCGATTCTTTAGGACTTTCCCAGCAGGCTGCCAATACCAAAGCCGACATTATTGTATTCTGTGGTGTACACTTCATGGCAGAAACGGCTTCGATCCTGTGTCCTGACAAAATGGTGCTCTTGCCCGATGAACATGCAGGGTGTCCCATGGCAAACATGATAACCCTGAAACAACTCAGGATAAAGAAGAACGAACACCCCCATGCCAAAGTCGTCTGTTATGTAAACAGCACGGCCGCCATAAAAGCAGAGAGTGACATATGCTGTACTTCTTCCAACGCGATGAAAATTGTATCATCCATTCCAAAAGACCAGGAAATCATTTTTATACCAGATAAGAGCCTCGGAGGCTACGTATCCTCCAAACTGAATCGACCTATGATACTGTGGGAAGGTTATTGCCCTACCCATCACAGGATCTTATCAGAACACATTATCATTTTAAAGACAAAGCACCCGGAAGCAAAGGTCGTCGTCCATCCGGAATGTACACCGGATGTAATTGCCCTGGCAGACCATGTTGCCAGCACTACCGGTATCGCCAGGTACTGTAAAGAAACCGATGCAAAAGAATTTATCATAGGCACGGAAACAGGCATCCTTCACCGTTTAAAGAAAGAGAATCCACAAAAAACCTTTTATGCTATTACCCTTCTTGCTGATTGCTCTAATATGAAGCTTATTAGTCTTGAAAAGGTATTGTGGTCGCTAGAGGATCTCGTTTACCAGATAAAGGTACCCGATGACATTGCCGCAAAAGCACGGCTGGCTATCCAAAAAATGCTCGATTTGTCATAAATATACTCAAGAGGCTCATACTTTGTGATTTTTAAATCCGGTACATAGCCGCCATGATCTAACGGGGTGGCACGGACAAGTATAGCTTGTCCGTGTTTTTGCAATACTGCTTCACGCCTTGTGTTTGCATGATCTGCCTGGTATTGTCTATCTAAACATTAAAATGAATACTTCGTAAACAATGTCGTGCAAGTCCAACACGGACAAACGGAGTTTGTCCGTGCCACCCTGTTGCCAATGTAAAATTCATCTTTTATGAATATCCTGAGTATAGTCCCGTAAAAAAGCTAACGGTATAAAAAAGACCTCATGAATACAGAAGAAAAATTGAATAAATTGAGAGGCACGATAAAGGCATTAGAAAGTGTGGTGGTGGCCTTCTCCGGGGGTGTGGACAGTTCCCTGGTAGCAAAGGTCTGTTATGATGTCCTGGGAGACAAGGCCCTTGCCGTTACTGCACGGTCAGAGACGTATCCCGAGTATGAATACGAAGAGGCCAAAAAGATTGCTCAAGAAATTGGCATCCCCCACATGACCATTGATACCAGCGAACTCGGCATCGATGGCTTTGCCCAAAATCCTCCCAATCGCTGCTATTTCTGCAAATCTGAATTATTCGGAAAACTCAGGGAAATTGCCCGGGAAAAGGGCTATAAGCACGTTGCAGACGGCGCTAATCTTGATGACGCAGGCGAATACAGACCAGGCCTGGATGCAGCAAAAGAACTTGAAGTACGTAGCCCTTTAAAAGAAACTGGCCTGAGAAAATCAGACATTCGTGAGATATCGAGGTATTTGAAACTTTCCAACTGGGATAAACCCCCCTATGCGTGCATGTCTTCAAGGTTTCCTTATGGAAATGTAATCACTGAGGAGAAGCTGGCGGTCGTTGCCGCGGCAGAAAATTATCTGAGGAGCATAGGGTTAAAACAATTCCGCGTCCGACACCATGATACCATTGCACGGATTGAGGTAATGCCAGATGATATCCCTGCACTCTTGCACAATGGCAAGCGCAGAGACCTCGTTAAAAAGTTCAAGGAAATTGGTTATAAATATGTCACTATCGATATGGAAGGATACCGGAGTGGTAGTATGAATGAGGTGCTTAAAACTACGAATATCATTTAAATTATGGAGAATTAGCAATGAGTACGGTAGTGATAAAAGACTCTTTAGATGAAACCAAAAAGAAAGAAGTACACGATATTGAGAAGAAACGTTTATTTAACGCTTATAAGTATTGTGGCATTCTTAAATGGAAGTTAAAGCCAATAAACTATCAAAAGGAATTAAGGGATGAATGGAAGCATCCTGATTGATACCAATATTGCTCTCTATCTTTTGACAGGAAACAAAAAAGTAGCAGCCTTATTAGATAGCAAAAGAGTATTTGCTTCCTTCATAACCGAAGTGGAAATCCTGAGTTATCCTAAAATTACAACTGAAGAACAATCCAAAATAAAGAAATTTTTAAATGAGATAACCGTCGTTGGGTGGAATGATACGATACGGGATCAGACTATACATCTTAAAAAAAATTATAAAATCAAGCTTCCTGATGCAATTATTTCTGCCACGTCTCTTTATTTAAAAATTCCCCTTTTTACTGCAGACAAAGAATTCTTTGAAATTTCCGATGAAATAGATTTGATAGTATATGAGATTTGAACATTTGATTATGGAAGGATATCGGAGTGGCAGTATGAATGAGGTGCTTACCCAACAAAAAGAAAAAGGGTAATATTTTTTTTGAGAATATTACCCTTTTAAAACAAGAACTAAAAGCAAGGCAGTTTATTGCATTATTACCGTGTCAGTTCCAAGAGTGTTATTTGTTTGATTCGAAGTAACACGTGTGTCCGGAGCAGAACTTAAACTCCAGAGGTTATCATAACCGAGAGCACCATAATAACTGCATGTAGCAGTGCCTTTCCATTCAACATGACCATCAACAAAGAGCACATTCTGTCCTTTATGG
>JAJTXE010000002.1:1410224-1466617 GCA_021463795.1 Candidatus Brocadia sp. | reverse complement strand
TGTCTTTATAGATTCGGGCAAGTTCTACAATCTTCTCTTCCCTGTCGAGAATGGTCTGTACCTTGTCGGGTAACGATTGGATAACTTTGATTGCATCGGAAGATAGAGGGTTGTGGGGATGCTTCAGATTCATCATATACAAGGTAAACAGATATAAAACGGTAATCTGGGCAGTAAATGCTTTGGTGGAAGCAACCCCGATCTCAGGGCCGATATGCAAATAGATCCCGCAATCAGCTTCACGGGCAATCGTGCTGCCCACGACATTGCAGACAGAAAGTAACTTTGCCCCTTTATGCTTTGCTTCCCGCATTGCCGCCAGGGTATCTGCCGTCTCCCCTGATTGGCTTATGGCAATAACGATCGTGTCTGCTTCAATTACGGGGTTCCGGTACCGAAACTCTGAAGCGTATTCAACCTCAACCGGGATACGCGCCAACTCTTCCAGCATATATTCACCGACAAGTCCTGCATGCCAGGAAGTGCCGCAAGCGACAATAACGATGCGCTTCGCCGCGCTGAGTTCCTTTTCGCAACTTAACAATCCACCCAACTTAACCATGCCATGATCGCCTTCTATCCTTCCACGCATAACATTTCGTAATGCCTGGGGTTGTTCGTGGATCTCTTTGAGCATAAAATGTTCATATCCGCCCTTTTCGATCATGTCAATATTCCAAAGCACCTCTTCCACCTTTTTGTAAGTGGGAATATTTTCCATCGTTTTGGTTTCATAATGATCCGGGGTAAGAATTACCACTTCATTATCATCCAGATACACCACATTCCTCGTGTACTCCAGAGATGCAGAGACGTCCGAAGTTACGAAGTATTCTTTATTGCCGATCCCTATTACCAGAGGGGACCCTTTTCTTGCTGCGACAATCTTGTGCGGGTCATTCGTAGAAATCACCGCAATGCCATAGGTGCCTTCAACCTCTTTCAACGCCTCCATGACGGCTTCTTCGAGGTTGTTCCGGAAGTATTTTTCGATAAGATGCGCCAGGACCTCGGTGTCGGTCTCACTCTGAAAAAGATGCCCTTCCCGTTCCAGTTTTGATTTTAAATAATCATAATTCTCGATAATTCCATTATGCACGACGGCAATCTGTTTGTGACAATCCATATGAGGATGGGCATTTTCCATAGTCGGGGCGCCGTGCGTTGCCCATCGCGTATGAACAATTCCTATATGAGCATTAAAATTGCCCCCATTGAGCTTTTTCTCGAGTTCAGCTATCTTTCCAACGGCCTTTTCGCACTGCAACCTGCCGTTTTCAACAAATGCGATCCCGGATGAATCATATCCGCGGTATTCGAGCCTCTTGATGCCGTCCAACAAGACCGCAACGGCCTTATTCTGTCCAATATATCCTACAATTCCGCACATTGGTTTGTCCCTCAGGAGTATCGTGATGTCTGTGCCAGTCTTTTAATTGTATTGTATAGTTCTGGCAATTTTTTAATTAATACCTGAATACGTTTTTCTTCTGTAATGGGCTTGGCAGGTGATCCCCACACAACCGAACCAGCCTCCAGACTCTTATAAACATTAGAACCACCGCCAATCTTACAACCGTCGCCTATCGATGCATGGTCGGTAATACCGACATCTTCTGCAATCAGGACATCCTTCCCAATTTTGGCACTTCCTGCAATCTTGGCGTATGCAATGAGCATCGTGTTGTCTCCTATGACAACATTATGGGCAATATGGGAATGGTTGTCTATCTTCACTCCGTTTCCAATGATGGTTTTATCGAGGGCAGCGCGGCAGATTGTCACCATAGAACCAATTTCGACATCGTCTCCGATTTCAACGATTCCAATCTGTGGTATCTTAACGTGTTTTTTCTCTGCCTGAAGATAGCCAAATCCGTCATCACCGATAACACTATTACAATGGATAATAACCCGTTTCCCAATGATCGTGTTTTCACGAATAGAGACGTTGGTGTAAATAACTGAGTTGTCTCCAATGCGACTCCCCCTGCCGATAAACGAGTTTGGATAAATGACAACATGATTTCCGATCGTCACCCCGTCTTCCACGATAACATGTGCACCAGCAGAAACTCCCTCTCCTACAAGAGCCTCTTTACTAATAATTGCTGTAGGGTGAATGCCTGGCGGCCGCATATACTGTTTTTGCGCTACAATCTCCAGCAATTTTATAAAGGAAAGGAGCGGATTTTCTAAGACAATATGTGGCTTTTTGAGTTGCGGTATCTCGCGGTGAATAACAACTGCTGCTGCGCGGGATGTTAATGCCTGGGGGACAATGGAATCATTCCTGACAAAGATTATGTCTCCTTCTTTTGCAGCTTCAACGCTGGAGATTCCCGTGATAGAGGCATTCCCGTTACCAACGATTTTCCCGCCGATAATAGACTGGATTTCATGAAGTGTAAATTTCATGTCCCTAGTGTTGGTAAATGGTTACGTATTTTGAAAAATCTCAAGAGAGAGCCTTGTTTTGCTGGCTGTATCAGGGCCAATATTCAGGGGGAAGCAGATTCGAAACAGGTCTTTGTAATTTTCAAATCCTGAAGCGTTACCGGTTATGCAATTATATCTCTCCAAGGATGATACATGCATTGTGGCCACCAAAGCCAAATGAATTGGAAAGGGCTTTCCTGACTTTCTTCTCCCGGGCATCATTGGGGACAAAATCTAATCCTGCACATTCGGGGTCAGGTGTCTCATGGTTAATCGTTGGTGGTATGATCCCATCCTTAATTACCAAGGAACAGATGATGACTTCGACGCTTCCTGAAGCACCAAGTTGATGCCCCAGCATAGATTTTGTAGAACTAATGGGAACTTTTGGCGCATGCGATCCAAAGACCTTTTTTACGGCGTTCATTTCAATATTGTCACCAATTGGGGTTGAGGTAGCATGGGCATTAATGTAATCTATTTCTTCCGGTTTACACTGGGCGTCTTTCAGTGCGCTTATCATACACCGCATAGCGCCGTCGCCGTTGGGTTCTGGTGCAGCTATATGGTACGCATCTGAATTAAGCCCATAGCCGAGTACTTCTGCATAAATAGTGGCACCTCTTTTTTTCGCGATTTCAAATTCTTCAAGCACAACAACACCGGCGCCTTCTGAAAGAACAAAACCATCCCGATCCTTGTCAAATGGACGGCTGGCTTTTTGTGGCGCGTCATTACGGGTAGAAAGGGCCTTCATCGAGTTAAAACCAGCCATTGCCAAAGGGGTAATTACTGCCTCTGAGCTTCCCGCAAGCATTATATCGGTTTCCCCCTCCTGGATAATCCTGACGGCCTCGCCAATGGCATTGCCACCGGTAGTACATGCCGTCACCAGGGCATAATTGGGCCCCTTAAGTCCGAATCGTATTGCCACCTGCGCCGGAGCGGCATTGACCATTAATTTGGGTATCAGAAAAGGAGATATTCTCGAAGGCCCCTTTTTGAGCAGGACTTCATACTGTGCCTCGAGCTCTATCAAACCACCCATACCAGAGCCAATGATAACTCCGCCTCGTGTTTTATCGAAGCCATCGAAACTCAGTTCGGCATCCTTTACTGCCTGGACAGCAGCGGCGGTAGCAAACTGAGCAAACCGGTCCAACCGCCGGGCCTCCTTAACATCAAACCAATGCGTTGGCTCAAAATCGCTAACCTCTCCGCCAAAGTGTACATCAAAAGCAGAGGTGTCGAAGGCGGTGATGGGTTTTATGCCGCTTTTCCCTGCACAGAGCGCTGACCAGAACTCTGTTTTTTCATGTCCCAACGAGGTAATAGCACCTACGCCGGTAATAACAACCCGTCTCCTTCTCTGCATTTATTTATGTTCCTCAATGTATTTGATTGCATCCCCCACGGTTCTGATCTTTTCCGCATCTTCATCAGGAATATTCATATCAAAGGCGTCTTCAAATTCCATAATCAATTCAACGGTATCCAGGGAATCCGCGCCCAAGTCATTAATAAATGACGTTTCTTTGGTAATCTGTTCGGCTTTTACTCCCATCTGCTTTGTGATGATCTCCTTGACCTTATCTTCAACTGCTGACACGGCTTTACCTCCTTAGGTTAAAATGAATTCGATGTTCCGTAACAATTTAGTTTTTTGAAAATTTTCAACAATTGTGATATTTGTCGTGCGGGATAGGGGTGAAGCATTTGCCCGTTTTGGTGTGAATGCGTTCATGACAATTATAGCACATGCTTCACCCCTACTGTTTCAAAAAACTAAATTGTTACGATTTTCCTATATTTTCAAAGGCCTCTATGGTATCAATGCTTTTGGTCTTCTGAGTAGCATCAATTCTTTTCATAAGCCCTGACAACGTTTTACCAGGGCCAATCTCATAAAACTGATTGCATCCGTCTTGTATCAGCAGAGAGATCGACTGATGCCACCGTACCGGACTATTTAATTGTTTTGTTAAAGATGCTTTTATCTCGCCGGGCTCTCTCACGTATCGTGCAGAGATATTTGCTACAACAGGAATATTCGGTTTTGTGATAGGTGTTGATTCCAGTTCCCTTGCAAGCTTATCGCTTGCGGGGGTCATCAGGTTTGAATGAAATGCCCCGTCAACCTTCAAGGGGACAACCATTCTTGCGCCCCGTTCCTTAGCCAGAACGGATGCCTTTTCCAGAAGAGCCTTTTCTCCTGAGATAACTACCTGTCCAGGACTATTATAATTTGCTGCGCACAGAACCCCCATTGGCGTCATTTCTGCGCAAATCTGTTCTACCTTTTCATCTTCCAATCCAATGACAGAAACCATGCCACCCGAATTTGCATTGCACGCATCCTGCATAAACAAGCCGCGCTGATATACCAGTCTCACGGCATTTCGAAAGTCCATCGATCCGGCAGCTACATGTGCCGTATATTCTCCCAGGCTCAGCCCGGCAGTTGCACAGCAGCCGTTTTCGTACATTGCAGGATTTCTTTTTAAGACTTCCAGGATTGCCAGACTGGTTACGAGTATGGCAGGCTGACACAGGGATGTCTTGTTTAACTCCTCCTGTTTTCCATGGAAACAAAGCGACGGGATATCAAACCCGAGTATTTCGCTAGCCTGATTGAATAACTCCTGCGCTTCTTTGAAATGGGCATAAAAATCTTTACCCATCCCCACATATTGAGATCCCTGACCGGGGAAAAGAAAGGCTGTCTTTCGTTTGTGTTCTACCATTGTATGATCGAAGATCCCCAGGTCAATCCGCTTCCAAATGCTACCAGCATGACAAGATCTCCTTTGGAGAGTCTCCCCTCCTTTCTCGCCTCGTCAATTGCAATGGGAATGGACGCCGATGAGGTATTTCCATATTTATCGATATTTACAAACGCTTTTTCCATGGGTAATCCGAGTTTTTCCATGGTTGCTTCAATGATTCTCAGATTGCTTTGGTGTGGTATAATAAGGTCGATGTCTTCAATCGCAAGACTGTTTCTCTTTACCGTTTCCAGAATCAGGTTTGTTATATTATTAATCGCTAGTTTAAATACCTCTTTGCCTCTAAATTGTATATAATGCGTCCGCTGTTGTACCGATTCTAGAGAGGCCGGGATCTTTGCTCCCCCTCCAGGCATGATGAGGACATCTGCCTGTGATCCATCGGCAGCCAGGCTCGTTGAAAGGATCTCGTGCTTTGTACTGCTTTTTTGTATGACAACAGCACCGGCGCCGTCTCCAAACAATACACAGGTGGTGCGGTCAGTATAGTCGGTAATCGTTGATAAACACTCAGCTCCCACCACAAGGATGGTCTCCATTGCCCCTGAATTTACAAAGCTTTGCCCGATTGACAGTGCATAAATAAATCCGGCACATGCTGCTAATATATCAAACGCACTTGCCCTGGTTGCACCAAGTTTTTGTTGTATAAAACATGAAGTAGAAGGAAAGATGTGGTCTGGGGTGATTGTTGAGGTAATAATCATGTCTAAATCGTGGGGAGAAACTCCGGCATCCTCCATCGCCCTGAGTGACGCCTGGGTGGCAAGGTCAGAAGTTATTTGCCCATTTTCAACAATACGACGCTCCTTAATACCTGTTCTTTGAATAATCCAATCATCCGAGGTATCAACCATCTTTTCTAAATCATAATTTGTCAAAACTTTCCCCGGCAGGTAGGATCCTATACCGGTAATAGATGCCTTTTGATTCTGTCGCATGTATAATTTTAAATATCCAGAGGAGATTAATGGATGGCTAATCGGTTACGCAACAACTGTCGCAGATGCGTTGAATTTTTCCAGCTCGGAAATAATATGCTCATTGACCTTGTTTTTTGATAGCTGTAATGCAACCCGTATGGCATTAAAGATAGCCCTTGAATCAGACCTGCCATGGCAAATAATACACACACCGTTGACACCAAGCAAAGGAGCTCCTCCATATTCAGCAAAGTCCATTTTGGCCTTTAAGGGAGCAATGGCCGGTTTGCACAAGAACAGGCCCAATTTTGACCAGAAACTTTTCATTGCCTCTGCCTTGATCGTCGATAAAAGTCCTGTGGCAAGCCCTTCTGCAAATTTCAACATGACGTTCCCTACAAAACCTTCACAAATAACAACATCTGCTTTTCCATCAAATATTTCTCTGCCTTCTATATTTCCAACAAAGTTTAAAGATGAGCGTGAGAGGAGGGCAAACGTTTCCTTTGCAAGATCGTTTCCTTTTGCATCCTCTTCACCGATATTCAAGAGACCAACCCGTGGAGCTTTCAAACCCAGGATGCATTTGCTGTATATGGCTGACATAACGCCATACTGAAAAAGATGCATCGGTTTACAGGCTATATTTGCCCCCACGTCAATGAGCAGACAGACCCCGCTTCTGGTAGGGAATGGCGTAGCAATGCCGGGACGCCGCACGCCCTTTAGCGTTCGCAAATGCAATGTCGAGGCGGCAACCGTCGCGCCGGTATGGCCCGCACTCACGACAGCCACAGCGTCGCCTTTTGCAACAAGCTCGACACTTCGCGTAATTGATGAATTCGCTTTCTGTCGTATGGAATACGTCGCAGGATCGTCCATACCAACCACTTGGGTTGCGTGATGCGTGGTAACGTTTTTCGGGATGGCTCCGCAAGAATCTAACTCTCGTTGTATCGCTTTTTCATCACCAACCAGCAAAATCTCACTATCGTGAAATTGCCGCGCAGCCAGAACAGCTCCCTTAACAATCTCATGAGGCGCCTTATCCCCACCCATTGCATCTACCGCAATTCTCATGGCTTACATTCCAACAGAAATGACCTGCTTTCCCCGGTAATAGCCGCAATTGTGACAAACTGTGTGGGGTTGATTTACCTGTTTGCAATGGGAACATATGTAACGCTTTGATCGTATGCCTCTGCCTTTTTCGATGTTTTCTGCGAGCGGAATAACAGGTGGAGTCAATTTGTCATGCGTACGTCTTTTACGAGTTCTTGAATTTGAGAATCTTCTCTTTGGATTAGGCATGCATCACCTCTAAAAAATTTCACACAAAATTTCACAAATAGGACACCATATGGTAAAAGCTTCGCACCATATCAATCTTTTTTCTTTTGGTACCCCAGCATAATTTTCCATTGTTATTTTACCGTAAACCTCTTATTATGCTTAGGTTAAAAAAATGAGATAACTCTATGGCGCACAAGAATTTCAAACGAGGAATTTTATAGATAAACAGATATAATGTCAAGCAAAATTCTGAGACCTTAGATCCCCCAGAATTGTGTGCAGACAGTTTGTGTTGTAATAATAAAGGCTATAGCCGTTTCGTTTATTGCAAACTTCCTGCATTAACATAACTACCATAATTCTTCCAAAAGACTTTTCAACGGGATGTGCTAATAAAACACAAAACGTTAGCCGAAGGTTTTTTTAATAGCACCTTATCATGGAGGAAAACTTACTCTCTCAAGTATCTTTTTGCTTAGCAACTCGACAGCAAAACTCAGCGCCTCATCGAGCTTGTCTGCCCATTGTCCTCCTGCCTGAGCCATCTCCGGCCGGCCTCCACCTCCTCCACCAACTACTTTTGCAATTTCCTTTGAGATGTTCCCCGCGTGCAAGCCGCACTTGACGAGGCCCTGGCTTAAGGCCGCAATGATCGTTACCCGTCCATTTTGCGGTGTTCCTAATATGATTGCCACGTCTTTGGCTGATTTCATCAGTATATCCGCCGTTCTTCTCAGATCATCTGCGGTTGCATCCTCTACTTTTTTTGCAATGATCTTTACTCCGGATACTTCCTTGGCATTCTCAACAAAAGATTCAACCTTGCCGCTTATCTCTTTTTGTTTGACCTTATGAATCTCTTTCTGAAGATTCTTTAGTTCACTTAACAAATCCTGTGTCTTTGGAATCAGCTTATCCTCATTCGTATTCAGGATGTTGCACATCTCGCGGATAAGCCTTTCCTTTTCCCTGTCCCTGTTTAATGCTGCCATGCCGGTCATTGCTTCAATACGTCGAATCCCGGCAGCAACAGAAGACTCTCCGATAATTCTGAACAATCCAATCTCCCCTGAGTAATTTACATGGGTACCACCGCATAGTTCTTTGCTGAAATCACCAATGGCAGCCATTCTGACCACCTCGCCATATTTTTCTCCAAATAGGGCAATTGCACCGGCATTTCTCGCCTCCTGGACGGGTAATTCCTTTACTACCACCGGCACATTTTTCAGAATAATCTCATTCACCATATCTTCGATTCGGACGATCTCTTCCTGTGTTAGGCCGGAGAAATGGTGAAAATCAAAACGCAGACGGTCCGGTGCCACCAATGAACCCGACTGTTCTGCGTGTTGACCAATTACTTTTCGCAAGACATAATGGAGAATATGGGTTGCCGAATGGTTTCTCCGGATAGAGTCCCTTCGCGGGATATCAATTCTGGCATGAATCAGACTCCCTTTTCTGATATCTCCTTTTGTCACCTTTCCCAAGTGGAGGAGAAAATCATTATTCTTTTTCGTATCGGTAATTCTAACCTGGCTGCCATTTGATTCCAGAACCCCGGTATCGCCAATCTGCCCGCCTGATTCTCCGTAGAAAGGCGTCCGGTCTAAAACAACGGTAACTTCTCCTCCTGCAGTAACCACATCAACGAGTTGATCGTCCTGAATAAGGGCAATTACCTTTGCTTCACAATCACCTTCCTTATAACCAAGAAACCCGGTACCTTTCGAAAGGTCTTTTATCCTGCTCAGTGGTCCCGTGTCGAAGACCTGTCCTATCATCTGAGACGATGTTCTTGCCTGTAACCGCTGTTTCTTGAGCTCATTCTCAAATCCATCCTTATCTACCGTAAATCCTTTTTCATTAAGAATCAATTCAGTCATATCCAGAGGGAATCCATACGTATCATATAATTTGAAGGCTTCCTGGCCGGAAAGAACTGTTTGTCTGTTCTTTTGCAAAGTATCCGTCAGCTCTTTTAACCTGGCTGTTCCCAACTCCAGAGTTTCATGAAATTTCTCTTCTTCACTTTTCACGATCCGTGCAATGTTTTCCCTGCGCTGTTTAATATCGGGGTAGTATTCCTGCATGACGTTGCTGACAATCGGTACGAGTTTGTATAAAAAACAGTCTTGTATGCCTAATTGCGTGCCATCCCGGATCGCACGGCGCAACAACCTTCGCTCGACATAGCCGCGGCCTTCGTTGCCGGGCAGGACACCGTCAGAAATACAAAACACAGACGCCTTCAGGTGATCAGCAATCCGGCGCATGAGTATAGCATGCTCACGTTGCCCGTTGTATTTTACCTGGGTAATTTCTTCCAGGGATTTGATAATAGGACTGAAGATGTCAATGTCGAAGTTGGTTGGCACCCCTTGCATGACCCGCGCCATTCTTTCCAGTCCCATGCCTGTATCTACGTTTCTATTCGGTAACGGCACCAGACTGCCTCCCTCCATGCGGTTGTATTGGGTAAACACGAGGTTCCATATTTCCACAAACCGGTCACAATCACAGGCAGGTTCACATTCTTTTCTCCTGCAACCGACCTTTTCTCCCTGATCAAAGAATATCTCCGAACAGGGGCCACAGGGTCCGTTTGGACCCAGGAGCGGGGCGTTTGCTGGCCAAAAGTTGTCCTTTTCACCATAGCGATAAATCTTTGACGGAGGTACGCCAACATCTTTTTTCCAGATCTCATAGGATTCCTGGTCGTTTTTATAAACGCTGACACTCAGACGTTCTTCTGGAATTTTTAACTCCTGCACCAGAAATTCCCATGCCCATTCAATCGTCTCTTTTTTAAAATAATCGCCGAAAGAAAAATTCCCCAGCATCTCGAAAAAGGTATGATGAGAGGCCGTCCTGCCCACATTGTCAATATCGCCCGTCCGGAGACATTTCTGACAGGTGGTGGCCTTCTTGAAATCCAAATTCCCTTTGCCCAGAAACATATCTTTAAACTGATTCATGCCGGCGCCGGTAAAGAGGAGCGTAGGGTCATTCTGGGGTACCAGTGAATCGCTGGGCCAGATTACATGCGATTTCTTTTCAAAGAATTTGAGGAATTTATTGCGAATCTCGTTGGTATTCATAACAAATCAAAATAAAGAGGCGTATTGCAATATGCCCCTGCAATACCGAAATTTTTTTAAAAACGAAACGGTTATTTCTCTCCCTTTTTAGAAACGGGCTCGGTTTTCGTTTTTTCCGGAGCTTTTTCGGGAGCCTTTTCTGTAACCATGTCTGGTTTTATCTTTTTTAGGATCGTTTGCTCAAGTTCTTTCATCAATTCAGGCTTACCTTCGATAAACTGCCGGGAATTTTCTCTGCCCTGCCCTAATCGAATTTCACCGTAAGAAAACCAGGTGCCTGATTTTTCAATAATGTGATGTTCAACGCCAAGGTCAATGATGTCTCCTGCTCGCGATATGCCGGTATTATAGAGAATATCGAATTCCGCCTTCTTGAATGGCGCTGCAACCTTGTTTTTGGCAATGGTAGCGCGCACCCTGTTCCCAATGGTTACCTCACCGTCTTTTATGCCACCAATCCTTCTGATGTCGATACGTACCGAGGCGTAGAATTTTAATGCCCTGCCACCCGGGGTTGTTTCCGGATTTCCACCGTACATAACCCCAATCTTTTCACGAATCTGGTTAATAAAAATAACGCTGGTGTGAGATTTAGAAATACAGCCGGTTAGCTTACGCAATGCTTGAGACATAAGCCTGGCCTGCAATCCAACATGTGCGTCACCCATTTCCCCTTCAATTTCAGCACGGGGAACCAGGGCTGCAACAGAATCGACAGCGATAATGTCCACGGCATTGCTTCTCACCAGCAATTCTGCAATCTCAAGCGCCTGCTCTCCGGTATCAGGCTGGTTAACCATGAGGTTGTTCAGGTCAACCCCTAATTTCTTTGCATAATCAGGGTCGAGGGCATGTTCTGCGTCAATGAAGGCTGCCATGCCGCCCTCTTTCTGTGCATTTGCAATAATATGGAGTGTCAGGGTGGTTTTCCCGGAAGATTCTGGGCCAAAGATCTCAATGACCCTACCCCGTGGGATGCCTCCTACCCCTAAAGCAATATCAAGAGACAACGCACCGGTTGAGATCGTAGGGACGTCCACACGCGTCTGCCCACCAAGTTTCATAATCGTCCCTTTTCCGTACTGCTTCTCGATTTGTGAGATCGCCCGGTCTAAGGCTTGCTGTCGCTTTTCTTTCTCTGTATCCTCTGGTTTGGATATCATAATTCACCCATATAAAAAGTCACGCCCATTTAACGTTAAACGAAATCAACACGCCGCAACTTCGTATATACGGGTCCCTTGGGCAAAAGATCGCTCTTCATTAAAACTAGCTGTGCTACCCGATCGGAACCAAAATCAAACCCCTGGTACGAATTCAGGTTTTCTATAAGCCTTCTTATATTCCGGCGTGTCTTTATGCGCCCCACCGTAAGGTGCGCACTAAACTTACGATCTTCATGTTCTACGCCCAGCGCCATGAATTGATTGTCCAGTCTTTCATGGATTTTTACTAAGGCGCCGTCTGAGTCAATTACATCTGCAAAGATGACCCGCGGGTTCTTCTCCGTCGGAAAGGCACCAACTCCATGGTAATGAAGGTCAAACGGCTTTATATGGACCACAGTGTCCTTGATTATAGCGATAACTGACTCAATGTTTTCTTCATCAAGCGCGCCAATAAATTTTAGCGTAACATGGAGATTCTCAGGGACTACCCAGCCAACGTCTGCGTCAACCCGTTTCAGTTCACCCTGCAGCCCTGCTATTTTTCCCCGAATTTCCTCAGTAATTTCAACTGCAACAAAGAGCCTTACGTTCATAAGAGAAATAATTTGGTAACTCAAAAAGCATGGAGCCGTAGATTGTGCAGATGGTGATATAAAAATCCGCAGTCTCTTTTACAATCAAAACTTGACTGACTCTGACGTTTCACAAAGGTTTTTCACGGCGTGATCGAGCCTTTTTAAGGTCTTCTCCCTTCCCAGGAGCTCCATTGTTTCAAAGATACCGGCGCTTACACTCTTTCCCGTAATGGCCACCCGGATCGGCTGCGCAAGCTTAGAAAATCCAACGCCGAGCTTTTCGGTCAAAGTGCGGAGACAGTCTTCCAGGGTTTTTTTGCCAAAAGTATCGACAAGCGAAACAGCGGTATGCACCTCTTTTAATAATTCACCAACCCCTTCCTTCCTGAGAAATTTATCTACCGCCCCCTGATCGTACTCGATTGTATCGGCAAAGAAGAACCTTGTCTGGTTCAGTAAATCCTGAAAGGTCTTGAACCGCTCGTGATGCAGCGATACCAGATCAAGCAACCACTCTTCGGAGATCTTTGTCAAATCAATGCCGGATTTTTCAAAAAACTTCTTAATATCGGGCGTTAATCGCTCAACAGGGGTATTTTTAACATACTGGCCGTTCATCCAATCGAGCTTCGTGTTGTTGAATTGAGCGCTCGTCTTGTTGGCACGTTTTAAGGTGAACTTCTCAATCATCTCCTGAATGGATATGAATTCCTGATCGTTTCCAGGCGACCACCCCAACAGGGCCAGGAAATTTACCAGGGCGTGCGGCAAATAACCCTTGTCCCGATATTCCGTGACGGAGGTTGCTCCATGCCGCTTGCTCAATCTCGACCCGTCTTCCCCCAGAATCATGGGGATATGGGCAAATTCAGGCACGGCAAATCCAAAGGCCTTGTAAAGGGCAATCTGTTTGGGGGTGTTCGATATGTGGTCATCTCCCCGGATAACATGGGAAATTCCCATCCCGGCATCATCCACAACACAGGCAAAATTATACGTGGGAAAGCCGTCTGCCTTGAGTATGACAAAGTCCTCGATAAGCGATGTATCAAAGGTAATGATTCCGTGGATAAGGTCATTAATTTCTGTTACCCCATCCTGCATCTGAAAGCGAATCGCCTTGCGCCCCTCGGCATCGGTATCGTAAAACGCCTTCCCCTCTGCTACCAATCTCTCTGCTTGTTGTTTGTATGTGGGGAGCCGCTGGCTTTGAAAATAGGGACCTTCGTCCCAGTCCAGCCCCAGCCATTTCATGCTATCGAGGATGGCCTGTGTGGCATCTTCGGTGGAGCGTTGCTGATCAGTATCTTCTATGCGGAGGAGAAAAACACCCTTGTTGTGCCGTGCAAAAAGCCAATTAAAAAGCGCCGTCCGTGCCCCTCCAATATGGAGATAACCCGTAGGGCTAGGCGCAAAACGAACCTTAACGTTGGAGTTCAAACCTTATTCCTTAACGTGAAATTCAATGAAATTTGTAAAAAGATATGATAACGAATCCGGAATAAAAGTGTCAAGCGATTTATTGGTTAGTGATATGACCATGACAACAGGTTAATTTTTTAAGATAGTAAGTAAGGAAGGGTTTTGAGGTGAGAAAACCTTTCCGATGGGGCTTTTTAAAAATCCGTTTTTGTAATAGCCTCCTAGTAAAAAAGGCGGTTATCGACCACGAAACAACAAAAACCCTTGGTTACAGGGGCGATAGTATTTGAAACTATGCTGAATAGTCACCGAAATTCCATGTCTTATTGCATCGACGATGCATGGTGTACCTGGAACAGTTTCTTTATTGTCTGCACATTGATCGGTTTGTTTGTTTCTCCAGGAAGCCGGTTAGTCGAAAAGGAATGATAATTCCCCAGATAACACCGAAGGTGGTTTCCCTCCCGCCGGACAAGGATGTCATGACAATTCAAGTTCTTGTGCAAGATGCCGAAGGGTGAAACTTGTTCTGCAAGCCTTGCCAGGGGGGAAAAAAGATTTTGATCAGAAAACCAATCAGGACAACGACTCAAAGGGATGCAGTTGTCTGGCATTTCAACAACAAGAAAACCTTCTTTTCTCCCACTTGGGGAACGTCTTTGAAAGACACCCACAGGAACGGGGACATTAATTTTTAATGCAAACAAGGTATTTGCTTGTATCCATAATTGTTTCATACTGCGATAATCAAACCCCGATGAACTGTTTTGACGTAATCGCAGGACTCGCAGATGATTTACCGAAACGTCATCCTGCATAGTTTCTTCTATAAGATGCAGCGCTTTTTCCAGGATTTCTCTTGAATAATCTTTCCGGTAAAGGCCACGGAACTGAGTGCTTTTAAAGACGCCAAATTTCTTATTTTCACAAACGCAAAGCCTTGATACCTTTCTTGCGTTTTTCTTTTGTATCTGCACCGTCACAGACTCGATGCGCCTTGCCGCTGTCTTACAACGGATGAGATCGTTGCCTGTATACGACAAGAGGAATCTGATGCGTTCCGCATGAGTAAAACCGCCCTTTTCGCGGTTTAATTTAGCCAAATACCAGAGACAGAGTTTTTCCGGAAGGCTCCTTGTGTGCACGGACACCATTTCGAAATCGATAACGATAATCTTCCTGCCCCCGTTTTCAGCGTATATCAAAAAATTATCCAGGGAAAAGGCGTCCTGCTGTATCCCTGCTTCGTGCATCTTCTTTGCAAGGCTTCCGAATTTCCTCAAAACATCCCTTCTTTCTTTTTGCGGGGCGGTGTTCCTGAAATATTCCCGTATCGACTGACTATGCCTGATTTTCCTTATGATTAAATAGGATTCTTTCGTAAAGAGATATTTTCGCTCGCCGCAAGCAACAGGCACTTCTACCGGAATTCCCCTCATCGCTGCCAGGTAAGTGGTGTTAAATTCATGAAATCCTCTTGTGTGCTTAAAGCACTGTTTTAACTTTTGAAGCAGACGGGGATAGTTATATATCTTCACAAGATATGTCTCCTTTCTGCCTTCATGCGTAATTTCAAATTCACCCATCTTTTTATACTGATGTCGTCTGTGCAGGGGGATTGCCAACAGGGTCTCCGTGGTAGCCTCTTTCATCTGCTCAAGAAATGGAACGAGAAAAGAATGCCTGCTATGGATAAGCCAATGAACATGGCCTATCGTTTTCGGCAGATATCCGGTAAATGTGGAAGAGTTTGGTATGGAAAAGGGGGAGCTAAAAAAACTCAATACCTGCCAAACCTGCCGAAAGAATTGCATAGAACACCACCCTACCTTTTTCCTTCTTCGTTGGCCTTTTTTATCTCACGGCGCTGTAACCGTTCCCAGAGTTTTGCCTGCTTTACAAAAATATAGAAGGCGCTCGAGGTTGCAATGATAAATCCGGGGAGTCCATCCAGAAAACCTCTCTTGAGAAAATATCCTTTTATAAATTTATACAGCGGTTGAAAGAGAAGCTTAAACAGACTAAAACCCTTGCCACGATCGGCCATAACATCAGCAAAGATGGTGGAATAGTTGTCTATCGTTTTCAACTGGTGGGAAAAGTTTTTATAATTGAAGTGATAAAGATCGTGCTTCATATAGCTGGTCTTTCCCGGTACGACAACCCGCCCATGAGGATTTGTGCCCTGCCATTGTCCACGGCCTCTCTTGAAAAGCCGCAGCTGGTGATCCGGATACCATTCTCCATGGCAAATCCACCGGCCTAAGTAAAAACTGCGTCTTGGAACAAAGAACCCCAGAACATCACCCGGATTGCGGAGAGACTCCTGAATCTCTTCGGTAAGTCCCGGCGACAGCCTTTCGTCGGCATCCAAACTAAGGATCCACTCGTTATTGGCCAAACCAATGGTGTAGTTCTTCTGGTCGACATTTCCCGGCCATGCCCGCTGATACACTTGTCTGGTATATTCCCTGCAAATATCCACCGTCTTGTCGGTGCTCAATGAATCCACGACAATGATCTCGTCTACCCATGTTACACTCTCAAGGCAATCGCGGATGCGTGATTCTTCGTTGAAGGTAATAATGCATGCAGAGATGGGAGGTTTTTGATTCATTACATTATCTCTTGTTTATGTTTGTCGTGAACCAAGCAGAGTCAGGAACTTACCGTTGGGAATGATTGATTCGACAAGAAACCCTATAGATATTTTTTAGGCAGGATCGGAATTTTATGATTTAACCAGGTTGGGTTCTAAAACGATTTGTCTGAAATTCCCGAACACCTGACATTACATGAAAATTCTTATAATACCAGGTTTGCCGTCTACCCCTCATCTTCCTCTTTCTGGGGATGTTCCTGAGATATTTCTTCCTCGCCTGTTTCATCCCCGGAAGCCTCTTCAGCGCCTCCTTCATTCTTCGTCTCTTCCGGAGCAACGCGCGCAACGGAAACCAGCTTGTCTCCTTCCTCGATAGAAAAGAGCGTCACTCCCTGGGTATTCCGTCCGATAGCGCGAATGGTATTTACGGGAGTACGGATAACCTGCCCCCGGGCGGTAATCATGATCAGCTCGTCTTCATCTCTCACATCAATCAGTGCAACAACCTTTCCGTTTCTTTCGGTAGTTTTAATATTAATGACGCCCTGTCCACCCCGGCGATGAACGGGGTACTCGGCAAAATCAGTGCGTTTTCCAAACCCCTTTTCGCAAACCGTCAACAGCGTCGCCATCTCGTCTACGATCACGATATCTCTGACCTTATCATCCTCCCTGAGGGTGATTCCCTTCACACCGTGAGCGACGCGTCCCATGGTTCTGACGTCCTCTTCAGAGAAGCGCATAGCCTTTCCCTGTTCGGTGCCAAGGATAATATCCTGTTTGCCATGGGTTAACCTTACCCCGATCAATTTATCTCCCTCATCCAGGTTAATGGCAATAATGCCGCCCTTTTTCGGATTACCATAGGCATTAAGCACTGTCTTTTTCACAATACCATTCCTGGTTGCCATCACGAGTTGCCGTTCGTCAAAATCCCTAACGGGAATAAGGGATGTCACGTTTTCGTCTTCCTTTAACTCGAGCAGGTTGATAAGCGCCCTTCCTTTCGCCGTCCTGGCCATTTGCGGCACATCGTACACCTTGAGCCAGTAAACCCTGCCCTGATCGGTAAAAAACAGGATGTAATCATGGGTTGAAGCCACAAACAGATGCTCGATGAAATCCCCTTCCTTCATGTCGGCGCCGGCGACACCCTTGCCGCCGCGGTGCTGTTTCCGGTATGAAGAAAGAGGCAACCGCTTAATATAACCTTCATGGCTGATAATAACGGCGACACTTTCCTCTGCAATGAGGTCCTCCATATTCAACTCAGTAACGGCGCCAACAATTTCCGTGCGACGTTTGTCGCCGAAGCGTTCCTTCACCGCTTCAATGTCTTTTTTTATGATGTCCAGTACCAGCTTTTCATTGGCCAGGATAGCCTGATACTCCTTGATATCAGCGCATAATTTTTTATACTCTTCCTCGATCTTTCCTTGCTCAAGCCCCGTTAACCTCTGGAGTTTCATGTCCAGAATAGCATTCGCCTGAAGTTCCGAGAGGGAGAATTCGCTCATGAGTCCCCGTCGTGCCGTTTCAATGGAATCGGCGGTCTTGATTAACTGGATGATCCTGTCAATGTTTTGAAGGGCGATCCTCAACCCCTCCAGGATATGAGCCCTGGCCTGAGCCTTCTCCAGTAAATATTTTGTTCTCCGTATGATAACAACCTTCCGATGCTCGATATAGTAGACCAGCATCTGCTTCAGGTTGAGCGTTTCCGGACGATTATTGATCAGGGCAATCATGATGATGCTGAAACTATCCTGGAGTTTTGTGTGTTTATAGAGTTGATTTAAAACAACTTCCTCGTCCTCCCCTTTCTTGAGATCAATGACCAGGCGGCTCCCTTCCCGGTCACTTTCATTACGGACGTCTGAAATGCCTTTAATCTGGTCTTCCCGCACTAATTCTGCAATTCGCTCCAGAATATTGTCACGGTTCAGCTGATAAGGTATCTCTGTCACAACAATGCTTTTCTTCCCGCTTTTGGACGTTTCTGTATGCGCCCGTGCCCGGACGATGATTGTTCCTCGCCCGGTACGGTATCCTTCCCTGATTCCTTCCATACCGCAGATCAAAGCTCCTGTGGGAAAATCAGGCCCCTTAATAATCTTCATCAACGCATCAACGGTGATCTCTGCATTGTCAATAACGGCAACAATCCCATCGCAGATCTCGTTCACATTATGAGGCGGGATACTCGTGGCCATTCCAACTGCAATGCCGGAACATCCATTGCACAACAAATTGGGAAATTTCGAAGGAAGGACAACCGGTTCCGTCCTGGTATCATCATAATTGGGTACATAATCAACGGTTTCCCGCTCCAAATCTTCCATGATGACCATCGTCGCTTCTGTCATGCGGGCTTCCGTATAACGCATTGCCGCAGGCGGGTCTCCATCAATAGAGCCAAAGTTTCCCTGCCCCTCGATCAGCGGATACCGGTAATTAAAGTCCTGCGCCATACGGACAAGTGTGGGATATACCACCTGTTCACCGTGAGGATGGTAATTACCCGTGGTATCACCTGCAATCTTGGCGCATTTCCTGAATTTGGAACGGGGACTAAGGCCGAGATCGTTCATGGCCACCAGGATACGTCTCTGCGATGGCTTTAGCCCATCCCGTACGTCGGGAAGTGCGCGGCTCATGATAACGCTCATGGCATAGCTCAGGTACGAATCCTTCATCTCTTCTTCAATAAATAATTCTTTTATATTTTCTCTTCTTTCAACCATGGAGCATTACCTCAGCAATAAAAGGATTGTTTTTCTTTTCTTCTGCAATCGTCGTTGATGGTCCGTGACCGGGATATACGATCGTTCTTTCGTCCAGCACAAACAAGCGTTCCTTAATGGCATGGATGAGTTTTTTTTGATCACAACCAGGAAAGTCTGTCCTGCCGATACCCTCTTTGAAAAGGGTGTCACCTGAAAACAGCACGGGGGGTTTTTCATCAGCCGGATTGTTATAGTATAGACATATACCGCCCGGGGTGTGTCCGGGGGTATGAATTACCTCAAAGGTATGTCTTCCGATGGCAACCGCATCCCCATCATGCAGCAATCGGTCAGCCATCGGCGACCGCACCGTTGTGCCTCCATAAAAAGCGGCAAGGATGGAAAGGTTTTTCGCCGGATACGGGAGCATATCCTCGTCTGCTTCATGAACGCAGATTTGCGCGTCAGGAAAGGCTTTTTTGAGCCCGGCATTGGCGCCAATATGGTCGCCATGGCCATGAGTAATTACCATATTTTTCAGAAGCAGCCCCTGTTTTTTTAAAAAAGCAACAATTTCTCCCGAATCTGCGCCTGGATCGATAATCATCGCTTCGGCAGCGCCCTGATCTATGACAAGGTAACAGCATACCTGTAAAGGCCCTACCTGTATCTTATGTATCAACATACTCACTTTGATCGCAAATAATTTTCGATCATCTCTTTCAATGCACCAACACTTTTATTATCCCACAGCCCGATAATTTTTCGTTCACGTTCGGCATTTTCAACGGCATCTGAGGCGTGTGCTGCGTTCTTCATGATATCCTCACCGTAAATCCTGCGAACTTTGCCAGGCTCGCCCTTCTTCGAATCCGTGGGGCCGAGGATATTTCGTATCTTTGAAATGGCATCCGGCCCACGGTACAACAAGGCAAGGCAACGGGCAGTCCCGGGCTTTTTCTTATCCGCCGGACTTGATTTTACCGGATCCAGCCCCGTCATATACTGTACGATCTTGTTAAACTCATTCATGGCATTCATGTCTTTGAGTTGTTCTGACAATTGTTCCGCATGGCCATGAACAATCTCATTCGGCACTTCAAAGGCAAAGGCAGACTTAAAACTTTCCCTGAGTTTTTCAGCAATCTTTTCCGGCTTGGGCTTTAGTTTTTCCCGGAAGATGTTGATCAACGGGCCATAAAAATCCTCCGCCTGGGCAATGCTCATCCTCAAAAGATTTACTCCGACAATATACAAACCCGTTCTGGAAAACATGTCAATCATATTGCCTGGCAACGGACTTTGTTCCTCAAAAGGTTTAAGAATGACCAGGGTTGTTTCGGCCTTTACCCCTTCGGAAAATGTTACGATTTCCTCCAAAACGCCCCCATCGCTTGACAAATATTCGGCAAATAAGGCTAATTGTTTGTCGTTCGTGCGATGGTCTGCCGCGGACACCACCGCCGGCTCAAAATATTCTATCTTGCCATCAGAACTCTCTACGAAATCTCCAAAACTTCCCCGAATCGTGTGTCCCTGAAAACTGGTAATCGGCCCGATCACATCATCTTTCAGCTTTTCGAGGGCGCGGGGGCCTTTGAAGAAAAGCAATACCATCCGGTTGGTAATTCCAAATTTGTTCACCTTCCGGAAATTACTGTTGATATAATCCTTCATGACCTTTTTCCAGGATGGTTTGCAGTCCTGTTCCTCAATGGTCGCACAATATTTATCAACAAAGGCATCGCTCGGCGCAAACATGGTCACCCCCACAAAATCCAGGTTTGAAAGCGACAGTAAACGGCCCAAAATACCGCCGGTGCGGCTTTTTAAAAGGCTGTAGGGAGTAATCAATGCATAGGTTAATTCATCCGCCATACGTTTATTTTTTCTCCAAAAAACAGAATGCGCTAAATAGAAACAATATCCATGAAAAAGACGAAGGAGAAAGAGGAAAAGGAAAAAGTCTCGCGCATACTCCTCAACTCCTTCCCTTCACCCATTCTCCTTGTAATTTTTAGTTGAGAAATTTTAACACAATTCCTGAAACAGGTCAAATACTTTCATGATCTCTCGCAAAGATATATCATTCTAAGATATTTAGTGTCTGAACGAAAACGCACTTTTTGTAAAAGTGCGCGGGCGATTTTTTCCTTACCAAGAGATCATTTTAAAATTTGAGATTGGGTTTTTGCTAAATTCAGTTCCACCCAATTTGGCGAGCCTTTTACTGCTTTCCCTGGCAATTAATGTTTCCAAATCAAGTTTAACCAGGGATGTTTTCTCCTTAATACCAGTCAGCTTTGATGCCTTTTCAAGCAATTTATCTTCTATGTTTATTTTGTTCTCATGTTAAACCATCGCAAGCATTTCTTTCTGGTTAAGCCTGAGGGCGTTGGGACCAAAGAGGTCTTTTGTGCAAGAGATAAAAGCGTCTGTTACCGACACGAAATACTGGCTCGAGGTTTTGATTATGGTGCTGGTTTGTTCAGATGTGCTGATTTCAAAGAAGAGTGGACATGTGCCTGAGTGCTTCCTGATGATTTCCCTGAACTGCATTAATTTTGTCTCATCAAAGCACACCCCTTCAACCCGAAGGGTTATGCATTTAGTTAAACGCTTTAGTGCGTCCTTTTCGGCGATTATCTCTTTTATCCTCACGGAGGGGGCAGTGCCCTGGAAACCAATCTGTCCCTTTACAAAAACAATCTCGTCCATGTTTAAGAGCGACTGACACGACTTCATTTCTTTGTTAAAGATAACACACTCAGCAGAGCCTTTCATATCTTCCACGGTAATATACATCATGGGGTCTCCGCGTTTCGTAACGCTCGGCTTAAGGGTGGCAATAATACCCCCGACAATGATCTCTTCTCCATCAGCACGTTCTGACATTTCTGCTGAAGACACGGTAGATAACTGCTTGATCTTTTGTTGGCAGGCATTCAAGGGATGCGAACTCAGGTAGAACCCCAGACTTTCCTTCTCTGCCTGGAGGATCTCCTTTTCTGACCATGGCTCCACATCAGCTTCTGCCCCGGTATTTCCTTTTACTGCCATATCCAGATCGCTTCCAATATCAAACAGTGATTTTTGTCCCTTTCGCTTTTCTTTGTTTGCAATTCCACCCAGTTGCATAGCCGTATCAAGTCCGGCAATGAGTTTTGCCCGGTTGTCATGCAGCGAATCAAAACATCCGGATTTGATCAACGACTCGATTACCTGTTTGTTGGCCACCCGCATGTCAACCCGTTTGCATAGATCCAGGATTGAGGTATAGCGATTCCCCTTGGCCCGGGATTGAACAATAGACTCTATCGCCTTCTCGCCCACATTCTTGATCGCCCCTAATCCAAACCGTATCTTGTTTCCCTGGGAGATGGTAAAGTCGTTTTGACTTTCGTTGATATCGGGGGGAAGCACCCCGATGCCCATATGTCGGCAGTCCTCAATATAGTCCACAATCTTATCCATGTTCTGCTTTTCACAACTGAGTTGGGCAACCATGTACTGGACCGGATAGTTTGCCTTCAGATAAGCGGTTTGGTAAGTGATTACCGCATAGGCAGCGGAATGGGACTTATTAAATCCATAACCTGCAAAATATTCCATTAATTCGAATATGCTGGCTGCTATTTCTTTTGGGATTCCATTCGCGACAGCACCGTTGATAAACTGGCCTTTGAATTTTGCCATAATCTCCGGTTTCTTCTTTCCCATTGCCTTGCGAAGGTTATCGGCCTGATTTAAAGTAAAACCGGCCAACCGGTTGGCGATACGCATGACCTGCTCCTGGTATAAGATGACCCCGTATGTCTCTTTCAGGAGCGGCTCAAGGGAAGGATGAAGGTAAGCGACCTCTTCTCTCCCATGCTTTCGGTTAATAAAGGAATCTACCATTCCGCTTTGCAATGGGCCAGGCCGGTACAAGGCTACCAGGGGCAAGATGTCTGCAAAGGCATCGGGTTTTAGCTTTTTGAGCAATTCTTTAAAACCCCGGCTGGTTTCTACCTGGAAGACCCCCTTCACCTCCCCGCGGGATAACAATTCATACGTTTTCCTGTTATCCATAGGAATTTTTGTCAGATCAATATCCTCTCCGGTAGTGTCCCGAATCAGCTTCAGTGCTTTATCGATAACGGTTAATTTCCGGACACCAAGAAAATCAGCCTTCAGCAACCCGATTTTATCGACCAGGATTTCATCATAAAATTGCGTGGTAACCACCTCGCCATTTTTTGCCAAAGGGACGTATTCAGTGAGCGGTTCGTCTGAAATAACAATGCCAGCCGCATGAACCGACGCGTGACGGCAGAGTCCTTCCAGCTTTTTGGAGATGTCGAACAGTTCATGGATATGTTTTTCGTTTTCATACAGTGCCTTTAATGCGGGCTCCTGCGCCAGGGCCTCCTTCAAGGTTATATTGAGCGTATTGGGAATCAATTTAGCCACCTTGTCCACTTCTGATAAAGGGATATTCATCACCCGTCCCACGTCCCGGATGACGGCCTTTGCCTTCATTGTTCCAAAGGTGATGATTTGTGCGACGTTGCTGTCGCCGCCGTATTTTTGCCGAACGTACTGGATAACCTTTTCACGGCCTTCCGCGCAGAAGTCAATATCCAGATCGGGCATGGAGATCCTCTCTGCATTCAGAAACCTCTCAAATAACAGATCGTTTTCGAGGGGATCGATGTTGGTGATGTTCAGCACATAAGCGACGAGGCTACCGGCGCCGGAACCACGGCCTGTAGCAGGAATACGATGTTGAATGGCAAAATGAATAAAGTCCCATACAATTAAAAAATAGTCCACAAATCCCGTGCTTTCGATAACCTTTAGCTCATAGTCCAGGCGTTCACGGACATGCTGTGTAAGAGAGCCGTATTTTTGCACTGCGCCCTCCTCGCAAAGTTTTCTCAGATAGGCGCTATTGGTCATACCGTTTGGTGCAGTGAATTTGGGCAGGTGCATCTTCCCGAAAGACATTTCCACATTACACCGGTTGGCGATTTTTGCCGTATTTTCAAGGGCTTCGGGTATGTGCCGGAAGACCGTGTGCATCTCCTGAAAATTCTTGAAATAAAACTCGTTTGTTCCAAAACGCATTCTTTGCATGTCAGACAGATGTTTTCCGGTATTAATGCAGAGCAGGGCATCGTGGGCCTTAGCGTCATCCATATTCATATAGTGGATGTCATTCGTTGCGACAAGAGGGATGCCTAATTTTCTGCCTATCTCTGCAGCGTCGGATACTAGCTTTGATTGCTGTTCGATTCCATTATTTTGGATTTCCAGGTAAAAATGTTCCGGTCCAAAGATGTCTTTGTATTCCTGCGCTACTTGCGATGCCTCTTCTATACGATTATTCACTAAATAACGATTAATCTCCGAGGTCATACAACCACTGAGGCAGATGAGCCCTGCGGAATGTGTCTTAAGAAGTGCCTTATCTATCCTCGGTTTGTAGTAAAAACCCTCAAGGTATGCGGATGTCGTGAGCTTGAGCAGATTGCGATAGCCTTCATTGTTTTCAGCAAGGAGGGTGATGTGACTGATCGTTTCCTTTCCGTTTTTTGATTCTTTATCAAAGCGGCTGCCTTGTGCCACATAGGCCTCATACCCCAATATGGGTTTTATTTCTTTCGATCTTGCCATTTCATAAAATTCCACAGCGCCAAACATATTCCCGTGATCTGTCAGGGCAAGGGCAGGCATTTTCAATTCTACGGCCTTATCAACGAGATCTCCAATTTTGCAGGCGCCGTCAAGAAGACTATACTCACTATGGACATGGAGATGAATAAAAGTATCATTCTTCATAATATGTTTTACCTTAATGTGGTAATTGAAAGAAAATGCCAGGAATTCCGTCGTGAGCGCAGGCGTTGCTTTTTTAAAGGGCATAACACTCACGAATGCACCCTTATTATCGTAATTTCCCATCTATAAAATCAAGTTCAAATTGCTGCAAATTTTGTATGAACAATTTTACTTGAAACTGAAGTTGTCTTTTGCTATTATTTGTGTCCGATTAACTTTTTTAAATACCTTGAAATCTTCCATAAGCATATACAAACTCTTTAAAATTTAACTAAAAGTACACCAAAGGGGGGTAGGTATGTCTAGTTGTAATATGAAGGCAAAGGCGATTATGGTAGTGTTGGTAGGTCTTTTTGGTCTGCTGTGTGTTGGTTTTGGCGTATCCGTTACCGAAAAATACCGGTTGCAGAAGGAGCGGGTACACGGCCTTGAAAGACAGCTAAGTGCCGGGCGTAAAGAGGTTTTGAAAGTTCCTGAACTCATGGAAAACTTAGAGAAGGTTGATGTTGCAAAGAAAGAGGCGGAGGATAAATTAACAACCTGTGCTGCTGAAAAAGATGGTTTTGCGGCAAAGGTGGCTGAGCTTCAGAAAGAAGTTGACACCTTCGGTGCTATCAAGGCGGCTGTTGGAGTGCAGATTGGCGGGTTACAGAACACCATCCAGGAGCAGCAAAGCAAGCTCATGGAATTGGAAAATGCGAAAAACAAATTGGTAGAACAGTTTAATACCTTTGAAGCCGGCAATAAAGGTCAGACAGAAAAATTTGAATTACAGATTACCGATATAAAGAGAGAGCGGGATGAGATTAAAAATCAGCTTATCTATTTTACAGAAGCAAAAAAAATAGCAGAGCAGGAAATCGCAGAAAAGCAGAAAGCAATCACGGAGCTTCAAAAGGCGAAAGAGGCCTTAGAGGCAGAATTAGCAAAGATTAAGCAGCCGGATACATCGGTAGCGCCTGAAACTTCGTCCACTTCCGGACCACATTTCCCGCTCGTGGAATCAGGAAATAAGACTGCCGAAGAGATTGATAAGACGTTTGCTCTATTACGTGAACGGGTTACCTCTCCTGAAATAGCACTTGATGAAGTAAGTGTTCTACTCTCCAGAATGGAGAAGGCGTTGAAAAGTTTAAAATAAAAACTACTTAAGCTTTTGTGCTGTGGTTAAAATGAGAAGAAGGGGAAGGCTCTGTCTTCCCCTTTTTATTTGCAGAAATATTTTTTGTCCTTAAGCGATGAAGCATCCATGATGCCTCTGTCTCATAAGAGATAATAAAATATCACCCTAAGCCGAAGGCGAAGGGTTTTGCCAGGGCAGGATCTTTGCTTTGTCAGAATGACAAAAGCGAAGGACTCAGAATGGCAGTGGGTTGTTATTTTCAGATGAAAAGTTCATGTGATTCTCATGGAAAAGTCAAAAACATCTTGCCATACCTATTTTTATATGGTAGCATGAAAGACTTAAAAAAGATAGAAATGGCGGCTTCGCCAAGTGGACTAAGGCCACGGTTTGCAAAACCGTTATCCTGGGTTCGAATCCCAGAGCCGCCTTTTTAAAAATGGGATCAGTTGTTAAGGGACTTAAAGACACCTGAAAAGACAGTCAATCCTCTTTTCATCCGCACGTCTTGTGGCTGAGCGATAACCAAAAATACCCGTGGGCGAGTGGTGGAATGGCAGACACGAAGGACTTAAAATCCTTTGACCCTAAAAGGTTGTGTGGGTTCGACTCCCACCTCGCCCATATGACAGTTCCAATGGTAAATGAGATCTGTTCCGCAAACGAGCTACAAAAAAAGATATAATTGCGGAACTAATTTGCTTTTTCCTTTGTTTGAAAAGGTGAAATTTATGAATAATATCAAGCTATTAAAATATCATGTGTTTAAATCAAAAACAGCGTTAGAAATCAACCCTGAAATGTACAAGGCATTACAATCAACTACCGCAAAAAATCCCCGGCTTTCAATCGACCTTCTTATAGATGTTGCATTAGATTACATTACAAACCTGAAGGAAGAAGAGTTGCTAAAGCTTATCACTGAATATTATGGAAGAAAGCATACCTCTCCATCCCGGTAAATAATTTTAGTTGTTCTGTCCAAAAGTATCTTTAATTAAGGAGTTGTTATGGTAAAAGGAGTCGCGACTTTTTCAATTTTCGCAAGCTTCATGGTTTTATCACTTTGTGGCTGTCAGCGAAATGAACAAGGCAGTTCTCAGATAAGCAGCCAGTCTGAAGAGCAGGATTTTGCAAAAATACACAAGAATGTTAATTTTAATAAAGAAGACAAGGAAAAAATGCATTCGTTAGGAATGGCAGCGGAGGAAGGCGGCTCTGGCGGTCATGGCATGAGTAGTGTTCATGGCAAGAAAGAAAAGGCCGATCCGAACAAAGTAATTGCTATGGTAAATAACGAAAAAATTCTCCGGAAAGATCTCGATAAAATACTTGACCGTTTTAAAAGTCATGTAAATCCCGCCACATTGTCTTCTATGGAGGAGCAGATTACGGATCAACTCGTAACGCAGAGTTTATTGCGGCAATTTGTGGCAGAAAAGAAGCTCGCCGTCTCAGCAGATGTGGTAGACAAAGAGATTGCTAAAATGCGGGATAATATTAAAAACAACCCTGCTACGAAAGATAGAACCTTAGAGCAGTTTTTGGAATTTCAAGGCAGCAATATTGATGAGTTAAAAACCGCTATTAATATGTCTGCCGCAATTGAAAATTACGTATCCAAGGGTGTTGATGAGAAGAAAATAGAAGATTATTTTATGAAAAATATTAGTAATTTTAATGGTGAAACCGTTACCGCAAGTCATATCCTGGTCGATACCAAGGGGAAGAAGACGCAGGAAGAACTGGAGAGTGCACGGGCAAAGATAGCATCCATAAAAAAAGAGCTCGATGAAGGGGCTGATTTTGCCGAATCGGCAAAAAAATATTCTGACTGCCCGACCGGCAAAACAGGTGGAGATCTTGGCTCGTTTCCCAGGCATGGCATCATGGTGGAAGAGTTTGCCAAGGCTGCTTTTGCTACCGATGTGGGCAAGGTGAGCGATCCGGTCAAAACGGAATTTGGTTATCACCTCATAAAAGTCAGCGCTAAAACTCCCCCCCAAGATGTAAGTTTCAGCCAGGTAAAAGATAAAGTTCGGACAGAGTTGGTTGCACTTGAAATGAATGCAACTATTAAGGATCTGAAGGAAAAGGCGAAAATAGAGATTACGTTGCAATGATGGATACGGCGCATTTTCTTAACCAACTGTCAGTCAATTTGTATTGGCTCTGTTTCATCGCTTATTCAGCGTACTGGGGGCTTGGATTTACCCGGTGGAAGTTACGTTTTCCTATTCTTGCAGGAATGGTCGTTCTCCATCTTGCAACAATTACGCTGCGTGGCATATCAATAGAGTATTTTCCTTTAACCAATAAATTCGAATCCTTTAACGGATTTGCCGTTGCGTCGTTCATTATCCTACTCATCAATTCCAGGGCTGAAAGCTGTATCTACCGTATGTCTCTGTTTGGGGTTGGCTACGGCTTTTATGCAGCGGCTGCATATTTCCCCAAGGGATTGAGTTATGCACCGCCTTTGATGCTGACCATTTGGTACATTTTGCATGTCCCGCTTTCCTTTTTTTGTTATGCTCTGTGGGTGAGTGCCATGGCAGCTGCCGTGGCGCGCTATTTTGTCAGAGATGAAAAACGGACGTACGATCGCATTATCGACTCTGGATTTCAATACGGTCTTGTTGTCTTTTCCGTTTCGATGATTTTTGGCGGATTGTGGGGTTACGTTGCGTGGGGGGCGTATTTCCTCTGGGATGCCAAAGTCGTTTGGTCTGTGATTATCTGGTTTTTTTATGCTACGTGCCTGCATCTTGATTATTGGCAAGAGGCGAAGCGATTCAAGCCCCCAATGGCTATTGTAGGATTTTTTATACTCCTAATGACTTATGTGGGCACCAGTTTCCTGATCGGGAGTTCTCATAGTTTTCAATAAACGGGCTTCTCTATTGTCACAGTAACTATTTTTCCGCGTTGGTTTATCCCAGGTTGGGTATGGTAATATGAAAATAATCTATGCAATATTTAAGTCACAGAAACTGGGCATTATCACCGGATTTACTGTTACTGGCCTCCTTATCCTTGGCAGTCTGATTATGAACTTCTGTCCCCGTCAATATGCGGGACTTTCCGGCGAGGATATCTCTTTTTTCTTCACGCACAAGCGGCCTCTCCACCTATGGTTTTATCTCTTGTTTCTTGCCTGTATTCTTTACGGCATTAACACCTTTTTGTGTACGCTTGACTCGATTTTGAAAAAAGCACGAAGTGGTGTAAAAAAGATTACTTTGTATGGTGCATCGGTTGTACACATTGGATTTGTTATCACCTTGCTTGCACACCTCATTGGCGGACTCTATTCAACAACGGAACCTCCTGTATCTGTAGCAGAGGAGTGGACTAATCTGGGTGGTTTTGAAATGAAGGTTACCGATCTTCAAACAAGTGCGTACCCAAATGGTATGCCTAAAAAAATAACGGCATCTGTTGCCGTCAGAAAGGATGGTGCCGAATTCTCAGACACCCTCGGTTACAACAATCCCGTTCTTTTACGGCATGGGATATCCGCAATCCTGATGCAGGATTATGGCTGGATAGCATCAAGCGTAGTCCTGAAGGTGGATAACCATTCATCCCGTCTTAAAGTCAGCGAAACCTTTAACGTAAACGGCAAAGAGGTACGCATTGCCGATTTGTATATGCCTCCGCAATACCGCTATCCAGTGCTAAAATTAGTATCCGCTGCTGGAAACAATCCCGTCTATTTACCGATTGGCGAGAATAATGCACAAGAGATCCATGGAGCAAAGATTATTTTCGAGGACATAGGTTCTGTGCCAGGAGTCGTAGTCAGCGTAAAAAACAACCCCAGCATTCCACTCACCTTTGTGACTATCTTCTTCTTTTCTGCCGGTATGTTTCTTGTCATCCTCAGAATGGTTTTCAGGACTGTTACTAATTAACGGGATAACGTGTTCTGTCTATAAAAAACAATCTTTTCTCCTCCGTACGGTATCTGTGGCAGACCGGGTCTTCATGTAAATGTTTGGAGGGGTAGATTATGAACCGGCTATTATACTATTTCAGATGTTGCTTTTTGTTTCTGGCCTTTTTTTGCCTGGGAATTATCCATAGAGAAACACCCCTGTTCTGGCTATCACAGGCGAAAGCAGAAAAATCAACGATGCCCTTTCATACAACCAGTACAAGCCCATGCAAACTGACACCGCCGGATGCCCTTGGGCCATTTTACGTACCAAATGCACCGGAAAGAATCGGTGTGGGCAAAGGTCACGTCCTGAGCGGAACTGTCAGATTAAGCGCAGACTGTACATCTATAGCAGGAGCCAGGATCGAGTTCTGGCTAACCGGCCCGGATGGTAACTATGATGATGTTCATCGCGCTACGATGTTCTCTGATAAAGATGGCGCATATAAATTCGAAAGCAATTTTCCCCCACCCAATGGCGGCAGACCTTCGCATATTCATATCATAATTACAGCAAAAGGCTGCCGGGCACTGGTTACCCAGTATTACCCTGTGATGGGCAGCACGGAGGGAGAATTCGATTTGGTGCTTATCCCGGAAGATTGAAACACCTAAGTTGCAGATTCATCCAAAAATCTTCTGAAACCCCAAAGAATTTTGCAAGCCGTAAAGCTGTACTGGGCGTCACTTCACGGCGCTTGTTGATAATTTCATTAATCCTCTGGTAGGGAACATGAATTTTCTTTGCCAATTCCCGTTGGGTGATATTCATAGGGATTAAAAACTCCTCAATCGGTATATTTTTTTAACCGCTATACCGCTGGAATCTCACGTGCTAGTCTCATCTGCATTTGCCGTGTATGTGAATAAAAAAGGCAGGATCATTGTGATCAGAAATGCCAATTTTTTTGTACACATGGAATAAGCCGGTACAAGTAAAAGAACTATCGAACATCATTGCCGTTTCTGGTGGTTATTTCCATACAGTAGCCTTAAAATCGGATGAAACGGTCTGGACGTGGGGAGACAACTATTATGGACAACTGGGGACCGGCACTAACGATAATAGTAATGTGCCCGTGCAAATGTTGGTGGTTGGGAACGTTATCAAGATTGCCTGTGGAGGGGGGCATACAATATGCTTAAGAACAGACGGGTCGGTATGGACATGTGGAAGTAATTATGACGGACAATTAGGAAATGGAGATAATAGTGATAGCAACGTACCCGTGCTAGTAAGTAGCATGAGTGGGATTGTCACGGCTATTGCAGGTGGTTTATGGCATACTATTGCTATGAGATCTGATGGAACGATATGGACATGGGGTAATAATTATGACGGACAACTAGGAAATGGAACGTATGAGCGTATGAATGTTCCTGTACAAATTGAGGATTTTAATTTGTCTCAGACTATGAGCAAGATATACGGCTATGTAGATAGTAATGGCCACTATGTTGATACGGTAAAATTGGTAACAATTTAGTTTTCTGAAAAAGTAGGGGCGAAGCATTTGCCCGCTTGGGTATGGATATGTTTGTGCCAATTACAGCAAATGCTTCGCCCCTACACGGGATGGTAAACATCGCTATTATTGGGATTTTCAAAAAACTAAATTGTTACTAAAATTGGAAATTAAAGGAGAGGGGACAAAAACATCAGAAACAACATATTCAGATGTTGACGGATATTTTGAATTTTCGGGTTTGAACGCCGGTTCATATACGATTAAATCAAAAAAGAAAGGGTATAAAGACACAAAGCATGCAGTAATAATCGAGGAAGGTGAAACGAAAAAGGTCGGGGTTACAATACAGGCAAAAGAAGGAATACCAACACCGATACCTACTCCTAAGTAAATATCGTGTATGTTTTATAATCAAATATATTGTCTGTCTCCATATACTGTCCACTAATAAAACCAACGATAATAGGGTTAAGAGGGCCACCCCTTCCGCTTCCTTCTTTCTACAGATTGCCAGCAAAACCGGGTTATGAATTGGCTCCGGACCACCGGGTACCGGCAATCCGGAGCCTGCAGACCTTCATCTCCCCTATCTCTGGCCAGTCAGCTTATTGCCTCCACCGCCACCGCGCAGAATTTGAAGCTGTACGTATCAGTGTGGGTATCTCTCTCTCCACCGATGAGCGTGTTTACGGGAAACTGGGACAGGTGGAACGAGGTAAAGACCGTCCCCTTTTCCAAGCCAGGATCGGAGCGGAGCGGTATGACCATCGCACCTCTCCGGGAACGGACTTTCACCATCTGCCCATCCTTAAGGTTCAGACGCTTCATGTCCTGCGGGTTCACGTCCAGCGTCTCATGCTTGCCCGCAGCGGTTTCAGTCCGCGAGGTCTGCGCCGAATTGTTGAAGTGATACAGTCTCCTGCCCGTGGTGAGGATAAGCGGGAACTCCTCATTCACCTCCTCCGACGGCTGGCGGTAGGAGATAGCGAAGAACCTTGCCCGCCCTTCGGGAAAGCCGTTGGCGTAAAGGCGTTCAGATCCGGGGTCATTCTCGTCACGGCATGGCCACTGAATGCCGTTGGCGCCGAGCCTCCTGTGGGAGATGCCTTGAAACAAGGGTGAGAGCGAGGCCATCTCGTCGTAAATCTCCGCTGAATTTTGGAACTCCGACGGAACCCCCATCCGGTTCGACAGATCCTGAATAATCGACCAGTCGGGCCGGGAGCCACCCACCGGGGGGATAGCCTGGCGTATGAGCCTTACGCGTCGTTCCGTGCTGGTGTATGTCCCGGTCTTCTCAGCGTAGGAGGCCGCTGGCAGCACAACATGAGCGTATTTCGATGTCAGGGTGTGAAATATATCCTGATAGACGAGGAAATCCAGTTTCTCAATACCCCTGATGATACGGTTCGCATCCCCATGGGTCTGTACCGGATCTTCGCCCCAGACGTACATAGCCCTTATCCCGCATCTTCCCTCATCCGCCAATGTGTCCCACATCTGCGCGGAGTTTTGGCCCACCCAGTCCGGGACAGGCGTACCCCATTTTTGTGAGAATTTTTTCCGGATATCGTCGTCAAGAATAGACTGATAACCGGGGAAGACGCCGGGCAAGCATCCCATGTCGCACGCACCCTGAACGTTGTTCTGCCCCCGCAGACAGAGTATTCCTGTGCCTGGCTTGCCGATGTTTCCGGTAGCCAGCGCCAGGTTTATCAGCGCCAGCATCCCCTGTGTGCCATACTGGTGCTCGTCCACACCGAGCCCGCTCACAAGCATACCCCTGCGGCTACTCCCGTACATCATAGCGGCCTTTCTGATATGGGCAATGGGTACGCCGGTGATGGCCTCCACGTCCTTCAGCGAAAGGGCCATCGCCTTCTCTGCCGTCTTTTCCCAGCCAGTGGTATGCTTCTCTATGAATTCCGGGTAGATGAGGCCATCCTCGATCAGCACCCGCAGCAGGCCGTTAAGGAGAGCAATGTTGGTGCCGGGACGGAGTTGAAGGTGCAGATCCGCCTCATTGACGAGGGGGATACGGCGTGGGTCGATGACGATGAGCCTGGCGCCCCTGGCATGGGCCCACTTTATGTGCAATGCACTGATGGGATGTGCCTCGGTGGTATTGGAGCCAATGACCACGACCACATCTGTATGTTCCAAATCAGCTAATGAGGTAGTGGAGGCGCCTATACCCAAAGACATGCCGAGCGCCGCTCCGGCAGGGGCATGACACAGCCGCGCACAGTTATCCACATTGTTTGTCTGCAGCGCCGTACGCATAAGTTTTTGGAAGATGTAGTTTTCTTCGTTGGTGGCTCTTGCCGATCCGATGCCGCCAATAGCCTGAGGCCCATACTTTTCCTTTATCTCCATAAATTTTTGGGCAACCAGCGACAGCGCTTCGTCCCACGAAACTTCCGTGAAACCGTTGCCATTACGCACAAGCGGAGACTTGATCCTGTCTGGATGGTGGACAAACCCGAAGCCGAATCTACCCTTAACGCAGAGGTTACCCCGGCCTACCGGATCGACATCGTCGGTGGTAACGCCAACGACCTTGTCGTCCTGAACGTCGAGGTAAAAACCGCAGCCAGTGGCGCAGAAATTACACGTAGTTCGCAACCGACGCTGGCTCCGGTGCCGGTACATTTCGACAATGGCTCCGGTTGGGCAAATGACGGCGCACTGACCGCACTCTTCGCAGTTTTTGCTGTAGGTAAGCGTATCGACATCAGGCGAGAGGATCGGGTGACGGAGCGCTCCCACCTTTCTCACGTCATGGCATACGCGCACACATTTGCCGCAGCTTATGCACTTATCCATGTCGATCTGGATCTTATTCTGGAAAACTTCGGTTGTGGGTTTTTCCTGGTTAGCGAAGGTAGGTCTGCCAAGGCCGACAGATTCGGAGAGGTCGAGGAGTCCGCAAAATTCAAACTGAGGGCAGGACTTGCAGTCGCCCTTGTGGCGCTTGAGTATCGCCTGGACCCTCTTCTTGCGAGCCTCTGCAGCCCTTGTGGAATGGGTTAACACCTCCATTCCTTCCTGTGCCTTTTCGACACATGAGGCCTTGAGCTTGCCGTCAACCTCCACGAGACAGACCTTGCAGTGGCCGGTGCAGCTCAGGCGGGAGTCGTAGCATAGTACGGGGATAAAGATGCCGTTGCGGTTTGCAACCTGAAGGATGGTTTCGTCGGGATGTAACTCTACATTCGCACCGTTAAGGGTAATAGTCTGACGTGTTCTTTCAGGTAAATCCATGGGGTATCCTCCTTTTATTATATGCAAAGCCCAGGCGGACGGCTTTGACGTTAACGAGGACTCCCCGATGGTGACCATCTTCTGATGCCCGGAAAATACTAATATACCATGAAACATCCTGCCTTTAGCTGCGTTCAATCGTCGCAAATCAAATTCGATTAAATTCAGGACGACATTCGGGTATATTCGTATTTTTCGAGCATCTTTCCGCCAGTCGTCATGTCAGTCAAGATGTTGAATAAAGATGCTTTTACCACACAACACTATGGATAAATGCCCTTTTCACCTCCTTTTATTCTAAAAGATGATCGACTCTCTATCTTCTTAAGCAAATGATCATAGTCTATCGAAAAAGGGAAAAGCGTCAAGAAAAATTCTTACAAATGATTTTGCCATTTTGAAATGTTCATTGCATAACAACGATATCTTTTTCTGTTACTCCCACAAGTATGCTGGAGATTTTCGTTACCGAAATAGCAATAGATTAGATTTTTCGTAACAATTTAGTTTTTTGAAAAACAATATCCATGTATCATCGACATTACGGTAGGGGCAGGTTTCAAACCTGCCCCTACATAACGACGGCATACCGTTATAAAGGGGGAGAAGACGGCGAACGAGATAGGGGTCAATACGGGGTATACTCAACGCAAATAGTACCGTGGAAAAAACAGGTAATGGAAGAGATACCGAGGATATTTTCAATGAAGAAAGTACAAGACGCCAAAAAACATGTCCTGAGTTTATCGAAGAGGCGGATGAATTGCGTACATCATTGTAGCAGCAGATAGGGCAATTGAAGGCAGGGATGGATTGGCTGAAAAAAAATTGAGATCAACGGTAAATCTCCTGCAAGTGGGGTATAAAGGGATATCCGTCCCGTATCCTGCTTTACATACAGGAACATCATACCGGCGTAATTTTTTTCTATGCATCGAGGCAAATTCACCGAAATCTCCTGTTTTCGCCGAGGATTGAAAGACACTCTTAACTCTAGTCCCAGATTATTCTCGAATTTTTTCTTGATCTTACCCCTATCGCAGGCGCTATCATAGAGCACTCTTTTAATCAAAGGGACGAATTTCCGGATAGGTCTCAAAGAGTTTCTTCACATGCGGACAAAAGGTCTCTCCATCATGGGTTGTTGCATCTTTTACCGCCCGCGCATCCAGGGCTATCCCTTGCCGGGGAAAACCAAACACACTTGCCTTATGACCCCAATACCTCTTTCCTCCTGACTATCGGTTCTTTCTTCTCGCTCCCTGGCTTGCCTCTGGTTAAATTCATACAACGCATCATAATAGTGTGCTCCAAACCTATTGAACCATACTTTATGCCACAAGATACGTGAATTAAAAAATATTCCTGATGCACAAACGGCTCGCGATTATCTGGAGACGTTTAACCCTGAAAATGTGCATGAGTTGTTCCGGGTAAATAAAGAGATATTGTCAAGGGTTCAAGTTAAACACGGACAAACAAGTTTGTCCGTGCCACCCCAAAACCCCCTTAAATAAAATGAAAATTCCTATACAATCAAGATATCGTTGGGCCACAAGAAGTTACCCTCTTAAGCGACACTCACGTGACAACACAGGAAAGGGCTGAGGTGGGATATAATCCCAAAAAACACGGTCGTCCCAGTTTCCAATCCAAGGTTTTCTTTCTTCATGACAATGGGTGGTTAATTAATTTCCAGCTTTGCGGCGGGAAAAGCAAGGAATCTCATGGGTTTGCCTTGCTTGGGCTCACAACTGCTGCTTCACTGTCGTTCGCAATGACCAGTACCTGTCAACGTATTTAATACGTTGACTATAGCCACAATTCTAAATAAGGAAATATTTGCAACAACAAACAAAATATGCTACAAATCTATTCCTGTCCATTCGGGAAAAAAACAAAACGGAGAAACGATGAGATGAACCTAAAAACAAATCCGCAGAATCGCACCTATAAACTCCATATTATCATATTTGCCGTTATTATCCTGGCGTTTTGCATCTTGCCGGTTTGTAACTATTTCCGGGGTAGCATCAAGGACTACGGCAGACTCTACCGGGCAGGACAGAGTGTGCTTTCCGGGGGAGATATTTATGTCAAGGGGGGGCAAACATTCCAGTTCCTGTATCCACCCACCGCTGCCATTCTTTATGCCCTTATGAGCATGTTTGGGTTACTGCCCATGATTATCATTTCTGTCATGACAAATACAGCATTATGGATTGCGAGTATTTTTTTGTCCGTGTATCTGACTACCGGAAAGGTATTGAGACAACATCCTCTGCTTTATCTGGTGCCAACCGCATGCTGTATCCCGTTTGTCTGGGATATTTTTCAATTGGGACAGCCGAATTTGTTGCTGCTTGCATGCATGCTTGGCGCATTTGTTTGCCTTCAATGGAAAAAGGAGTGGCATGCTGGCGCCTTCATCGCTTTTGCAGCTTCCCTTAAGGCATTCCCCATCCTTTCTCTGGTATATCTGCTCTATCGGCGGCGCTGGAAAGTGGCATTGTCTACCGTGGTATTTCTGGTCGTTTTTCTCGTCGTAGTACCCGTCCCGTTTCGTGGCTTTCAACGCAACCTTCAGGATATTAAAACATGGACCAAAGGCATGATTTTGTGCTATGATACTGATTCACTTTCCCAACGCCCCGGACGCGGGTACAGTTGGAAGAACCAGTCTCTCATTGCCGTTGCAAACCGGTTGTTACGCCCGGTAGATGCCTTTCACTCAAAAAGCAACCCTGTTTACGTAAATATTGCAAATCTTGAATTTAAACACCTTAACATCATTATCATTGCCACGGCCATGGGTCTTTGCCTCTTTTATATAAGTTCAATGCCGCGCTCCGCACGGCGAACCCCGCACACCGATTCGATTGAATATGCCATGTTGCTGATATTGATTTTGATCCTTACGCCGTTGTCATTTACGTACTTTTATGTCTGGCTTTTATATCCACTTATAGTAGCTGTCAATGCCCTGTTGTCCATGACATACCCATCCCGGTTAAGAAATCTGGCCTTCATTTGGTTTGCGGTGTGTCTGCTCCTCCTCAGTTTTATGTTGCCGATACCAGGATTTCGATGGCTAGCAGCAATCGGTAGCACCCTGGGTGCGTGTGTGTTATTACTAGGAGGGCTTGGTTGGAAGCTGCGGCAATCGCGAAAGCCGCATTCCGGCGTGGTGTACTCATTGCCAACGAAGCAATCTGAAAACCCGTGATGAGTTTTAAAAGATGAATTCAACCGCCCCTGTTAACAACACCCGCGTAATAGCCATCTGTATCATTCTGTTTACCGGCTTTCTCTTCCTGTTTAATACAGGGAAACGGGACTTGTGGGCGCCCGACGAACCCCGTTATGCACAGGTCTCAAAAGAGATGCGGGATACCGGCAATTTTGTTGTTCCGCACCTGAACAGCGCCCCGTACCCCGATAAACCACCGCTCCTGTTCTGGCTTATCAATCTGTTTTCCCTTTCATCTGGAAAAATTACCGCATTGTCGTCCCGATTGCCCTCTGCATTTGCAGGAATCGGCTGCTGCCTGGCCCTATTTTATTTTGGCAAACGTCTGTACCGAAACACGCGAATAGGACTTCTGTCAGCACTTATCCTTGCCACCAGTGCTAAGTTCCTCTGGATGGCACATCGTGCGGCATTTGACGTCCTCCTCACGTTTTTTGTGACCATGGCAATCATCTGTTTTCAGAAAGGTTATGCGGGACAAAAAAATAAAGGCCGGTACTACACCTTATTTTATACCTTTATGGCTTTGGGGGTACTTACAAAAGGGCCCGTTGGCTTTATTCTTCCGTTTTGCGTTGTGTTAACCTATCTCGTTTTGAAAAAGGATGCCAGGGCATTCAAGGACACCCGGCCCTGGATAGGGGGTGCGCTGTTTGTTTTCATGGTATTTGCCTGGGTCTTTCTGGCAGGTGTTTACGGCGGCAAAGAATATACCTATCAGATCCTTTTTAACCAGAATGTGGGAAGGTTCTCCAATTCTTTTGCCCATCAACGGCCATTTTATTATTATTTCATACATTTTCCGGTCAATTTTTCACCCTGGAGCATCTTCATTCCGAGCATCGTAATATTTCTGGTTTCCCGCAAAGGACGCGAGAAGATAGGGGAGATCTTGTTGCCTCTCGTGTGGTTTGTGGTTGTTTTCATCTTCTTTTCCATAGTATCGGGCAAGAGAGATATCTATGTCCTTCCGTTATATCCCGCGGCATCCCTGCTTGCCGCCTGGTTTTTGAATGAATTTATAGAGCAATTCAGGGAACGGTCGTTTAAAAAAACGGGGTACTATCCGTGCTCTGTTCTCTGTGGAGTAGCACTGGTATCAGGAGTTTTTTTGCCGGTTGTCGTCTATAAGATGTATCCCCAGTATGCATTGTTGTCCATACCCTTTGCCATAATTCTTGTTGCGGGTGGTATTTTGCTGTCACGATTTATAAAGCATGCCAGGATAATCCCCTTCCTTTTTACCCTCATCTTTATGATCCTGATTATATTTAATCTGAGTACCCTGAAGGTGATTCCGGTCCTGAATCAGTATAAATCCGCAAAAGAAATTTGTGACAAAGCCAATTCCATGATAAAACCCGGAGAACAGCTGGCCCTGTACAATTTCTTTCGGGATCCTTATCTATTCTATACCGGCAGAAATTACCTGGAGATCATCCGGGGAGGAGACGACTTGATGCAATTTCTGAAGGCACAGGAACGGGTGTTTCTTTTTATCCAGGAGAAAGATTTCAGGGAAATTTCAAAATTTCCTGAAATACCTGTCTTTGTGCTGGCAAAAGATTCTGTTGGGCACAGAGACGTCCTCTTGATTTCGAACAAGGACAGGTAACCGTATATCATTCAACATTTTTTATGAGTCTCGTTCATCCAATTTGCAATATCCTCCCACATCCTTTTTATGGCAGAAAATCCCTCTTTATACCGTCCCGTGCGGAAGGGTCCGCTAGGCATTCCTCTTCGCCGCGCTTGAAATTTGTTTTGAATTTGACATAGAAATAAAATATAAGTAGTATTACTTTTTTTATAGGCTTATGTCAGGAATTTCATGTAATAGCGGTGCTGTGAAAAACGTTTGCAAAACGAATTTCTGCATGCAACCTGCAGTGGTAATTCATGAAATGTCACAACATACAGCATATCAAAGTTTTTTTGGCTTTTTGAACAAACTCTAACCTCGGGGTGAAAGAAGAGTGAGCACCCTTCCCCTCCCATCAAAGCGAGGGGAATATTTCGTTGCTGAAGACCTAATTAAATGTGCAGGAATTTCAAACTTTTTATTATTGCCTTACACACCCCTACCCCTCTTAAGAGGGGAATTTGAAAAGTCCCCTCTTGGGAGAGGACTCAGGGGTGGGTATTAATCTTGTTACATAAAAGTCGACGAAGGTCTAATTAATCGCATTCTCCATGTTATGAGCATAGTACCGATAGATACTGACATCTTAATCATTGGCGGCGGTGCGGCGGGGTGTTTTGCCGCCGTAGAGATTTATAAAAAATCTCCCGGTTGTCGGGTGGTTATTATGGAAAAGGCGCACATCGAGCGCAGCGGATGTCTGGCCATGGGACTGAATGCCATCAACGCATATTTGCATACGGGACAGACACCTGATTCATACGTTGCGTATGTGGAACGGCAGTTTGAGGGCATTATCAGAAGGGACCTTGTTTACAGCATTGTCCAGGGGCTCAATGATGCGGTCAAAGACGTAGAAAAGATGGGGCTTCCTATTGAAAAGAATGCCGATGGTACTTATAAAATGCGCGGAAAACGCAGTATTCGTATTTTTGGCGAACGGTTAAAGCCCATCCTTGCAGAGGCCGTGCAAAAAACACCTGCCCGGGTTCTTAATCGTGTCGTGGCAACCAATTTTATTTATGACAATACCCGTGTGTGTGGGGCATTTGGTTTCGGGATACGGCATAGTGTCTTTTATGTCGTCAGGGCAAAGGCGGTTATTGTTGCTACCGGCGGGGCTTCGGGCATTTACAGACCTCATAATACCGGGGAGGCGAGGAATCTCCTGTGGTACTGCCCCTGGAATGCAGGAACCGGGTACGCCATGGGAATACGGATCGGGGCGGAAATGACAAGCTTTGAGAACCGGTTTATTGCCTTGCGGGTAAAGGATGTAAATGCTCCAACGGGCACCATCGCCGTGGGGGCGCATTCGAAGCAGATCAACGCGCGCGGAGAAGACTACCTCGAACGCTATTATAAACATTGGGGCGGAAACCGTTGTCTGACACACCACCGGCTTTTAGCAACCATCGAGGAAAAGAAGAACGGCCGGGGACCCTGCTATCTGGACACAACCACGTTGAATGAGGGAGATGAAAGAAGATTAAAGGAAGATTTTTTAAATATGAACCCACAGATCGTCCTTTTGTGGGCAACGAAAGAGAGGAACCCCCGGAAGAAACCGGTGGAAATCTATGGCACGGAACCTTTCCTTGTAGGCGGCCATTGCCAGGCGGGGTATTGGATCGATAAAGACAGAAGAACAACGATCCCCGGTCTGTATGCTGCCGGAGAGGTGGCAGGCGGTGCGCCGAAAAAATACGTAAGCGGAAGCTGGGTCGAGGCGCGTATCGCGGCGACAACGGCGCTGGAGGACATAAAAGACGTGTCCCTAAGACATCCGGACGAAGAGATAATCCGGCGGGAAAAGGCGAGGGTGCTGCAACCTTTATCGATAAAGACAGGCATATCGCCTGCAGAAGCGCGGGAACGATTACAAAAGATTATGGACGAATACGCCGGAGGAATCTCCATGAATTACGAACTGCATGAAGAAAGGTTGCTGGAGGCAAGACGATTGCTCAAATGCCTCAGGGATCGCATGAGAGACCTGTCGGCCGTGAATCATTATGCTCTGGTTGAGGCATTGGAATGCATTGACCGGCTTGATGTCGCACGGGTATTGGTAGAACATCTGATCCATCGCAAGGAAACGAGATGGGCATGCTACCAGACCCGTCTGGATTATCCGGAGAAAGATAACAGCCGCTGGCTTACCTTTGTAAATTCTGTCTATAATCCAAAGACGGATGAGACGCTCATGATAGAAAGACCATTGTGCTCATGAGTATCTTTATTGACGAAACCATCTGTAACGGTTGCAAAGGATTACCCGAGGCGCGGTGTGAACGTATCTGCCCGGGTGATCTGTGCTATCGCAAAGAAAACACGAAGGCAGCAATTCGTGATCAGTCGGCTTGCTGGACGTGCGCCTGTTGCGTGAAGGAATGCCCGGTACAGGCAATCGAGTTGAGGCTTCCTTTTCAGATCTGCAGTAACGGATCTTCCTTGAAGGCGCGGTTAAAGCACGACAAAACGATTTGGACGATCTGGGATGCCGAAGGGCATCAGGAGGAATTTATTATTCAGGCTAGATGTTTGAAAGGAGATTAAGGAAAGATGGTGAAAAATATTGCGCCACATGGGGGAAAACTTGTTCACAGAATGGTATCCATGGAAGAACGGGAAATGTTGCTGGATAAGGCTACTCATTATGACATGAAAAGAATCCGGCTAAATTCCCGTGAGATGTCAGACCTTGACATGATTGCCGTTGGGGCGATGAGCCCCCTCGAAGGATTTATGGGTAAAGCAGATTACGACAACGTCGTAGACAATATGAGATTGTCGAATGGGTTGCCCTGGTCAATCCCAATCGTCCTCTCAGCAACAAAAGAAGAGGTCGAAGGGCTCAAGCCGGGTAAAGATGTCGCCCTGGTTGATCAGGCAAACGAGGTGCTTGCAATTATACACCTGGAAGAGATCTTTCACCACGACAAACACAAGGAATCGTTGGAGGTTTACGGTGTTGACGACAGAAAACACCCCGGTGTGGATTATGTCTGTAACATGGGAGAATACCTGCTGGGCGGTAAAGTGAGTGTGATGAACCGGACAAAACCTTCAGACTTTTTATCATACCGGCTGGATCCGCAGGAAACAAGAGACACCTTTGTAAAAAGAGGATGGAGACGCGTGGTTGGCTTCCAAACGCGGAATCCCGTCCATCGCGCCCATGAATACATCCAGAAATGCGCTCTGGAGATTGTGGACGCCATCCTGCTGCACCCTCTCGTAGGGGAAACAAAAAGTGATGATGTGCCGGCAGACGTCAGGATCAGGAGTTACGAAGTCCTTTTAGAGAACTATTACCCGAAAGACAGGGCTATGCTGTCTGTTTTCCCGGCTGCAATGCGGTACGCCGGACCGAGAGAGGCCATCTTCCACGCAATTGTGAGAAAAAATTATGGCTGCACCCATTTCATTGTGGGGCGTGACCATGCGGGTGTCGGTAGTTATTACGGGACATTTGATGCCCATTATATCTTTGATGAATTTGATCCACAGGAGATAGGAATTACCCCGCTATTTTTTGATCATACCTTCTACTGTAAAGCATGCAACGGCATGGCCTCCTACAAGACGTGTCCTCACGATTCATCCAACCACGTCATCCTGAGCGGTACAGAAGTCAGGAAGATGCTTGGTGCAGGACAAGCTCCGCCTCCAACATTCACACGGCCGGAGATCGCAAAGGTATTGAGTGAATATTATCAGAAATTAAAATAGGACAACGCCTGTTATATTATGGTAAACGCATAAAGAAGTTTCCATTGCAGGAGCGCTGGTACAAAGTGGTCTCTCTATGACCGTCATACCGGACAAAGCGGGAAATCTCATGGGTTTGGCTTCGCTTGGGCCTGCAATTTTGGCTTCGCGGGGTTTACACAGGGCACATTTGCTTTGCTTAGTGTAAACCCTGCGGATGTGCTCGCAATGACCAGCACATGGCAATGCATTTCATACGTTTCTTATAGACCTCATAAACTTGTATGACATACCGCACCCGCCTCTGTCCTCATGAAAAGCTTCAGGAGGGCGAGAGGGGTTTTTTATGGTCCCTTTGCAACGGCAATTCCTCTGGTCGCAACAAATGATTTCGTGGTGACAAGGTCGTGATCGTCACGCGCAACGATCGTCACCACGTTGGACCCTTCTTTCAAAGGGAGGTTGGTATGGATTTCAAATTTGTTCAATTCTTTCAGGGTTGGGATCTTATTGGATTTAAAAAAGACCTTATCGTTGTTAATCAGGATATATGCATGCTTTACCCGGATATCGTCTTCTATAACAGCAGAAAACGGCAACTGATCGTTTCCCAGCAACACCTTTGACACAGCTTGGTTCAGGGTAATCGTCGGAGGGGTCCGCTGTATAAGAGGCTCGAACACACTCGGTTCACCCCGTGATTCATGCAATTCCATAATATCCTTTGCCGATACCCAGCCAAACCGGTTATCCGGAAGCGTTATGCGGAACCAATCGGAACTTTTTGCATTTGCCATTAAAATCGATCCCGCTTTCATCATGGACAACACCGGCGAATCAAATGACATTCCTCCATACAGTGGCGCGTAATTTCTGCCCACCTTCAAGAAGCCGGAAGCGGGTACAATTTTCGGCTTGCCAGCAGCAACAGGAAAGGTCAGCTTGCTGGTTAATAACGTTCCGAAGACCATATCGGAAATAATCATATCCATACTAAACTTGTCCAATGACACCGTTTCTTTTATAGAAAATGAAATGGTCGCCTCTTTCGTTTCTCCCGGATTAAGGGTTCCTATTTCTGCCCTGCCATTTTTTACAAAAATTTCTTTATTACTAAGATCCCTTACAGAGATGACATTTTTTTCGGCAGCACCCTCTCCAATATTTTTTACGGATACAAGCACCTCAATATCCTCTCCACGCTGTATCAAGCCGTCTCCATTGTTTTTTGATGATGAGCCCTTTACGGCATCCAGTACCTGGTATGAATAGGCAAACAGCGGGCGTGGCAGCGCCTCCGTGACGATATTCAACCTAATGTCCTTTGGATTGCGCTGGTTCAGTTCCTCAAATTTAATAGTGACCTCATCTTCTCTGTCAAGCGCACTCCTTGGGATTTCTACGGTTGTGGAATACGATTTTGTGCTGCCTGCCTCTATTTTACCCAGGATAAATTCAAGTTTATCAAACAGGCCGTTCTTGCTCGATGAGATCCCCCGCAACTGGTATACCGGCGCTTCACCAATATTCGCGGCAGTTACGGTAAGGGTAATCTTCTCACCCGCCTTCACCCGTCCGTTTGCAGGGATTGAGGAAAAAGAAATATTTGTCTTTACCTTTCCGGTGCTGTCGCCGGATGACCAATCAATATTCAGTTTTTGAAGCGCCTGGGCAATTTTCTTTTCTTCATTCCTTGCGGTTTCTTCAATAACGCGAGAAGAATTTTGTAAAAACTCATCCCGTTGCCATGCAGTCGCTCTGGTAAGCAATTGCTTGGCGAAGATAATATGAAAGTCGGTATTAAAATCCGGCAGTTTATAGGGATCCTCCGGCTCTTCTTCCGGCTCTGCCGTTTTATCATTCTCTTTATCTTTTTCTTTTTCCTTCGTTTCTAAATAATATTTAAGGGTGGCAAACGGGGCTTCATCTTTGCGATGTTCATCAAGGTGTTGCTTGAGATCCTCTTCACGCAGGGCAACGATTCCGCGGTAGAGATTGATATGGTCACTGGCAACGGTTACAGGAACAAGCTTAATATCAGGGGTAATGCCAACCGACTGGATGTCCGTTGATAAGGGGGTAAGATACTTGGCAATAGTCAATTTTAATGCCGAACCATCCATCAGCTCGATGAGTTGTTGCACAGAGCCCTTGCCAAAGCTTCTGTCTCCCACAATAACAGCCCGGTCATTTTCTTTAAGCGCACCGGCGACAATTTCTGCCCCGGAAGCGCTTCCCGCATCGACAAGCACGACAATCGGACACAGAGGTTCGTCGGTATCGGCCTTCCTGGCTTCTGCCACCTCTCTTGGATGGCCGCTGGGACCAACGGTGATAACAATTGCGCCCCTTTCGAGAAATTTATCTGCAACCTCTATGGCCTGATCCAGCAGACCACCAGAGTTATTTCGTAAATCAATAATCAATCCCTTGAGTTTCTCATCGGATGGCTTAAGACGTTTCAGGTGATCGTTGAGACATTGTGAGGTGTCGTCCTGGAAGTTTCTGATTTTTATGTAACCGAAGTTATCATCCAGCGGTGCGGATTCCACCGTTGGAATAACAATAATCTCACGTTTGAGCGTAACCAGACTGGATTGGGCTACCTTTTCCGTTAGAACAGAAAGCGTTACCGAAGTACCCGGATCTCCCCGCAGTTTTCCCACGGATTCCGTAAGATTCATATTAACGGTAGATTCCCCGTCAATCTCAACAATCTTGTCCCCCGCCTTCATGCCTGCCCGGGCAGCAGGGGTACCATCAATCGGCGATATGACGGTAAGCACTCCATCCCGCAAGCCAACGACCATACCGAGTCCGCCAAACTTGCCCGTGGTGCCGATCTTGAATTCATCAAATTCCTTCGGTGGTAAAATAATCGAGTGAGGGTCCAGTTGAGTAAGCATGCCGTTAATTGCGGTGTATTCGAGATCACTGGCCGTAGTAATCTCGGATGGCGGACGATTTGCATTAATAAACGTCAGGGCATCGTGGAGCATCTCAACCATATCCTTTGTCCGGTGAATTTTTGACAGATCATACGTTTTTGAAATATCATCCACCGTGATCTTGCCGATATTGGTATGTTCCGGAAAGTCTGCCAGGACCTCGGGAACGATCCTTTCTTCCCATGCGAGCGCCTCTTTCAGCATTTCTGCCGATTTGATGCGTTCGGGATCCACGTACAGCCTGTTGACATAAGAACTCACAATCCCTGGCAGACGAAACTTATAAGCGCGGTCTTCTTTTTCGATCCGTTTTTCAAAATGGGGTTCCAGTCCAAAGGTTTCCGTAAGGCCGGGAAAAAAGAAAGAAAGGGAAAGTAAGGCAAAGAGTAACATTCTCAAACAGCTCATTGGAAATTTTAATTTCATGCGTCATTCCTTTTGATTTAAAATGAATTTAGAATGAAAGTATAAGTATAAAAAGATAGGAAATATTTATCAAGGAAATAGTCGTGAGCATGGTATTACGATGGTAAAATGTTTCAGTGCAACATCACGTTTTGCCGTTTTTCTTGATAAAATACACTTCGTCTGCTATAGTACATCTCTGCTTTTCGTATACGAGAGAAAAAACATTATGGGCATAATGAAAATCTATAAAGGGTACACGGCATGAAAAAAATCGTCATTATTGTTTTGTGCGTAATTTTCGTTCTTTTCGCAGGCATCGCAGTTGCACCATTCGTTATTGATTTAAACAAACAGAAGGAAAACATCATCAAGCTTGCGAAGCCGTATCTGGCGAGAGATTTGGATTTTACCGGCATAAAACTCACCATCCTGAAAGGATTGGGGGCAGAGATTGACGGGCTTAGAATTGCAGAAAACCCGGAATTTGGGGAGGGCGATTTCATAAATCTGGGGCGCCTGAGGGTGAAAGTAAAACTCCTGCCTCTCTTAAGAAAGGAAATTCAGATCAAGGAACTAATCCTGGATAAGCCGGTCGTTCAAGTGATAAAAAATGCAAAAGGGGAATTCAATTTTCATGATTTGATGGGTTCGCAGGAAGAAGATACCTCTGAAGAACCTGAAGATGCAGGAAGCGCTCAAAAAGAAGACAGAAAGGATAGAGATAGCGATGAAAAAAGCACAGGAAAGAGCGAAGACGCCCTTTTTGCAGGATTGGCGGTGTCCACCTTTACGTTACATCAGGGCAAAATCGATTTTATCGATGAATTTACTCAGCAGGGAACTTCTACTGCCACCACGATCGACCTGCTAGACATGAAGCTTACCGATGTATCCCTGAACAATCCAATCCACCTCTCTATGGCTGCCCGTCTGCCAGCCGGAACAAAGCAAAATTTCATAATTGAAGGCGCTTTGGGCCCACTGGGTAAGACCATGGATATAAAACGGCTCTTTGCAGACATTACCCTCCGCATAAACGATCTCAGCTTAGACCGTATCGTTGCCTTATGCCCTTCCATCAAAGAGTCATTGCCAAAGGATGCAAGTTTTTCAGGTTTATTGGGTATGGAGATGATTTCAAAGGGGAATATCGACAATCTCGATGTCCGTTGTGCCATGGATTTGAAGGACGTTGATATTGTGTATGGGGAAACTTTCCGCAAGCCGCGGCTTGTCCCGTGCCAGATTTCTATCAAGGCCAGGAAAACCGGCGAGAATATTCAGCTCGATCCAGGGAATATCACCATGCACACCTTGTCACTTTCGGCATCAGGAAAAGTTCGTGGCTTTAACAATCCCTATTTCGATCTTTCGGTTGAGACAGGTGATACCTCCCTGAAGGGCTGGGAATCATTGATTCCTGCACTGAAGGAATACGAACCTGAGGGGAGCTTTGTTCTTCGGACTGCCGTAAAAGGAACGATGGCGGATACCGTTGCAGATGTACAGTTCTCATCTCCGCGGCTTGTATTCAAGCTCCCTCAGTCAGCAGGTGAAAGTCAGAGGGCATCAACCGCAAAAAGTTTCTTTGAATCCATGGATATGAAAGTTCAGGCAGTGAAAAAGCATGATGATATCAAGGGCACCGGCAGCTTCGGGGTCGCAAAGGGAGAGATTCAGTCCGCCGCCTTTGAAAAGATGCAGGCACAGTTTGACTATCAGAACGAGATCCTCGGCATTCAGGGGTTTCAGGTACACATCATGGAGGGAGATGTCTCCATGAGCGGAACCGTAGAGACCACTGATATGCAGTGGAACGTGAAACCGGTCGTCAAAAATATCAATATGGCAGATGCTCTTGATACCTTTACCCAATATGCGGGGCTATTCAAAGGGACATTTTCCGGGTCTTTTACCGCAAGCAATTCGGGAACTGACAAAAAGACGGGCGACCTGAATGCCAGCGGGACGTTCCAGATCGATCAGGGCGAAATCATGAATGTTAACCTTGTGGATACGGTCATGGAGTCTCTTTTCGGGATTAAGGGGGTATCCGCGGTTCTGAAAAAAGAAGGCAAGAAATTGGCTGATCAAAAGATTACGCGATTCGATTCCATGGACGGCGATTTTTCCCTGTCCAGCAATAAAATCAAGCTAAAGAAGGTTGCCTTATATAATATTCATACCGTTGAAATAACGAGTTCCGACGCCATCTTCAATGGGTTGGTAGACTATCCTGCCGATACCTTAGACCTTAAGGGTAAGTTGATTCTTTCGCAGGAATATTCTGCGAGGTTAGCAAAAAAGGCGGAACCGCTCAATGCCCTCCTGAATCCCGAGAACCGCATGGTACTACCGGTCACGATCACCGGAAGCATCCGGAAACCAACTCCTATCCTTGATATCCCCTATGTAACCAGCGCCACGGCTAAATACTACGGTAAAAAGGAATTGGAAAAATTGGGAGAAAAGATAGGATTTCCCAAAAAAGATGATAAGAACCAAAAGGGCGAAGATAAAGATCAAAAGCGAAAAGAATTACCTTTGGGCAATATTTTAAAAGATATTTTGAAATAATCGCCATCCCTTGAAAAAACAGACAGAACCCAAAAGATACCTTATTTCCTTCGACAGCCGCACTACCGCTCACGTTTTCACCGACGTCCTGGTGATTGGAAGCGGAGTGGCCGGGCTTAGCGCCGCCATACAGGCAGCAAGAAACAATACCGTTTTGATTGTCACCAAGGAAAGGGTTGATGAAAACAACACTGCTTACGCCCAGGGGGGGGTGGCGGTAGTTCTTTCCGCCGGGGACACGGTATCAAAACACATCAAGGACACCCTGGATGCAGGTCAGGGTTTGTGTGACGCAGCTACAGTAAAAGCCATTATTGGCGAAGGTCCGAAACGGGTGAGTGAATTGATTGAATGGGGCGCGTCATTTGACAAAGAAGACGACCATTTGGTTTTTACTCAGGAGGGCGGCCACCACTTTCCCCGCATTATTCATGCCCAGGGCGACTCTACCGGAAAAGAAATAGAACAAACCCTCGTCAGGGTTGCAAAGGAAAATAAAAATATCAAGGTCTTTGAACATACCTTTGTAGTTGATTTGATCACCGGAGACGAAGTTTGTCACGGTGCAATTGCCTGGCACGAAAAGAAGGGAAATATGCTGATCTGGGCGAAGAGAACAATTCTCGCTACGGGGGGATGCGGACAGGTCTACCGCGAGACAACGAATCCGGGCATAGCCACGGGGGATGGGTTGGCAATGGCCTATCGGGCAGGGGCTACCCTTCAGGATATGGAATTTGTGCAGTTTCATCCTACAACGCTCTATATTGCCGGTGCAGTCCGGTTTCTCATCACGGAGACGGTGCGCGGTGAAGGAGGTATCTTAAGGAATAAAAAGGGTGAACGGTTCATGCCAAAGTATCATATGCAGGCTGAGCTGGCGCCACGGGATGTTGTCAGCCAGAGCATCCTGAAAGAGATGCAGAAGACCGATCAGACCCACGTGTATATCGATATCCGACATATTCCGAAGGAACGATTGTATGCCCGTTTCCCCAGGATCAGGGAGATCTGTGCATCTTTTGGGATTGACATTGCCAAAGACCTCATTCCGGTGCGTCCGAGCGCTCACTATATGATTGGGGGCGTGAAGGTCAACCGCCTTTCCGGAACGACCATCAGACAACTTTACGCCTGTGGTGAGGTGGCCTGCACCGGGATGCATGGAGCCAACCGGCTTGGCAGCAATTCTTTGCTTGAAGGGCTGGTGGCAGGTTCTGTTGCCGGGAAAGATGCCGGCAAGTCAATCCAACGGTCGAAACGTGAATTGTTTCCTTATCCCATACAGGAATTTGCGGGCGGATCAAAGATTAGCTGGCTGGATCTGAATGATATTGGAAATTCACTCAAGAGCCTTATGTGGAGGGATGCCGGGATAGAGCGGGACGAAAAACACCTGCTTGAGGCAGAAGAGATGATTGAAATGTGGTGCCGGTATGTCATGGACAAGGAGTTTGCCAATCCAACGGGATGGGAGTTGCAAAATATGCTGCTGGTTTCCCGTCTTATTGTAGTCTCAGCCCGTAAACGTACGGAATCCCGAGGCGTTCATCATCGCGCTGATTATCCCAAGACAGACAACCCTCACTGGAAGAGACACATTACCATGAAAAGGCCGAAACCTGGTCTGAGTCGCAAAAAATCGCCGGACTGACAATTCCCTGTCTTGAGGTCATAATTGCATCTCTGGCAAAAATGTGGTTACTCTTTCATTCATCTCGCTAACCTTGCTTCCCCTGGGGTTTTTATGTTTCTGCGCAGGCGCTACAGCACATCGTACGGGGTTTGAATGACAACAACCACCTTTTTCTCCTATAGCTTCTATCGCCTTTCTTAACCGGAGGTAACCATACCAGATATTCCACATTAATCCCTGATAATCATCGTGCCCGTCCGGCCGTCCAATGCCTCTTTGACCTTGTCGATGGATGTGATAATCGCCCGTTCTCCACCCCAGCCTAAAAAATTCATGGCCGCCTGAACCTTTGTACCCATGCTCCCCGGCGGAAAGTGTCCCTCCTGTAAATATTTTTTTGCCTCATTGATCGTTAATCTGCTCAGCATCTGCTCGCCTGGTTGCCTGAAGTTCAAGAAGACCTGCTCAACGCCGGTAAGCATTATAAGACAATGCGCCCCAAGCTCTCTGGCCAAAACAGCAGAGGCAAGGTCTTTGTCAATCACCACGTCAACACCCTCGAGATCTCCACCTTCGTTTATTATCACCGGAATACCGCCACCCCCTGCCGCAATGACAACATCTCCGGTTTTTAACAGGGTCTTGACTGCCCTCTCTTCCACGATTTTCAGCGGGTTGGGTGAAGCAACGACCCGTCGGTATCCCCTGTGGCTATCTTCAGCAATATGCCAGCCTTTCTCCCGGCGGAAACGTTCCGCTTCTTCCCGGATAAAAAAGGGGCCGATGGGTTTGGTTGGATTCGAAAAGGCCTGGTCGTCCTTATTAACAATGACCTGCGTCAGCACAGTAACAACACACCGGTCGATACCCTCCTTTCGGAGACGATTCGTTAAGGATTGCTGGATCATGTACCCGATGGCACCTTCGGTGTCTGCAACACAGACGCCCAGGGAAAGCTCCGGCACCTGATTCCGGCTGGCCTCTACCATAAGCAGCAAATTCCCAACCTGTGGCCCGTTCCCATGGGTAATAACGACCTCAAAGCCCGTCTTTAAGCAGTAGATGATCCCGTCCAGACTCTTTCGGACATTTTCGAATTGTTCCGCAACGGTACCCTGCTGCCCTTCCCCGATAAGGGCATTTCCCCCCAGGGCAATGACAACAATCTTTCTCTTCATCGCAGCCGTGCTTCAATGAGTTCTTTGAGCGTGGGTGTGCCGGTTTCCTGGAAATGATACCGGACCCGGTCGGTAGGTTTATCAATGGATATGAGCCTTCTCAGATCGACAGGAGTGCCAATAATCACCACATCACAGGGAGTGCGGTGTATTGTTTCCCTCAACTCTTCCATCTGCACATGCCCGTACCCCATAGCAGGCAGGAGTTTTCCTATGTGGGGATATTTCACAAAAATTTCGGCAATTGACCCTACCGCATACGGTCTTGGGTCGATGATCTCTTGTGCTTTATAACGTTCGGCAGCAAGTGTCCCGGCGCCGAAGGCCATTCCGCCATGTGTCAGGGTTGGCCCGTCTTCGATAACCAGGGCGCGTTTCCCCTGGATGAGCTCAACGTTTTCAACCGTTACGGGTAATGCGGCATCTATAACAACCGCCTCCGGATTCGCCTGCTGAATGTGTTCCTTAAGAAGATCTATGTTTTCTGGCTTTGCGGTGTCTTCTTTATTGATGACAACAATGTCTGCCAGGAGGAGATTCGTTTCGCCGGGATAATACGTAAGCTCATGTCCCGGACGGTGCGGGTCAACAAGGGTAATATGAACATCGGGCACATAGAAGGGGGTGTCATTATTGCCGCCGTCCCATACGACAACATCTGCCTCCTTTTCTACCTCTGCCAGGATCGCTGCATAATCCACGCCGGCATAGACGACGGTATGCTGTTCCAGGTGGGGCTCATATTCCTCAATCTCTTCGATGGTGCAGTCATGCTTCTGACAATCCTCGTATGAAGCAAACCGCTGCAAGCGCTGCCGGGAAAGGTCACCATAGGGCATGGGATGCCGTATAACAACCACCTTTTTCCCCATTCCTTTGAGAATCTCACAGACCCTTCGCGAGACGGGACTCTTGCCACTGCCGGTTCTTACCGCACAAACAGCGATAACCGGCCTGCGGCTCTTTAACATCGTTTGCCTTGTGCCCAGAAGGGTAAATTGAGCCCCGGATGCGTTTACCAAGCTGGCCTTGTGCATAACGTACTCATGTGACACATCGCTGTAAGAGAATACCACCTCATCAATCGCATGGAGTTTTATGAGTGGTGCCAGCTTTTGTTCAGGTTCGATGGGGATTCCACGGGGATAGAATTTGCCTGACAGGGAAGGGGGATAGCGTCTCCCTTCAATATTTGGTATCTGGGCCGCCGTAAAGGCGATGACTTCGTATTCAGGATGGTCGCGAAAGCGGAGATTAAAATTGTGAAAATCCCGCCCCGCGGCTCCCATAATCAAAACCTTTTTTCTGTTAGCCATAGGGATCGTTCCTGTTTAAATTAAACCTTCGGCGACTTTTATATAACAAGATTAATACCCACCCCTATCCCTCTCAAGAGGGGACTTTTCAAATTCCCCTCTTGAGAGGGATAGGGGTGGGTTAAGACAACAACAAAAAGTTTAAAATTCCTTGGCATTTAGATTATCGGTGGGCAATGCCCACCCTACTGCTGTAATGGTAAGGCACGCCATACCGCTCATTCATTTTTTTACAATATGTCCTTCACCGTCTGCCACACCTTATCTGCAATGAGTTGTTCCGGTAACAACGTGCCGTTTTCTGTGCAGTCAATCGTTACCCAATCCTTTTTTCCCTGAGCAATTTCCAGAAATGTTTGTTGCGCGTACCGCAGGTGGTTAATGTCTTCCTCATGAACGTCCTTCTTCGCACCTGCGAGATAGGCGCGCTGTTCCTTTTTTTCAACGAGGCGGTAAGCAATTTCGGCCGGCACATACAACAGGATATTGAGATTTGACCGCGGGACGGCAAATACCTGATGTTCCAGGGTGTCCAGCCACCGGAAAAATTCCTCTTTTTCTGAGGTGCTCCTCATTTTACCACCCTGATGGGCCATATTATCGCACACGTACCGGTTTGACACGATGATCTTGCCTTCCCTGAGCCATCCGTTGATCTTGTCCTTGCACTCCCAGCGGTCTCCCGCGTAGAGCATCGCTGCCAAGTAGGGGCTTACAGCGTTTGCACTGCCAAAGTCACCTTTCAGATATTTCGCAACCATGTCAGCAAAGAAGGTCTTGCCATATTGGGGGAAGTCGGTAATATCAACGGGATATCCCTCCTCCCGCAACCGTTTGCACAGGAGCTTTGTCTGCACCGTCTTACCGCTACCGTCTATACCAGTAAGGACAATCAGTTTTCCCTGCATTCCATGGTCTCCGGTGGGTTTCATTTTTTATAAGATGGGCTTTGCCATCATCAATAACCATATTCCTGTTTCACGCAACTTCTTAACGAATACGTTGCCCGGCAAGGTGATTTCCCGCCCTTGTTTTTGGCAAGGATTCCGCGGCACGAATAATTCTTACGGCAAAATCTATGAAGATTGCAGGGGCGTATTGCAATACACCCCTGCGGCTATTATCCTGTAACGTTCATTATTCCCTGTTCGATATTCGGTGTTGGAATCCCTGTAGAAAATATCAAACCAACTGAGCGCTTATGGGGCATTGCTCACCAAATATACTCAAGCGGCTCACAATTTGTGATTTATAAACTTGATACAGAGTCGCCATAATCTAACGGGGTGGCACGGACAAGCTATGCTTGTCCGTGTTATTGTAATACTGCTTAATGACTTGTGCTTGCGTGGTCTGCCTTGTATTGTCTATCCACAGGTTAACATGACTACTTCGTAAACAATGTCACGCAAGTCCAACACGGACAAACTTCGTTTGTCCGTGCCACCTTGTTACCAATGTAAAAACACCTTTTATGAGCATCTTGAGGATATCACCGGGAAAGGCATGCAACTCCTTGCCGCTTGCTCTGTCGTTCAATATTGCCGGGTTGCCTCTGTTTCGCTAATGGGGCGTTTGAATTGATCGCTCGTGAGTTCTGTTGTAAAGCGGACGTCACCAGCGGTAAGGGCCTTTACGACGACTTGCCATTTGGCCGTGTCCTTTGGCGAGAGTGTGGACAGTGGTGCAAAGGTTATGATACGGCCTTGCGCCTGGGCGGTCGTCGCGCCAGTCCCCGACACAAACTCCTGGTCGTCTTCCAGTGTACAAACTATTGTCACATTAGTAAGTGTGGTCGAACCCTGATTGATTACACTGAGTTCATAGGTCTCCTGCTGGTTTACCTCAATAGGGTCATCAAGGTCAATGACCTCAAGTAAAATCGCAGGGATGCCGGTGACGTGGGTGGCACACTGCGTATCCACCGGCTGGGCAATGGAGCCGCGCGCGGTGGAGGCAAACAGCAGAGCGCCGGGTTGTTGCACGATAAAGTTTGCGCAGAGGAGTTTGCTCATGCCGGGTGCAAGATGGGGAATACGCCAGATAATGCGGCGTGCATCGGCACGGGTTGCGCCGTCTGGTTTTGTGAATATCACACCCGCGGGAACTGGCAGCGTTACGGTAACTAACTCCTCCGGCGCATCACCGGTATTCTTCACGGTCAGGCAGACCTGCACAGTGCGGTGAACCGGAATCTCCTCTGGTGTATTACACTCGATCGTCAGGGCGGGGGCGCGGGTATCCGGGCCGAGGTCTTCAACCCAGAAATTGCAGCAGAGTTTAGGCGTCACACAACGGTAACGGCGGCCTTTGGAGTAAAAGGAGAATACATAGGCATCGATTGGCTCCTCCCCCCCCCAAATTAAGTCATGGATCAGAATCGGTTTGCCATTCTTGCGCGAGGACATTGCCGGCAGGCGGGTACCAACGGGGATTTGCAGCTCCGTAACAGGAGCAATCGTCGCCGCATAACGGAAATCCTCAATGCTGCCCTGCCAGCCGTCGCAGAGATTCAGGACAACATCAATGTCGGCAAAGAGCGCTTCCGAGGTTAACCGGGCGCGCAGCTCTTCAATGGTATGGACCGGATCGGCAAAGCGCGTGGAGGGATGCCCTAACCGGCGCGCGACATGTTGTTGGGCATGGAGCGATGTTGCCGCCAACATTATCAGAAGTAGTAGCGGCACAAAAAAGGTGAATGACTTTTTAATCATAATCATCTCAGGTTAATTTCATTCAGGAACAGGCGACAACGGATGAAGCATTTTGAAATTGCTTTCTTCCGTCAGCTAGTTAATTTAGCAGAAGCAAAGAAAATTGCAAGTGTTTTTGTTTTATCGGCAGCATTCCCGTTTTTTTGCAACCGTAATGAGGCCTGGAAAAAACAACCCTGACAGGGTTCCAAACCCTGTCAGGGTTAATTTTCGCCATAGACGAGAAATTAAGAGGGGCGTGTTAAAATTATGATTATCCCCCACAGACCCCTGAACCTGTGTGAAACATCAGGAATTCCATGTCGCTCTTCTGCTTTAGTTTTTCAAGGTCAGACCCCAATAGTGTTCC
>JAJTXE010000002.1:1382433-1410203 GCA_021463795.1 Candidatus Brocadia sp. | reverse complement strand
CTCTTAAGGCATCTTCAGGCGTATAAAGGGTGCCTCGCTTCTTAAACCCTCCCTCGGTCATCGCTTCGATCATGACATTCACATCAGCGGCATGATCAAGGTGTCGATGGGTAAGAATAATGGCATCCAGTTTCATAGGGTCCATCTTCGGTCTGCTTGAAATGCACCTGACCAGACATCCCGGCCCGGGATCGACCAACACGTTACAACCCTGAAGGGAATACCACATCCCTCCTGACGCACGCAGTTGTTTGGACACGACAATCCTGGCGCCAGCCGTACCAAGAAATTTCACAAAATCCGTTTCAGGAGTATTTTCCATATTTAATAATAACGCTAAGAGTTTTGCTTGAATATGCAATTCAATAGGTTTGTAAGAGAGACAGGAAGTCCCTTTTTAAGGATTGTTTGCTGATATAATTATGATAGCAGTTTACCAGAAGAAATCAATACAAAATCATTCAATAAAGAGGCGTAAATACGTATTAAAATCCTTCAAAGTCTAAAGTTTCACAACTTGACCCGCTCTCTCACCTGGTAAAAAAACATATCAAGGTGGGAGATGAAAGAAGCAAGATCTGTCTTGCCCTGAATGCCTTAAACTACCGAGAAATCAAAGAAATATAAGTAGACAAGAATCCATAAAAATACCGTAAAATCCTAAATAAATAATTGACTAATCCATGATAGGTATGATATAGTCACACGCTACACACATTGCCCATGAAAAGGTTTGTTCTCGATAGGTGATTGGGGAAGAGAACAAGGAGTGAAATGCTGCTACAAGCGAAAGAGTTGGTGAAGGAATACAAGAATGGTGATCGCACCGTACCTGTTTTACGCGGGATTAATTTAACCATTGAAAAAGGCGAGATTGTTGTCATTGTGGGTGCCTCTGGCGCTGGAAAGAGTACGTTATTGCACATTTTGGGGATTTTAGATACGCCAACATCTGGCTCCGTCATTTACAAGGAAACCAATCTTACCGAATTGAGTGCAAAGAAGCAGGCATACATGCGAAACTGCATTTTTGGTTTTGTCTTCCAGTTTTACCATCTCCTGCCCGATTTTACTGCCTTAGAGAATGTTTTGCTGCCGCTCTTTATCGGACACAGGTTCTTAAAAGGCGGGGTGGCGATGAAAGGTTATACCGACCGTGCAATTTCCCTGTTGAAGCAGGTTGGTCTTGGGGAGCGGGTAACGCACAAACCTTCGCAACTCTCTGGCGGCGAAAGACAGCGGGTTGCCATCATAAGGGCGCTGATTAATGATCCGGAGTTGTTGTTGTGCGATGAGCCTACCGGTAACCTAGATACAAAGACAGGCCATGAAATCCGGGAATTGATCTGGGAAGTGAACAAAAGAATGAATCAGACCGTTGTGATTGTTACCCACGACGAAGACATGGCGAAGCACGCCGGGCGGGTGGTGAGAATTGCTGACGGAAGCATTATGGAATAGAGGGAAGAGAAAGGAGTTGAAAGTAGAGAGATGGGTTTGAAGATTTATCTCAATGGTCAAATACTTCCTCAGGAAGACGCTAAAATATCCGTTTTTGACCATGGATTACTTTACGGAGACGGGGTGTTTGAAGGCATTCGCGCCTATAACGGAAAAATTTTTATGCTGCAGCAGCACATGGACAGGCTTTACGATTCTGCAAAGGCAATAGCCCTCAGGATACCCATACCAAAGAATGAAATGGCAGAAGCGATTAAAAAAACCATGTCTGCCAATAATCTGACGGATTCCTATATCCGCCTCGTTGTTACCCGCGGCGTTGGAAAACTCGGATTAGACCCGAACAAATGCGCAACGCCGCAGATTATCATTATCACGGATACGATTGAATTATATTCAAAAGCACTTTACGAAAAAGGGCTTGATATTGTTACGGTCACTACGATTAGGAATCATTTTTCTGCCCTTGATCCAAAAATCAAATCTCTCAATTATCTCAATAATATCTTAGCGAAACTGGAGTCTCTCGAGGCAGGAGCCGGAGAAGCGTTAATGCTGAATAAAGACGGATATGTCGCAGAATGCGCAGGTGATAATATTTTTATTTTAAAAGACAACGTCCTCTTAACACCGCCGGCAAGTGCTGGAATATTAATTGGCATTACGAGAAATGTTGTAATGGAACTAGCCTCAAGGATAGGTATTCAGGTGAAAGAATATCTGATGACCCGATACGACGTATATATTGCCGATGAATGTTTTTTAACAGGAACAGCCGCTGAAATTATTCCCGTTGTGAAAATCGATGGCAGGGTAATTGGAGATGGTACACCGGGAAAGACTACCCTTGAACTACTAAAAGGGTATCGCGATCTGACAAGAACGGGTGGTTTTTAAAGAACTGTCTTTGTCTTTGAAGCTGAGAAAGAACAAAAAACCATCAAAGCGACACCAACACAAATGAGGCTATCGGCAATATTAAAAGTAGGCCAGTGGAATTTATTCCCAATATGTAAATCAATAAAATCCCTTACATAGCCGTATCTTATCCTATCCCATAAATTCCCAAGAGCACCTGCCAGAACAAGACCCAGAGCGAGATTTGATACGAAATGAGCCTTGTCAGATTTGATAAAAATAAAGATAATGATAGCAATTGCTACCATGGAAAAAATAATAAAGAGGCTGGTTCTGCCGGGAAACATTCCAAAAACAACGCCGGTATTTTTACCCTGCAATATGTTGATTAATCCGGGAATTAACGTTATTTTATCGAATTCACTTATTTGAGAAAAAACAATCCATTTTGTTACGATGTCGAAGATAACACCGGCTGCAGCAGTAATAACAAAGGGAACGATGGCTTTCATAAAAAGCTATTTTAAGACGTTATCTGTTTCCTCATCTCTTTGGCAATCTATGCAAAGCTTTGCATAGGGTATAGCCTTTAAGCGCTCTTTATTTATTTTTTTCCCGCATAACTCACAAACACCAAACGTACCTTCCTCAATTTTTTCCAGGGCAGTGTCAATGTTGCGGAGACTTTCTTCCCCAGTTTGAATAAGCTCAATCATCAGATCCCTTTCGTAATTGTCCGTACCTACATCTGCCATATGTATCGGAACATTCGACAAATCCCCCGATGCATCTTGCCTGGATCTTTTTAATGCCTCCCCTTGCATAGAATCTACTTTTCCAACAAGTCTTTCCCTTAACGAAAGGAGGAGTTTTTTGAACTGGGCAAATTCTTCTTTCATTTTATTCTCCGTGAATTAAATAAAGAGATAACGAATTGAATCGCACATGTTACATCCTGTAACGTCATGAGTACTCTACGAAGACAATACCTTTTGGGAGGTTTCTTTTCCGGGGCCAAAAAGATTATATCATTTTCAGAACCATAGTATGTGGACTGAAGCGTAAGCGGTAAGTCCAAATAATATCATATAGCTTAAACATAGTCAACAAAATTTGAAACTAAACTGGGTGAAAAAAGGAAAACAATCAGCGAAACTATCGGTTGTTGCTCTTGTGACCCGGCAAGTCCTGCCGAAAATGTTCTATAAAATAAAAGACGGACAGCCTTCAGAAACAGAACACTGTCCGTCTTTTTTGATCTATAATATAGTCTCTGAAACCGGGGTTTTTATTGCTCCTTTTTTCTTTCTTTTGTCTTTTCCGGAACAATATCATCGATTTGCCAATTCCGCTCAAAGGCAGTACAAGACTTATAAGCCACGTCACGCATAAGGATGTTACAAAAAGCAATTTTCCCATCTAAAACAATTGCGTAATTACATCCAAAACAGATGCTCTTTTTCGGCTTTTTATTTTTCATCTACTCAGACTCCTTAAGGGTTAGTAGAAATATAAAATCGAATAATAATAAAATTTTACCGAATAGATAGAGAGTAAGTCAACGTAAAAAAACTATACGGCTCTTTATTAACACTACCGCGACAATTTTTTCTTACGCCTCTCCCGCATGCATGTTAACCCGGCCTTCGCAATGTCGTGTGGAGACAAAAAGCAAAAAAGAGACGAAAATATGGGATTCAATTATCTTCCCCGTTTTACCGAGGACAAGTTTCCCATTAGTGCCGGATGGGACGGAGAGAAAACGATCCCTTCAAATCCTTAAACGATTGCTCTGTGCGGGTCAAAAGCAGCTACGATTCCCAAACAGTTTTAGGCGCAACGGCCTGCATGTTGGAACGAAGCAGATAGCGTCCCACACGCAGCAACGTTCACCGCAGGCGTTCACGATCCAGACTGAAATGAGACATGTTCTCGTTCGCCGGTTCTCGCGGATTTGGCAGAGAGATACGAATCAGCCCAAAGTCTCGTCCGGCTTCTTTCCTTAGCGCCCCAATATGCATGAGCAGGCCATATCGAGTGATGTGCTTTCGATTGGCGAGGGCACGTGCAGGCTTCTCCACAGCCACTCGAGTCTGCTGCGACGCATGGAACGTTTCTTGGCTACCCGGCCTGGCTTTCCACAGAGACGCAGAACTCCGATTCTTGCTGGAAAATTTTCACCGGACGGTCTCACGGTGATACCTGCCTCAAAATAACTGTTTTTGGGTGCGAATAGCGAAAGTCGGGCTAAAAACGGATGGAAACAAATATGAACAAAAGGTGGGTTTTTTCAAACAACGCAAAAAAAGTGTGCCATGTCACACTTTTTTACTAAGACTTCCCGATGGACTACGTAAAATACGGTTTACCAGCCGAATGAAAAGAGGGATAAAATAAGCGGAGTAGTTTAGAAATTCTGGAGATATTATTTTGATAACCCCAATCGTTGGTATACCGTCTTAAAATCAATTTCCCTTGTTACCACTTCAGCGGCACGTTGTATCTTTGACTTCGAATGCAGACTGACGTATCCCGAAAGGTTTTCGCAGGCATCGAGGGTCGAGGCTGTATCCGACCGAACTACTACAATTGGCACACCAACCTCTTGTGCACGCCCTAGAATAGCAGCACTGGGAAGCAATTCACCCGTAAGGATGAGACATCTTGTCGGAGTTTCGAGGGCGGCAAGTTGTATGTCGCTCCGGTCGCCTCCAGTAATAACCGCCTTGTTTGAGATCTTTCGGAAATAGCTCAGCGCGCTCTCAGCACTCATTGCGCCTATCATGAAATGTTCAATCAATTCATCTGCCTTCTCTTCGCAACAAAGGATCTTTCCGTTCAGGACGCTAACAATTTCCCTTATCGGCACAGCGCTCAGGATGGGATCTTTCGGGATAATCCCCAGGACAGTAATACCATTGCGTTTGAGAAACGGCGCTAAAACCTCCCGTGCGTAATTCAATTGTGCAGGTGGGACAAGATTAAACACCACGCCCAGCAATTGTTCTCCGAGCATTTTGGATGCATAGAGAAATCCATCGAGCATGTCGATATGCGATTGAAATTTATCGGCAAAGATTACTTTCGCCCCGGATTCCTTAATAAAATCCAGTTCTGAAAAACGCAGGCACGTACCACTGGAAAGCCTTCCCATGCCGCGTGTAATCATAATATCATTTCCCTGAGAGGCAAGATTAAAGGCGGCAAGAGTTTTCTGCCGGACATGGAGTTCCTCACCACTCATCAGGCGCCTGAAGGTGTCGTCAGTCAATACAACCGGACAGATGGACTGGAGCGGCATATCAACTTCCAGCGCTCCCGAAAGGAAAACAGCATCCTCATCGGTGAGAACCCCCTCAACATATACCGGTGAAAATCCAACGGGTTTAAAGTACCCGACACGGTATCCATCTCGTTTGAATTTTAATCCCAGCCCAAGACAGATTACGTTCTTCCCGGAGAAAGGTGAAACAGAAGCAATAAATATGGGTATCATGACAAGCCCCTTTTCTGCAGTAAACATTCAACGTTCATGTTCAGGAAATTCAATCAGGTAACCACATCCCTTTAGGGTGCGTTCCCGGGACATACTCAAAAGAGTTTAACACAAGCTCCACGCGGGCTAAAGCCTGCGACTATTATGTGTAGTCGCAGGAGGCCTAACGAATCAAAAAAGGCAGCACAAATCCCTCGAGATTGGCATTATACTGGGAATAAACCACCCACGCTACGATATTGTTATACGCGCATCGATGGCCATCGTGCCATCTCCGTTGGGAAATACCATCAACGGATTAATATCCATCTCCATAATTTCTGGGAAATCCGTTACTAACTGAGAAAGCCTTACAATATGATCAGTAAGGGAGCGGATGTCTGCCGGTCTTTCACCGCGCACCCCTTTTAAAAGAGGAAGCGATCGGATCTCATGCACCATTTCCTCCGCTTCGTGCAACCCTATCGGCGCTATCCGGAACGTGACATCCCTGAGCACCTCGATATAAATACCACCCAGACCAAACATCAACAAAGGACCGAATTGCGGGTCACGCGACATGCCCAAGATCACTTCCTTGCCGCCGGTAATCATCTGTTGCACTACGATGCCCCTTACTTCTGCAGTGGGGACAAGCCGTCTTGCCTTTTGGGTAATCTCACAAAAAAACCTGCGCATCTCTGCCTCGTTTTTAATCCCAACGACTACTCCCCCAAAATCAGATTTATGCAGAATGTCAGGTGAAGAAATCTTTGCGACAACCGGGTATCCAATCTCCTCGGCTGCTTGAACGGCCTCTGCTTCCGAGGTAGCAAGAATACTCTTTGGAATCCGGAAACCATAGACTGAAATCACCTCTTTTGCCTCATCTTCGCCCAGGGACTGGCGTCCAGAGTGTCTGACCTTTTCAAAGACCGATACTACTTCTTCTCTTTGAACAGATATTTTTTTTATTTCCGGAACGGGTGCTTTTTGCCATAGGGTGTATTTGTGCATAGCCTCAACTGCTGATATTGCCCTTTCGGGGAATGAATAATTCGGAATTTTTTTCTGGCACATGACCTTTAAGCTCGCCTCGATCCTTTTGCCTCCCATGAAGGAGGTTACGACGGGTTTACTGGTGCGATTTGCAATTTCACCTATCGCCTTCGCCGTCTTTTCGATTTCCGTCATGGCCTGAGGCGTCAAAATAATAAGAACCATATCCACATGAGGATCTTCGAGGACCTTTTCGGCGACACATTGATACCGGTCTGCCTTTGCATCTCCGAGGACATCGACAGGATTATACACATTTGCCATCGCCGGCAGAGAAGAACGTAGGCTGTCCAGGGTATCTTTGGAAAAGGTTGCCATTTTCAATGTTGACCGTTCTACCGCGTCTGCCGCAATAATTCCCGGCCCTCCGGCATTGGTAATAATTGCGATCCGTGGACCTTGGGGAAGGGGCTGTTGGCTGAATATCCTTGCATAGTCAAATAGTTCTTCAATCGTCCTTGCGCGTAAAATCCCTGACTGTTTAAAAGCTGCATCAAAAGCATTCTCAGCGCCAGCCAACGTTCCCGTATGCGATGAGGCGGCCTTTGCACCTGCTACAGTGCCTCCCGATTTTACCAGGATCATCGGTTTCTCTCTCGTGATTTTCCGGGCCGCATCCATGAAGGCGGTACCATTGTTTACCCCCTCTAAATAACCGAGAACAACCTTTGTCTGGTCATCATTTGCAACTACTTGTATAAGGTCTGCCTCGTTAATATCTGTCTTGTTCCCCATGCTAATAAATTTGGAAAACCCAATGCATTCATGCATCGCCCAGTCCAAAACTGATGTACATAATGCACCAGATTGGGAGATAAATGCAATATTGCCCGGCGCAGGCATATCGGCGGCAAAAGAGACATTGAGGGATGATTTCGTATCGATCAATCCGAGGCAGTTTGGCCCAAGCATGCGCATTGAATACTGCCTGATCTTCCGGAGTAATTCCCGCTCTCTTGCCGCCCCCTCAATGCCGCTCTCTTTAAAGCCTGCGCTGATAACGATAATTGAATCAACTCCCTTAGCATAGCATTCATCCACCATCGCAAGAACATGCGGGGCGGGGACAACAATCACCGCAAGATCAATGGCGCCTTCAATTTCCCTGAGGCTGGGGTACGTCTTGATTCCCAGGATATTGTCCGCTTTGGGATTTACGGGATAGACCTTCCCCTCGTATCCGCAGGTAATCAAATTCTTCAGTACATCGTGCCCCACTTTCCCCTCCTCACGGGAGGCTCCGATGATGGCAACAGCATTCGGTGAAAAGAAGTGTTCTATCATGGCTGCCTATAGTTTCCCTGCCTCCTCCTTCTTTTTACCGTCTGAAGTCGTATTCAGCTCGTGTTTTGGTAATATTTCAAACATACTCTCAATAGACCGGGCAAAAGGCCTAAAAGGCACCGAATGAGTTTTTGGGTTAGAAAATGTGCCCTTGATTTCTACCATCGTCAATTGTTTTCGCACGCCGCCGACGATCAGGTCGAAAAATTTTCCTACAATGGGGAGCTGAGAAAAGAAACCTTTATTGAATCCGGCAGCAACATCGATGTGAACATTTCCGTTAAAATTAATATCACCACGCCCACTCAGTTCAACGGTGTCGCTATAAACCATCCCTTCGGTGACATGGATTACACCATCTTCAATGTTAAATTTTACCTTTGCACTATGAAAACTTTCTTTTTTTGGCAGGCTGAGGTTAAGGACATTGAAAATATTCAGGATGATCGGAACCTCAGAAAGATAACCTTCATTTACATTGACTTTCCCCTTAGCGGAAAGACCCTTAGGGTCTACACCGCTCCCCTGGAATTTAACATTTCCATACAGTAAACCCGATAAGGCATTTTCTTTGTTTCCAATTTTACGTGTCAGTTCTTCCAGGGTAATTCCCGTAAAATTTACCTCTCCTTCGTATTGGTCCGGGTTAATGTCTGTCTTAAAAACGAGACCTCCTTCTACCTTTCCGCCACAACATCGGGCACTAATGCGTTTACCCAGGATCCCCCGCTTATCAAGCTCGATCCTTCCTTCCATTCCCTGGAGAGGGATCTTATATGTGCCGGCAAGAATCTCACAACCTTTGAGTTCAACCTCCATGGTATAATCGAAATCCTTTTGTTCCAAAAAACCCTGGAAAGTACCACTAATTCCTACCTTACCCGCCGGACTCAGATGTGTCCAAATCTTTTCTCCCATTGCCGTGTTAGGCAGATTTTTAAAAAAGGACTCTGTCAGCGATACCTCTGGCGCATGGAAATGAAATATCTTTCGATTGCTATTCACATCATACACACCGTTCATTTCAGTAAAAACGAACTGATCTCCACATTCTATAAAACCACTGGCATTTTTAAATACCATAACATTATTGGCAAGATTGAGCTCCCCGGTTATTGATGAAATAGGTAAGGGAAAATCTGCAAGCTTTACCTCCAGGCCTTTGCCATTTACATTCAGGTAATAATCCCGTTTCTGGTTTTCTCCTTCATTATACTGAAAAGTCAAGTCTACCAGACCAGAGGGTTGTATCTTTGTGTACACATACTCGCTAATACCGGGCACCTTTTTTAACAATTCCTGGCTCATAAAGAGATTATCAATCTTTGCTGCAAAGGTCTTTTTTGATCCGTAGAGATCGAATGCGCCGCTCAGCTCGGCCAGAGAGGCAAATTCTCCGCACTTGATATATGCTTCAATTCCTCTCAGATATAGCCTTGCCGGGTTTAATTCCAACTCGCCATTCAAATCATACATCGGTTCCGGTAAATATTTATGCATGGCCTTCAACCCATGAAGATTGACACTGATGACATAATCCATCTTTTTCTGTTTACCCTTATTATCAAAATAGGCATTACAGGAGGCACTGACTCTCCCCACAGGTTCGTAATCTTCCCACAGCATCTTTCCTATGTAAGGGAATCTGCCACAAAACTCCTCGTTCATCATGACATTATTTGCGTATGCCTCAATGTCAAGACGAGGTCCGTCAGGAAAAAGTTTCATCGTAAATGAATAATTCCCCAGAAATTCATCATCAATGCTTCCTTTGATAATAATATCTTTGAAGGAACCCGCATATGGCAAAAACACCATATCTATGCCTGACAATTTAATTTCCTGACTGGACGTTTGCGGGTCTTCTTTGATATGTATCTTCAAATCTCTAATCTCGATACCCTGCCGTAAAACATTCATATACGGGGGTGTTATTGCCTTATCAAAATTTACCTTAATAGCATCAAGAAGCGACCAAATATCCGTTGGCTTTTCAACCGTTAACTCTGGTGAGATAATAATAGCATGAGTAATAACGAATTGCCCTTTTATAAGATTTTGTGGATCGTGCTTTAATATAATACGGGGAATTTTAAGCGTTTTGCCTCGTATATCTTCAGAAGTACCGACAAACAAAAGGTTTTCTATCGTAATGCCTTCTAAAAAATCGATATGCACAGAATCAATTTCCGCATCTCCAAATTGTTTCATCATGCCTAACAATCGATTTTTTATCGATGCATCAGAGGTTGCCCGTTTTGCAAAGATATACACAAATGTTCCTGTTCCAATCACAAAACAAATAGCAACCAAAATGATAAGTAGGCCTTTTTTCATGTAATGCCAATGCCCTTTACGATTAATAAAATAAAGCCTAAGGTTACTGTTATTACAAAGGTATTTCAAGTCTAAATTCTTAAAAGCGTTTACATACGCTGCGGGGAAAATTTCTTGCTGTTCATGTGAAATTTTTTATAATATGGCAAGTGTGCAAGTAAAAAGGGCTGCGCTTACAAAAAATACGATAATAATCCAACGTTGACTTTTTGTTTGTCCAGTGGTAAGTGGCAAGACGAACCGATATGCTGACTCCTCTAAAACCATTCATGTTTTTCATCCATTATGCCTGAAAATAGATGTCTTTGGCGAAACCCATTTCCGGCAACAGAACAGACATAATAGTAATAAAATTCTGCCCATTTTTGCCGATATTTCCGTTACAGCAAAAAGGTTTTTCAGCCACAGAATCAAGTGATGCCTATAAGCTTTTGTGGACATTTCTCAAAAATGAGACATTTATAGCCTGTCGAATTGAAAAGGGTTCGTGAGTCTTATTGACTGATCAGGAGAAAAGATATTTATGAAATCTGCTAATTTGCCATCTATAGATCTTCCGGTAGATTACAACACCTTAACAAGGGAACTATTAGAAAAAGGGTACCCGGGTTCTATACACGCTGTTGAAAATGCCTTTGAAGCCGGTCAAACCCATATCTTCGGGTGGTGGAATGAACTAACTCTCTCAGAAAAAAAGAATCTTTTAGACCAGGTAGCTACCATCGATTTTTGTCTTATCAAGAAGCTGTTCAATGACGCAGTATTAAAACCAACCCAAACATCTCAGGACAACTTGATTCCTCCTCCTATCATCGCACCTCCAAAAAATGATGCTGAAAAGGAAAAAACACAGAGGACAAGGCTTATCGGTGAAAACTCCATACAAAGAGGAGAAGTTGCCATTCTTACGGTTGCTGGCGGTGATGGAACAAGATTGGGAATTGACGGACCGAAAGGAACGTTCCCCATCTCACCAATTACCAGAAAGAGCATTTTTCAACTCCATGCAGAAAAAATACTTGCCGTCCAGAAAAGATACAATACCAGAATTCCATGGTACATCATGACCAGTCAAAATAACGATTCCGCAACACAAAATTTTTTCAAAGCTCACACATTTTTTGGACTGGATCCCCATCAGATATCTTTTTTCACACAAGGCATGCTCCCCGTCGTTGACTTACAGGGAAATGTACTGATGGATTCAAAATCAAATATCATTATGAGCCCCAACGGACACGGAGGAGTCCTTATGGCCCTTAAGGAAAAGGGCATTTTAAACAACATGAAGCAATGCGGCATTAAAAACATCTTCTATCATCAGGTTGACAACGTTCTAATAAAGATGGCCGATCCCGTCTTTGTTGGATATCATTTGGAAGACGCAGCTGAGATATCACTGAAAGTTGTTAAAAAAGGTAACCCCGAAGAAAAAGTAGGAATCGTAGTATATATCGATAAAAACCTGCACATGATTGAATACAGCGAACTCAGCCGAAAAGACATGCATGCAAAAAATGAAGATGGCTCGCTGAAATACCATGCCGGAAACATCGCGATTCATATGTTAAATATCCGTTTCCTCGAAAAAGTATATCAGCAAGGCGAGGCCCTCCCGTATCATGCTGCAATAAAAAAGGTCCCGTACTTAAGCGAATGTGGGAATGTGATCGATCCTAAACAAAACAATGCGATCAAATTCGAGGGTTTTATTTTTGATATATTGAGATACGTTAAAAAAAGCGTGATTATGGAGGTACTGCGTAAAGATGAATTTTCACCGATAAAGAATAGGGAAGGAGAAAACTCTCCGGCAACCTCAAGACAAGATATGACCAATCAGTTTGGGCAGTGGTTGCGGAATATAGGTGTTTCCATCCCCACTGATTCGCACGGTAATGTGATTGGTTCAATCGAGATCAGTCCTGGCTTTGCCTTGGACGAAGAGGAATTAAAAAATAAGGTCGACAGACAATTGCAATTCAACGGAAACCTGCTTCTCTAAGCTGTCGTGATGAAGCAACCCTAACCGAGCACAACGAGACACCAATACCTGCACCGCTGGGATAGTGGTAACAACAGCATAATCACTCTTTCCTACCCGACACAGATTCATTCCGGCCTATTTAACCATGGCAATGTAGCTCAGGGCGTTCTTTGTAGCCGATAGCGTGGAAGTCTTTCTATTTTGATGCCTGAATTTCTTTTATCGTATTCATAATCATCTCTGCATCTTTATTCTTTGGATCCAGCCTGATAAACTCCCGAAAAAGGGATACTGCCTTGTGAACATCCTTTTTATGATTAAGATAGATTATGCCGAGATTTTTATATGCAGGGGAATAATCAGGCCTTAGTTGTATTGCCTCCTCAATTGTTCCAATCGCTTCATCGAGAAGTCCCATGTTGGCATAAACGGTACCCAGGCAACTATACGCTTCGGCATGATTAGGTTCATAAAAAATAGCAAGTTTAAACTCATTGAGCGAAGCGTCAAATAATCCTTTTTTGAAATAGGCAAGCCCGAGATTGAAGTGTGCATCGTAGTATTTCGGTTTCAGTCGAATCGCCTCTTTAAATTTTAAAATGCCCTCATCAATCTGTCCTTTGTCGATCAGGATATTGCCCATGTTATTATAGGTAATAGCAGAGGCAGGATTTACTGCCAAAACACGTTGGTATTCGTCAAACGCTTCATCTCTTCTGCCTTCTTTCTGGTACGCCATCCCCAAATTGTGATGATACTCCGGATCCGACTCGATCGCTATCGCCTTTTGAAATTCACAAATCGCCAAAGGCGGTTTGCCTTTCTGAAGGTAAATCATCCCCAGGTTATTATGTGCCCTGGAACTATCGGGCGAAACCTTCACCGCTTCTGACCAAAACGTAAATTGGTCTCTCCAGATGCTGTTTCTGCTCATTGCAGACAGCGAATAAAGGAAAACAGGGACTGCAACCAGGCACGTCATGAACAGGAAAAGCGGCTGGCGTGGGTTGTTGTTTAGATTGCCAGGAAGGTGCGCGGTGGAAATATTGAGGTTTCCGGTTTTCCTATATTCCGTTTCCCGTGTTTTTCCAGAAAGAAAGACAGCCGGCAACCTCCGTATTTCCATAACTATGCACGATAAAACCACACAAAACCCCACGGACGGGAGATACAGATACCTCTCGGCCATAATGTTTGCTATCGGAATAATATTCAACGTAGGTAACAGCGTAATGAAAAACCAGAGTACAAAAAAATATACCCGTTTTGAATGATAATACACCCTCCAGGTAATTATTCCCAGGACAATGAGAAACCCGATACTGCAAATAAACGTTGTATCAAACGGAGTTTTTGTGGATAGTATCGAATAATCTGCACTAAAACCCACAGGGAAAAATAACAGTTTTACATATGTCGCGATAATCTTTGGCATGGTGAGCACGTTTACCAGGAAACTATTATCAGGGTACTGCAACTGTTTTTCTACGGGGTTATGAAACCAAAAAAATCTCAGAAACAGATAAAAACCGCTCACCAGAATAAATCCTAAATAGTATTTCATAGCAGTTTTTTTTATCCCGTCAGTATCATGAAAAACCCGGTCAAAAAGAAAAAGAATCACAGGCAGGGTAATCGCTGTTTCCTTGGAACACAAAGCCAGGAGGTAAGAGATTATAGAGCAGGGGTAAAGAAAGAGGTAGGCGCGAAAATGCCTCCGTGATTGAACGCATAATACCACGGTGCCAAGAAAAAAGGCGGTAGCTAAAAGATCTTCCCGGTAACTGACTCCATTCACAACCTCTGTTAATAGGGGATGAGAGGCAAAAAAAATGCCCGAAAGAAATGGAATGGTGCTATTCCTTATTACGAAAGACAGCATCAGATAAACAAGCGCTGCGCAAGTGGTATGAAGCAGAATATTGGTTAGGTGAAAGCCAAGGGGATTGAGATTCCATAACGAATAATCGATAAAATACGAAAGGGTAACGACAGGGCGATAGGTTACTTCGCCTGAAGTGTTGAAATACTCACCAGTAAATAAGACAGGAAAATTTCCCCACTCCCTGATAAAATAGTTGTCGGTTATCGTAAAAACATCGTCATAGACGAAGGTGTTGCTGAGTGAATTAAGAAAAGTGATAACTGCCAGCACACTAATAAGTACGATTGGTAAAATCTCACAACGGATGGATAACCTGCAAAAATTCATATTTCTCAAAATCCTTGATTTTAACAACAATATATTTGTCCGTGTATCTATTGTATGAATATTACCCGGTATTTTAAAGGTCTTTGTTTTAAAGTTCTTTTGAGTGTTTTAGCTCTTTTTGCTAAAATAGGTTATGAATAGCTTCGATTATCTGTTATAACTATCTCGTAAGACCAGTTTATCGGTGATCGTGAAAAGAACAGGATGAAAACTCTCGCAGGGGGGATGTGGTATTATCCAGAAATATTTACTTGCTGTAGTTTCTATTTAAGGAGTATACATGCTCAAGGATTTCAAAAAAATACCGTTTAAAATGCCAAAGAAGTTTTCTGTCTGGCATATTATTATCGCCTTTGGTTTTTTTATTTTACTCCAAATGTACCTCATGAACCCCGGGGTAAGGGATGTTACGTACAGTGATTTCAAAAAGATGGTCAAAGAGGGAAACGTTCTCGAATGCCATATTAGCCATATGATGATTCGAGGCAAACTTCGTGAGTTGGAGCGTGGCACCACAAAAAATGCCATCTTTGTTACCGCACGCGTTGAAGACCCGGACCTGGTAAAAGACCTGGAATCTATGGGGGTGAAATATGCGGGACATTATGAGAGCCCATGGCTGAGAACGTTCTTTTTCTCCTGGATCATGCCATTGTTAATCTTATTTGTAGTTTGGCGTCTTGTATTTAAACGATTTGGTCCTGCAAGCAGTATTATGACATTTGGTAAAAGCAAAGGCCGACTCTATGCACAGGAAGACCTGAATGTAACCTTTGACGATGTTGCAGGTATCGACGAGGCCAAGGAAGAGTTGCAGGAGATTATTGAATTTCTGAAGACGCCTGAAAAGTTTCGTGCCCTGGGTGGAAAAATCCCAAAGGGCGTCTTGCTCGTTGGCGCTCCCGGGACAGGCAAAACCCTCCTGGCAAAAGCCGTGGCAGGCGAGGCCGGAGTACCTTTTTTTAATATGAGTGGTTCGGAATTCGTCGAGATGTTTGTTGGAGTGGGCGCTGCACGGGTAAGGGATTTATTTAACCAGGCTGACCAGAAAGCCCCCTGTATTATCTTTATCGATGAACTAGATGCACTCGGCAAGGCCCGTGGCGCAAATCCTATGGGCGGACACGATGAGCGGGAACAAACTTTAAACCAGTTGCTGGTGGAGATGGACGGTTTTGATTCCAACAAGGGCGTAATTATTATGGGAGCTACCAACCGTCCGGAGATGTTAGATTCCGCTCTCTTAAGACCCGGCAGATTCGATCGCCAGGTGGTCGTTGATCGCCCCGATCTTCACGGTCGTGAGGCAATACTGAAAGTGCACGTGAAAGATGTGAAATTGGAAAAGGAGATTGACCTGCATTCAATTGCAGCGATGACACCTGGTTTTGTCGGCGCTGATCTTGCCAATCTTGTCAACGAAGCGGCATTGCTTGCGGCAAGGAGAAATAAAAAGGCTGCCGGTATGCCGGAATTTGAAGAGGCCATTGACCGCATTATGGCAGGCCTCGAAAAGAAAAAGCGTCTGATGAACAAGAAAGAGAAGGAGATCGTTGCCCACCACGAATCAGGCCATGCGCTGGTGGCATGCTCAATGCCACATGCAGATCCAGTGCGCAAGATCTCGATGATACCCCGTGGTATTGGGGCATTAGGGTATACCTTGCAAAAACCTACTGAAGACCGGTATCTTATGACGAGGGCGGAACTCCTTGACCGCATTGCAATATTGCTTGGGGGAAGAATTGCAGAGGAGATTGTCTTCAACGAAATATCAACAGGCGCCCAGAATGATTTGGAAAAGGCAACGGAAATTGCTAAATTAATGGTAAAGGAATACGGCATGAGCGAAAAGATGGGCATGGTAACCTTCGAGCAGGGCGATCGGCCACTCTTTCTGAACGGTGGGTTTGCTGCGAGTAAAGAATATAGCGAGGAAACGGCACGGGAAATCGATTTGGAGATCAAGAGGATTATAGACGAATCGTCTCACCGTGTAAAGGGACTACTAACAGAAAAGAAGGATATTTTACAGGGTATGGCTAAGACGCTTATGGAACAGGAAGTTATCGAGGGAGAAGATCTGAAAAAACTCCTGGAGGAACTCCACCGGTCAAATGGGAAGAATGCACCTGTTACCCAGGCTTCGTGAATTATTTTTTAGACACTCCTTGAATCGAGGCAGAATCCAGGGGAAAAAAGAATGGAATTGAGAAACTTAATCGTTAAATACCCGTATTGCTCTATCGGCATTTTGATTGCCGTGAATTGCTCCATGGTAAGTATTTTTAAACTGAACGGGCTTGCCTTTGGCCTTGTCGTGCTGGCTTTTTGTTGTACCCTGCAGTTTCTCGTTTATAACGAGGGGCATGGCAAATCAAATGAAAAGGAATCGAATAAAATTTCTGAAGACCTGTTTCACCGGGTTATGAATACCGTCCCGGAAACCGTCTACATTTCCCTGTTTGATGGGTCGGTGAAATATGTGAGCAAGGGAATTGAAAAGTTGACGGGATATAAACCAGAGGATATTTGCAAGACACGAAATTTCATGCTTCAGCTTATACACCCGGATGATCAGGAAAAGGTCTCAAAACTCGTTCAGAAACTCCAAGGTGGAGATGACGCGAGAATAGACTACCGGATATTAAAAAAAGACGGGGCGTATATCTGGGTTTCTGACTTTCTCAATCCCATCAGGAATGAATGGGGCAACGTGACTCACTATAACGGTATTCTGATGAATTCCGAAGAAAAGAAAATAACCGATAAGAATGTACAAAGCCTAAATGCCAGGGTGCATCAATTAAACACTATGGTCAATCATCATGCAGTGCGTGACAGTTTAACCAATGCCTACAACAAGCGGTATTCACTTGTAATTCTGCAAAACGAGTTTAATCGGGCGTTAGCACAAAACAAGGCACTGTCATGCCTCCTGATGGATATTGACCAGCTTGAGGCAATTAATAGCCGATATGGATATTTTATAGGCGACCTCATTCTTACAGAAATTTCAAAATGCCTCCATAAGCATATTCAATCATCTGATGTGGTTTCCCGGTTTGGCGACGACGAATTCTTCATTATCCTGCCGGAAATTGATGCCGGAGAATTGGACAGGATATCGGATCTTTTGGTAGATTCCGTTGAAAAATGTTTCATTAAAGACGACGAGAAAAACATAAGCATTCATTTTAGGGTAACGGTGGGGACAAGTTCCCTTACGCAGACAACGAAAAGCATTACTGATTTGATTGAGCTAGCAAGCAGGTCGCTCTATGCAGCAAAGATGGCAAGAAAGGTGCATCGGAACGAATCCGTATAAGGCTGAATCAAAATAATGAAGAAGGCATCATTCGCTGTCCATAAGCAGGCCTACGGAACATTACCAGAAATTATTCCCATGAAGGATGATGTCGTTTTTCCTCATGTCATTCTCACCCTTGAGGTAACGGGAGCAGGATTGGTAACGGCTATAAACGAGGCTGTTGCCAGAAATAAGCTTATTGGCATTGTGGCATTAAAGTATGATGTTGATTTGCCAGAACCCAACGACTTTTATGAGGTGGGACCACTGCGAAGATTGTCAGGGTGTTAGAGTCGGCTCCGGACAGTGCCAATGCCCTTAGAGAAAGTGTTATGCGGATCAAGTCACAGAATATGAACAAACAAAGCCTTATCTTAAGTCACGGACAAAAGAGCTTCATGAATTTACCGAAAAAACCGAAACAGTAGATACCCTGGTACAGAGCGTTACAACGCTCTGTAAACTGAGTGCCATGTTGAGGAAAAACTTGCCGAAAGACATTATTCCATGATTGATGCCCTCAATAATCCCTCCGTATTGGCAGACCTGGCGGCGGTTTGTTTGGAATTGTCGACAAACGAAAAACTGAAATTACTGGAAATGGTCGATCCCAAGAAATGATTGTGGGCCGTATTCCAGTATCTGAATAAGGAAGTCGTATTGAAAGAGGAAAATTTGAAAGGCTCTACCCTTTGCTTTTGTGGGCCATCGGGTACCGGAAAAATATCATTGGGAAAATCGATTGCGTGTGCCCTGGGCAGGAAAATAGCCAAAGAGAATGTTGCAGGCTAACTGATCAACCATGAAATAAGTCCGGAAATTATGGAGAAATTTCTTGTTCCACGAATTTTTTATCAGGTTGCCGAGAAGAAGACCGGATTGGTGTCGCTATCGACCTTGCCTGGGCTGAGACAGGCGGCGATATCATCTTTGTAGAGGCATCACAAAGGAGAAAGTGCTTACAGCCATAAAGGCAGGGGTAAAGACAGTCGTACTACCACAAAAAAACAGGGCTGACCACGAAGAAATTGACAAGGAAATCCGTAGCAAGATACAATACTCTTATATTCAAAAGGGAGGGAAGAAACATGATCAGTATAAAAAATATACTTTGCCCGGTTGACTATTCGGTTTATTCAGAAATGGCACTCAACTATGCGATCGAATTCGCTGAAAAATACCACGCAAAGCTTTATCTGATGCATGTTTTAGATATCCGTGTTTATGACATCAACAATCCGGACCTCTACGACATCAATATTGTGGACGAAGAGACTCTTGCGAAACTGCGCGAGAGATTGCTCAGATGTGTAACGGAAGATACGAGAGGCAAGATAGCGGTTGAAGCTCTTATTATCCAGGGGGTTCCGTTTGCTGAGATCATCAAGGCATCAAAGGAATATAAGATTGACCTGATCGTGATTGGCACGCACGGCAGGACCGGTATCTCTCACGCAATTATGGGCAGTGTGGCAGAAAAGGTAGTACGAAAGGCACCTTGCCCCGTGCTCACCATCAGGCATCCTGGGCACGATTTTATCATGCCGTAAGGTAATTGGGCCGTAGAGAAGTTTTCATTTTATTTATGCAGTTTGCAGAGGAAAGAGGATCTTCGCTCTCCTGGAAAAAGTCGCAGAAGTCCTTTAAAATTCAAGGGATTTAAATATCATAGGGTGGCGTCAACAAAACAAGTTTGTCCGTGCCCGGCTTGAAAATGGAGAAATATATACTTATAGACCACACCGCAGACATCGGGATCGATGTCTTTGGCGCATCATTACAGAAACTATTTGCCAACGCGGCATTTGCATTATTTGATATCATTACCGATCTGTCAAAAGTGGAAGGTAAGGTCGAATATAACATAAGCATTTCCGGGATAGATAAGGAGCAGTTGCTGGTTAACTGGTTACAGGAACTATTGTACTTGCATGACGTAAAAAATCTCCTGTTCAATGATTTTTGTATTGTGGATATTACGGACAATCAGTTAGATGCAGTCGTACGAGGCGATGTAATGGAAGAAGATAAACACGTGATAAAAACGGAGATTAAGGCAGTTACGTATCACTGCTTATCAGTTATCCGGGAAAACGACTGTTGGAAGGCACGAGTGATATTTGATTTGTAAGTGAGAATTGGGCAAAAGCCATTTGCCCTGAGACGCTTATCTATGAGCTGAATGCCGGTAACTCACGGTGAGTGATTAAGATTTCCCATTTTTGTGGAAAAAGGGGTTTGTGTATGGCAGATGACAAATACAAAATTCAAAAGATAGACGACTATCGTTGGCGTATTCCCAGAGAAGGAAAGATGCGAGTAGATGGAATCGTGTATGCCGACGAGCAGATGCTGAAAGAAATCCAAAAAGACGAAAGCCTGCAACAGGTGATTAATGTCGCTCATCTGCCGGGGATAGTTGGCCATTCCCTGGGTATGCCTGATATTCATTGGGGATATGGATTTCCTATTGGGGGTGTGGCCGCATTTGATACTGATGAGGGTGTGGTGTCCCCTGGTGGCGTGGGATACGACATCAACTGCGGGGTAAGACTGTTGCGGACAGGGCTTTATCGTATAGAAATTGCCCACAAAATGGAATCCCTGGTGAATACCCTCTTTGCCAATATTCCATCGGGGGTTGGGTCACATCGCAAGGATTTAAAGCTTTCCCATCAAGACGAAAAAAACGTGCTCAGAGATGGGGCGCGATGGGCAGTCTCGCAGGGTTATGGCACCAAGGAAGACCTGGAGCATATCGAAGAACAGGGTTTCATTCCGGGAGCAGACGCGGAACTGGTTTCGGATCGCGCCTTAGAACGGGGGCGGGCACAATTAGGCACGTTAGGCTCTGGAAATCATTTTGTTGAGGTTGGCTATGTCTCGGAGGTGTATGACGAGAACGTTGCCCGGGTGCTGGGACTCGAAAGGGATGGTATTACAATTGTCGTGCATACGGGTTCCAGAGGACTAGGTTATCAGGTCTGTGACGACTCCATACGGATCATGATTAATGCATCACGGAAATATAATATAGACCTCCCTGACCGGCAACTCTGCTGTGCCCCGATCAACTCCCCGGAAGGGAGGGAATACTTTGCTGCCATGGCCGGCGCCGCTAACTATGCCTTTGCCAACCGGCAGATGATTACACACTGGGTGAGAGAATCCTTTGAAAGAGTCTTACACATAGGACCAAAAGAGTCGCAAATATCCCTGATTTATGATGTGGGTCATAATATTGCCAAATTTGAAGAACATGTCGTGGAGGGAGAGAAGAAGCGTTTATGCGTGCACCGGAAAGGGGCAACACGCGCATTTCCGCCGAACCATCCACATATCCCGGATACCTATAAATCTGTGGGACAACCGGTACTGATACCGGGAGATATGGGACGCTGTTCGTATGTGCTTGTTGGTACTGAGAAGGCCTATGCTGACACCTTTGGCAGTACGTGTCATGGTGCAGGGCGGGTTATGAGCAGGAATCAGGCTATAAAGACAGCTAAGGGCAGAAGCATCGCCCAGGAACTGAAAGAAAGAGGCATTCTTGTCCGTGCCGATAGTCGTGCTACTCTGGATGAAGAAATACCAGAGGCATATAAGGATGTGACTGAAGTGGTGGATATCGTGGAACACGCCGGTATTAGTAAAAAAATTGCCCAGCTCAAGCCGTTGTGTGTTATTAAGGGATAAGTAATCCAAGTAAGATTGTGAAAAGGGGCGGGTAAGCATTCTTCTTTCACTCCCACCTTAACCACCGCCATCGGGAGGTGGAACTATTGCTTAAAATTTCTTAACATTAAATTATCAGAAGGAAGACAATTGTGCCTAGAGATATTCCCGTTGGGAACGGTTCGTTATTAATCGCATTTGACGCTGACTACACGATCAGGGATTTGTACTACCCACGCGTAGGCAAAGAAAATCAAACCCTCGGCTATCCCTGCAGATTTGGCGTATGGACGCACGAAGGCTTTTCGTGGGTCAATGCAAAGGACTGGAGGATCAGTATGGGGTATTTGCAAGAAACCCTTGTGACAGATGTCCGGGCATCCCATGAAAGGATGGGGCTTCTGCTTGCCTGCAACGATGTTGTCGATTTCGAGAAGAGCATCTATATGCGCAAGGTAATTATCCGGAATCTCAGAAAATACGAAAGAGAAGTCCGACTTTTTTTCCATCAGGATATGAGCGTCATGGAAAACGAGATTGGCGATACCGTATTTTACGATGCAAAGCTGAATTGCCTTATTCATTACAAAGGGCCACGGTATTTTTTGATCAATTGCTCTGCCGGAGATGTATGGGGAGTAAGAGAATACGCAACGGGAATTAAGAGACTCCGCGGCGCTGAAGGGACCTGGCGTGACGCCGAAGACGGTATCCTGGGTGGCAATCCCATAGCACAGGGATCGGTTGACTCGACCATCGGCGTTTCATTGGAAATTCCACCCCATGGTGAATCCGTTGTCTATTATTGGATCGCTGCTGGCAGGAATTACGGCGAGGTAGACGCACTGAATGACATTCTTTTGCACGATAAACCGCAAAAAATAATTGATAGAACGGCGAGTTACTGGCGACATTGGGTAAATAAAGAGGAATTTAACTTCGGGAATCTGCCTGCTGACGTTGTTGACCTTTTTAAAAGAAGCCTGTTAATCCTTACGACCCAGATAGACAGCGGCGGCGCTATCATTGCTGCAAATGATTCCGATATTAAGCAGTTTGCAAAAGACACCTATAGTTATATGTGGCCAAGAGACGGCGCCATGGTCTCCTATGCACTCATGAAGGCTGGATACACAAACGCATGCCGGAATTTTTTTAACTTTTGCGCAAACACCATCTCCTCCTATAATTTCTGTGCCAGCGTTATGGTGGAAGACGGATTTTTATTGCATAAATACAACCCCGACGGCTCTTTCGGCAGCTCCTGGCATCCCTGGGTAAAGGGAGAAGAGATACATGTGCCTATCCAGGAAGATGAGACAGCACTGATTCTGTGGGCAATATGGCGTTACTACGATCTGTACCGGAAGATGGACGAGCTACGCCCCCTCTATCATTCCTTTGTGGAAAAAGCCGCGGACTTTCTGGTAAGTTACCGGGATGAACAGACGGGGTTGCCGCTTCCTTCCTATGACCTGTGGGAAGAAAGGCGCGGTATCCTGTCCTTCACCACAGCCACGGTGTATGGCGGGCTCATAGCCGCCGCAAACCTTTCTGACATCTTTTATCATACTGAAAAGGCCTTATTATATCGGGAAACTGCAGCCCAGATCAAAAAGGCAATCGATCAATATCTTTACAGCGAGGAACATCAGAGATTCCTGCGCATGATCTATCCAAAGAAAGATGGGGATTATGAAATTGATGCAACCATCGATGCCAGCCTGTACGGGATGTTTGCCTTTGGCGTGTATGATCCCTTTGACATCAAGATACAAAATACGATGAAGGCAATCGAAGATGCCTTATGGGTCAGGACAAAGATAGGCGGGATTGCCCGGTATGAGAATGACGGATACCAGCGTATCGGAAACGACGGCTCGATCCCAGGGAATCCGTGGATCATCTGCACTATGTGGCTGGCGCAATACTACGTGTCAATCGCAAAGTCTGTCGAAGATCTTGAACGGGTGGTGAATACTCTCCGCTGGACGGTATCACGCGCATTACCCTCCGGTGTGCTGGCAGAGCAGATAAACCCGTTTACCGGCGAACCGATTTCCGTTTCTCCTCTGACATGGAGCCACGCCACGGTAGTGCAAACGGTAATGGATTACCTGGAAAAGTTGCAGGAGTTACATACGTGCGAACGGTGCGGCCGGTCAATATTTCATTTTGATCGGGGAGGACGTCAACAAATAAAAAAACATTTACCGGTATATTCTGATGCCGTCTCTGATCATGAACAGATTCAGTACCTTGATGAGGCGAATTTCAAAAAAGACGGTGAACATATTACCGTGAAAATAGATCAGAGGCGATGTGTGGGGTGCGGAATCTGCGTTGCAAATGCAAATGGGGCTATCGATGTGGTTGATGACAAGGCAAAAATTATTGCCGGCAAGACTGCCGCCTGGGACATCAAGCCGGGATTTGAAAAATGTTGCCCGGTAGGGGCAATCACGATGAAAATGGCTTAAAGAACTAAATCAGGCGACCTTCGGCAACGACCTTAAACTCTCTTCATTGATAGGACAAGCGTCTGCACGACACCTGATACCTGCATTTCTTTATCGAGCCCGTCAGTGATTTTTTATAAAAGAACGCTGTTCCTGTTTTGCCTAAAACCAAACAAGTCCACTGCCTGCAACCCTGTGCTTTCCTGAGACGTAAAATGCAAAATGTTCAAAAGGCCTTGTAGTGACGATCTCCTTCCACGATCCCTTGGTTTTCCTGGCTTAGCGGCTTGCCTACCCCTCGAATTGTGAAGGCCGGACTAAGTTGTGAACATTGGAGCATTGAAAACAGCCTCCACTATGTCCGTACGGATTTTGACATTGCTGTGAATATTCTATTGATTACTTTTTTTGATAGTGGTAGTATATTTTGTGACGGCAAAAATTATGAGCGACTTTCGTACGCCTGTGGTCCGATGTGTTTGAAAAAGGAGATACCTTATGGTAGACATATTAGCAAGAGATATTATTCTGATTATCTATATATTTTGGTTAATTATTACCGGAATTTTAGTCTTTTTTATGCAGGCAGGTTTTGCGTTCCTGGAGAGCGGGCAGGTCCGGTCCAAGAATGCCACCCACGTCTATATGAAGATCTGCGCTAATATAGGGCTTGGTTCCCTGGTCTGGTGGCTGTTCGGGTTCGCCATTTTCTCTGGTAACTGGAACTACTGTCTTCTTGGAGTAACCGATCCGGGACAGGTGGACAAACTGAATGTGTATGGACATTGGTTTACCATGTGGGGATTTTGCCTGGTTTCATGCTCAATAGCTTCGGGTTCTATTTCAGAGAGATTTAGCTTTAAGGCGTATCTGATTTACGTCGTGCTCTATTGCGGTTTCATGTATCCGTTTTTTGGATGGCTGGCATGGTCGGCAGGACCGCTGTTGCGGTGGGGCTATGTGGATTATGCAGGGTCCGTGGTGGTACATTTTCAGGGAGGTTTAACAGCCCTTATTGCCGCAATGATTGTGGGGCCGCGAATGGAGAAATACGCACGCATGAGCAAGAAGACATGGTTGTTTGAGTTTGGACGTGGCGAATGTTATACCATCCCCGGACATAATGTTTCACAAACGATGCTGGGGGTATTTATCTTATGTGTGTGTTTCTATGGTTTTAATGTTGGGTCGGTATTGGTCGGATCGTTGTGCGAGCCAACCGGCGCGGAAACTGCCCGGAAAATGATCAGCATCCTGGTGAACGATTTACCTACCACAACGATCAATGTTACGATGAGCATGGCGGGCGGTATCCTGGGCTCAATGTTTGGGGGTTGGCTGGTGAATAATAAACCAGACCCGCTCACCACCGGAAACGGGGCGATTGCAGGCATGGTCTCTATCTGCGCAGGCGTGGGTTTTACCCATCCCGGTTTTGCTCTGGTCGTGGGGGTAATCAGCGGAGGAATTATTCCGCTGGTGGTAAAGTCGCTGGACAAAATAGGGATCGATGATACCGTTGGCACCTGTGGTGTCCATTGCACCTCGGGCGCTATTGGGGGTATTGCAACTGGCGTTATGGGTCTTATACGGCCTTCCTATCATGGCGTCAGTTGTCATATCGGCATACAAGCCCTGGGATTCATCATCTGTATCGCCTATTCGTGTGTATGCGCCATTATTATCTTCGGCGGGCTGAAGGCTATAGGGTTGGGACGCGTGAGTGAAGAAGACGAGACGATGGGACTTGATATTTCAGAACATATGACACCGACCTACCCGGAATTTGTTTCAACCGGGGGGATAAAAGGGTACTAACTTAACCAGAACGAATAGGAAATGACGAACAAAAACTCACAAATTTGCGAGTTTTTGTTCGTCAGGCTTTAAAACCACGACGGGGTTAAAGGTATTCGTGTTTTTGCTAAAATCGGAAGACCCTATGCTGCGTATGGTAAAATTCGTAAACTTTGTTTCTGTGATAGCCCTTGTTATGCAAGGGTTATTTTTTTCTATCAGTGTCACAGCAGAAATAAAAACAAGCAACCCTTCTCTCAGTATCTGGGAAAAACCACGGTATGAAAAGGCAAAGCTCTCTGCCGAAAGGGGGCTCATCGATCTTGCCATACCAGATTTACAAAAGATAGCCGAGTTGTATCCGGATAACGTGGAAGTCCATGCTTATCTCGGATGGGCCTATAGCCAGAAAGGATTGATCCCCTGTGCCGTGGAGGAATTCCAGAAGATATTTCAGCTAAATCCAATTCTTCGAAACACATCCTTTGACTATCCCATGATAAAAGATACTCCTGATGCGACCAAAGAATTCGTAGCAGGGTTTGAGGATTTTATTGATCTGATAAAAGAATTCCGGGGTGCACATGAAGTGATGGGCTTCTCTTATGTTCAACTAGGAAGGCTGGGAGACGCCCTCAACGCATATAAACAAGCGCTAAAACTGAAATGCCTGGACGGAAAAGAAACCCTTTCCGGGATTGACCAGGCTATACAGGAATACGAGGATATTTTGCAATTACAACCCGATTGTACGGAAGCCTATATCAAATTAGCCTGTGCCTATGCAGAGAAAGGGATGCCGGATATGTCCATTGCAGACATCCGGAAGGCGATATCTATCGAGCCTGATCGGGTAGATGCACATGTCTATCTGGCGTGTTTTTATTTTACCAAGCGGATGCTGAGCGAGGCATTACAAACATTAGGTGAGGCAAAAAAAATCAGAGATACCACCCTTGAAAATCTTATTGTGGAAGGGAAGCGTTGCCTGAGTTCGCACAGGTTTACTAAAGCAATAGCCATGGCGCAAGATGCCTTAAAGATATATCCGGGGAGCAAAACGGCATATTGGCTTCTGATTATGGCGTATGGCAGAAATGACGAGCCAGAGAAAGCGGCTGAAATATGCAAAGAGATTTTGTACAGATATCCGGATGACATCCCTACGTATGCATACCTTGGATGGACGTATGTCCAATGTGATTTATTTAAAGAAGCAAAAGATATCGTGGAACGAGCTATGCTATATGAGCCTGAAAATGCCGATATTCAAGCATTAACGGCTTTTCTTTACGCCTCACAAGATCAGATCCAGGAAGCAATAACGATCTGTACCATGGCTCTGGATACCATGTCAAAGAAGAGTGAAATCGCAAATGATTATGGATGGATTCGCGGAAAGATTCCTTCTCTTGAGCAAAAATTCCGGGAGATAAGGGATGTTTTGGAAATAAAATCTGATTATGCAGAAGCCTATCTGTGTTTAGGATGGTTACATGCAAAAAACGGAGACCCCCAGCCAGCAATTAGCTCATTGAGAAAGATGCTTGAGTTAATGCCGGATTCATATAATGCCCATGTATCTTTAGGTAACACCTATGTGCAGAGAGGACAAATACAGGATGCCCTAAATGAATACCGTATGGCATTGCGTTGTGTTTCGGGTGCTCAGCTGCAATAATGAAATTCCCTACAAAGGCGGCAATGTGTTGCTTGCCGGTTGGCTTTCCTTGAAGGAAAAAATTTATTGACATTGACATTGCTCTCATAATATTATATAAAATGCTAATATCATTGATAGTTTGTTTTGAAATAAATTATCAGCGATCTTTTGGTCTTTGATAAGTCAGTACCTA
>JAJTXE010000002.1:1375367-1382412 GCA_021463795.1 Candidatus Brocadia sp. | reverse complement strand
TTCTGTTGTTTCCATTTTCTAAAGATATTTAATTAATGAGAGCATTAAACGCAGAAACATCAATTCCAATAGCATGCATTCCAAGTTCGCATGATTGCACCATTGTAGTTCCACTACCGGAAAAAGGGTCAAGAACGATGTCGCCTTTTTTGAAGCAGGTTTCTTTTTTGAAATTGTCTGTGTGGCTGTCAAGAAAATACTCTACAAGTTGCGGAATAAATTTGCCTTTGTAAGGATGAAGCCGGTGAACATGCTTGGTAGTTTCGGCTTCCTTGTACTGGTCAAAAGATAAAGCCCAGTTTAAATCCCCACCGAGTCGGTCTCTCCACGAAAGTTCTCTATACCCGTTGTAAGATTTGTAGTAGTTGGTTAATTCCTGTCTGGAAACTTGAGTCGTTCCGTTGATTCCGATTTTCTTTATGCGTCCATATTGAATGAGATAGGAAATATTTGAAGTGGTAACGGTTTTACCCAAATATTCCGTTGCCCATTCACTGGCTTCTTTTATTGTTAATAAATCTTTCTCAGAGATCATCTTGTCCATATGAATATCCGTTTTTCAGCTTCTTCAAGTTCTTATTTGTGTAAAGCTGTTCGGTTTCTTAACCTGTGAATTATGTTTATATGTATGTTAATGTAAGCAATTCCCGGAATATTCTCAAGATTTTTTCTTTACTCCGCGTTCTCTGCGAGCTCTGTGGTTTAAAGGACTAATATCAAAACGTCAACAACTCAATCAACTCCTTCCTCGAAAATGACTTGAACACGGCATCGTCCGACTCAACTATGGAGTTCATGAGGGCAGCCTTGGTGGTGATCATGGAGTCGATCTTTTCCTCCAGCGTGCCTTTGGTGATGAGCTTGAAGACCTGCACGCCACGGGTCTGGCCGATGCGGTGGACGCGGTCGGTGGCCTGATCTTCCCGTGCGGCGTTCCACCACCGGTCGTAGTGGATGACCACAGAGGCGGAAGTCAGGTCTATACCTAAACCTCCTGCCATGAGGCTCCCCAGGAAGACGTTGCAATCGGGATCATTTTGAAATCTTTCAACAACCTTGCCCCGATCCCTGGTGCTACCACGTAAGGTTTCGTATCTGACGTCAATGCTGTTCAGCCAGTCACCGATGATATCCAGCATCTCCAGATATTGCGAGAATACAACGACCTTTTCGCCTGACTCCAGCGTCTCTTCCATAATCTCCTTGAAGAGCTCGAATTTGCCCGATGCGGTCCCTTTGGGAGTGGTTCCGTTCAGGACTAATTTTGGATGGTCGCAGAGTCGTTTCAACTTGGTGAGCAAGGCAAAGATGTGGATGTATTCCACCGGCTGGCTTTCATCTTTGAGCTTTGCAATAAGTTTACTTCCCCGCTCACTAACGATGTCTTTGTACATAACAATTTGTGCCGGCGCCAGCGTACAATACCGTTTCTCTTCGGTTTTTGGCGGGAGTTCCGTGAGGACGTCCTTCTTGAGCCGCCGTAATTTAAAGGGGTGGATGATCTTCTTTAATACCTCACGCTTTTCATGATCCTGATATTTCGTGATCGGGTTCTCATATCTCTTTCTGAAGTCATCGATGCTTCCCAGGTAACCCGGCATAAGAAAATCAAAGATCGACCACAATTCCGTCAACCGGTTTTCAATGGGGGTGCCTGTCAGCGCCAGACGGCGTTTTGCGTTAAGGAACTTGGTTGCCTTGCACATCTGGGTGTTATGGTTCTTAATCTTTTGCGCCTCGTCCAGTACGACGTAGTTCCATGCAATCTTGCTAAGAACTTCCGTATCGCGGGAAAGGATGCTGTAGGTGGTTAAGACCACAGAGGGCATGTTGCTTGACAAAAGCGCGCTTCGGTCTTTTCCATAAAACAGGGCAACCCGTAATTCGGAGGCATAGGTCTGAAACTTTGATTTCCAGTGATCCAGCACAGAGGTAGGGCAGACGACCAGGTTCGGCATGTTCGGCTCGCTTTGCAAGGCAGAGAGGATTATCACCATGGCCTGATGCGTCTTTCCCAGCCCCATCTCATCTGCGAGGATACCGTTAAAACCGTTTGTATGCAGGAACCAGAGCCAGTCATATCCGGATTGCTGATAGGTGCGCAACTCCCCCTTGTATGATGTAACGGCTGGCGCCGGCTGTGGCGGGGTGATGCGATCAAAGTTCGCCAGAAATTTCTGCGTCTCGGTGCATGCGGTTATCTTTGCTTTCTTGCCGCATTCGGCGCGGGTGCGCAGGTATCCCAATTTGGGCATCTTGATCCTGCCATTTTCAATGATACCACTGCCACGCTGCCAGAGGTCCATGATGTCTTTGGGAATCTCTATATACGCAGTGTCCTTTCTTATGCAGTGGTCTTTATCAAGGCACGATAATATTTCAGAGAGTGTGACGGTGTGCCGCCCTACGGTGTAAGTAGGGTCAAGCCACAACCAGTCATTGTCGCAAGACTCCACCTGCACATGGGAAATGTCCGGGCTGTCATGAACCTCTACGCATTGTAATCGTTCCGAAGGTTTAAAGGAAGCGTCATTGAGTAATGGGTCGAGATCGTGCCTGAGGAAATCAATCGCGGCCTTTTCTTTATAAACAAGCGGTTTTTGTTTGTTGAAATAGGGTTGCAAGGTGTAAGAAATGGGCTCAACAGGTCTGTAGGAATTGTTCTGCCACACCCACTGTTCGCCGAGCCTGTTTCCTGACAATTCTTCCCACCGGACGGACTGCGCATCTCTTTTACTGGAGCCCTTCAGTTTCAGGACAGGTGATAATTCTATTTCTCCCTCCGGGTTTATGTCGGCATGAAGGCTCGGGACAAGGGGATTCTTATGGAGCCTGACCTTTCGTGCCCGTTCGGATAATTCCACGGTGTTGCCGGAAAGTCTTGTTATTTTTTCAAAGACATGCGGGCTTTTTTCGGCTGAGACATGAACCACTGTTTCGCCGCATTGATCCGAAACGAGTTTCAGCTCGAGTTGTGGTCCGCCGTTGAGTAAGTCAACCTTGATATGAAAATGACCAATAGTAGAAAAGATGTCGGTTAAGATATCCGCAGGGCCGGACGGGTAAGAAGAAAAGGGAAGGATTTTTGGGAAAATATCGTCCGTGTCAAAAAACGTTTTTTGTCGCAGAGATGCCTGTCTTTGACCGTGCGTTTCCTTTCTCTTTTCAATCCACTTTAACAGCGTAGCGACAATGTGCTTGCATACTTCCCCATCCGAGGCATACAAACATTCGCAATCCATCTCGTATATTTCTTTTTCATTGGCAAGAATGAAAATACTGTATGGCGCTGATTCGCTGCCTTTAACTTCTGCAGTTAATACTACACCATCGTATTTCAAGCGACGAACACATCCACTTTTATAATAGGAGAAGCCTCGGCTATATACGCCATTGTCACTAATTGATCTGACATACTCAGGTGTGACGGAGTTTAAGAAGGAATAACTCATAAGTTCATACTCCTGGGAAAAGAGATGATGTTATGCATAGTAAAGACACTTAATATACAAGATATATATCAATTTCTCGTCAAAAAGTCAACTAATGACCTTAAATTTTATTTAAAGAGATGTTGGCCTTATTCTCACCGGAAATAATGCCAGGTGTCTTGTCGCGGGCTTTTCACCCCGGACCGCCTCTGTCGTTCAAACCCACTCAGCCCGTTCGTTGTCATTGAGTCCTTTCTGGCAGAGCACTTGTCGCTATACCACTCTTCCTCCTCTGAGCCGGCGGTTTTCTCCTACGCTCCAATACCGATGGATTTTTCCGTCTTTTGTCTGTGTCTTTTCGCGTAAAAACATGCGGATGTTTTTTCATGCCACCGTGAAGTCGTCAAGAGGGAAGATCGGCACTACAAGTTTTTTGGAAATCTACCTCGTAAAAGTCTGTAACCACCCGCATAGCGGGTGGCTTGATTAGCCCTAAAAGGGCATTGTTACTGGCCCCTCTTAAGGGGTTACTGGGTTTATATCATAACATCGTGAACTTAATATCCGTTTTTCGGTTTACAGCTTTAAATCTTTTCAAAGTTCCTCAATATATGCCTTTAACTATTGCCGTTATGAGAACATCCTCTACATTTTTGAGTAATTGTCCTTTGGTTTCATTACATACCTTTCCATCGTCCTTGTCTGACTTTAGCTTTTTTTGTAACAGTTTAGCTTTTTGAAAAATTTCCAAAATAACAATATTTTACATGCCGTGTAGGGGCAGGTTTGAAACCTGCCCCTACAATAAATAATGCCATTCATGCAAAATGTTTTCAAAAAACTAAATTGTTACTAATAATGTAGTTTTTGAAAGGTAGAGGCGAGGCATATGCCAGTTTGAGCATGTCCTCATATTTGACAATTTTAGTAAGTACTTTGCTCCTGCGTGGTTAATCAAACATCGCCATTATTGGAGTTTTTCAAAAAGCTAAGATATTACGGTATTTTTCGTTGCAACAGATATAAATTCAATATATCATTATAATATCTGGCTACATCTTCATCTCCTTTAAAATTTCGTATTCTCTGCCGTCACGTACCTTATATTCGTAATTCGTAGACCCTATGATAGAGGCGATAAAAAAGACAGGCATTTCAAGAAATCGACGGCGTATCTTGCTTGCTGCAGGGTGGACCTGCATTGGAATATTCACGGTTACTTTCGTGAGTGCCGTTGCCCGGTTCTTCTTTCCCAGAACCATTATTGAACCGCCAACAAGATATAAGATAGGCTATCCATCTCAATACCCGGTAGGGGTGAGCGAAAGGTTCAAGAAACAGTTCAGGATATGGATTGTCAGAGAGATTGACAGGATTTATGTAATCGAGGCAAAGTGTACCCATCTCGGTTGCACCCCCAACTGGTTAGCGGCGGAAGGCAAGTTCAAATGCCCCTGTCATGGGAGTGGGTTTACCCCGGATGGAATCAATATTGAGGGGCCTGCACCAAGACCTCTCGAGAGATTTAAGGTCGCATTGGATGCGGACGGACAGATGGTCGTTGACGAAGCGCTGAGGTTCAGGGGAGAGCGTGGAGAATGGGACAAACCAGGCGCATTCTTAAAGGTTTAACAATTAAATCAGGCTTTCGGGTCAGACAATTACAGGAAGATTAACAGGCTCATGGAAAAATTATTTGCAAAATACAAAAATATGCTGAAAGAAAAAGGTTTATTCAGGATGCTGAGGGACGTAACGGTTCATTCGCAGGTCTGGAAGTCTGTCTTCAGGCATACCTTTGCCGATACGCCAAAGAACCGGATGCTGAAGGTTGTTTCAAACGTCTTTATGCATCTGCATCCCGCAAAGGTAAAGAGGCATGCGCCCCAGTTAAAATATACCTGGTGCATGGGTGGAATCAGCTTCTTCCTGTTTCTGGTACTCACCATTACGGGCGTGTTGCTGATGTTTTATTACCGCCCTACCGTCCACGATGCCTATTGGGATATCAAAGATTTAGAATATCAGGTGCCTTTCGGTGCAATTTTAAGGAATCTGCATCGGTGGAGCGCCCATCTGATGGTCATAACGGTATGGTTTCACATGTTCCGTGTATTTGCGACGGGTTCATATAAGCCGCCACGGGAATTTAACTGGTGTGTTGGTGTTGTTCTGTTGGTGCTTACCCTCCTTTTAAGTTTCACCGGATATCTGCTTACCTGGGATCAGTTGGGATTCTGGGCGGTAACGGTTGGTACCAATATGGCGCGTTCAGCACCGCTCCTCGGACACGAAGGGCCTTTTGGTGAACAACTGGGCATGACGGCCCACAACGACATCCGATTCGCACTCCTGGGTGGGTCACTCGTAGGTGGAAATGCCTTGTTAAGGGCGTATGTATGGCATTGTATCGGACTGCCTCTGATGATCAGCATCTTTATGATGGTGCACTTCTGGCGTGTCCGCAAGGATGGTGGCATTTCCGGGCCGCTCTAACGATGTATCTCATGAATGCAGAGAGATGAGACTCGTCGCTCTGCAAGGGCAAAACGGCTTCGGCCCCATACATCGTTACAAAAATTCTGGAGAACCTGAAATGGTATACGGCTATAAAAGCAAATGAAATACTCAATCGCAAAGGTGCATTCTGGCAGCACGAAAGTTATGATCATGTAGTGCGTGATGGAAAGGAACTGGAGCGAATAGTCAATTACGTTTTAAACAATCCAGTCAGGGCTGGTTTGGTCTCTATCCGGGACCAGTGGAAGTGGAGTTATGTGCATAATTATGCATTCTATAGATGAACATAGAGCGACGAGCCTCGTCGCCCTACAAAGAGAATTCAACCATGGAAAACGTCTGGGCAATTATAACGAAACCTGATAATATCCCCATCGTCGGTTTAATACTCCTGCTCGTGTTCTTTACCTGGATCACCTTTAAACAGGCATTTGAACATGATAAGCGGATAGAACAGAAAAGGCGCCAAAAGGGAGAATAGTCCTCGTGAACTATAAGCTAACCAAAGCAGATGACCACTGGTTCAGGGAAAATATCAATTGCCAGTATGCATGCCCGGTAAACACACCGGCCATGAATTATATAGAACGCATCACCGCAGGAGACTTTGACGCCTCTTTGCGGTTAAATTTCATGGCAAACCTTTTTCCCCACATCCTCGGCAGGGTATGCACTCATCCGTGTGAAACCGCATGTCGCCGGGGCGTAATCGATAAACCTCTTGCTATCTGTTCTCTCAAGAGGAGCGCAGGAGACTTTGCCCTGAAAAAAGCTCCCGCAAAACCGGTGCATATCGAAAAGACTGGGTGTCGCGTAGCAATCATTGGCTCAGGTCCGTCCGGTCTTGCCGCTGCACACGATCTGGTAATGAAGGGGCACGACGTTGTTATCTACGAAGCGCTACTGGTCGCCGGTGGCATGCTAAGCGTAGGTATTCCACCGTACCGGTTGCCGCGCGCTCAGATAGAGGCTGCAATCAGCGGAATAGCAGAACTCGGAGCCGAAATACGATTAAACAGCCCCATAGACACCCCCGATGCCTTCGATACCTTATTAAGAGAATATAACGCGGTATATATTGCCACAGGTGCGCA
>JAJTXE010000002.1:1373443-1375346 GCA_021463795.1 Candidatus Brocadia sp. | reverse complement strand
ACCCCCTTGCCCCCCTGCCTTCCTCTCCCCCTTCGCCTTGCTTTCTCTCTTGCGATTCGGATCGCTTGAGGGCGGCTTGCTGCTGTTGCGACTGTTCCGGTTCAGACGTCCCATCAGTAGAGTTATCACTAACACCAACAACTCTACCATTGACCTCATCGCCGGTGACAGCCCTTTCTCCTCTGAAAGCAGCTTCTCTACCTTCTTGAGTGTCGCATCTATGTCTATATTCTCTATCGTCAATGGATGACACCTGTATCAATAGCCCACAAATTACCCACTGAGGCTATTATACCACAGGCTTTTTCACCCATTTCTTGCTCCCTGGCGTGCACCCCAAAGGCATCTATTTCCGTTGCTGAACAGACCCCACACGTCTCCGCACAAATACCGCCTATCGGCTACCGCTGCTGTATCTACAGCAATATATACCTCTAACCAAGAGAATGCCTGCTTTTCTCGCATCGAGTGTCAAGTAAATTCTAATATATTTTCGCTGAATAGTTACATTAAAATAAAAAAGCTTACTGCAAAAATTTCCACAAACATCTTTAGCAGTAAGGCTGTCTCATAAGCCGTTCAAGCTGTTTAAACGGTTTAGCGAGACCCTTCCTTTGCGCCCCCTGATCGCTCAGGGTTTGCCTTTATCGGATGTATGTTTTTATCTTGCTGCTTGCTAAAAGCAATTTGAATAATGAAAAGTTCTCATGATACCGTATTGTCATAGTAAACGTATTAAATAAGTTGGCATGTGCTGATCGTTGCGGGCGATAGCGAAGCCGAAATTGTGAACCCAGGCAAAGCAAGCCCATGAGATTCCCCGCTTTGCTCGGAGTGACAGTCATAGCAGAGGTTGCTTTGGGCTAGCACCATCGCAATGACAACCTTCTTTATGCGTTTGCAATAGCCAGTGTGCCTCCATTCTATTCAAAACGGTACAGATTGCGTTCACAGCAGAAAATACACGTCCAGCTAAATCGTGAACGGTTTCTGTTTTTCAAAGGTACGGTTAATCTCACCCACCCGGAAATAGTTTGGTGTCTGATCGGGCGGCATGCGGTTTACGATAGCGCGCCGAAAGGCACGGTATCCCTTCTTAAACTTCCCTTCATTCCACACCTGCAACAAATTGGCGGTGAACAATCCGTTAAAAGTGCCATCAGCGGACAACTGATTGTCCTGGCATCCGGAAATAAGGATCACGGCAGCCTTCACTGCATCGCGCGATTCCTTCAATTGAGGATCTTTTAAGATGGGGTCATAGAATTTTTTGTTATCACGATAGGTGCGAACCGCGACCTCCATCGGCATGAAACGGTACCGGGTTTCCGGAGCGATTGCCTTTGAACTCAACATGCTCGTGGCAGACTGATAATAAGCCATCTTTGTTACCGTGCCGCTGTGGCAACTATCAGAAAAGACCAGGATACGCACGCCCTGTGCAAACTTGCAGAGCAATGAATAAATCTCGTCATCAACCAGTTCTCCATCATACAGACACCACGTTTCATCCTGTGCATCATCCTCATCGCTGTTCAGATCGGGGAGTTGGCCGCCGTGACCGGAATAGCTGAGCATAAAGATGTCGCCGGAGGTCAGGGCGCTGGCAGCCTTGGTAATCCCATCGATAACATTTTTCCGGGTAGCTTCTTTAGTAAGCAAGGTCTTTACTTCAAAACCTTTTGACTGAGCAATCTCCGCCATGTCTTTTGCGTCAGCTTCACACGCGTTGAGTTCTCCCGACCAGCCGCCGTAATGTACTGGATTAACGGCATTTAATCCTGTGGTTAGTGCAATCCCTTTTGGCATAAAGTCCTCCTGTTTTGTTGAGTGTGTAAGTAAAGTAAGATCGTACCGATTCGCTGTGGTGTGCCATCTTCGCCTCCTTCATTTGTGTGGGGGT
>JAJTXE010000002.1:1371112-1373422 GCA_021463795.1 Candidatus Brocadia sp. | reverse complement strand
CGCGAAAAGCCGCCTAAGCAAACAAAAAACACGAAGAAAAACAGTCTGCAGGGCGGAAGGTGCGCCCAGACAAGGTTAAAATAAAGAAAAAATCAAGGGAAACGGGTAAAAGAACCGTATTTTAGCAAAAACCCAATCTCAAATTTTAAAATGATCTCTTGGTAAGGAAAAAATCGCCCGCGCACTTTTACAAAAAGTGCGTTTTCGTTCAGACACTATATATGGTCTTAACACCTCGTTCTTTTGCAAATTCTATAATCCATGCATCTATAAAATCTATATTCTTACTCCTGTAAAGTCTTAAAGCAGAAATTATCGTTGATTTATCTGCGACATCAAGTCCTGATGTGTTTATTACAGCCTCGACAAGTTCAAGGATTGCACCTGCTTTCAGTTGATAAAAACTCTCTAAAACCCACACAAAAGGGGATATTCCGGCGGATCAATCACTCAGCGAAAGCACGGGAAAGACGCTGGTGCATTTTGATCCGGCGACTTGTTCTGCCTGCAGGATGAACACGCGATATCCGGTAAAGATTGGCAAGCGTTTGCCATCATAACCATTGATGATGCACCGTATCGGGGAGTATCCCGGCACATCAGTACATGGAGAAAACGGATTGCCGTAAGCAGTGCGCGGTCCACGCTGGTGTGGAGGCAACGGTGAGCGAAATGGTTCGCTCTCATGATGTCAGAAAGTCAAGGCATCGAACAGAAAGCAGAACACGATTGCAGTTACTCTTTGCATCCATCGCCTGCAACGTAAGAGATTTATCCGGCATGGGCTTCTCCATGGATATGTGACGTCAGGTACAGTTAAAACAATGGTTATTAATTCTTTTTCCCCGATAAAAATGGCGTTTCGGCTCATTTCTTCCGCTTTTTGTGGATGGAATGCCCTTTTCTCACAAAAAATTACCCTGTTTTCAGTGTTGTCCGGTTAAGGAATTGCATATGCGCACAACTGTTGTTCCTTGAGATTACCGATATCCGTCTGTTGCCAGGGCTGGCATGCCTTGAAGTATGGAATGCCTGCGTGACTGAAAATATCACCTCTGCGGGCCTAAATTTTCGTGGAGAAGTTTACATATACCATAGGGCAATTCCTGTCCGCCGATGGGCAGGCGTATGCGTAGAAAGACAGCTATTTCCCGTGAGGGGTATGACGGCGTTACGAGGTAAGGACAATCTTTTGGGGTGTATGGGCATGGCGTATGAGTTCGTGCTGACTGCCCGTTCTCAATGAAGCACTGGCAATATCCTTTGTTGGAGATGTTGCAATAGGTTCGGCGAAAAACATCTCTGGATAATGCTTTGGGCATACATCACGAAGAGAAACGGCGACATCATCGGCAAGGAGAGTGAAAAGAGGGATATAAATTTGACCGCTATGATGACATCGTTGTCATGACAAAGACTATGAATATTGCAGTTTATTTTTTTACTGCCTCTTCAAGGCTCTTTAAACGCTGCAAATTCACTGCTCCATCCCGGATGCGCGTCAGATTCCCCATCGTTTGAGCCGTGCCCCACCACCAGCTGATGTCCTGCTGTGCATGGGCGGTGCCCTTGTATCCCTGCAGGTGATTCCAGAACCACATCTCCACATACTCCTGCTCTACCCCGCTGGGATTCCCGTCCTTTTGGTTAAATATGGCGTAGGCGCCAAGGACAGGCCCAATTACCGGCAAGTGGCCGCTGGTCTTTTTGAACAGGCTGTACACCTCCGGCCCCAGTTCCTTGGGGCTGAGCAGTTTGACGATTACATCGCTCAGGGGAAAAGGAGCTCTTTCATCCGGAGACGGTCTAATCATATCTTTGGCAAAGAGTTCTTCAACCACGAGCTGTGCCTCGTCGATCCGTCTCCACGATTCAAACATGTACTGATCCAGAGAATCGAGCCACATGCTGGAAAATCTGTTGCTGTGGCATTTCGTACAGAGCTCCACCCAGTAGCGTCGTTTCGTCTTGCTTTCCGGGGAGGAAATTTCAAGCTTCTTGTCCATGGGCGGTATTGTTATTCCGTAAGGAAAGTCCTTAATCCCTGATTTAAATTCAACTTCTTTTGGGGGAATGACGCCCATACGCCATATGCCTTTCGTTTCTACGTTCATCTCCCATTGACCATTTCCAACATACATATGGCAATACTGACACGTTGGCGCAGGATAATCAACGCCGGGAATAACCTCAGAGAGCTTTTTGTCCCAGTTCCACTTCTCTCCGGAGATATTATAGATAATCCCCCACCGGGAATGTTCATAGCTTTCCCAATCAGGATGGTCGGGTCCCATATGGCATCCGGAGCAC
>JAJTXE010000002.1:1317391-1371091 GCA_021463795.1 Candidatus Brocadia sp. | reverse complement strand
CGGTACAGATTTATTCTGAAATATCCTTGAATCCGCAGTCTTTGTGAGCAACCAAAGCCACGGGACCATGGTCGCGGTATAATGAGAAAAACGAGGGTCGCCACCTGCTTCACCCCCGCCCCGTCCTTGTGAAAAGCGTGAAATTAAGCCATGAAAATACCGTTTTTCCCCGTTTGCCAATACAACGGAAACGGCAACGCTTTTCCCGATGATGTCCTTGAATGGTATGCTATGGTTTTCCGAGAGCAGGTCGAGTTCGAAGTGAAATGGCGTGGACAGTCCTTCTGTGCCATGGAAGCCGGTAAGCAACAGGGCGTCCTTGCCAAGCGGGGTTTCAATTGCGATGAGTCTGTTATCCTGAGTATAGGGCATCTTTTTATTGCCATGATTGCCACCAGATATACAGAAGCCTTTACCGGTTAATTAAGCCTTCGGCGACTTTCCCCCCCCTGTTTCCCCCCGTAAACGGGGGGATTATGGGAGGCAATTGAAATTCCTTACCGGCAAGATATTCGCCTGTGCAGGTCTGTGGCTATACGTTATGGAAATACAAAGGAACATGGGTCGCAAACCAAAATTGACTGGAATATATAGAAAACCGTTAGGCAAATGCAAGGAAAAAATTTAAAAAGTTGATGAGATGCGTATAAACGGATAGAATATGCGCCACGGATTTATACCGATTTTAAAAAAATTTAGCCGCGTATTTACGCGGATGAGCATGGATAGATTGAAATGCAAAGATATTACAGATATTATTGAAGAGAAGATTATTATTGAAATAAAGGCGATAAGTCTGTGAATTGTCAGTGACAGTCTGTGGCCAGAAGTTTTAGTCTGTGTAACTCCGTGTAAGCCTGTGGCTAAAACAGCATAACTTATGATTCGCTTGACAAATGATTAGCCTGTGAATATTATAAATTAAAAGATTACAAGAATTATAATTTATAACTTAAAAAAACCACGAGGAGGACTAAGATGCCGCTCGTTAAGATCAAACAAAATTATCAAATTACCATACCGCAAGAGCTTCGCAAGAAGTTTAACGTTTCAATCGGTGATTACTTAGAAATAGAAAGTCAGAAAGAGGGTTTGGTAATAAAACCTGTGAAGGTTATTCACCCTGACCAATCGTATTTTTATACCCCGGAATGGCAGAAGAAAGAGGCGGAAGCGGACGCTTCTATTGCCAAGGGTGAGGTATTGGGGCCTTTTGATAATGCGAAAGATGCAATCAAGGCTCTTAAAAAGGCCAAGATATGAAACTCTTTTTTTCGAAGCCGTTTGTCAGGGATTACAGAAAACTGCCCAAACAAATTCAAACGGCGGTAGATAAACAAATTGAATTTTTTTTGTCTAACACCAGCCACCCTTCTTTAAATATAAAAAAGATGAACGATCCACGAGATATTTGGGAAGGACGCGTATCCAGATCTTACCGATTTACGTATCATAGCAAAGGGGACATCTGTGTTTTACGCAGGGTGGGTACTCACGATGTTTTAAAAAATCCTTAACTAAAACGATTTGACCACAGATCTACGCCGATGAGCACGAATTGATTGAAATGCAAAGATATTATAGATATTATCATTGAAGAGCACTAGCCTATCAACCCTCTGATGTCTTTTACTTCCTTCCAACATCCGGATGATTTCAAACGTCTTCGGGACGTGTTTGAGGCAGCACGTTATAACGATGCGGCGATCATTGAAGTATTAGGGGTTAAGGATATTCCTTCCCTCAGGGGAGAAGACGTGCCCCTTTTACTGCGTCGCACAAACCAGGGTACACCACTTGATACGCTCATACGCCTGTTCCTGATAGAGGTCCCCTGTGACAGAAAAGAGGTTCAGCGCGCACTCCAGCCAATGACGCTTGAAAAATTGGCAGATGCGGGTCTTATTCATGCTGACGACACGCGGGTAAAAGCAGTCGTCAAGCTGCTCCCGTTTCACGGGCTGTTGATAGCATTCGACTCCACCCGGATGCTTCAAACCGAGTTCAAAAAGGATTATGTTATGGGGATTGGCAGGAGCACTCTGACGCTGGCCAATCTTACCGTGCGAAGGCAGGCCGGCATGGCCCTTGATCTGGGCACCGGCTGCGGTATTCAGGCCTTTCTTGCTGCCAGGCACAGCAGTCGGGTGCTTGCCGTGGACAAGAATCCCCGTGCAGTACACATGGCATCCTTTAATGCAAGGCTCAATGGATTATCCCATGTTGCATGCCTTGACGGAGATCTCTTTGAGCCGGCACAGGGACTTATGTTTGATCTGATCGTTACGAATCCCCCCTTTGTCATCTCGCCGGAAATGAAGTACATTTACCGGGACAGCGGGATGGAGGCAGACCAGGCCTGTCAGAAGATCATTAGTCAGGTTCCGCGGTTTCTGAACAACGGTGGCTATTGTCACATCCTTTGTAACTGGACGGAGCATGCCGGGCAGGACTGGAGAGAATGGCTGCGTGGCTGGTTTCAGGGAACGGGTTGTGATGTATGGGTGATGCGTTCGGAGACACGCGATGCGGCGACCTATGCCGCCACCTGGATCCGGCATACGGAAAAAGAAGCACCGGAAGATTTTGACCGGCATTTTGAAAAATGGATGGCATACTACGATCAGCAAGGCATTACCGCCATGGGAGCAGGTTTGATTACGATGCGCCGGTCAGCTAAAGGTAGATACTGGTACCGGGCTGATGATGCGCCAGAAAAGATGCTCGGACCCTGCGGTGACTCTATGGTAAGAGGTTTTGAGTTGCAGGATTTCCTGGAAACTGTTCAGGATGATTCCCTGTTGCTGAATACACGATTCCGGGTTTCTCCGGATGTATGTCTGGAGCGCCTGGCGAAACCATCCGCTGCCGGATGGGTGGATGAAACAATCCGACTGCATATATCACGAGGCCTTGCCTACTCTGGAAACATTGACTCATACATGGCAAATGTAAGTGTCAAATGTGACGGCCAGCGACAGCTTAAAGACCTGTTAGCTGAAATAGCCAATGCCCCTGGTGTCGATCTTGAAAAAATCAGACCCATTTTTTGCCAGGTGATTCGTGGTCTCGTTGAGCGCGGATTTCTCTTGCCACGTGATTTACATGCCGATTTTATGTAATTGCCGATTTTTTCGAAACACTTGCAATCCTTGTAACAATGTAGTTGTTTGAAAAAGTAGAGGCGAAGCATTTGCCAACTTGTGTGTAAACAGATGTATGCTTATGATAGTAAATGCTTCACCCCTACACTGCGCAGTAAACACCACCACTATCTTCATTTTCATAGTTTTACAGACTATGCATCACTGAATAAAGTGTGTCATGACACACAAATGTGACGGCACAAATGTGTGACATGGCACACTTTTTTTAAAGTTACGATTAACTACCATAAAAATTTTTGCAAGCCATTTCCTTTCATAAGCATTCATAAATATGAGTCTTGGGAAATAGTTATCAATAATTTTCCATTTTAATCACCAAAGGCATTTGAATTGCGCTTATGAGCTTACATCACGATAATGGCAAACCATGAGTAATCATGGGACGCAAAGTAATAGGGTCTTGCGATCCGTTTAAACAGTTTAAACCGCTTAAACCGTTCAAACGGCTTTGAAAAAGACAGCCTTACTGCCGAATATGTCTGAACGTATTTAGCAGTAAGGTTTTTTTATTTACAGATATCTTCCTGGATCCGGATCTGATTTAACGACCATCACGAGGGTTGTCATGAAGGAACATGACGGGAAACATTCTTTACTACCCTATTTGCTTTACCCAGGAGGTGGCATCTCCTTGCGGCTATCTCTTATATCCCAGGATACCGCCGTGTTGGGAAAGGCCTCTTTTCCTTTTTTGATTGTATCGGAATCGGATCCCCTTGCACGTCTCATCGAAGCGCAATTTGTCACGGATGCAGAAAGTGATATACGGAAGGTATTTCTTTTCGTGCAGAGAGATCAGTATCTCATAACAAAGGATGACTTACGGCCCGTTAACAACAAAGACGTTGAAGGCTTATGGCAGAAGGCATTTTCTTTTTATACACACGGGAATCAAAACGAGCCGCTGATGATTCTTTCCAACCAAATCAATGAAAAAGGGGAATTAGCGCTCATGTCCCCCCTCTTTTTTTGCAATACCCGGCAGTCCTATTTCCACCCACCATGTCCAAAATGCGGACTCTCCCTTCAACAATGTGAAGATGATAACCTTCTTATCAGCGCAGGATTGCAGTCATATACACAATCGCTGAAACGTTACTTGTTTTGTCCTTCCTGTTACGCGTCGGGTAAACAAGATTTTTATGGGTATGAGTCAGACCGTTTCGACCCCCCTTCTGTAAAAGACCGGTGGGCATTAATAAAGGAATTTGCCCAATTGCCCAAAAAGGCATACGCCGATACCCGGTTCCCCTGCGGAGAGTGCCCGTATCATCAGGATTGTTATGGCTTAAACGGCAAGGCCGCGTCAAGAATTATGCCCTTCTCCTTTTATCCATTTTCTCTGTTACTGTTTCAGGCGATGTCATTGAATGCCATCGATTTTTTATCTCTCGTCTCAGGCGCACCCTTTGAAGAAGTAGAAGCGCCGCTAAGGGTAAAACAGGAGCTCGGTAGAGCAAATTGTCTGGAGGCAATAAGGCAAAATTGCTTTAACACGGCGCCAGTTCTCTTTGATCACGACGAGAGACGTTTCCTGGAAATTTTGTATTTAAAGCTTTCTTTTTTGGCCGGGTTCCTGCAAAACTTTCGGTCAGAAAATAAGCTTGCTGTGCCGGCGGACACCAGGTTCTCCCTGGACCGTATTTGGATTAAGCTTGCCGATCAAGGCGGATTCCTGCCCTTTTTCTGGAATTTTACGGTTACGTATCTTGATATCAGCAGCAGGCTGACAGAAACAGCGTCACTTCCGAAGTCTCCTTCGTCTGACGGCCTTTTTTCCTTAGGGCTCTTCTGGTTTTATACTTTTTTGGTTAACAAAAAACAGGATATTTCAAAAATCTATCCCTCCTTAAGTGCAGCGATGGATCAAAGATTTGCGGCTAATGATACATCGTGTGAAAATCGATATGGGGAAAAATTGTGCGCTCAATTCCCTCCTGAAAATATCTTCTGGGATCCGGAAGGAAAACAGGTAAAAAAGGATTGGCAATCTCTCTGGGAACGAACGCTTTATCTGGGATGGTCTTTGCTAATGACGGCATTTCGCAAAAAGACTACAGGATGGTCCGAGGGCTTTTTCCAGAAACTAGAGCAGGTAAGAGAAGAGATCAGGCGTAACCTGTTCGACGAACAAAAAGAGCGGTATTCCGGAACAGATGGCGGATCACCCGAGATGCTTCCTGAGAAGCCAGAAGCAGAAAAAACCGGCAGTATCTCTGCTTCTGGAAGTTTTCCTGAACAAGCACCCATAGAACAAGATCAGGGATTCTCCGTGGCAGATAAGACGATTTACGGAATTCTCATGAAAATTATCAGGAAAAGGAGTGCAGAGTTTGAAAAAGAAGTGTCAGATCCGGATAAAACCGTTACCCTTATTTTAAAAGATCTTAAAAAAGAAACCGCCGTTGAAAAGGACAAGGACAAAGAAGCCCGGGATATCATCCCCGAAACCGTTCTCCTCCCATCCGGGAAAGGCAAAAAGGACGCAAAGCAGTCTGCAAATCGGGAAGAATTAGACGAAACCGTTATTCTTTCTCTTAAAGGTTTCCAGAAAGAACGCCCCCCGGAAAAGATTGAAAAATCCGGGAATTTAGTCCCGGAAACGGTTATCATCTCTGCCCGGGAAACAGACAAAAGGCCGTTACAAACACCCCTAAAAGTCATGGCAAGTGATTCTCACGGAAACAAAAAAGACGTCATACCAAAAGGTAATGACCCCTTAGAACTTGATAAAAGCAAGGCAAAAAGGATTAACGAAGCGGATTTCATAGCAGAAACCGTTATCCTGAAACCAGAAAAGGTAAAATACAAAAATGGCAGGAAAGAATAGTCACGACAATATTCAGGCTATGTCTGATGAAATCAGGACGCTGTACCATGCTGATCATGCAAACGCCGAGAGATTGATTGAAAACTATGTAGAAAGCCAAATACGGGATAGATCACCCAGTGAAGGGATGGAACTCCTGATGAAACTGAGTCAACAATTTAAGAGCCGGAACACCGGAAAAGAGACAGCCCTTTCCCTTGAATCAAGGGAGTTTTCCCGCCTCTTTTCCCTGTTGCTGGGAAAAGAAATCCCCAGGGCGGAGCTTTCTTCCGGAGAACTAACCGATAAATTGGCAAAATCCTTGCACACGCTTTTTGATACCATAAATACCATCATACGTGTTATCCATACATGCCTTTTTGGGGAAAATGTTAAATTGGAAACCATACGGCACGTTATCGGTTCAAATCTTGAGAATGAAGAAGGGGCTGAATCTCTTCAAAGCTATCTGGATCAAATCAAAAAGGCCTTTTTGGTATCACACAAGGCCTTTCAGGAGGCTGCCAAGACCCGGGTAAAACAAATGCTGGATGAATTAGACCCTGACCGTATCTCTGAATCAAATAAAGGTGGTTTAAAATTTGGCGCCCTGCGCCGGGCTGAGCTTTTCGATATTTATAAGGACAAATTTCAAAGCTGTAAAGGTTGGTTTGATTCTGGCCGTTTCACGGAAGAACTGTTAAGAGAATTTGAGAAGACTTGCCAAAAATTATATAAAACAGAAAAAAGAGGCATACCATGAAAAATACGGTAAAGATATGGTTCGTCTTTTTGCTTATGGCATTGCTCTGTTCATGTGCCGGGAGTGGTCGAAAGCCGGATTATGATATCTATGGTGAAGCGGCTGTCCGGTTACATATTAAAAGCGATCAGGATTTGAATTATTATGACGGTGAGCCTCATACGCTGATACTCTGTGTTTATCAACTTCGCAGCCTGAATGCGTTTAATGAGCGAAAGGATGAAAAAGATGGTCTGTCAAAATTATTAGAATGCACTAACTTCGATGCAAGTGTGACGTCTTCCAAGTCGTTCGTAATTTATCCGGGAGAGGATGTAACGAAAATCTTAGACAGGGCAGAAGGTACCAAATATATTGGTATGGTAACCGGATATTATATGTCACAAAAAGATGAATCAGTGCGTACTCATCAAATACCGGTTAGCTTTTTTGGAAAAAAGCCAAAGAAACTGGATACTGAACTTTATCTGGGACGGGAAATGATTAAAGGATTCATGGTGAAGTAATGGATATTCAACGATCACTCTTCTGGGAGCAGGGTCTCCTTTTACAGCCGCAGCATTTTCAGCTACAGGATCTATCCTTTCGGTCGCTTTTAGCGCCCTTTCTGCAATATCTTGAGCCAGACTTCTGGGGTATAAGCAAAACGGAGATTCAGGAGGCGGCATTAGGAAACGGAATATTTAATCTCGTTAAAGGAACCTTTTTGTTTCAGGATGGAACTTATGCAGTTTTACCTGACAATGCAATGATAGAATCCCGCCGTTTTGATGAGGCCTGGATTGAAGGCGGTAAACCGCTGCCAGTCTATGTTGGGCTCAAAAAATGGAACAACACCGGTGAAAATGTTACTGTCCTTGAGACCGCAGAGTCCTTTCCGGCGGCAACAACACGTTGTGTTACATTACGAGATGCAGAAGAAGTTGCGGATTTACACGCTTGCGGACCGAAAGGCAACGTCAAAAGACTACACTACCTACTCAGGATATTCTGGGAAACAGAGCGGGAACAAGCGGGAGATTATGTGCTTTTACCCGTTGCCCAGTTAGAAAGGATGGGTGAAAAGATCGTGTTATCACAGCATTTTATTCCGCCGTGTCTCACCATTACCAGTTCGGAGCCTCTCATGAAGCTTGTCAAGGAAACCAGAGATCAGATTACCGCCCGCTGCCACCAGCTTGAGGCTTATAAGATGCAAAGAGGCATTCAGACGGCTGAATTTGGAACAAGAGATATGGTCTATTTACTGGCCCTGAGGTCGCTGAACCGTTATGCCCCCCTTCTTTATCATATTACGGAAACACAGCAGATACATCCCTGGTATGTTTACGGAACTATAAGGCAACTGATTGGAGAACTCTCTTCTTTTGATGAAAGGGTGAATGTCCTTGGTGAAGCAGAAGATGGAACCAGCGCACTTCCGGGTTATAACCATTGGAAACTCTGGGAATGTTTCTCTGCTGCACAATCCTTAATTATTCAGCTGTTAGATAAAATTACCGCCGGGCCGGATTACGTAATTCGTATGGTTTATGATGGCACTTACTATACAGCGGAATTGAAACCAGAGATGTTTGAAGGCCGTAACCGATTTTATTTGGTGTTTAATACCGAAGAGGACCCAAAATCCCTGATTCATTATGTGACGACGATTGCCAAGCTGGGATCACGGGAACGTTTACCAATTCTTATTGCAAAAGCGATTTCTGGTATAAAAGTGGAACATCTTTCCGTGGTGCCACCACAATTACCCAGAAGGGCGCATGCTACGTATTTTGCCATTGATCACCATAGTGACCAATGGGCGTTGGTGACAAAGGGAAACAATATTGCCCTTTACTGGGATAATGCACCGGAAGATTTAGAGGTCGAACTGATGGTTGTGGGGAAATAAGATAGGGAAAAGAAAATCGTCCTGGTACCGCAATGTGAATAATCCCGTGAAAAGCACATAATTCTTAAAGAACATTACCATTATGAAAAATTATTCAGTAAGGGAATGATCATGCATGTAACGGATTATTTTATGGAGGTTATCACCTATGTGGTCTATTTTCAGAAAACGGTTACTGTTAAACAGCCAAGATATGAACAGATAAAGGCTGATATTTTAAGACTACTCGCAAAAAGTGAAGATTGTCTTAAAAACGACCTCTTCCCGCGCGAGGATTATGATCATGCTCGTTTTGCTGTTTGTGCCTGGGCGGATGAAGTTGTTCTGAATTCTGCATGGGCTCAAAAAAACCAGTGGCAGAAAGAGTCGCTTCAGCGTGCCTATTACCACACGACAGATGCCGGGGAAGAGTTTTTTGAACGATTAAATGCCCTGGGTCTTCATCAGGGGCAGGTGAGGGAGGTCTATTATTTCTGCCTCTCCCTGGGTTTTACCGGTCGTTACTGCCATAAAGGAGACGAATACCTGCTGGAGCAACTGAAAACATCCAATCTCAAAATCCTTATGGGAAGTTCCGTAGGGCTTCCTTCGCTTGAAAGAGCAGAATTGTTTCCGGAAGCTTATCCAAATGAAATCGTTCAGGACGGTCGCAAAAGGAAGAAATTCCGGTTCTCCGTGGTTGCTATTGCCAGCGGTGCAGGATCGGTGCTCTTTTTTGGATTGTTATTCTTAATCTACCGGTTTGTTCTGGGTAGTATCGGAAATAACATTTTATAGGTACACTCGTGATGAAAGATTTTATCGTAAAGTTTCTCAAGATTTTCCTCATTATCGCAATAATTATTTTAATTTCCCTCTTTGCTTTCGGGCTTACGCTTAGCCTGGCATGGCCATGGTGGATAGGGTTCATTGTTTTACTGGGTATCGTAGGAATGTGTGCCGGTGGATATTTTCTCCGGAAAATATTGCTCAGACAGCGGGAAAAAAAGTTTGTTCAGCAGGTTATCGATCAGAATGAGCGGCATCTTGCAGCCCTTAAGGGAAAAGAAAGAGAAGAACTCAAAGAACTTCAGGATAAATGGAAGGGCGGTGTCGAGGCATTAAAACGCTCACATCTGAGGAAACTTGGAAATCCCCTGTATGTGCTGCCGTGGTATTTAATTATCGGAGAAAGTGGCACAGGGAAAACTACTGCTATTAACAGTGCCAACCTTTCTTCATCGTTCTCAGAAATAAACAAGAATCCTGGTATATCAGGGACACGGAATTGCGACTGGTGGTTTTTTGAGCAGGCGATTATTCTTGATACCGCGGGGAGATGGTCAATTCCGATCGATGAAGGGCGGGATAAGGAAGAATGGCAAAGGTTTTTAAGTCTGTTAGTAAAATACCGGAAAAGAGAGCCTATCAATGGTGTTATTGTGTCTGTTGCCGCAAACAAACTCCTGGAAGCCTCATCTGAAACACTGGAAGAAGACGGTCGCAATATTCGTCTCCGCATTGACGAATTGATGCGGGTGCTGGGATTTAAGTTCCCGGTTTATGTGCTTGTTACCAAGTGTGATCTGATCCAGGGAATGACGAAGTTTTGTGAGCATTTGCCGGAAAAGGGCCTCGACCAACCTATGGGCGTCATTAACAAGAATCTGTCAACCGATGTAGTTGCATTTCAGGAAGAAGCCATTCATACCATAGGGGAACGATTAAGGAGCCTTCGCCTGCTTTTCCTTCATCAACCTGCTTCCGAAGAGATAAATCCGGGCATCTTACTTTTTCCCGAAGAGTTCAGAAATCTGAAAAGAGGTCTTGGTGCGTTTCTTAAGGAAACGTTTCGGGAAAATCCCTATCAGGAGACAGCAATTTTCAGGGGCCTTTTTTTCAGCAGCGGACGTCAGGAGGGGCGTCCTTTTTCTCATTTTTTAAATGCCCTGGGGCTTATTGGAGAAAAAGAAGTGTTGCCGGGTACCAGTAAGGGTTTGTTTCTCCATGATTTTTTTTCAAGAATCCTCCCCACAGACAGGCGGCTTTTTGCCCCCACCACCCAGGCTATGGAGTGGGGGAAACTTACAAGAAATCTTGGTTTGTCTTCATGGTTTATCATGTGTCTGGCTCTTTGTGGTGTGCTGAGCTTTTCCTTTGTTAAAAACCTGAAGATTATAAGAGACGTTCCTATGAAATTTTTAAAACCCACTATTTTAAGCGGTGAATTTATTCCTGATGCAGGAGTTATGGCTGAATTTAAGGATAGTATCTTAAATATAGAGGATCAAAACCGCACCTGGTGGATTCCACGATTTGGACTGAATGAAAGCAAAAAAGTGGAGGGTTTTCTCAAGATTAAATACTGTAATCAGTTTCGGGATCAGTTCTTCAAGCAGTTTAATGAAAGGATGGAGTCGAGGATAATACATTCATCCGGCAACAGTAGCTATGAAAATTACGGTGGTGATATTGCTTGCCTGGTGAGATGCATTAATCTGATGCGAGCTCGTCTGGAAGGTGAAGGGCTTGAGAGTCTTCGTGCCAGACCTCAGCCATTTCGGACTGCCTCTGCTGTGACAGACGATAAAGAATTGGCGCCGGATATCCGGGAGAATTTTTCTGATCTATATCTTTACCACATCGTGTGGCAGGATATGAATGAAAATGCAAATACTCTCAATGAAGAGATGAATAAACTGCAGAAGTGGTTAAAGCATATGCTCACGGTAAGGAAGATAAACTTTGATTGGCTTATTCCCTGGGTTAATACGGATCCGTCTTTGTCCATTCCGGAGGTTTCATTAGGCTCTTTTTGGGGCGGCACAGGGTCAGCGTCACCGGAATCTGTCATACCGCGGGCGTTTACTAAGAAAGGAAAAAAAGAGATCGATGCCTTTCTTGCCGAGATAGAAACTGCTCTTGGCGACCCCCTTATTATTGCCAGTCAGAAATCAGCATTTCAAACATCCTATCAGAAGGCCTACAAAGGTTCGTGGCATGATTTTGGCAATGGGTTTTCTAAAGGGATCGACAGATTAGTTGTCTTTGTTGACGGACATGCATTACCTGACATACAAGCATGGAAAGAAGTAGCGAAGAAAATCGCAATGCAACAGGACCCCTATTTTTCATTATTGGAGAGGATGGCTGAAGAATTGGAACCAGTCACCAAAGAGGAGGATTTGCCTTCATGGATTATGAGCGTTTATTCAATAAATAATACGAGGCTCCATACGCTTAATTCTGCCACGGGTTCAGGAACGGGTATGATTTCAACCGTCGTAAAAAAAGGAGAGCAACTCCTTGGAAAAATAAGCCAAAAGACAGGCCTCACAAAAAACCTGGAAACACAGCGGCATATTGCACATGCGTTGCATGATTATCAGAAGGCTTTAACAGAATTAACACGGGTTTCGTCTTCCCGTGAAGTTGCATTTCAGATGGCGGCACAAGTCTTTTCTGAAGACGCAGCCACCGGGAAATCTGCTTTTTGGACAGCCGAAAATTCGCTCGCCAGTCTCAAGGCTGCGATGGGCAGCGCCACTTCTGATATGCACATGTTCTGGCAACTAATCAGTGGGCCACTGGAATTTCTGAAAAAATATACCATCAGGGAAACTGCCTGTAATCTCCAGAAGCTATGGGAAAAGGAGGTGCTTGTGGAACTTGAAGGCACATCTCAACAAAAGAATATAAACCTTGTTCTGCTGAGTCAGGAAGGTTATGCCACAAAATTTATTCGCGGGCATGCATCTCCTTTTTTAGACCGTGATCCGAAAAAAGGATATTATGCCAGGAAGGTATTGGGAGAAATGATACCATTCGAAGAACATTTTTTAACTTTTACAACCGAAGGATACAAAACTGCCAAGTCAATACAGACCGTGTACGATGTTACCATCAAGGCAATTCCTTTTGATGTTAATCCCGACGCCAAAAAAAAGCCTCATAGCACGCGGCTGGAGATGAGATGTTCTGGCAGCACACAGAGTTTAACAAACAAAAATTATCCTGTTCAGGAAACCTTTCGTTGGACGCCAGAAACTTGTGGTGATGTCATTTTGCAGATTGATGTAGGTGAAAACATTAACCTTATAAAGCAATACGAAGGTGCACAGGCCTTTCCAAATTATTTGCGTGATTTTCCGGGCGGTCAGCATACTTTTACTGCCGGAGATTTTCATGACGATCAGCGGGCATGTATGGAACGTTTAGGAATCAAATATATCAAGGTAAAATATGAATTCAGAGGACATCAGGCGCTTCTTGAACATTTTGCTTCTCTTCAGGAATCCGTGCCCAGGAATATTGCATCATGCTGGGATTATTGAAATCTGAACTAGATTGGCGCTGGGCAGCTTATGGTAAACATCCGGTGTCCAGAGATTATTTTCAATGTGGAAGTGACTTTCCATTGATGAAATATTTTTCAGTATGGGTTGAAAAGGGTTATACCATGCAAACCTCAAAAAATAGAACGAGTCATAAAGCTTGTTCGTGGCGCTTCTGGGCGAAAGGGTCCAGGAAAGGAATGCTCGTGTGTGGCCTGGTAAAAGATAGTAGCGATAAACTCGGCAGGCCTTACCCGCTGCTGATTATGGGAACGGGTTCCCTTAAGAACTGGGAAGAACAGTGGGAATTCCTGCCGTTTGCCTGCGAAAATACCTGGAATCAGATCGAATACCTGTCGGCTCAAACGCATGGTGATTTAAAAAAAATGGAAGCTGAGGTGCAGAATATTCGATCACCTGTTACTGATTGGCCTGATTCTAAAGCAAAGAGAGAGAGCGCTACAGAACTTATCAATCATTACATGCGCACCTATCCTCATAATATTAAGCGCATCGAAAGGGTAACGTCAGAGTTGCCAAAGAAGACAGAATTTATTCTTTGCCTGGATAACAAACTGTTTTATAACCAGACTATGTTGATTCATTATTGGCATTTTCTTTTAAAGGAACAGCTTGATGCTGCTCCAAATGCCATTTTTATGGGCGGGACCATGGAACAGGCGTATCTGGCGCTTTTGAGACGTCCTTTAACTCAGGACGATTTTCCTAAGTTTTGGTCCGTAAGTTTTTCAGAATCAAGTGGAATTGTCTCTGTATGAAGGAATACATTACTATGGACACAAGAGATCTTGTAAAAGCAGGTAATCTTTCAAAGGCACGCGAACAACTGATTGAAGAAGTAAAGTCATCACCTGCTGATATGAGCCGGCGAACGCTCCTGTTTCAGGTACTTTCTTTCTGTGGTGAATGGGATAAGGCGGAACGACATCTCGATATCATTGCAACCCAGGATTCCAGCCGGGAAACTGGGGTACAGGTTTACAAAAATCTGATCCGGGCAGAAAGGCTTCGCACTGAGGTCTTTAAAAGGAACAGCCGTCCTGCATTTTTGCCCGGAGTGCCCGCGTATGCCGAAAGGTACTTTTCTGCCCTGAAAAAGCTCTCTGAAAGAAAAACCGAGGAGGCAACTGATCTGTTTCACCAAATCGATGAACAGCGACCCGTTATATCGGGAACTGTAAATGGTAAGAGCTTTACTGGTATCAGGGATACGGATACTTTGGTATCCATTTTTCTTGAAACTGTCGTTCATGAGCAATATATATGGATGCCTTTTGAATCTTTAAAAGAAATTATTATCTCTCCGCCCAAAACACTTTTTGATTATCTTTGGATAGCAGCCCGTATTACAACACAGGAAGGGCTTAGTTTGCATTGTTACTTACCGGTACTTTATCACGATTCGTGGTCTCACCGTGACGACCGGATAAAGATGGGGAGGATGACCGACTGGATTTCTCTTGGCGGACCATTTTCTAAAGGGTCGGGGCAGCGTATTTTTCAGATAGGCGAAGATGAAATTCCTATTATGGAACTACGTGAGGTTACGTTTTCAACTTCTTACAGAACAGATAAACCATGATGAAAATAAAGATTGATTTGAATGCCATATTGACCCCAATCCCTGGTAAAAAGAAAACAGGCGAAAACCTTCGATATGACAATATCTATGACGAACTAAAGGAAGCCCGAAGGGAGGAAGATGAACTTAACCAGGGTGACTGGGTATCTACAGCAATATATACCTCTAACCAAGAGAATGCCTGCTTTTCTCGCATCGAGTGTCAAGTAAATTCTAATATATTTTCGCTGAATAGTTACGAAAGCTTTATAAAGGCAGGTGAATTGAGCATAATCTCTGCAGACCTTGCAGAGGAGCTTGCCCCATCTGCAGGACTGAGAAACAGGCTGGTGCATGAATACGACTTGCTTGATCACTCGTTAGTTTTGGAAGCTGTTAAGATGGCAGAGGAACTATATCCTGGATACATAAAAGAGATCGAAACCTTCATCGCCGGAGGCGTTTGATTTCCGCAAAAGGGAATTTTAACTTTTTAGGGTTAGTCAAGCCCCGGATATACTGGTGTTACTGACTTATATTTAGAAAAATTTATGAAAATGCCGGAATTGCATAATGTAGAAAATCCAAAACCATTCTAATTGAAATTGAGGACACTACAAAGCCTTGGTGGACAGATAAAGGCTGCGCATCCGCAAAATTAACGAAGGCACAGAAACAAAGACTGAAAAAATACATCCTCTGACGCCGACGAGTTTTTGTGTTCGAAGATTTAGAGGCGGATACTTAATAAGATTACTGCAAAGAAAACGGGTTATAAGAGAGACAAACAGACGGTAACGCTTGAAGAGGGAGAAGGAAAATTGATCGAGATAATGCAGAAGAAATAGGTGCTGCATAACATTACTTTGTTAAAAAACGTTTGTGAAAAAATATTTTTAAGTCATAAGTCAAATTCGACTCAACTTACTACAAATCAATGCTTTAAGGCTTATTTTGTGTTTGACTTGTTCCCTTACTCCTGCTATGAATTAGACTTGTAAACTTTTCTGTCAACCAACAGGAGCAAAGGATATGAGTATTTTTGGCGCAAACATCCCTCTGTTAAATACGTTTCTGAAAAATTTCACCACTTGTTTTAGTAAAAAACAGATGGCCATGTTTACCCTGGTCATCTATGCCTTGTTCAAAGACTACAAAAGAAACTCCCTTGATGCGATGGCAAGAGCCACTCATACCGATTATCAGAAGTTTCAATACTTCTTCTCAGATTCAAAATGGGATATCCAGACAATCAAACGCACAAGACTGGAAATCATTCAATGACAAAGAACTACTGCTCCCACGAAAGATGGCCTTCTTGCCATCGATGACACCGGTTGCCCAAAACCCTTTGCGAAGAAGACTGCGGGTGCAAAGTTGCAATATTGCGGGCCACTCAAAAGAAAAGAGGTCTGCAATGCCGGTGTTGGAGCCACTTTCGTTTCAGATTCGAAGCATTTTCCCATCGACATAATTCCCTATCTGCCTGCCAATTTCAAAAAAGAAACCTGCTTCAAAAAAGGCGACATCGTTCTTGACCCTTTTTCCGGTAGTGGAACTACAATGGTGCAATCATGCGAACTTGGAATGCATGCTATTGGAATTGATGTTTCTGCGTTTAATGCTCTCATTAATTAAATATCTTTAGAAAATGGAAACAACAGAAAAGAATAAATTAGTTTTCTCAATCACTTTGGAAGAGTTACAGAGTAAAGCCTTGGAAAAAATTGGTAGAACCTTAACCGATGAAGAAATCCAAGTTGCAAGGAAGGGTCTAGAATTCGGATTGTATACAGATATTAATACTGTTTACACAACTATATTTTCTGAAATGATTGGGAAATGAATTTAGAAAAGAAAAAACTTAATCCATCCGATTTACTTGCTAATGCATTTCTTGAAAAAGCTAAAGAGTTTCAAGCAAGCGTTGAGTTATTGAAAGTATTGAAATCAAGAACCTATAAAATTGGTGAAGCAAATGTTTTAGTTCGTGCTTCTTCAGAAGGTAATAGGAGATATTTTTTTGGAATTAATTATATCACCATTGAAGAAATCGCCAATCTTGAAAATCCTTTTATTGCTTTCATTTGCGGCTCAGTAGAAAAAACAGTTATTATTCCTGCAAAGTTTTTCTTTAAACATCTTTATCAAATCAGCCATGACAGAAATGGTGAATACAAAATCAACATTGACCAAGCTTTAAATATTGTTTTGTCAGGCAGGGGTAATCGTATTGACTGCAAAAACTTTATCAATAATTGGAGTTTGCTTTTGGCTCCCCCGGTTTTTGAAGAAGAAAAACCAAAAACAGTTGAAGATAGTTTGCATTCCGTTTTGCAAGGAAGATTACTTGAAATTGGAAACATCAGAAGTTATCAAACATATTGCCCAAACAAATCAAAAAAATTTAACGAACGAAAACTAGAAGAAATTGCAACACTTCAAACTTGTCCTGACTTGCAGTTTTCAGATTACAACCTACTTAGTCAAATTGATGTGTTATGGTTTAAAAATCGTGGAAGTAATTTTATTCCGGAATATGCTTTTGAAGTTGAATTATCAACAGGTGTTTGGTCTGGAGTTGGAAGAATGGCAACCCTACTTGATTATAAGAATGTAGGTTTTTATGTGATAGCTAATGATGCCAAAAAATATAACCAAGTCATTAACTCTTTCTCCGAATATAAAAACAGATTCAAGTTTATCGCTAATGATTTAATAGGAGAACTTTATTCAGCAGAAATCAATCTTAAAGAATTGCGAATTAATATTGGTTTGTAAAATAGGTTGAGAAATAAATTTTGGAACAGTTATTTTTGAACCTGTTGCATTAGCATTAGCTTCTTCGTGGACGGATTAGCAACAGCCCATTCATCTCCAAACAAACCACAGGAAATCAATGCAATCAGAACAGTTTGCGGACAGGGGGAAATGAAGGCCGTTAAGTTAACTAAAGTTGATATTAAACTTGTTGCTCTCGACGGAACGATCTATCTCTTTGACCTCAAAGCAGCAAAACCGAATGCCGGTGGTTTTAAAGAATTTAAGCGAACACTTTTAGAATGGATTGCTGCAACACTTGCAACTAACCCAACAGCAAATGTTCAATCACTTATTGCAATCCCTTACAATCCTTATGAGCCACAACCATACAACCGTTGGACAATGGAGGTATGTTAGATCTCGACAACGAATTGAAGGTAGCAAATGAATTTTGGGACTTTATCGGTGGTGAAGGTGCTTATCAAGATTTGCTCAATATCTTTGAACGGATAGGAATTGAATTAAGACCAGAAATTGATAATTATTTTAAAAAATACAATTAGGCAACAGGCATGATCGACCCAGAAAAAATTATTTGTTCCATGAAACAATGAAATATCTTAAATCATGGCCATGGTACACCTATTTTTCTTTACAGTAGTGACTTACAACAGAAAGATAAAGATAATGTTGTGCCAAGAGCAAAATCAGTGTTTATATAGAAATTCAAATCTGGATATTGTATAGTTAAGGACATTACATGACATTGCACACTATCCTGAAGGGAAGCGTCACCCAATGATAACCCTGACTGAGAACGTTAAAGTCTTAACACAAAAGGACGCTTTGGGCGAGATTGAACACCTTGACCAAGACTTATATCATCACTTCAAAGGCAAATTTTACCTTGATCCTTCTTTATCCCGTTCAATCGTCAGTTTTCAGGCAAACAAGTCCAGAGAGGTTTACCGGTGGTATAAATTCAAAGAAGCGTTCTCCGCTTCCTTAGTCGAATATCTGCTTGAAAAATACAAAATCGTTAATGGCACAATTCTAGACCCATTTGCTGGCAGCGGAACTTCTTTGTTCGCTGCTAGTGCACGAGGGATAAACGCTGATGGGATTGAATTGTTACCAATTGGCCAGCAAATAATCAATACGAAAAAAATACTCGCGTTAGAATTCAAGAAAGATGATTTTACTACCCTCAAACGGTGGTCGCTTGAACAACCCTGGAAAAAATCTGAGTTACGAATACTACTAAACGAGTTACGCATTACAAAGGGTGCATATCCGGAACAAACGCAGGAAGCAATAGAAAAATACTTAGGCACAAGTGAGCAGGAAAATGAACGCATTCGAACAGTTTTACGGTTTACTCTATCGTGCATTTTGGAGTCGGTGAGTTATACACGCAAAGACGGTCAATATCTCCGTTGGGATTATCGGTCTGGAAGGCGACAAGGTAAAAAACCTTTTAACAAAGGAACTATTCTCAGTTTTGAGAAGGCTATTTGCGATAAAATAGACGAAATCATTTTTGACTTACAAACCAGGGGAAAACAAAAGACACTTTTTCCGTCAAAACATTCGCATGGTACGATTAATCTCTATGGTGGTTCGTGTCTGGATGTGTTGCCAACCATTTCTGCTGATACTTACGATGCTATTATTACATCACCACCGTATTGTAATCGGTATGATTACACACGCACGTATGCTTTAGAACTTGCCTTACAAGGGATAAACGAACAAGAACTAGTGCATCTCCGCCAACAAATGCTCAGTTGTACAGTTGAAAATCGCGCCAAAGACTTATTACAGATAAATCCACAATGGAGAAAGGCTATCACTGCCGCTGATCGTCAAGAATTGTTACAGGCCATCTTGAAATACTTAGACGATCAAAAAGCTCAAGGTATGCTCAATAACAATGGTATTCCCAGAATGGTTCGGGGTTACTTTTATGAAATGGCTTGTGTAATCGCCGAATGTTCAAGAGTATTGAACCCCAAGTCTCTTTTATTCATGGTGAACGATAACGTCCGATATGCGGGAGCAAGTATTTCAGTGGATATGATACTTTCTGATATTGCTCAGAAGCTGGGGTTTCATGTAGAAAACATCCTCGTATTACCTAATGGTAAAGGGAACAGCAGTCAACAAATGGGCAAGCATGGACGCGAATTACTTCGAAAGTGTGTTTATGTTTGGAGAAAAACCTGATGAGTAGGCCGAGCCTACCGCATTTAAAGTCTAGCAAAGACCTTGAAACCACGTATGAAGCAGTTCGTGCTGGCTTCGTTGCACAGGCATTAGAAAAAAATAGGCAGGCTACTCCGTATGTTGAAGAAGCAAGGGCATTGAAAGTTGCCGCATCAACGGCTAAGACACCTGTTGATTTGCTCAACATCCCGGATATCCAATCAGCCTTATTAACTGCTGCTGGTGTATCTGAAAAGGCAACCAATCATCTCCTGCCAAGAGATAAGGAAGATGCAATAAAAGGGCTGATTGATAATTTTCTTGAGCCTGCAGGAAAAAAGTTTGTTGAAGAGTTGGTTTTCAGATTTTTATTAATACGTGGGGATTCTTTAGGTGGTTCAATGCGGAATATTGGCGGAGTCCTAGCCCAACGCAAGTTAACCCGCTCTATTATTTCTGCACTCAAAGTTGCTGGTAAATCTTATGAATGGCTTCATTCAGAAACAAATGCATGGGTGCCGATACCAGAGAATGATACAGAAATAGAGATATTTGTAAAAGGTATGTGTTGGAAAAGCGACAGCCAGAGTCGCACAGCACTTTTTAATTTGTTCGTACCAATCGTTGGTAACAATGTAGATTTATGTTTGTTTAATTGTGAATCCAAAGATTTTTCTAATAAGAAAATCGCCAGAGATATACTCGTTTCTTCCTCTTCGTTTATTGCTCTTGGAGAACTAAAGGGTGGAATAGATCCAGCAGGTGCTGATGAACACTGGAAGACTGCCAGAACACATCTTAATCGTATTCAAGACTCCTTTAAGAAGACGGGACATAAACCAAATCTTTTCTTTATTGGGGCGGCTATTGAAGCAAAAATGGCAGTTGAAATATGGAATCTGCTCAAGAAAGGTACACTTTCAAATGCTGCAAATCTAACAGACGATAACCAAATAGCATCGTTATCACGTTGGTTATGTAATCTATAGTCATGCACATTAGTTTATGAGATAAAGGCATCAAATATGATTGATCCGGAAAAAATTATTTATTCTATCAATATAGAAGACGTTCAAAACGTTGCAGAACAGGAATTGGACAGAAAACTAACGACAAAAGAACTAAAGTTGGTGATTATATCAATTGGTATGAAGCCATCCTTAATGCAATTGATTCAGCAAACATCAAACCAAAAAACAGCATGAGATTGAAGAAGACAAAAGTTAAGAACCATATTATATTTAGAAATTCTCCCTTTCCTGGTTACATCTTACAGATTGAATCAAAATGTTCGGTTCTGGTTACAAACCTGAACCAGCAGAAGGAAATCCTATCCACCATGCTTAACACATCAGAGGAAATTGGTGTCCTGTTAATCAAATGTATAAATGATAAGAGTAAAAATTTGTGGCATTACCAATAATGAAGATGCGCAGGCAGCGGTTGAGTTAGGTGCAGATGCCCTGGGATTTGTCTTTGCAAAGAGCTCCCGGCAGGTAACGAAGGAGCAGGCAAAGGATATTATTCAAAAGCTACCACCTTTTGTTTCTCCCGTTGGGGTTTTTGTGGATGAAGAGGTAGCGACAATAAAGGGAATTTGCAGTTTCTGCGGGATACATACCGTCCAGCTCCACGGTAATGAAGATCCTCTGTATATCCATGATTTAAAGGGATACAAAATTATAAAAGCCTTCCGGATTAAGGAAGAAGATGATTTAGTGTGTCTCTCTCAGTACAAACCTCACGCCTTTTTACTGGATAGTTATGTAAAGGGGGTTATGGGTGGGACAGGGATGGCTTTTAACTGGGAAATTGCGAGGCAGGCGCATAACTACGGGAATATCATTTTGTCGGGCGGATTAACGCCTGAAAATATAACCGAGGCTGTCCGTATTGTAAGACCGTATGCCGTGGACGTGTCTTCAGGTGTGGAATCGTCACCAGGCAGGAAAGATGAGGAATTAATGAGGCGGTTTATCATGCATGCGAAATTTTGGGAAGATTAGAATTACCTTAGGAGTCAGGGGCCAGAAGACAGAATGAAAAGACCGGCAGCGAAAAGTTTTCAGGATTTAATTGTTTGGCAAAAAGCTCATCAATTTGTCTTGTCTGCTTATCGGCAAAGTGAAAATTTTCCCAAAAAAGAGACGTATGGCTTGACTTCCCAATTGGAAGAAGTAAGCAAACTCTTAGATTCATATTCAAATGCGATTCTGACTTCTGTTGTTGTTGAACCTGTTAACCTTTGAAAGATCACGGCTTTTTATATAATGCTAATGGTATAGAAATATGTACCAGGACATCCTTAGATCAATTCCATCGGTCAATGAACTCCTGGAGTCGCCGGAGATATCAAAATTTACTGGCAGATATCCGAGGCTACTTGTTGTTGAGGCAATACGTGCAGTTTTGGAAGATATTCGGCAATCCCTGACGAATAAAAAAAAATGTGCCGAGGCACAGGCAATTGATCTGTCTCCACAAAGACTTTATCATCTCGTTCAAGAATCCCTCCGGCAAAAATTCTGTGACATCGAGCATGCCATTAATGCAACGGGGATTATCCTTCATACCGGGCTTGGCAGGGCCCCCCTTGCTAAAGAGGCGGCACAACAGATACAAGACGTCCTAAGAGGCTTCAGTACCTTAGAGATTGAAAAGCATAGCGGAAGGAGGGGGATTCGGTATCATCATGTTGAACAACTCATCTGTATGATTACCGGGGCCGAGGCGGCGCTGGTTGTCAACAACAATGCTGCAGCCGTCTTATTGGCTCTGGATACCTTAGCCAGGGGCAAGGAGACCATCATTTCCCGTTCCCAACTTGTTGAGATCGGAGGGTCATTCCGCATGCCTGATGTGATGGCCAAAAGCGGTGCCCTATTGGTCGAGGTGGGGACGACCAACAAGACGTATCTCGCAGACTACGGCAACGCCATTACCGAGCATACCGGGCTTTTATTGAAGGTGCATCAAAGCAATTTCAAAATCGTGGGTTTTACCGAGACGGTAGACTTAAAAGACCTCGTTTCTCTGGGAAAAGAACGCAATATCCCCGTGATGTACGACCTGGGAAGCGGCGCATTGATTGACTTGAAAAAATTTGGATTGCCCTATGAACCAACCGTGCAGGAAAGCATAAAGGCGGGAGCGGATGTTGTTGCGTTCAGCACAGACAAATTGTTAGGGGGGCCTCAGGGTGGCATTATTGTGGGAAAAAAGAGATGGATTGATCTGCTGAAAAGAAATCCATTAACCCGCGCATTTCGTGTGGGAAAGCTGACCATTGCGGCGCTGGAGGCAACATTAAAACTTTACCTGGAAGAGAACCTTGCCGTACAAAAGATCCCCGTCCTTCACATGATGTTAACTCCACTTGAGACAATTGAAGAACGATGCAAAAGATTCATAGACGGTTTAACCCATGAGACAAAGGCTTGCATGGATATTACTATCATTGATGGCTTTTCAGAGATGGGCGGTGGGTCATTGCCGGGAGAGGGGATTCCCACAAAGCTCGTCTCTCTTCGTCCGGAAAAAATAGATGCCGGTGAAATTGCTGCACAATTAAGGAGCAATACCCCCCCGATCTTTGCCAGGATTGAGCAAGACCGTGTGCTCCTGGATATGCGGACGGTGTATGACAACGAAGTTAATATGTTTGCTCTGGCACTAGGAAATATATGCAATTCTTGAGAAGAGAGTGTTGTTCAAATTTCCCTTTTTATTCTTAGACTATTTGATACAATTACTTTCGGAAATGAATCTTTTTCTCTGGAGAGGCTTATATGGGTGTCTATGAAGAGGTGAAACAGGCATTGCAGGACATTGTAGCGCCGGAACTGAAGGCGCTACAGGTTGAGATAAAGCGTCTCGACGAAAAAATTGATTCCTTAGATGGAAAATTAAATGCACGTATGGATTCGTTGGACAAAGGCCTAAATACGCGAATAGATTCACTGGACAAAAGCCTAAATGCGCGAATAGATTCGATGGACAAAAGCCTAAATGCACGCATGGATTCGATGGACTACAAAATCGATTCGCTAGACGAAAAAGTAAATGGCCGCATTGATTCGATGGACAAAAGCTTAAACGGGCGTATTGATTCAATGGACAAAGGCTTAAGTGGACGCATAGATTCGTTAAAGGCAGAAGTAACGACAGAGATAAAACGGTTGGATGAAAAGATAGATATTGCCATCCAGATAAGGGAACGACTTGCAGCCATTGAAGGCAGGTTTGAAGAACGTGAAAGAATGCGCCCGCCCGCAAAGACAAAAAAATAATACACCGATGTCCGTTCCACAGAAAATCATTGGCTTGGTCGTGCGATTTGACAACCATCACGAGTCATACCGTTCTGGTACATCCTCCTCGGCGGGTTCACGTTTGCAACTTGAATCCAATAATTTGATTCATCCGCCAGTTTTAATTCCCTAAGGTTATTGGCTGACAAAATATAGGGGTCGGGTTGCAAACCCGAACCCGCCATGATAAATATTGCCATTCTTTTCGCAATTATTTACGATGTGGTCAAATTTATGAACTTTATTATACGCCAAAATAGCCGTATAACAAGTCACCTGTAACCGTATTATATGTACTAATAACCGTAAAATAAAACAGCTATTAGTACGGCTAATTAATGTTAGCCTGAAAATAGGAATTGGATAAATCTCTAAAATAATTTAAAATTCTCTTATGATTATTGACAAAATTCCAGAATTAAAAAAATTGTCCAATCCCGAAAAACTTTTACTTATCAACGAGTTATGGGCTTCTTTATCTTTACAAGAAGATGCTTTACCGGTTCCAGAATCCCACAAAAAAATATTAGACGAACGCCTTAGAGAGCATGAAGCGAATCCAGAACAAGGCTCTACATGGAAAGAAGTAAAGTCTAGGATATTGAAGAAAAAATGAACCATGAAATTTTCATCAAGCCTCGAGCGGAATTGGATTTATTTGAGGCCTTCAAATTTTACGATGAACAATCTTCTGGTTTAGGTGATGAATTTATCCGTTGTGTTGATGCCAAATTGGAATTTATTAATAGGAATCCCAAGGCTTGCCCAAAAATGTATAAGGACTTTCATCGTGGATTAATATCAAGATTTCCTTTTGGTATTTATTATAAAATAGAGGGGAAAAGAATCGTGGTTTTTGTTATTCTTGATTTAAGACAAGATCCTGAAAGAATTCAGTTTCGCTTAACAAAAGAAGGCTAACAATGCAATCCAGCCGACCGCAAAAAATGCGGCGGCTGATTTTTTATGTTAGTCGTTGAAAATGATTGTTATTATGACGGTACGTAGATGATGGTTTGACGGTCAAACAATCAGATGTTTTTGCATACATCAAATAGCAGAAAATAAAATGAAGAGCACGAAGAAGCCAAAGAACATGCCGCACAGTCCAGGCACATGGATTGATGAAATTGCGGAAGCATATTATGATGCGTACGAAGTGAAACCATTTGGCGTCTTTGTGGGACAGAAAATTACCGGCAAAGACTTGTTCCATATAACACCTTCTCTATGCCTCAAATTTCGTGGGATTGAAAGAACTGAAGCTAACGTGGATAGGGCAACAGAAGCGATGCTTTCCAGTTATGCAGCTACAGAATCTCAGAATGAAGGCATATTTGCCGACCCTCATCTTGCCTTTAGTTTTGGATATTTGGCGAGCCATTATGGGGTGGGATTACTTACAGAAGATGAAGTAAGAGAGATAATGGTTTATCTGGAAGATAATCACATTGAATTGAAAAAAACCGTCAATAAAAAGATTAAGAAGAAAAACGACTAGCATCGTGCTGATGGAGAAATTCTATGTTTTATACCGATGTGAATTATGAATGGACAAAAAAGGGATGTACTCTAAGCGATAAGACTGCTTTTAAAGAATTTGGATTGACTCAAAATGATATCATAAAAGCCATTAACGAAGGAAAGCTCCAATTTAGCCAGGTAGGGTAGGCACCGCCTACCAAAACTTGGACAATCGGGGTGGGTCCTACATGAAGGATTGGACGGGAATGGTTTTTTAACCAATAATCGGTAAAAGCGAACACATAGAGAGAGCCTTCGCATTCCAATTGAAAGGCTTCGCCAGCCAATGGATAAAATAGATCGCTTGGTATACAGGAGTCATGATGAAACTGAACTTTGAATGGGATGAAGATAAGGCGAAAGCGAATCTTAAAAAGCACCGAGTCAGTTTTGATGAGGCCACAACAGTTTTCCTCGATCCGTTTTCATTGACGATTCTTGACCCTTGTCATTCATTGGAGGAGCAAAGATATATTGACATTGGAAGTTCTGATAAGGGACATGTGCTCGTAGTGATTTATACAGAACGCGGCTCGAACATACGTATTATCAGTTGTCGTAAGGCAACATCATCGGAGCGGAAACTTTATGAAAAAGGAAGTAACTAAAATGGTACACATGAAGGGGGACAATATGCGTGCTGAATACGATTTTACTGGTGGAGTGCGCGGCAAACATTACAGAGCCATGGAAGGCGGGTATACAATTACTATTCATCAAGAAGACGGTACGACTATTACTAAGAACGTAATGCCAAAAGAGGGCGCAGTTGTCCTGGAGCCAGATATTCGCGCGTATTTCCCAGACTCACAATCTGTGAACAGGGCTTTGCGTTGTTTGATTCCGCTGCTGCCAAAAAAACGCAGAGCAGCAAGGACGAAGAAATTCTAAAAAGTCATTCCATCAGGCGCTCCTATCGTCGAGAGCAACTGAATTTTGTGGTCAGGTAGAGGAACAATGAGAAATCGTGTTGATGGAGAATTTTTATGTCTTATAACGATGTAAGCTATGAATGGACAAAAAAGGGATGTACTCTAAGCGATAAGACTGCTTTTAAAGAATTTGGTCTGACACAAGATGACATTATAAAAGCAATTAATGAACGAAATCTCCAATTTAGAGAGGGCAGTATATACGGCAATCCCTATCTTAGATTGCTTAGATCAGAAGTTGAAAAACTGGCTTCAAAAAAATTTGGGAAAGATTTGTTTCATAAGAAAAAGGCCAGGAATGAATTGAAAAAGATAAATAAAGAACTGAAAGAATTGAAATCGAAGATCGCAGGACTCGAAATGAGAAAAACAGAATTAACTCATATCATAAAAGCATAATAGATCAATTACAGCGGATATACTTCAATGTTAAGGAATTTGCTGTAGCTGAAAAACTTATGCAAGAAAGAAATTCTTTACCGGTGCCACACAATAACCCATGAAACAAGCATCCTTACCACAGTCATCCGCAGCCCATCACATTGAGCACATTATCATCGGCACAGCAGGGCATATCGACCACGGAAAGACGTCCCTGGTGAAGGCATTGACGGGAATTGATACCGACAGGCTGCCTGAAGAAAAGAGACGTGGATTGACCATCGATTTGGGTTTTGCCTATCTGGACCTCGATGAAAACCGCAGGGTGAGCATTGTGGATGTGCCGGGACACGAACGATTCGTCAAGAACATGCTGGTAGGCGCCACCAGCATTAACCTTGTATTGCTCGTTATTGCGGCCGATGACGGTGTTATGCCACAAACCATCGAACACCTGGAGATCATTAACCTTTTAGGTATAAAACACGGCCTTATTGTTCTGACAAAAAAAGACCTGGTTACTGATGAGTGGCTGGCGATAGTGCGGGAAGATGTCAAAAAAACCGTGTCGGGTACGTCCCTGGAGCATGCCCCGATTATCCCGGTATCGGTGATTACGGGCGAAGGGATTGAAACGTGTGAGGCGATGATAAAAGAACTGATTGCACAGATACAAGTTCGGAACAGTATCCGCGTATTCCGGATGCCCATTGACCGGTCTTTTACCATTTCCGGGTATGGATGCGTCGTCACCGGCCCTATTCTGGGTGGTCAGGTTTCCGTGGAGGATGAAATAGAAATATTGCCCATGAAAAGGGCCTTGCGCGTGCGGGGAATTGAAGTAACCGGAGAGCGGGTCACTTCGGCCTTTGCAGGACAACGGGCAGCGGTCAATCTGGCAGGTATTAAATCCTCTGAAATTCGGCGTGGCTACGAACTCTCCATTCCAGGATACTTACAGCCCGCAAAGACCATTGAAGCCTTGCTGAGACTGATAAAAAGTGCAAAAAATCCCTTAAAAAACAGGGCGAGGATTCGATTTCACCTTAATACCTCTGAGGTAATGGGCAGGGTTGTTCTGCTCGACCGGGATGTGTTAAAACCCGGTGAAGAGGCCTTGTGCCAATTCCTCCTGGAAGACTTTGTTACCACTGAGCGTGAAGACCGTTTCATTATCCGAGCCTATTCACCGGCTTACACCATCGGCGGCGGCAAGGTTTTGAGGAACAACACAGTCCGATTAAAACGTTTTCAGGAAAAGGCGCTTCACATCCTGAAGATTCTTGCCGGCGGCAACCTTCCTGACGTTGTAGAGCAGGCATATTTGGATAATACCCACGTTTACAGGGGAGAACGGCCGTTTGCCTTTACCGTTGGTGACATTTCCAGGCGGGTGAATATTCATCCTTCCATTGCCGGGAATGTTATAGCAGGGTTAGTAAAGAAGGGGTTGCTTCTGAAATTTCTCATAGAGGGTAAAGAAGGTATCGTTCATCGTGATGTTATTGCATCGGTAAAGGAGCACATCCTGAATACCCTCAGTGTATTTCATAAGGAAAATCCTGTAAAAACGGGGATTGAGGAGTCCCAGCTCAGGACGTTGGTATCTGCAGGCTTTCTGTCTGCGCCAAAAACGGAAAAGGCGAGGGTTGAAAAATCCCGCAGTGGACCAACCTTTGCAGACACGACTCAACCTTTTTTGTTTACCGCAGCGCTCTCCGTCCTGAAGAACGAAAAGGTTGTTAAAATTATGGACAACAAGCTATCGCTCATGGATTTTAAACTTGAAGTATCAACGAAAGACAAGGGCGCAGCGGATAAAATCGAAGAGGCCTTCCTGAAGGCCGGATTTACCCCGCCTTCTTTACAAGAAATCATGACAAAGTTTGGGGCTTCCGGCAAGACAGCCATTTCATTACTGGTAGAACAAAAGAAACTCATGATGCTTGAAAATGGCCTCTATTTTCATGCAATGGCACTGACCAAATTAAAGGAATTGGTCAGGACGCATGTCACGAGAAACGGCCCGATGAGTGTTGCCCAATTCAGGGACATGAGCGGGACCACGCGTAAATATGCCGTCCCATTGCTCGAATATTTTGATGCCATCCATTTCACCAAAAGGACAGGTGACGTACGGGTCGTGTTGTAAGCCCAATAGGGTAAGAAAAAAATTGAAAATTTCTCATGAACAGTGTTTAATTAAAGCATATACTATATTTACTAACAAACAATGTTGTAAAGTTCAGGAAATATTAGTAGTGTCCGGTTAGGTATTTCCCGTCTTATCTTATTGCTCTCATGATGTCATTCCCGCAAGTTTTTGCGGGAATCCAGGAAAAACAATACACACTGAATACCCGATAAAAGCGTTCAGGTATGACAATGACCCTCGTTCAGGTGTGTATGTAGAACGTGTTAAGGATTGGGTAAGTAATACTATAGATATCATTATTAGAGAAAAAAGTGCTTCAGCAATTATCAAGATGCTATCTTATGATTACTATACTTATACACACTCGGTGAATGTGTCAGTATTAGGTTTACTCTTTTCGAGATATTTAAATATGAAATGTGAAGACATGAATGCCCTTGGAGTAGGGTTATTGTTACATGACATAGGCAAAACCCAGGTTTCTTCACAGATCATTAATAAAAAAGGTAAGCTAACCGATGAAGAATTCAGGGAAATGAAAACGCATGTTGCATCTGGTACGGAGATATTATTTCACGTGGGTGGTATCGAAGACGTGGCTTTTTTCCCCGTTATGCAACATCATGAAAGAATGAATGGGATGGGTTATCCAAACGGATTACGGGGTAACGCTATTCACGAGTATGGTAAGATAGCGGCTATTATAGATGTATATGACGCATTAACAACGAGAAGATCTTATAGCGATGCTCGAAATCCATTTGCGGCCTTGAAAATTATGCGTGATGAGATGCGCGGTAGTTTTGACGAAGAATTATTTATAGATTTCATACTATTTCTCAATCAAGTAAAATAGTAAAGTATTTGATCTGCAAAATGTTTTAGTCTCTTCAATATGATCATCTTCTAACCACACGAAAATCCTTCCTGTGATAACGAAATTCCGTATCTTTTTTCCCCCAGTATCGGAAAAATTTATACATACAATACTGAATGTTTAAGAATTTGCCCGTTCTTTCCATTTTCATGTGTTGTTTTATAAAATGCTAACTTCTTAATATATAATAAGTTGTAATTATTTATGTGGCATCTTATTGACAAAGATAAATTGGCATTTGTCTTGCTTAAAATCAAATAACTGATTTTACAGAAATTAATTATCTGGTAAGGAATATTCTATGACTACGGCTACTTTAAATACAACCGTTCTTGAAGATATAAGGACCGTTCAAGACACATTACACGATATTAAATGTCTTACTAAATTATATCAATTATTACAAAATGCTCGTGATGCAGGTAGATTGAGGAATAATTTTTATGAGACTGCTGAAGAATTAAACTTGAGGGAGATAGGACATGCCTTAATCTCGGTGCTTGATTTAGATAGATTGTTTCCGCTTGTTAATCATCTCACCGTTAATAGGACAAATAGTTTATCGGGAATGATTGCTTTCGTTACGGCAGAAGAAGTACATGTAAAAGCCTCAACAGGGCTTCCAAATTTAACGGTAAAAAATAAGATATTCAAAAATGGTAAAGATCCAATTGGATGGATTGTAAAGAACGACGAAACAGTCGTTGCTAATGACTACGCGAAAGATTGTCGCTTTGAGAAACAGCAAGCGTGGTGGCTTTCTGGCAATACATTCCTTTGTGTTCCCATGAAAGTACAGGGTAGGGTTATTGGGGTAATAAGTGTTACTAATAAAAGATCCGGAGAGTTTTATACAGACGGTGATATTCAATTTTTGGAAATGATCGCAGACTATACAGCTATTGCGATAAAAGATTCTGATCTTTATTCAAGGCTGAAAAATTCTAAGAAGGTAGACCAACTTACTACAACATATCACGATAAGGATAGTAAGTATTTACCAGTGACATTAAAAAGTATAAAGACCGGTGCGTTTACGGAATGTGATTTATATTTGCAAACGGTGGTAAATCAAGAAATTAACTATTTATTATATTGCAAAGGCAATAAACTGTTTGATGATGAACGGAAAGAATCTTTCGTAAAGAAAAATATCAATAAAATTTTCGTCGCAAAAAATGGAAATGCTCAGTACCTTCGATACATGGAAGCGAACCTTGATGAGATACTAAATGATGAACTGACTACGCGACAGGAAAAGATTGAGATCATTTACAATATAGCGACAAATATGTTGACAGATACTATAAAAAGCTCAAATATCTTTGTTGTCATCGAAAGAGGCAAGGAATTGATAACAGTTATTTTGGATTTAATCTCAAAAGACAGAGGGATTCATTCAAGTCTGATAAAAGTGCTCAAGTACAATGGAAATATCTCTAATCACTCAGTAAATGTTGCAGTAATGGGTTTGTTGTTTGGGCAGTATTTGGGTATTTCTGCAAGTAATCTTTTGTCTTTGGGTAGCGGTTTATTATTTCATGACATTGGAAAGATAAGAATAGATTCTCATACCCAGAAAAAGGAATATGGTGACTTAACAAAAGTAGAAAAAGAAACGCTACGGAAACATCCCGACATGGGTTTTGTTTTGTTATCTAACACGGGTAATTTAGCGAGAGAAGCGAGTCTCGTTTCGAAGCAACATCATGAGCAATATGATGGAAAAGGATATCCGGACGGCTTAAAGGGGGAAGAGATTCATTGTTATAGCCGCATTGCCCGCATTTTGGATGAATATGAGGTGGAGTTATCAAAGATATCGGAAAAAGACACCAACCCTGCTTTTCGGGTTTTTCAACGGATGGTAAATGAAAAAGACGGTAATTATGACAAAGAGTTATTAAAGAAATTTATTAAGTTTATGCATATGAATTCGTTTGAAGAATCCATCGAAGTACTGCATAAGGATAATGCGGAAGTAGCCGTTGTAAGTTAAAAATGGATTAATTGCTTGTTTCTGGTTTATTTGTATATTTTTGCTTACAGATTATTATATGTTTCATAATTCCTGGATGGATAGAAATAAATCGCAGTAATATCATAAAGGCTGGTGTTGTGGGTAACAAGATAAAGCCATAATATTTGACGAATACATGAGAAAATTTATTTAATTATTTTTAATCAAGGAGGTTTGAGTATGAGTACAAGAATAAACACCAATATTGGTGCTTTAAATGCTCTGCGGTCATTGACTGATATAAATAATCGACTGTCTGTTGCGCAATTACGTCTTGCTACAGGCAAAAGGATTAATAATGCTGCTGACGATGCTGCCGGGTACAGTATTGCTAAAAAAATGAATGTCCGGGCAAAGGGACTTGGGCAAGCACTAAACAATATTGGATCAGCGAAAAATCTCCTGGCCGTAGGCGAAGGGCACCTGAATAATATCGTGGACATCCTAACACAAATGAAGACAAAGTCAATCCAGGCTGCGGATGATTCACTCGGCACGTCAGAGCGTACCGCCATCAAAGCAGAACTTGCTAAATTGTCTAATCAAATCGACCTTGAAGTCCAACAGGCCACATGGAATTCTAAAAATATATTTAATGGCACCGCATCAAGCAACGCTACTGCAGGCAATGTCCTGTTCAAATTTCAGATTGGCTCCGGCAATAGCTCTACCAACGATTTGTTACAATTCAACCTGCTAAAGACGGGCAACGTTAGCCTTGAAAGTGGCAATACAGGCTTCCGTTCGAGTCAATTAAGGCTTGATACAAGTAGTGGTGCTACGCGCCTTGGCGGGAATACGCTTGCAGGTTCCTTATTGGGATCTTCTGCATCTGCACATGAATTAATGGGCAGACTCGACAGTGCAATTGCTGATGTATCTGAGGCTCTGAGTTATATTGGTGCAGTGGTAAACAGGCTCACTTATCAGGAATCGACCTTAACTGTAGCACAAACGAATACAGAAGCAGCCAGAAGCAGAATTGAAGATGCTGATATGGCATATGAACAACTGGAGTCGACGAAGTTGCAAATATTGCAACAAACGTCCAGTTCGATGCTTGCACAGGCAAATTCTGGCCCACAGGCCATTCTCAGCCTTTTCAAATAGAGGTATTCTAAAGATAACAAAAAATAAATAAATCCCCTATTATCCTTTTTTCTTAGATCATAAGAGGATAATAGGGGATACTTTATAAATCTATGATACAATTATCTGCATGCATCATTGTAAAAAACGAAGCTTTCCTTCTGCCATATTGTTTAGAAAGTATTAGTACGTTTGTAGACGAAATCATAGTTGTAGATACTGGCTCAACTGACGAAACAATAAAAATAGCCAGAAAATATCATGCACAAGTGTATCAATTTCCATGGACAGAAGATTTTTCAGCGGCGCGCAACAAATCCATCATGTATGCGCGTGGTGAATGGATCCTTTACATCGATGCAGATGAAGTTATTGACAGGGTAAATGCCAGAAAAATCCGAGATGTAATTAAAAGAAAGGATGTCATGGGCATTATAATACGTCAGTGCATTCCTCAACAAATAAACAACATTGCCACTGCATACTACAGCGAATACTGTCGTGTCTTTCGTCGACATAAAGATATCCGTTTTGTAGATAAAATACATGAGCAGATTTTGCCTTCCATCGAGCGACTGGGGGGCAAAGTATTACGTACGGACATCGTTTTTAATCATTGGGCTTATGCAATCAATGAAGAAAAAAAAAGGTGCCGTGCGGAAAGGAATCTCCGCTACCTCCTGCTTGAATCGGAAAATGTTCAGGATGACCCTTTTCTATATTTTAATTTAGGGACGACCTACTGTGAGCTTGGGAAGAAGGATGCTGCACTTCGTTCATTTCACCATGCCCTTGATTTGGACAAAGGAAACATCAGGCGTGAACTTATAGGCCAGGTGCATTTGGGCTTGGCTAAACTTTACCTGGAATTGGATAATTTTGCAAAAGCTGAATACCATGCTCAGATGGTTTCATATTATGACCCTGCCAATCCGTTGTCTGCCTATATCCTTGCAACTGTGTCTGTTGTTAACAAACAATATAAGACAGCAATTGTTCATCTTGAGCATACAATACAAATTAATAAGGGAGAGACAGGGATGCTCCCAAGCGTTGAACTGAATATGGCCCAAATATATCTGGAATTAGGGAGCTGCCGCAGCGCCTCAGGTGATATATTAGATGCAGAAAAAGATTTTGCCAGATCATTAGAGTACAATCCTTTAGTGGCATTACCTTATGTATTGCTGGGAGACTGTCGTTTTTTGTATGGAGATAAAAAAGAGGCTGAAAAGATGTATAAACATGCCCTTGCTATCGACCCTTCATTAGAAAATGCTCGTCATGGCCTTGCAGCATGTCTCACGAATAAAAAGTAATCAAGGCGCCGCCCGATCTTTATACGTATTATTTGTTTTACAATGCACACAGAATAAAAGTGACTATTGAATTACTTCTTCAACAGGGAATTGAACTAACGAAGAGGGGGAGATTACATCAAGCAGCATCTTTGTTTGAAAGGATGCTCGATATGTATCCTGAAGAACCCAGGGCGCTTTTTAATGCTGCAGTTGTTGCTGACTTGCTCGGCCAAAGAAAACAGGCATTAAATCTATTACATCGCAGTATAAGTGCCGACCCTACTTTCGCAAATCCTCACAATTATCTGGGACAATTATACCTGCAAGCTGGAAATTATACTGAAGCGTATCAAGCTTTTCGTAATACAATTATGCGCGACGTTGAATTTGCCGCCGCTTATGAAGGGATAAAAAATGTTTCTTTTGCGCTGGGACAAGCTGTGATAGGGGATAAGGCTGATATTGTATTCTACACGGGAGGTCATCCTTTTCACGGTAGAACTATAGAAGAGAGAGGGCTCGGCGGAAGTGAAAGTGCCCTTGTTTTTATAGCGCGCGTCTTTGCTTCAAATGGGTTTCGGGTGAGAGTGTTTTGTAATTGCGATAAACCAGGCGATTATGATGGTGTGTATTATGCCAATCTTGTTGATTTCCATATCTATCGTCAGCAATATTCAATACCGGTATTTATTTCATCCCGTTCAATGCGTCCATTTAAAATTGTACTAAATGCACAAACGCGTATTCTTTGGATACACGATCATACCAACGTAGCATTTTTAGAAGGTGAGAACCCTGGCTGCTTATCGCTGGACAGTATCTTTGCTATCAGCCGCTGGCAGAGGGATGAATGGTCTCGTTATTTTAACATACCTAACGATTGTTTTTATTTAACTCGAAATGGCGTAGATCTAACGGTTTTTCAACCTCGCGAAAGGAGAAATCGCAACCGCCTTGTTTATGTCAGTCGTCCCAATCGCGGCTTGGATGTGTTGCTGCATCTATTCCCACATATTCGTCAAAGAATTCCTGATGCTGAGTTGCATATTTATACCTATCAATTACCTGACGATAGAATTGAAAGTATGGTTACCCAACTGACACAGCAACCGGGAGTGTTTGTGCGGGGTAGCATGCCTAAGGCTTCCTTAGCAACAGAGCTGTCAATTGCCAGGCTGATGTTATATCCTTGTACTTTTTACGAAACATCTTGTATCGCTGCAATCGAAGCCCAGGCATCAGGAACTCCGGTTGTCGCCAGTACGCTGGCCGCCTTGTCAGAAACTGTGCTGAACAATGTAAGCGGATATCTTATTCCCGGGGATCCTTACACCGCCGATTTTGGGCAGCATTTTGTAGAAACGGTAGTTGATCTTATGCAGAACGAGGAGGCTTGGCAACGATTAAGTCACGAAGCTCGGTATAGAGCTGAGTTGTTATATGATTGGGACATTATAGCTAAAGATTGGCTGGAAGAATTTTCTCGGCTGGCATGCCGAAAGAACAAGTTGTGATATAGCAACTTAGTTATGAATAAAAAGTATGTCAATTTTTCAAAAAAACTCGTATAACTAACATCAAACATCCTTGCTACAGATAGAAATTCTTAAAAGTCTTATGCGATAATATTGGACTCGTCGTTTTCCTTATGAGAAGTATGTTGTTTATCGTATTTTTTTAAGTATTTTAACCTCTCGATGATTTCTTCACTGGGGATCTGCCTGATAATCTTGTCTGTATTTTTATTTTTTACGGTAGTGACAATAATATGCAAATCCTTTTCAACCGACATGGTAATTTCTGTTTCCAAGAGAGGTGGTATGCTTGAAATGGATAATGGTAAATGTTGATTATGGTTTTCCTTGGCAATAGGATTTTTCAGTGATTGATCCTTCTGTATATCAAGTATCGCCCTATCGTTTTCTCCGGGTGTGGTTTTCCTAAGTACTACGCTTTTATTGCTGTAGTTATGGTAAGCGTTATACGTATTCATATTATGAATATCATGTGCTTCCATATATTCATTCCTAAACATTATAGCAGCTTGACTACGAATGTTTATCAAATATCCCAAATGAATTATTTTTCAAATCATAAAGAAATTCTTTAAAAACTTTTAATATTATTTTTATATTCACTGCTCAAGATCTTAAGAGATTCTGGCTGTTAATTCTATAAGTTGCTTGGTTGTGGCACCTCTGTCTGCATATTTTCCTGTGCTTGAATCCATGTTTCGCGTAATTCTTTTAAAATTTTTAAGGTAACTTCGAAATTGCCACTCTTCACTTCTCTCATGCAGTATTCATACAATCTAAACAAGGAATTGGAAATTTCAGCATAATCAAAGTTAAGAGAGTCTATTAACTCAGAAAGGACTGCACTCGCTTTAGGTTCGTCTTTACGGTTGCAAGCGATAATTCCAGCATCATAAGCTTTAATTAGTAATTGAAGTGGGTTTAATGTCATAATCTCCTGTTCTAAATAGGCGTTACTCATTTTCCTGGCTGCAAGCATAAATTAATGACTCCTTTTCAAAGTTATTAAAATATATGTTCAAATATTTCTATCCGCACATGTCAACCAAAGATGGGATATTGCTGTCATGCATTTTTATGGTGGTTACGTACTGCTTACCCTCTTGAATTTTCACTAAATAAGACGTAATATCGCTAATACGTAGTTTAATTAATGATACAATTTCCTCATTCAAAACGACTATTGCATTTAATTCTTGTTTCATTTGTTGCATGAGTTCATTTATTTCTGAATCCCACCCAGTACTATCGGTAAAATGGCAGAATTTATTAATAGGCTCATAATATTTTATCGATGAATTCAGTTTTTCAAGTAGCAACCCCCTTTTTTCAAAGGCGACTTTTATAATATCTTCACCCAGATCATTCAACAGCACTTTTTTTATTTCCATGGTATGATTAAAGAGTGCCCTATAATCTGACGTTAGTGCAGAAAGTAGATCTGTTATTTTCTTTTTGTCCATATAAATTAATGAATATCTGGGTTAGTTTAAAGAAGGGAAATAAAAAGATTCTTAAAAGGTATTATTACCAAATACTGAATTGGTAAAAGATACAATTTGGCTTCCTTGAAATACTGCACTATTTAAAAGGCCTTGCATAGTATATAGTTGTTGACGATACTGATTTTCTTTTATTTTCAGACGCTCTTCCATCCGGTTTATTCTCGTATCAATATTATCTATTTGTCTGCTAAATATTTTTTTCGTTTCTTCGATGATTGAATCTCTTGATAAAGAGGAGCTTTCTACGAATGGTTTTAAGAGAGAATCTATTTTGTTGGCAATGCCATGTGCTGAATTAAACAGGTCTTCGACGGCCTTAGAATCTGAGATAATGGCATTATTAAATTTCGTTGTATCAGATAAGCTTGCCTTTAGGCTTTTATCAATGGTAATACCAATGTCACTCAGATAATCAGGATTGCCTCCGGTAATTCCCGTTATTTGTTCAGATAGTTTTTGAAATAATTGATTTGAAAGTAATGAAAATGTTGTATTTCCAGCCAGAGGACCTCTTATTTTTGTAATAGGATCTATATTGGTTTTATCTTTTATATACCCTGTGGCTGAGTTAAATTTATCAAGCAAATCAGTAATTTTCGATTGAATAGCACGAGTGTCCTGATTGACAGTAATGGTTGTATAGGTTGAATCGGTATAGGCTGTGACATTAGTATTTTTTAGACTATAAGTAATGCCATTAATGCTGAATGAGTTTGTGCTTTTTGTTATCTGATCTGCTGAATTTGTACTGTTTATGGTAAATAGGGAATCAGTACCATTGGTAGCAGTGGCGCCGGAAAGATTCAATGTGCTTAATAAATTGCCACTTACATCAGAGAGTGTGATGGTATCTGTGCTTCCGGTATTTTTAGATTTGATAACAACTTTATCCAAAGAGCTTTCGTAGAAAGCGTTTACGTTTGCAGTAGAGCTATTTATTTTGGAAAGGATGCTATCGAGAGTATCAGTATTTGTATTGTAAGTAAGAGTGACACCATTAATTTTAAAACTACCGCTTGTAGTGCTTGTCAATGTACCATCGAAATTAGCTTTACTTAATAGTACATCACTTTGAATGCCGGTGTTCCCGTTACCTGTATATGTATTGGCGGTTATTTTAATCTCTGAAAATAATGGATTTGATCCGGTCTCTGATATAACCAGATCAGTATTTCCACTTTTTTGTTCGACATAGAACTTGTCTTCCGTTTTGTTATAATAAATGTTGCTATTTGCTGTCGCATCATTATTGACCGTGTCTAAAAAGGACTGTACTGTACTGTAATCAGATAGGGTAAAAGTTTGGCTGTTAATCGTTACTGTGCCGTCCGGAGTATTAGCAAAACCAGCATTTGCAAAACTTTTTGTTACATCGATGGTGCCTGAACCTGGTGCAACCTTTGATGTGCTTTTGGCAGATGCTTTTGTTATGAGTTCTCCGGTACTCTGGATTGAAGCGCCAGTAGCCAGTTGTTTAATGCGAATATGAAAAGTTCCTACTGCAGCGCCTGTGTCAGCAGATGTCGTTAGTTTTGTTTCGTCGCTGGAGTTTGAGGTTCTTGAGTTATAGATGGAGCTTGTGTTTGTGCTTGCCAAATCTCTGGCAGCAGTCAGAAGATCAGTAAGTTTAGATTTTAGATCACTATGAATATTTATGATGTTATTGATACTGGCCTTTTTTGTATTCAACGATGTTAGCGGCCTTCGTTCTATAGCCATGAACTGATTTATCAGCAAGTTAAGACCTGAATTTGCATTAAATGCAGATGTGATAGATGATGATATGGCCATGTTACAAACCTCCTGAAAGGGTAATTGCTAAAAATACCCAAATACAAACTGGGGATGGTATTTTTTTACCATCCCCAGGCTAAACTTTTTCTTATCTGAAAAGACTCAAGATGGATTGAGGTCCAGTGTTTGCTTGTGCAAGCATTGAACTGGCTGTCTGTTGCAATATCTGGAATTTCGTTGATTGTAACTGTTCGAAAGCCATATCTGCATCTTCAATCCTGCTTCTGGCTGCCTCGGTATTTGTCTTTGCTACCGTCAAGCTGGCTTCCTGATAGGTCAACCTGTTCACCACGGATCCTATATAACTCAACGCCTCTGACACATCAGAAATAGCGTTATCAATTCTACCCATTAATGCCTGAGCTGATGCCGAAGAACCTAACAGCGAACCGGCAAGGGTATTACCTCCGAGTCGCGTGGCACCACTGGAATCAAGACGCAACTGAGTAGATTTAAAACCTGTATTGCCACTCTCAAGGCTAACATTGCCCGTCTTAAGCAAATTGAACTGTAATAGATCGTTTGTAGAACTATTTCCTGCACCAATCTGGAATTTGAATAACACGCTAGCATTACTGCTCGAGCTAGTTCCACTAAACAGGGATTTGGAGTTCCATGTGGCTTGCGCGACTTCCAGATTAATTTGGTTAGACAACGAAGCGAGTTCGGACTTAATGGCGGTGCGCTCTGCCGTCCCTAGTGAATCATCGGCTGCCTGAGTAGCTTTTGTCTTCATCTGCGTCAGAATATCTACAATATTATTTAAATGACCTTCTGCTACAGTTACCAGGTTTTTTGCTGAGCCGATATTGCTTAATGCCTGCCCCAGACCTTCTGCACGCACATTCATCTTTTTCGCAATAGTGTAGCCAGCTGCATCGTCGGCTGAATTGTTAATCCTTTTACCTGTAGCCAGACGTAATTGACTAACAGACATTCTATTGTTTACATCAGTCAATGACCGCAAGGCATTTAACGCATTAATATTTGTATTAATTCTTGTACTCATACTCTTAAACCTCCTTGTTTTGCGTTTTTCTCGCATTCCATAACGAGAAGAAACTAGTTTGTCTAAATTAAATCACACAAATTCTCAGACTGACTAGTCAAGTCTTTAAAACTTTTCAGGTACCTGACGCAATTATCGGCAGGAGTTATGAGGAATTTAACGTATTTTAAAGATTCCGGCATTTTATCTATCTATGAAAGTAAATTGAAGCGGGTATTGATTTCCTTGATGTATGGCTGGAAAAAGCAGATGAGATATTATGCTACAGCATTATTCGAATGAATTTTATATTACCGGGTCAACAGGCTAATCTGGTCGATTCTTTAACCTCCTGTTCAAAATCTCAAGATTTTGTAAGGCATAGGTGCAGGTAGGATCTATTGTAAGCGCTGTTTGAAATCCGATGAACGCTGATCTTAGTTTCCCTAATCTTGCATAACAGGTCGCGATGTTAGTAATTGTTGTTACATCAAGAGGCGAAATATGAAGGTATTTTTCCAATAGCTCAATAGCAATATGGTATTTTTCTATCTCTATGCAAAGATTTCCAAGGTCATGAAGCACACTGCCATTTGATGGGTTGGCATCAAGTGTGGTACGGATAAATTTGATAGCGCTACCCTGATCGCCATTTTTGTATTTTATTCTTTCCATGAGACATCTGAGCCCTACATGATCAGGATTGGATGAAATTATTGCTTTGGCAGTATCTTCAGCTTCTTTCAACTGATTTGTTTGTATTAATAAGTTTATTATGAAGATAGATGCGGAGATATTATTGTTGTTTCTGTTGATCAATTGTCTAAGAATGTTAATCGCTTTATGTGGCTTTTTCTTCAAAGATTGTATCTTTCCGGTCAATAAATATAGAGAATCATTAGCAATGCCCATGTTTATAGCAGTCGTAGCTATGTCTTCAGCTTTATCCATGTAATTTTGAGTAATATATAGTTGCGCAAGGCTTGCGTAGTACTGAGGTTCTTTAGTGTTGAGGTCAATAGCCTTTTTGTATGCAATTTCGGCCTCATCAAGCAGATTTTGCTTTTCATAACACACGCCAATATTATCATATGCCTTGTGTTCGTAATAATAGGCATCAACAATGGAGAGGTTAAATACGGGTTTCTTATTTTCCCTGTCTTTGATAATAAGGTATTTTTTAAAATAGATTAAAGCATCATTGAATTTCTCCTTTCTCATTAAGATTTCACCCATAACGAATAAGAGATCAAGAGAATTGTGATTTTCTTTAATCGCTTCCGAACAGATCTCCTCTGCCTTGTCAAGTTGGCTTGTATTGATAAGGGCGTATACGAGATCAATGTGTATTCTTTGTCTTTGATTTATTGAGTCATAATCAGTCTGAGACTCAGACAACTTTAATCCTTTTTCCCCCAGTTCAATAACTTTATTAAAATTAAATTCATTCCTGTAGTTTCGAATAAGATTCGTCATGATAAAAAGATTATCTGGATTTTCCGCAAGTTGCTGTCTTAAGAGATCTCCCGTTCTTTTGAACTTTTTTTGCATTTCTTGTTCGGATAAATTGTAACCATAGTGGTAGAATCTTACCTCAGATTGGAATGATACGCCTTCGAAAATGAGTTGATTGTGCACAATTCCCTCGAAAAAGGCTTTTCCCCGCCGGAATACTCTGGTATAGTAATGTTTTGACTGGCCACCAGGAAGTTCGCTATATATAGCAACAAATAGGGCGTTATATGAATTTTCACCTATTAATTTATGTAAAAGTGGAATGTCAGCATGTTCGAGCGTCTCGTCTGCATCAATTTGTAAGATCCAATCACACGTTGCATAACGTAATGAGTGATTTCTTGCCTCACTGAAACTGTTCTTCCAGGGATGATGATATACTTTTGCGCCGAAAGATTGGGCGATTTCGATGGTCTTATCTGTAGAACCAGTATCAACAATAACGATTTCATCGACCGCATTTTTAATGCTTGTCAGGCACTGCGCTAAAAATTTCTCTTCATTTTTCACAATCATGCAGGCTGAAAGTGAAGGCCTGTTGTTTCTCTCAGTCTGATCGTTTAAATATTTCAACATTTCTTGTCCTGAATTAGCAAAAACATCAGATTTATGAATTTAACGCAGCCTTCCTGACATGGTTGATAACGCACCCTTGATAAGTGGTTTTTAAGGTGGCAAGATTTTGTAATGCGCAACTGCAGTTGGGATCAAGTTTAAGGGCGGCCTGGAATCCAAATAGAGCAGGCTCCAGCTTGCCTTGCTTTGCATAGCAAACTGCAATGTTAGCAATTACCGTTGCATTTGCCTTAGAAGTGGTCGTGAGATATCGTTCAAATACCTCAATCGCAACAGCATATTCCTTCATTTCCATGCACAGGTCCCCTAGTTGAAGGTATATGTTTTGATCCGGAGGGTTAGATTGCAGGATGTTTCTCACGAAAAGGACAGGACTCTCTCTCTTGCCCTCTTTATACTTAATCCTTTCCAGAAGGCAGAGAAAGGTAAATTCGTCCGGATACAAAGAGAGCATGTTTTTTAATAGTTCACCGGCCTCATCAAGGTGATTTATCTGTATTAAAAGGTTTATTAGGCATACATGTGCCGGTATATTTGAATTGTCCATGCTGATAGATTGTTTGCAGGCAACAATAGCATCGTTTATTTTTCCTTCTATAGTATATATTTTTCCCAACAGGAGGTATATCAGATGGTTGGCAATGCCCGATTTTTTTGCAGCGAAGGCCAGATCTTTTGCATCGCTTAATCTATTTTGGGAAATATAAAGGTCAATCAAATTTGAGTAATAGAGTGGACTCTTGTTGTTTAATTTGATAGCATTTTTGTATGCAACGACAGCTTCGCGAATCTGTCCAAGGTGTTTGTAGCATTCGCCAATATGGTTATATACCGTAGGTTCATAGTGATAAAAGTCAGAAGATAACAAAAAAAATGCCGGTTCTTTATTTTCCTTTTCTTTTAAAATAAGATACTTTTTAAAACACGGAAGGGCGTCATTATAAACGCCTTTTTTCATGAGGACTTCTCCCAGGACTAGTAAAATATCAAATGAGTCAGAATTTTCTATGAGCGCTTTTTTGCATACCAACTCCGCTTTCTCTACCAGATTTTTATTTAAGAATGCGTGTGCCAGATCAATAGACAGCCTTTGCCGTTGATTTTTTGAAACAAGATCTGTTTGAGTCGCAGATATCTTTAATCCGTTTTCTGCTAAATCTATGACCTTATCAAAATCATATTCATTCCTGTAATTTCTGACAAGGTTTGCCATGACAAATAAATTGTCCGGATTTTCTGCAAGCTGTTGCCGTAAAAGATCTCCCGTCCTTTTATATTTTTTTTGCATTTCATGATCTGATAAATTATATCCATAATGATAGAATCGTATTTCAGATTGAAGTGCCTTCCCCTCAAATAGAAGCTGATTGTGTACAATTCCCTCAAAGTGCGCTTTACCTCTGCGAAATATTCTCTGAAAATAATGTTTTGCGCTTCCCCCTGGAAGTTCATTATAGATTGCAACAAAAAGAACATTATACGAGTCATTATTTATAAATTTGTATAAAAGGGGGATATCTGCCTGTTCCAGCGTTTCATCGGCATCAATTTGCAGAATCCAATCGCCACTTGCATATTTCAAGGAATGATTTCGTGCCTCACTAAAGCTATTATTCCAGGGATGGTGATAGACGTTTGCACCAAAGGAATGCGCAATATCAACGGTTCTATCTGTGGAACCCGTATCAACAATGATAATCTCATCCACGGCACCTTTAATGCTCGTAAGGCATTGTGTCAAAAATTTTTCCTCGTTTTTAACGATCATGCACGCAGAGATCGTAGGCCGATTATTGTTGCGTGCTGTATGACTTTTTTTATCTATCATCGTTTGTTGCCGGATGGTATTCATTTACAAGATGCTGGTTCTTTTAAGGCCTCTGCTGACCAATAACCATCATTGCAGCCTCCGGATGACCTAGTTTTTCATAACACCAGGCAATTCTCAGTAATACGTTTTTATCCGCAGGGTGATTTTTAAAATATTTCTCAAAATACGACAGTGCCTTTTCATAGGCATTTAGTTTTATCTGTAATTCTCCCAAAAGTAACCACACGGTATCATTAGCGATCTCTTCAGAAACGGTTCTTAAGAGCGTATGAATTGCATTGTTTAGATCTCCCGTATTTATAAAACAAAGTGCTAGATTGTCGTATGCATTGTGGTATTTTGGATTGATAGCTATAGCCTTTTCCAGATGGTGTATTGCAATGTCCCATTGTCCTAAATTTCCCAGACAATAACCAATGCCATTATGTGCTGCATAATCATACCCCAGCGTATCAATCATAAGGGAATTCGTGTCCATGTTGTTGAGTTGCCATTCTCGCAGGTATAAAAAGCGATTAAAATGCTCAATTGCTTTTTGGTAACTTCCTTCTTTTAAATAGGCGCAGGCAAGGGTAAAGAGAAGATCGATATTTTCCGGAGTACTCCCATCCGCTTTTAGTTTTGACAAGGCGTTGTAACATAATTCTTTTGCTTTTGCCGTGGCCGCTCTGTGAAGATAACAATTAGCAGTTTCATAGGTAATCATTGCATAGTGATGCATATTGATGTTTGTTCCAAGACGTTTTATACAAGTGTCTGGAGTTAATATGGTCAGGGCTTTTTCTCCCGCAATGATACCATCGTTAAAGAGCTCTTGTGTACGATAGTTCCGTATAAGATTAAACCATGCAAAGCTATCATAGGTGTTTTGTTCAAGTTGTTTTTGAAGAATACGAGTAGTTCTTTGCCACTTTTCTTTCATTTTATGCAGATCAAGATCATACCCATGATGATAAAGCCTTACGTCAGCCGCGAGACGGTCTCCTTCAATAATAACCTGTTCGTGGATCATCCCTTGATAGAATCCCTTGCCACGCCTGAAAATTCTGATGTTATAAAAGGTATGGTAATTGTCCTTAATGGTGCTTTGGATTGCTACTGCAATTGCATTATATTTAGGATTGTTTACGGCGCTTTTCAGTTTAAAAATATCCGCTCGTTCGAGTTCTTCATCAGCGTCAATCTGAAGAATCCAGTCACCCGATGCGTATTTTAGGCAATGATTTCTTGCCTCACTGAAGCTGTCGTTCCACGAATGGTGATAGATCTTGGCGCCGAAATTATTTGCAATTGTTACGGTATTATCTGTAGAACCCGTATCAACAACAACAATTTCATCGACTGCATTCTTGATGCTGTTTAAGCACCTGGGAAGCAGTTCTTCCTCATTTTTCACGATCAGGCATGCTGATATGTTCTGATGCTGAAATTTTTCCATGGTACTCTTATTTATTGTGTGTTGTTGATGAAAAGGAAATATCTACTATGCTGATGCGGCAATCGAGCGATCTATTTTTCTCATGTAAGCGTACCAGACGCAGACCCGGTAATCCTTATGTATTGTCATCTCTTTCTTACTTTCTGGTTTAGGAAAAGGGAATGGTAGCGCATTCCAAAGCATCCGTTGTATTTGTGTTATGAATGAATTTCTTTTTGATAAAGTTGACAATTCGTTTTGCAGCACATCCGTCTCCAAAAGGGTTTACGGTATTCGCCATACGATGATATTCTTTCGGGTCTTCAAGCAAGCGCATGGTCTCGTTAATAATAGTCTTTGGATGTGTACCTACGAGTTTTGCACATCCAGCCATTACGGCCTCCGGGCGCTCTGTTACCTCACGAAGTATGAGAACAGGTTTATGTAAAGAAGGGGCTTCCTCCTGAATACCACCAGAGTCCGTTAAAATAATACAGGCGCGTTTCATCAGGTGAACAAAAGGTCCATATTCTAACGGCTGGATGAGTATGATGTTTGCTACGTGTTCTAACATCGGATACACAATAATTTTTACATTGGGATTGGGATGAACAGGGTATACGAACGTGACGTCAGGGTATTTCTTGGCCAATGTCAGGATTGCATTACAGATATCAACAAATGGTTGTCCGAAGCTTTCTCTTCTGTGTGCCGTTATTAATACCATTTTGCCCTTTATGGTGTTGAGTGAATCATTCTCAAAAGTAACATCGTGCTTTATGGTATCCAGCAAGGCGTCGATAACCGTATTGCCGGTTACACAAATAAGATCTTCATCAACTCCTGCGCTTAACAAATTCTTTTTTGCATCCTCCGTTGGTGCAAAGTGGAGATGTGCTATAACACTGGTAAGACACCGATTAATCTCTTCCGGGAAGGGATGATATTTATTCCGTGATCGTAACCCCGCTTCGATATGCCCAACGGGAATATGTTTGTAATAGGCTGCTAATGCGGCTGCAAACACGGTAGTTGTGTCTCCCTGTATCAAAACGAGATCGGGTTGCTCCTTCTCATACACCGCCTCTATACTTTTTAGTACCTTGCTTGTGATATCGGAGAGTCCTTGATTATCACCCATGACATTCAGATCGTACTCTGGTTGAATATCGAAGACTTTCAGGACGCTGTCAAGCATTTGTCTGTGTTGAGCAGTGACCGTTACAACGCTCTTGAGTGACTCCGGATGCTGCCCAAGTTCTTTAATAACCGGTGCAAGCTTTATGGCTTCCGGTCGCGTGCCGATTACACTCATTATTTTTGGCATACCCTTGAGGTTTATCATCATCCGTGGCGCATCTCACTGGAATAATCTGAAAGACCAATAATGGTAAGGATGGTTTTAAACCGGTTAATCCAGGTATGATCCCGTAAACATCGCATCCTTCCCGATGTGCCAATTTTTAAGGCAATATCCGGATGTGTCATGTAATAAAATAGTTTTGTAAGTAATTCCACTTCATTCTGGTAGCAGTCAATCTCTTCTCCGATGGTAAAACAATCCTCCAATTCTCGATTATATGTTGTCAGATAAAGTCCTCCCATCAGGGGAACCTCAAAATCTCTTCCTTTTAACCCTGTTACAGAAGAATTACCGATGAAGCCAAAGCCAAGGTTGATAACTGAACGGGAATAAATTGCATTCATATCCTGATGCGATACCTCTGATGATGGCCAGCCTTTCCCATAGGTTTTAACAGGGATACCATGGTCTTTCAGCCATGCGATGATATGAGGCCTTATTCCGTAACATTGTCCAACAAAAGAAACCTGAATATCGCGTGATACTGCCAATGGAGAAAAGATGTAGGGGTTTGCTCCTGGCGGGAGAAATAGTGAGCGGGCGCCAACCATATGATATTTACGAACGTCCTCTTTAGATTGACAGGTGATGCAAAAATCAAATTCAGGTGCAATTTCGGTATTTCCCGAAAAACCGCCTGCTTCTTGAAGACCCCAAAATTTCAGGGTGTCGTCTAAACTAATATTAATGGTTATAAGATTCATGTTGCGAATGGTTCGTATCGTTTCCGGGTAAACCCATCTTCCGGAAAGATAAGAAAAAAAAATATCAATTGGTTTCTCCCCGTGCGCCAATTCTACCTGGTGTATCAACTCCTTATTGAAGGCCGGTTTGCCATTTTTATGCCAGTCGCTGGCATATTGGTCGAAGGAATTACCCCAGTCATAATGTACGGTATCGGTAATTTCAGACCATCCGTCTACTAAACCTTGTTTTTCCCAATTAACATGATGTACCGCTGCGAAAACACGCGGTCTGTCCTTTAGGGAAAGCATTTTGCCAGCCTTTATCAGATGGGATTGAATCTGATGAATCTGTTCATTCAATGAATAGGCATCTTTCTCCGGTTTGCATTGAAAAGGTGAGCCGATTTGCTTCATGATCGGAGAGTAACCGCGTCGGTTTTGTCAAAATTTAGAAAAGTCAGTAATTGATCCATTCTCCTCTCAAAAGTATGGTGTTCAAGGGCAAACAGATGTCCGTTTTTGGCGATTCTTTCTCTTTCAGCCTCATGCAGGAGGTAATAGTTGATTTTGTTTATAAGATCCTCAAGGTCTCCTCTGTTCCATTGAACAAGGTGTTCTCCGTCGATGAAAAGGTCGTTGCTTGAAAGTCCTTCTGTAAGGAGAAACGATCCGGAACCAAGTACCTCACCAATTCTGGTTTCCATATTAAGCAAGTCAGAAAGATGAATATTTAAGACGATTTTTGATTCATTAAATACTTGATTGAGTTCATGAATATTCCATATATTCGGAGTATATACCTTAAAATAGTTTGCTAAAGCGGTAAGGAACGTATTGCGGCGGTTAGTTTTACTGCCAATAAAGGTTACATCGTATTTCTTGAGAAGGCCAAGTTTTCTGTGTACCTCAGTATTTACCGCTGCAGAAGGCAACCAGTACACGCGCTCGCAGCCCATAGTATGGTAAATATCCATATTTGCCTTGTCGTGGGAAAAAATAAAATCAAAGGCAGTTGCGTTATATGCCACCTCTTTTCTCCTGAGGAACGATTCATGATCTATTTCTTTTGCATTGCCAATCTGCTCGCAATACCAGAGGGCTGTCGGGTAAGGAAGTGATTTTATCAAATCCGGAGAGATAAACTCACCTTTGCAAACAAGGACAAGATCCGCTTCCTGTTGCAAGAGTTCCGAGAGATTTTGCCGTTCCTGGCGGAAATCGGTACTGATGACTTTACAACTTATTTTCCCGAGTGCGGAGATGACATGATTTTCAAAACCCCAGGGATAATTTGTCTTTTGTGCGCCAACGACATGAATTATGGGCATAATTTCACACGAAATACGTATTTTCGCATCACTATTGTCGCGGGTTTTTTATTCACGTTACCGCTGAGGTGAGGCTTCGTTTGCGGACAGGGTATCTAAAATACGGTTAATTTCACATTGTAATTTATTCAAACTCAAGTGTTGTTCTGCATATTTTCGGCTATTTTTTGACATAACGATTTGGAGGGTATTGTCCTTTGCCAGTGTTTGCATCATTGACGCCAAATCATCGATATCAACAATTTCTTCAGGAAATGCTATATTGTCCATTCTTGTAAGCTTGTGGGCGACCTTGACCAAGAGACCGTTGTACCCGTCTTTTACAAATTCATTCATGGGTGGTGCATCAGTTGCAATGGCGGGCAGTCCGCATGACATACCTTCCAGGAGAGGCAATCCCAGGCCTTCCAGTTTACTGGGGAAAACAAGGATCTTTCCCTTATGATAGAGTCCCGGCGCCGGTACCGTTTCCCTATGATACGTAATACGTGAATTGTTGCGGACGATCTGTACAATTTCAGGCGGAAGTTTTTCCAGTTCCGCCTGAGCATGGATAAATAAAGTCAGATCCGGATTGCTGCTGGAAAGTGCATCAAAAGCAAGGATTACAGCAGGTGTCATTTTCCGGTAATTGATGCCGAACCATCCCGCATTGTGAAAAAAAGTATATTTTTTCACGTTTGATACCGGTTTGAAAAGTTCTGTATCGATTCCCCATCCGATGTAATAGGCTTTGCAAAAATCTTTCACCAGAAGAAAGGTGCGTTTCGTCGAACAGAGTACCGCATCATACCAGCACATGTAGGGCTTCCAGTCAGCCTTGTAATAATCAAGATAGGTTATAATCTTGATACCCTTTTGCTTGCAAAAGTTGATAAGCTTCCAGTCGTATTCTTCGTTAAAGATAACGGCATCAAGATGATTGTCATCTATCCATTTTCCAAATACTTTGAAAGGAATGTTATAATCAGGAAAGGTTGTCAAATTCTGAACTGCCCACATGCCGTCTGTTTGCAACATCGGTTGGCCGTACACACCGCCAGTTCTTGCAAAAACAAAGGCCTCGTGTTCTTGGGCAATAACATCCCGTAAGGTTTTGGTTACGTAAGATTGCCCGCGTTCAAACCAGATGCTGAGAAAACCAATCTTTAAAGAACTGGTATCGTTGCTATGTAAGGAGCTATTATCGGTGAATTGCATTTGTGTGTGCTGCAATTTATGGTGAACTTTTCTCAGATTGTTACGGGCTTCCGGGTAATTCTCCTCGATGGACAGAGCTTCTTCAAAAGATTCCTTTGCTTCATGAAGCCTGTTCGTTGTATAAAAGAGAACTCCTAAGTTGTTCCTCGCAGAGGCATCGGCAGGGTCCAGGGCTAGTACTTTTTTTAAATGAATAATGGCGTTGTCAAATTGTTGTAACTGATGGCAAAGAAGAGCTAGGGTGTAATATGCCGGAATGTAATAAGGGTCCTTTTCTATTGCTTTGTTACACGATGTAACAGCTTCCTGAAGGAGTCCGTATTTTTTAAAATATTCCGCTTCGTAAAAATATTTATGAGCATCTGGTGTTGACATAATTGGAATGTCTGCAGGAACAAATAATCGGTCATAAAGAAATATAACTTGTAATCAATCGGTATTTCTTAGACGTATTAAACCACTAGCAATCTTTGAGCCAAAAACAACCCTATTTTTTGATGAAGGGGGGTAATGAACTTCCTATTGGATGCACCAGGCCTCAACCTGTTTGTTTTGCACGTCTGAATTGGAAGGGACGGTAATGAAGAGTTGTTGACATCTATTTGTCTATACGGGTTTGGTTCATCAAAAAAATTGTCAATTGATAGTCTGAAAATCAAGGGATAAACAGATTGCACTGATGATATATTAGACACATAAGGCATCTTTATGCCCAATAATTAAACGGTACCTGTGATAGTTAAAAAGGATCGCGCGATGGTAGGAATTACCATACGACGAGAACACAGGAGAATAAATGCCTTGACTTGTTTATACACAAAATTTATAATACTTCCGTAAAAAACAATTAATCATTTGCGATAGTAAACGTAGTAATAAGTATTCATGCAGGCGCCATAGTAAGGGAGATAGCCAGAAGCAGTCTTCAGGGTTTTGTTTCCGGCGTTTTGCTTGCATGAAAGTCTTCTTTTTGTATTCACTATAATTAAAAGGGCAGATAGCTCAGTTGGTAGAGCACAGGACTGAAAATCCTGGTGTCGCCGGTTCGATCCCGGCTCTGCCCACCACGAATATCCTGAAGGAGCGCTGAGAGTAAACATAATCAAAGTTCTTTGCCCTTCACCAACCAGTCGTAAATATTCAGTACACGATAGTTCCCCCCTTTATTTTATTACTTCCTGCGTACGACATTAGTTACCAAAATATTCCGCTCATAGAGCGTAAGAAAAAATGAAATTTAAATCATGCTTTTCTGTAGTATTCATTATCCTTCTGTTGCTGAAGGGAAATGTATCCGGGCAGGACAATGCCCCTGAAACACCTCTCGCTGAAGCTAAAAAAGAGGTAAAACAAGAGAGAACGAGCGTTTATGAGGAATTTGAAGAGTTCCTTAAGATTGTAAAAGAGTTGCAGGACAAATATGTTGAGGAAATCAAACTTAACACAATTCTTACTAATGCATACCGTGGCATGCTTTCCGGCCTGGATCCTTATAGTCAGTATTTTAGTTCAGACGAGTTGGAAGACCTTAAGATTGAAACGGAAGGAGAGTTTGAAGGATTGGGAATTGAGGTGATTATCAAGGATGGGATATTGATTGTGATTACTCCCTTGCTTGATTCTCCTGCATTTAAAGCCGGAATCCTGGTTGGCGACCGAATTATTAAGATTAATGGTGAATCCACGGAAAACATGAGTATCCGCGAGGCTGTGAAAAAGCTTCGTGGAAAGTTAGGGATAAAAATCACCCTGACCGTTGTTCACGAAGGTGATACCGTGCCTGTAGATATTACTATTGAACGTGCAAAAATTTATGTGAATAGTATCCGGGGTGCGAGAATCGTGGATGATGAGTATAAGATTGGTTATCTTGCAGTGTCAAATTTTCAGGAAAATACGGTAAAAGACTTGGATATCGCCATTCAGAATTTGTTAAAAAACGGTATGAAAAGCATGATCCTTGATTTACGATTTAATCCTGGAGGTTTGCTGAACGTTGCGGTTGATATGGCTGATAAATTCCTTGAGAAGGGAGTTATTGTTTCTACCCGCGGGAGAGATAAGACGCAAAATTATGTCTATCGTGCCCATAAAAAGGGGACATATCCCAATTTCCCTCTGGCAGTCATAGTAAATAACGGAAGTGCAAGTGCATCGGAAATTGTGGCAGGTGCACTCAAGGATCATAAACGGGGTTTATTGTTAGGTATTAAGACATTTGGCAAGGGATCTGTTCAGAGCCTTATACCAGTAGGGAACGGGAAAGCTGCCTTGAAGTTGACGACGGCGTGGTATTATACCCCCTCCGGAGTGTGTATCCATGAAAAAGGAATAGAACCTGACGTGAAGATCCCTCTCAGTTTTGCTGAGACAAAGGCTTTGCACGAGCATCTTTCGATGTTAAGTACAGAACGAAAAACGAATGCAGCGAAGGAAGAAAATGCGGTGCACAACGAAATCTCTGAAAGAAAAAAAAAGAAACCTCTGTATGAAGATATCCAACTGGAACTAGCCAAGGATATTCTGAAAGGTATAGAGGTTTATACAAAGGGGAAAAGAACCCGTTAAAAATGAAAATATAGAGTAAACGCCTATAGAAAGTTGTCATTCTGAGTGCGTTAGCCCGAGGCATCTCCATGCTCAAAGGGCAGAAAGTACATAGCCGGGGGTAAAGTTCCTGGACAAAGAAATAAAAAAGAATTAACCCCGAAGGGGGGAAAAAAAAAGAACGTTTTCACCCTTTCAGGCCTGGCAAAAAATCATTTTCTTAGCGGCAGGAATATTCCTGCCTTTTTTATGTATGCTCATTTTAGGTATTGAGACGTCCTGTGACGAGACATCAGCTGCGGTTGTAAAAGACGGGAAAGAGATCGTTTCAAATGTCATTCTATCGCAGAACACATTGCACGGTGAGTTTGGAGGTGTGGTTCCTGAAATTGCCTGCCGGGCTCATTTAGAGTCTATTATTGGCATTATTGATAACGCCCTCTGCGATGCAAAAATGCAATTAAAGGAAATCGATGCAATTGCCGTTGTCAATACCCCAGGGTTGATTGGCGCCTTACTCATTGGTGTTACCGCAGCGAAATCGTTGAGCATGATACTGAACGTACCTTTCATTGCTGTTGATCACCTCCAAGCACATATCTATGCGAACCATCTTGAATGTCATGATATACCGTATCCAGCAATCAGCCTTGTTGTGTCGGGAGGGCATACAATACTATTTTTATCTGAAAGTGAAACAAGACATACTCCCTTGGGTTGGACTATTGATGACGCTGCTGGTGAGGCATTTGACAAAGTATCAAAAATACTGGGCCTTGGTTATCCGGGCGGACCTATCATTGACGAACTTGCGAAAAATGGAAATCCGCATGCCGCGACCTTTCCCCGGGCGTACCTGGGAAAAGATTCCCTTGATTTTAGTTTTAGCGGGCTGAAAACGGCGGTACTATATTATTATGAGGGACAAAACGCAAGGTCGTCCAAAGTTACCATATCAGACAATCAGAAGGTAGCTGATATTGCTGCAAGCTTTCAGGAAGCAGTGGTTGATGTCCTGGTTGAAAAGACTTTTATGGCGTCAAAAAGGTACCATGTCCGGGGGGTCTTAACGGGTGGGGGGGTTGTGGCGAATTCGAGGCTCAGGCAGAGGTTTAAAGACAAATCGAAGGAACTGGCGATCCCGGTATATTGTCCATCTGCACTCTTATGTACCGACAATGCCGCTATGGTGGCAGGACTTGCCTATAAGAAGTATTTGGAAGGGGATATTTCCGGGCTTGATCTTGAAGCCATTGCCTAACACAGCTACGCCGCAACCATATTCTCTCTATCAGTAGGACAAGTGCCCCCCTTTGGCATTCATGCACTC
>JAJTXE010000002.1:1301574-1317370 GCA_021463795.1 Candidatus Brocadia sp. | reverse complement strand
GCAACAACTGTGCGGGTGTCTTCAATCTCCTTCTCTGCTGCAACTGCCATTCTGTGCCCTGAACGACCGGGGTTTGCACCAAGCGTCCGATAAAAGGTATCCATTGTTTTGTATACAATCTCCGGTTTCGGAAACGTTGTTGCTGCATTGTCAAGATAAATCATGGGCATCCCTCAATAGTTTCGTTTTTTTATCTGTTTTCTGTTTTCCAATTTCTCTTGATTTTATCAGCATTTCCAGGTCATTCAAGAGAATTTATTTCTTGTCTCTTTCGACCAATTCTGATATGTTTTGATATATAGAGCAGACGCATAAACAAGAAGCTTCCTTACGGAAAGTGGTCTGTGGGATAAAATAAAAATGGAAGAGGTAAGGGAGAATATAAAGAGCGGTGTCATAAGAAAGGAAAAAGAATTGGCGGGCGATGCCACCCATTATCATGCATATTCAGTTTTTGAGACGGTAGTAGAGAAAGACGAGAGTAGCAAAGAGCAGGAGCAGAAGAAATCGGAACCACGGGTAACGAAGGGGCGGGAACAACCGTAAGATCAGGAGAAAAGAGGTCTTGGGACCACAAGGCAAGTGTGCCTGGTTTTCTCCGGCAAGGGATACCCCTGGATGCGCGGGCGGTAAAAGATGCAGCGACCCATGAAGGAGAGACCTTTTGTCCGCATGTGGAGAAACTCTTTGATACTTATCCGGAAAATCGTCCTTTGATTAAAAGAGTACTCTATGATGGCTCCTGCGATAGGAGTAAGATCAAGAAAAAATTTGAGAAGAATCTGGGGCTAGAGTTAAAAGCGTCTTTCAATCCGAGGCGGAAACAGGAGATCCCGGAGAATTTACCTAGATGCATAGAAAACAGGCTTGTCTGGATAAAACGATGGTTGCGTTTCATATCTTATTAAGAAATTGAATCATGTCTTTTTGGTATACAATAGTGATGGTCTAGGGGGGGGACGGTATATCCGGAATCGGGGCTTATTTTCTTTGTTTTCATCTGACTACTCGTCCAGATTGTGAAAGAACGAAAAGAATAGTATGAACGCGTTCGTGTCAATTATAGCAAAATGCTTCGCCCCTACTTTTTCAAAAAAATCGTTGTTTTCAGCATGTACGTTATTACGATGCGATACAACCCGTTATTAACCGGAGATAATTAATGCTCTATTAAAATCAAGATATGATCCATGTCCCCGGGTAAAACAAGAGGCAAAGTAACAAAAAATATATTTTAGTATTTTGTTTTATTAACAGGAATTTTCTGTATAATAAGACAGGAATTTGATTGTTAAGCGGCATTGTTGTAGATAACACAGGCTTCAGATAACCTGCTACGTATAGGAAATAACATCGTAACATTTCACATCTTATACTCATCAGATATTGTGTTTGATAGGAAGTACTTCGTAATGGTCGCTAACTAAAGTAGCTGATTGGCTATTCGTAGTTGCCTAATACTATCAGGATTGATAAGAGTCTCTGACCCGCAGCACAGGTGCACTGCTCACATTCAATAGTTTCCCTCCCAACTTTTGAATAATCCTGGACAGTTAGTTCTGGACACTACAAAAAGCAATTGAATTATCATTTATCAGATGGCCATTAACTGACGTGACCTGGCCTATATTTTAACCACAAGGAGTTTCAGTGAATTTTAAAACGTTTAATTTCCATCCGCAGATTGCGGCTGGTGTGCAGGCGCTCGGGTACATGACCCCTACACCGGTACAACTTCAATCGATCCCATCAATTCTTCAGGGTCGCGATATTATGTCCCTTGCCCAGACAGGAACCGGTAAAACAGCAGCATTTGTGCTGCCGATATTGCAACGTCTGATGCAGGGGGCGCGCGGACACCTTCGCGCCCTTATAATCGCACCTACCCGTGAGCTGGCAGAGCAGATAAACGAGACGGTTTACGGCTTGGGCAGTCAAACAGGATTGCGCAGTGTTACCCTTTATGGGGGTGTGGCTATAAACCCACAAATTCAGAAACTGCGTCAAGGAGCAGAAATTGCAGTGGCGTGCCCTGGTCGTCTTCTCGATCATATAAGACAGGGCACGATCAAGGTGTCGGCGTTGGAAGTGCTTGTGCTGGATGAGGCAGACCGTATGTTCGACATGGGCTTTCTGCCTGACGTCCGAAAGATATTAAGGCACCTGCCATCGCAGCGTCAGACACTGTTTTTTTCGGCTACGATGCCTTCTGACATTCGCCGTCTGGCACATGACATCTTGCGAGACCCGGTTACGGTACAAATCGATCACACGGTACCATTAACCACCGTCTCACACGCACTGTATCCGGTTGATAAGCATCTGAAAACTGCGTTGCTGATGGAGATTTTGCACCACACAGACACAGAATCCGTACTCGTTTTTACGCGTACCAAGCATCGGGCAAAGCAGATAGCGCGGCAACTGGGAAAAGCGGGATACTGCGCAACATCGCTGCAGGGTAACCTATCACAAAACCAGAGACAAGCTGCACTCAATGGTTTCCGTGATGGTTCTTTCAAGATACTGGTAGCAACCGATATCGCCGCTCGCGGTATTGATGTTTCAAGGATTTCTCACGTAATTAACTACGACATACCAGATACAGCAGAAGCTTACACCCATCGCATCGGTCGTACCGGTCGTGCAGCAAAAACCGGAGATGCGTTTACCCTTATTACCCGGGAAGATGCATCCATGGTGCGCACCATAGAGAGCTCCCTTGGCGTAAAGCTGGAACGGCGGACATTGAAAGACTTCAATTACACAGCACCTGCACAGAAGATGGAATCTTTACTCCACCACCAACCACTGCAGCGCCATAAACAGCCCACAGCACGGCGGACCAAATCAAAAAAGGCAGCGGCTCTCGGCTCTCCCGCCAGAACAACTTCGTTTTCACGGACAACGAAACAACGACACGCTCACGTTGCATCTGGAACCAATCCTTCGGCACACAGATCTCGCCAATCGCGGGGGACACGTTGATATGTGACAATCTTTATTAATAACCTATTACGGGGAAAAGAATGAAGCATTAAAAAAATGCCCTACTATTCTTTTGCCGATATTGGGACATTTAAAGTGTAGTTCTACGATAAGTTTATGAAGATGCTGGGTCTCGTTCCTCAACCCAATGAAAACTGCGGATTGTTATTTCATAAGGGAGTGAATTCTCTTTGTGTCGAGCATGGCCTTTTCCATGGGTATCAGTGGCGTAATTTCTATATCAGTGAAAAAGGGAAAGAGGGGAAGTTTTGAAACGATTTCTTCCATTTCTTCGTTGGACTCGGCATTAATGATAGCAGCTGCCCCCCGCTTTCCAGCCAGTTTGCCGCCAGACAATATCTTTCCCCGTCGTTGAAAACGAGAAAAATATTCCCACTCCTTTATCACATAACCCAGAAAGTCCTTTACTGGCATCTGGGGCATCTGTTTGATCTCAACCTTTAAGAGAAATAACATGCTCGTTCCCTTTCGCCTGTTTTGAGGAATTACCCTTTTTCTACATCGCTAAACCACCGTCTACGCTGATGACCTGTCCGGTAATATATTTTGCATCATCAGACAGGAGAAATGCGGCGACCCTTGCAATTTCCTCCGGTTTGCCAAATCGTCTTACCGGAATCATTTCAACCATCTTGTCTTTATACTCCTGAGGCAGAACAGACGTCATGTCTGTTTCAATAAACCCGCAGGCAATTGCATTCACGGTAATATTGGCCTTTCCCACCTCTTTTGCCAGGGCCTTGGTAAGGCCAACCATACCTGCCTTTGACGCAGAATAGTTTACCTGTCCTGCCATTCCCATCAAACCGCTCACCGAGGTTATGTTAAGGATGCTGCCTGCCTTTTGCCTGATCATCTGAGTAATGACCGCCTTGGAAAAATTATAAACGCTCTTGAGATTCGTGCTGATGACCTCGTCCCAATCATTCTCCCCCATGAGGGCGAGGAGTTTGTCCCGGGTAATACCCGCATTATTGACGAGAAAATCGATCTTTCCAAACGTATCCTTAACCTCCTTTACCATATTCTTGGCGCCTTCAAAACTGGCTGCATTTACCTGGAACGAAACCGCCTTCGGACCCAAAGACTCTATCTCTTTCACCAATGCATTTGCAGCGTCGGTATTCTTCTGATAATTGAAAGCCACATGACAACCGTTCTTTGCCAGTTCCAGCACGATTGCTTTTCCAATACCGCGCGTTCCTCCCGTTACTATTGCTACCTTCTCCTTGAATTGCATCTCACTCTTCCTCCTTCCAGGGAGTTTTTTTAGAAAATCAAATTCTGTAAATTTTTAGTTTATCCCACTGCAGGCGAATTTATAGTAAAGAAATAAATTTTGAAATGCAAGGCAAAAAATTTATTTGGTTTGAGCTTGACATTGGATAAGCTGAATATATAATTCTTTTTTATTTTAAAATTCGACTTTTTTAGAACATTCGCAGATAATTTGGTAAGGAGAACAGAGAGATGATTTTTGATGTAACCTATTCGACAGACAATCAACGGAAAAAGACTGAGCGTCTGGCTTTCATTAAAGAAAGATATAAGAAGCTGGTGCTTGAGCCAAGAAGAGAGATTGAATTTGAAATTGAAAAGGCGTTAGACGACGAGGACAGCGATCTTGATAATCTGTAATTACCGGTTACTTAGTCCCCTTTCTTCCCCGCTGACCACCTTCGGAAACTTACAGACGTAAAATCAGTACTCTGGAACACCTTCAATAGCAATGTCGTTCAAAAATCTTTTTATGTTAATATCATTCATCTTCACCGCATTGCACATCGTATCTGCCCCTTTACCCCTAACGGGTGACATTGCGCTTTCACCGCCGATAATGACGGGGGCAATAAATACGATAATTTTATCAGCAAAATGACCTTCGATCATTGAAGTAATAATGTTGCCCCCACCCTCCACCAGAATGTTGGTCAGTTTCATTTCTCCCAGCAGTCGGAAGAGTTCTTTTAAGTCTACACTGCCATCCGTGCCCTGTGTTTGAATAATCTTGCATCCCAGGTGTTTCAACTTTTCAATACGCCCCTGATCTGCATTGCTGTTAACGGCAACCATAATTTCACTCTCACCGATGGTATTGAGAAGCCGGGAATCTAAGGGAAGGGTTGCATTGCTATCGACAATAATTCTCCGCGGGTTCCTTCCCCCTTCCAAACGGCAGGTTAATAGCGGGTCATCCCGCACTGCGGTATTGATTCCAACTAAGATTCCGTCTACCTGCCCGCGGATCTTATGCACATACGCACGCGACTCATCTGACGTAATCCATCGGGAATCCCCGCTGCAGGTGGCAATCTTGCCATCAAGCGACATTGCCCATTTTACTATCACATACGGCGATCCTTTTTGCATCAATTTGAAAAAGGGGGCATTGAGCCTTTTGGCCTGCAATTCCATAACGCCCAGTCTTACTTCAATCCCTGACTCTTTCAATTTTTGTATCCCTTTGCCGGAGGTGATGGGATTCGGATCGATAACCGGTATTACTACCTTTGCAATCTCTGCCTTAATAATGGCGTCAGCGCATGGCGCCGTTTTGCCATAGTGTGCACATGGTTCTATGGATACATAGAGAGTCGCACCTTTACAGCCCATTCCTCCCTCATGAATTGCATGGATTTCGGCGTGCGCTCCGCCAAAGGCCTGGTGATACCCCTTTCCAATGATCTCGCCATCTTTTACCAGCACCGCGCCCACCATCGGGTTGGGCTCTACGTTTCCGCGCCCTTTTTCTGCCAATTCCAAGGCAAGCGCCATATATTTTTCATCAATGTCCGGTGTTATCATTGCATTTCAGATCCTATCTTTGCTCGTCATTGCCTATCAAAGCGTTTAAAAATGTCATTCTGAGCAGAGTGAAGAATCTAATTAAAAGTATAGGAATTTCGATTACCCCCCATAATCCCCCCGTTTACGGGGGGAAAGTCGCCGAAGGCCTGATTAAATGGTATTCTTTCCACCCCGCAAGGCTTCTAAACGCTGAAAATAATCGGGGAACGTCTTTGCTACGCATTCGGGATTTTTTATTGCAATTCCGTTTGAACGCAGACCAATCAAAGCAAAACTCATAGCCATACGGTGATCGTCATAGGTCTCTATCTCAGCCGCTCGTGGCGGAGACGGTGCAATTTCAAAACCATCTTCATATTCCACCGCCGTAATCCCCATCCTCCGCAATTCATTGACTACCGCAGCAATCCGGTCGGTTTCCTTAATGCGCATATTTTTTACGTTGCGAACCCGGGTTTTTCCCTGTGCAAATACCGATACCGCGGCGAGGGTCTGTACCACATCGGGCATATCTCCCATGTCAATATCAACGCCGCGTAACTCCCCTCCCTGCACCTCAATCCAGTTGCTGCCGACGGTAACCTGGCATCCCATGTGCTTCAAAACGGCGACAAAATGGATGTCTCCCTGCAAGGAGTTACTTCCCATACCCACGACTCTTACCTTTCCGCCGGTAATAGCGGCAGCGGCAAAAAAATAGGAAGCAGCCGATGCGTCTCCCTCTACTTCGTAATTTGTTGCCTGGTAACGCTGCCCGGATTTTACGATGAACCTTTTATAGTCATGATTCTCTACCCGCACCCCAAACTCATGCATTAACGCCATCGTCATGTCCACATACCGTTTTGAAACCAGATTGCCCTTCACTTCAATGATAACGTCTTTTTTTGCATACGGGGATGTCATTAAGAGTGCGCTGAAATACTGGCTGCTCAAATCACCTTTTACCACGGTTAATCCACCCTGTAATCCTTTTCCCCGGATTATCACCGGGGGGCAACCGTCATTGTTCTTCGATATGACATCCGCACCAAGCTGCCGTAAGCCGTCAAGCAAATCCTGGATGGGCCTTTGCCTCATGCGCGGTACACCATCTACTTCATAAACCCCGTTGCCCAGGGTCAGCATCGCCGTTAAAAACCTCATGGCAGTCCCTGCATTACCGACGAACAAATTTGCCTGTTTTGCGGGAATAGTTCCACTTTTTCCGTGTACGATGAACGTATTGGCATCTTGCTGGTCTTCGACAGATATTCCCAGGACATTCAGGCTGGCTGCCATATATTTGGTGTCATCGCTAAAAAGGGCATTGGTAATCGTGGATGCCCCACCGGCCAGTGCCGCCGTGATAAGCGCACGGTTTGTATAACTCTTTGAGCCGGGCACCTTAATCAAGGCATCAATTGTTCCCGTCACTGGTTTTATCGTAACCATGGTAAATTTTTCACGAAACGTGGCTTATGAAAACTTAAAACCTCCTGATAATCTTTTTGTTCGATCATATCCAGTTCTTTTTCCAAAAAACGACTACAACAATCGAAGATATCATCAGAGATACTAACAACGTCAATGAAAATGCATACGGGAGATGTTGTCCGGGGAGGCGGACGTTCATGCCGTACAAACTGGCGATGAGGGTGGGCAGGCTGATGACGATGGTTATGGAAGTCAGGATTTTCATGACGACGTTTAAATTATTAGAAATGATTGATGCAAACGCATCCATCATTTGACTGAGGATGTTCTCAGAGATGTACGTCATTTCGATGGCCTGGCGAATTTCGATAAGCACGTCATCCAGCAGTTCCACGTCCTCCGGATGGGGCTGGAATAACTGGCCTTTTTGCAACCGTTCCAGCATAAGTTCATTGGACTTCAGGGCTGTGGTGAAATATACCAGACCTTTCTGGTATTTCAACAAATCCATGACTTCCTTGTTTTGCAATGAACGGTACAGTTTATCTTCAAGTATGTCAACAGCCGTATCTATGTCCCTTAAATAATGAAGGTATTGACTGGCTGTGCGGAGGAGCAGTTGCAGGACAAACCGGTTCTTTTTGATAGGAGACAAGCCGTTTCTCTGACTTGCGGTGAACTCCCGTATAACAGCCGTTTCTGCCCTGCAAATAGTCACAATGAGTGAACCGGTCAGGATAATGCTGAGTGGTACGGTGCAATAGGGTATTTGTGCCGTCTTTTCCTGTTCGTGAGGCAAACGGAGCACGATAAGGACAACGCCGTCATTTCGCTCTGTATGGGCACGTTCATCGATATCAAGGGCATGAGTTACAAAATCAGCAGGAATACCAAAATCCTTTACCTGTACAATCTCCCTATCGTCTGGGTCTATCACACTTACCCAGCACCCCTCAGACAATGAGTCAACTGTTTCCACCCTGTCGTTTATGCTTTTGTAAATCGTAATCATGGCATACTACCAGCGATATAAGACGGTATATTTTACGATAGCCTCTGCATCCTTCTTCACCGGAATCACAAACTCGATGGTACCGGCGTCTTTTTTATTATAGGCATGAGAAGATTCACGAATTTCCCAGTCTCCCCAGAGGTGCTCTGTTACTAAGACTTCGATATCCTCTTTTTTATGATTGCGCAACGTGATCTCCCAGGTTTCTTCCCGTGCCCGGTCACCCAGTTGTTTGTAGTTGATTTGTTTCCGTTCTCCTACTACATCAAAGGCATCTCCGACATACAAACGGATTTTTTCATCCTTCGGGGTGTGGTCGATCTGATCCTCTCCGATAAATATCTGCGACTGATCCTCGTCTGACTTATAGACCCGCACCTTTCCGGCAGGGACGGGGATTCCTAACCCATTTTTTTCAGAATTGATAAATTCTAATTTCACATTAATTTTCTTTTCACTTTTCGAACCGTCATACTCATAAATCTTCTTCACGGGTGTTGTTGCCGTGGGAAAAAGCGAGAGCTGTTTTATTTGATTATTTTTAATCGTAGCTGGACGCTGGAGGGTGTAAAGATGATACTCGAAAAATGCCTTTTCCTCAAATTGTCTGGCCGGTGCTGCCTTAGCCATTGACTGTATCTCATAGTCCATGTGGCGTGGTGGCGGTGGAGTTGCCCGATGAACGTCACCCGCTATCAGTTTCAGTTTGGCGTTCTCGTAATCGGTACCCGATTGGTTATCAACGGAGACCCAAGCCGATAAATCCAATGCTGTATCGTCTTTATTTACCAGCGCAACGTATTCTGCATGCCAGCCAATTCCCTCTGTTAAATAGCTTGTTTCCATACGATGTTTTCCGTCTTTTTCATTCGAAAGATGCCATACCAGGGTTGGACGGGTAATAAGACCCGCAGGCAGTTTGGGAAAGTCTACATTCTGAACGTTCGCCAGGGAGATTGACTGAATTCCGCCGTCCTTTTTTTCAAGGACGATGTTCCCGCCGGCGCTCAGCAATTTTCCCTCAAAAATCTTGCCCTCTTTGGTAAAAAGCTGAACGGACTGATCAATATATTTTTGCAATATTTTTTCTGCACTTACCAGGTCATATTCATAATTCTGCTCAAGAATGGCGGTCTGATCCGGCGCGGTCAGTGATTTAAAATGAACCGAGGTGGGGTCAATCCGCGACGCAACGTCCATGAAACGGATCTCCTGCACGCCAGCCTTTAACTCCATCTCACGGACGTCGCGAACAAGGCCGTAATTATTCTGATAAATGGTAATAACTCGTTATTATCAGGATTTGTGAAATCAATCAGCCATACCTTCTCTGTTCTTGCCTTACCCTCACCCATATTGAACTTGACGTCTATGCCTTCGGTAAGCATCCGATGAAAAGACTCGTTGTTTACCATCATGCTGACAGAGTAGGTACGCAAAACCTTTTTAACCGCCTCTTCCCGGGCATCTGCCGGGATGGAACTGTTAATCGCGTCAACAGCCTTTTTCAAGCGATCCTGCAAAACAACTTCCGTATACTCGCGTTCTTTTTGCTCGCCTTCGGAGATATCAGGCCCGTAGAGAATCTTATAATCATGCTCATCCTTGAGAGTCTCTAAGGCAAGTTGTTCAATGTCTGATTCGTAAAATGAATTACTCATTCTTCCCTTCAATCCTTCTTATTTCCCGGTCAAAATCAGAGATGTAATTTTTATCCTGAATTTTCCGGTAAACTTCATATTCTTGTTCTGCTTTCAACTTAGCTTCTAACATACTAATTTTGCCTTTATCTTCCAGGATCGGATAATTAGATAATTCCAGAAAATTATGCAAAAACTGAAACCAGTCCGTCATCTTCATTACTATCTGCCGCTGCGCCCGGTTCTCCGCTAAATCTAAGTAGGCGGAAACAATCCGGTTGAGTTCCTTAATATGTTGTTCGCTTAAATAATTCTTGGCAACGCTAACATCTGATTTGAGTATTTTTCCTTCAGGAGATTGCTTCCAGTTGGTTAAACCCATATACAATTTTGTCGCGTCTGCATTTATATAAATAATCTCCGCCGCGGTTTTGCCTGTTATCGCCCAATGCAGTTTATTCTGCACCGTTGCAAAAAAATCTTTAGTAATCGGAGAATTTTTATCGTAATCAACTGAAAGGGCGTAAATATCGGTAATTTTCTGATAGAACCGGCGTTCACTTGCCCTGATTTCGCGAATACGTTCCAGGAGTTCATCGAAATAATCTTTCCCAAAACGGTTGCCTTGTTTGAGCCTTTCGTCGTCAAGGACAAAACCTTTAATTATAAACTCTTTCAGCGTTTTAGTTGCCCAGATTCTAAACTGCGTTGCCTGGTAGCTATTAACACGGTATCCAACGGCGATGATTGCATCCAGGCTGTAAAATGCCGTAAGGTAGTTTTTTCCATCATCGGCAGTTATTCGAATTTTTCGAATAACTGAATCCTCCGATAATTCTCCGCTTTTAAAAATCTCTTTTAGATGGTAATTAATTGTGTTTACTTCAATGGCAAACAATTCTGCCATGCGTTTTTGAGAAAGCCAGAAGTTTTCATCCTGAAAAACAACCGCAATCTTTTTATTTCCATCTGGAGAGGTATAAAGAACAATTTCATTCTTTCTATTTTTGGAATTCATGGCACCACCAATCTTATAAGTTCATCTTTCTCTGATTCAAAACGAGCTTGCAGATGGTCAAAGGTTTTTTCTGTACATATTTTGTTTATCACTCATACTTCTATCTCACCGCTCATCAATTTTGGTAATAATGATTCAAAACGAGCTTGCAGATGGTCAAAGGTTTTTTCTGTACATATTTTGTTTATCACTCATACTTCTATCTCACCGCTCATCAATTTTGGTAATAACGCATCACGGATGGCGGCAAGAGAGGTTGATTGTTTGATGTTGTTCTCGATAACTTGAAATAACGGGTTTACTGCTTTATGAAACTTTTCCAATAATTCTTTCGGCGGCAATACAATATTAATTTGCTTGAGTAAATCCTGACTGATGTTTTGCTGTGCAGAGCCAACGGCTCTTGAGACAATCTCGTCTTTGCTGTTTTTCAAAAAGTGGTAAATAAAGGTATATGGGAATTCTTCACAGGGCAAGAATGCACAAATCGCTTGGTTGCATGTGGCTTCCATGCTGATAATACCAAACTCACCAACGGTTGCTCCATACATTGCAATTAACACGGAATATGCTGGTAGTAGTTTCGCTGAAGATTTTTGCAATGCTTCTTGGGTTATTTTCTCTTCAGTTGCGGTAATAAACGAACCGTTAAGCTCTTTTGATTTTACCCAATAAATGGTTCCATTTTCATAGAATTCTGGCTTGCTTCGGCTTGGGGTGCCTCCAGATGTTGTCTTGCATATTTCCCCCAGTTTTCCCACCCTCCACCCCTTCGGAATAGGGCCAAACTCGCTATCCTGCATTTCGCATTTCTTCCCCTCTTGAGGGGTGGCAGGCGAAGCCTGACGGGGTGGATTCTTCCCCTCTTGAGGGGTGCCCGAAGGGCGGGGTGGACTCAACTCTGCAACCCTCTCTTTAATCGACCTTGTCACAAACCTCCAAACACCTTCAATATTTCCGAGCACATCTTTGCCAGGAATCCTCACAACTTTTAATTGCAATGAAGATAAAAAAGCATCGCGTTTCTGGTCATATTCTTGTTTATCGTTATGACTTGAACCGTCTATTTCAAATACAAGTCCAAGTTCCGGGATGAAAAAATCTACAATAAAATTGCCGATAATAACCTGCCTATCGATATCCCAACCCAGCTTTTTTTTGTCTTTAAAAGTCTTCCAAAATACAACTTCTGATAAAATTCCTTGTTTTCTCAGTTCTTTTGACCGCTCTTGCAATGTGCGGTTCTTTGGCAAAGTCCAGAAGGGGAAGAGGGAGTTTTTTTGCCATGATGCGGGAGAGGAGGGTGTTAATTGCAAAGAGTCCACCCCGTCAGGCTTTGCCTGCCACCCCTCAAGAGGGGAAGAGTCCACCCCGCCCTTCGGGCACCCCTCAAGAGGGGAATGGGGGAAGCGGAAATCCACAAACCACTCCTTGTATATCGCCTGGGCAATTGCCTCCAACGTCTGATTCGTCTGACGGTTGAGCTCGGTTTTTTCGTCAAGCGTGGAAAGGATAGATACAATTTTTCGTGCTTTATCAAAATCTGGCAGGAAAATGTCTATTAGCCGCAGATTTTCTCTATTTAGTTTAGGCTGAACAGCCCCAGTTATGTATGGATTCAAATCTAAATTTTGAAAAAAATAGACTATCCAATCATTTAAGAATAGTTCTTTTCCTTGAACAATATGAGCGTGATTGTTTACCCAAAATTTTCCGTTTACCTTAAAGGCTATTGGGGTACTTCGTGAACGAAGATTTTCCCCATCTTCTGAGATGAGTACATATTCACCATCAAACAAATAGCCATCTACGTAATCAACAATTCCAGATGCACCATAATATGGGTATTTTCCTCTCCTTGTTTCTCTTTCTCTTGAGTTCAGAGGCACTCTCTTTGAATCATAGAAATCAACGATGTCTTCGAGTTTAAATTTTTTCCTTCCTTTAAAACCCATACCCAATCCTCTTCAAATTGCATAAGAACCGGCGTGTCCTCATGCAGGGTTTGAGGACAACGATCAGCTCTTTAACATATATTAGCAATACTCCAAATTCGGGATGCATTTCGTCACAAATTCTGCACGCAGCGCGTGCAAAATTACTTTTTGGTCTTAATAATATCCTTGCATTTGAAATTATGGCGATGTTGTGTCCCCAGGGTATTTGGGTAATTTGGGCAATGATCTGTAGCCCAATTTGTCCAACAGGCTGTTGGCTAATTTTGCGTGCCGGTAATTGCGAAACAGGTTGTTTCGCAATTTGGCCAACAAATTGTTGGCTAATTGCAGATTCTCGTTTATAAAATCAGATTTCAAATCCCAACCCTTTCAGATTCTTTTTTATCTCTCTTTCCAATTCGGCATCTTTAGCAAATTGTTCCGCCAATTTTGAAGTCAACGCGTTCATCTTCTCTTCAAATGGCACGCCGTCATCTTCTTCAGCCTCAGTGCCTACATAGCGTCCGGGCATCAGGACATAATTATTGCTTTTTACTTCCTGAATCATAGCTGATTTGCAGAAACCGGGCTTGTCCTCATAATGGCCACTTTTATTGCGCCAGTTGTGATAGGTTTCCGCAATACGTTTTATATCTTCGTCTGTCAGTTCCTTATTTCTGCGGTTAATCATTGTTCCGAATTTACGGGCATCAATAAAAAGAATTTCGTTTGAACGATTGCGGAATTTCCCATTCGCCTTATTGCGTGCCAGAAACCACAGACAGGCTGGGATCATGGTGTTATAAAAAAGCTGGGCGGGAAGGGCGACCATGCAGTCAATAAGTCCAGACTCAATCATACCTTGACGGATTTCTCCTTCACCGCCGGAGTTTGAGTTCATGCTTCCGTTCGCCAAAACTATTCCGGCAGTGCCATTGGGGCTTAATTTATGTACAAAGTGTTGAAGCCAGGCATAATTCGCATTGCCTGCCGGCGGCACGCCATATTTCCACCTTTTATCGTCACGAAGCTGTTCACCGCTCCAGTCGCTCACGTTAAAGGGTGGATTAACGAGGATAAAATCTGCCTTCAAATCAGGATGTTTGTCATGGAGAAACGCGTCTCCCGGCCCAATCCTTGCATCGATACCACGAATGGCAAGATTCATCTTGGCAAGTCGTAGTGTTGTCGGGTTTGATTCCTGCCCGAATATGGATATGTCGCCGATACGCCCGCCATGCTTCTCAATAAACTTTTCACTCTGAACAAACATACCGCCGGAACCGCAGCACCCGTCATAGACACGGCCTTTATACGGCTCAAGCATTTCTACCAGGAGTTTTACAATGCAGGCCGGTGTATAAAATTGACCACCTTTTTTCCCTTCGGCGTCGGCAAACTGGCCGAGAAAATATTCATACACCCTGCCCAGTAAATCTTTGCTTTATGCCCGCTTTGGTTGAATCCAATAGTGCCGATAAGATCAATAAGCTCTCCCAGCCGTTGTTTATTCAATTCGGGGTCTGCATAGATTTTTGGCAAAATCCCTTTTAACGTGCTGTTAAGCCTTTCTATGGAATCCATGGCATCCATGGCATCATCAATGAGTTTTCCTATCTCCGGTTTTTTTGCCTTATCCTGGAGATGCTGCCAGCGCGCTTTCTCAGGGACAAAAAAGATATTATGGGCAAGGTACTCGTCTTTATCTTCCGGATCGGCGCCTTCAAACTCACCTTCTCCGGCCTCCAGTTTTTCATAGAGGTCGTTAAAGGCATCGGAGATATATTTCAGAAAAATCAGACCAAGTACAACATGCTTGTACTCAGCCGCGTCCATATTACTGCGGAGCTTGTCAGCGGCCGTCCATAGGGTCTTTTCTAATTCATTATTTTGCGCCATAAAAAATTTTCCTTTTATGGAATATATTTAAAAAAAGTATTTCATCAGATTATTCGTAAAGTATTGATTCGTCAATTATTATGGTTTCCTGTGTGCCCAATTATTGCATACTGTAACCTTTAAATTACTCCAAGTCAATGTGATTCAACACGTGAAAGGGACTATCTGGCTCTTTGAAAAAGGTGATTCCGATTACTTGTGGTCGATTTGTGCGGGTGGATAAACCACCCGCGCTACTTTTCATTTCGTGTGAATTCCACATAAATGGTAACTATTCAGCGAAATGAAAGAGACTGTTTTTTCAGAAAGATTAAGGATCAACAGGGAAAGCGGGCAGACGGGAAAATCCCGAAGGGATGACATGTTTATAGAAAAAAAATACCACAATATTCAACCCCGTAGAGGTGAAATATCGCGAAAATGAATGATACCATGCCACCCCTACGGGGTTAACCATAATTACATAACAATATGCTATAATCATGACATCCCTTCGGGATTACAGAATCAATTTTTTGTTCACTCGTATTGATTGTGGGTGAAAGTATGCTGAATAGTTACGAAATTGTTGTTTGTATTTCCGGCAACCAGCTATGCAGATTCGCCGATTACCGCTACCGATTTTTATGAGGCATATAAGGATGTCAAAATGGTTCAGAGGGCGCACCTGGAAGGGGTAATGGGGGTGGAAATCGCTGAATATCTGTCATCCCCGGAAAATCCTGTCGATCATAAGGCAGCCGTAATTAATGCACTTTCATGGCGGTTTGAGGGAAAGAGTAATGCAGAGCTCTGTACGTATTATCTGGTGTTATTATACCATATGTCAATTACCGAGCTCGATACGGATTTTCAGCGCTGATGAGATATTTTGTCTGGGTTATCTTATTGCAATGGATGTTCACCCCAGCCAAAATGCACAAGTATGGAATATGTGGGCAGTTAGCGCCGTTTTATTGATAAATATGTAGTCACTAATATATTGTTATTACTCAATAATATGCTTGACAATGTTGAATACTATGGTATATTATGGTGGACATGCATATTGTAGAGA
>JAJTXE010000002.1:1282385-1301553 GCA_021463795.1 Candidatus Brocadia sp. | reverse complement strand
TGAAAAATATGTCGGATGGTTATGCTTTATGGGACAGGTTTAAGCATGAAGATGCCCGCAATAGGTTGTATGCGTGCAGGGATGTTCTTAAAACCTCTTCGATACATAATAAAAAGCTGGGAAAGATTGTTGATACATTGATACAGAACATACTTTTCCTGGAGAAGTTAAAGGATAATAAAGAATTGCTTTACTACGATTTGATTGCCAACGCCAGAAGACGGGCAGAGTTTGAAAACAAATACGACGATGCTGTAGCACGCCTGTACCGTGCCGTAGAGGCGATGGCACAGTTTACATTAAAATCCACTCATGGTATCGATAGCTCCAACGTGGACGAAAATGTAATCCCCGCCGATGTAAGAGAAGAATTCGTTTCAAAGTATCGGGACAATAAAGATAATAAAATAAAGCTCGGACTCTATGTGTCGTACGACCTGTTAAACCGGCTTGGTGACCCACTGGGAAAAAGCTTCTTGGAATTTTATGAGAAAGAAATCAGGGGGTTATTAGACATCCGCAATAACTCCATACTTGCCCATGGATATCGGCCGGTTAGCCAGGACACCTATGAAAAACTCTTTGAGGTTATTTTGAAACTATCAGGGATTAAACGGGAAGATTTGCCGGAATTTCCCGTTTTGGAATTATAGATTGTTTCCTGTGTGTCTGGTTTAAGGGGTGGCACGGACAAACTCCGTTTGTCCGTGTTTGTTGGGGTGGCATGGATAAACTTCGTTTATCCATGTTTGTCATTGCTTTGATCGTTCCCATATTCTCTCTACTTAAAATAATATTTATCAAATTGTGGGCTAAATGGATCACTGACAAACGATCCCCGTTCAATGCATACGGGGACATGGTTTGTCAGTGCCACCCGATTGGCTGCATAAAAAATGAAAAATTCTCTACATTCAAATTAAACACGGACAAACGAGTTTGTCCGTGCCACCCTAAAACCCCCTTAAATAAAATGAAAATTCCTATACAATTAAATTACGATACAACTCAGCACAGGAAAACAATTCGGCATTATAACCGTCTGGGTCATGCTCACTTTTTGACTTTTTCCTGTTATAAGAGCCTTCCCTTCCTGGACAGAGACCGGACACGTAGTTGGCTCACTGAGGCAATAGGTAAAGCAAAAGAACAGTATAAGTTTTCCCTTTGGGCATACGTAATTATGCCAGAGCATGTTCATCTATTGGTTTATCCATCGGTTGAAAATTATAACATCTCTCTGGTTTTAAAGGCTATTAAACAATCAGTTGCCAGAAGGGCGAAACATTATCTGGAGAAAAATGGTCATGATTGGCTGGAGAAATTATCTGTAAAACACGGAAACAGAAATATCTTTAGGTTTTGGCAGGCCGGGTCTGGCTATGATCGAAATGTTACCAGTAAAAACGAACTTCTTGAAAAGATTCATTATATGCACAATAATCCGGTAAGGAGGGGACTTGTTCAAAATCCTGAAGAATGGAAGTGGTCGAGCGCAGGCTGGTATAATGGTGAAAGGGATGTAATTTTAGCAATTGATGAAATACATCTTTGAACAGATAGTGAAAAAGGGTGGCACGGATACACTTGTTTATCCGTGCTTGGTAGGATTCAAAATAGGCACAACCAAAACCTGGAGAAAATAAACCATGAAGAAAATCCTCGTCTCTCTCGTCAGTGAACAAACAATCCCCAACATCCTCATTGCCGCCCATTATAAACCAGATGACTTTTGGTTTGTTTCGACAGAAAAGATGGAAAGGGAAAGAAAGGTTGAGTGTATAGTAAATACCCTGAAATTAAAAGGAATTTTATCACCTGCAAAAAGCGTCGAAAAGGTGATTGTTGACCAGGATTCTTTGACCGATTGCGCGCAAAAGATAAAATCACTCATAGAAAAGATTGATAGCGAAGTGGAATATATTTTAAACATGACAGGCGGTAATAAAGTTATGGCAATTGCATCCTACGAAGTATTTAAAACCAGTGGACAAAAAATTATTATTGGTTATATACCACTCGGGAAAAATGAATTTATTCAGATATTTCCGGAAACAAAACCATTAAAAACTTATGAAATCAAAGAACGTTTAAACCTTGAAGAGTACTTGAGCAGTTATGGTTTTGGTATTCAGAATAAAAATAGCTTAGAAAAGGTAAAGACAAATGCCCTTACTCGCAGAGAATCTTCACAGTGGATATTGGATAATTATGAGCAGGTAAAAGGAGTGTTGGGTTTTCTGTATAAAAATTTGAAAGATGCAAGAGGCCAGAAAGGGTATCAACTATCAGCAGCCTTTGATAGAGATCCCGCAAATATTGAACTGGAAATATTAGAGAAACATGGTTTTGAAATAGAAGACAGATTGATCAGCAGAGATATGAAAAAGGACGAAATAGTCTATTTAACCGGTGGTTGGTTTGAGGAATATGTGTTTAACGAGGTATATGTGCTCGTACAACAAGGAATGTTGGATGATGCACGTATTGGAGTACAAATTGAAAGTCACAGCCGCACTTCAAACGATTTGGATATTGCATTCATGAAGGATAATAGCTTCTATCATATCGAATGTAAGACCCTGGGAAATGAAAATGAAGAAGAACAGTTCATAATCAGAGAGGAAATATATAAGAAAGGCGCAATATCCACTTTACTTGGTAAGGGAGAAAAACGGGCCATGATTTGTACCACCCAAAGTCAAATAAACGAATCCCTGACAGACAGGGCGCAAGCTTACGGCATTGAAATCCTCACCCTTGAGCAGGTAAGGAATTTAAAGAGCAGATTAAAGAAAAGATTTGGATAGATTATTGCGGGTTCAAGTTTGTAACGTGAATCGCCTATTTTAATGTATAGGGATTTCAAAGCTGCGGTTGTAGAGCGACGAGCCTCGTCGCTTTACAGATATAAAGTCGCCGAAGGCCTAATTTAATGTACAGGAATTTCAAACCGATCTTGTAGCTCGGGGGTTTATCCCCCGCAACTGGCTGGCCGACCACAAGGGATCGGCGCTACGTCTAAAAAATGCATTCAATAAAAAAGTCGTTGGGTTTTTGTCTTTTAAAACCCAACCTAATTTATCGTGTTGATTTCACCATCGTACTCACAGAGCGTTATTGCCACATAAATTCATAATTCATTTGCCACAGAGGGCGCAGAGAAAAACTATCTATTCGTTTGCAAAAATATCCTGCTGTCAATATAATATACACATTGTATATACTCTAAAATCGATATAATTTCAGGGAGACTGATGTGATAAAAAAATTAATTTCTCACGGCAATAGCGCAGCGCTGATAATCGACAAACCAATTCTGGAGCTTTTAAAAGTAACCATAAATACGCCCCTGGAAATTGCAACGGATGGGAAAAATTTAATTATTTCACCCGTTAAAAATACAAAAAGAGATGCGAAATTTAAAACGGCGCTTGAAAAAATAAATCTCCGGCACGGTGAAACGCTTCAAAAACTATCAAAATAAGTGAAAGAGATTCTCTTTTTAACACTCGCAGAAATTATTGAAATACACAATGACCAAATAGGGCGATATGGAGGCGCTCACGGTGTAAGGGATATCAATCTCTTATGTTCCGCAGCAGCGATGCCAATGGCAACCTTTGACGGTAATTTTCTCCATAACGATGTTTACGAAATGGCTGCTGCTTATGCATTTCACCTCTGCCAGAATCATCCTTTTATAGACGGTAATAAACGGACTGCCCTTGCATCGGCGCTTGTATTTCTTGAATTAAACGAAATCAGCATAACGGACACTCACGGCGCCTTATACGCTGCCGTGATGGATCTTTCATGCGGAAAGCTCGATAAAGCTGAAATTTCCAAAATTCTAAGAGGTCTAAATAGATAGGCACTTTCCATCACTTTATTCGTGCCTTTTGCACATTTGTGGTTGTAAACTATGGCTACCATCTATCTCACCGAACAAGGCTCAAAACTGAGCAAGACGTCGAAACGGCTGGTGATTGAAAAGGAAGGGCAGACACTTCTTGAAATCCCGGAATTCAAGGTTGAGCGCGTCCTGATCTTTGGCAACGTCCAGATCACGACGCAGGCCATGGCCTTCCTGCTGGATAACGGCATTGAGGTGAGCTTTCTTTCCCTGTACGGGAAATACCGGGGCAGGCTTTCGCCGGTGGAGTCAAAAAATGCACAGCTCCGCATCCGCCAGTACCAGAAACACCTTGATAATGAATTTAAGGTCTCGCTGGCAAAGGCTATCGTGCATGCAAAACTCCATACCGGGCGCGAACTCCTCATGCGATATGCCCGGAATCATCCCGAGATCGATTTCTCTCAGGATAAGATACAGATGGAAGCATGTATCTCACAGATAGAGCATAAACAATCCGTTAATTCCGTTATGGGCGTGGAAGGCGCTGCCGCATCCGTTTATTTTGAAGCATTTGGTAAGATGCTGAGAAAGGAACTCAGGTTTGAGAAACGACAGAGGCGGCCACCCAAAGACCCCGTGAATGCCCTCCTGAGTTTAGGCTACACCCTTATCGGGAATGAGATGCATTCCGTGGTCTGCGCCGTTGGTTTCGACCCATATATCGGTTTTTTTCATGGCATTGATTATGGAAGGCCGTCCCTCGCCCTGGATTTAATTGAGCCTTTCCGTCACGCCATTATTGACCGCTTTACCTTGTATCTGGTGAATAACCACATACTGTCGGAGAAGGATTTTGAGGATACGGGCGAAGAAGGCGTCTTGCTCAATGACGATGCCCGCAAACGATACTTTGCCGAATATGAAAAATATATGACAAAAGAGGGTGAAAGCAATTTGTCTGATGCAAAGAAGGGATTCAGGGATCTATTTAAGATACAGGCGCATAACCTGCATGATGCAATCATGGGTACCCATGAATTTTCGTCGTATCTGCTAAAGGACTGAAATTGAATTAATAATAACGTAATGAACAATTAGTAATTGGTAATTGGTAATTGATCATTGTTTATCTATGTTCATTGTCGTAACATATGATATTGTAGATGACAAGAGACGTACGCGTATTGCAAAGACCATGGAAGACTATGGAACCAGGGTGCAATATAGCGTCTTTGAGTGTATCCTGGAAAAAGAGCTGTTATCTGAAATGATTAATGCGCTAACGGCACATATCAACCATGAAGAGGATAGTATTCGGTTTTATATCCTCTGTAAGGGCTGTATCACATCCGTCAAGATGTTGGGAAAAGGGGTATTGACGGAAGATAAGGACGTGTTTATCATATAAGCTAGCGGACATTTGTAATACACTATGAATAGTACGGTTACAAAAAAACTCCATATTATTGGCAACAAGCAGCAATGGTAAAAATAACAAAAAAATTATACCTTAGCGGAAAGGGGGTGATAAAGAATTTGAAAATAAAAGGTTACAAAGGCCGCGGTTGGAATCATTGACCTGATGAATAAGGGATTGCGACTGATGCCATACATTGAACCAGACCGGCCTGAATCCAAATCTCGAAAGGTCTGCCTTCAGGAGGTTCATGAGGGAACTCTTTCCCGTGCCCCATGCCCCGGTAATGGCAATCGTAAGCGGAGGCTGGGTATTCTCATTCCGGAGGAAGCGGGAGAGGCCAAGGGCAATCTTATGAAAATCCATAGCATCGGGAGCGCTTGCATCAAGCGGCTTATCGGATATCAGCATGTTCGCAATAGTTGACCTTTCAGTTACAGGGCTTGGTCTTCTTACAGACTGGGAAAGGAGCGCCACAACTACGATCAATACCAGGTAATACCATGGAGCAGGGTATTTCTTATATGACAAGGCTCTTGTATTCCACATCTTGCCACCATCGACCGTATGGAGAATTGTGCCACCATCACCTGCCGCCCACCCCTGATTCACATCCAAAAACTGTATAGCATTAAGCCTTGCCGGTGTTCCAGATATCTGTAAATTCCAATTCATGCCCCTATCTACCGTATGAAGGATTATTCCACCTTCACCCACTGCCCAGCCAAATTCTGAATCAACAAAGTAAATACCATGAAAATCCACCATGTTTAAATCCGGTTGATGCTGTATTTCTTGCCGTACATCCTTAGATTCTTCAAAGATTTTTTGCTGTGTCTGATACGTTTCAGGTGGTTGTTGAGAAGACAAGCCCTTTTGTTGCACAGGAGAATTTACATCAGTTTGTGCAGTTTCTTTATTGTAGTATTCATTATCTAATGATTTTTGTTCCGGTGGCACTGCAGCATACGCTGTTGACATGAAACCAGGGGTTAGTCTCCATGCCCCCTTTGCTTTTTTTTCAGGCAAAGATATGATGACCTTTGCTAATTCTAATTGCTTCCAATAAACACCCCCATCATCGCTATAGGCAAGTAACCCGCCATTACCGGCGATCCATAACCTTTTGGTCTCTGGTACCACGAAAATGTCATTTATGGATGACGTAATGGTTGGGAGGCGTTTGAATGCATTACGTTCGATGGGATGGTAAAACCAGTGTAAGCCGTGGAAGCTTTCCGCATCGAAGGGATTGTGTCTTGGCGGCTGCGCAAAGGCAATAATTGTGCTTATAATGAAGATACCAAGTGCAGTAAAAAACCACGCCTTCCGTGAAAGGCGGAATTTTCGCGAGGTGGGTGAACTGCTCCCACTTTTACCTTTTATCGTTGAAGGCGCATCCATTTTCGCCTACCTTTGTCTTGTAATGCAATGATTCTCTGAAAGGATATCCAACAAAAACATCATTGCAAAATAATCACTGCAAAGACTTTTTATGACAATGGTAACGGTGGATTCGGCGTGAAAAGACACACGCCTTAATCCACCCTACTTATCATCAGAGATGTATTATTCCCATCATAATCCATGGTATTTATCAATGCATTTTTGATTTCTTTTTTAAGCGGTTTTCCCAGGATAAGATTCAGATTAATCTCTGGATCTTTGTTGCAGTGATTCATGATGTGTGGTATTTGACCTGTGCTTATTGACATGATGGATGAAATGAGCTGGGCAGCACCAGCGGTTCCGTACGATTCGCCGATGTTCGATTTTATTGCAGATACGGGAATACGATCACTCCCTGCGCCGAATAACGATTGAATAGCCTTCGCCTCGACCACATCCTGCATCCTGCATCCGTTTGCATTGGCGCTGATGAAGTCAATGCCTTCCCTTTTTATTCCGGCATCTTCCAGCGCATCATGCATGGCTTTTTCGGCACGACGCACTCTTACCTCTGCCGGATGGTCTTTACCGCCCACGAAGGTATTGCCAAATCCCTTTACCTCTGCATAGATATGAGCACCCCTGTCCAGGGCATGCTGGAGTTCTTCCAGAATAACCACGTAACTGCCTTCTGCCATGACAAAACCGTTTCTCTCTTTATCAAGGGGCAGGCTCGCCTCTCTTGCGCCATCAAGACCGGACAACAAACCACGCAGGTAGAATATCAGATACAAATCGATGGAAATCTGTTCGACACCACCCGCCACGATTACCTTTACCATATCGCGCTGTATCATCTTGAACGCGTCTCCGATGGCATCGGTGCTTGATGTGAAACCTGCAGATATAGTACGGGCAAGGCCTTTTATTTTGAAAATGACGGATACATAGTTAATGGAAGAATTTAAGGCAACATCATAGCTGAGCATGGGTGACAACTCGGAGGGATTATTCCTGATAATCTCATAGAAATAATCGGTTGTCTCTGAAAAGTTACCCAGGGACGAGCCAATGACAATGCCCATCTTTTCTGACAGAGTGCCATCTGTTGGAAGCCTTGCATCATCGATAGCCATCTTTGCTGCAGACCCCAAAAAACGCGTCCCTTTATTTAAATACTTTAAGCCTTTGCTGCCAAGGTACATTTCTGGTTTAAGGTCTCTCACCTCCCCGCCGAGTTTGCATTTATAGGGTAAGAGGTCGAGAGAGACCATAGGCGCTATGCCAGATTTCCCGGCAATAAGATTATCCCAAAAAACTTCTTTTCCGCATCCCAGAGGGGATACGACACCCAACCCGGTAATAACGACTCGTTTTTTCATATACTTTTAGACGTAAATGATGGGTTCGCTTCGCTTAACCCATTCTGCTAAAAATGGTAGTTGCATTGTTTCCGCCGAAGGCAAAGGAATTATTTAATACGTGATCCACTTTTACCGTGCGCGCCGCGTTGGGTACGTAATCAAGATCGCATTCCGGATCGGGTGTTTCGTAATTAATCGTCGGAGGAATTACTCCATGCCTCAACACCAGACAGCAGACGACTGATTCCACAGCACTCGCTGCGCCCATGAGGTGGCCGATCATGGATTTCGTGGAACTGCAGGGAATCTTATATGCACCTTCGCTAAATACACGCTTTATAGCGGTTGTTTCTGTCTTGTCATTGTGCGGAGTTCCTGTGCCATGTGCGTTGATGTAACCGATATCAGCAAAAGAAAGGTTTGCCATTTTTAGCGCATCGCTCATGCATTTCACTGCCCCGTCACCTTCCGGATGGGGCGCCGTCATGTGAAATCCATCGCAGCTCAATCCATAACCCGCCATCTCGGCGATAATCGTTGCCCCGCGTTTTTGGGCAAATTCGTATCGCTCCATAATTAGTATCCCCGCCCCTTCTCCAATCATAAGGCCTTGACGGTTTTTATCGAATGGCTGGCAACGTTCAGGAGCTAAGGCCTTGAGATTATGAAAGTGGGTAAATTCTGTTTGAGGGATCATGTCACCACCACCGACCATTACCACATCCACCTTATTATCCACAAGGAGATCGTACGCCCAGGCAATGGCGTGATTGCCCGATGAACAGGCGTTCAGCGAGATCATGGTGGAACCTTCAAACTCGAAATTTTTAGAAAGAATGTTGGCAATCGAATGGGGCGGGTAAACTGCAGCGACGATTTGATCGAAGCCATTGTCTTTTTTTGAGGTATCTAACCGCAAAAGCCTTTCAAACGGGGTTAATTCAGCTGCTAATGTCCCGATGGCAATGCCGAATCGTTCCCGGTTGAATTTTTTGTCATGCAATAAACCACTTTCCTGGAGTGCCTCCCTGGCTGCGTAATAAACATATTTGTGAATCGTGTTTTCTTTTATCTGATTTTCCAGTGAAAAGTCCCATTGGAAATTTTTTATCTCACAGGAGCGATGAACTTTGTATTTTGAGGTATCGAAGGATTTCATCTCATTGGCCCCGTTCGTACCCTGGATGAAGGAATCCCAGCTTTGCCTGACGCCAATCCCAATGGGCGTAACTAACCCCAACCCAGTAATTACAACCTTTTCCATATTTTAGAGTTGTAGAGACACAAACTCTTACGCCTCTACAACAACATTGAATTTTTCTGAATATTAAATAAGAAAGATCATAACAATTTAGTTTTTTGAAAAATCCCAATAATAGCGATGTTTACCATACCGTGTAGGGGCGAAGCATTTGCTGTAATTGGCACAAACACATCCACGCCCAAGCGGGCAAATGCTTCGCCCCAACTTTTTCAAAAAACTAAATTGTTACGAAAGATCAACTATTCACATTAAAATAGTTCCAGCGAATATGTTGACCTTAAAAAATACTCAAACTCTCTAAAGACAAGAAGGATAACTGCTTTTATGATGACACCTCAATCGGCGTCAATTCCACCTTTTCCCCTGCTTTTTTCGATTGATTGTAGCGTTTTAATGCCTCATCATAGAACCCTGATGTCTGCAATTCTTTGAGATTTTGAATCAGGTGCTGATAAACGGACTGCCAATCCAGATTGACTCTGAAGGAAAACATGGCGGCATTCATATTATCTTTCAGCACCTCTTTCGCATTCTGGAATCTCTGCCGCAGCACCTCGGTGGCATAAATCCTGTCGTAGAGATATTGAAATCCATCAATAAGTTCCTGAAGGGACATGTTTTTCAGGACATAGGTAAGATGATGAGAAGTGTAATACTTCCAATCCTCCGGAAAGTTTGTTCTGAAAAGCCTTTCATCACCGTTTAACCGGTGATACAGCGGCGTATTAATGAACGGGCACAAAATGCCACAAGTCATGATGTCGACGTGGGAATCCAGGACAAAATCGGCAACCTGTTTAAAGGTATCAGGGGTATCGGCATCATTGCCAAAGACCATGGTCCCCCACACAGCAAGGCCGTGTTTGCGAATATTGGCTATCGCCTCAAAATAATTTTCGATGGAGATGCGCAAATTCACGTTCTTGTTCATCGTCTTCAATGCCTCTTCATTGATTGATTCAATCCCAATGAGCACACCGACGCACCCACTCTTTCTCATGTATTCTAGGGTTTCATCATCTTTATAGATATTGAGCGAGGTAAACCCGAACCAGTTCTGGTAAATACCCCTTTCCACCATACCCTTAAAAAGGTCGCGGACGCGTTCATTAGACTTTTTGCTGTGTCCGTAAAAATTCTCATCCGTCAGGATCAGTCCGCGATATTGACCCTTAATAGATTCGAATTCATCAAGCACGTCTTCAATGGGTCTTTCCCGGTATTTTCTCCCCTGGAACTGAGGCACAGAACAAAACTCACAGCTAAAGGGACAACCGGCGGTAGTAATGATCCCTGAATACCGGTATTTGTATTTGTCCTTCAAATATTTTCTATCGGACCGTAATCCATGATACAATTCCATAGGGGTAAGACTACCCTCGTATCTTTTTTGGAGACAGCCCTTTTCAAAATCACTAACAATCTTTTCCCAGAGAGTAATGGCCTCCCTGGTTACAACGCAGTCCACATACTTTGCAGCCTCTTCCGGATAGCTGGTCGCGTGAATACCACCCATGATTACTGGTATCCCCCGCTTTCGGCAGGCAGCAGCGATTTGATAAGCGCGATGGGCCTGATAACTCACCGACGTAATGCCAACCAGGTCAGCACCGCCAAAGGTAATATCTCCCGTCTTTTCGTCAATCGCAAGCTCCTGGGTTTCATCAATAATATCAACCTGCCAGTGTTTGGGCGTTAATACCTTTAGATAACCAAGGTTCACGGGCATTTGATTTAATACCGAGACATTTTCCTCTCCCACATTTCCAATAGGATGAGGGTTAATAAGCACAAGTTTTTTCATGAACATTCCTCTTTTTTTGGCATCAACAAAACCTGGGCAATAGCATAGTCCTGACAATGGGATAATGATACAGAAATATTGCTTATCTGTTTTTCATCCGCCAGCTCTTTTACCCTGCCGTAAAGATTCACATAGGGTCTCCCTTTTGCGTCATTCAGGAGCTCAATATCCGTCCATTTCATCTTACCGGCCCAGCCTGTTCCCAGCGCCTTGAACATCGCCTCTTTTGAGGCAAAACGGGCTGCAAAATGCTGATATTTATTCTTCCTTTGCCTGCAATACTCTACCTCTTTTTCCGTATAAATCCTTCTGAGAAAATGCTCATTGGCAGAAAACAACCTTTCGATACGTTTTATTTCGATAATATCAATACCAACATACATAGGTGAATTACTGGCAATTTCGATCAGTGTAACTGCTTGTAGCATAAGTATCTATTCAGGAACGGGCATTTTACAGCGTTGCAAAAATAATGTCAACGACAATTTATCACCCTGCCACTGCCATACAACGGGCGAGAGGAGAAGGCTTACTGCCTGTTTAGGTGTGTATACAAATCCTGAATTGTTTTGAGCTCTCCATCATTGCAGGGAGAGAACTTGATGAGGTTGCAAGGGAAGGCTGAAGAATTTCGGCAACAAGCTTTGTACGATACCGTAAAAATCCAATGCGAAATCAGAAAATGGTTACCCGGCTATCCTTGATTTTTTGTAACTATTCAGCGTATTTTCACTCCCAGCCGCTACGGGCTGGAGAAATCAGGCGGTTCACGGCGGAAAACCATCTGTAATGCCTGGCTCAAATTCAGTATCTACAGCAATATATACCTCTAACCAAGAGAATGCCTGCTTTTCTCGCATCGAGTGTCAAGTAAATTCTAATATATTTTCGCTGAATAGTTACGATTTTTTGGTAAATGGAGGACCATGATCTCTTCGCATAGACAATAGGTATGTTCCGGTTAACAGCCAATTTCTTTATTTTATATGCCAGGTTATGATTCACATAATCATAGAGGAGAATAATAAAATCAACGTTCTCCGGAATTTTACCCCGCATCTTTTGTCCACTCCTGCCAGTAAAGTGTTGAATTTCCGTAACCCCGATTCTATCAAGTTCCCGTGGTATGCTTCCTAAATGATCGCCGCCCACAATGATGACTGATATTTTGTATTTCATTTTACCAACGCCCATAATGAATCTAACAAAGATATGTATCCGTGTCTTCCATCGCCATACTAAATCAAACTTTTAATAAAATTTCTTCAAGGGACTTTAAAGGTGAATAATACTCATGTGCAAAGGTAAATCCTTTTTCACGAAACACAGCCAAACATGCGCGCACCACATTAAAATCATACCGAATGCCTCTGTTTTGTAAAATTTCCTGCAGTGCTTCACACAGAGCAAAAAAATTCCTGTAAGAACGATAAGAAGTCATAGCATCAACAACATCGGCCACACCAAGAATTTTTGCTTCCAGAAGCATATCTTCACCGATGAGTCCGTCAGGATAGCCTGAGCCAGTAATCCTTTCTTTTGAAAGGCCCATCTCTTCTGCCATGCAACGTGCCAGACTGGCTACCCGTTTCTGGTGATCAGTAAAGTGAGGCTCCCTTGCTTCCACTGTCAGCGCAAGGGTCTGAATCACTCCCATTAAGGTTTTTTTGTTTCTCCATGCCGTGCTTCAATTCCCTTTTGAGCCGTTCACATTCATTCATTTCCTTCGTCAACTCTTCATTTAACTCCATCAGCCTTGAGGTATGCGCAATTACCCTTTTCTCCAAAGGTTCGTTCAGTGCCTTCAGTTGCTCTTCATCTTATCTTCGGGCCGTGATGTCCCTGGCTATCCCCATTACGCCAACGAGATTTCCTCTTTGATCCCTTAACGGAAAGTTCTTATATTCACACAGTACCCTTGTATTCCGAAACTGAAGCTTGTATTCCGGACTCTTTCCTTTCAATGTCTCTGCAAAGGCATCCTTTGCCTTTTTTAAGTTCTCTTCGTCAAAAAGGGTTGCGAATGACCTTCCATAAAACTCCTCAGGTCTATGACCCGTAAATTTTTCAAATACTTTATTTACAAATAAGATATTTCCCTCACAATCATAAATATAGGTAAGGTCAGTTACTCCAGAAAACAGGACCCTCATCAGTTCGTTTTCCATAAATGTATAAACAATTTTTGACATCTCCATGCAAGCTACTCCTCCGGTAATAGAAAAATTCGACGTAATTACAGTAGATCAAATAACCCTCAGAGCTTCTTCACATATCTTCATGAGAAGACTATCATTGTAATGGTGATCAGTATGTTGATTATTAAAAAGAAAAATATACCCATATTTTTCCGTCTGACTTATCCCTGTTTTTTTCTGCTCCATAATTCTCTTTCTAAAAGGGAATCAAATCATGTACCAGAAAATTCAAATATAATTTTATTATTCAAAAACAACGAGACCCTTCGTCATTTGTCCCGATTATTAAGAGAAAAACGAACAATCATCTTTTGGGATAAACTTTTTTTGAGATTTTTAATTATGAAATGTGTAAAAGGAATGAAATAACAGGGTTGAATAGAGCTAAAACAATAAAAAAAGTGTGCCATGTCACACTTGTGTGACGTCACACAAGTGTGACATGGCACACTTTTTTATAAAAACTTGGGGCAAAATATAAGGAGTGCTTAATTCTTATAATCGATTTCCTTCACCTCTATTTTATAATCTTTTATTTTTCGATAGAGCGTTCTTCGGCTCATGCCTAACAAACGCGCAGCTCTTACCTTATTCCATGCAGCCTGCTCAAGTGCCCTGCGGATTGAATGCAATTCTTCAACTTTTGTGTCTTCAGAAGAAGCCCTATGCGGTTCAATATAGTCTTTAAAATTGAGTGGCAGGTGGTCTACCATGATAATGTTTTGGTGGCAGAGGATAAATGCATGTTCCATTGTATGTTCCAGTTCCCTGATATTTCCCGGCCACGCGTAGTTCATAAAGATCTTCTGGACATCGGCAGATATCGAGAAAATCTCTTTGTTTAACTTTTTATTGAATTTTTTCACAAAGTGCTTTACCAGCAACGGTATGTCTTCCTTCCGGTCTCTTAACGGCGGCAGGCGCATTTCTACTACCTTGAGCCGGTAATAAAGGTCTTCGCGGAACTCTCCCTGCTTGACCTTTTCGCTAAGGTTTTGATTCGTTGCTGCAATAACGCGGACATCCACCCTGATGGGATTTGAGTCTCCGACCCGTTCAAACTCCCTTTCCTGCAGCACCCTTAGCAATTGGAGTTGTATCCGGGGAGAGATGTCACCAATCTCATCCAGAAAAATCGTGCCGCCGTCTGCCTTCTGAAATCTACCAACCCTATTTTGCAGAGCGCCAGTGAATGCGCCCTTTACGTGCCCAAAGAGTTCACTTTCAAGCAGATTCTCTGATAAGGCCGAGCAGTTCACCTTGACCATCGGCTTATTACTGCGCGCACCGCTGTAATGGATTGCTTCGGCAACCAGTTCTTTGCCTGTCCCACTCTCCCCCAACACCAGGACTGTCGTCTGGACATCCGCCAAATCTTCTATAAAAGAATAAATCGCCTGTATCTTCTCGCTTTTGCCTATCATATTATAGAATTTTCTTCGTTCTTTCATATCTCGTTCTAATTCTACCAGATGCGTGTCATCTCTTACTACTAAAACGGCTCCTTTAAAGATACCTTTACTGTTTATAAGCGGACTGGTTGAAATACTCACAACCTGATGCGGACGATGGTTATGCCTGCACTCCAAACATGCCTCTTCAAAAGATTGTTTTTCTTCAATGGTAGTACGAAGTATTTCGAAACACCTTCCTCCGCAGTGGGTTTGAAAAGAACCGCGAGGCTTTCCAATAATATTACGTGACAAATCACAGATCTGTTCTGCCGCAGCATTCATCTCAACTACCACCAAATCCTCGTCCACTGTAATAATTGCGTCCCTTACACTTTGAAATATAGCGTCAAGATTAGTTTGGTATCTCTCCTTTTCGTCAACCAGGGACTTATGCTGTAATGCCATTTTTGCAACGCGCAACAAGGTGTCTTGCAGTACCGGTTTAGGAACGTAGTCGAAGGCGCCCAACCGAAGGGCTTCTGTGGCAGTTTCCATGCCAGGGATGCCGGTGATCATAATAACAGGACAATTGAGATTCTTTTCCTTAACATACCGCAGGATATCAATACCACTCTTATCGTCCAGGAGAATATCGCTAAATATCAGATCAAAATCTGCCTCACCAATCGCAGCCAAGGCATCTCCATAGTCCTTTGCCGACAGTACCTCATATCCCTCATCTGCAAGAAAGTTCTCAAAGGTATATCTGATGTTCTCTTCATCGTCGATTATAAGGATTTTTTTCTTCATACTTCCCTCTTTTCCTAGCCTAAAGATAATAGATATTATAGAAAACTGTAAATGAGCAATTGCTATACCATTATCATAAGAAGGAGCAAAGGTAAAGATATCACGGTGAAAATTCACATCAGAAAATACCTCTCTCACTACTCGCCGACGGCAGCACAATCGTAATATCCGTAAATTCTCCTTCAACAGAATCTATCAGAATTTTGCCGCCATGATCATTTACAATGCTGTGGCTGATGCTCAAACCAAGTCCCGTACCCTTTCCTCTTGGTTTCGTGGAAAAAAACGGATTTATTACCTTATCAAGAATTTCTGAAGGTATGCCAATGCCTGTATCATGAAAAGTAACCTTCACCCAGGGACCATTATCCATGGTTACCGCTTCACCAAAAATCTCAAGCATTTTATTTTCGTGCCGTCCCTCGTATTTAACGTTCAAGGCATATCGTGCATTGCTTATTAAATTTAAAAAAACTTGTTGAATTTGCTGATGGTGGGCACGTATCTTTGGTAACTCGCTGGGTATATGTAAAACCAGTTTGATATTGTCTTTTTTTAATTGGGAACCCATCAAAACAAGCGTATCAGACATAATTTCAGAGACACGGACTGCAACTTTTTGCTCTTTTCTTTCACCCGGCCTGGCAAAGGAAAGAAGACTCTTTACGATATCAGCAATCCGGTTGCCTTCTTTTACGATTCGATGACCAATGTCCTCCTCTTTGGTGCCCTTTTCACTTTTATTTACCAACATCTGGGCACAATTGATAATACCTGTTATGGGATTGTTAATTTCGTGAGCCACACCTGCCGCAAGCTCACCTAACGAAGCCAGATGACGGGATCGTATAGCCTCCGTCTGCAAGGCTACTTTTTCGGTAATATCCCAGAAAATACCCAGCACGCCAATAACACTTCCTTTCTCATCTTTTATGGGGGTCTTCACTGTATGAATAATAAATTCTTGCCCATTGTTAAAATATTTCTCTTCAATTTCCTCAGTTTTTTTCAACTTCATGACTCGTTTATCATCCGACCGGTATTTTTCAGCAAGCGCCTCCGGGTAAAAATTATAGTCTGTCTTTCCTACTATTTCATCGTTACGGATCTTCAAATCCCTGGCATAACTCTCATTACACGACACATACCTTAAATTTTCATCCTTATAAAATATCTTCTGAGGCAGATTTTCAAGCAACATCCTATACTTTCTTTCGCTTATACGAAGCGCCTCCTCTGCTTGTTTGCGGTCGATACCCAATGCAATAACATCCCCTGCGGAGGCTAAAGCCCTGAAGGCAAATTCCGTAATTGGTTCATGAGCAAACATCGCAATCACCCCCACCAGACGATCTTTGACCATCAGGGGGTACCCGGCAAATGCGACAATACCTTCCCGCCGCACCCAATCCTTGTCGCTGATATGCGGGTCATCAATCACCGAATTTATCAGTTGCGGTTGACGATCCAGGGCAATACGGCCGATCTTGTATTTGCCAAGAGGAATCCGGCTACGAGTTCCATCGATATGGGTATATATGCCGGAACTGGCCTGCAATTCCAGCATCTTTTCCTTTTCGTTAAATGTCCATACACGGACAAAAGATGCATCAAGGTTACCGACTACGGCTTCTGAGCATTGGGATAAAATTTCACGTAGATTTTCACCTGCAGTAAGGGCAATACCGATATCTTTAATGAATGCTGTCAGACGAATGCGTTCCACCAATTCCTTATTTCGCTTTTGCTCGGTTATGTCGACCCCAAAGGAAATCGCCCCGACAATCTTTCCCTGCTCGTGCACCTCACTGTTCTGCCAGGAAACATACCTCTTTCTCCCCATTTTTGTGAAGATAGGAGTTTCCATGGCCTTCGGTACTGGGCCGCCTGACTGCCAGAGACTAAATTCCTCCCAGACATACGGATTTCTCTCTCTTGGCACAATCACTTCAAACCAATTCTTACCAATAATTTCGTCTTTCCTGTAACCCGTGACCACCTCAGCAACCTTGTTAAAGATTTGAATATTCCCCATGACATCAAGTCCCACAACCATTACATTGGCTGTCTCGATAAGATTCTCAGCGTAATCCTTTGCCTGCAGTAAGGCATCCATCGTTTTCGAAAGTTCCAGGGTGCGTTCTTCAACGCGCATTTCTAACTCACTGTTTGCCTTTCGCAGCGCCTCTTCCATGCGTTTATGCTCTAAGGCATTCACAAAGATTTCCGCCACCATTTTTAACATTCCAATGTCCTGATGTGTCCAGGTTTTTTCTCTCCACACCGAATCAAACCCTAAAAGTCCAACCAATGATCCGCCATAAATCATGGGAACGATTACGCATGACTGCACTTTTTGCGATTGCTGCAGAGATCTCTCGGACACTGCATCATCCGGCAGGTCGTTGATCCTGGGGATATGGATCGTTTCAAATCGCCTGAGTTTTTCCATGCCCCAGGGGAACTGATCGACAGGTACTCCCTGAAGGTTTTCCTTTTGTGGCTGAATCCCTTTCGCGCACCACTCGTGGGTATTGTCCATTTTTTTCCCACCCAGGGAGTTAAGAAAGACATAGCTGCGGTCAACATCAGAAAATTCTCCAATCTGTTTCAGGGCGCGATGTATCCCCGCATCAACCTCTGATGATGCAAGATTAATAAAGTTTGCCGATATGTCAGCAATAAGTCCTTCGATTTTTACCCGAAACGCTAATAATTCCTCAGCCCTTTTGCGATCTGCAATTTCTTGCTTCAGATCATCATACGATTTCTTCAGCGATCGGGTCATCTTGTTGAAATTCACCGATAATTGACCGACTTCATCTTGTGACTGGACATCCACGGTACGGGTAAGATTGCCTTTGGCGATATCAAGAGTGACCTCCGCCATTTGCCGTAACGGTGAAACAAGGTACTTCGTAAGAAAAATGGTAATACTTATTCCGCCGGAAACAATAATTAAACCCAGAGGAATAACACCCTTCCAAAAAATCTTGTGAATCCTCTTGCTCAATTTATGAGAAGATAAACCGATTTGTATAAAACCCAGAGGATGCTGTTGTGTATTCATGTCGATTTCTTCGAGAACCTGGGCAGCAAATGCTTCTTCGGAAAAAGTTGATTCGGCAGTCACTGCCAGAGAAAAATCATAAAATACGTCCCGTGAACAAGCGAGCGTGCAATCGGTAAGACGTACATCCTGGTTTTTTCTCCCCTTTTGGGTGGGAATTTCTTTCATGTCGATATTCATCCAGACCGCCTTTTCTTCGATCAGGTTTTTTTGGGTATTAGATATGCGCAGGTATCCGATTTCTTCATCCCGGTCAAGCGCACGTATCCTTTTGACTGGGGTGTCAAGAAATGCAGGTTGGGTGTGCGTCATAGCATACCTCACTTCATTATCCTGAGCAAGCAGCATAATCAGGGACATGCCAAAATTTTTCAGAGCCTCCACCTCCTGCCTTTTTGCATGCATTAAAACGGATGTTCACCCCAGTCAAAATGCACAAGTATGGAATATATGGGCAGTTAGCGCCGTTTTATTGATAAATATGTAGTCACTAATATATTGTTATTATTCAATAATATGCTTGACAATGTTGAATACTATGGTATATTATGGTGGACATGCATATTGTAGAAAACAAATCAAAATCCGGCAAAAAAATC
>JAJTXE010000002.1:1272174-1282364 GCA_021463795.1 Candidatus Brocadia sp. | reverse complement strand
AAATGTAGGAATGCGCTCTTTTAAGGTTTTTTTAAAAATCATATCAAGTGAATCTCTTGTAATTACTGTACCATCAGGTATTATCCAGAAGGCATCGATATCATGGATAATATTTTTCAGTGCAGCTCCAACTTCTCTTTCCGATAGCACCTCTTTTTTCAGGAGATTGATTTCAAATCGTTTTGCCATGTTTATTGCTTCAGAGATAATTTTGCCCGTCTTTCTTGGGTCATAAATGACTCCGACATTTTTCCGAAAACCAAGAATCTCTTTCAGAATGGTAAACTGATCTTCTAACGATGCCTCGGCTGAAATACCGGTGACATTCGCCCCCCGCAAATTAAAACGTTCATGATTAATAACCATACAAAAGATAACCGGAATATCAGGAAATTGATCTTTTGCAACGGTTGCCGCGAGCACACCTACCGCCAGAACAAGCTGAGGTTTTTGTTCGCTATTCCTGATGGCACGAATAATCCTTTTACTTTCATCTGCGTCTCCTTTCAGGTCATAAACAGCGTTAATAGCAATATGCTTTCCTTTGCATGCTTCTTCAAAACCCTTAATTGCTTCATTATAGGCGGCAATTTGCTGGCTTTGTATTACAATGGCGATATTGCTATTAATCTTAGCCTGCCAAGCAGATGTGATTTTTTGACTGGCAGTTACCATGGGAACGGTTAATAAGAAAGCAGTTGCAAATATGAGCATATACCAACAGAACCTGGTGTCCCCATGATTTACTAAAAAACGACCTGAAATTTTTATTCCGTACTGCCGCTTATGATTCGCCATTTATTTCATGAATACCCTTTTTATGAAACAACACCACTCATCCCCGTCTCTCTTTCAGATTCTCAGAATACCCACACAAAACGCATGCCATCCGTCGCACAAATAGTATTGTACCAAGATGTTAGATAAAAGTATAACAAGAGGAGCAAAACTCCGATACGATTTATATCTTTAAAGATTGACAACTAAAGAGAGTAAGGCAAAATAGATACCAAAGACAGATTTTGACCGGCATCTTAGCGATAATTTATGGAAAAACGGAAGGCAGGTAAACAATGTCGCGCAAGTCCGACACGGACAAATGGAATTTGTCCGTGTCACCCTGTTACCAATTTATAATTCACCTTTTATGGGCATTTTAAGTATAGCATATACCTTGCAATCAAACATAAACCCTTATTTCGTATTGGGAAAATGTGCCTTCTGCTTCTTATCTCCTTCCCTTTCGGTCTTGACTACGCAAAGATTATCGAGATAAATTGTGCCGGACATATCCGCATTCCCTGCCCAGGGAGCAAATTCGATCTGGGAGATGCGGCTGAAGTCAAGCTGTATCTTTGATCCATTCTGCCCTTTGGGATAACGCCAATCGTAAAAAACACCATCAAGCGGTATCGTAACCGTCTGCCACTTCCCATCGGCTATTTTTAAGAGGTTTTGCCCCTTCCAGTCCGCATAGACCTTATCCCCAACGGCAGGCTTGCCCTTATTACCCAGTTCGTCGGTGATTACCATCAAAAGCCTTGTTACCTCACTATTTTTGGTATCTGTTTTGATATCAAATTGAAGGCTTGAATAGCCACTCCAGTTTGCTGTTGCATCATACGTAATATCCTTTTGCCCATCCTCTCCTGAAATTACCGTTTTGTGACCATAGGTACCAAATGGCATGGAAATCTTCCCATTTTTCGTGTCGCCATGCGTCCTGGAAAACTCAACCCTCATCGATGACCGGCCACCCATCTCAGGGGTTTCGCGTGGATCTAAAAAAAACCGGTAAATGTACGGACTATTGCGGTCATCGGGAGTGCCATGTCCATCCCACCATCCTACAGAATACGGCTCAGCCTCGTTCCAGGTATGAGCCAGTGAGCCGGTTTCAAAGTCACAGATACTCTTCACCCCATCTAATTCACGCCACGACACTTCTACCGTCACGGGTAATATCACCGTCCCTTCAGACGTAGCAACGGTCACCTGAGACACATGCTTTCCATACGATAAGTTTGTACGATCCACCGTTACATACACCCGATCAGTAATCTTTGCCTCCCCCTCGGTATCACCAACGATGTCAAACCATTCGGCCTCTTTACGAATGACCCAGGCAGTTGTTCCCTGCCTTCCATTGGTAATGCTTATAGGTACGGTATACTTTTTTTCGCCACCTTCTTCAACCACACCCGTCTCATAGGGACCAAAATCGACCCGCCCCGGATGTACCAGAAGGTATCCGTCCGGTTGCTCCGGAAACCCTTTTTCCGAAAGGACAAAAGCGTATATCGCCAGCGGTTGAAATTCGTAAAGGAACGTGCCGTTGATGAGATCAATGCCATGGGGGTCCATCTCCACCACACCGGGATCATTCATACCGAACCGGAGCACTTTTTTCACGTGCAGTTTTTGCTTTTCCTGGTCACCGAGTCCGTTTATCTGAACCTGTGCAATCTTTGGCGGTTGATGAGAGACAAAGTTCCCTGTCTCTGCATCATAGTCTCCTTTGTTTGCAACAAAAACCACGATATCACCTGACTGCTGGCAGGCATGAACGGTAAAGGCATCCCAGTTGCTCGACTCGGCAGAGACAACGTCACCTCTGAAATAATGGCTCATCAGCCAGAATGCCCAATACTTCGGATTCGGTTCACCTCTTTCGTTAAACATAGCCTGCCCGGCACTATCAACCCCCTTTGTGTCTCTCGTGCCCGATTGATTGGGTTCACCCACATACCAGTTACAGGCAAATTCCACCCCCATCCTAGCAAAAAAACCGAGGAAATCCATCTGACCGATCGCAGCGATCTGCGGCAGCGCCGGGTGTCCATTCCAGTAGAAATAGTCGTATTCAGAAAACGACAACCGGGTATGTGGATACCGTGTGTCAACCATATTTTGAAATCGCTTCAACAATTTGGTTTCGATCCCGTAAGAACCGGTTTCCATATCCCAGCTCTGAAAACCATCCTGCCACAATCCCCGAGGTTCCTGGATAGCATCCCTGTCCGTTGGCGCCCTGATGTAGCGATGCACATCCATAAAATCAGCCACCCGTATTCCGTGCTTTTCCTCGTATGCCCTTGCCCGAATCAGGTACTGGTTCAGGACGCGGTTCTGATCCGTCTCCCACCCAGTCACATCAGGATCGTCACCACGATCAGAGAAGATGTCCTGATTCCACTGGTTTTCAATGTCAGACATCGTCTTCCATCCCTGATCGTTTACCTTTGCATCGCTGTTTGCTTCAGTAACAGGGCAAAGCGGCGAATAATCGTTCGACCAGTACAACCACCAGTTTGCCGATGTAGGCCCAAAAACTTTTGCCTTTGGGTTTGTTTTTTTAATTCGATGAGCCAGAAACAGGAAGCGGCCAAAATAATTATCATACGATGTGTCTTGATTAAGAACCTGATCACCATGGGCGGCATCATGATAAGGCGCAGGGTAATCGCTTCGTTTCCACGCTATCCATGGCTCATTTCCTATTTCCCAGAAATTCACACGATCTCCTGCCTTTGCAATCCAACGTTCAACTTCATCCGCCGTCTGCACGTGATCATAGTCAGGATCCTTGATAGTTTCTCCTTCGCCGGCCACGTGGCCATAACCCGGCACCTGCAACAAGGGCTCTGCCTTCACCGCCCGCCTGCACCACCGGACAAAACTTTCCCAGCTCATTGGTACATACTGGTTTTCACGTGCAATGACATTAAAGATGCGGTTATTTTTGTAATTGTAACGTTCCATGTTCGTTGCGCCCAGACGCACAACAGAAACCTTTGCATCCCTCAGTTTTGGTGCACACAAATTCAGGTAATACCAGGGACACCAGTTTGCGATATTTACGCCGTAAAGATACTTGCTAATCGGCCTTCTGTCGCGCAATATGTCGATAACCAGCGCAGCATCCACCGGCGAATCATCAAAATTAATGGATTTCACCGGCTGTCCAGGAGAACCGGGGACTTCGGCATCAGGAAGAGGAAAGAATACTACCAGCAGAACAAGGGTAAGAAACGGTGTGATGCTCCTATGAATTGAAGTTCGAAGATTCATCCATAAATACATTCTATGAATCCTTCCGTAATCATGATTTATCAGGTAGGGGGATGATGCAGTGATACTCTGTTGTTTTCCCTTTCCAACACCTCTTTCGCTAAATTTGTGTAATCTACGGCACCGGGACTATCCGGTGCGTACAGGGTAATCGGCTTACCGGAAATGGGACATTCTGCCAGCCGGGTATTTTCCCTGATGATGGCATCAAATACCTTCTCTTTAAAACGCTCTTTGATCTGGTTATACACCTCGTTACTGAGATTCGTCCGGCCATCAAACCGGCAGGCAATGATCCCCGTTACCTCAAGATTGTGATTCAACCGTTCTTTCACCACTTGCACCGTATTCATCAGGGTTACGAGACCATTTAAGGCCAATACCTTCGTCTCCAGAGGAATAAAGACCTCTTTGACAAAGGTTAATGCATTAATTGTAATCAGGCCGAGAGAGGGCGGACAATCCAGCATGATGTAATCGTATTTACTGATAACGGGAGACAACCGCTTGCGCAAAATGAGGTCTCTCCCCTTTTCATGGGCAAGAATCCGTTCAACACCGGCCAATGCCACATTGGAAGGCGCCAGGGTCAGATTCTCAACGCAGGTCTTTGTAAGAATCTCTTCAAAATAGACCTCTTCCAAAAATACATTGTACATGGACCGCTCGAGATTATGGATGTCGAGACCTAGCCACGAGCTGAGATTTCCCTGAGGGTCCAGATCAACCAAAAGCACTTTTTTACCCATCTGGGCAAGGCAAGCACCAAGATTAACGGTGGTCGTTGTCTTTGCTACGCCCCCTTTTTGATTTGTCAGGGCAATACTTCGCATATTATTTCATCTGTTTCTCAAAGGCTTCAATGTCCTTGCTGTTGCCAACAACCACGAGAACATCTCCTTCCTGAATTGTATAGTCCGGGCTGGGCAATACGTTGACTTCCTTTTCTATGATTTCTTCTGGCTTTGCACTCATTTCAGACACCTTTCTCTTTACAATCAGGACATTGATCCCATACTTAGTCTTTAAATTCATCTCATTCATGGTGCGCCCGACACTCTCACTTTTTGGCTCAATCTCTGCGAGGGTATACTCGGCTCCCAATTCAATGTATTCCAGCACACCTGGCGAAAGGATGCTATGAGCAACACGAATGCCAATATCTTCTTCCGGAAACACAATACGGGTTGCCCCGACCAACTTCAATATCTGGGCATGAAGGGGGGTGGATGCCCGCGCAACAATTTCTTTGATATTCAGATTTTTCAGGATTGCCGTCGTGAGGATACTTGACTCAACATCTTCACCCATGCTTACCACCGCCACATCGACATCTTTGACGCCGCTGGCAATGAGCGCTTCCGCGTCTGTACTGTCAATTTGAACCGCCTTGGTTACAAGGTCACTCGCCTTCCCGACTAATTCCGGCTTGCTGTCAATCGCAATAACAGGAGCTCCTTTTTTCGCCAGAGTTTCAGCTACCTTGCGGCCAAATCTTCCTAATCCAATTACTGCAAACTGTCTCATACCTCAGCGCTCTACTTTATCCGTGCCCGCTACTCTCGTAAGCATCTTCTTTTTCACTACAATTGGTTTATGAAAAACTATAAAATTACCCTGACGAAATCAGAAGCACTCACTACAACTTCAAAAGTAAAAATAACAAAATAGCCTTAACTAAGCAAAACAAAAAGGAAGAAACGCTCATTATCCAACCAACATCACACCTTCCGGGTATTTAACCGGAACGACCCTGCACTTACCTCGGATGGAATATCCGATTGCAAGCGGACCAACCCTGCCAACAAGCATGGTCGCGATAAGAACTATCTTTCCCGTTGCACTTAAGGAGGCGGTAATACCGGCCGAGAGCCCTACCGTCCCAAATGCGGATACGGTTTCAAATACTATTTCCATGAAAGATGCCTTTTCTGTTATCGACAGGATTAGGACGTCCAGCATGATAAGTAAAATGGCAATGCCACAGATGACGAATGCCTTGTCCTTTGTCCTGGAAGGGATGTGCCTGCCAAATACGATTAATTCATCGCGCTGAGATATGACGGAGATAATTGACAAGATCGATAAGCCGAAGGTCGTGGTTTTTACTCCGCCTCCGGTACCACCCGGAGAAGCGCCAATGCACATCAATATTATCATCATAGTTAATCCCAGCGTTCTCATTGCTCCCGTGTTCACGGAATTGAAACCCGTTGTAGTTGAAGCGGATATGGCTTGGAATGTAGAAGTCAGAAACCGGTCTTTCCATGATGGCAAAGGATTAGACCATTCAGAAATGAATACCAGCAAAAATCCTATAATCAGTAGCGTTGGCAGTGTGAGCAATACCAGTTTCGTATGAACCAAAAGTCGCTTCGGAGGCTCGCCTTCCTTCAATTTTCCGAAGATCGCATGATAAATGTCATACATTACAAGGAACCCAATGCTACCTCCGATACAAAGAATATCTATTACCACATTTACAACAATGCTGTCACGGTATGCACAGAGATTGTCGGGAAAAAGGCTAAAACCGGCAGTACAAAAGGCAGAGATGGAATGAAAGATGCCCAAATAGATTGCATATTGCACAGAATAATCTTTCATCCAATACAGGCTCAAAACCGCAGCGCCAAAAAATTCGAACGCAAATGTAACAAAGACGACCATCTTGCCAAACCGGACAACTTCTTCATAGGGTGGACTGGTCAGCGATTCCTGTAAGATCAATTTTCCGCCCAATGACAGGCGGATACCAAGTCCCGATATGACCAAAACGATAAAGATCATGTATCCCAATCCCCCAATCTGAACTAGTATGAGAATAACGATCTGGCCAAAAAGGGAATAATAACTACCTACATCCACCAGGGACAACCCTGTAGTGGAAATAGCAGAAGTCGCGGTAAACAGGGCATCAATGAATGACTGCGACTTGCCTATACCCGTTACCAAAGCAATAGGTAATGTCAGAAGAAAAGAACCTGCCAGGATGATCGTAATAAAACCAATCAGCAGGAGCCGATGAGGGGAAAGGATATAAGAAATCATATTTTTTCAGGAACGTTTTTCAGGAAGAAATTTGCAAAAAACCAGATTACAGAAAGTCATTGACACCCTTTTCCTTGTCTGATATAGTATTTTATTATTTGTTAACAATTGTTTTATATTATCATGCTGTGCTGAATATATTACAAGATATTTTCTGTGCCTTTATTTTGCAAAGCACAAGAATGTTTCATAAGAAACGCAAGGAACCACAACTATGGAAAGGATACGGCAAGAGAATACGGTCAAAGAAATTATCGAGAACTTTCCGGTAACCCGCCGTATCTTTGAGACCTATGGGATTATGTGCGGAGGTAATATCCTCCCCGACAAGCCCCTCTCATTCTTCGCCAAGATGCACAATATTAGTCCCGTCAAATTGATTGACGACCTTCAAAAACTTATCGATGGGACAGTCGATGCAAACGTCGAAGCAGCAATCACAAAGCCGCAGACCGAACATGTTTATGAGATCTTCGTAAAGACAGCAATCCTCATTGTGCTTTCCACGGGATGTCTGTACGGGGCATCGTTATTGGCCTATATGGCATTCCGGAATTCCATGACTTCTGTCTCCTGGATTCTGATAGAAACCCATGGCGACACGCAAGTCTACGGATGGGTTGGTTTGTTCATTATGGGAATATCCTATTTTGCCTTGCCGAAATTTTGGAATAGCATCCTATATAGCACTCCGCTGGCTTACAAATCTTTTTTCCTGATGGTTGCCGGTATGTTCCTCTCCTTTGTCTTTAAAACGGTTTCCTACTATTCGGGTTTTTTCTTCTTTAAACTACCGGTCTTGTTCGGATGCGTTCTTCAAGCTGCATCAATAGCAATTTTTCTCTATGTTATGTGCCGGACGTTTTTCTCTGCGGAGAAACAGAAATATGAACCTTACGAATGGTTTTTTCTGTCCAGCTACCTCTGGTTCATCTTCCAGGCTATTGCCTTCATTGCTTTATACTTTCATTTTGATGTCGTTTTTGACACGAACATCCCTGATGTTTTCAAAAACCCCATCCGGCATATCCAGATCATGGGATTTGCCTGTATGGTTATCATTGGAATCTTTACCAAAACCCTGCCAATTTTCCTGGGGATACAGGAGCCCAACCAAAAAGTCAGCAGTTATGTTTTGTATATTTTAAACATATCAATTGCATTACGAACCATCTCAGGGTTTTACAAAGAATACACCGATAATCTGCATGGTTTTTTCACTACCCTATTTTGCATTGCAGGCATCCTTGAGACCTTCGGCGTTTTTTTGTTCATTTATAATCTGAATTTATTTAACAAAAGAAAAACGGCAAAAAATCCAACCAACTTACCTACCGGATTTAGAAAATATATCAGAGCGGCTCTTGTATGGTTATTTGTTTCGGAAAGTGCACTCTTAACTTTTACGTTTTATGAAGCACTTTCGGGTAAACAGGTTTCTCATGCCTTGTTTGGTGCATACCGGCACGCTATTTTTGTTGGATTTATCAGCATGATGATTCTTGGATGCGCCTCAAAGATGATCCCTTTAAGCAAGGGTGTAAAATTATGCAGTACACGGCTCCTCAACATGACCTTCGTATTCATCAACATCGGATGCGTATGCAGGGTGGTCGCACAACCACTTTCTGCACACTTTTGTCCGCAACTATATGCAGTGATGGGAATAAGCGGTTTTTTTGAATACGCAGCCATGTTTTTCTTTGGCATAAACACATGGAAGACGATGCAGCTAAATATGCAAGAAGAGCCTGCAGAGCAAATTAAACTTGCAACCGCCAATACCAACGTCTACCAACTCATCAAGCAGCATCCGCAAACGCTGGATATCTTTTTAAAATTCGGGTTTAAACAGCTGAAAAACCCTATCCTGAGAAATACCCTTGCGAGAACGATCAGCCTGGGGCAGGCAGCACAGATTAATCCCATTAATCTTGAAGACTTGTTGAAAGAATTAAACACTGCAATCACAACGCATAGCGAAGTAAAAGTAGCGTAAAAAAATCATATCAGGCGCTTTATAAAGTCCTTTAAACTCACAGTTCAATTCTCTTCGTTGAAGCTTTACAGCGCCACAAAAGCCGTTTGTTATCAGCCTTGCTTGAACGTCATCAGCATCTGGATTATAGTATTACTTTGTAAAAACTCCTTTTTTTGTAAGTTTTTTCTGTGTAATCTGTGAAATCTGTGGTTTCTGTTGTCGCCCGGCAGTTATATTTGTTTCGGTTGCGGCTAAGGTATCTGTCCGCTGGTTCATCGCCCCTATTTCAGTTCTCAATTAGCTAATTTCTCCCTTCACCTCGTTTCTTAATTGACCAATTTCATTTTTTAACTTCACTTCTTAACTGACCAATATCGGTATCTATTTTTTGCATCAGATACCGGAAATCATCTTCCTGCCGATTCTTGATTTCTTTTATTTCCGAAACAATCTCCGTGGTTCGTTCACCTACCACCTGATAGACATGTTCAAGCGTCACCTTTTTCAATGTTTGCCTTATCATCCCCTTCATATCTTTTTTTTCTCTGAAAGAATAAAAAACTGACTGCCGGAGATTAGGTCTTCCACAATCGGCCTTTTTTCCATGGATGTTGCCATCAAAACATCCTTGCCTGCCGACAGGCAGACAGAAACGCCCGAAATGCACCATCTGGCTCTTGCTTCAAAACAATACTATCATCGATTTTTCATTTGTCAAATCATATTACCTTTTCCCTGTATGTCACTATCAAAGGGGGTTCTCAACAGTAGTAAACAATTACATCTCAGAAAGGGCTGTTTCTGTGGTATTTTTGATTCACCTAGATCGTATAAGGAGAGTGTGTCGCCTATGTGTCAGGTTATGAATGCTTCTGTACCCAGCGGAGATGCAGGGTATCATGCTTGTAATGGTGCAAGACCTGTACTTTACGTTCAGGTAACCCGAGGAAGTTGCTGAAATAAAACAAGACAACCAGAATAGCGTTCAATTTCAGAACAAAAAATCCCTTCACCACGGTGTGAGGGGAAATGGGTGCGACATTTTGGACAAGGTGTTCCCAGCCAACAAAGGTACCAAGCCCAGGCA
>JAJTXE010000002.1:1266817-1272153 GCA_021463795.1 Candidatus Brocadia sp. | reverse complement strand
GCTGAAATCGCTCATGCTACCGCACAGGCCTTTGATGCCTGGCGAAAGGCCAAAGCCGAATCTCAATTCTCCCATTTTGCACCCTATCTTCAGCGGAATCTTGACTTGAAAAAACGCTATGCCCAGTGCCTGGGCTATACCGATCGCATCTATGACCCACTCCTCGATGATTATGAACCTGGCATGAAAACCACCCAGGTAGAGGCTATTTTTGCGAATGTCAGGAAAGAAATCGTGCCGCTTGTTCACGCCATATCTTCACGATTGAATATGGTGGATAATTCCTTCTTACACCAAACCTTTGATGAGCAGAGACAATGGGATATCGGCATTGAAGCAGCCCGACTGATCGGCTATGATTTCGGGTGCGGCCGTCAGGACCGTTCACCGCATCCCTTCACGACCTCTTTTTCTATACATGATGTGCGGATTACGACACGCTTTACGGACAATTATTTCCCGGCTGGTTTCTTTGCAACCATGCATGAGGCCGGCCATGCGGTTTACAACCAGGGCCTTCGCTATGAACTTGAGCGTACCCCTCTTGCGGACGGCGCATCACTTGGTGCACACGAATCGCAATCGCGGATGTGGGAAAATCTTGTTGGCCGCAGCCGTCCATTCTGGAAATTTTTCATGCCGCGCCTGCAAGCCGTCTTTCCTGAACAGTTCAGGAACGTAGATGCCGAAAAGATGTACCGTGCAGTAAACCGCGTACAACCCTCGTTCATTCGTGTAGAGGCGGACGAGGTCACCTACAACCTGCACATTATGCTCCGTTTCGAGTTAGAGAATGCACTGCTCGAAGGACGCATAGCGGTGAACGACCTGCCCGAGGCCTGGAACGCCAGGATGCAGGAATACCTCGGTATATCGCCACCAGACGATACACATGGTGTACTCCAGGACGTCCACTGGTCACACGGCAGCTTTGGCTATTTCCCAACCTATTCCCTCGGCAATTTTTTTGCTGCTCAATTATTCGATCAAATCAAAAATGACATTTCCGGACTTGATATATATTTTGAGAAAGGCGAGTTTCATATCCTGCTTGAGTGGCTCCGCACACACCTGCACACCCACGGCCGCAAGTTTACCCTGGAAGAATTAGCCAATAAAATTACCGGCGAGTCCTTACAAACACGTTCCTTCGTCGCATATCTGAAAGATAAGTATGGTGAAATGTATAACTTGTGAATATACAAAAGTAGGGGCGAAGCATTTGCTGGTTTGGGTATGAATGCATGTATGCAAATTATAGCAAATGCTTCGCCCCTACACTGCGCGGCAAACATTGCTATTATTGGAATTTTTCAAAAAACTCAATTGTTACCTGTTATCGGATAGCCTGGAATAATTCGCCCTCATTTTTACCCCGTGGAAAAAACCGGAAAAAGCTTGCATTCTTCTTTATTTTTGTATTATCATCCTTTTTAAAGAAGAAACAATTTCCTATCATCTCTCCACGTAAAAGAAGCTTGACATTGCAAAACGGTAAATGATAATCTCTGATTGTCTTCGCCAAAGATGTCATCACGACGATGATCTGCACCCATGTCTTAAGCAAAGAATGTCATCACGGTGTCAGAAGCCTGGTCGATGGGTTGTAGGCCGGATTATACAGCCTGTATAATCAATCCGGAAATGGGCAGTTAACGAAAATGCAGAAAAGCTTGATGCGAAAGTAGTTACAATGCGTGACAAGAAGACGCTGCAACCTCTTATATATATCGAAGCAGTCTGTGTTTGCCGTTTTATACAGACTATATAATCATTGTTGGGCAACCTATTGAAAGGTCAGGAATTAAAGGGCAATGTTAATTATAAAAAAAAACTTAAGATGTATAAGAAACATTCTTTTCAGTAAATGCAATTTTATACAGACAATGATTTTGGGTTTTAGATTAAAAAATGCTTGCATTGCTGTATTTCCAAATGTTCATGTAAGCATAAAGCCCACATCATCAATAACGGGCGATGGCTTTCTAAAGTTGGGGGCAAAATGGGACGGCTTAAGGTATCTTTCTTCAGAAATAAAACTGGGAAAAAAAGCCAAAATCATAGTAAACGGTGATTTTAAAATAAATACTGGATTCCATATAAGTGTGAATGAAAACGCAACATTGATTCTTGGGAGTGGATATATTAACAATAATTTGACTCTTGACTGTTTTGACAGCATTTCAATCGGAAATAATGTTGCAATATCTAAAGGAGTAACTATTCGGGATAGCGACGATCATGCCATCAACGGAAATACAACTATAAGTTCTCCTATTGTTATTGGAAACCATGTGTGGGTTGGATTGAATGTAACCATACTTAAAGGGGTTCATATTGGCGACGGTTCTGTAATTGCGGCAGGGGCAGTTGTCACTAAGAATGTTCCTGAAAATTCGTTAGCAGGTGGCGTTCCAGCAAAAATAATTAAGAGCGGTATTACATGGAAGTGACATCCCTGCGCAGAGAACCTTTCTCTCCTAATTATCAAATCTGAAAATCCTATGCATTGAGATAATTCAACCGTTTGATAGCATCCATCTTCTCACTGTTTCCTACCTTTGCTTGTTTGACGGCCTTTCTCAATATCTCAATGGAACGGCCGTAAACCTCTTTATCAACTGGGTATGGATGCCCATCCTTACCTCCATGTGAAAACTGTATCTTACCGGGTCATTGAAACTGGGACTTTTGCCATATACAATCTCTGAGATCAAAGCCAGGGCACGAATAGTCTTTGGCCCTACCCCCTCTATTCCAAGCAGGGATTCAAAGTCTTTCGGGAAGTCCCACCCTTGCCGCCAGCAATGAAAAGCCCCAGTTCCTTTTCAAGTCCCTTGATACCCTCCTTCAGCGCCCACAGGTAGTTATAGTCACACCGCTTGAATGCCGGTCAAATCCCAATACACAGCCCCACGCCTGAAACCAGAATGGATCGGAAAGTCTTTTGGGCATTTCATGAGGACCGTACTCACTCACAATGGCAGTGGTAACCTCCCGTACAAGGCGTTTCATTCGCTGGAAAAGCCACGACGGAGTCTTGCCCCCCGTGAAGGGGCAGATGTGCAATATCTGTCTTCATCTTTTTTTATTGTTGTTGTTGAAATACCTTGAAAATTATGATTCTTAAGTAAAGAAGATCATCAAGGTTGTTATACTACAGGATTTTTAAAAAGAACCATCCAATGCGTTATTATCAAACGGCTTTTTTCGTTAGGAAGGGGGTTGAAGTAAAGTGCGCCTCTTAGAAGCCCAATATTACAAACACAGAATTTATTAAACTAACTCTTGTAGCGTATAAACATATCGTGAAGTTTCTGGCAGATTTCCTTGACGACGATATTGTTGCGACGGTAAAGACCCACGAAAGCCCCTCATCTTCAAAGGATTCTGTAAACCATGGCACTGCTTCATCTGCAAAATGATTCACCTGGTTATGCCGTATTACCAGGGCTTGGATACGTTCTTCCATACCAGGGAGCATTTCAACAGGGATGATGCCGTTCCACTCCTTTAAAAAACCCTCGACGATATAAGGCCTGCCGCGCTTATCAAACAATTGATACCAGCCGTGGGCAAAGGACATGGAGGCATCCTTGCTTACCACCTAACCCCATACCATCGCTCCATCGATATCTAACTCAGACAGCTCGGAAAAGAACAGAAAAACGGAATCTTCACAATCGCCCTTTTTCTTTTGCCTTGTTTCTATTGGTGTTTGCCAATACTTTGTCTTTGCTGGTTCGGCCCGGCAATCAATATCAAAAGCTATTTTCTTATATGCCTCATAGATTCGTTCGCTGTCATGGAAGGCCTCCATGCACCATTTTTTATACCGCGGATTATCAGGGATGCTGTTTTCATCCGGGAATTCTGGGGTGGGGGGAACTCTTGGGACATCACACGTATTTATTAACTTTGATTTAAATTGTCAATATGTTCACATGGCTAGATCCGCTCGTGTGGTAGTACCAGAGGCACTATACCATATTACTCAGTGAGAACATTGCCGTTCTCCTGTAGAGCTGTATTCTACTGGATGCCCAACTTGCATTTCAGGGATTTCAAGGTGTTTTTCATAAGCATGGTAATGGTCATGGGGCCGACACCACCCGGAACAGGGGTGATATATCCCGCGATTTCCTTTGCCGCTTCAAAATCAACGTCGCCTTTTAAAAGGGGAACCATTTTTTTGGGGTCGTCCTTGCTGGGTTTTTCACCAACCCGGTTAACGCCCACATCGATGACGCATGCACCAGGCTTAATCCACTCCGGCTTTACCAGACCTGGAACGCCTGCCGCAACGATCAGGATGTCTGCGCGCTTGCAATGTTCGGCTAAATTTTTGGTCTTGGTATGAACAACAGTCACTGTTGCATCCGCCCCTCTTCCCTTCTGTACCAGCATGTTGGCAATCGGTTTCCCCACGATATTTGAGCGTCCAACGACAACGGCCTCAGCGCCGCTTGTTTCAATCCCGGAACGCACGATCAGTTCCTGAATACCGGCCGGCGTGCAGGGCGGGAATTTTAGCTCTTCTCCCCCGATCATAAGGCGCCCGACATTGACGGGATGGAAACCGTCGACATCCTTGTCAGGATCAATGGCATTGATAACCTTCTTTTCGTCAATCTGTTTTGGAAGGGGGAGCTGAACAAGGATGCCGTGAATGGAATCATCTTTGTTGTAATTATCGATAAGTGCAAGCAAGTCTTTTTCTGAGATTGTGGCTGGCTGATTATCCTGTACCTCTTTAAAACCTAACCGGTGAGCCGTTTTAATTTTCAAGGTCACATATGATATCGAGGCGGGGTTTTGTCCTACCAGGATCGTTACTAGTCCAGGCACAACGCCGTATTTTCCCTTAATTTGCGCTACCTCAGCAGTAACCTCCTGAAGAATTTGCTCCCCGATTTCGGTTCCTTTGATTAATTTTGCAACCATAAATGTAGCATGCCCCTTTCTAAAAATATGTTTAATAAAACGCTGATATACGTAATACGTGTGCCAAATTATCTGAATTAACACTATTTGTCAAGCTTTAATAACCCAGGATAATACTACAATATACAGTAGGTATCTTTGAGTAAAGAGACAAGAAGCCCCTTGCAGTTTGAAGGAGACTCAAAGGCTTGAATTTACCCTGTGATAAGGAATTATGTCAAATACCTGATTTCAATCAGGAACGGGTGAACCAACGAGGTTCTGCGGCTGCAGAGCGAAGAGGCTCTTCGCTCTATACAGAGAAAGCCGTCGAAGGCTTATTTATGCCAAGGAATTTCAATGCGAAATTGTAGCACTGGGGTTTGTCCCCAGCAATTGGCCGACCACAAGGG
>JAJTXE010000002.1:1250184-1266796 GCA_021463795.1 Candidatus Brocadia sp. | reverse complement strand
CAACCCAGATTCCAACCAGCAATCCCACTCCCATGCGTATTATTTTATCGATAAACAGCCAGCCTGTGTTTGTCAGTATCTTTTGTAAGGTAACTCGTCCTTCGAGTCTGACACGGATACACGACGGCAGGAATTTAATTACAGCATAATTCTTGTTTGGCAAACAGAAACCTCATTTTGACTTTTCCTGTTCAAAACATACAGAGATACATGTCTTACCTAAATTCTGCAAATGATTTTCGCTACGCGAAAATCGTCCTTCACTAATATCCTTGCCGGACAAAAACCTGTTTGTCTGCCGCGAAATAAATTGCGGCCTGCAGGTTCCATCGACGTGCGTTACCGCCGGAATGACGGTCCTTTTTTCATCCTTTACCTTGCAGGCAGTTATCATGTACCGATCTTTGTAATTTGTAACGAGATATTCGTGGGCATATTCCTCCATGATCGAAGGGCAAAAAGGCCTGAACGGCTCCCTGAACTTTACCCGCATGTTTATGATATCTTTATTTTCCGGCTTTCCCGGGTCGAAAAGAATAGACCTTCCGCCTAATGCCCTGGGACCCGATTCCATCTTTCCCTGAAACCACCCGATTATCTTTTGGTCTGCCAATGCCCTTGCGGCCTCTTGCGCGATGTTATCGGCCTTCCGGTACCGGAGGTTTCTTTCTTTGAGAATCGATTCGATCTCATCGTTGCTATAGTGTGGCCCCCAGTAAACATGATCGATCGTTTGGGCCGTATCTTCTTCTGAAAATTTTTGTGATACATATAAAGCGGCGCCCAGCGAAAGGCCTGCATCGCCTGCATTCGGGAAAACAGAATAGTTTTCCACGATAGTATCTTCGATAATTTTCTGATTTAATTTTACATTGAGAAATACTCCGCCTGCAGTTACCAGGTTTCTTGCATGCCCTTTTTTTACCCAGTATCTGATAAAACTTAATAACGATTCTTCCAATAAATCCTGCGCCTCAGCTGCAACATTTTCTGCACCATACCGATCTACGATCGTTTTCATTTTGCCTGCATCAGGAAAATGCCAGTGAAAGGCATCGCATTCCTTAAAGTACTTAACAGCGCCAAAATCGGTCCCTTTTATGACTTCTCCATTTTGATAGCACGGCAGGTAATGGACAAGCATTTCTTTATTAAGGACGGCACTTCTGTCACCATACGGCGCGAGCCCCATGGTCTTCCCTTCTCCGTCACCCACCCACCATCCGATGGCCTCTGTTACCAGGCTATAGAACCATCCAAAGGAGCCCGAAGTGCCATATCGTTTTATTTCCGTTATCGTCCCGCGGGAACCATTCCAAACGGCCAGGGAGGTTCCATCGCCGACTCCGTCGCAGGTAATTATCAGACAATCCTGATAACCTGAGGTATAGTATGCTGCTGCTGCATGAGACAGATGATGGTCTACCTTAATTACCTTCGTCTTCGGCGCGAGGTGAAAAAACTTCAGGTAAAGCGGAGGGGTTTCATGATACGCGATTTTATCCTTGATCATGCCCTTTAGTTTTTTTCTGATGGATTGGTAGGGCAGGTTTTGTCTAACGATGCGGCTAAAATCTTCGTCGGCCAGATTCAGGAGTGTTTTCAGTTTAAGGTCAGCGATTTCACCCGATACCGCAATGAAGTCAAGTTCTTCAAAGGAGATTTTTCCTGTCGTGAGGCAGAAGTTTATGGAATTTACCGGTGGTCCTGCATAATGTTTTATCCGGATAAACCGCTCTTCTGATACATCAGCTACGATTTGCCCGTCAATTATTAAGGAACTGCCACTGTCATGACCGATATGGATTCCCAGCGTTTTCATGCATCAGCTTTTTAAATGCAGTGACGACCCTTCCCTGTCATCGCGCTTGTGCAGGTGATATTTTGGTTGTGGCTACGGAGCATAAGAAATTCCTCCCGCAGAACATCCATCTGCGGGAGGAACCTGGGGTCTCTCTATTGGGAGATATGAGAGATCTCGTGAATGCAACAAATGTTTAATTTTCTAAACGTTTACTATTTAAAACATTTCTCCGGAAAATGTCAACAGAAAAATAAAAAATTCTACATAGTAAGACACCAGAGCGTAGATTGGGTTTCATTTTATTCAACCCAATCTATCTGGCTCATCGGCGAGTAGGTTGACAAAAAAACAAGAAGAGATATCCATTTGCCTGTTTTCTTCAAAACCATTTGCAATCAGGCTCCCTTTTCCTGTTTCTGCAAAAATTCATCGATCTGTTTCTTAATCCTTTCCGCTTCGTCCTTGCCTAAAATGTGCCCGGCAAGGTCTGCGGCAATATCTGCAGCCTGATCTGCAGAGATACCCTTAACCCTTGAAATCTTCCACATGCCATCTTCAATTACCAGCGTGCACTCCCCGAATCGTTCTTTCGTAGGTAATGCACCACGGTCTAAAAGAGATTTTATATCTTCTGTATTCCTGGTAAACCTTAGGGTTTCTTCCATATCAGGAATTTTCGAGTGGATTTTTACCAGGCTGGTGTTATTACCCACAGAAGTGCTCACGATCTCTTGCCTCGCGGCATTATGAGCAAGGTCAATGATTTCGGCAAGCCTTAAAGGGGCGATTTTTTTAACATATTGTATAAGTTTCATCCAATTTATAATCGTGGTATCAGTCTTAGAGATGAAGGAGTATGCCTTGTCGTAATTGTTGTTCCGTACGGCATCAAGGTATTTCTCCACGATCACCCTTGGCGGGTCCTGAGCCTGGCAGAGCCCGGTAGAGACAATCATGACAATAAAGAATATCAAACATGTCTTTTTCATGGTACCCTCCTCCTGAAATTGTTACCGAAGTTTGCTACTGCTGAATTTTATCACGATGAACCAAATTTGTCATGAGAAATAATGGATTGTATCAGTTTTTCACCTGAAAATAATAACCCACAGTCATTTTGAGCGCAACGAAGAATCTTTTTTACCACGCAGGGTGACATTTTTTATTATCTTTTGTGAGCCAGAGGATCATGGATGTTTCATTTTGTTTAACAGCAGGTAGTTGTTTTATATTGTATCTCACGATTGAAGATGTGTTATAATAATTAATCTACCCAAGATGCTCATAAAAGGTAAATTTTAAATTGGTAACGGGGTGGCACGGACAAACGAAGTTTGTCCGTGTTGGCATTGCGCGACATTGTTTGCGAATTAGTCATTTTAACATTTGGATAGACAATACAAGGCAGACTACGCAAACACAAGACATTTAAGCAGTATTGCAAAAGCACGGACAAGCATAGCTTGTCCGTGCCACCCCGTTGATTATAGCAAATCTGTATCAAGTTTATAAATCACAATTGTGAGCCGCTTGAGTATATAATGGATACACCAGATGAGAGGAAAAGGTGTGCCGGAAAGAATGATATACCATCGGCAACCTATACCATAATTTCTTAAAGATTCAACTGAAAAGGAGGTGAAAAATGCTTCGATGTTCATGCAGAATAATTGCGAATATCCTGACGTTTGTTGTAGTTATTGCGTTTCTTAGTTTGATGTTTGTTCCGTTAAGAGACGTTGTGGCAGAAAAAGGTGAACATGGTGTTGAAAATGTTAATAAATTAAAGTATGCAGATCCAGTCAAGGATATACATCTTTACCTCTGCGCATTCCATATAGCCAAGAACAATCCGAAATTTGAGATAGAAGCCCATCATTATTGCTCAATGCGGAATCTCAATATTAAGGGTGGCGATATCCATCAGTGTGTCATATATGATTCCAGGGAGGCGCCTGCAAGACTCATTGGTATTGAATACATTATCAGCAACGAAACCTACCAAACGCTTCCGGCCGGGGAAAAGAAGTATTGGCATCCTCATGCGTATGAGATCATATCCGGACAACTTATCGTACCCGATTTGGCCGACATGGGCGACAATGCCCTTGAAGGTTTTTTGGCGAGCTGGGGTAAGACATTCCATACCTGGCCTGATCCAACCACTGAGGTCCCAATGGGCGAACCGCTTCTCATGTGGTCTGCCGGAGCTGACGGACAGATCAGCAAAGGAATGATGGAAAAACGAGACAGACAGTTTGGTATCTCTTCTGACGAACTCCGGGAACGAAGAAAGAGCTACGGATACCAGGTCCCGAACGTGGATGTTCCAAAGTCAATCGATGAAGTTGGCCGTCAATGGACGAGCAAGGGACCGGATAAGCCGGAGAAATTAAAATAGACTCAATTTTTAAGATGGTAAGGAAATTCTTATAAAGCTGGCAGGGAAGAGGCAAAGCTGTTCTCCTCGACAAGGTAAGCTTTTCAGGAATCTCTCATTTTACCGGTATTTTCGCAATATCCGGCCATGCGTTGCACCGTTATGCTTGCCACCGGCAATCGTTATCTTTCCGTTTACTAACACGTATTCTATTCCTTCCGAATACTGGTGTGGTTCAGTAAATGTGCTTTTGTCCGTAACCTTTTTGGGATTTATAATGGTTATGTCTGCAAAATATCCTTCTTTTATCAAACCCCTTCTGTCCAGCCCTGCTTTTTCTGCGGGCAGTCCCGTCATTTTTTGGATGGCCTTCTCTTCAGAGAGGAGTTGTCTTTCGAGACAAAATTTTCTCAAGACACGGGAAAAGGTGCCGTAGCTTCGCGGATGTGGCTTGCCGTTATGCAGGATTCCCTGGTTGGCACGCAGAGAACTATCAGAACCAACAAAGACAAAATCCCATCCCAGGATCGTTTCCAGGTTTTCTTTGCACATGCTGAATAAAAAAATATCTACCCTTGTGTCTTCTTCAATAAGTAAATCAAAAATAGTTTCCAGGGGAGGTTTGTCGAGAAGCACTGCAATTTCTGAGATTCTTTTTCCTTCCATCCATTTGTTTTTGTCATTACAGACGGACGAAATCATGATTTCATGCCAGGTGGCGTCATCGTATTCCTGTGATATTTCCTTGGTAATGAGTTTGCGGGTATTCTGGTCGCTCAGCCGTTGTATTTCCTTTTTCGTGCCACCTTCATACATCCAGGGTGGCAATATGACATCAAGATCGGTAGCCGCGGCAAGGTATGGATACCGGTCACACGTTAGGTCAACTCCTTCATCCCGGGCACGATCAATCATCATTTTGATATTCTTAATTTTATGCCAATTTTTTCTCCCAGAGGTCTTAAGGTGTGATACCTGCAGGCTGACTCCGGAGTGCTTTGATATCTCTATTGCCTCGGTAAGGGCTTCTGCAAGAGTATTACCCTCATTCCGTATATGGGTTGCATAAAAACCGCCGTATTTAGCAACCACTTTGCACATTTCCGTGACTTCATGAAGATTTGCATAACAGCCCGGTGGGTAAATGAGGCCGCTGGACATACCAAAAGCCCCGGCCTCCATGGCTTCTTCCAGGTCACTGCCCATGTGGGTTAACTCATGGGGACGGGGCTGTCTGTTTTCATATTCAAGCGTACATGCCCTGATATTTCCATGGCCAACGAGAAACGCCCTGTTGATGGAGCTCTTTGCTTTTTCTACGGTGTCATAAAACCCTGTTGCTGATTGCCAGGTAGGAACAATACCGTATTTTGCTAATCCCTGAGAGCGTCTTTCTAAAAGTTTCCCACGCAGGGGGAAGGCTGATAGGCCGCAATTTCCGCAAATCTCTGTCGTTACGCCGTCGCGTATCTTGCTATCACTTTCAGGACGGGCTAGCCACAAAAAATCACTGTGAGAATGGATATCAACAAAGCCAGGTGCGACAATCATTTCTTGCGCCTCTATGATTGTGGGCGCATTTTGGGGAATATGTTGATTCATAAAAACGATCTTATCATCTTTAATGGCAATATCGGTCGTGCGCCTGCGCATACCCGTACCATCAATGACGGTACCGTTTTTTATGATTAAATCAATATTCATAGGCAACCGCTCTGGTTAGGAAAAGATTGGTTTTTGTGCCAATCTATGATTGAACGCTGCATTGTGGGAGGTTATTTTCCAATAGCGTTGGCAGAGGGGATGCTCTTTTTCACCTCTATCATTTTTCTTCCCGAAGGATAGAAGGCTCATCCAGACCCAACACATAATCGGTATCCCGATGGGCTGAGTCAAGGTCCTTTTTTATGGTATCCAGGTGTCTTTTGTTATGGTATTTGTCTGATGAAGAGCAGCTTGCTAAAAAACCAAGCACAGATATGCTTATCAAAAAAAGGATACTCTTTTGTAGAACGATTTTTTGTTTTTTCAATTAATACTCCTTTCTTTGTCTTGAAGATGGTATTTTCATAATGCGTCGATACTTTGTTACGGTCCTTCGCGCAATAGCTATGCCAGATGCGTGTAATTGTTCAGCAACCTCTTCGTCACTCAGAGGATTAGCCTTATTTTCTTTTGCAACAATCTCGGCAAGTTTCTGCCGGATAGCTTCCCATGATTCCATGGATCCATCGACGTTCTGAAAACCCCCGGTAAAGAAAAACTTTATTTCAAAGATGCCTTGAGGAGTTTGAATATATTTATGTGCGATGGCACGGCTTACTGTTGAGACGTGTACTTTAACAATATCTGCAACGTCTTGCATCTTGAGTGTCCGTAACCGGTGAATTCCCTCGTCGAGAAAATCCTTTTGTAATTCCACGATCTTGCAGGCCACCTTATATAACGTACTTCGCCGCTGTTCAATAGCATCAATCAGCCACTTCGCTGATTCGATCTTCTTTTGAATATACTGACGAGTCGAAGTGTCGGTGCCGGATTCATTCAGAAATTTCTTATAAAAAGAACTGATATGCAAATGAGGTAAATTGGTATTATCGATCAGAAATACCTCGTATTTTCCGTCAATGTATTCCACTTTTACCTCAGGAACCACATATGGGATGGTTTCATCGCAAAAGAGAGAGCCTGGCTTGGGATTTAACGTCCGGATAAATTCCACCTGTCTCTTTACTACCTCAATGCTGTAGCCGGTTTTTTTTGCGATAAGGGGATATTTCTTCATTTCAATGTCTTCCAGATGATTCAGGAGCAACTCCTTTGTCAGTTGGTAGTTTTGATCCCGCTTGTCAAGTTGCAGCATTAAACACTCTTGCAGATTTCTCGCCCCAACACCGGGCGGTTCCAATGCCTGCACCAGCCTTAACGCCTCTTTGATCTCTTCCAGAAGAATGGGTTTTTCAAGAGACTGCAGGATTTCTTCGAGCGGACTCGCCAAATATCCGGATTTATCGATGGAATAAATGATATTTTCGCATGCTTCGGTAAGGTTAGCCGGGGCATCAACCAATGACAACTGTCCCATTAAATAATCATGGAGCGACATCGGTTTAGCAGCCGTGTTTTCCAGTGCCTCTTGCTTCTGGTCGCGTTCCTCTGAGCCGGCGTTTCTCCGTACCGTTGTCTGTGAATAAAACTCACGCCAGTCTTCGGCAATATCCCCCAGTTTGTCAATTTCATCTCCTTTTTCAGCCTGAACAGCCTCATCTCCCTCCTTGAGATTCTCGTCTTTCTTTTCATCAACGACCTCTTCTAGGACAGGATTATCAACCAGCTCCTGTTGAATGTGTTCAACAAGGGCCAGTAAGGGCAATTGAAGAATTTCTATTGATTGGATAATTTGGGGAGATAACTTCAGTTTCTGCTGAAGTTGTGGCATTAAGGATGATTGCATTTTCATGAAACATCACCTTCCGTAAAAATTGACTTTAAACTTCTGCCATCTCATTTCTGCCATTAATGGCATCAGCGACAATTGCCGTATTTGCATATTCAAGATAACTTCCTGTTGGTAATCCACGCGCAAGCCTTGTTACCTTTACCCCTGACGGTGACAGGTGTTTGTGAATATACAGCGCAGTCGCATCGCCTTCCATATTTAAGTTGGTAGCCAGAAGGACTTCCTTGATAGGGCCGGCATTCACTCGCTGCAAAAGTTTTTCAATGGTCAAGGAATCCGGATGAATGCCTTCCAAAGGAGAAATGTGCCCCTGGAGCACATGGTAAAGGCCCCGGTATTTCCCCGTCTTTTCTATCGTCAGAAAATCGGCAAGTTGTTCTACGACACAAATCGTCGATCTGTCCCTTGAGAGATCGCTGCAAATATGACACGGGTCGTTTTCTGAAACATTGAAACAGGTCGAGCAGGTCTTCACGAGTTTTTTTACGTCACGGATGGCGCAGGCAAGCTGCATCGCCTCCTCTGTTGTCAGCTTCAGGATATAGCAGGCAAGACGTTCTGCTGTTTTTTGCCCTATGCCAGGCATCTTGCCAAATTCGGTGATGAGTTTTATTACGGATTGTGGATACGCATTCAAAATGAAAAACCTCTGAAAACAGATTCTCTGGATTACATGCCCCCTAAAAGCCCCTGCATGCCAGGTATATTTAATCCGCCGGTAAGTTTTCCCATCTCAGCCTGGTACAACTCCTGCGATTTTTTAAACGCCTGAGAAACGGCGGAAAGGATAAGATCTTCAAGCATCTGAACGTCCTGGGGATCTACGACCTCGGGATCGATCTTAATGGAGAGGATTTCCTGTTTTCCATTCATGTGCACCGTCACCATCCCGCCTCCGGAACTGGCTTCTACGACGCGTTCCTTCAAATCATTTTGGACATCTTCCATCTGTTTTTGCATCTTTTGGGCCTGCTTCTGCGCCTGTTTCATCATTTCCGCAATATTGCCAAAACCTTTCATGTGTTAGCCTCCTTTCGTATGCGTCTTAACAATGTGACCACCAAAAAGCTCCAGGGTCTTTTTCACTGCCGGTTCAGAAATGAGCGCATCAACTGCCTGACGGTCAGAAGAGTCCCGGCCGGGGGGTACCGGCGTTTTGCTTTTTTCAGGGAATCCATTTTTTGACACGACCAGCTTGAGTCTTACCTTGCCCTGCACCGCCTCTTTCGCACATTGTTCGATAAACTTTTTTTCTTCCATCTGGTCCAGTTTTTCCTTATGAAAGGAACACTTGCCGGGGAATTCAACCGTCATTTCTCCATCTTTGAACCCCATAAACTGGCCTTCTTTCAAAAGCGCCCAGGTTGATTTTTTCTTGCTCTGGATTAACAGAAGAATCTTTTCCCAGACATTTTTTTCATCAGGCATCCCCCCTAAGGCACCATCCTGGTTTACCAATGGTGTGGAATATTCTTCAGCCGTTGGTTCTAAAACCATCTGCCGGGCAACAGGTTCCTGACGAAGGGCAGTCTCCGCATCCTTTGTTACGGGTTTGTCGTTGTGATGGAGAAGGCCATCTTCTAAGGCTGCAAGCCTTTCTACGATATCATATAACGAACCCACGGATTCCATCCGGCATATCTTTACCACTGCTATCTCCAGCAAAATACGCTGTAAGAGAGAATCCGTCGTGCGCATCCTTGCATCGGAAAATATTTGCACCATGTACATCAGGGTATCCTGGGAAAAGGAATTCCCGTATTTTTGTATCAAAGACGCATTGAACTCTATCCAGGTTGCCTCCTTGCCACACGAAGAGGATATCAACAGCTCCCGCACACAGGAGAGTAACTGATCGATGCATTCTCCGGAAGTCTTTCCCTCACTTAAGATCTCATTTACCGTTTTCAGGGCAGACGATGCATCTTTCCTGACAAAACTATCAAACAGGGCAAGTATCTTGTCTTCATCGATACAGCCCAGGACAAAATTTACGTCTTCCGGAGATATCCGGTCCTTGCAAAACGAGAGGATTTGGTCTAACACTGATTGAGAATCCCGCAACCCTCCCCTGGCATATCGCGCTATCATATGAATGGCAGCGGCATCAACCTGAACCCCTTCCGTCTTGCAAATGTCTGATAGCCGCTTTTCAATGTCATGGACAGAAATATTCCTGAAGTCGAATCTCTGGCATCGGGACTGCACCGTTTCAGGAAGACGATTCACGGCAGTTGTAGCAAAGATGAACTTGACGTGTGACGGAGGTTCTTCAAGGGTTTTCAGGAGGGCATTAAATGCCTCACGGGTAAGCATATGGACTTCGTCAATAATGTAAATTTTATAACGGGCACGAGACGGGGCGTAACTTACATTTTGCCGGATGTTCCGGACTTCATCGATCCCCCGGTTTGATGCGCCATCAATCTCCAGGACGTCGATGTCATTGCCTTCAGAAATGCACCGGCAGATGTCGCAGGCATTGCAGGGGGTATCCGTGGGCCCGTGTTTACAATTCAATGCCTTTGATAGTATCCGTGCCATCGAGGTCTTTCCCACTCCTCGCGGACCAGCCAGTAAGTAAGCATGGGCAACCCTGTTGGTGCGGATTGCATTCCGGAGTGTTGTGACAATAGGTTCTTGTCCTACCAGATCTTCAAAAGTTTGCGGGCGATATCGACGGGCTAATACAACATATGACATGAGCCTTCACCTTGATAATTACTCATAGCGAACCTTTTTGTTCATTATACTTTCTCATCTGATGTATATCAATATACTTTCTTTCGTCACGGCGAACGGAAACTGATGAGACAAGCGCCTTGCCATAAGAATTGAGCAAAAGGGCCGTGCACTTTTTTTTGTCCCCATTCCCATTAATTTGTCTATGTAGTAAGCTCAGGCCAGACTGACTCACGGCACATAAGGATATATGCTTATGGCTGCTTGCTTCCGCACCTGACCAGGTTCACACAATCTCTTATTGCATGAGATCCGGCCTTCATCACCACTTACATCGGCAAGGATAATGTTCTTTGGGTCCTCGAAAAAGCGATCGATCCTGCTATAGCGGGTTGCAGGTTACAGGGAACCGCTAGCTCCCCATCTAGCACGGCCTGTATGATAAACTGGCGGAGAGGGCGGGAGTCGAACCCGCGATACCGATTTTGTCAGTATACGCGCTTTCCAAGCGCGCTCATTCGGCCTCTCTGACACCTCTCCCCTTAATAAGTTTTTAAAAATGATATCAAAAATTTCAGAAGATTTTTACGTTAAAGCAGGAAATTGAGAAATTCTCACATCTGCAACGCTCATCTTCCGGCAGCGTCCAGTTTAGTTTCCCGGCCTTTTTTCACTACGCTCTGAGCTTGTCATAGCTCTCGATCAGGAACTGGGAGTTTGGCATCAGGCCAGCAGCACGGCCGCGTAATCCATAAGATCAAAATGATTATGGTTTCCGCCAAAAGGGTTCATGCAAAACTGGCGGAGAGGGTGGGATTCGAACCCACGTCCCGCTTTTGCGAGAAACGGTTTTCGAGACCGTCCCGATCAACCACTCTGGCACCTCTCCGACTCCCGTGGTTCAAACAGTTTAAACCGTTTGAACTGTTCAAGCCGTTTGAACAGATAAGTTATTTAGTACGACAGTTTTCTAAAAAGAACTTTTGTAGCAGATACTTACATTCGCTGGCAAGAACGCCCGGCACAACTTCCAGACGGTGATTGAACCTGGGCTCCTGCACAAGATTTAACACGGATACGCATGCCCCGGCCTTTTTATCCACCGTTCCATACACAAGGGTATCGACCCTTGACTGTACTAATGCCCCGGCGCACATTGCACAAGGTTCCAGGGTTACATAGAGGGTTGTTCCCCGTAAACGCCAGTTTTCTAAATAGGCAGCAGCTTGCGTTATTGCGATCATCTCGGCATGGGCAGTAGGATCGTTGAGCATTTCACGCTGATTATGAGCGCGGGCAATAATACGGTCATCATAAACAATTACCGCTCCTACGGGCACTTCATTCTTTTCCACGGCCTTTTCTGCTTCCACGATAGCCTGTTTCATGAAATATTCATGCTTTTGTACATCAATCATCATAAAACGCTTTATCAGAGTGAAAAACGCGCCCAGGAGGATTTGAACCTCCAACCTCCGGATTCGTAGTCCGTGACTCTATCCAATTGAGCTATGGGCGCTAACGATAGTTTTCTGGCTTGTGAGAGCACAGACGCCGTGCCCTGAACATGGATTTCCTCAGCAGTAAATGTGAAGCCCATTTTCACAAAATAACGGATTCTTGAGCAAATTGCATTTAAAAGCAAAGGATTATTTCCTTTGGTGGAGGCGTGTACATCGATAAGCGACAAAAGCAAGTATAAGCATATCAAAAGTCATTGTCAAGATATAATCCCTCTTTCCTTTAAACTAACATGCCTTCCATTGCCGATAATGATGTGGTCGAGGACTTTTATGCCAATGAGGGTTCCAACTTCTGCAAGGCGTTGCGTTATCTGAATGTCTTCTTTGCTGGGTTCCGGATCGCCTGAAGGGTGATTGTGGACAAAGATCACCGAGGCCGCAGACTCCTTAATTGCCGGATTGAATACCTCCCTGGGGTGAACGATGCTTGAGGTAAGGCTCCCCGCAGAGACCGACAGTTCCTTAATAACACGGTTTTTATTGTCAAGTAAAACAACCGCAAAGGTTTCCTGCTTCTTTCCGCGCAAACGTTCGTGGAAATGATCAAAGATGTCGTTGCTGCACTTAAATTGCTGAAGGGGCTTTACCGAGATGGTAGAAAACCGCTTTGCAATAGCCAGCGATGCCTTTATCTGTGCAGCTCGCGCCGGACCTATTCCTTTTATCTCGCATAATTCACCAACGGAGGCCATGCTCAATCGCCGGAAATCCCCATACTCGGAAAGTAGTTTTTGTGCCAAATCAACGGCACTGTAATTGGTCGTACCATCGCGAATGATGATTCCTAAGAGCTCGGCGTCCGTCAGATGCTCATCGCCGCTTTGGATAAGCCGTTCCCGCGGCCTCTCATGCGTAGGGAGTTGTTTTATTGTGGGACGTTTCTTTTCTTCCTTCATGACTACACTGACCATGCCGTATGAATGGTACGCTAAGGTCATAAAAATGTTTATTTTTCAAAAAACTAAATTGTTACATTCTCTGGTGGGTTACCTCTATCACCGACAGATTATACTTCAGGAATTCCCCCTGTCAACAAAATGTCTTTGCGTACCCGTTACCGAAAAAATATTTGATTAAACATCACACCTTGTTTATAGTACCATGAAAATAGAAAAGCAATTCTTTAGGAGATTTACCAATGTGCACCACGGATTCGGCCGTTCCTGAATTTCAAGACGCTATTACGCCATATCAGAATCCTGTTGAGGGATGCGGGATGTTAATCAAAAAAGCGATAGAACTCGGCTGTGCGCAGGCAGTTATCATCCATCCCGATACCATCACTGTCGGACGGTGGGTACAATTAAAGTGCAAATATGGATGTGAGGAATATGGGAAAAAACTTACCTGCCCACCTCACTCACCTTCGCTTGAGGAGATGAAAGAAATTCTCAGGGAATATAACAGTGCGCTGCTTCTCCACGGACACCTGAGCTGGCAGATGCGGTATATTACGGCAGAAATCGAAAAAATGGCCTTTTCCCTGGGCTATTATAAAGCCTTTGGGCTGGGAGCAGGCCCCTGCAAATTATGCGAGAATTGTGATACCGCGCATTCCTGCGTTCGTACCATGGAAGCAAGACCCTCAATGGAGGCATGCGGTATCGATGTTTATCAGACGGCAAGAAATCATAACTTAAAAATTGAGACGCTGAAAAACCACAATGAAGAAGCTAATATATACGGCCTGATCTTACTGGAATGAATTGATTAAGGAGGAAAAAAGATGGTGACAGATTTCATTAATAAGGTAATCAATCTTGGTTTTGGGGCATTGCTGATAACGAAAGAGAACATTGAGGAAGTCATTGATGAAATGGTAAAAAAGGGGGAAATCAAAAAAGACGAGGCAAAGGCACAGGTGAATGAACTCTTTAAAAAAGTTTTATCAAGTAAACAGGAAATTGAATCGAAGATCGAAAAGATTGTGGAAGATGTGCTCCACAAGCTGGATATCCCAACACGGAAGGAACTTCAGCAGATGCAGAAAAAACTCGATGAGATTATCAAAAGGCTGGAAGCAAGAGAAGACCAGACATAGTACAAAGTACCAAATAACAAGTACCAAGAAACACTTAACGGTGCATAGCTGCAATTAAAAGTGGGTATTTGGTGCTGATAACAAAAACCATTGCTTGTTTTTTTGACAAATTCGAAATTCGTATATCGAAATCCAAAACAATTTATACATGCAACTCAGAAAAATAGGGCAAAAGATTCGGGACATACGCCGTTTTAATCAAATTCTCAGGATATTGACTAAACACGGGTTTGGGTTTGCCATCCAGCAGCTTCATTTAGAAGATCATCTTATCGGAAGGGGCATTATCAAAACACGGATATTGCACCGTTTTACCGAACCCATGGAGTCCCGTGCCGTCCGGCTCAGAAAGGTGTTGGAAGAACTTGGTCCTACCTTTATAAAATTTGGCCAAATACTCAGCGTTCGCCCGGACTTGATCCCCTTAGACCTCTGCAATGAACTGAGCAGACTCCAGGACCATGTCCCTCCCTTTAGTTACGAAGACGTCAGAAAGCAGATAAAGGAGTCCTTCGGGAAATATCCGGAAGAATTATTTGCCTCATTTGATCCCGATCCTCTGGCAGCGGCCTCACTCGGGCAGGTGCACCGGGCGCAACTCCAGACAGGTGAGAGCGTCGTCGTAAAGGTGCAACGCCCTGGTATCCGCAGAATGGTCGAGACGGATGTCGATATCCTTTACACCCTCGCCCAACTGGCCAGCCGATATATGCAGGATATCAAATTTTTTAACCCCGTCGGCATCATTGATGAATTTTCCAAGGTAATAACAAAGGAGATTGACTTTACCTGCGAGGCACATAATATTGATAGATTCCGTAAGAACTTTAAGGATTGCGCAACGGTTCGTATTCCCGGTATCTTTTGGGACTACACCAAATCACGGGTCATTACCACGGAAGAGATCAAAGGCATTCGGCTGAATGATTACTTAAACCAGCCCCACACCGCCGAAGAAAAGAAAGCCGTGGCTGCAAATGGCGCCAATGCCGTCCTGCAGCAAATATTTATTGACGGCTTCTTCCATGCAGACCCGCATCCGGGAAATATCTTCATCCTGCCCAATAACGTAGCTGCTTTCATAGATTTCGGCATGGTAGGCAGGCTAGACGAAGACACGAAAGATGTTATTATAAGCCTCCTGATTGCCGTATCCATGAAAAATATCAATGGCATCCTGAAGGCATTGGAAAGATTGGGTACCTTTGCTGAGGAAGAAACCTTACAGGATTTCAAGAACGATATCGATGATTTTCTGGAAAGGTACTATGATATCCCGCTGAAGCAGATTGAACTATCTGTCATACTCCCGCAAACCATTGACGTAATGACACGGCACAAATTAAAGATACCCCCGCAATTCCACATCTTAATCAAGACACTTGCTACCATTGACGGCGTTGCCAGGCAGTTGGATCCGGAATTTAATACCATAGCGCACACGAGACCCTTTGTAGAAAGGCTGGTCCGTGAGCGATACGATCCGAAACGCATTTTTAAAGAGGTAACGTCATATTCAGCGGAACTCCTTGATATTCTAAAACTCATACCAAGAGACACCTATGAAATTGTGAAAAAGATAAAAAGGGGGAAGCTCAAGATTGAATTTGAGCATCAGGGTCTCTCGAAATTTATTTCTGAAATGGACAAATCCAGCAATCGGATTTCATTCAGCCTTGTTATCTCCGCCCTGATTATTGGCTCTTCCCTTATCATCATGACCAACAGAGGTCCTCTGGTATACGGCTTTCCTATACTGGGCATCCTGGGATTTGTCTTTGCCGGCTTTCTTGGATTGGGACTCGCCATAGGGGTTTTGAGATCCGGACGTTTGTAAAGTATAAAACCCAAATGCGGAGAATTTAGAATGAGAAAAAAATTTCATGCCAACCTTGCAATTTAAAGGGAAAAATATCATCTGGAATCACCCCTCTCCATGTCTTATCACACCCTTGAGGAAGTTTCAAAGCTGCACTTTCAGCCTGAGAAGTCAAAGGCAATCTCATTATCGAAGGCGATAGCTTAGTGGCTTTGAAAGCCCTATTGCCGATGTATGCGGGCAAGGTCAAAGTTGTTTGCATTGACCCACCGTATAATACGGGCAGCGAAGGCTGGATTTACAGCGATAATGTAAACAGTCCGCTCATAAAGGACTGGCTCCGCAAGGAAGTCGGTAAAGACGATCTCACCCATCATGACAAATGGCTCTGCATGATGACGCCGAGATTAAAGTTGTTGAGAGCGTTATTGGTGGATGATGGGGTGATTTGCATTAATATTGACGATATCGAAATTGCACGTTTGGTTAATTTGATGGATGAAATATTTGGAAAGGGAAATAAAGAAGAAATTATTTGCTGGAGAAGGAGACATAATCTACCGAATGATAAAAGCAAGGCTATTTCAAAAGTTGCAGAGTTTATGGTCATTTATGCAAAAAATTTGGAATATCTGAAAAACAAAAATATGGGCTTCAATTCTCTTTTCCCATTGGTGCCATATGGGACGGATGGAAAGTGATCCTTTCCAATCCCTAAATGCCTGTTCTCTGCGGGTCAAAAGCAGATACGATTCCCAGACGGTTTCAGGTGAAGAGGCCTGCATATTGGAACGAAGCAGAGAGCATCCCTCGCGCCGCAACGTTCGCCGCAGACGTTCACGGTCCAGGCTGAAATGAAACGTAGTCTCACTCACCGGCTCCTGGGGATTTGACAGAGAGATA
>JAJTXE010000002.1:1154622-1250163 GCA_021463795.1 Candidatus Brocadia sp. | reverse complement strand
CTTGTATTAAAACCAGACAACCTTCTCGAAAAACTACTCTCGAATTATTGGAGGATTTTCATGCTTCAGGTCTCTTAACTTAACACGTATGGGCTGGGGGGGGAGGAAGCACCTTTACCATTCCCCTCTTGCGATGGACCAGGGGGTGGGTTTTCCTGCATCCCGTAATCCTTCTTAATCTTCTCAGCCGCATCCAGCGGTTCCATCTTCTTATCGACGATGTAGGAATGGAATACCCGCAGCCACTTTGCCTTCTCTTCAGACGGGTCGATGGATAAATCTTCGCCAAATTTCTGCTTAAAATCTATATCGAAGAGCTCACGTGCGGCCTTGTAGTTCGGGCGGCTGGTGATCTCCTGATTGCGCTGGAGTTCATCCAGCGCCTTTGTCTTGTCTGAGACGGATATGCCTTCAGCGGAGATGATATTGCCCAGGGTGAGGCGGTAGGGGTCTGCATTGATGCGATACAGGAGTTTGTTGTAAATATCCGTGTCGCTAACTTCTGGTTGTATGCCATGACAAAATGTACTATACAAATGTCTGCCCGCAAGCCACAACGGAATGGGTAAACGAGAATTGCAAAACTTAACGAAAAAAAATCCATGAGTCAACGAACAGAATTCATCTTAAAGGCGCCGTCCACTCCTTACGAATAATGATAAGCGTGAAATGGTATGAAGGCTTGCAGGTAATTTGGTTGAGACTGCGCTACGCTATGGTATAATAAATCGGCTAATGCGTGCCGGACAATTATCTTACTGAACATCGACTTATGGGGAGGAAGAGGCGCTTGAAGGTGATCTTGTCGTTCGTTGGGGTGGCAATATTCTTTGGTGTTTTTTGCGGCGTACTAACGGCACAAACACTCGATAAGGGGGTAGGCCCGTACGGTGAATTCTGGAAACCAATCCCCACCCAGCGGTACTGGGCGCCGGACTACTTTTATTCACCGCCGGAAGAGCCCAAAGGGGTTTATACTGCGGATGAGTGCACGCTCTGTCATAAGGCATTAAATCCGGGGTTAGTCAGGGCATGGACAGAAAGCAGTCATGCGAATCTGGATAAGCTGATGGACTACCAGAAAGAGAAACTGGCCGAGATAGAAAAGACCCTGGGGCGGAAACTTACCAGGGTCGGCTGTATCGATTGCCATGGCAAGGTGGGAGCGGAGAAGCTGGATCACGGGAAAGATCTCATTATGCCGAATTCAGCCCTGTGCGGCGAATGTCATAAACAGGAATACCAGGAGTTTGAATCAGAGAAGCAATACGGTATTCCTGACTGGAAACCCGGTAAAGAAAGCCATGCAAAGGCTTATGATGCCAATCTGGACGTGGATGTATGGGCTGCGGTTGATAAGAATATTGTTCAGGGTTGCGATATGTGCCACAGCATCCAGCACAAGTGCGATAGCTGCCATACCCGCCACGCCTTCAAGGCCTCTGAGGCCAGGAGGCCGGAGGCATGTCAAACGTGTCATAACGGGCCAGATCACCCCGACATAGAGTATTACCGTGATTCCAAACACGGCTCTATCTATTTTATTGAAGGACATACCTGGGACTGGAGCAAACAACTCAAGGACGCACATTATATCTCTCCCACCTGTCAATCCTGTCATATGTATTATAAAGGGCAGTATTCCCATAATATGGTCAGGAAGGCCATTATGGGCGAGGGGGATGTCTTGTTTTATGACAATGTCTTTAAAGGGGTCAAACCAACCGATTACATCAAAAATAGCAAGGAGTTAATGTCACGGCGCGAGGCGTGGATTGAAGTTTGCGTAAAATGCCATTCACCGCGGTTTTCCCGTGATTATCTTGATTCTATGGATAAGGCATCAGATTCTGTTTTTCAATACGTAAGCGATGCCTATGCTACGATAAAATCCCTTTACGAAGAGGGCATACTCTATCCTATGCCTGAAAACAGACCCAAGGCGCCTGCCCCTGTGGCAGAAAAGCATCCTGATCTCCTGGGCGGTTTCTACGGTGAATTTTGGGCAAAGGATGGAAATCCAAGCAGGATTGAAAAGGACTTCCTGTATATGTGGGAAAATGATGCCTTCCTGGTCCGAAAAGGTTTGGCGCACATGAACCCCAACGGCTTTACCTATCTCGCGTGGTCAAATTTGCTCAAGAAATACGTGGATATACAGAGTGAGGCAAATACCCTGAGGCGATTAGCTGCACTGGAAAAGAAGAGAGTACGGGCGCGACTAAAACCTAAAAGCAAATAGGTACAGGTTGCAGGGAAAAGAGGAATGATTATGATTACCGCCCCTTGATTCCCTCATGTGCAAGGAGGAGAGCGGGGAGTTTTAAAAAAATTTGCAAAAGAAGATATGGAAAATTTTACCCGGTGGCATCTGATTTTTACTGGTATCGAAAACGTATGGTTGCGTGTGCTTGTCCTGTTTCTGGCAATTACCGCACTTTACTTTTCCTGGTATGGCATGAAAGTCATTCCTTCCCGTAATAAACGAGCGTTGCTTTTTGCACTCCGTGTTCTGGCAACGGCGCTTTTTGTCATGCTTCTGCTTCAACCACACATAGAGCAGAAGGATGTGCTTAAGTTAAAGAACAAGATCGTGTGTCTCGCAGACAATTCGGAGAGTATGACGCTCAAGGGAGGAGATACGGGGATCACACGGTTTCAGCTCGTAAAAAATTTTTTCCATGACAATGCATCTTTTATTGAAGAACTGGAGAACACGTTTGACGTTGATTACTTATCCTTCTCCGATGCGATTCGAGAGATTTCGTTTCATGGTTTGAAAAATGACCTTGCCCTCGATGGCGCGAATACCGATATTGTCCAAACCCTAAAGCTCCTGAAAAAACGCTATGATGGCAAATCCGTCAAGGGGTATCTTATTTTTTCTGATGGCGCTGACACCACCGACCTTCCTTCAAGCCTGGATAAAGGTGAAATCATTTCAAAGCTTGCGCAGGACCTGGCCACCCCTATCTTTACCTTTTCTCCGGCCGGCAATATGGAAACCAGGGATATTGCCATCAGTGCGGTTTCGTATGACAGCTTTACCTTTGTGCGAAGTCCATGGAAGGCGGATGTCGTTGTAAAGGTGCATGGGTATAAAGACCTCCGGCTTCCGGTCACCCTTAAACAGGGTAACGACATAATCTCTTCGAAGGTACTGGATACGGGGAGCGAAAGCGAGCTTCATATCGACCTGTCGTTTACCCCCCAGACGACAGGCACCTTTCTGTATACGGTTTCTCTGCCTATCCAGCCCCATGAAGCCATTAACGAAAACAATCAGGTCAGTTTTCTTGTAAAGGTGGTACGTGATAAAATACGGGTTATGCATGTCTGTGGCCGTCCGTCGTGGGATGTGCGTTTTCTCAGACGGGTATTGAAAAGTGATCCCAATATTGACCTCATATCCTTCTTCATACTGCGGACGCCCACGGATGTCTCCGAGGCCAGAAATGATGAACTCAGCCTCATTCCTTTTCCGGTTGACGAATTATTTACCCAGGCGCTCAATAGCTTTGATTTGGTTATCTTTCAGAATTTTGACTACCGCCCTTATGAAACGGCATTTTTCCGTTTTTCGCACTACCTCACAAATCTCCGTAGGTTTGTGGCGGAACAGGGCGGTGGTTTCATGATGATTGGCGGTGATATCTCGTTTTCACAAGGAGGATATGACGGCACGCCTCTTGATGAAATTCTTCCCGTAAGCCTCAACACAGGGAAAGATACCATTGATACGACACGGTTAAAGGCGGTTCTGACCCATGATGGACAGAAACATCCGGTAACCGCCCTTGATGCCAATTCAGAAAGAAATGCTGCTATCTGGAAAGACCTTCCGGAGCTGGATGGATGCAATGTGATCACGGAGATGAAGCCTGATTCCCTATCGCTTGCCGCCTATCCGATCAGGGGAAACCCGACTCTGGTTTCAGTCCGGGATACCGGACGGGGTAGATGCATGGCGATAACAACCGATTCTTTATGGCGGTGGAATTTTTTATCCATCGGAAAAGGAGGCAGCAACCGGCATTATATAAAATTTTGGCAGAATTCCATAAAGTGGCTCATCAAAGACCCCACCTTAAATCCCATCCATGTTATCGTAAACAAGGAAACGTTCCTACCAAGTGAAGAAGTGCCAATCAGAATTGATGCCGTGGGTGGAAATTACCAACCCCTGGACGGTGTACAATTAGACATAGACATCACGAACGAATTTTCCGGGAAAAGCATCTTCGCGGCAAAAGGCGTTACAGGCGCTGACGGACAGTACCGGTTTACCATCAGGCACGATACGGAAGGTTACTATATCATTAAAGTGACAGGAAAGAGAGAAAATGATGAAATCGGGCAGGATCATGCCGTTTTTGCAATTGCTTTAAAAAATAAGGAATTTCAAGATACTTCTATCAGGCGGGATATACTTGCCAAGATTGCCGAGATTTCCGGGGGAAAATATTTCGAACTCCCCGTAAAAAATATTGGCGAAAAAATTTCGATAGAAAATCCTGCAATTGTTAAGCTCGTCGGCAAACGGCAAATCTCGTTGTGGGATAATGGTTACATCTTTATGGCACTCCTGGCAATCGTTTCTGCCGAATGGTGGTTAAGAAAGCGGGGAGGATTAAGTTGAAGCAAAAAACACTTGCAATAAAATGTATAATTTAATATACTTACTCCTTTTCTATTCTAAATCTTACGAAGAAACGCTATTACCGGTAAGGGAAGAGGTTTTGTTTGATAATAGCGATTGATGGTCCCGCTGGTTCCGGGAAAAGCACCATTGCCAGGATGCTGGCAAAACGACTGGGTTTTAAATATCTCGACACAGGCGCTATGTATCGTGCTCTTACCTGGAAGGCTTTGCAGCATGGAATAGATCTGAAAGATGCTAACGCCTTATGCCATCTTATGGATCAAACCGCCATCGAGCTTCGGAGTGAGAACGACGGCCTGCAAATATTTACCGATGGGGTAAACGTAACGGAAAAAATCCGGTTACCCGCCGTCACCAACAACGTTCATTATGTATCAAATACACCCGGTGTTCGGCAGCATATGGTAAAACTCCAGAGAACACTTGCATGCGAAGGAAATGTTATAGCAGAAGGGCGGGATATGGGCACCGTTGTCTTCCCGCATGCAGAAAAAAAATTTTTCATGGATGCTGAAATTGAAGAGCGAGCAAGAAGGCGACATGGCGAGATAAATAGGCAGAATAGCGAAGTTTCTTATGTCAGAGTCATAAAAGATATAGAAACGCGCGATAAGTATGATACGACACGAGACAATTCTCCCCTCAGGAGGAGTGATGACGCAATCTACCTGAATACGACAAAGATGTCGATTGAAGAGGTACTTAATCATATCATCAAAGAAGTTGAGTCTGTCGTAAATAAACAGGATGTCTGAAAAGCAGAAGCGTAATTTATTTTACTAACCTTTTATTTTTTTTCATTTTTATTTCGGAGAAGCCGTCAAATTATGGATCGAGATATTTTAAAAGAGTACAACGTAAATTTAGCCGATATTGAGCGCGAGGTGGAAGCAATCATTGGCAGCGAGGATACCCAAAAAAAAATCGAGTCAACCTATTATGATTCTATTCAAAATTTTGAGGTAGGCTCTGTCCTCAAGGGGCGTATACTCAGCGCGTTAGGGGATAATATTGTCATAGATTGCGGATATAAATCCGAGGGTATGGTACCCAAGTTTGAATTTGACGATCCCTCTGAAATAAAGATAGGTGAAAATGTAGAGGTTCTATTAGAAGCTGTAGAAGACGATTCAGGACTGATTAAATTATCAAAACGGAAAGCAGACCGTATTCGTGGCTGGGAGCGGGTCATTTCGAAATATAAAGAGGGTGACATTATCACCGGTCGCGTTACGAGAAAAATTAAAGGCGGCCTGCTGGTGGACATGGGCGTACCGATATTTTTACCAGCATCACAGATCGATGTTAAACCACCGGGCGACATCTCTCAATACATCGGACAGGAAGTCACCTGCCGGATACTGAAAATCGATGAAGCACGCCAAAACATTGTTGTTTCCAGAAGAAAACTTATTGAGGAAGATCGCGACAAAAAGAAACAGGGACTCTTGTCAGAGATTGCCGTTGGACAGATCAGGAAAGGCGTGGTAAAAAATATCGCAGACTTTGGCGCATTTATTGATTTAGGCGGTCTTGACGGGCTTCTCCACATTACCGACATGAGTTGGGGAAGGATAAGTCATCCTTCGGAAATGCTTGCTATGGATGATGAAGTTGAGGTAGTGATACTTGATATCGACAAAGAGAAGGAAAAGGTTGCTCTTGGGTTAAAACAAAAATCTCAAAATCCATGGCTCCTCATTGAGGATAAATATCCCGTAGGTTCCAGGGTAAAAGGCCAGGTTGTTAATATTATGTCGTATGGCGCCTTTGTAAAACTGGAAACAGGCATCGAAGGCCTTGTGCATATCTCAGAGATGTCCTGGACTCGCCGCATTAATCATCCATCTGAAATGGTGGCGATCGGAGATATGGTTGAAGTTATCGTCCTGAAAATAGACAAAGAAAAAGAAGAGATTTCCCTCAGCATGAAACAGACGGAGGTTAACCCCTGGACGGTAATCGAGGAAAAATACCCTGCCGGAACAAAGATCAAAGGCCGCGTTCGCAACCTGACGAATTATGGCGCATTCATCGAGATTGAAGAAGGGGTGGACGGCTTGCTCCATATATCCGACATGTCCTGGGCAAAGAAAGTAGGTCATCCATCAGAAATTGTTAAAAAGGGAGACAAAATTGAAGCCGTGGTGCTTTCAGTCGACCGGGAAAAGAAGAGGGTCGCTTTGGGCCTCAAACAACTCTCCGACGACCCATGGGTAAAAGAAATTCCTGAAAAATTCAAGGTGGGAGATATCATCACCGGCAAAGTTACGAAATTAACCAATTTCGGCGCATTTCTTGAACTTGGCAAGGGGATCGAAGGGCTGTTGCATATCTCGGAATTATCGAGTGAAAAGGTTAATAACCCGGCTGATGTCGTCAATATTGGCGACGACCTGGAAGTAAAGGTCATTCGCATTGAACCGGAAGCAAGAAAGATTGGGCTCAGTCTGAAAAAAATGCCTGATGCAGAAGGAAAAGGCATAGCAACATCTCCGTCAAACGAAGGTTCTCAAAAGCAATCAGACAGAGAAACTCCGGCGGCAGAATCTAGCAACGCACATGTCTCATAGCTTGATAAAAAAAGAAGGAGGCATCCTACGGAGTCTGCTTTACAAATATACCTGAAAGAAATTAAGCAAATTTCATTATTGACTCCGGAAGAAGAAAAAGAAACAACAATAAGGGCTGCTGCGGGAGATGAAAAGGCGCGGGAAAAACTTATACGTTCTAACCTGCGCCTGGTTGTTAGTATAGCGAAAGAGTATGTTAACCGCGGGCTTTCCTTTCTTGACCTGATTGAAGAGGGAAATCTGGGACTGATTCGTGCAGTCCAGGGATATGATCCATCGAAGGGACACAAGTTCAGTACGTACGCAACGTGGTGGATCAAGCAGGTAATCCGCAGGGCTTTGACAGACAAGGCAAAAATGATCCGTATACCATCATATATGTTTGAAAAGATATCTCGTCTTAAAGCCACTTCAAACAATCTGTTCGACAGACTGGAAAGGCCGCCAAGCCACAAGGAGATCGCAGATGTGATGGATATTACTGCAAAAAAAGTTGAATCAATCGAACATGCAACACGCTCAACCATATCTCTCAACCAAGCAGGGTTTAGCGGCTCAGATCTGATTTGGGCTTTGAGTAATGTGTTGCCCGATGAAAGGACGGCAGCCCCCGACGAAGAAGTAGAGGAAATGTATGAAAGGGTAAGCCTGGAAAAGTTCCTCGAGGTTATTGACAAAAGGGAAGCAACGATAATAAAATTGCGATATGGACTGGTGGACGGCGAGCCAAAGACCCTGGAAGAAATCGGTGTATTATTGCATATGAGCCGTGAACGTGTAAGACAGATCGAGAAAGAAACAATTCAAAAACTTCATTATATTCTGACAAAAGAGAAATAATCTATGAATGAGTTAAAAAGTTTGGTGCGCGAGGTGCCTGATTTCCCCAAAAAAGGCATTGTCTTTAAAGACATTACCACGCTCTTGCAAAATCCAAAGGGATTAAGGACTGCAGTAGAAATAATTTCTGACTATTACAAAAACAAGAAGATTGACATTGTCGTTGGTGCTGAAGCCCGGGGTTTTATTTTTGCGCCCACCGTTGCTTTTAACCTGGGCGCAGGATTTACTCCGATCAGAAAACCGGGCAAACTTCCTTACGAAAAGGTGAGTATGAGCTATGCCCTAGAATATGGCACAGACGTGCTTGAAATACACAAGGATGGGGTTAGGAAGGGACAACAGGTGCTGATGGTAGATGACTTATTAGCTACCGGTGGAACCATGTCTGCATGCTGCAAACTCGTTGAATCTCTTGGTGGAAATATTGTCGGTTGTGCTTTTTTGATTGAGTTATCCTTTCTCAATGGCAAAAAAAACCTCGAGCCACACGAAATATTTTCAGTCATTAAATACTGAAAAATGATTTCCTTCCGCGCAAATCTTTTCCCAAAACTGGAAAGAAAAAAGACTCTCCACAACTATTTTAGGGTTATTTCTATCGATTGACCATCCTTCCATATTTGATTAAATACTTTTACATTCTTTAACGCATCCATTACCTGCTTTTCAATCCACATAATTACATCACTATAGCCACAACTGAAACATCTTACCATCCAGGGTACTTTTAGTGTTTTTACCGCAACAGAAACAGCTTCACCATCACAGTTTGGGCATTTCGTCGAGGAGATTACGGCCTTATATTTTTCTCCGACTTCTTTATTTGAAAAATGTTCTGACATTTCTGTGCTCCTTTAGAAAGGTTTTGCATATCAAATTCAGCATTACATAACACATTACATCAAAAAAAAGTTTCACGCAGTCTTCATTTCATGGTTTCTTGTTGTGAGCTTTCTGAATCGCACGATTTTCGTATGCAAAGAGAATTTGAATCTCTCAAATTCACCAAGCATCATAAATAATTTAACCGGTTTAGATCTTAATTTCAAGTAATTTGTTTGAATCAACAAAACTCCACGGTTACGAAAAATCTAAAATATCTTGAATCACTATTTTCGTTTCGGTATGATCTTTTATCATTGCGCAATAGAGGGGGTAGACACCATAACATTGACCACCCATTTGCTTGTATGGTCAAAAGGGGTCTTTTGCCTCTGGTCTTTGTCGTGGGAGTTACAACAATGACCAATACGTAATTTCAGATGGAACACACGTTCGAACGATAAAGAGGAGGCAACGCGTGTGCTAAAAAAAGTTTTAAAGACAATACGATACCAGGTATTCCATGCAAAACACATCCTTTGGTTTTAAATACCATGGGTGGGTGGGGATCGGGTTCATCTGTTTTGTTGAATTCTGCCTGCTCATGCAGCACCGCATTCCCTTCGCCTATAAAGTCAGCGTCTGGACAACACCTCTGTGCTGGTTCGGTTATGTGATGCTTTTAGATGCAGTTATTTACCGGCTGAAAGGGAATTCACTCCTCTGTAACCGAAGACGGGAATTTTACCTCCAGATGCCCCTATCCATTGCCTTCTGGCTATTATTTGAATGCTACAATCTTCACCTCACAAATTGGAAGTATCACGGCCTGCCGGAAAACAAGATCGAACTCTGTTTTGGAATGGGGCTCGCCTTCGCCATGATCATGCCAGGAATATTTCAAACCACAGAACTCCTTCAAACCCTGCATATTTTTGATCGTTTCCGGATTGTCAACCTGCGGGTATCAAACAGGGTTATCTATAGCAGCATTGTCCTTGGATTCTTTTTTATCATGGCGCCGCTGCTCATAAACAGGGATTATGCCCGCTACCTCTTCGGGCTCGTCTGGACGGGATATGTGATGATCTTTGATCCCCTTGTCTATTGCAGCAAAGGAGATTCCTTGCTGAAGGATTTAGAGGAGGGCAGCCTTTCCCGCATATTAAGCCTTTTCTCAGCCGGCTATGTCTGCGGTTTCCTATGGGAATTCTGGAATTACTGGGCTGCTTCAAAATGGGTGTATACTGCCCCTTTTATGAAGGATGTTAAGATCTTTGAGATGCCCGTGGCTGGGTTTCTCGGATTCGGTCCTTTTGCATGGGAATACTTTTGTTTTTACCATTTCTGCAAACTCGTGGGGCTGGCACCTCAAACGAAACAATGAATACACTACTCAAGATGCCCGCAACATGTGGTTATCATACAGGATGGCACAGACTTCGCCACAAGTGCTCAGTTGAACGACAAACTGAGTCTTCCGTCCCGAATTTGCACAACATCCCCGGATAAAGTCACGAAGGAGCACCAGCTTCATCGCTTCTTCCATAAGCATCATCAAACCTGACAATGTCGTCTTCCCCAAGGTATTCTCCATTCTGCACTTCAATGATTTCAAGAGGTATTTTACCGGGGTTTTCAAGCCGGTGCATCGTTGATTTCGGGATATATGCCGATTCGTTTTCATGGATGAAGCACTCCTTACCGCCGGTGGTCACCTTAGCGCTTCCTTTTACTACCACCCAGTGTTCTGACCGGTGATAATGCATCTGCAGGCTAAGCTTTTCATTCGGATTTACCACGATCCGCTTGATTTTATACCGCGGGCCATTTTCAAGCACGGTATAGTTTCCCCACGGCCGGTAGGTAGTAACGTGTTCAACGGCCTCCGGTCTTGTATTCTCTTTGAGCTTCTTTACAACATCTTTTACCTTTTGTGCCTCTCCCTTCTTCGCTATCAGGATGGCGTCATCCGTTTCGACCACAAGGCAGTTTTCAAGACCTATAGCGGCAATCAGTCTCTTTTTCCCCAGGAGAAAGGAGTCTTTTGTATCTATCGCCATAACATCCCCCTGGAAGACGTTACCATTCACATCCTTGTCAAGAATATCAAATAAAGAATCCCACGAACCAACATCGTTCCAATATAAATCAAATGGCAGCGCTACAACCCTGTCCGATTTTTCCATGACGGCATAATCGATGGAGATATTAGGCATGAGCTCAAATTGCAACAACATTTCTTCATACCCCAGATGGTAGAGCTTCATTATTTCCGGAGCGTAGCGCTGAAGTTCTTCCGTCATGGTGCGTATCTGAAAGGCGAACATGCCTGAATTCCAATAATAGTTGCCCTCACGGATATAGTGTTTCGCCGTGTCCCGGTCTGGCTTTTCCGCAAACCTTTCCACTTTAAAGAATTTTGGGGTATCATTCCCTGACGATTGATCCCTGAACTTTAAATACCCGTAACCCGTCTCCGGCTTATCCGGTTTTATTCCAAAGGTTACAAGATACCCTTTTTTTGCAATCTCTTCTGCACGCCTTACCTGTTCTGCAAATGCCTCCGGAGGTTTTATGATGTGATCGGAGGGGGATAAAAATATGGTCTCATCCTCCGTACATCCGAGCCTTTCTCGGCAATATTTCATCCCAAGCACTATTGCGGGCGCAGTATTCCTGCTCAAGGGTTCAAGTATCATATGACCGCCGGAGGCAGAACCATTCATACCCTGCAACGAATTCAGCGCCGAAGTAACATGAAATTGGTAGTTCTGATTGGTTATGACAACAATATCCTCCGGGGAAACAGCACCCAGAAGCCGGTCGACGGTTTGCTGTAAAAGGGACTTGCTTCCATTCAAATGTAAAAATTGTTTCGGAAAATTATTTCTGGATAAAGGCCAAAGCCTTTCCCCTCCGCCACCGGCAAGGATGAATGTTTTCATGATTCTGCACCCTCAGATTTTATTGATAAAGATGCGGCCTCACAGCCCGTTTCATCACAATCAAAAAGGTTTTCCCGGTCTCAGTTGCAAACCAATACGGAATCAAGCTTATAAAGAGATGAAGGCAATTGCAGGAAAAGTAACAGTTTATTCCCCGTGTCCATACCACACGAAAAACCGCTTAACGTAATACGCATGCCCAGTGCTACCTCATTTCACCAGGAAGTAAGGAGGGTTATGAATGCTTTATCAGATTTTTAATCAAACGGGCCCCATACCGTGTATAGTTTTTCATTTCTTCAAAGCTTCTGACTTGCATGAGGGTTTTCGTGATATAGCCGGGATTCAGATAGAGAGATCGTAAGGCCTTTTTCCGCATGTTTATCAGTTCCTCTCTGGACACGTGCATGGTATTTGTGGCAGGATTAGAGAAATAATTATGTCCAACGGCGGATTCCTTTAAAACCCCGGAATCTCTGGCAATCCGGTAAAGTTCAGTTCCCTCATAGGGTATTGCAATATGAATTTCTGAAAAGGTGCATCTGAGTTCCCTGGCTAGACGCAGGGTATCCATGATCATTTCACGGGTCTCCCAGGGAAACCCGATCAAATAAAATCCATACGTTTTGAGTCTGACTTTTTTACACATCCTCACCGCTTCAACTGCCTGTGAACGGGTGGTGCCTTTCTTAATCAACCTTTGGATTTCATCGTTCCCCGACTCAATCCCAAATGCCACCAGCCAGCACCCGGCCTTTTTCATCCACAATAAGCGTTCTTCGTCAATCGTGTTGACACGGCTATTCGCAACCCATGCAATGGGGAGTTTGCGCTTTATGATCTCCTGACACAGCTCAATTACCGAACTTTTCCTTAACGTAAAGGTATCCGCACGGAAGAAGAAATTTCTGATGTTATATTGGTATACACACTCTTCTAGTTCTGCAATGATGTTACCTACCGACCTTTCCCGCAAATTTGCACCTGAGATAAGAGGTGACAGGCAAAAAATGCACTGGGCAGGGCAGCCCCGGGAGGTCTGGATTGTTGCCTGCGGCTCACCCGTATCCGGCCTTGTATAGAGTTCGTTTTTCATCAGGTCTCTTGCCGGAAATGGTATTTTGTCGAGATCTGTCCAAAATGGTTCCGGATCTGTTTGGACGACCTGCCCGCAGCTATCCCTGAATAAAATCCCCCTAACCTTTGTCAAATCAGATCCCTGACGTTTTGCAAGAATCAGTTTGTTAACGATTGTTTCTGCCTCGCCAAAAATGGCGACATCCATAGGGTCATAAACTGTCTCTTTCAGGTCGTCTTTATTACAGGTTGAAAAATGAGCCCCTTTTGCAATCGTAAAGACATGGGGATTCCATACCTTTATCCGGGAAAATGCCTTCATATCATCTTTGATGGTGGGAGTAGTAATGCTCATGAGGACAAAGTCAGGCTGGATTATCTTGAAATCTTTTTCGAACTGCTCCCACGATTTCCTCTCAGCGGGATAGTCTTCTATGGCAGGCACCACCCCTATTTGCCGCAACATGGACGCAATATACCCCAGGTCATTCGGGGGACGAAGGGACGTTGCACTACTCCCTTCAACCTCAGCCTGACACCGGTCCTCTCCCCGCTGATAAAGCCCCACGGGCGGGTTAAACAAGAGAGCCTTTTCATATCTCATACCTGTTTTAGTGGACAACATAGATAAACAGAAAGGATGAAATAACCCATAAAATAACGTTCGCAATCATCGGTTTGTCAGTTAACAGGATATCGGCAGGATTGCCTCCTTTTTCCTTTTGATGGACCAAATAAAGGTATCGAAAAATACCATAAAGCACAAAGGGAAGTGTGTAAATGAGTTTTGAAGTACCAAGGCTTTCAGCGGTCCTATCCGACATCGTATAGAAGGCATAACAAATAACGGTTGAGGCCGTTACCACGGATATCATTTGGTCCAAATAGTAAGCACTGTAATGCTCCAGCACCGTTCTGTGACTGATCGCATTGTCAGCCAGCAGAACAAGTTCGTGTCTTCTCTTGCTGAATCCGAGGAATAATGACAAGAGGAGGGTGCACAGGAAGAGCCATTCGGAGGCTGTTACCGATATGACGACTGCCCCACCCCATACCCTCAATACAAATCCAGCGGCAATGGTAGCAACGTCAATGATGACGATATTTTTTAAATACAGGCTATAGTTTACATTGAGGATAAAATAGCAAAGAACGATAATTCCAAATACTTTGTCCAGAGAAAATGCAAAAAAGAAACTGGTACAACCGATCAATAAAATTACGGGTAGTACGATTGTTTTCCTTAGTTTGCCCGATGCAATTGGTCTTTTGGATTTTACCGGATGCTGTTTGTCTTTTTCAAGATCAATAAGATCGTTCACCAGGTATGCACAGCCCGCAACCATACAAAATATGGTAAACCCGGCAAGGGCTTCAATCCCTTTTGAAGGATTGAGCAGATTTTTTGAAAAGAGCAAGGCTGCAAAGACAAAAAGGTTTTTTATCCATTGTTCAGGTCGCATCGATAAAAGCAGATATTTCAGGATTCTTAGGCACCCTTGCCTGTTCCCTGGATTCCCTGCTATAAGCTTCTGGTTTGTCATGTTACCCTGTTTGTTTGTTCCTCGTCCAGTCTATCCCTTTCGCCAGCAAAATCTTCTCCCCTTCTTCCGGTGGAGTAAGACCGATGTGTTGCATATCGGCATCAACCATGATCTTCACCAGATCCTGAAATGTGACCTTCGGTTCCCATCCGAGTTTGTCTTTTGCCTTCGATGGGTCAGCAAGAAGAAAATCAACTTCTGTCGGTCTGAAATACTGAGGGTCGATTTCAACAACAGCATCGCCAACGCTTAGGCTGGATGAAGGAGGAGGCTTAAGACCTGATGAAATAGAACGGATAACGCCTTTCTCGTCCTTCCCGCTACCTTTCCATTCCAGTTCAATACCGGCATAATGAAATGCACGTACGACAAATTCTCTTACTGAATGACTTTCACCGGTGCCAATGACATAGTCGTCAGGATTATCCTGCTGGAGCATTAACCACTGACATCTCACGTAGTCTGGCGCATATCCCCAGTCTCTTTTTGACTCAAGGTTTCCCAGATAGAGTTTTTTCTGTCTTCCGGCAAGGATATGTGCAACCGCCCGGGTTATCTTCCTGGTTACAAAGGTCTCTCCCCTTCGTGGTGATTCATGATTAAAAAGGATTCCATTACAGGCAAAGAGCTGATACCCTTCCCGGTAATTAACCGTCATCCAATAAGAATAGACCTTTGCCGCCGCATAAGGGCTTCTTGGGTAAAACGGTGATTTTTCATGCTGAGGCGGCGGCGTAGCGCCAAACATCTCCGATGAAGATGCCTGATAAAACCTGGTTTTTATCCTGCTCCTCCTGATTGCCTCAAGAAGGCGCGTTGTCCCCAATGCCGATATGTCGCCGGTGTATTCAGGCATATCGAAGCTTACCCGTACATGGCTCTGCGCGCCCAGATGGTAGATCTCATCCGGCTGAATGTTGTATATAAGATTGGTAAATTGCCCGGAATCCGAGAGATCGCCATAGTAAAGAAACAGCCTTGCTCCGGAAATATGCGGATCGATATAGAGGTGGTCTATCCGCCCTGTGTTAAAGGTGCTTGCCCTGCGGATGAGGCCATGCACTTCATAACCCTTCGACAGGAGGAATTCGGCAAGGTACGACCCATCCTGGCCGGTGATACCGGTAATAAACGCACTTTTCATATCTTTTCTCTATTTCCTCTTTTCGTAACGGTAAACATTTAACAAAAGGGATTTGGGTATCAATTCCTTCCAGGTTTGATCAATACCCCTTTCTATTTTAAAAGGTCGCTCCTAGAGTAAAAGTAATTACCTGCTTTTTTCTGCCCCGGCCTTCTGAGTCGTCCGACGACGAATCGCGGTCTGCGTACCAGTAACTGAGTCTCGTAAACAACCACTTTTGGATCTTGTAATCAATGGAAGTCCTTACTCCCCAGGTAAAGTATTCTGTATCAGATGTCTCTCCCTGCATAGCAGGATAATCTATTACCTGATAGTAGTTCGCCAGACTGGCCTCTGTCTTCCCCGTCAGTTTTCTGCTGAAAGTTACCTAGAGAGAATTCAAGTCATAAAAACCTTTGGTAGCTGGCTGGAAAGTTTCTTCCTGGCTTCTCCTCAATAAGATGGAAAAATTGGTCAGGGCATCAAGTTGTATTTTTGATTCCAAAGAGAACACCACCCCGTCAAATTGTTCAAATCCCTCTTCATCATTTGAAGAAATCTTGAGTATACATGTACGAGTTTTTCAAAAAGCTACATTGTTACTGATTTTTTATAATTCATCCACATTGATTTTTCAAATCTTACCTTATACAATATGCAAAAGCAATATTAAAGAACAGCAATTTTGAGTATGTTTCTTCGTATGATAGTTCAGATAAAAGAGAGATGGTGGTATGTAGCCTGGCTGTTTGCAGGCATGATGATCTTGTTTTGGAACTTAGACGATATTGTTGGACTGCATAGGGATGAAGCGGTATTTGGACTGTTTGCAGAAATGATCATTGATGGCGCAAGGCCGCTCCACGGTATTTTCAATTACTATACTTCCCCGTTTCATGCGTATTTGCTGGCCATCATTATAAAAATATTCGGGAATTCCGTCTGGAGTTTGCGATGTCTGGGGCCGATTTTTACCCTCATAACCATAGGCACAATATTCGATACGGTACGGCAATTTTCTGTTACCCGTGCACACTGGATCGCCTGCTTTTTGATCACATTTCCGCCGGTCGTAATCCTTTCCCGACTATGTGGTGAAGTATTTGTCTTAAATCCTTTTCTCTTTTTTGGAACAATCTGGGTGTACGTAAGGATGTGCCGGAGCCGGAAGCAATACCTTCGCAGTATAGGATTTCTCCTTACCGGCTTTCTGATGTCACTCGGGATATGGAACCACATCATCTTCCTGCCCAGCGCCCTATCCCTTGTAATATGTTACACCCTGTTCTTATGGCCTGGCATCAGGCAATTTTTAGCCAACGGATTTTTTTGTTCAATCGGTTTTCTGACAGGCTTATTGCCCCGATTTATTTCCGCATGGGTTTTTGGAAATGTATTCTTTCAAAAAAGACCGGCAATTCCTCCGTCTTCGCTGACAACCGCACTCCTGAATTATCTGTATACCCTGTCAGGCGACGGGCTATACGCACGCTTTTCCGGTGGGAGTGTTGTCCCCTTTGTATGGGGAATCATAGGAAGCGTAATCGCTGTTTTGGTTGTCTTTTGTTTATCAGGACAGGGCAAAAATGAAAAGAAGGTATTCTGGGGAATATGGGTTTTTCTTGCCGGTAACTTTATAGGAATTTGGCGGATTACCCCTTTTGGTTCCATGGGTTCACGCCTGTGGTTGATTCCCGTATGGATTTTCCCGTTTTCGTTCGGGATATGGATAGCAGGCATGCAAGCCTGGAAGCGGCGCATCCTGGGCAGTGTAATCGTGGTCATCAATATCATGTTGCTCGTTGTAAATTACTATATACCAAATAGTCATTCGCATGGCATAATCAGCCCTTCGGTTTACGTTGGTGGTAAATACGACAATACCTGGGATTATTATGACCATCGTGAAGTCGTTCAAAGATTAGCGCAGACGAATGATGCGTATCTATTCATTTCGAATATCAATGTGTTTACGATGTATTATTTCATGCCGGAAGAGCAACGGCATCGGGTAAAGCTACTGTGGCCTTTAGAGCAAGGTGGCATGGGAAGCACACCGGAAAAGCAAAGACTTTACGGTGAATTTCGTTATCAAGGCCCGATGCCCCCGTCAGCGCTTTTTGTTTTTTATGATAATGACAAGGATTATCTGGACCATTTCTCCCGGCAAGGCTATTTCCCTTTAACAACTTTAGATAACGAACTGAGCATCCGGGGATTTAAGATTTTCCGTTTAAAACAATGACCTTTCAAGGCTGGTTCAATCTTACATGTTGAGCCAACGAGAGCGCAAAAGATTCGAACACCGAAAAAGGAATTAATGAGCGTCGAAGGATAAGAAAACCATATGATTCGACATTCCTTGTTCGAAATCCATTGCTCAATCCACGGCTAAATAAATATGTTCCCCTTCCGATCCAGCCGGGTTAAGTTTCCGGGTACTCAGCACGGGGTAATCAACGGAGGTAAGGCGGCTCTCCTTTTATGCCCTATTTCAGACATCTCTTTCTCCACTCATCATGCCTCTTCTGCATCTGATTGATATGTCCCGGTATGTGCTGCTCGTACACATCAAGCCAGTTATTGAGGGTAACGGTTTCATTCTCCGTGCAACCTGCAGCATTTAACCAAACCGGCTCTGGCAATGCTTTTATAAGCTTGTACGATGACAGACGAAGCCTCCTGAATAATTCCAATGCCTCTTCAGTGCTCTGATCCTGATAATAAAATGCGGCAGACCATTTGTCCTGATCGTAGGCAACAATCGGTTTTCCGGGTTCAGCAATCAATTTCCTGCATTTGACATATGCATTCGCCTCACTGTCGGCGATATGAATGAGAATTTCATGGATGCTCCAGCGGTCAGGCGAAGGTTTGAACAACCACATCTCCCTGGGAAACTGTTTTAAAGCCTCAGTAAGCAGGGCGTACCCCTTGCCGTACGATTCGATTTTTTGCATCCGTTCTTCTCTCGTCATTGCACCCCCCGTATGTTGTTTTATTGACAAGAAAAATATCTAGCGTCGATATTTTCTCCAAAAAGTCTATGATAGCCATAAAAAAAGCCACTCGTTTCCGAGAGGCTTTGTAAGTTTACCCCTTGCGGGGGGCTATCCTGCGAAGTTTTCTTCTTATTGCAGAAAGCAGCACAGGCATTTGTGTGTTACCGTACATGGCATTAAAACCATATTTTCAGGGAAAAGTCAACGGAAAAATGGGAGGAAATAATGTCGAAAATACTAAAGTATACCCTTGGCCTTGACATGGGAACTAATTTTATCGGTTGGGCAGTAGTTGAGCATGACGATAATTTACGGCCACCCGGTTTGATTTCTCAAGGCACGCGCATATTTCAGGAGGCAGTGGACGCGAAACAAACTCAACCAATGTTGGTATGCGAGATATGGTACAGGTTGGGTTTCGCTCCGGTGAAACCCAACCTTATATTTCAATACGACAATACCGGGCACAACGATTTTTCTTGACAATTTCCTCAGGCATACTACAATGCTGTCTATTGAATAAATCACAAATATTTTGGTAAATGATGGGAAAGAATATGAAAAATCCTTGTAAGGCAGACATTCGTCGTTCTTTAACATGGTTTTGCAGTGGCTTTCTCGTTCTTTTATTTATTATTTGTTCCGGATGCGAAAAGCAGGAAGAGATCACTGAGGCGCCTGAAGTATTCAAAGAGATCGTTTTGACCCCGATTGAAACCCAACTTTCAGAAACGCCAGCAAGCACACCTTTGGCCGAGGTTCAACAGACAATACCCGCGCAAGCTGTCCAGCCAAGTCCATCTCCACAGCCTACACAACCAATAGTTGAGTCCGGTACGGCACCGGAGCTTTACCGCGAAGGAATGGAATATTTCAATCAGGGCAGGCTGGAAGATGCTGTTGATGCCTTTAACAGGGCAACGGACAGAGACGGCACTATGGTCGATGCCTATAAAAAGAAGGCCATGGCTTACCAGAAACTTGGGTTAATGAATGAGGCAATGCTTGCTTACAGGAAGGTGGTTGAGCTGGACCCCAATGATTCGGAAGCCTATCTTACCTTGGGGAATTTTTATCTCAAGAGGAGAATGAATCATGATGCCCTGGTGATGTTTGAAAAATATATATCAGGGAATCCCAAAAACGCCAATGCTTATTATAATTTGGGATGCCTGTATAGCGAAAAAAAACTTTTTGACAAGGCAATTGCTGCTTATCAGCAGGCAATAAAGATCAATCCCGGTTATGACGACGCTTATTATAATCTCGGCGTTATTTACCTTGATACGGGCAGGTATAATGAGGCAATTGATGTTTTTCAGAAAGCTTTAAAGAGAAATTCCAGGAATCTGGAAGCCCGCTACAATCTTGCGGTTGTCTATGCCAAGAAGGGATTGTACGATGATGCCGTAGCTGCATGTAAAAAATTGTTGGAATTAGATCCAAGAAACGCACAAGCCCATTTTTTGCTGGGTGATACCTATAATAAATTGGGAAGAGACAAAGAAGCGAAAGAAGAATTCGATCTCTATAAAAAAATGATATTTACGAAATGATATCTCCCCGGAAGTTACCTGTGAAAAAGAGATTACTCCCTGTTTCCTTGTTTTTGATACTGTATATTTCTTATCCCGGTGTTACCGTTCTGGCTCAGCCAGTTTCAGCCAATACTGCCACCTCAACAGCATCATCAGGGCCTGCGCAACCGTTGCAGGGTCCTCTCCCGGAAATTCCGCCGACGCCCAGGTCAAAACTTGAAATTATTCAGTATATCCTGTTGCCATTTGCCATAGGTGCAGCTGTCTGGCTAATACTGCGCCTGGAAAAAATGGAACAGGAAGAAACAGGAAAAAACAAACAGGAATAATAACGGCTCAGCATCTCCATCAAGGCTGGTTCAATCTTGCGGATAAAACCAGCAACAGATTTATTTCCAGAAGAGATCGTCACGTCATTGGTATCGATTCATTCGTGGGGTCTTTCACCGTTATGGGGTTGGACGCATCATGCGTATGCCGTGGTGTCCTGCACCATAATAATCAGCCAGATGTCCCTGCACGATGAATCCCAACTTGTGGTAAAGATTAATAGCCTTCTGGTTTTCGGCATGGACTTCCAGGAATATTCGTTTTGCCCCGTGTGCTGCGAGTGTATGGAGGATATGATCGGTCAGTTTATGTCCGATGCGCTTCCCCTGCGCGTCGGGGTGCACGGCTACGGCATAGATTCTTCCGGCATGGTGTTGGCGGTAATACCGCAATAAACCAGCGGCCCATCCCATAGCCACTCTCTTTCGTTCAGCGACTACCACAATTGCACGGGGATTTGAGATTAGTCTTAGTATCTGCCTGCGGTTAAACTGCTCTTCAATACGGGCGAAGCAGGATGTTTCCAATGCGAGGAGCGAAGCAATGTCTCCATCTTCGGCAGGACGGATGCGGAAGGTGTTGCGGTTATGAGGGTTCTCTGTTGCCATGATCCTTACTGCTGATGCAGCATCGTAGTGATTTAACGGCGGATACAACTTCTTTTTGTCTAGGGTTTTTGAAACACACCCTTTCATCTTCTGTAATAGGGTAACCGTCCCGGTTGATACCATGATGACAAGCGAGAACGCATGTCCCACCGATAAGGATTTTTTTTATACCAGATCAAAAATCATATAAATAAAATCCTGTCCGTCGTTTTTTTACACCTCTTTTGCATTAATCCATTTCATCATCTTTCGCAATTCCCTGCCAACCTTTTCGATAAGATGCCCTTTATCTTTTTTCTCCAGGGCATTGAAGGCAGGGCGTCCCGCCTGGTTTTCCAATATCCATTCCCTGGCAAACTGACCGCTTTGTATCTCTGATAAGATCCGTTTCATCTCCTTCTTCGTTTCTTCCGTAACAATGCGTGGTCCGCGGGTCAGGTCTCCATATTCGGCGGTGTTGCTGATCGAATATCGCATATAACTGAGTCCACCCTGATAAAAAAGGTCTACGATCAGCTTCAGTTCATGCATGCACTCAAAATAGGCGAGTTCCGGCTGGTATCCTGCTTCCACCAGGGTTTCAAATCCTGCCTTGACGAGCGCTGCAGCCCCGCCGCAGAGCACGGCCTGTTCCCCGAAGAGGTCTGTTTCGGTTTCTTCCGCAAAGGTGGTTTCCATCACGCCGGCGCGGGTACCACCAATTCCATGGGCATAGGCCATAGCCTTCCCTTTCGCCTTTCCCGTGGCATCCTGATGGATAGCCATGAGACACGGAACACCGCCGCCTTTTTCAAATTCGCTGCGGACGAGGTGCCCTGGTCCCTTGGGCGCAATCATAATGACGTCAATGTTGGGCGGAGGCACGATTTGACCAAAGTGGATATTAAACCCGTGGGAAAAACACAGCGTCTTTCCGTCTTTTAAGTACGGTTTTATTTGCGATTCGTACACGGCCCTTTGAGTCTCATCAGGCATGAGTATCTGAATAAAGTCGCCTTGTTGTGCTGCCTCTTCTACACTGAGGGGTTTAAATCCATGTTTGACTGCAAGTTGGTAATTTGGCGTTCCGGTCCGCGTGGAAATGATGACCTCCAGACCTGATTCTCTGAGGTTTTGTGCCTGGGCGTGCCCCTGGCTGCCGTATCCGATTACGGCAATCTTTTTTCCCTTTAGCAGATTGATGTCGGCATCTTTTTCATAGTACATTTTTAGCATGTCATGTATTCCTTTTCAAAAATTTTTACTTTGTGCCACGGCCAATAGCAATGCTTCCTGTCCTTACCAGTTCTTTGATACCGTAGGGTCTCAGCAAGTGAATCATGGCTTCGAGTTTTTCTTCGGCGCCGGCAAGCTCAATAACAAGGTCTTTCTGGCCCACATCGATGATCTTTCCCCGGAAAATTTCGGCAACCTCAATGATTTCTCCCCTTTTCCCCGCCGGTACATTGACCTTCAGCAGCATGAGATCGCGTTCGACAAACTCCTCGCTGGTGAAGTCGATCACCCTGATTACATCAATAATCTTTCCTAATTGTTTTCTGACCTGTTCCAGAATAGCATCGTCGCCCCTGACGATAATGGTCATCCGTGAGAGGGCTGGATTCTCCGTCTCCCCGACAGCAAGACTATCGATATTGAATCCCCTGCCGCTGATGAGACCGGTAATACGGGCCAGGACGCCTACCTTGTTTTCTACAAGAAGAGAGATGACGTGTCGCATAGTTTACTGAACCATTCCCGAAAATCCAAAAAAGGCAAGGGCCATGAGACCCGTGCAAATGAAGGCAATCGGAATACCGCGTAAAGGTTGAGGGATATTGACCAGGGCAAGACGCTCCCGGATACCAGACATCAGGAGCATGGCTACAGTAAAACCGATTCCTGCCCCGAAGCCCTGGACGGTAGCCTGAAGAAACCCCATATGTTTCGGCGCATCGGTGGTATTTAATAGTGCAACACCCAGTACCGCACAGTTGGTCGTGATTAGCGGCAGATAGATGCCGAGACTTTCATACAGGGCAGGCACCATCTTTCTGAGCATCATTTCAACGAGTTGTACCAACGTTGCAATAACCAGGATATAACTGATTGTCTTCAATACCTCAACCAGCCCCAGTTCTCGTATCGAGGGAAAGACCTTTGCAATAATATTTGCATCACCGGGCAACAGGATAAAGTTATACACAATCCACGTAATCGCCGAAGAAAGGGTCATGACAAATGTTACCGCTACACCCATTCCCGTTGCAGCCGACGTCTTTTGTGAAACACCCAGGAATGGACAAAGTCCCAAGAATTTTGCCAGGACAAAGTTATTGACGAAAACGACGCTTACGATAATGAATGCGATTTCCTTAATCATGTTTTATGTATGCCTTCATAGATTTTTCGCTTCTTCTAAGTTTCCGCCAGTTAAAGAGACCTAATAAGAGCCCGAGTACAATAAACGCCCCCGGTGCCATGATCATTACCGAAGCAGGTTGATACGATTCTGACACCTTGAGACCAAAGATCGTTCCTGCCCCCAGTACCTCGCGTATGGCAGAAACAAGACAGAGGGAGAGCGTCCACCCTAACCCCAGCCCTGCCCCATCCAGGATCGAGACTACAGGTTTATTCTTATAGGCAAATGATTCCGCACGATACATAATGATACAGTTCACTACGATGAGCGGAATAAATATCCCCAGTGATGCGTTCAATTCGGGCGGTAAATATGCCTTCATAAGCAATTCCACCATGGTAACGAATGCAGCGATAATGACGATAAAACAAGGGATACGGATTTCACGGGGAATAAATGGCCGTACCATGGAAACGATAAAGTTGGAACAGACAAGCACAAAAGTGGCAGCGCCACCCATGGCCAGTCCATTTTTAACTGATGTTGTGACAGCAAGGCTAGGACACAATCCCAGCACCAGCACGAACAAGGGGTTATATTGGACAATTCCCTTAGTAAATTCTTTTAGATTATTTTGTTCCGCCATAGTGACCTGTTCTTTTTATAAAATAGTCGCTACCAAAGGCACGCTCATGAAAAATTTTCAAGAAGGCTAAACGTTTTAGGAGTAAAAGTCAAGGAGAAATTTTAGGGCACTCCTGTGAGATTATCTGCGCTATCTTGTTGTTTCAACGGGAAGATTCTCTATGCTTATATTGGCAATATCTGAAAGCATTTAGCATTTACTCTTCCTTACATTGAGTCTTCAATTTTATCCGGATTTTCAAGGGCAAGAGTCGTTTCTTCTTCAGAGATCCTTCTCCATTTCATCCTTCGCCGTGCATGTCTGTCAAATCCAACTATGTATTCATCAACCAAGACCCAATATATCTGATTTCTCATGTTTTTCACCGGCGGTGGGCTTTACCTATCAGCTTCTTGGGCATCATTATCACAAATACTTATCAATCTCTTTTTTGTCAAAACCATAGAGCACCTTGTCGCCCGCAACGACAATCGGTAGTTTGTCGAGGGATTCAATATCATCGTTGCCAACGACTTTAATGACTTCCTTTCGTGCCAGATCGTCCTTGTCGATATCAAAAGAGACGTAATCCGCCTTCCGTTTGTTCAGGTAGGCGAGCAATTCGTTGCACTTTGGACAAAATGGGGTACAAAATACCCTTAATTTCTGAGTAGCCATAAGCCCTCCCTCTCTTTTGAATAGATTAAAATGAGGTTATAAATGATTTAGTTTTTGAGGAATTCCAACAACAATTAATGGTTATTGTACAGCGGAGGAATGAAGCATTTAAAAAATGCGGTATAAGTCGCAACTGATTAAGGATTCAAATGCCTTACCCTTCCTAAACTGTTACCAATGACAAAAAGATGATTCAAACAAAAAAAACAATGACAGTCAATGAAAAAACAGTTTCAGATGAGCTGGGATATTCTTTTGACTTGAATTTTCCGTTCTGCTAAAATCGCCACAATATAATAGGAGAAGTCTTATTTCAGTGCAGGGAATTTCAAAATTGAGATTCTTCGGCCGTTCTGCTCCTCAGAACAAGAGGATAATGCAAAAATGTCATTCTGTGCGGAACAGAGAATCTCATGTAATAACAAGGAGAGAAAAAAATGGCTAGATTGGAAAGGGCGCTTATCAGTGTTTCCGATAAAACAGGAATTGTGGAGTTTTCCAGGGAATTGCAGCATTTAGGAGTAGAGATTATTTCCACAGGGGGTACTTCCAAATTACTCAAAGAGAGCGGCATTCGTGTGATTGAAATATCAGAGCACACGGGGTTTCCAGAGATTATGGACGGCCGTGTGAAGACCCTGCATCCCAAGGTGCATGGGGGGTTATTGGCTTTACGGGACAACGAAACCCACAAAAAACAGATGAAGGAACTGGGGATTAAACCGATCGATATGGTGGTGGTTAATCTCTATCCCTTTGAAAAGACGATTGCTAAAAATGGCGTGAGCATGGAAGAGGCGATTGAAAATATCGATATCGGCGGTCCTTCAATGATCCGCTCTGCCTCAAAGAATTACAAGCAGGTGATCGTCGTGGTGAATCCCAAACGTTATGAGTTTATTATTGAGGAACTCAAGGCAAATCATAACGACATTTCCGAAAAGATGCGTTTCGAACTGGCCATTGAGGCATTCAGGACGACGGGTCGCTACGACAGGATTATAGCCAATTATTTTGACGGTCTCGATAAAGAGAAGGGAGGCTATCCAACGGCTCTTTCTCTGGACTATACAAAACGGCAGGCCTTACGTTACGGTGAAAATCCCCATCAGACAGCCGCATTTTACGTGGAGGAAAATGTCCATGAACCATGCGTATCCAACGCCCAGCAATTGTTCGGGAAGGAGCTTTCATACAATAATATTATTGACCTCAATGCCGCCCTGGAATTAGTGAAAGAATTTGAACGGCCTTCTGCCATCGTGATAAAGCATACAAACCCCTGTGGCGCCGCATCGGCGAATACCATGGCCGAGGCATTTAAAAAGGCGTACAACGGAGATCCGGTATCCGCATTTGGATGTATCCTGGGGTTAAATAAGACCGTGGACGTGGCAACGGCAGACGCCATTACCGAGCCGGGTCATTTTGTAGAGGCGATTATTGCGCCGGAGTTTGAACCAAAAGCAGTAGAGATCCTTACCACAAAACGCAAGTGGGGGAGCAGTTTGCGGTTGTTAAAGACGGGCGTCTTATCAGCAACCGCAGTGGATGCCTGTGCCTATGACATGAAGAGGGTGGTAGGCGGGATACTTTTACAGGGTAGGGATCTGTCCGTTTACGACGCTGCAAGTCTTAAGGTGGTTTCGAAGAAAAAACCGTCAGAAAAAGAGATGTCCGATCTGCGGTTTGCCTTTGTTGTTTGCAAGCATGTAAAATCGAATAGCATTGTGCTGGCTAAGGATGAAGCAGTGGTGGGTGTGGGCGCCGGGCAGATGAGTCGTATCGATTCCACGGAGATCTCCCTAAAAAAGGCGGGTGACCGGGTGAAAGGCGCTGTCATGGCCTCCGATGCCTTTTTTCCCTTCAGGGATAATGTGGACGTGGCTGCCAGGGCCGGCGTGGTGGCAATTATCCAACCGGGCGGTTCGAATAAGGACGACGAATCGATTGCTGCGGCTGATGAACATGGCATCGTCATGGTATTTACCGGCCAGCGTCATTTCAGACACTGAATCGGAGGGGCATGTTACAAACCTCCCCCTCTGCGCACATATGACAGATTCAAACGAGAAAGTATCAATTGAGGAAATCAAAAAAGGGCTTTCTCCTCTTTTTCATGACGAAGGGTTGCGGCTTGTTTTACTGTTTGGATCAGCGGTTTCGGGGAAAATACATAAAAAAAGCGACATCGACCTCGCATTTCTCTTTGACAAACCGGTTGATATCCTGACACTTACCAACAGGATTATCAGGCTTCTCCATACCGATACTGTTGATGTGGTTGATCTGAAACGTGCAAGTCCGCTTCTGAAATTCTCTGCAGTAAAAAGCGGCATGCTCCTTTATCGGATGTTCACCCCAGTCAAAATGCACAAGTATGGAATATATGGGCAGTTAGCGCCGTTTTATTGATAAATATGTAGTCACTAATATATTGTTATTATTGTCTCGCCATTCCAGGAATTTCGACATATTCTATTTGCCAAGCATTCCCTGTTTGAGTGAACTGTCAACGGGCTTTTCTCCCAACCAGATGGCAAACAGTGCCTTTTTAAAATCAAGTCCCGTAATTGTCCCCATCAGTTTTCCTTTAATCGATACACGCACCCCTTCCCCCGGTGTATAGATAATTTCATAGACGTCCCCTTTCCGGGCTTCTTCTGTGAAGAAGGAATTAAATTTATCAGCGTTTTCCTTGATAGGGCCGAGATTCCCCATGGTGGCGTTTGCAAATCCTTCGTTCCATGCGTCAACCAGTTCCTTGTCGGAAACTCCGTCGTAGATAAATTGCATCCGGATTGCCATCGGTTCATCCGCATTAATGATCTTTTTCGCAGCACTCTCATTTTTCCTGAGATACAGCCCACCTGCATAAACCTTTACAAAATATTTTTTTCGCAGTCCTGCCCCGTTCAACATGAGCTGTTCCTTGCCTGCCGTGATCGTGTCAGGCAGGTTCATGCCACCGATTTCCTTCGCCTGCACCGGCGCTATGATTATGAAAGCCAGGCATAGTACCATGAGTATTTTCCTGTACATTTTCCATTCCTTTCGTGAAAGATTTTAATTAAGCCCTCGGAGACTTCCCCATTGTTTCCACCAGTTTACGGGGGGATTATGGGGGGCAATTGAAATTCCTTAACGTTTAATTAGGCCTTCGGCAACGTGTAGCACTGTAGTGGCAATTCATGACTTACCACTACAAGTAAACCAAAACTCTGACAGGGTTTAGAACCCTGTCAGAGTCAACCTGGTTTGAAATTTCTATACAATAAAGGTAGGCGATGCCTACCCTACATAACTGAGGAAAACAAAGAATCTCATTTAAGGTTACTTTTTTCAAAAGGATAAACAACCTTCCCGTCCGGATGTTGCGGGGCAAGCGCCTTGACGCGGTCAAGTGCAAACAGGAACTGGAAATACATCGGCTGCTCGGCCCAAAGCGTGCCATCGTTGTCGAAGACGGCGATGCGTTCGGCAACCGGCACAAAATCCGGTGAAACTTGCCGGGTTACTTTTGTGACAAACCGCTGGATAGATTGTTTTGCAGTTCCCGCTTTCCAAGAGGGGAGCGGATCGGCAGCAAAGGCCTTTCATCATGTTTTCTCTTGCCTTTCTTCCGCAAGGATGAGTTTTCAAAGGTGAAAACTCATGCAGCCGCATGGCTTTAGCCGTTCGGCTGAACTCACGAAGAAGCCTGCGCAGACTGAAGTCTGCGGCTACTATGGAATTGCAGTATCACTCCCTAAAACTTCTTTTTTATGTAAATTTTTTAGAACCCCCCTTCATTCCCTCTCATGAGGAATATTTGTTTGTGGCCACGTTGCGCTCTGTAGTTTTGCTCCTGCCTTTTTTGCCATCAGCTTCCATTTTATCAACTATTACCATGGCTTTAAGGTGAAAAATCCACGTTCCTTTACCTGGTAATCCTTTGGTGTCTTGACGAGCTCAACGCACTCTCTTGCCCAATCATTTATAATATCTTTTGCATGCCCCCACCAGGTGACTGCCTTCAGGTCAATGATGCGCATTTGAGCCTCCTTGCGGTCGGCAAACATGAAGAGCGTCTCGCCGGTTACCCCGTCTTTCAGCCGTCCTTCGATTGCCACGCTTGGCCGTCCTCCTGCAGCAGCCGCTCCGCCACCAACTGCTATTCCAGCCGGGCCCAAGGCAGGGGCCGCCAGCCTGAGCGCTCCCATCGTTGCCTTGCTCGGCACCAGTTCCACGATAGCCAGTTCCAGCACCACCGTTCGGGGACCTGATGAGGTAGCTAATTTCCATCCCGGTCTCTCGTCTTTTTGAAATGCCTCGCAAAATTTTTCTTCCGTATACTGCGCCAGCTTCAGTGCGCTTTCCTCTAGGTCATGATTGCCGGGATTTGCGGCCTTCCAACCCGTATTTTCCATGAGATAGTCGGTGTTGACCGGGGCGATTACAATGTAGTCGAAAGATTCCTTTTGAATGTCTGGCTTTACCCAGACCCGGTCAAAGGGGAATCGCTCTTTCTGTGGCGCCATTTTTTCCGGTTCCTTTACAAATCCGGCATCCGGCGCCGGGGCGGTCTTGCAGCCCAGGGGGATGCTCAGAAGTGTTGCCCCCAATAAAATAGATCCGCAGTTCACGGCAATGCGTCTAACCATAGTTTTTCTTCTACCCATACTCCCATACTCCTTTCTTTTTAAATGAAACATCCATGAGCCCATGGCTCATAAGAGATAATAAAAAAGTCACCCTGAGCGGCAAAAAAGATTCTTTGCTCAGAATGACCGTACGTTGTTATTTTCCAGCGAAGCTTCAAAAATTATTCACACAATCCTTACAAATCCTAGCATATCGTTTCAGTGTGGTAGAACATTAAGTATTTTAAACATGAATCGACCGACGAATAGCGGTCTTATTATACAGCTATCCATACTTACAACACCTTTACAAGCGACGTATTATACGGACATTTTGGTATAAAATACGGTAATAAAACATGCCGTTACTATACCATACTTAATTATTGTATTCAAAACGAAATTGTTACGAGGTAAGGGTCCGCTAGCATAAAAATGTCAAAATTATAAAACAAATTTCCTTGAATACCTTAGTATTGTTGGTAAAATAAAAAATTCTGGTGTAACAACCCTATAAAAACTGCCGAACTGCTTCTCAGCTTTGACAAAATATCGTTTCCTGTTTTCGGCACTATTATAATTTCCCAAACAATATGCTTCTATAATTTAATTGTATAGAAATTTTCATTTTATTTGAGCGGTTTTTGGGGAGGTAGAAGCAAAAAATCCCCCTTAGCAAAGGGGGCGCGGGGGTTGTAAAGTTTCCAGAAAAAGAACAACCCCCTGAATCCCCCTTTATCAAGGGGGACTTAAACGGAATAACTTGTGATAAAGAAGGTTGGATGGCACCTTGGATAAGATTCAGGTAACAACTCACGCACGCGCAGAGCTTATCGATGTCACACGGGAAGTGGATAAACTCATCGCAAAACAAGCAACGAAAGAAGGGATATGTTATATCTACGTGCCGCATACTACGGCTGCCATCATGATCAACGAAAACGCCGACCCTTCAGTTCGGGAAGATATTTTAAACGACCTTGACAGGCTGGTACCCTGGAATGGCCGCTATACCCATAGCGAAGGGAATGCTGCGGCCCATATCAAATCAACTCTGGTGGGATCTTCGGTATCCGTACCCGTCTCCTTTGGGAAATTAGCGCTTGGAACGTGGCAAGGTATCTATTTCTGTGAATTTGATGGACCAAGATGCAGAGAAGTTTTTGTACAAATTATAAAAAAGGAATAACATCCGCATGGGACCAAGAATGGTATTGGATTGTCGCTGGAAATTGAAGGATGCGGCAAAGGTGTTTCTCGTCTATATAATCCTCATGTTCGTCGGCATGCCGGTAATGGTGCGGGCCATGAAGATCTTCTTTGGTTTTCATGCACTGAACGACATTGGCCCGCGGAACCTGATCCTTTTCCTTTCCCTTTTTATTAATGTATTGATCTGTTCTTATGTGTTGTACATTGTCTGTATTGAATATCGGCAACCAGTTACCGCCTTGGGTCTGTCTGGAGTAAATTTATCGGAAAACATCAAACACGGCATCAAACGATATGCAATCACGCTTCCCCTCATAATACTCGCAGGTTTCGTCATCAATCTGATCTCCAGCTATTACGGACGAACACCTGAAATGCAGGATGTGGTTCAATGGGTGTTGGAAGAAAAGTCGATTTTTATCCTGGTGAGCCTGATCTTTTTTGGAATTGTTATTGCCCCGGTTATGGAGGAAATTATGTTTCGCGGATTTCTGCAAACGGCATTGAAAAACTCAGTCTGTGGGCGATATGCCATTGCAATTACCGCATCACTTTTTGCTGCGGTACACATGGACATCTTTGCCTTTTTACAAATATTTATCCTGGGAATGCTTCTTGGTTATTTATATGAAAAGACCCAAACCCTCGTTGCATCTACTGTTGTGCATATCCTGCACAACTCATTAACCCTGGTGTTTTTACTCTATTTTAAGTATTTTATGAAAGGGAAGGTACCGGTATTTTAGCGGTACTGCACCATGATATATGAACCCCGGAGGCATTATGTTTAAGGATGTGGATGAACAATTAGAGGTATTACTGCGTGGGGCGGTAGATATTGTTACGAAAGAAGAATTGGTAAAAAAACTCAAGAGATCACAAGCGGAAAACAAACCTCTTCGCGTAAAATTAGGACTCGACCCCACCGCTCCAGACATTCATGTCGGCAACGCCATCCCTATCCATAAATTACAGGCGTTCCAGTCACTCGGCCATACCGCCATACTCATCATCGGGGATTATACGGCAACCGTTGGCGACCCTTCAGGCGTAAACAAGACGCGTCCCATGATCACGTACGAAAAAGTATTGGAAAATGCCAGGACGTATCTTTCGCAGGCAGGGAAGATTCTCGATTTAAAAAAAACAGAGGTAATCTATAACAGCGAGTGGTTTAAAAAGATGACCTTTCATGATGTCATCCAACTCGCCGCAAAGATGACCGTGGCCAGAATGATGGAACGGGATGATTTTACCAAACGCTATAATGCTGGCATCCCTATCAGCGTCCACGAATTCATCTACCCACTCATGCAGGGCTATGATTCCATTATGGTAAAAAGTGACATAGAATTGGGCGGCACGGATCAGTTATTCAGCCTGCTGGTTGGAAGGGATCTGCAAAGGGATGCAGGTGTGGAACCTCAGGTCGCTTTGACTACCCCACTCCTTGAAGGAATTGATGGAAATAAAAAGATGAGCAAAAGTCTTGGGAATTATATCGGTGTTACGGAATCTCCGCGTGAGATGTTTGGCAAGGCGATGTCCATTCCGGACAATCTGATGCGCAAGTATTTTGAACTTGCAACTGACCTGAATGCCGATGAGATTAACAAGCTTCTCGACGCCCACACCCACCCACGTGTAGCGAAGGCAGCCCTGGCAAAGGCAATGATTCTGCGCTATCACTATGCTGAGGAGGCAGAATCTGCCGCTGCAGAGTTTGACCGTGTCTTTAAAGAGCATGAACTTCCGGACAAAATACCTGATATTGAAATATCCGGCAGCGAGCTGGCTGATGGTAAGATATGGATCGCGAAACTTATTGTCTTGTGTGGCTTTGCCGCAACCAACAGTGAGGCACGACGGTTGGTTCAACAGGGTGGAGTAAGCATAAACAACATCTCCATCAATGATCCCACGCTGAATATCGAACTACAGCCCGGTATTATCCTCAAGGTTGGAAAGCGAAGATTTGCGAGAATTGCACTGAAAATATAGACAACAATTTGGTTTTTGAAAAATCCCAATAATTACGATTTTTTTTGCCGTCTAATGTAGGGGCGGGGCATTTGCTGGTTTGAGTATGAACGCATTTAACTGATTAGAGCAAATGCTTCACCCCTACTTTTTCAAAAGTCTATATTGTTACCCTTGTGTTATTCGGACATCTGAGCCTTGACGCAGGGTTTTTTCGTGGGAGATCTATATTATTTTTCTGATCCTTTGGCTAATCAACGCCCTCTGCGGTAAAAATGGATAATGCACTCATGGTATTCCTCAAATATCCAAATCCTGGACAGGTAAAAACCCGTCTGGCAACGGACATCGGCGAAGAAAGGGCATGTTTCATTTACCAATCACTTGCAGAACAGATTGTCAGGCATATCTTTCCTGTCAAACCGAGAACCTATGAAGTGGGTATCTTCTTTACCCCAGCGGATAAAGAAGACGAAATCAAGGCATGGCTGAATCCTCTCCTTAGCGCCATACCGGGAGCCGACGTGCAGTTTATATCTCAGGAAGGTAATGAGCTGGGCGACAGAATATCCCATGCCTTCAAAAAAACATTGCAAAGTTATTCACATGGAAAAGAAGATAAGATGTCTTCATCACGTAAAGCGATAATCATAGGGACTGATTGCCCCGAAATAGATGCTGAACTCATTGAAAACGCCTTCGAAGTGTTAAAAGAGAAGGATGTTGTTATCGGGCCATGCAAGGATGGTGGTTATTACTTAATAGGGATGGCAAGCTACGTGCCTGATTTGTTTGTGGACATAGACTGGAGTACCAACCGTGTGTTTGCCCAAACAATCGAAAAGATACAGAAAAAGAATTTATCCTGCGGCATCCTTAAGACACTCGCGGATATTGACCGTTTCGAAGACCTGTGCGGGAGGAAAGATTCCCCGTTGTGGTAATGCAGAGCGACACTATTTTTCTGAAAGTTCTGAAAAAGCCTGCAAGACCTCCTTTGCATGATTTTTTACATCTACTTTCTTAAAGATATGAACGATCATGCCCTTTTCGCTGATCAGATAGGTGTATCGTTTTGCCATCATTGAGCCTAAAAGCCCGCCCGATGCGCCATAGGTTTCTGCTACTTCTTTTTTCTCATCACTCAGCAAAATAAAGGGTAAGTTGTGTTTTTCCTTAAACTTTCGGTGAGATGCCGGTGAATCAAAGCTGTCACCTAAAACAACAATTCCCGCCTCCTGCAAAGCGTAGTATCCGTCCCGAAGGCTGCATGCTTCTTTTGTGCATCCGGGGGTGTTGCCCTTTGGATAAAAATAAAGAACTACCTTCTTACCGTGAAATTCTACGAGTGTGCGTGTCTTTCCCGTGTCATCCTGTACAGTAAAATCAGTCGCAGAATGCCTGCCTTTACCAGCATACCATCTCTGCCTTTCTCGAATCAGGCTGCCCGTGGAAGCGACTTTTGATGCATGACAATGCCATCAAAAAGACATTGGTTGCCATAATACAAACTTTGAAATTCCTTATCATAAATAGACCTTCGACGACTTCCCCACCCGTAAACGGGAGGGGGGGAAGTCGCCTAAACCTAAAGGACAAAAGGCACCCTTCTCTTTAAAGAGAAGGGTGCCTTTTGCTAATCACCAGTGATGTTATTTCTCTTTTTAGCAGCGCATCTTTGCGCCGGGATAACCGGTTTCTCTATTTATGTTCTTTGTCCCTCATGCAGTCACCCGGGTTCTTTTTAAATTTGTCAGCGCATCCTTCGCAACAGAGATAAATCGTCTTTCCCTCATGTTCTGCCTTTACCGCTTTCTCTTTATCACCGATGGCTTTCCCGCATGCCACACATTTCGTCTCTGCCTTTACCGCAGTCGAGACTTGTTTTGTGCTGCAACATTCACCGGCTACGGCAGGACTGCTTACAGAAAAAGCCGTTGAAAATAATGCTACTGAAGCAACGCCGGCAAAATACCCAATCCTCTTCATACACCATCTCCTTCTTCTTCAAAAACTCTTTTATGAAATAAAGAACCAATCTCAGAATAGTAACAAATATCCGACAAGAAGCAATTGCAAAACTTTAGTTGTCTCGATGGCCTTTCAAAACCTCTATTGTATTTCTGATTTCTTCACGGTCAGGCGCACCGGGATTGAGCTTCAGGTAAATTTCATAATCATTCAACGCCCTTTCATTTTTCCCGATCTTCAGGAAAGTATTTCCGCGATGGAGGTACGCTAAGGGATTATAAGGAAACAGTTCGATGGCAATATTAAAGTCTTCGATGGCTTCATCAGTCATTTTCAACTGGTTCTTAATTTGTCCCCGTTCGTAATATACGCCGGCAAGCCGCGGGTTTAGCTCGATCATCTTGTTGTAGTCCTCCAGGGATTTTTCGATCTCTCCCTTTCCCCGATACGCCTTAGCCCGGATATAATAGGCAAAGGCATTGCCTTTGGTCCCTTGTATGAAGGTTGAAATGTCTGCAATCGCCTCGTCAAAGCGTTGCGCGTCGGCATGGAGAATGCTCCTTTTCATGTAAATTTCTGTATTATCGGGATCGAGTTCCAGCCCCTTATTGAAGTCAGCCAGGGCTTTTTCCGGCTCACCCGATTCTGCATAAACCAGACCACGCTGTGCATACGCCAGTGCAAATTTTGGATCGAGCGAGATGGCATGGCTTAAGTCTTCGATGGACAGATCCCCCCTGCCAATCATCTTAAAGGCAATGCCCCGGTTGTAAAACGAGAGGGTGAAATTAGGATGCAGCGATATTGCCTTGCTGTAATCCATGATAGCCCTATCGAAAATCTCCATCGAGGCATATGCGGAACCCCGATTGTAATAGACCGGCGCATAGTCAGGATTCAAGGCAATGGCCTTGTTGTAATCATCCAGTGCGCGGTCACTATCATGCATCTTTTCATATATTACCCCACGGTTGCAGAAGGCTACGGCATCATTACCATGTAATTGGATGGCGCGGTTTACGTCTTGTAATGCCGCTTGTACATTGCCTTTCTCTTTTTGTATGAGAGAGCGATTGAGATAAATATCGGCAATAACTTCATTCCGGGTAAGATTTTTGAGATAACATCCATTTCTAATGCTTGTCTGTGAGATACGCTTCCCAGGCATGTTTATGTAATAACTGTCAGGCGTAAACATGCCTTCATACCCTGTCTCAATATTTCTCCGGAAATCCCCGTCGTCATACCGGACAAAAATATGTTCCGGCACGCTTACACCATAGATAGGCAAGCGTAATTCTTCTGCTATGCACAGATAAAGGAGGGAGAGTCCTACGCAGTTGCCGGTCTTGGTATCCAGTACCTTGTTGAGGGAGAGAGAGTCGAGATCGCCCGTTTGAACATAGGTAAACTGGAGTTCATTGAAAAGGACACGATTGATCGTTTTCATAATCTGTTCTGGTTCTGTTTCGTCACGGAGACTGATTTTGATATTTTTCACAATATCGGCCAGTTTCCTGAGATATCCGTCCATATCAATCTCAGGATAAGATTCTTGTGCAATTTCAAAGACCGTTCTTGCAAGGTTTGCCTGTTGAGGGCAGATCTCCCAGCCTGGGCTTTGCCTTGAATCATCTCCAAATAAAACCGGCAAAAAATGTCTGAGACCTGCGAAAGGATATTGAAAACTGAAAATCGTCCAGACCACACCAACAAGAAGGAATTTGCTGCCGGCATGGGTGAACCGGAACCAGAACATTTCAGATGTGTTATGATGGAGTTGAGATTTCCAGCGGGTACTCATAAACCAAAGGGCACAATTTTTTGCTAAAAAACGATGCGAGCACAGCCAGACGGATCTAATATGCATGTTTATTGATAAAGCCATTCCAGAACGTCAGCCAAATAATTTTCAGATCAAAATGCAATGACCAGTTTTCAATGTAATACAGATCGTATTCAATTCGTTTTTCCAGTGAAGTATTGCCACGCCAGCCGCTAACCTGAGCCCAGCCGGTAATTCCCGCCTTCATTTTGTGCCGCAACATATATTTTGGAATAGCGTTTTTAAAGTTTTCTATGAAGACTGGACGTTCCGGGCGAGGACCAACGATACTCATATCGCCACGCAACACATTGAAAAACTGCGGAAGCTCGTCCAGGCTCGTCTTTCTCAGCAGCTTACCTATTTTTGTGCACCGCGGATCGTCCTGTTTCGTCCACACCGGGCCCGTTGTCATCTCTGCATTTATCTCCATCGTTCGGAACTTGATCATATGAAATATCCTGCCATCCATTCCCATCCGTTCCTGTTTAAAGAAGACAGGGCCATGGGAAGTGGTTTTAATCAGAAGCGCGATGATTCCCAGAAGAGGTGATGCGCACATTAGCACGATAGAGGCAACAACAATATCCAAAAGCCTTTTTACGATAATATTCCATCCATAGAGCGGTGTGTCACGAAGGCTAATAAGCGGCATACCCTCAAACTCACTTACGCTGCCCCGCAAGGTAATAAACTCAAAGAGATCGGGCAATACCATGATGCTCACCATCTCATCGCCAAGGTAGTCCAGGACTTCTCTCAGTTGATTATGTGCATTAAAAGGCAATGCAATAAAAACAATGTCAATAGTATGTTTCATAACGACAGCGCGGACATCAGAATGCTTTCCCAAAACCCGTATTCCCTGTAAAGTATTTCCAACAATGGTTGAGTCGTTTGTCAGGAAACCGGAGATCTGAATTCCAAGCTCCGGATGTTTCCGCAATTTTTTCACCAGGTCTTGTCCCAGATTTTCTGTGCCAACAATCAAGGCATACCTTTGGTTGTAGCCTTTCTGCCGTAAAAAACGCAAAAATTCCCGAAACAAGATGCGTGTCAAACTGAGAGATATAATATTGAGCAGCCAAAAATAAAAGAACGTCATCCGGGAAAATTCATATTGCCGGAAGAGGAAGGTGAGCGAGATAAGGATGAGGGTGGCAAAGGTCGAGGCCTTACCAATATCCGCAATCTCAGAAAGTCTGGTTGAAACTCTGCGCGGACGGTACAGACCAAATATCCGAAAAACTATCCCCCACAAAGGAATCATGAAAATAAGGAGGGTCAGATATGTCTTAAATGGAGGTATCCCTTTATAAACCGGTACGATGCCTGAGTAAAACCGCAGATAATATGACAATATCCACGCACCTGACAAGGCAAGCCAGTCTGCGAGAAGGAGCACTGATTCAAAAAACTTGCTATGTTGCTTCAGCATACCTGTTTTTCGATGTAGTGTTTAAACTTTTCTTTAAACAGCAAGCGATCAAAACCTTCCGCATGGTTTCTAATCAGGCGCGGGTCAAACTGGTTCATGTGACGCTCAAAAAACATCACCGCCTCCATTAAAGATTCTGCCGTTTGTTTTGTAAAAAATACTCCGGTGGGTGATTCCGGGTGCAGAAGGGTCTTTCCGGCTGGAGAATCGCAGGAAGCACAATATATCCCCTGCACCGTTTCCAGCACGCCGCCCTTTGCAAAAGCAATCACCGGCTTTCCGCAGGCCTGTGCCTCTAAAGGGACGATCCCGAAATCTTCTTCCCCCGGAAAGATCAGTGCCTTGCAGCCCCGATAATATTCCCGCAAGGACTCATTGGATTGCCAGCCAATACATTGGACGTGCTTTTTTGCCATCTTTCTGATGTGTCCTTCTTCCTGCCCGCCTCCGACAAGAATGAGCGGCAAACCCAGTTTTTCAAACGCATCTATCGCAATATCGATCCTCTTATACGGAGCAAAGGCTGACACAAGCAGGTAATAGTTCCCTGCTTTGTGACTCTCTGAAGGCGTATAAAACGAACAATCCACGGGTGGATGAATAACCTCTGCTGGCCTCTTGTAATATTTTTTTATCCGATTTGCAACATGATGCGAGTTTGCTACAAAGGAATCTACCCGTTCACTGGAAATAACGTCCCATATTCTTAAATAATGAGCAACGAAAGGCATCAGAATCCTTGGGATGAGTCCCCTTTTACCAGCGCCAAAATAGGTGTGATATTGGTCCCATACATACCGCATGGGAGTGTGGCAATAACATATATGGATTGCCGTTGAAGAGGTGAGAATACCTTTTGCCACACAGTGACTGCTGGACAGGACCAAATCATATCCACCCATATTGAATCCTTCTATTGCCAAAGGGAATAACATCAGAAGAGAGCGATAATATCTTTTCGCCAAAGGCACCCTTTGAAGGAAAGAGGTTTGTATCTTTCTGTCCTCGATGAGCCTTGAAACCGTACCCCGGAGATGGATTAAGGTGAAGATGTCTGCATCAGGAAAGAGTTCGCAAAACACCTCCAAAACCTTCTCTCCTCCGCGCATTCCGGTAAGCCAGTCATGTACTATTGCTACCCGAACCATCTGTTTGCCATCTGGTTGGGAGAAAAGCCCGTTGACAGTTCACTCAAACAGGGAATGCTTGGCAAATAGAATATGTCGAAATTCCTGGAATGGCGAGACGACGCTTATAAAACCGCGGGCCATTTACCCCAGAGGAAACGCAAAAAAGAACGCTGTCATTGCGAGGGTTTTGTCAGAAGCAATCTCCGAGGTTTGAATTGCTTCGCTGTTCCACACCTCTCAAGGACAAGGGATTTTTTCAAAAAATGTTGTTTTGAGGGACTTAATCAACAGAGTCATTTATGCCGATTTCAATGTGTTTTGATAAAACCTTATCGCATATTCCTTCACCATTCTCCGGGCGCTGAACAGGGGTGAATTGCTTTCTATCGCTTCTTTCATAACCTTAACCCATTCATGAGACACTCCGTCTTTATCAACACGATAATAGGTTGGGATTATTTTATTCTCTAAGAGTGTATACAAGGCATCAGAATCGACGGCATCCCTGTTTTCCGCATTATCAGTACCGTCACCAAAGCCCCAGCCATTTTTACCATTAAATCCTTCTGACCACCAACCATCGAGTATGCTTAGCTGGGGAACACCGTTCAGAGATGCCTTCATTCCACTCGTACCGGACGCTTCAAGAGGGGGCAGAGGATTGTTCAGCCATACATCAACACCATGCACAAGATATTGCGCTAATTGTTCATCGTAATCCTCAACAAAAACTATTCGGCCACCGAAAGACGGGTCCTTTGCTGCATTAAATATTTGTTGCAAGAGTTGTTTCCCGGGGTTGTCGTCGGGATGGGCCTTTCCCGCAAAGATAATCTGCACAGGCCTCCAGGGATCATTCAGCATCTTCTTAAGGCGCTCAACATTTTGCAAAATCAATGTGGCCCTCTTATAGGTAGCAAATCTTCTGGCAAAACCCAGTGTCAATAGATTGGGGTCAAGAAGCACACCCGATGCAATAATTATTTGTGTGTCGGCTTTATCATTATGCCATCTTCTTCTTGCCCTTTCCCGGATGATTGTTATTAATTTCATCTTTAACCATGAATGAATACTCCATAGTTCTCCATCCGGGATGTCATCAATGAGTTTCCAGGTGTCCCGGTCGTCGTGATCTGCTAACCAGTTGGATCCCAAATATTTATCGAAAAGGAGTTGCATTTTTGGCTCAATCCAGGTCGGGATGTGAATTCCGTTTGTAATGTGATCAATGGGTGTTTTTTCTTCCGGAATGCCAGGCCAGAGAGATTTCCACATCCGTTTTGCAATTTCTCCATGTTTTTTACTTACGCCGTTGTGACAGGCGGACATCCTGAGTGCGAATGCGGTCATGTTAAATCCTGCATCTGGCGCTTCCGGATTGATTCCCAGGTTGAAAAAAACATCACGATCTAATCCAAGTACAGGCCAATAGGCGCTAAAATACTTTTCCATCAACGGAAAAGGGAACACATCATGACCTGCCGGTACCGGGGTGTGAGTGGTAAATACCGTTGTTGCCTTCACCTGATCAAGGGCTTCCTGGTATTTCATGCCGTCTTCAACCCTTTCCCTGATTCTTTCAAGGACGGCAAAGGCCGGATGACCTTCGTTTAAATGAAGGACGGAGTGTTTTATGCCAAGGGTACTGAGCACCTGTGCGCCGCCTATTCCCAGGACAATTTCCTGTCTTAATCGTTGTTCCTGTCCCCCGCTGTATAAACGGGCTGATATAGTACGATTCCATGGGTCATTCACGTCTGTGTCCGTATCCATCAGATACAGGGATACCTTTCCTACCTGCACCTTCCAGACTTCAACATATACAGGAGGATTGATAAAAGGTACTTTTACTACCAAACGATTTCCTTTGTTATCGAATATACGGCAAATTGGGACATTTTCCCTGTCCAGGAGCTCACTCTCGCTTTCCTGCCATCCGTCAGGTTTAATTCGTTGTTTCAAATATCCGCCGGGATACATAAATCCAACCGCCACCAAAGGTATTTTAAGATCGCTGCATTCCTTTACAAAGTCCCCTGCAAGAAAACCGAGGCCTCCTGCATAAAAAGGAAGGGAATGGTGAAGGCCGTATTCAGCAGAAAAATAGGCGATAGGCAATACGTGAGGATCGGAAATATTGCTAGAGAACCAACCGTTGTTGGTGGTCGTATCGGATTTATATCGTGCCATAACTGAATCATAATGCCTGAGGAACTTTTGATCCCGTATGGCTTCATTGAGAATTTCTTTATCAACTTCATGAAGCATTTTTACCGGGTTGTGTATGCTTATCTTCCAGGCAGTGCGGTTGAGCATCTTAAAAAGCATCCTTGCCTCGGGATGCCAGCTCCACCAGAGATTGTATGCTAATTCAATAAGCCCTGAAATCCTGTCCGGAACATGTTTAAATTTATCTTGAATCTGTTCTGTCATATTTACCCTCAAAGGATTGCTGATGATGATTGTTACTTATAGAACTGGTGAATACTATCTCAACGCTGGAAGATACACCATGTGCCATAAGGAGATATTTTTCTTCCAGGTTCACGATGCTGTGCCTTCCTGTTTTAACATGCATTGCATCCTCTTTTTGTGGTCATCTGCGAATCAATAATCATAGTTTTATTACCTCTCCAGGGACTGGGATTTTAACGGATTGGAAACCCTGTGTACTAAGTTTTGTTTTCAAAGTCTCCTGAGCATTTGGCTCGCCATGCACAAGAATGACTTTCTCCAGATGCCCCTGACTTCGTACGGCATCAGCGAAGCAGAGCAATCCATTCTGATCTGCGTGGGCAGAGAAGCCGTTCAGGACAACCACCTCGGCCTCGAGGCGGTGCATGACTCCATAAATTTTAACTTCGGGTCGCTTCTCCACCAATCTTCTCCCTAAGGTGTGCTCTGCCTGAAATCCAACGATAACAACGGTGTTCCTGGGGTTCTCGATCGTGGCGGCGAGATGATGCAGAATTCTTCCGCCTTCGCACATACCGCTTGCGGAAATTACGATTGAGGGCTCGGTGGCCGAAGATACTTTCTTTGAGTCTTCAACGCTTGCAATATATTTTAGGTCTGGAAATTCAAAGGGCGAATTCTCACTCTGAAGGAGAGCGAGTGTCTCCGAGTCATAACATTCGGGGTGCAGCTTGAAGACGTCCGTCAGTTTCACGGTAAGAGGAGAATCAATGTACACCGGAATTGGAGGAATCCGCTTTTGGCCATGGAGTTTCTTGAGTTCATAGATGATCTCCTGAGCACGCTCCAGAGCAAAGGACGGGATGACAATCTTCCCTCCCCTTTTGCTGGTGCGATTAATCACTTCAGCCAGTGCCCCAGTCGTCAATTCTATAGGGTCGTGAAACCGGCCTCCATAGGTGCTTTCCGTCAGAAGACATGAGATCCCATCCGGAATTTCCGGGTCTCGCAAAATGGGAAGATGCTTGCGGCCTAAGTCACCCGTAAAAGCGAGACGCACTTTCTGGCCATTGTCTTCGACATCGAGAACGGATATGGCGCTTCCCAATACATGTCCAGCATCGAAAAATGACAACGAAATGCCTGGTGCAATGGTCTGGTTTCTGTGGTAGGGAATTCCTAAAAACTGTGACAGCGTACCGGTCACATCACTTTCGCCATAAAGAGGTTCGACGGGGTCAAGATCCTTAGCACCCCGCGAGACAAGTTTTTGAATGTGTTCGGCATCACGCTTCATGATCCACGCTGTATCCATTAACATGGGTGAACAAAGATCGCGAGTGGCAGGTGTGGCATAGATTGGGCCTCGATAGCCATTTTTAAAAATGCATGGAAGAGCGCCTGAATGGTCGATATGGGCATGAGATAATACGATGGCGTCGAGTTGTTTGCCATCTATTGAGAAATTCCGGTTTTTCTCGTAGGCTTCCTTGCGATGACCCTGGAACAAACCACAGTCCAGCAGCACAGATGCGCGCGATGTGCGCAGTAAATGTTTCGATCCCGTGACGGTCTTCGCTGCGCCTATAAATTCCAGTTCTATCATTATGATGTCTCCTCAATTCGCGGTTTTGAAAACCGCGCCTTGGCGATCGCGGGGCAAACAGCTTCTTTTTCTCCCGGCAGGCAATTTTTAAGAAACTCAAAGGCAGTTTGTACGTTGTCCACACGATGAACAAGATCCAGATCTTTTGCATCGATCATCCCGTACTTCAGAAGGGTGTCGAAATTGATCACCTCTTTCCAGTATTCAGAGCCGTAGAGAAGGATGAGGATGTCCCGGTCAATCTTTTTTGTTTGCGCAAGTGTTAGTATCTCCAGAAACTCATCCAGAGTGCCGAATCCTCCCGGAAACACAATGAGCGCACGTGCCAGATGAGAAAACCATAGTTTGCGCATGAAAAAGTAATGAAACTCAAATAAGAGTGATGGCGTGACGTAGGGGTTAGGACGCTGTTCATAAGGCAGACCGATATTGAAACCGATTGTGCTGCCGCCTGCATCCGCAGCGCCCCGATTCGCTGCTTCCATAATACCGCCTCCGCCACCAGAACAGATCACAAATCGTCTTGAATCAGAAATCCTGAGTGACCATTCGGTCAGAAGCCGTGCCAACAAACGCGCATCTTTGTAATATTGTCCGAGCGGCCCGTCTTCCTTCATTCTGGCAGATCCGAAAAAAACAATGGTGTCATGAATCCCTTCTCGCTTGAGCCGGTAAAGAGGCTCAAGGTACTCGGCCAGAATGCGAAGAGGTCTTCCGTCGTCGCTGTCGAGAAATACTTGATTATGATAAGCTGGTTCAACGTTAATTGGGCTATCAGGGTGATCCATAGTTCCTCCGTGGTCAGACTATAGTAAACGCATAGGGTAGCAGAACGGGTATTTATTTTGAAAAATAAAAGGATTCACTAACAAACATCCTTAGCACTTCTTGTAGAACATCCCGCTTCCCAGTATCTCAAGCATTTCTTCGGTAATTTCTTCCTGTCTGGTGTACATCTGCATGGAATTAAGGCTCGAAAGTTGCCTTTTAAGAGTTTCAGATGCGCCCTCCATACTTCTCAGCCGATACCAGTTCTCGCTCCTGAGTGACTCCAAATAGCATCGGTAAAGGCTGATAAACAAGAACTCTTCCAGGATTTTCTCAAATATTTTCTTTGGTCTCAGATAGGTGAAAGGAGGAATCTTGGTTGGCTTAAAAGCAATTATTTTACGCGTATCAGGGGGGAGGATATGTTCCACGGAAACCTCCGCCTTTTTCTCAAAGATGTAGGTAAAGACGAGGGTAAGGTTGTAGAACTCTTCCTTACGGTATATATTCATTATTTTTGAAACCGTTTCTTTCAGTGCTGACGGTATTCCGCTAATGCTTGCTACTGAGTCGCTAGCATCTCCATAGGCTATATGTTTTAATTCCAGAGACAATTTAAGCCTTTTTCCGATAACGAATAGCATGTCATTATGGGTAATTACTCTGGAAATAACATCAACCATTTTTTCATGATAAGAACCGCAGAGCCCCTGCGAGGAACCGAAAGCTGCGAGAATTCTTTTCCCTTCGTTTTGTTCCCTCAATGATATTTCCGGGTAATGCGTTATAATATCGGCCATTGCGAAAAGCAGATTCTTTTCATACGCCCTTATGTTTTGTACAATGTCTTCAGTCCTTCGTATGGTAACCCCCGCATATGCCTTCATAGCACTGACAATATCTTCTATGGTATATAATGCCCTTGTCTTTTTTTCGATATCCAGAGAAGAAAGCACGTTTATACCCTTTCTTTCGTAATAAAATCCTTTAAGGCATCCAGGTTCTTGTTCCCCAGCAAACCATCGCGCTTCATAGTATTTATAATTTCCGGAAATGTGGCTTTTGTCTTGTTGATTATTTCCTCGCAAACTTTTTCTATCGAGGCAGTTTCAATGGTATCGAGTATGCCCGATTCTAAAATTACGAAGCTTAATACTTCATCTTCAAGGGTGAAGGGATGAAACTGCGGTTGTTTCAGGATTTCCCTTAACCGTTCACCGCGCCTGATGAGTTTTGTCGTTTCTTCTTCTAAATGTGCACCGAATTTGGTAAATACTTCCACTTCCATGAATCTTGAATAATCTATTTTCAGCCTTTCAGCAACGGCTTTCATTGCTTCTACATGAGCCTTTCCTCCTATCCTCGAAACAGATTTGCTAACGTCCACTGCGGGTCTGATACCTTTGTTAAAAAGAAATGTGTCCAGGTATATTTGGCCATCCGTTATTGAGATAAGGTTTGTGGGAATATAGGAAGATATCCTGCCCTGCTGAGTTTCCACGATCGGGAGGGCAGTGATGGAGCCTCCGCCGTTTTTTTGATTGAGTTTTGCAGATCGTTCGAGAAGTCTTGAATGGATAAAAAATATATCGCCAGGATATGCCTCTCTCCCCGGCGGTCTCTTCAGCAAAAGACTTAATGAACGGTATGCATCCGCATGTTTTGTCAGGTCATCGTAAACAATGAGGACATCCTTCCCTTTGTCGAGAAAATACTCGGCAATGGCTGTCGCACTGTAAGGCGCAATATATTGAAGGCCTGGGGAATTTGAGGCATCGGCAATAACAAATATAGTTTTAGAGAAATCACCGTAGCTCTTTACCTCGTTAAGAATCTTTAAGACCTGCGACTTTTTCTGCCCTATAACAACAAAAACAGAGATCACCTGAGTGTTTTTCTGATTGATGACGGTGTCCACGGCTATTGATGTCTTACCGGTTGAAGAGTCGCCAATAATTAATTCCCTTTGCCCTTTGCCTATGGCAAGCATAGAGTCTATGACCTTTATGCCGGTGTAAAGAGGTTCAGTAATAAATTCTCTTTTCAACAGCGGCGGGGCTTCTCTCTCTACGGGATAGGACGTCGCTTGCCCTGGTTTCGGTCCGTCATCTATGGGATTACCGAGGGCATCCAATACCCTCCCTAAAAGCTCTTCGCTTACCTTTACCGAAGCAATTTGTTCAGTTTTATAACCTTTATCACCAGCTCGTATTCCATTCTGCTCAGTGAGAAGCACAACGCCAATGCTGTTGACATCGAGATCAAAAACTATTCCCTCATCACCACTTTCAAACTTTATCAGTTCGTAGAGTTTTGCGTCTCTCAAACCAGCGACATGTACAATGCCGTCACCCACGGCCAACACTTTCCCCTCTTCAGTAATTCCGACAGAGAATCTGCTGGCTTTGGCTTTCTCTTTTACTTTTTCCCAAAAAACCGTTAATTCTTTTTCCATTTACATGGTCTCTTTCAGTCTGGAAGCGAGTGCATTTACCTGTCCTGCCAGCGAGGAATCATAAATCACATCGCAGATCTTTACCCTTACCCCCGCAATAAGCTTCTTGTCAACGGTCGTATTCATATTCACCTTTTTTGTAAGCTGTGATTCGAGAGTCTCCTGAAACATCTTTATTTCATCTGTTTTTAAAGGATATGCACTTACAAGGTCTATAGGTACTGTTTCGCCTTTCTCCTCTATTTTCGAGATATCAGAAACCATTTTCCCATTTTCTTTTATGAGCTTTCTGAATATGGCCTTATGAAGCTCTTCATCTGAAATGTCCTCTAAAAGGTTTGATGCAAAACAAGGTAGATTTTGTAAATCTTTTCTAGTGGAACATAATTCAGATAATGTAGCCGATCTGTCTTCAGCGATAACCTGATTTCGTCTTCTCCTGAAAATCTTTTGCTTTGATCACGGTATTCAATAGCTACTTCCTTTAACCACTTTTTTACCTTCTGAGACCGATCCGCCTTCTCTTTCTCATATGATGCCGATAGATGCTGGAAATAATCTCTTCGAATCCCGTTTAGTGTACTTAATGGGATAAAGAGATTTTCTGAGATTTCCGCCAGAAAATCCCTAAGCTCAAACGGAGTCTCTCCCAGGCGGGAAAAGCTGTTCCTTATAGCTGCTTCTTCAATTACCCGATGAATACCTCGCTCCAGTTTTAAAGGATAATCTTTTGTTAGAGTGACATTCCTTACGGTTCCCTTTACAGAGATACCATCTGACCTGACATTCACCTCTAAATTAACGGGTATCCTGGTGGGAATGAGTTTTTTAGGTACTGTTGGCCGAAACGCTTCCTTGAGCTTTTGCGAAGAGATCAAATACAGTCTTGCTCCCGGCATAAAACGTTTTTCAGAACCAATTGTTGCGACGTCGCCTTTGTGTACTTCATAGGCTCGTTTTCCTTCTATTTCAATGGTTTTAACAGGCAGCAAGGATGGTTCTGCCTGAGCATTATCAAACACCTGCAGGAGATCTCGCACACCAATATCGCTATCTGCCCGTATAACGACGTATCCTCTTCGCGCGTCTATTACTTCTCCGGCATACGAACCAATGTTTGCGGGATATGATGGGTTAATTGCGTCTGCTGCCTGGACCTGATGATTTGTGTTGTTTATGGTTTGCCGGCAATCTTCATGAAATAGGTATGCATGGGTTGTTTCCCGGCTGAATACGGTCTTCATCCTGCGAATAGTATCGTCTTTGTTATGCAGTCTGCCGTCGATCGCCTGCCGGTAGGCATTGGTTACGACAGCGACGTATTCTGGCGATTTCATACGCCCTTCAATCTTGAATGAATGAACACCCGCAGTTATCAGCTTGTTAATCTGAGAAATGGTGAGCAGGTCTTTCATGGAAAAAAGATAGCCGCCATCACCAGAAGAAGTCTGATACCGCATCCTGCAGGGCTGTGCACATCGTCCGCGATTTCCACTCCTGCCACCGGTCATGCTGCTTAAAAAGCAGAGTCCGGAATAGGAATAACACAATGCCCCGTGGACGAAGACCTCAATCTCCATCGTGGCATTCTGAGCAATATTCGTTATTTCATCAATCGACAATTCACGGGCTAATACAACGCGCCTGAATCCCAACTGCTCTAATTGCTTTACTCCTGCAAGATTGTGAATGGTCATCTGCGTACTTGCGTGGAGTTTTATCTGTGGGAATCGGGATTGCAGTAAAGAGAGAAGGCCAAAATCCTGGATAATCAGGGCATCGGGCTGCATCTCGTCCAGGGCAAGCACAAGATCGGCAATCCTTTCCATCTCGCTTGTTTTAATCAGGGTATTCAAAGCAATATAGACCTTAACAGCGTTCTTGTGGGCACATGCAATGGCCTTGCTCGCGTCTGCAAGGGTGAAGTTTATCGCACCTGCCCGGGCACTGAAATCTTGTAAGCCAAAATAGATGGCATCGGCCCCGTTTTCAAGAGCGGCAAAAAAACACTCCAAAGTACCAGCCGGTGAGAGTAATTCGGGCTTTTTGTTTTGAAAATAAGAGGTAGGCATGAGTGTCTTGATGTTCAAGAATGACAAACCAAGATTCTTCGGTCGTTCCACATCTTTCGCTTTACTCAGTATGTACCCTCAGAATGACACCGTTTGTCATTTTGAGCGAAACGAAGAATCTGCTTAATAGCAGGAAATTACGATTTGGGGTTGACGATTTGAAATTTTATATCCCAAATCATAAATCCAAGATCGTAATTCTAAAATATGATTTTAGATTGCCAGGTTTGGCGTTGTGATCTGTTTCCATCATTTACGAGAAATATCCTTATTTAATGCCTCATACATGGCAATCTGTTCTTCAACGCTTAATTGTCTCGTTTTATGCTTGCTGCACAAACACATGGCGCAGCGTTCGTCACTGCAAAACTGACAACTAAAACAGTCTTCACACGGATATTTTTTATCCTGACATTTACTCATGTAGATGATTGCAGGAAAACATCAATTTCAGAAAAATAAAATGTTACCAAGATACTAAATTGCTACGAAGATTTACCTCTCATTAGAATTTCACCTTTGGTACTTCCTTCTCAGCCTCGGCAACTTCAAAATACCTTGCCTCGGCAACACCGGTGCGTGCGGCAAAAAAACGACCATAAAAGCTTTTGATATAGGTATTGAGTTCACGAACGGCGTCATTATATCGTTTTCGTTCCACGGAAATCCGGTTTTCAGAGCCCTCGAGGGTATCCTGCATCTTCAGAAACGATTCATTTGCCTTTAACTCTGGATACGTCTCTCTGAACATTAAGAGACGCGACAAAAATCCCTCTATTTGTGTTGCCGATCTGGCCTTATCTTCTATCGTCCCGGCGCTGAAATAGCCCTTTCTTGCCTCAGCAAGATTTTCAAAAATTTCCTTTTCATGAGAAGCATAACCCTTCACCGTTTCCACAAGGTTGGGAATGAGGTCGTAACGTCGTTTGAGTTGCGTGTCCACCTGCGACCAGGCATTTTTCACATTTTCATTCAGGGTGATGACCTTATTGTACCCCTTAACATACCAAACACCGAAGATGATGCCAAAAAAAATGACGATAGCAATTACCGGTAATATCTTTTTCATAATCTGCTTCCTAGGAGATGAAACTATGTTAAATCACAAAATTCACCAATCGCACAAAGTTCAAATATAAAGAATCTACAATTTGTAACAATTTAATTTTTGAAAATTTTCAATAATTGCGATATTTGTCGTGCAGGGTAGGGGTGAATGTGTACATGACAATTATTGCAAAAGCTTCGCCCCTACATGTTCAAAAAACTAAATAGTTACTACAATTATAAATTTGGGATTTAAAATTTATAATTGATAATCATGAATCATGATTCGTAATTTCTTACCAACGCCCTGATGCCCCTCCACCGCCAAAAGAACCGCCTCCGCCGCCTCCAAAGCTGCCAAATCCGCCAAATCCACCAGAGCCGCCGGAACCAAACCCCCTCGGTCCACCATAGATGGTTGGCGGCCCACCCCACCAATACGAAGAGTACCGCCTCCGGTTAAACAGATAACTTATGAAAATGGGTAATATAACCAGGATGAGTAACAATGAAAGGTATGGATTCTGACGTCCTGCTGATTTTTTTCTCAGCGCAGCGATACTTGGCATGCCTGTAATCTCAACGTTGTTTTCTTTCGCAATCTTATAAACCATAATGACTATGCCCTGAAATATGCCTTCGCTGAAATGTCCTTTTTGAAAATTGGGTACAAAATAGGTCCTGCCAATCGTGCCGCAAAAACTATCCGGCAAAATTCCTTCCAGCCCGTAACCAACCTCGATCCGGTAGGCGCGGTCATTTCTGGCAATAACGACAAGGGCGCCGTTGTCTTTTCCCTTTTGTCCCAACTTCCACTTCATCGCAAGTTCCAGGGCGTAGGTTTCAATAGGAATATCTCCGGTGGTATCGATGGTAAGAACGATCAACTGTGCACCGGTCTTCTGCTCCAGTTCCTGGAGATAACCATTCAGTTCCTTCTCTACTGCTTCGTTGACAATATTGGCTCTGTCCTCCACATACCGCTGGGGAACCGGCATCTCCTGTGCCTCTGTAATGAAACAAAGACAGAAGAATGCTACGATAAGTACAGGGTACAGGTACCCATTTCTTCTACGCGGGTTTAATCTCAAATTCATCGACCTTCTTAATGATTATATGTAATATATGATATAGATTCTCAAATATGTCACGGAGGGCTTCAACGGGTGGATAGACATCTTTCGATCTTACCTCATGCAATTTTCTGTACACACTTGTATCGATATTGAAGCACTTTTCTAAAGCAAAAAGGACTTCATTTTTTTCCTGTGGAATCTTTTGGTCATACAAAAAAAGCAAGCCACGAAGCGCCGGGAAATATCCGGAGAGAGAGCCTGCAAACAATTCAGTCAATGTCGTCCTGTTCCCCATTGCCTTGATGTAGCCCTGACAAAGATGCTGGAGTTTTCCTTTGAATTCACGTTCGCATTGGAGCCTGACGTCGGCCTTCCCGATTTGGATATTCTTTAATACATCATTTCCATATACCAACTGATGGATCAATTTCATCTCCAGGAATTCCAAAGGAAACACCTCCAATGATCTGCCGATGTAATCACTGGTCATGATCAGGGGGGCGCGTATCCTCCTCTTTCCGTAACGTTTGCCCAACGTTGCAATAAAATCAAAAAATGAGACCTTGACTTCCTTGACAACAATCAGGGTATTAATATCAGAATATTTTGGATGAAAGTCTTTTGTTACAGCACTGCCGATAACCGCGATTGAAACAATATCTTCTTTGCAATGACCGAGGATGTCCCGGAGGAAAGGTTCCAGGATCTTATGCGTCTGGTCAGAGAGATTGGTCAGGGTAAGGTCTTTCATTTAGGGTTTTTTATAATGAGATAAAAAGAAATTTGCCATTCAGCAGCAATACGACAAGTTATTTATTATTTCCTTGTTCTTCCAGCTTTTTTCTCAGGGCAGCATTTTCCTTTTTGGTGGCCTCTAAATCAAAAAACAGATACCTTACATTTAATCGCAATGAATCAAGGGTATCCTGTAATATTGACAAACTATTTCGAAGGTCTTCATGTTTTTTACCAATATCACCCGTAAGCATCTCAAGACTTTCTCTCTTTGTTTCAGAGAACCGCTTAATCTCTTCAATTAAATCCAGTAATCTTTTTTGAAATAGTTCATCGTCCATAGAAAAATCTCCCGCATCATATTATATCATTCCCTGCCGGAAATGATCTTTTCTTAAGATAGAATGAACACACGTTCTTGATAAGTATCGACGATCTCTTTGCAACACTTCAAATATAAGGAGCATAGCAGAAAATGTCAAGATTTAAATGCTAGAGAATTTTCAGGAGAGAAATACCTTAAATTGATACTATAGCATTGCATATTTTCCCTTGACAAATACCCATGAATATGGGTGTGCGTCTGCTCATTGAAACGACAACTACAACAAGGAGACGACAAAGGCAAACCCTGAGAGAACAGGGGACGCAAAGTAGCAGGGTTTTTGCAAGACGTTTAAATAGTTTTATGGGAAAAGACAACCTTGTTGCCGAAAATGGTCTCAATAAACATTTTTTTGTTAGAAGGCTTTTTTGTTTAAATAGGAATCACACAAAGACGCGAAATCGCAGAGAAACGGGTTTTACCATGGAGTATGCTGCGTACACAGAGAAAGACTTAGAATAGAACAGACGCATAAACAAAAAAACTTCCTTTTAGATCAAGGGAGGGAAGCGCTAGGACGTGGTAATAGATCTGTAAAATACACATAAGGTTGATAATTACACGATGGCGAAAGGCTTGTTTCCCTGGGGACACGAGAAAATATTTGACTACTAAAGAAATTAGATTACAAAATAGCATTATCCATCTTGTATAATACATCAGGCAAATGAATCGAAATACTATGCAAGGGATGGCATAATAAAGATGTTGTCACGGTTACGAAATGAAATCCAGTAAAAACCGCTATTCCCAATCATTCACGAAGACGACATGGAACTCGTGAATGCCCTGCTGCTGAGGGGTTTCACATATTATGCCATTCCCGATGGGTAAGATTCTGGAGGGTAGATAACCGTGGGAAGGGGAATATTCTTGCATTTAGTGGGTATAATCATTATTCCGGTACGGTACTACAGGAAATCGAGATCATGCCACCTCTGTAGCCATCTTCACATGAAAAGATAAACAATGAAAATCTTCAAGGGTAATTTTTTTTTGTGACATGCATTTTATTCGCCACCATTACAGTCCGGGCTGGGTCTGTTGAAAGACCCATAACTCCTGGAGAAACGATATTCTCCTCTATTCCCCGCAAGAGTCTAAGCTCTTTCTTTGCACTTACCGCCTCGAATGAAAATACCAGCCAGACGGATACACGATTTATAAAACCCAGGCAATGGTACGAGACAACAATCCACAGCAGGTCTACCTTTACCGTGGGCTTTCAACCATACGCTGGGCTTTTGATGGCATCAATATTTGAGTGATGAATTCTGGTTGTATCTGCACTACAAAGCAAAGGGTAAGCAATGAAAACGTGCCCGGTACTTATGTCGTGGGCTTCAACCCACGAGATGTGACCTTCGATGGTACGAATCTGTAGGTGGCAAACTATGACAGTGACACGATAACGAAGCTGTAAACGGTTTTACACCAAAAACCTATTTTGGGAATCTCAAAGAGCCACTATGAGAAAACTTTATTTAAAAGCGGTGAATAAGACGTTTGAAGTTACTAATTATTTCTTCTCCTTTGTTCTTATTGCCTTCATGTTTTTGATTATCGGATCATTGTTCTTTACAACAACCCCATCCGCCTTTTTTCAGCAAATGAGTAGTCGTGTGATACTTGTTTCCATCGCCGTGACATTCGGCTCCTCTTTTATTGCATCCCTGATAGTTTTTGTTTTCAGTGTGCCCACTGCTTATCTATTTTCCCGAAAAACCTTTTGGGGAAAACGTATCCTGGAGACGGTAGTGGTTGATTTACCCCTATCTTTCCCGCCTGGCGTAGATGGTCTCATTCTTCTGCTCCTATTATCCAGGACGGGTATCCTGGGTAAATTTTTCGGATATTTTCATATCTACGTTCCCTATACCTTTACAGCCGTAGTCCTGCTCAAACTCTTTGTAAGTATTCCCTTCATGATCAGCTTCGTACGGGAAGCATTTGATCGTGTAGACAAAAATATTGAGAATGTGGCATCTACCTTGGGTGCAAATCCCTTCCAGATATTTTACAAACTCACCTTTCCTCTTTCCATTTGGGGTGTACTGAAGGGGCTCATCATGGCCCTTTCGAAGAGTTTGGGCGAGATCGGGGCCACCCTAATCTTTGCTGGCGGTTTGACCTCTTCTACGGGAACTATGTCAGTATTGATCTATTTTGCCACTCAGAAAGGAGATATGGATAAGGCCATCGCCCTTGCCATTATTCTAGAATTTCTGACGTTTATCTTATTGACCGTTATAAAATTCTTCTTTAGAGAAAAGAACCATAAATTCCATGCATAAATTGCAATTGATCGACATATCAAAAGCCTTTGGTTCGCAAATTGTCTTGAAGGATTTATCTTTAGAGATTTTTCCAGATGAACTATTTATCATTCTCGGTAGCAGCGGGTGTGGGAAATCAACCTTGCTTCTTGGTATCCTTGGTCTGCAGCAATTTGACAGCGGCCAGGTTGTTATCGATGGAATAAATGTAACAACTCTTCGTCCTGGTGAACGTAACATTGGGTATGTACCGCAAAATTACGCACTCTTCCCCAATCACACGGTCTTTGACAATATTGCCTTTGGTTTACGTTTGCGCAAGGTCCCGAAAAATATTATACAAACAAAGGTTAGACAGCTTATTGATGATTTTGGCTTGCAGGGACTCGAATACCGGTTTCCATTTCAATTGAGTGGCGGGCAGATGCAGAGGGTGGCATTGGCAAGGGCATTGATTGTTGAACCATCGATCCTGTTGTTGGACGAACCGGTAAGTGCCCTGGACATAGAAACACGGCAAAAGATTAAGGCAGAACTGAAAGAGCTTCAAAAGAAGTTCCACATCACCATGGTCTATATTACGCATGATCATCAGGAAACATTGGAGTTGGCAGACCGGTTTGGTATTTTAAACAACGGTACAATAGAACAATTTGGAAGTCCGGACGAGGTTTTCTATAAGCCGAAAACTTTATTTGTTGCCCGCTTTCTGAATACAGAAAATATGCTGAAGGGAAAAATCATCCATAAGTTTGGAAACAGGGCAACTATTCAGACAAATGACATTGTTTTAAAAACGTATACTTCCTTAGAATTGTCAGAGGGAGATCCTGTAACTATGTGCATTCGCCCCGGTGCTATCCATCTTAGTACCCATCATATACAACCGGGCAAAAACGTTTTTATAGGGACAATAGAATCTATTCATCCGATTGGAAGAGACCTCGAAATCAAGGTGTTGGTTACCCCCAAAGAAGTCCTTAAGATGCGTATAAGCCGGATCGTTGCCAAAGAGCTTAAGCTCACCCATGGGATGTCAGTCAATCTCTCTATTGACGAGGCTTTTGTTCATCTAATTCCTGATATGTAACAGATAGTTACAAACTTTCAGACGAAACCCCATCTCCTTGCATAAGACAGAAATGGGTTTTGATATTGCAGATTGATTTACAAATATTTCGAGGAGTATAAAATTGTGAAAATAAAAGATATTATGGACCCATCACCGAACCTCATTCGGACATCTGACACCTTTGAGCACCTCATAAAAATACTGGACGAGGTTAAATATCATGTCGTCTTTGTGGTAGATAAAGAGGACAAACTGGTAGGGATCGTAACTGAAGGAGACATCATAAAAGTTCTTATTCCCAAGTATATACGTGTGGATGAATCACTCATCTCAGTAATGGATGCAAATTATTTTGAAAGAAAATGCAGAGAAAATAGAAATTTAACGATCAACAATATTATGTCAACAACAACGTTTACTGTAAGTGAAGAGGATACCATAATTAAGGCGGCTGCACTCATGGTTGTGAACAAGATACATACTCTGCCCGTAATCAGAGGCGGCAAAGTCGTAGGAATTATACCACGCCTCACCCTGATAAAGCATATAACAAAAGTTCTTTCTGTATACTAAAACCAATCATACATCAAGTTTTATAAAAGGGAAATAAACGCATGGTCTTCTGGATTGCCACTACTATTTTTATCATATCCTATGGATTAATTGTCTCTGAAAAACTCGATAAAACAAAGGTTGCATTAATTGGTGCGGGTTTGATGATGATACTCAAAATCGTGAGTCAACACGAGGCCTTTTATCATGAAAAATACGCCATAGATTACAATGTCATATTTTTACTTATCGGCATGATGATTATCGTCAACATCCTCAGTAAAACAGGCATATTCCAATTCCTGGCAATAAAATCTGCAAAATTGGCTAAAGGGAAACCATTCTTGATCCTCATTTATTTTACCTGCATCACGGCCATTCTCTCTGCCCTCCTCGATAACGTGACGACGGTATTGCTTCTCGTCCCCGTAACGCTCTTTACTGCTGATGAACTAGAGTTGGATCCCTTTCCATTCTTAATATCAGAAGTTATGGCTGCAAACATTGGTGGTACAGCAACACTCATTGGTGACCCACCAAATATCATGATCGCAAGCAAGGTACAACTCACATTCATGGATTTTATCTATCATACAGCACCAGCGGTTTTCTTTATTTTTGCATTCTTCCTCTTGACTATCAAATTCCTCTTTGGCAGAAAACTTCAAGTCAGGGAAGAGTTAAGTCAAAAGATACTAGCCATTGATGAATATAAGCTGATTAAAAACTCTAATCTGTTAAAAAAATCGCTCTGCGTATTGGGAATGGTTATTCTGGGATTTATTACCCATGGTATATTCCATTACGAACCTGCAACAATTGCCATTTTCGGAGCTGCCGTCCTTCTCATTATATCAAAGGAAGACCCTCATCAGGTACTAAGAGAACTGGAATGGCCAACACTCTTCTTTTTTATTGGTCTCTTCATAATTGTGGGCGGTGTCGTTAAGGTGGGTTTACTTTCAAAGCTCTCTGAAGGTATGATTTCACTGACAAAGCCAAGCGCAGAAAATATGTTTTTTACAGCAATCACTACCTTATGGTTTTCTGCTCTTAGTTCTGCGATTGTTGACAATATCCCCTTTGTGGCTAGCATGATTCCTCTGGTTACAGATACGGCACATGCTGTCTTGCCGCCGGGAATGGATGTTAGATCGGTTATCCAGCATTCAACCCTTATGCCTGTGTGGTGGTCATTAGCGCTGGGGGCTTGTCTTGGTGGGAATGGCACTCCCGTTGGGGCATCCGCAAACGTTATTACCATCGGTCTTTCGGAAAAAGCTGGATACCCCATATCGTTCAAAAAATTCCTTGTCTATGCAATACCTATCACCATGGAAACGATTATTATATCAAATATCTATATCTGGTTAAGATATTATATCTTCGTTAAAATATTGGTATCACCACAGGGAATTTATCAATAGACATTTTTTATCTCGTAAAGTCGGGGGTGAAATGTATAAGAAATATTAAAAGTACATTTTTTGTAACAATTTAGTTTTTTGCAAAATATCAACAATGACAACGGTATGCCGTCGTTATGTAGGGGCAGGTTTGAAACCTGCCCCTACCGTAATGAACTCGTATCTTTTCTCTTCGTGAATTTTTCCTTAATTGTTTTGCCAATCAACAAACCCATCCCTATCAAACTTTTCCTTCTCGGTTTAACATGTATCTTTACATCTTCAATCTCCTCTCCCACTTCCAGGTGATAAATGAAGACTTCCTAAAGTCGATCATCTGAGATGGAAAGACACTTCTATGACCAGTCAGAAGAGAACTAATAACGCATGCTATGGCAGCGTATAGTCCCAACTTCGGGCCAAATGTTCTAATGCCATAATACTTGCAGCAATAGGGGTGTTAGCAGCCCCAGCCAAAAGGCTCGCTAAGCCAAGTGCGGGAAAAATTGCCTTATTCACTCCTAACATATCTGCAAAAAAACTCCCTGAAGTTGCTCCAATAAAAACTATCGGTGTTACAATTCCGGTTTTCAGCCTAAAAATTCTGACGTGTATGTTTCCTGGGAGATAAAAATGCAAATCTTACCCACTCATTCCTACGATGACCCTAAATAAATTTGCACTCGTATTTCTCGAATTATCGTAACACAGATAAGAACTATTTTCCCTGAAACTTTTAAAAATTATAGAAAAATCACGTGAGTTATCCTATTTTAAAATGTATAATAATAAAATTCTCCATTGATTATTTTTAACCATGAGTTCGCATAAAAATACAAACACAGGTTTCATAAATGCACAGATTATTTACCCGAACGATCTATGCAGCCTGTCTGAGCATTCACCACGTACAGAAGGGTCCGAAGAATCTTGATATTATAATTCAACAATACCAATAGGAGGCCGCAAATGACGGGAATGATTTTGAGCAAAAAGGCTTTATCAACTTTTTCCCTAATTTTTATCAACTTTCTTTTTGTTGTAAACGCATTATCAGCGGCACCGTGGTCGACAGAGACCGTGGTTAAAGAAAAATATTCCCAGAATTTTTCTTCAAGGGCACTCGCCCTTGATACTCATGGCCATCCTCACATTGTTTGCGGAGGCACCAGTCTCTTCTATGCATACCATGACGGTAGTAAATGGCATATTGTGACAGTGGATTCATTGCCGGGAGTAGGCGGGTGTGCCTCAATAGCGATGGACAAATCGGGCAAGGCACACATCGGCTATTACGATCTTACGAATAAAAACCTCAAGTATGCTACGAATGTCTCTGGCTCATGGATAACCGTTATTGTGGACAACAGTGGAAAAATAGGTGGGTACCTCTCCATAGCGCTTGATACTTCAAGTAAGGTACATCTCAGTTATTATGACGATATTAACGGCGATCTCAGGTATGCCACAAATGCCTCTGGCGCATGGGTAACAACTACGGTAGATAATAACGGAGATGTGGGGGCATATACCTCCATAGCGGCAGACACATCGGGCAAGGTGCATATCAGTTATTATGATCGCACAAAAAAAAATCTCAAATATGCCACGAATTCCTCTGGGTCATGGTCAACAGCAACTGTGGACAAAAGTGAATGGGTGGGTGAGTACACCTCCATAACAGTCGACATATCTGGCAAGACTCACATCAGCTATTATGATCTTACCAACAAGAATCTCAAATACGCTACCAATGCCTCTGGCGTATGGAAAGCAACTACGGTAGATAATAGCGGAAATATAGGTGGATATTCCTCCATAACAGTTGACACAGCGGGTAAGGCACACATCAGCTATTATGATATCACTAACGGTAGCATCAGGTACGCTGCCAATACCACCGGCACATGGATAATGAAGACTGTGGCTATGAATGTAAATGTTGGTAGTTATTCCTCCATAGCAGTGGGTACCTCTGGTAATGTGTATATAAGTTATTATGACAGCATTAATGGTAGTATCATGTATGCCACCAATACTCCAGGTTTATGGACAACTGAAACTGTGGACAGCGGTGGAAATGTATATGAGTATACCTCCATTGCCGTGGACACAGCAGGCAAGATACACATCAGCTATTATGACAGTACTAACTTCTACCTCAAGTATGCAACCAATACTTCCGGTTCATGGGTAACCAAAACTATTGACAGTAGTGGAAATGTAGGCGGGTATACCTCCATTGCCGTGGACACATCAGACAAGGTACACATAAGCTATTATGATAGCAAAAATGGTGATCTCAGATATGCCATCAATGCCTCTGGTTCGTGGATAACCGAGGTTGTTGATAGCAATGGAAATGTAGGAGAGTTTACCGCCATTAAAGTGGACGCGTCTGGTAAGACACACATAAGCTATTATGATTGCACGAACGAAGACCTCAAGTACGCTACGAATACTTCAGGTTCGTGGATAACCAAGACCATTGATAGTAATGGAAATGTAGGAGAGCATACCGCTATAACAGCAGATGTGTCCGGCAGGGTGCATATAAGCTATTATGATGACACAAAAAATGTCCTTAAATATGCCACCAATACCACGAACGCTGCTGGCTCATGGACAATCAAGACTATTGATAGCGATGGTGATGTCGGGCAGTTTACCTCCATAGCAATGGACACATCAGGCAAGGTGCACATGAGTTATTATGATTATACTCATGGCGATCTCAAGTATGCCACAAATACCTCTGGTTCGTGGGTAACCAAGACGGTAGACAGCAGTGGAAATGTAGGTGGATACACCTCCATCGCCGTGGACACATCGGGCAAGATACACATCAGCTATTATGACAGTACTAACTTTGACCTCAAGTATGCAACCAATGCTTCCGGTTTATGGGCAACCAAAACTATAGACAGTAGTGGAAGTGTAGGCGAGTATGCCTCCATCGCCGTGGGCACATCAGGCAAGGTGTATATCGGCTATTATGACGATACCAACTTCGGCCTCAAGTATGCAACCAATGCAGATTAGCAGGCACTACTAATCTATTTGCACGCTTCAGATAGTTTATATTGCATTTACCGAGGGGTTGCGTTCAAAAGAGGTTTGTCTTGCTATTGCAGATCCGTGTCTGAATTATCTGCTCGTATATGAAAAATAAGCTTCTCCATAGTCTCGGCTCCCTATGTGGCATCTTACTCTTCGCCGTTGCACTGTATGTGCTCTATTATGAATTAAAGGAATACCATTATCACGATATAGTACGCCAACTGAAAGCAATCCCGGTTTACTACCTTCTCAGCGCTCTTTTGCTTACCGTGCTTAGTTATTTAGTACTGATAGGGTATGACTCCGTCGCACTTCGCTATGTACACCATCCGCTCGGGTATGGTAAGCTTGCCACGGCAGGTTTCATTGGTTATGCCTTCGGCAATAGCATCGGGACACCTATGCACGCCGCAATTCGTTACCGGCTATACCCGGCGTGGGGGCTTTCTGCAATAGAGGTAACAAAAATGGTTGTCTTCTGTGGTTTAAGCTATTGGCTGGGCATCTTTGCCACAGGTGGAGTCGTTTTTCTTTTAGAGCCATTAGAAATTCCTGCATTGATGCACCTCCGTTTTGTCTCAGAACCGCACCTTGGGATACTCTTTCTCGTTTTTGTTACAGGGTACCTGTTATGCAGCGCCCTGAGAAAGAGGCCTCTCAAGATTTTGAAATGGGCGTTTTCTATTCCCTCTCTCAAGTTCTCTCTTTCTGCAACAGTAATTGCATGCCTTGATGTGATATTGAACGGAAGCGTGCTCTATGTCTTGCTTCCCTCTGTTGAAAAATTGTCTTATCCCAGGTTTCTTGGTATCTTTGTTCTGTCACAGATAGCAGCGTTAATAAGCCAGGTTCCCGGCGGACTTGGGATTATTGAAACAGTATTCATCATCTTCCTCTCGTCCACGCTACCGGCTTCTTCCATCCTTGGATCGCTTTTAGTCTTCCGTGGAATATACTATTTGCTGCCTATTTGTATCGCCACAGTGTTGCTTAGTATCCACGAGCTCCTTCAGAAAAGAGAGGCATTCAGACTGTTTGCCCGTATCTTTGGACAATGGACGCCAGAGATTGTACCAACGGTACTCTCCATTACTTCTCTCGTTGGTGGCGCCATTCTTCTCTTTTCCGGAGCAACCCCCGAAGTAAATATTCGTATGATGTGGCTCAGAGCGCTACTCCCATTACCGGTTATGGAAATCTCTCACTTTTTGGGAAGTCTTGCCGGTGTTTTGCTTCTCTTCTTATCATGGGGTCTGCGACGCAGACTTAATGCCGCATATCCCTTTACCGTTGCACTTCTTATTGCAGGAATTGTCTTTTCACTGCTCAAAGGTTTTGATTATGAGGAGGCAGTTATTTTAGTAATCATGTTATCCGCGTTCCTGCCTTCCCGTCGTCATTTTTATCGCAAGACATCCCTCATAAATGAGCCGTTTACTGCTCGCTGGGTCGCAACTATCGTTATTGTTATGCTTTGCTCAGTCTGGTTGGGATTCTTCTGTCACAAGCATGTTGCGTATTCCAATGAGTTATGGTGGCATTTCAGCCTGTCGGGTGATGCGCCACGATTTCTCCGTGCTACTGTGGGAGTTGTAACCGTGGCGCTTTTTTTTGCCGTGTTAAAACTCCTACATCCAGCATTCTCGAAGCCCTCACTTTTGCCAGTGATTGACTTAGAAAGAGTCCGTACTATCGTGGAAAATTCAAGAAAGACATACGCAAACTTTGCCCTGCTTGGGGACAAATTCTTTCTGGTGAGCGAACGCAGGACGGCATTTATAATGTACGCTATCAATGGCAGAAGTTGGGTGGCACTGGGTGACCCTGTTGGCCCAGAAGATGAAATGCCTGAACTGATCTGGAAATTCCGTGAGATATGCGATCGTCATGATGGATGGACGGTCTTCTATGAAATAGAACGGAGGAATCTTCATATCTATATCGACTTTGGTCTAACATTGCTTAAGCTTGGAGAAGAGGCTCGTGTCCCCTTGGCAACTTTTTTTCTTGAAGGATCCACCCGGAAGGGGCTACGCCACACCTGTAATCGGATTGAGAAAGAGGGTTATACCTTTGAGTTCATCCCAACTGCTGCAATACCGTCTTTACTGCCGGAACTCAAGGCAATATCAGACGAGTGGCTGTTGGGAAAAAACATCAAAGAGAAAGGATTCAGCATAGGGTTCTTCAATATAGAGTACCTGAAACATCACCCCGCTGGGATAGTACGAAAGAATGGCAAAATCATTGCCTTCATGAATATCTGGCAAGGAGCTGAGAAAGAAGAACTCTCCGGGGATCTTATGCGATACCTTCCCGGCGCTGCAAACGGTGTTATGGAATATCTGTTCGTCCAGCTCATGTTGTGGGGAAAACAGGAAGGATATACGTGGTTTAACATGGGAATGGCGCCTCTCTCTGGACTTGAGGAGCATGCACTTGCGCCACTATGGAACAGGCTTGGGGCGTTGGTTTTCCGTCACGGGGAACATTTTTATAATTTCCAGGGTTTGCGGCGGTACAAAGAAAAGTTCGATCCTGAATGGGAACCGAAATATCTTGCATCGCCGGGCGGTTTAAAACTACCACGTATTCTTACCAACATCGCTTTCCTTATTTCGAAAAGTCCAAAAGGAGTTGTTGCTGATGTCTTATGACGCAAAGAATAATGTGCCACCTCGAATTTCTCCCCACCTGGCTCGGCTGGTGCTTGTTGCCTTCATCTTGACGTTCATCGTAACTCGACTGCTTGTCTTTTTGATTATGTCAAGGAGAATACCCGATCTTTACCTGCATCTGGGCGGAACACACGTTCACCATCTTAACTACGGTATTTTTCTCCTTGCTGGTGTAGGTGCATATCTGTTGTTTTGGCATCCGATTGGGAGAAACTTAGAAATAGTTGCGATAGTTTATGGAAGCGGTATGGCACTAACATTTGATGAGTTTGGAATGTGGTTGCATTTGGGAGGCCTTTACTGGCAACGGGCAAGTCTGGACGCAATAACGGTGCTTTCATCTGTATTTGGCCTGATTGCTTTTGCTCCTTCATTGAAACGGTTTCGTTTTCAGCATTGGGCAGGAGCAGTTATTATTGCCATAGCGGTCGGTGTCTTCTTTTTCATGTTCCTGGAGTCATTTAGATACGTTGGTAAGATCGTTATTCCGGTACTGCAGGAAATCGAGATCATGTCACCTCCGTAACCATCTTAACATAAAAGGATAAACAATGAAGGTCTCCAAGGATATTAGATTTCTTATTACATGCATTTTATTCACCACCATTACGGCCCTGGCAGGATCTTTTAAAAAGTTCATCACTTCGGGAGAAACGCTATTCCCCGCAACAGGCTAAACCCTTTCTTTGCATTCACTGCTTCGAATTAGCGCTGTGAGTCGCTTTGGGATTATGAAACGATTGTAAATCTGATTTCTGTGACAACGACTGCATCTCTTGTGAACGGGAAGCTTAAGGTTGTTTTATTTTGGTATGTGATTTGTTTTTATGGTGCCCAGAGATACATTTTTTTTGATTACCTCCTTTGTTTTGTATCTTTTTTAGCAGTTTTTCAATGTTCAGAAATTTCAATCAGGCAGCCGCATCCCTTTAGGGTGTGTGCCTGCAATGTATAAAAATTTCAAAGCTTGTATTATGGCAACCAAACAATCTCCTGAATCCCCTTTTCGTTCGACTGAGCTCACGCCGAAGACTCACGACGAAGTTCTAAGCGTGACTTGAGGAAATCCCCCTTAATAAAGGGGGTAAGGGGGTTGTGTTTTTTTTGCTGATATTACCATGCATCAAAATGTCGCTGCCAGATGTAGACTAATTCAACATTTTAATGGTTATTTATCGGAAGAATTGATGAATAGTTTAGCATAAATTTTTAATTTATGTGCATTCTGGTTTCTTACAGTCAATGAAATAGCTCAATAACGATAAATACTTGCCATAGTAACGATAAAACGGTAAGATTAAAATCATGAAAGAAGCTATGTTTTATGAAAAACTCGGAGATAGCAAGGTAAAATGCAATCTTTGTCGTCATCATTGCATAATAGACGAAGGTAAGAAGGGCATTTGCCGGGTCAGACAAAATCGTGGCGGAACACTCTGCTCCCTTGTGTATAGAAAACTTATATCAGAAAATAGTGATCCTATCGAAAAGAAACCACTTTTCCATTTTTACCCTGGTAGCACTGCACTTTCTGTGGCAACGGCGGGATGTAATTTCAGGTGTATGAACTGCCAAAATTATGATATATCCCAATTGCCGAAGGATCAAGACCAAATTGTGGGTAAAGACACTGCACCGGAGAAGATTGTTGAGGATACCATTCATCACCATTGTAAAAGCATTGCATATACGTATACAGAACCTACCATTTTTTTTGAATACGCCTATGAAATTGCTAAAATAGCATCACAGAAATCTGTCAAAAACGTATTCGTAACAAATGGGTACATAACACGTGAGGCTTTAGCAACAATAAAACCGTATCTGCACGCCGCCAATATTGATTTAAAAAGCTTTTCCGGCGAAACATATAAAAAAATCTGTGGTGCACGACTGGAAGAGGTGCTCGACTGTATCCGTTCCTATAAAGAGATGGGCATCTGGATAGAAATTACCACCCTGGTCATTCCTGAAATGAATGATTCAGCATCGGAATTACGACAGATTGCGGAGTTTATCAGGAGTGTCGGACCTGAAATTCCCTGGCATGTAAGCCGTTTTTATCCCCGGTACCGGCTCATGGAAAAACCACCAACTCCAGTAGAGACGCTGAGAATGGCTCGTGATATAGGTCTGGAGTCAGGTCTCCGCTATGTTTACGAGGGCAATGTTCCTGGCGAAGGCGGCGAAAATACGTATTGCTACACATGCAAAACGGCGCTTATCAAAAGATACGGATATCAGATCATCGAAAACAACGTTGTCAATGCAAGGTGTCCATCATGCAACACAGCCATTGACGGAGCAGGTATTTAGCTTAATAATTTATTGGGAGACCGTATGATTGTATTAAAGAAAATTCTCTGTCCTGTAGACCACTCCGAATGTTCGTACCGCGCCTTAAAGTATGCCATTTCTCTGGCATTAAAGGATGAAGCAAAACTATACCTTATGCATGTAATAGATATTCGCTTATACGATACGGAGATCTACAAATTCAGCCCCTATAAACTGAATGAGATTGATTTAACGAAGATCCGGGAAGATTTGATAAAAAGTCTTCCGGAAGGGACGTCAGACGTTCTGGAGATAGAAACAATCGTCGTAAAGGGAGTGCCTTTTAAAGAGATAATTAATGCTGCAGCCTCCATTGAAGCAGACCTTGTTGTGATTGGCACCCATGGCAGAACCGGACTTTCGCACGCAGTTATGGGCAGCGTAGCAGAAAAAGTGGTACGGGAGGCCCCGTGTCCGGTGCTTACCGTTAGAATGCCCCCTCCTGTTCCAGGCAAAGACTAAGGATAAATGTTAGCAACTCAAAAAACGAGCCATTGCAGCGCAATATTCACGCCGCAATGGCTCTTTTATTACAAAGGGGGTTTCTTGGGAGAAATTTACCTTTGATTATATTTATCTGACTGAATACCTTCCCATATGCCTATCATGTAATTCACCAATTTTCGACTTATTCCAATTAGATACCCGGCTGTAATATCCCACGATTCGCGTAACTCCATAGAGACGCGTTGTTATGCCCGTCTCAAGAGCGTGAATCACCGATCCTACCTCCTGACGAATCACCGAATCAACATCTATGACAAATGCACATTCTAATTTATGATTAATAATCTTTATGCCATCTTCTTTCGGAATATTTCCTGGAATATCGCCATCGATCTCTAAAAATTCATGTCCTGCTATTGCTGCATCAAAGGCATTCAGTTTCTCTTCAATGAGTAATTGTATATCCTCTTTAACGCTAATGCTGTTCCTTACTATAGGACTTTCCAATGTTGCTGTTGTCATTCTCTCTGTCTCCTTATGTACTGTTAATCGTTCACTGTCCTCAATCTTACTCACTCTGTCAACACAAACCCGCCATATTTTTATTCTATGGCAATACAATCAACGCGAGAGCCTTTTTTCTTGAAATATTTTTCCCGACCACCTCCATTTCTTTAAAATTTTTAAATAATTTCCCCTGCCATATGTTGTATATCGAATGTTTGCATATTTATATCAAAAAAAATTATCTTGTCAAGAGTAAAACACAATATTTTGTATACAATTTTAAAATCAATACAACCTATTGATTTATAAACACCCTAATTATTGGCACTTACGATTTCACAAAAATATTCGTAACAAATCAACTAATTGTATAGACAAGATATTGATAATTCCGTAAGTTTTTCATTGAAAGAGATTCAGATACTTTGTAGAATCGAAAATTGTGAATAAAGCGGCTATATTTGATATTGATGGCACCATCATTAGAGACATCTCGTCCGAGAGGGTTTTTTTCCGATACCTTTTAGAAAAAGGACTTGTTACTTTTCGGGATCTCTTGAAATTTACGAATGTATTTTTTTATAACCTTTTGTTTTTCAAAGGGTTATATGTTAGAAAAAACAAATATTATTTGAAAAATAAAGAATACAAAAAGATTGTTGCCAGCATAAGTGAGTGTTTCAGAGAGCGGATTTCCCCCTATATCTCACTAGCTGCCTTAGAAGAGATAAAGATGCTGAAAGATTCAGGGTATATTATCATCTTGTTATCAGGAACCCTAAGTCCTTTTGTAGAATGTTTTAGGAAATATTGTAATGCAGATATTGGTATAGGAACGAACCTTGCCATCGACGACAACGGCATAATAACCGGGGAAATTAATGGTATACATTCTTACAGCGGTGGAAAAGCAAAGATTGTGAACCAACTCGAGGCGGAGTATAAGCTTGATCTGGCATCTTCTTGTGCCTATGCAAATCAATATGTAGACGTGAAATATATGCGAATGGTTGGATATCCGGTAGCGGTAAACGCAAGTCCTTTACTCAGACTGTATGCAAAGATTAATCATTGGAAAATTATAGAATTTTAAAAGGAAGATCATGGATATATACGAAATCATGAAAAAAAGGCGGAGTGTTCGTTCTTATAAACCGGAACCCGTTGAAGACGAAAAGCTCAGACGAATATTGGAAGCCGCTCTGTCTGCCCCCAGCGCAGCGAATAGACAGCCTGTCTATTTTGTGGTAATCAAGGAGGAAAAAATAAAACATCAATTGAAAAATGCATACAATGCAGTATGGTTTTACACAGCGCCAATAATTATCTGCGTCTGTAGTATCCCTGAAAAAGGATGGAAGCGGAGTGACGGTAAAAACTATGCAGACATTGATGCCACAATCGCAATGGACCATCTCATCCTTGCCGCGACAGCGGAGGGACTAGCTACCTGCTGGGTTGCAGCCTTTAAAGTACCTGACGTGAAATCTGTTTTAAACCTTCCGCAGGGAATTGAACCGGTAGCATTGACTCCCCTTGGATATCCCCTGGATCATCCTGCGCCAACCTATCGTAAACCCCTGGAGGAGTTCGCACACATCATCTAATGTACGGCAGGACTCGCCAACCGTTCCCGTAATTCTTCAGCATTTTTCATAATCTCTGCCTGGCGTTCTGCCTGAGAGATCTCTTGTATGGGGTCTAACTGATAGACAAAATGATGCTCGTCCTTCAGTTTTGCAGGAATTATCAATTCAGAGAAAAAATCTAGTGGTAAAATCTGATAGAAAGGTGGTTTTATCTTTTCGTAGGCAATTTTTCTTTCGCAGACAAGACGGCCTTCCGCATCTACCTTTTCTAAAGTGATCTTTCGAACTCCATAATAGGTGAACGTAGTCGTTACGGGTGTTTCACCAATCAGTTCGTCATCCAAATAAACCATTGCCCCGGACGGTTGAGAATCGATGGTGAGAGATCGCAAAACACACCCTCCGAGCATCGGACAGCAGAGAAGCCATAACGAAATAAAAACTGCTTTACAAAATCCTTGAGCCACGGCTAACCTCTATCCCGGGGTATTGTTGATAGGTCAATAATATCTGCCTGAAATGCCTTAAGGTCAAGTACTGCAACCGTACTTTTCCCGTTTAACCACCCGCCACACTCACCAGGATTGATGTACAGAGGAGTTCCTGGTACAATTTTCGGCACATGCGTATGGGCATAAATAATGATATCCGTATTCATCGTAGACCTTTTTGAGAGACTCTCAAGCATGTGGGTAACTATAATGTGTTTCCCGTCCAGGATAAGGTCATAAGGAGGTTCATGCAGATTTTTACATACTGCCTGCAATCCCATTCGCTCGCCATCATTGTTCCCAAATACCCCTAAAAACTTTGCACTCACGCTCATTAATTCTTTCAGGGAAAAAGGGGCAACATAATCACCGGCATGGATGACGTATCTCAAATCCTGGGAGTTAAAAAAGGAAACGGCAGTTTTAATCGCATGGATATTATCGTGAGTGTCTGCAAGAATTCCAATCTTCATTAAAGTATTTTTTTGATTCCCCCGAATTTACCACGAAAGCAGGCATTCTCTTCCTTGACCTTTTTATTCTGTATAAAAGTTTCACGTTCTTTGTCACGGTGCGTCTCTGTGAAGATACGATATTATCTCGCGTCTTGTCAAGATTTTTATGTCTTGTTCATCACCCTAATAAGGTAAATTCCAAATTGCAGATGTATCAATTCAGGAAATCACCGGCTCCTTGTCACCCCCACCCTTTTACAATATCCCCTGACAGGACAGATGCTGCATTTCGGAGAGACAGGGAGGCAGATGTTTTGACCAAACGTAACGAGGAGATCATTTATCGTAAGCCAATATTTTGCCGGAAGTTTTTCACGGAGGGCAAATTCTGTCTCATAAGGATTCCTTGTCTTTACATATCCCCAGCGGTTGGTAATCCGGTGAACGTGCGTATCCACACAGATACCGGGTTTTTGGTATCCCAGCGTTACCACGAGATTTGCTGTTTTGCGGCCAACACCATTGAGTTTTAATAATTCATCAATTTCATCCGGCACTTTGCCAAAGTAGGAATTGATCAAGACCTCGCAAATCTCTTTGATCTTCCTTGCCTTTGTCCGATAAAATCCAACCGGGTAGATAATTTTTTCTAATCTCTCAGCCGGAATCTTTACCATTTCTTCCGGATTATCGGCCAGGGCAAAGAGCCGGTTTGAAGCCTCACGGGTGGTCTGGTCTTTTGTTCTGAGGCTTAAAATACAGGAAATAAGTACATGAAATGGCGTACGCTCCCGGGAAATGGTTGTAACGATGGGCTCAACAAACCGTTTGTTTTCCGGCGCAAGAATCCTGAGCACTTTATGAATGTCAAACAAAGCAATCCTCTCAACAAAAACGGCAACATGCAAATTGCGTTTACACGTTGCCGCTTATTTTTCAATTTTTGTTTTATAACAACAGAATTTACCTGCTGTTCGTTGTTCTTATTTTTTCACATCAGCAAAGAGTTGATCATACACAAAGCCGCCGGCAACTCCACCTAGAATTGGGCCAATCCACCAGACATAATGATGAGTAAACTGCCCTGATGCAATAGCAGGACCAAAAACACGGGCAGGATTCATTGCTCCGCCACTGATAGTGCCGCCAATCATCGCCCCAAAGAGTGCTACCAGACCAACAGCAACCCCCGCAAACCCTGCAGTAGCTCTTTTGTCTACCAATGTCCCATAGATCGTAAATACCAGGAGGAAGGAAATGATAAACTCCATCAAGATTCCGCGTCCTATCGAAACACCGGGCGATAACATACATGTGCCTAAATATACCGTCTTCAGCGCATCAGGAAAGAGCGTTTTCAGCGCCAATCCCGCAATTGTTGCACCAGCAATTTGGGAGATAATATACATGATTGCCGTGTTGGGATCCATTCTTTTACTGATCCAAAATGAGATCGTCACCGCCGGGTTTACATGGGAACCAGACACGTAACTCGTTGCATAAATAACGGCAATCACTACCACACCATACGCGATAGAAATACCCAGCAGACCTAGTCCTTGCCCACCCTCCTGCCTCAAATAAAAATCGGCGCATACAGAGCCAGCCGCTATAAATACCAGCGCAAAGGTCCCCACTAACTCTGCTAAATACTTTTTGTACGATTTCATTTCGCTTTCTCCCGTATATTTTATCTAAATTTTTTTGCCATCCTCAGCAAGAACATTTATGAATTAACTACTTCTGATACTGTAAACCGGTAAAAATAAATACTAAACTTATTTATCATTATTCTATAACCTTCATTGCATTCCTTTGCCAACCGAAAACGACCTCCTTTCATAATTGCAATTTATACATAACTACGCTAAAGACATAAATTTGTAACAAACTAACACAATCAATGAACACTGTCAAGCAAAAAGATTTGTTCCCTGTTTTCTTCAGTATAAACTGTATATCATTAGCCACTTTTTTGTTTTTTTGTGTCTTGATGCATTGATTTAATAAACACACCAAAACCTATAGCAGAGAGGCTTTTCAAGAGAGTGAAATGGATAATCCCTGAAGAAATGATAACCGGTTAGTATGAACGTACAGCAACGATGATATTACGGGAAAGTCAGATCCATACATCTGATCAAAAAAACGATATTGATTCGCATCACATTATCTTCGTTTTAAACTGCAGAACGTGTTTGAACGACAACAACTCTGACAAACAAAAGCAACAATCACCCATCGCTTAGTTTCCCCCTAATGAACCATCACCATTGATCTTTTGGGCATAGATGTCCCAATAATTCTTATCTTTCTGCCGGCCGTCCTGCCAGGTAATAATCGCCCCACCCGTTCCATCTCCAACTATCATTGGGAAACATTGGGTATCAGGAGCTCTCGAAATAGCTATACCATTTTTACCCCACAAGGAAGCGCCTTTCCGGTCAATCCGTTGTGCGTATATGTCAAAATCAGCCGTGGCAACCCTGTTGTCGTTCCACACCAATATTGCACCTTGATCGCCATCGCAGGCTATCGACACGCGATTTTGGATACCAGATTCGATACATATGGGTACACCATTGTCTTCCCACTGAACGCAACCAGAAAGGTCTATATGTTGCGCATAGATATTAAAATCACCACTGCGCATATCCCACCAAGTACCAATAGCACCGCCGGCTCCATCAGGAGCAATTACAGGATAGTTTTGATTTCCGGGCGCAGTACATAACGGTACTCCGTCGGCTAACCACAGCACCGCCCCATTCCCATCGATCTGCTGAATGAAGACATCGTTGTTATTAACGCCATTACGGGTATCTATCCAGGTTACAATTGCCCCTTCAGCCCCATTACTTACTGCAACGGCAAAACTCTCGTGTCCCTGAGCTCTGCATACCGCCGCTCCCCATTTGTCCCAGAGAATAGTTCCGCTTCCGTCTATGCGTTGAGCATAAATGTCTGCGTAATTTCTCCGAAAGTCCTGCCACACTATGATGGCCCCGCTTGCCCCGTCAGATATTATTTCTGGTGCGTTTTGTGCACTTAATACGCCACAAACAAGCACCCCGTTTTTTTTCCAAAGCAATTCTCCGCTTTTATTAATTCGCTGGCCATAAAGATCGGCATAGTTTGTCCGAAAATCTTCCCAAACAATAATCGCCCCTCCGGTACCATCCGATGCAATGCAGGGACTATTCTGTTCTTTCACCTCATCACAGACTGGTATGCCATCCTTCATCCATACGGTATTTCCCTCTGCATCAACCCGCTGGGCATAGATATCGTAATTACCATTGCCGCTTCGCATATCGTGCCACACAATAATTGCACCGCCGTTGCCGTCACTAACCATCCTTGGTCGTTTCTGATTCTCGGGTACGGTACAAACCGGGACCCCATCTTTTTGCCATAAGACCCTTCCCCGGGCGTCAATACGTTGAACATAGATATCAAAATGGACATCTCTCGCATCTTCCCATGCAATGATTGCGCCACCGGCACCATCACTCAGTATCTGAGGCGAACTCTGCTGGCCTGATGCCGTACAGATCGCAGTATTTTCCCGTACATTTGAAGACCACGAAGCTACGGACTGCTGCTGACATGCCAGGATACCGAAAAAACCGAACAGGAAAGAAACGAATATTGACTGCAACATTGTCTTGAGAGTGGTATTCATAATATTTTACTTTTTTACTCCAGCATACAAGAGAGGGTCTAACTCCACAGCCTTATTGTAATATTTCATAGACTCATCGTACTTTCCCAAATTATACAAACTATTTGCCTTATTGTGCCATGCCCTCGCGTTCTTTGGATTGATTTCAATTGCCTTATTAAACGCCTTTATTGCATCATCGTGCATCCCCAACCGGTTTAAGATGATCCCCATATTATTCCATGCCCATGCCCTTTTTGGATTTTTCTCAACTGCCTTGCTGAAGAGTTGCAGGGCTTCTTGATACCGTTCAAAGAGAATTAAGATATATCCCTTTCCATGCCATGCCAAATCATCGCCCGGACTAATTTCCATTGCCTTATCAAATGCATACATTGCATCGTTGTATCTGAATAGCGCAATCAGGGCAACTCCTTTATTATACCAGGCAGATGCAAATCCCGGTTCCGACTTAATGACCTTATTGTACAGCTCTAATGCTTCTTCGTATTTGCCTTGTTTATAGAGGGCAATTCCCTTGTTCACCCACGTGGATTTAACGTTGGGATTAATATTCAGTGCTTTCTCATAAGCCTGAATAGCCAAATCATAGTTCCCCATACAATAGAGCGCATTACCTAAACCGTCCCACGCTTCAAAAAAACCCGGATACCGTGCTATGGAATTATTATATGCCTTGACTGCGCGTTCATATTTGCCTCGTTTATAAAACGCATTTCCACTTTTCATTAACTTCCGTGCACTGTGTTTTTTCGATGTCGTTTTATAGATTTTTCCCTGCATCGTGACAGCCCAGGTACTTTGACAAGGAAGAAGGAGAAAGGAGACCATGAAGAAAAACACCCCCTTGTACAAACATCCCCGCATAACTGCGAAGAATACACAAGCTGTCGTATTTAATCTATGATACATATTTTAAGATTACCAGATAAGCCATGCCAGCATCCGTTAAACAATCCCCCACATAATAGATTTAAAATCTTATAAAAATCATCCTTCAAAATCAAACAATTAATATAACATACCCTTAATGCAGCACAACCACAAAAAATCAACCGTCTCTCTTTCTCCATCCCTTGCAAGGAGGGAAGAACTTGCAAAGAAATGCCTAATCTTAGACAAAACTATCCGTATCTATAAAAGTGAAAAGAATTACCGTGACTTTTCTAATTCATTTTTTATAAAATAAAGTTATAGCATTGATATGAAAATATCCACTAACCCTCTCCCGTAAGAGGCGAGGAAACACTCCCTTCCTTGACGGATTACAGGAGAGTGACGTATTTTCATGCCCCTTTGTGAGCATTTGGCTCATGAATATTGTCCTGTAAAAATGCTTCTTTTGTAAGGTATTCTCTCTACCTTTCATTTTTACTGTGATGAAATTCTTTGTAACAATTTAGTTTTTTAATTGAGGCGTTGCGGCGTTATATCTTAAAGAAAAAGTATTTATGAAATTACTCGTTGTTTCAGCAACCGTCCCTGAGATTAAACCGCTTTTATTATCTCTGGGACAGAGTAAAGCCAAAGAATTCAGCATGAACACGGTTCACTACCACCACTTGGACATTGATATCCTTATTACCGGGGCAGGACTGATGCATACGGCATATTTCATGGGAAAGTTACTGGCAAACAACACCTATAATCTGGCATTACAATTGGGAATTGCAGGCAGTTTCAGAAAAGACCTTTTACCAGGTATGGCAGTACATGTCGTGGAAGAGGTCGTGGCAGATTTCGGCGCAGAGGATAAAGAAAATTTTATGGATGCTATAGAACTACACCTGTTGACCCCAGATCAATTCCCCTATCATGCTGGTAAATTGTTGAATAAAACCCCAGATTCGGCGTATGAAGTATCAGCGCTCAAAAAGGTAAAAGGTATTAGCGTCAATAAAGTTCACGGTTACCAATACAGCATTGATAAAATTATTTCAAAATATGATCCTGATATTGAAAGCATGGAAGGGGCGGCTTTTTTTTATGCCTGCTTGATGGAGCATGTCCCCTGTCTTCAAATCAGGGCCATTTCAAATTATATAGAGGACAGGAATAAAGACCGGTGGAAGATTCCTTTGGCTATCGACAATCTCAATAAAATCGCTTTAAAAATTATTCATCATCTTATCTAACACTGATGCAACCGTAAAGAGTTCTCGTGAAGATTCTCCATAAACAAAAACCGGCAAAAAGGCATTTTTTACAAGGTACAACCTGACCTTATGAAATTAACCCTTGGTATTTCTCCCTGCCCCAACGACACCTTTATCTTTGATGCTATGGTAAATAAAAAAATCGATACGGAAGGATTGTCGTTTGAATTAGTCGTGAATGACGTGGAAAAACTCAATATACTCGCCCTTCAGCATGCATTAGACATCACAAAACTCAGCTACCACGCCTATGCTCATGTAATAAGCCATTATCTTTTACTAGATGCAGGGAGCGCCTTGGGTAAGAATTGCGGACCATTATTCATTACAAAACCAGAAAAACAAAAAAGTGACTTCAAAGGTCTGAGTATCGCAATTCCCGGGAAATATACTACCGCTAATTTTTTATTGAGCATGGCATTTCCCCTGATAACGAATAAAGTAGAAATGCTCTTTTCAGACATCGAAAATGCAATCGTACACGACAAGGCAGATGCAGGCGTCATTATCCACGAGAACCGGTTTACCTATCAGGAAAAAGGACTGGTCAAAATTATGGATCTGGGGGCATATTGGGAAACAGAAACAGGGCTCCCCATCCCTTTGGGTGGAATCGCCATAAAACGAAGCATTCCTGCTGAAATCGCACGAAAAGTGAATCGCATGGTAAGAAAAAGTGTGGAATATGCTCTAGCCCATCCTGCAGCATCAAGGGACTTTGTCAGATGCCATGCCCAGGAGATGGACGAAATCGTTCGAAATCAGCACATCCTGTTATACGTTAATAACTACAGTGTTGATTTGGGTGAAATCGGAAGGGCAGCAGTCAAATCACTTTTTGCATGGGCAAGAAGAAATAAACTGATCCATGATACGCACGAAAACACCTTTCTTTAATTGGCTGAATAATTTTTTGAGGCAGATACTTGCCGGTTTTTGGTAGGTACATTCCCAATTTTTTGTAAATGTTCGTATCCGCCTGCCAGCTGACGTATTGTATCGCAAATACTTATGTGATTAAGCTTGACAGTGTTGTTTTTTTTCGATTCCACTACGGTTTAACTTGGTTTGGTCGCGCGAACCCACAGTATAGCCTCCTCTTTACCTTGAATTTGTTTGTTATCCCAAAAGTGAACATATCTTTGTCCATTTGGGCCTTTGGGCGCCACCCGATAGGACTTGATGTGAAGATGCCTGAGGAGATGATTGTTAATGAGTTCCTCATTCAAAGTCTGAGGTTCACACGGAGTTGTCGGCTCATGAAGGTTAAAACTACCAATGAAATCGCCACCGGGCTTTACGATGCGTAACAATTCTTTGCACATGCATTCGAAGTTGTCAACATGGTCAACGGCGTTGACGGTATACAGGATATCCACGGAATTTGATGGCAGAGGGATCGCATTCTCCGAACTCTTGACATATCGCATCGAGTGCATTGAGAGATCGAATGCCGACATGTATGCATCAGCCAATACATCTATTCCAATTCTTTCCTTCGCTGAAGTAGCCCACTCTAAGCTTCCCCGTGGTCCGCAACCGAAGTCGGCAACGATCTTGTCGTGCAGGAATGTTTCGTCTCCCTCGCCTGCCATGGCAAGCATTGTCTTCTGATACCAAGAGTTCTTGAACTTCCCACCATCCTGCTCATATTGCTTCTTCCAATAATAAAGTTCCGCAGAGCTCTTGTCTGGCACTGAATAAGGTACGACTTTCCGGTAAACAGGACCGATCAGTGACTTGATGCTCTTTACAATGCAGTCGATACCCATATGAGTCTCCCTTGGCAAAACTAAACATGAATTAGATGTTATTATTCAGCGTATTTTCAAACACCGCCATCCATAGCAAACAAAGCAGAAAATGAACACAGAGATCCAGGACTGAAAGGCGCGATTTCATTTCTTAATTAAGATATGAAACGCAATCATCGTTTTATACGGCATATCTCAAAGAGTTTCTCCACATGCGGACAAAAGGTCTCTCCATTGTGGATCGCTATATCCATTACCGCCTGTGCACCGGAGGTATTCAACAGTTCCATGCCGTCTTCGTGAATAACAGGGAATAACGGTTTTTGCCGGCTTTCGTTTCGTAACCATGGCAACATGTTCTTTGTGTCCACCCTTGTATAATATTACGGTCTTTTGCTGGACAAAATTTTTCTAATGAACAACCACTTTCTCTCCCTTCCGTTATTTCTCAGATCCACACTGATATCGAGAAGACAGCTTTGCTACTGACCATTGGAATAAGAGCGCTCTTTCGTCCGTCGACCTGGAGCCAGACAATCTTAGATCACGAGGGATCACGCAGGGTAAACTAACCTTTATGCCAAAATGGCGGGCAAGGCGATTTGTAATGCGGTTATTCCATGCAGTGTGCGATTCATTTAACCATCGTATCGCATCAATGAATTTGTGTTGCGTTGCAATCCTGAGCCTCGAGATTTCATTACAGAATGTTCTGAAATCTTGGTATGATTCAGGAGTCATCCAATGATCCCAACTCCCTTCGGTTTGTGGATTGACAACTGCTACTCTCTTTTCATTACCGAAAAGAATACGTTCGATGCCAGCAGACTCAACAATTCTTCTTGGAATAGGTCTATCATACAATCCACCAATGCTCCATGGTTTCATCTCTAAGGATTGTGAAATTTTATTAATTGACAAATAACTGGTACACCCAATAAATGGCACCGCCATGTGAATCCAACCCACCCGTAATCGGAATTCTTCTAGAGAGTTTCCTGATGCGCCTGTTCTTACAAAATTTTCACAGCCTTTCTGATATGTTCTCCCCCACACCGCGTCTCCATGATGTCCCGTGAAAACCACTTTTGCTTCTAATCGGCTGGCCAAGGGGTACATCATGGCATTTGACGTACCATAAAATTCCACCTCAGGAAATCCCGTTTCTTGCAAATAATCTCTTCTATCGATAACCGTAACAGCCATCCCCAGGCGTTCAGCTATCTGCTGCCCCGAATCCTCGATCCCTTCTGCTGTGTCCCTGGCTTTCACAAAGGTCAGTGCTTGTTCACATCCGTTCTCACGAGCAAAAACAGCACAGGTCGGTGAATCATATCCTGATGAAATGGTAACAATAGGTTCATATTTTACACGACGTCTTGAATCCCTTGCGTTAGAAATAATAGCCGCAATTTGATTGGCAAGAAAGTCCCTGTAATCCTGAAAGTCGACAAAGTCTTTCATCGCAGGCTTTGGCTGCTCAATGACCTCCAGTCTTTGATTGATAATCAAATTGCAGTAGTTATACAGACGAATACGGTTGCCATTTTTCGTAGGCAAGTGCCGTGGATAAGATTTCAGCCCTTGCTTAACGCTTGCGAACACAATCTTGTAACGCAATGAATGCGGGTGTGGCTCATCCTCTGCCTTGCACAATAAGAAGACAATCGAGTTAGATACAAATAGATAGTCACGGTTTCTCAAAAGATGGAGACGTTCCATTGTATGCGATGGGCTGGCAATGATCAGATTGTCGCGGTCAATTCTTCCACCTGATCCCATCAAGGTCGCCCTTTCAATCTCTTCATTCCCGTAATCGCTGCTCCATGCACCTTCACAAAAAAAATTCGTACGGGATTCAACCCAGGGTCCGTGCCACACATCGACCTCTTCACTATGGCGGGAGACTCGCAGACACCACGACAATCTCGGTAAGGAATCAATCTTGTGAAAACACAACTTCATAAAACCCTCCAATTAAAATACAAAGCTTTCGCTTCAGGCTCACTCACGGCAACTGGTTCGAATCAGACAGAGTATTTGCCGAAGAGTTTTTACTCTGAGGGTTCTTTTCCAGCTGTCCGGATTCTGATTTTTTAAACAATTTACCGAACGTTTTAAAGAAACCACTTCCGGACTCCTTAGGCACTGCCTTTTCACTTGCGGACGCTGCTTTCCTGGCCAATTCTTCACTCAACCCGGAATTATACGCTTTCGCTTCATCATAAATTTTTTGTTGTGCTTCTGCGGAATGATTCAAAGTGTCCTCTATAACTCCACGAACGACTTCATTTCCCGCAGTTTCCACGCCTTCCACCTTTTTCTTTGCCGTCTCAACAGTCCCAGAGACAGGTTCAGTTACGGTTTGAGTAACATCACGGACTTTTGCATGTGATTCACCGATTGCATCTTGCCCTTTCTTTATGGTATTCGAAACAGGGTCATTTTGCCATGTTTCCCCCACTTTATCACTACTAACTTTTAATTTCTCGCTTCCAGCAAGGTTCTGCCCTGCCTCCTTAGTTTTGGAGATTGCAGTTTCAACATGTTTTTTGACAGTGTCATAAAAGGATTTAACCCTATTAACCGAGTCATTGCCTGATCCCGCTGCAGTTTCTGCATCACTACCTCCTGCAGTTTCAGATAAACCCCCATTTCTAAACTTCTCCGTATCTTCGGGTGATTCAACTGCAAATATCCCAGTCTGTCTTTGTTTCTCTGAAGAGCGGTCACCATATGTTCCTGGCGCTATTCCGGTTAAACGCAACCACTGCACTTTTCCAGAAAGGTCAGTTTCGACTGTTAATTGATCCATTCCCTTCAATTCGTAAAATCCAGACTCATCAGACTCAGTTCCAGTTTCTGTATAAAATAGAATCTTCCCTGCGCTGGCTTTGTACCTCCCGGATTTGACTGTTTTGTTATCACGCACAATGGTATAGTTCCCTTTCGAAGAGAGATCGAGTTTTAACACATTAAAGACGCCTGTTCCCTGCCACTTACCAAACAACCGTTTATCAAAATCTTGTGCAACCAATACTCGCATCACAAGCATGAGGGGAAGGGCTATAAGCAAACATAAAACTTTTTGTTTCATGACCGCCTCCATGATTAACTGTTTTTCGCTCGTGTTAATTAAAACTCCGTAATAAATTATTGCATTTAGAACGTGAAATAACAGCATAAAAAAATATTTGTATTATTATATTAAATATTAATAAAAGTCAATAGATTATTGAAATCCTGACTGAAAGTTTCGTGGATTGGTGAAGCAAGACGTACCCAACAAGACCACGAAGCTGAAGGAATTTGGTTTAAAAGACCATGATAAAGTTATAATAAAAACACCCATAGAGGAAATAACCATAATTTCCATGCACGATGAAAGACTGGAAAAACACTTGAAATCGTATTAACTCCATAAACTTTACCAGCTATAACCCCCACAAAATGGGCTTAGCCGCTCACTGCGACAACGGTATGCTGTAGAAGACCCTATTTACCCGCCTGTGCTGGGTGCTCTGCTTTTCCTTGATTTTCACGCTTTTTAGCGGTATCCTTATCTCGCTCTTCAACCATTTGAGTTACCTACTCTTGTTAGTAGAGCAATCTCACTAACCCGATTATAGTGAGGTATTCCTTGTAGTTTCACCTCCTTCTTTCCTGCACGAGTGCAAGATTCAGATATTATATCGGAATACCTCATGGTGAAATTTAATTCTGTAATCATAAATTTTATAGAACAGGTGAATTAGTCAGGTTTTCTACCAAGGAAGCAAATTTGTTATTTTCTTAAACGGGTGAATTTTTAATTCTATAATAAAAGATATTCGCTAGCATGAAAGAGAGTAAACTAACTTTTAAAACTGATGGCGTGGATGAAACCATGAAGTTTGGTGAAAGGCTTGGCATGCTATTATTGCCAGGAGACGTTCTCGCGCTTATCGGTGAACTTGGCGCGGGAAAGACTGCGCTGGCAAAGGGTATTGTCCGGGGATTAGGCGTTACGGACATGCGTGCTGTGAAAAGTCCCACCTTTGCATTAGTTCACAAATATGAAGGCCGTATCCCGATTTATCATTTCGATGCGTACAGGCTGAAAGGTGGCGAAGAGATGCTGCATATCGGGAGTGATGAGATGATCTACGGAACTGGCGTTGCTCTCGTGGAGTGGGCGGATAACGTATCCGGATGTCTGCCGCAGGAGTATCTGAAAATAACGTTAATAGCTGTTTCTGAAAATGAGAGAACTATTGAGATATGTGGTTATGGAAACCGCTATGACGAAATAATAAAGAATCTATCATAGTCCGGTGAGGAGATCGGATTCGTCTGAGCAAAGATGATGGGAGAAAGGAGTACGAATAGATTCAACGAGTTGGAGCTGGATATACCTCTTCTTACCATTTGCTTTTTAGATTTTTCACGGATAAACGTAACGCTAGCCGGAAAAACACCGCGAAGTAATAAAAATATATTATTCAGATACTACATTGAAATCCCCACATTTAATTTCTAACCATATCAATGGGTTACGACTTTTACTTGCTTAATTTTTGCCCTTTTTCCACCTTTTTTATGACGATGTTTTTGAAGTTGGGTTAAGACTTCCCTCTAAGAAATACCTCAAAATTAGAAATTGACAATCCGCTTTTTTGCACCTATAATTCATGAATATTAGTTTGTTACCTATTTAAACTATTTGCTACGTTCCCTAATTGTGGCAATTTATTTGAGGAGTTTGCGTTGGAGTGGGATAAGTCCGCATCTTCGCTGTTGGAGAAAGTTCCTCCCTTTGTGCAAAAGACTGTTCGTGAAAAGGTAGAAACCCTTGCCCGTGAACGCGGGAAAACCATGATAACCGAGGCGGAAGTTATGGCCGCACGCGAGTCGTTTATGAGCAGGCAGCAGGACGCCACCCCAACTCAGGGTATTGTTACTGCACATAAACCTACAGACAATAAAAAACTCGCTATCCTCAAAAAATACCCTAAGTATTTCAATAAAGACGGTAACCCCGTACTCTATCAGATAAATTCCTGCAGGGGTGCAGAGGTACATTGCCCTTTTCTTATTACCGATTCTCATGTCCTCGCTGATGCAATCAGGAACCGGCTGGAAAAGCTGGAATTTACTGAAAAACTCATGAATAAAATTGAAGGTCAAATCCTTCCTCATCATACCATGAAACTTGCCGTATCAGGATGTCCGAACAGTTGTTCCATGCCGCAAATTAAGGATTTTGGCGCTCATGCCATTGAACCTGTTTGTGTAGACCCTGAATCCGAATGCATTGAGTGCATGAAGTGCGTGGAAACCTGCAGGGAGGATGCAATTACGGTAAAGGACCGTCAGGTATCCATTGATATGGAAAAATGTGTGCACTGCGGACTGTGCGCTAAGGTATGCCCCAGTGGGTCAATAAAGTCCGGAATGAAAAAATACCGGGTGATGATCGGCGGAAAAGTGGGACGTCATCCTAAATTTGCCGTAGAAATATTACCCCAGGCAGATGAAACCATGACCCTGAAGGCTTTAGATGTCTGCGTGGACATAATCGTTTCGAGCAAGACTGAACGTCGTTTTCGAACCCTGATAGAACAACAAGGAATTGAGGAAATTAAAAAAAGAATATGATACTCTCCGATACCGACAGAAAGATACTGCACCGCTTGCAATCCAACCTGCCTCTTGTATCAAGACCATTCTTGGAGCTGAGCAAAGAACTTGACATCGATGAGGATACCATCATCGAACGCATCAAATTCATGATTGCAAAGGGATATGTGAGGAGGCTTGCACCCATTATTAATACCCAGGCCATGGGCAGAGAGGCGACCCTTGCCGCGGTAAAGGTTCCGGAAGATCGCATTGATGAGGTAAGTGCAATCATCAATGAATACAGTGGCGTTTCCCACAATTACCTGCGGAAAGGCAGAGACAAACATATTCCTTACAATATGTGGTTTACCATGTCGGCTAAGGATGACGAGGAACTCCACAGCAGATTAAAAGAGATTGAAAACCGGACAGGACTCACCGTTCGAAGTATGCCTACAACAAAGAAATTTAAAATTGGAGTTCGTTTTAAAATATACTAAACTATGAAAAATAAAAAAGAAGACATCGACGTTAAGCTCATTAAACACATTCAGGAAGGTCTGCCTGTCACGAAAACCCCGTATAAAGACATTGGGCAGGCGCTGGGAATGTCAGAAGATGAAATAATACAAAGACTCAAAAAACTCTTGGAGGATGGAAAGATCAGGCGTCTTGCAGCCTCTATTGCCCACCGGAAGATCGGTATCAATGCCAACGCCATGTGTGTATGGAAGGTACCAAAAGAGCAGGTTGATGAAGTGGGTGAGATCATGGCCAGCTTCGAAGAGGTAACACACTGTTACGAACGCCCCACCTATCCCGACTGGGAATACAACGTCTTTACCATGATCCACGGTTACACTGACGCTGAATGCGAAGCCGTAATTCAAGCTATTAAAGACAAGACGAAGTTAAACGACTACGTCGTCCTTTATAGCGAAAAGGAATTCAAAAAGGTCGGGGTAAGGATATAGTTGGATCAGTGATACAACGATTATTCAAGCGGCTGCAACTGCTTTGGGATAATAGCATTATTTACCGGGTATTTGTAAAGAAGTATAAACGTTACTTCATTTTCGGTACCCTATCGCTGATCGCCGTGGATATCATCAATATCTTCCCCCCCCTTATTATCAAGAAGACCATAGATATCCTTCCAAACGAGACGAATCTTACCCGGATTGCGACCTTTGCAGGACTTTTTCTTCTTGTGAGCTTTTGCCAGGGAGTATGCCGGTATCTGTGGCGGATGTACTTTATTGGTACGTCTTTCCGGTGCGATTACGACCTTCGCATGGCCTTCTTTGAGCATATCGAGACGCTTTCCCAAAAATTTTTTCAAAAATACAAGACAGGCGACCTCATGTCGAGGGCCACCAATGATATCGGCGCTGTCCGCATGGCCGTGGGGCCAGGACTGCTGATCGGACTCGACGCTATATTCTATTTTTTTGTGATACCGCCGATCATTATCTCCCTCTCTCCAAAATTGTCTTTCTATACGTTCCTGCTGATGCCGCTGACCCCCTTTATTGCATATAAAATCAAGGATATCATTGACAGACGGTTCCGTGACGTACAGGAACACTTTTCGAGGATCAGTGAAAAGGTACAGGAAAATATATCGGGCATCCGTGTGGCAAAGTCATTTAATACGTCCCGGCAGGAAGAAGGGAGATTCCTTGGGCTGGGCACAGATTTTGTTAAGAAAAATCTAAAACTCGCCATCCCCCAATCCCTCCTCGGTCCTACGTTCGAGTATATTACCTACATGGGCATCATTATTTTGCTCTTCATTGGCGGCAAGATGGTCATCGGTGGGGTAATTACCCTGGGTACCCTTGTTGCATTTCAGCGGTATATCTCAATGATGGTCTGGCCGATGACTGCCATTGGATGGTGTTTGTCTCTTCTGCAGCGCGGGAAGGCATCTATGAAACGTATTGATGAGATAATGGAAGAACGGACAGAAATCATCACAAGCGGTATTGTTCGAAAACAATTTGTCCCTGCCGGCAATATCGAATTCAGAGATGTACATTTTCGTTACGATCCCCAAAAAGCATGGGTATTAAAGGGAGTAGATCTCAAGGTCTCTGCCGGACAGCGCATCGCCATTGTAGGCCCTATCGGAAGTGGGAAATCGACCCTGGTAAATATGCTTACCCGCATTATTCCGGCAGACAATCAGAGCATCTTCATCGATGACGTTGATATTAATACGATAGATATCAAGATATTGAGGCAGCATATTGGTTTTGTCCCGCAGGATACCTTTCTGTTCTCCGAGCGGATTACCGACAATATATTATTTGGAGCCGGCAGAGAAGGTGACGATAACACCTCACGACAATTTGCCAGTTTTGCCGGTGTTGAAAGCGAGATTCAGGAACTCTCACAAAAATTTGAAAGTTATCTGGGTGAACGGGGCATCAACTTGTCAGGTGGACAAAAACAACGGATAACCATAGCACGGGCACTGGCTATCAATCCCTCAATTATTATTTTGGATGATTGCCTTTCTGCCGTAGATGCAAGGGTAGAAGATACCATCATGAAAAATATCCTGAGAAATTTTCCCGGAAAGACCTTAATCGTTGTCACTCACCGATTACCTGCAGTCAGAGGGTTTGACCTGATTGTAGTCATGAAAGATGGCAGGATCGCTGAAAGTGGCATACACGAACAGCTTATCGCCGCCAATGGATTGTATACCTCCTTATACACAAAAGAAGTGCTGGAGGAAAGGCTTGGCTAGTTCTTTTCCTGTGGGTCAAATGGGCGATCCTATAACTCCATAATCTTAGCAAACCCAAGGGTAATCAGGAAAAAGAGAAAATGCCGTGACTCTTTCAAATCGTTTTTTAGAAAATAGCGCCATATTTATGAAAAAGAATTTATGAAGTCAGTAACCACCCCTGTAGAGGGTGGTTTAGCTCGAGGCATTGGAATTTCAATGTGAAATTGTGGCGCTGTGGTTGATCCGTGTTGCAGGGAAATTGACAAAAGGAAGCAGGCAGTTGACCTTGAAATTACCGGAGAAGTTTCTCTATCAGGAATAATGGCGGGCGTGGGAAGGTATGTCGCTGAGCGTAGCGTTTGGATAAAAAGGGATTTTCTTCTTTGATTCAGGGTATTCTGAGCGCTAAAAATACAGTGCAGGGAGATGGTATGTTTCCATCCCGGTTTTTGTTGCTCCGAATGGTTAAATCAGGACTATTCCCCAGTTCTTTTTGTTCATGATGAAACTGAGTAGCTCAGAAAATCGCTAAAAAATTGAGGTTTATTATTGATTTTTGTCCGGCAAGGGTATTATTGAAGGGCGATTTTCGCTGCGCGAAAATCATTTGCAGAATTTAGGTTTTATTATTTTGGTTTATTAGTTGACATTTGAGGATTTTGTGCTACAGTGCACCCATGCAGTGTTTCTATAGCCATGAATGAATAAATAAAGACATTCCGGATAAAGGTAATCTCTGCGCGATCAGGGAGCGTAAAGTAAAGTGTCTTTAAACTCACAAGGAAGTAGTTTGTATAAGATAGCCTTACCGCCGAAGGTGTTTCTATGGATACCTTGCAGTAAGGCTTCGTTGTTTTCAGGATATTTGGAAGAGAAAAGATAATTGTAGGCAGTTACCAAAATGGAGTAAAAATGACATCTTATCGCATTTTGGTTTTAGATTTAAACCCAATTTCTTCTCCGGAAGACAACTGTAAGCAACTTCCGGAACTGATTAGGAAGGTTCTCCCTTCAAGAGAGCTTTATTTACAAGTCATTACACACTTTCCGACCGGGCCAGTAGACTTCTTGCCCAATCTCATTTTTCTTCGGTCCACCGCTGGGTCTCTTGCAAAAGTCATCCTCCATCTTAGAAAACATTGGGACAATGCCTCTATTATTGGTGTTTTCTCTGAAGAGATAGATTATCCAAAAGATGTTTTTCAATCCCTCGTCAGTGGACTGGATGACTTTGTCTCTTGCCCCCTCAAAGAGATCGACCTGTACCCGCGTATATTGCGACTTTGTCAACGAGAGGATAAGAAGGTCGCTTTTCCAAATGCCAGGACGATTCTAGAAACGTTTCACCAAGAACGACTGGTGGGGGAATCCCGGTGCTTCCTTAGTGTGATCGAGAAAATTTCGCATCTTGCCCGGTCTGATGCGACGGTCACGGTTTTTGGGGAGACAGGAACCGGGAAGGATCTTATCGCCCGGGCAATCCACTACAATAGCTCCAGGCATGGCAAACCGTTTATTCCAATTAATTGCAGTGCCCTACCGGAGTCCCTCATTGAAAATGAGCTTTTCGGACATGAAAGGGGGGCCTTTACCGGTGCCTCTTTTGCCGAGAAAGGACTCATAGCGGAAGCCGAAGGTGGCTCCATCTTCTTCGATGAGATAGACACACTTAGTCTTTCCGCGCAGAGCAAACTCCTTCGTTTCTTACAGGACAAAAAGTATCGTCACCTGGGGTCCTCTACCCTCAGGGATGCAAACGTCAGGATCATCGTTGCCACCAATAAAGATCTGAAACAGATGGTAGAAGCAAAGGCCTTCCGTGAAGACCTCTATTACCGTTTGAATGTCCTCTCTGTCGCACTTCCTTCCCTTCGTGATCGGGTTAGTGATATTCCCCTCCTTGCTAATCATTTTCTTGCCCGATATGCGAGTCAGTACAATCGCAGTCCTCTCCGTCTCTCCGGGGAAACATTGCAAAAGCTCATGGTCTTTCCCTGGTCTGGGAATATACGGGAGCTGGAAGGGGTAATACATCGGGCTGTACTTTTATCCGCTTCTTCCATCATTCAAGCTGCGGACATCGATCTTCACTTGCAACACCAGAAAGAGTCGTTGGAAAGCAGCTCATTTCAAGCAACTAAGGCGCGAGTCATCAGTCAGTTCGAACAGTCCTATCTAACGAATCTTCTTATTGCCCACAAGGGAAACGTCACCCATGCCGCAAGAACAGCAGGAAAGGAACGTAAGGCTTTTCAGAGACTTCTCCTGAAATATAATCTGATTGGGCACAACTTCCGTACCCAATTGGGTTAACCGTTTTCTTTCTGAAGTAGAATATTTCTTCTTTAAGAAATTCTCTTTCAAATGAGAGTAACCCCATCTTAAAGAATCGGTGTACCGGGAAACGTTTATTGTCAGTTTTCCACTTTCTCGAAAACTTGAAGCATCGAAGCCTCCTCCGTACCCAGCAGTCTAACGAGCGATATACCTTTTGTACATCTCCCAGCCGAAAATAGTTGACATGTCCCCGAATTACAGGGTTTAAGGTATCAATGATGGCTTGCAGAGGTGGTATTTTCAACCACTCAGGTTTTCCATACTTCAACGGATGTTCACCCCAAGGTGAAAAATAAAAATGCCGTAAAAGCCTTATATTTATTGGCTTTTACGGCGAACAGGAAGTTTTTTTCTCGTGACTACTCGGCATACGGAGACGTCTTGCCCCCCTTCTCGGAAATAACCGGAGAAAGGTGGAAATCATGAATATCCTGCTTTTCTCTCTCCCGGGCACTCCCATTGTCTATTACGGCGACGAAATTGGAATGGGAGATAATTACCATCTTGGCGACAGGAACGGCGTGAGGACACCCATGCAATGGAATATTGACAGAAACGCCGGTTTTTCCCGTGCAAATCCCCAAAAACTCTATCTCCCGCTTATTATCGACCCGGAATATCATTACGAAGCCGTTAACGTTGAAAATCAGGAAAAGAATCAGGCTTCGCTGCTCTGGTGGATGCGAAGAGTCATCGCCATGCGGAAGCGTTTTAAGGCATTTGGAAGAGGAACTATTGAATTTTTATTTCCCGACAATCCAAAGGTGCTCGCATTTATCCGGCAGTATCAGGATGAGGTCGTCCTTGCCGTTATTAATCTCTCGCGTTTTTCGCAGGCAGTTGAACTCGATCTCTCAAAATTCGCCGGATTTCAGCCAGAAGACATCTTTAGCGGAAATAAATTCCCTCCCATAAAAGACACCCCCTATCTCCTTACCCTTGGCCATTATGATTATTTCTGGTTTGTCCTGAAAAAAGAAGAGAAAACCGCACCGTTTCGTAAAATACGACACATTCCTCATATCAGTGGAAACTGGAAAACAATCTTTACGGGAAAAACGAAAGAACTGCTGGAAAGGGAAATCTTGCCTCCTTATATGAAAATATGCAGATACTTTGGCGGTACTATGCAGGAAATACGGGAGGTAAAAATTGCCGAACATATCATAATCAAAGAAAACGCATGCGATGTACAGCTTCTTTTTCTGGAAATAAAATATACTACAGGATTATCAGACACCTGCTTGCTTCCTCTTTCTCTTTCATCCGGTGATAAGGCTGAAAGTATTGTCATAGAAAACCCACATGCGGTTGTTGCACACTTCAGGTATGACAATGCCGAAGGAATTATTTATGACAGCATCTACGACGAAGCATTCCGGAAACATCTCCTGGGAATGTTTGTCAGACGGCATACGTTCCATGGACTTCATGGTGAACTTATTACCACTGCGGGGAAGACGATAAAAAAACGTACAGGCAATGATCTCTTTTCGTTGAAATCCCACGTTACTAAGGGAGAACAAAATAACTCATCCATCCTTTATGGCAAAGAACTCATTTGTAAACTTTACCGACGCCTTGACGAAGGGATAAATCCTGAATTGGAAATTTGCAAGTTCCTTACTGATACGATCTCTTTTCGCCACGTCCCCCCGCTTCTGGGAGCAATCGAATACAAGAGGCACGGAGGTGGATCCATAACTCTCGGTATGCTTCAGGCCTTTGTTCCGAATGAAGGCGATGCATGGACATACACCCTGGATTGGATAGGAAGATACACAGGCAGAATCCTTGCCAGAAAAAATGTAATTCAGGGAATGTCCCCTCTCCGCCCTTCCCTTTTCGATCCTGCCATTCAAGAAATACCCACAGTCATTCAGGAATTGATAGGCGGCATCTACCTTGAGATGGTATCCCTCCTGGGAAAAAGGACTGCCGAACTTCATTTAGCGCTTGCATCCGGAACGGAGGATCCAAATTTTGCACCAGAACCTTTTACCACATCCTATCAACGGTCACTCTATCAGTCCATGCAGTCCCATACAAAAAGGATTTTTACGCTCCTCAGAAAAAACATGAAAAATATCCCTGATCATCTGAAAGGGCTAACGAACAACATCCTCAATCTTGAAAAGGAAATCACGGATCGTTTCAAAGCCCTTTTCACAAGGAAGATATCAGCAACGAAGATAAGAATCCACGGAGATTACCACCTGGGACAGGTCCTGTTCACGGGAAATGATTTTGTTATCATTGACTTTGAAGGAGAACTTGCAAGAAATTTAAGCGAAAGAAGATTAAAGCGATCTCCTTTAAGAGATGTGGCAGGGATGATACGTTCCTTTCATTACGCCACCCATGCTGTCCTTTTAAACGATACTCGCACGAAATCAGAAGATATCCCGGTGCTGGAGCCCTGGATGGATTTATGGTACCGTTACGTGGGCGGCGTCTTTTTACGGTCATACCTTGAAACGGCAGGAAATGCACCTTTTGTCCCAAAGAACAGGGAAGAGCTTGACATTATGCTCAGGGCATATCTCCTGGAAAAAGCAGTTTATGAGATTGGACATGAAATAAATAATCGCCCGGCATGGATCACAATACCATTCAAGGGGATTCAACACCTGCTTGAGACCAAGAAAATCGTTTGAGATGAAAGAGAGAAATGTATGAATACCATAAGCCTCTTTACAGATCATGATATCTACCTCTTTAAAGAAGGGAACCATTTTCAACTTTACAACAAACTTGGCTCCCGTAGGATAGCACATGGTGAAGTCACCGGTGTCTATTTTGCCGTGTGGGCGCCGAATGCGGAAAGGGTCTCGGTTGTTGGAGACTTTAACCAATGGAATAAAACATCTCACCCGTTAACACCGCGAAAAGACGAGTCCGGTATCTGGGAAGGATTTATTAAAGACATTGAAAACGGGATGGTTTATAAATATCACATCGTTTCCCGCTACCAAAACTATACCGCGGATAAAGGCGATCCCTTCGCCCTGCGATGGGAAACCCCTCCCAAAACCGCATCTCTGGTGTGGGATCTGAAGTATGCATGGAATGACCATGCATGGATGAACACCCGCCACAAAGCCAATTCACTGGAGGCGCCATTTGCTATTTACGAAATCCATCTTGGTTCCTGGAAACGGGTTCCTGAAGAGGGAAACCGGTATCTTACCTATAAAGAAATGGCTCACCATCTTGGTGATTATCTGAAGGAGATGGGATTTACCCATGTTGAGCTGTTGCCGATTACCGAGCATCCCTTTTATGGTTCGTGGGGATATCAGACGGTGGGATACTTTGCGCCCACCAGCAGATACGGAACTCCTCAGGATTTTATGTATTTCGTTGATCATCTGCATCAATGTGGAATCGGGGTTATTCTTGACTGGGTGCCTTCCCATTTTCCCGCTGATGAGTATGGCCTTGTCTATTTTGACGGCACACACCTCTATGAACATGCAGACCCAAAAAAAGGCTTTCATCCGGACTGGAAGAGCTACATTTTTAATTATGGCAGAAACGAAGTAAGAAATTTTCTTATCAGCAGTGCCTTCTTTTGGCTTGATAAATACCATATCGACGGGCTCAGGGTAGATGCCGTAGCATCGATGCTCTATCTCGACTATTCAAGAAAAGAGGGAGAATGGATACCCAACCAATACGGCGGCAGGGAAAATTTAGAGGCGATTGCGTTCATAAAAAGATTTAACGAGGCGGTTTATGAGGCCTATCCCAGTGTTCAAACGATAGCTGAAGAATCAACCGCATGGCCTATGGTGTCCAAACCAACGTATGTCGGCGGTCTCGGATTTGGCATGAAATGGAATATGGGATGGATGAATGATACCCTGGCATATTTTACCAAAGACCCGCTTTATCGAAAGTACTATAATAACCAACTAACCTTTAGCATTATGTACGCATTCTCCGAAAACTTTGTCCTGCCCTTTTCCCATGATGAGGTTGTCCATGGGAAAGGATCTTTAGTCGGAAAAATGCCGGGTGACGAGTGGCAGCGGTGTGCAAATCTCAGGCTCCTCCTTGGATATATGTACGGACATCCCGGGAAAAAACTCCTTTTTATGGGAGATGAATTTGCCCAGGTAAAGGAATGGCACCATGACGAGAGCCTGGAATGGCATGTCTTGCAATATCCTTTTCACGCGGGCGTCCAAAGATGGGTCAGGGATTTAAATCACCTTTATAGAAGCGAGCCTGCATTGTACGAACGTGATTTTTCTTTCGACGGATTTGAGTGGGTCGACTTTCACGATTGGGAATGCAACGTTATCAGCTTCATCAGAAAAGGAAAGGCACCGGATGATGTCATCCTTGTAGTAGGGAACTTTACCCCCGTACCGCGGCATAATTACCGGGTGGGTATCCCGCAGGGCGGCTTTTGGAAAGAAGCGCTCAACAGCGATGCAACTGTCTATGGTGGCAGTGGGCAGGGAAATTCTGGCGGCGTGGATGCTTCACCAATACCCGTTCATGGGCGGGCATATTCCCTTTCTCTGACCTTACCGCCTTTAGGAATTCTTATCCTCAAGCATGAAGGCGGTGTTCGCTAATGGATAGATATATCTGCATCCATGGACATTTCTACCAACCGCCGCGGGAAAACCCCTGGCTGGAGGCCATCGAATTACAGGATTCTGCCTTGCCATACCATGATTGGAACGAAAGGATTACCGCTGAATGTTACTCCCGCAATGCTGCATCCCGCATTCTGGACGGAGAAGGACGTATCAGAGAGATCGTCAGTAATTACGCACGAATAAGTTTTAATTTCGGTCCTACCCTCCTTTCCTGGATGGAGAAATATGCACCTGATATCTACCGGGCCATACTCGATGCAGACAGAAAAAGTATGGAATGGCGCTCCGGTCATGGAAACGCAATTGCGCAGGTATATAATCACGTAATCATGCCCCTGGCAAATACCCGTGACAAGCGCACGCAAATCCTCTGGGGTTTAAGAGATTTTGAGCATAGATTCCGGCGTTTTCCGGAAGGCATGTGGCTTTCAGAAACAGCAGTTGACCGGGAAACACTGAATATTATGGCAGAATACGGCATAAAATTTACCATCCTTGCCCCGCATCAGGCGTCCAGGGTAAGGAAGGTTGGTGCAGATAAATGGAAAGATGTAAGCGAAGGACGCATTGACCCTACAAGGGCTTATGTATGTAAATTATCATCTGACAGAACCATAAATATCTTCTTTTACGACGGGCCTATATCCCGCGCCGTGGCATTTGAAAAGTTACTGACCCGGGGAGAAGATTTTGCCAGTCGACTGTTAAGTGGTTTTTCTGATAAACGGCAATGGCCTCAGCTTCTCCATATTGCAACTGATGGGGAGTCATATGGACATCATCACCGGTTTGGAGACATGTCCCTTGCCTTTGCCCTTAATGATATAGAGTCCCGGGGACTTGCAAGACTGACAAACTATGGCGAATATCTGGAGAAACATCCACCAATGCATGAAGTGGAAATATTTCCTCATTCATCCTGGAGTTGTATGCATGGTATAGAACGATGGAAGGGCAACTGCGGATGTAACTCTGGTGGGCACCCTGAATGGAACCAGAAATGGCGTACTCCACTCCGTGATGCGTTTGACTGGCTGAGAGACCAGATGGTGATAAAATACGAACAAAAGGCAAAGAAATATCTGAAAGACCCCTGGCAGGCAAGGGACGAATATATCACCCTTTACCTTGACCGTTCAGAAGTTCAGGTAAACAAGTTTTTTGAACGGTATGCCGTAAAGACCCTCAGCGCCAAGGAAATCATCTTCGTGCTTGAATTACTCGAAATCCAAAGAAACACCCTCTTGATGTACACAAGCTGCGGCTGGTTTTTTGATGAGCTTTCAGGAATTGAAACTATTCAGATCATGCAATACGCCGGAAGGGCAATTCAACTGTCAGAAAAAGTATTTGGTTACAGTATTGAAAATGTCTTTTTAGACAAACTTGCTCAGGCAAAAAGTAATATCGTTGAACAGAAAGACGGGGCACGTATTTACGAGAAATATATTAAGACAGCCATGATCGACGTCAAAAAGGTCGGGGTACACTATGCCGTGAGTTCGATCTTCGAGGATTACCCGGAAAACACCAGAATTTATTGCTATACGGTTACCAGAGAAGATTATCACCGGGAAGATGCAGGAAAAATAAAAATCGCTGTAGGACGGGCTTCTATCAAGTCTGAAATAATCAGGGAAACCGAACGTTTATGCTTCTGTGTGTTGCATCTCGACAATCATGATTTTAGCGGTGGAGTGCATACCTTTCTCGCAGACGATACGTATACATCAATGAAAAATGAGGTTATGACATTATTTGAAAAGGGTGCTTTTTCTGATTTGGTAAGGGTGATGGATAAACACTTTGGTATGCACAACTATTCACTCAAACATCTTTTCAAGGACGAACAACGGAAGATCGTCAATCAGGTCATCAGCTCAACCATCGAGGAATTTGAAGAGACCTATCGCCGTATGTATGAGAATAATCGCATTTTGATGGGTTTTTTACAGGAAACAGGCATGCCCATACCACGAGTATTTTATACCGCTGCGGAGTTTACCCTGAACCAGGATTTAAAAAAGGCATGCGAAGAAGAAAAGGATCAGCGCAGGACACAAATCATCCTGCTTGACATAAAAAAATGGAATATCCCCATTCATGCGACAGATCATGAATTCGCAATACGCCGCCGGATCGAAATGTTAATGGATGAATTGCGGAAGCATCCCGCCGGTTTTTCCCTGCTTCAAAAGATAGAGAGAAAGCTGCAGATCTTCCCTGCGTTACCTTTCACGATCGATCTCTGGCATGTACAAAATGTTTATTACGATATGGCAAAAACAACGTATAAGGAATTTCTGATCAAAGCAAAAGCTGGTGATACAGACGCAGCCCTTTGGACAGAAAAGTTCAAACAGATTGGACACAGATTGTCTTTTAATATAGCAGCAGTGATGCCTGAAGCTTAAGAGTATCATTTTCATGCACGAGGACCTGAATGAACAGAAGATGCGGCATACTACTTCATATCACCTCTCTTCCATCGCCCCATGGTGTGGGAGATTTTGGTGAAGAGGCTTACCGGTTTGTGGATTTTCTTGCCGAAACCAGGCAATCTCTGTGGCAAATCCTCCCTTTAAACCCTACCTCTACCGTATACGGAAATAGCCCTTATAGCAGTAATTCAGCCTATGCGGGAAATCAGAACATGATAAGTCTTAATCTCCTGATACAAGACGGTATCCTCTCAGAATCTGATATGAAAGACCACCCAACCTTTCCTAACGATAGGATCGATTATCATATCATTACCTCCTTTAAAGAAAATGCCCTTCGTAAAGCATATAAAAACATCCGCCCTACGCTGGAAAAAAACCAGGAATTTGAAGAGTTTTGTAACAAAAACGCACATTGGCTTGAGGATTATACCCTCTTTATAACCCTGAAGGAGAGCTTTCATGGAACTGCCTGGCACGAATGGCCTGAAGGTTTACGGCATAGGAAAGAAGACGCTATGGGGGAGTGGAGAAAAAAAGAGAAGGATCGGATTCTGATGGAAAAGTTTTTTCAATTCCTTTTTTTCAGGCAGTGGTTTTCTTTGAAAAAATATGGTAACTCAAAAAACATACAGATCATCGGTGATGTCCCTATCTATGTAACAGATGATAGCGCCGAGGTGTGGGCGAAACCCGAGATCTTTAAGCTGGACGATACCGGCAAACCACGGTTCGTCGCCGGAGTTCCGCCTGATTATTTCAGCACAACAGGACAACGGTGGGGCAACCCGGTTTATAACTGGGATATCCTCAAAGCTACGGGTTACTCGTGGTGGCTGAGGCGTATAGAGTATAACCTGAAACTGTACGATATTGTCAGGCTCGACCACTTCAGAGGTTTTGTTTCATACTGGGAAATTCCGTCCAGTGAAAAAACGGCCATCCATGGGAAATGGATAGATGCACCGGTAAAGGATTTCTTTAACATCCTGCAACGGCATTTTCCAAGCCTTCCCATTATTGCCGAAGACCTCGGGACGATAACCCCGGACGTAAGAGAGATTATAACTATGTATGGAATCCCGGGCATGAAAGTGCTCCTCTTTGCCTTTGGAGATGATTTGCCCAATAATCCATACATCCCTCATAACTACACCCACCAGTGCATTGTATATACGGGAACCCATGATAACAACACCGTGAAAGGCTGGTTTAAAAGAGAGGCAAGCATAGAAGATAAAAAAAGAATTCACACATACCTGGGCAAGGAAGTTACGGAAGGCACGATTCACCGCGAAATGATCCGGCTGGCGATGATGTCTGTTGCAAATATGGTGGTGATACCTATGCAAGATGTGCTTGGCCTGGGGGAAGAATCGAGGATGAACTTGCCGGCGACTTCGGAAAATAACTGGAGATGGAGACTCTTACCGGAGCAAATTACCCCCGCCCTCATACAAGAGCTAACGGAAGCAACGGTCATATACGGCAGAGGGTGAGGTGTCACCCATTAGAAGGCTTTTGTCAAGCGAAAAAAATTCTCCAGAGCAAAAAATCGCAGATTTTTTGCCTTATCAAATAAAAAAAATTATAATGTCCAAAAGCATTTATCCCATTGACCGCACCCGTATTTTCAGGTTTTTTAGTTACGGATGATAGAAATCCGCACCAGTCACCCATCCGGTTCAAGGCATTGTTTCGAGATCGTCTTTTGTGATCGCTCTCGTTGCCCCTGGCAAGTATCTGCCCCAGAAAATCGTTGGTACCATGCTGTGTCCAATTGTTTGTCACAAACCTGTGGCTCTACGGCCAACCCCTTGTGGCTCGCAGCATAGGCGGACTTTGATGATCATGCCCTTCAGACTCCGTTTTATGAATGAAACAGC
>JAJTXE010000002.1:1143563-1154601 GCA_021463795.1 Candidatus Brocadia sp. | reverse complement strand
GTTTCTTATTTTGGGTATAAAGAGGTTTCGTGGTGTTGATAAAATGGCAGGTGTCACATGTCCTTGCGTCCATTTCAAAATGTTTTTCACTTCTGATGTGGGCATGACACGAGGTACATTTCAGTTTAAGATCGTTCGAGAACTTGACTATATGCGTCTTATGCTGAAAGGTGATACTTTTTTTATACTGCACGGCCTGAGCCTTTAATTCATTCAGCGGGTGGCATGATTCGGCAGTGCAATGTTCATCCTGAATTTCAACGGCCATCTGTGCTACACCCCGATTGTTGTGGGTATGGCACTCAATACAGGCAATATCCTTTGATGATGGTTTTTTACAGGCATTATTGAAGATAATGTCGCTGTGGCATTTTGTACAGAATGAAGTGGTATTTGGTCTCGTTATGGTAACGAAAAGTGCCACCATAACCATTCCAATGGCAACTCCAGCGGCAATTATAAGCCTGACGGCAAGTCTGGTATTTAATCTTTTTACTTCGTTAAACATAGTGATTACAGGTGCTGGGTCGCTTCTGCAAGCAAGGTGTTTTTGTCATTGTTAAAGGAGGTTCTGACCATCGTAGCCCTGATCACAGATACATTCGTAATCCCTGCAAAGCTAAAGGGGATATTTTTCTTTCCCTTGTATGGTAAGGCCGTTTTTAATTCAACAAACAGGCTTTCCAGTTTTAATGCTACAACCCGGCCTGCATTATCCAGGAGTTCCACCGTAACAACGACCTCACGGTATCCGTAATCTCCGGTGGGTACGGTGTGGAGGATGCCGGTGTTTTCCAGTTCCAGGAGCCCTTCAACTCGGCCTTCCGGACGGGTTACTTGTATAAACGACAATTTTAGCGGATTCTCATGATGCTCGAAAAAGTCCAAGGATGAGAACAGATGCTGTTTTCCTTCCCTTTTCGGATAGATTTTTTGCCAAGGATCGTCCTGGATAAGCTTGCGGCTTATTGCGGGCATGTGGCAATCCTGACAAGTTTTCCGTCCCTCTGCCGTACCTGATGCCTGCCATGCCGCATATGTGCCCACGTGACATTTTCCACACAACTCGCTTGACCGAAAAAAGGGGTTTTTCCCGGCAACGGGGTGTGGTCCGTGCGCTGGGGTAGGACCAGTTAGTTCGCAGTCATTCAGATGACAACTGTTGCAGTTAACTCCTTCCGATTTATTTTCATTCCGTGGTTTCACCGTTTCATCCGTAAAAATAGTTTCCGGGGCATGACACCCAATGCAAAAGGTAAATTGGTAATCATTGGTCTCTTCCCTGAATGCCGCATTGATAAAACTATTGGCGTGAGGCGAGTCTTCCCACTCACGGTAGATATCCTGATGACACTCTCCGCACCGCTCTGATTTAGGAGATTTAGGTCCTTTTTCAACCAAATCAGGATAGATGGTACAGCCAACAGGCAACAAGCATGTAGTTAGAAAGAAAAGAGAGATAAATATTTTCAGGAGTTTTACGTTTTTATAAAACATAGCGTAATCAGGAAGATAATCGTAAAAATAACGATTGTAAACAGTACAGGTTGATGCCATAAATTGTGGCGTCCCTTGCCATGCCGGGCATGGTTGCTGTTCCTGTCTTCCGCATTGCGAAGAGAGGACATGCGATATTTTCTGTCACATACCAAAAAAGGCCACGCGATAAAGAGCAGGGCAGAAAGAACGACAGCAGAGATGAATACCACCTCGTTTTGAATAAGGGTACGTAACTGATAGAGGGGCAACAGAAACCAAGGGATGTGATCGGGTTTATTGAATATTTTCCATGGCAAGGGGAACACCGTAATAGCTACCATTTCGAGGATAATGAGAAAACACGAAACGATGAGATGTCTCAAAAGCTCATTGGGGAAAAATGGCTCGAGCATCTCCGGGCGTTTCCCTTTCGTATAGTCTTTCATCCACAAATCCTTCCGGCCGTTCTTACAGAGGTTCGTAAATCCCGGTCTTTCTCACCATAAAGAAGTGCATACCCATAAATAATCCCATCGCCAGGGGAATACCGGCAATGTGCAATGCATATATAAAAGTCACGGGCATAACGGAATGACTGCTGCGACTTCCGCCAGATAACAAATAGCCGGTATAATACATAACAAAAGTTAGGATAAGCAGGCATGCCCCGGAGACCCAATGCAATTCCCGTGGATGCCGGTAAATGCCTTTAAAGAGGATACGGAGCATATGACTCAACACCATGCCAATCATGACGTGAGGTCCAACCGCATGAATGCGATGGACGAGCCAGCCATAGGGAATGCTATGGCTTACCTTTTGAATACTGACAACTGCCTCTGTTGCGCTTGGGATAAAATAGAACATGAGAAATATCCCCGTGCCCAACTGGATCATAAAGGCTACCAGTGACAATCCGCCCATGCAGCCAAACCAGCTTAATCCCCTGGGAATCAAACGCCTGGTGATATTCGTTTCTATGAGTTCCCTTACCATACCCTGATTTCCAATCTCATTCGTCATCCTGGTTTCTTTTCCCTATCGGACAATATCTCATCCAGTATTGTTACAACCTGATCTATGTCTGTACCGGTAATAACCAGTGGCGGTTGAAACGTAAGTACATTTCGTGATGCACCGGTCTTTCCCGCTAAAATACCGCAATCCTTTAATCTTTCAAGGATATGGTCTGTTTCTTCGGCAGCAGGAATTTTGTCCTCCTTAACCAGCTCAGCGCCCAGCATGAGTCCTTTTCCCCGCACGTCACCGATAATCTTGTGTCTTTGCTGAAGGGCCATCAGTTTTTCTTTAAAATAATCTCCGAGTACCCGTGCCTTTTGCGCAAGCTGATGTTTTTCAATAACGTCAATGGTTGCCAGGGCTGCCGTAGCGGACACGGGATTGCCACCCGTTGTGGAAGCGCCGGGGCGTGTGTAAGACGAGGCAATCTGGTTGTTTGTTATAAAGGCACCGATGGGTGCGCCATTTGCCAGGGCCTTTGCAAGGGTCATGATGTCGGGTACAACATCCCAATGTTCAATTGCAAACATCTCTCCCGTCCGTCCGAACCCCGTCTGTACCTCATCCGCTATGAAGAGCACACGATATTTGTCGAGGATTTCTTTGATGAGCTTGAAATAACCGGGAGTCGGTGTGATAATACCCCCATTTCCCAGAATTGGTTCGGCAATGAAGGCGGCATAGTCGCCACTCTTCACAACGTCCTCAAGATACCTTGCGCATTTGAGATCACAGCGGGGATAGGTAAGGTCATAAGCGCACCGGTAGCAGTATGCCCCTGGAATATGGACAATATTTTCAAGAGGATTGGGGTCGGTTCTCCACAGGGGAAGCCCCGTGAGATTCATGGTAAGTTTCGTGCGTCCGTGAAGCCCCTGCTGGATGGCAACAAATTTATATTTGTTGGTATGCAGCTGGGCAAGGAGCGCTGCCCCTTCATTGGCCTCAGACCCGCTGGCGCAGAAAAAAGACCGTTTGAGTGACCCTGGGGTAATGTGCGCCAATTTTTCAGCAAGGTCTACTATGGGCTGGGTGAGATAAATGGCGGTGGTATGCTGAAGCGTTCTTACTTGCTCACAGATCTTTTCCACCACCTCCGGGTTACAGTGCCCGGCATTCATTACAGACACCCCACCGTAAAAATCCAGATACTGCTTACCCGTATGGTCATAGAGGTACTGCATTTTTCCCCTGACGATCTGCATCGGTTTCTTATAAAAGTGGTAAACACAGGGAATAAGATATTCCTGTTTCTTTTGAATGATCGACTCGGGGCCAATATATGGCGCAACAATAGTCATGACAGACATGATCTTTTAAAATTGTGAGCCAAAAGGCTTAAAGTTTCATTTTATTTTATACTCTTCATTACCACTGCTGTACTTTTTGAATGGGTTATATCGTGGGCGTAACTACCAAGATTAAAATCCCGTGGACTTTCTTCTGTAAGTTTATCCCAGTCACTTTCCTGTATAGGCAATGATAGATGAGGATATTCTTGTAGAAGAGTTAAATATTTACTATACAAACTAGTTAGGGTTTTTACCAGCGAATCTTCATAGTATTGAGCCTCAATCCGTAACACCTTCACGCCTGTTTGCGCAAATGAATAAAGGTAAGGCAAGAGGCATATATCCCTGGCAAGCAGGAGATGGTTGCGGCAATATTGATCTATTTCGATATCTCGTACTTCATCCCGTTCGTCTTTGAGGCTGTATCCCATATATTGACACACCTGTCTGCAATGCTCCTTTTTGTGCGATTTTGAGGTCACCATGGCCGGAATACAGTGTTCAAGGATCATGCCGGGGACAGGTCCGTGGACGACGCACTCCAGGGGTAATGGCGCCTGGCCGGATAGTTGTTTCAAATGGTCATATGAACATTCCAGTGAGGCGGTGATTCCAGAGACTCCTAATTCTTCCAGAAGGCGTAACGACCCTACGTTGAGGATGTTTAATGAATAGTCACCCAAAATATTTAATCCAAATTCTCTTGCCAACCGTATTGCGCCCAGATTATGAACCAGCACATAATCGATATCCGATGCCGCAGCCTGCTCAAATAACCATGCCATATCGGCCATCTCGCGGGACGTAGTGATACGGGGTGTACCTATGCCTATGGTTTTACCAGCGTCATGAACCCGCCTGCTTGCCTCCCGGTACGATATCCTTGTCCAAAATTCTTTTTTCAAGGGTGAGATTTCTCCGCTCAGATAGATACGATCTGCACCCTCATCCAACGCTGACTTCAGGGCGTTCATGGAGCTTACTTTCAGCGATAATAGTGGATTATCTATCTTTGCGCGTGTCGTTTGAAACTGCATGGTATTTTCTTTTCCGGGGTCTTCTGTGATTTGCAATTCAAAGGGATCGTGATAAATATCCTCTCTTGTAAGAGACCGTTCTTTTGCTGCGCGGCTCAAGAAAAGGGGTTCGCGGTTGCCTGAAATATCAACGAGGGATGCAGACGCCGGTGCGAACGCCATGGACGTGGTAAATTCTCTTACCCTGTGGTTATAAAGCTGTTCGTACTCTGTAAAATTCAGGTAATAGGCGGCAGGGTTATCGAGATAGGTATCTATTGCCTTACGATAGATGCCAACAACTTCTTTCAGAAAATCGGCGTGTCTCATACGACCCTCTATTTTCAACGAGCATATGCCAGCATGGATAAGGTCAGGAATATGTCTCAGGAGGCACATATCCTTCATAGCAAGGAGGTGTCCTGATGGCAAATCTCCTATGGGTTGCCCGGAAGCGCTTTCTACAAGGGTATAATGCCAGCGACAGGGCTTCATGCACTCGCCGCGATTAGCGCTCTTGCCAAAAAGCACACCACTGGCATAGCATTGCCCGCTCTGGCAAACACAGAGGTCTCCATGCACGAAATACTCGACTTCAATGCCGGCCTTTTCGTGTATTTCCTTTACCTGGTCGATGGGAATATCTCTGGAGGTAACAATACGGCTCACTCCGAGTTCCTTCAGGGTTAAGGCAGATCCGACATTTTGGATATTCATCATCGTACTGATGTGGACAGGGATCGGAATACCTGCCTCCCTGAACAGATGTAAAATACCCAGGTCCTGGACAATAATGGCGTCCACCTGAATTTCATGTAAAAAGGTAAGAAAATGCGCTATTTCATGCAGTTCATCACTGCCGAGCAGGTTGTTTACCGTGACGTACAGTTTTGCTTTCTTTGCATGGGCGTATCGCACGGCTTCTGCAATCTGTTCATTCGTGAAATTGAAGTCTGACCGGTGAAGCCTCATGTTGAAGCGTTTGCCACCAATATATACCGCATCAGCGCCGGCTTCCAATACAGCCGTCAATGCCTCCCAGCGGCCTGCAGGCGCCAGAAGTTCAATTTTGGTTTCTGATGATTTCATACTATCCTTTCATGGTTTTGAATTTATACAAGAAATTTCAAGGGTGAAGATTGCTTCGCCTCGCTCGCAATGACAGGCAGTACAGCACGTCATTGCAAGGAACGTACGTGACAAAACAATCTAATTTAATGTTAAGGAATTTCAATTCCCCTACCATAATCCCTCCGTTTACTGGGGGAAACAGGGGGGGAAGTCGCCGAAGGCCTAATTCATGTCAATATACCCCTATCTTTGCATTTGCTTCTAATCCCTTCAACGGCAATGGATTTCTGACGCCGTCCTGATAAATACCGAGTGCCTGGGCATGTTGCGTAGGTGCAATGCGAACGGCCTCATCCCTTTCAAACATATTGGGAATGAAAAAAGATGCGTCAAGCCGATGGCACACGACCTGCCCCTTTTCACCGTATTGAACGATCTGGGTAAGACGATTTCTGTCCGGATGAGTGCCATCTTCCGTAGAAACAACCTGAACAGCCATGCGCGGTCCGGGAGGATAATAATCAAGGTTGCCATTCGCAGATTCCTCAATTTCCATGCACAGGCCAAACAAGGTATTTCCGTAACCGGCAATATGGACTGCATGTGGAAAGAGTTCGCCGCGCAACCTTTTGAGTTGTTCTTGTTCAAGGGCAACTCCCCCATAATGAATTCCGCATATCTGCATTCTTTGTTCACCCGGCATCGTCTCAGCCAATCTAAGCAACAGAGGTGGCGTCGAATAGATTACTTCGATGTGCTGCCGTTTCAATATATCCAGTGCCTGTTCAAGAATATGGCTGATGTACCTTTTATATCCCAGAGAATCTGGTGTGAGCTTTTTCACCCATCGTGGGTCCATGTCAATGGAAAACGGGTCCATACTCCCCATACTCTGCGCAACAGGACCAACGGCCTTGCCAATAATATGAGGGCCGCTGGGGCCTACCCATAGCCACTGTGCTCCCTGAGGAAAGCCCCTGTACCCTGCGATATACCGGAACCACTCAACAAAAGTGAAAGAGAACTCTTCTTTCAGGTAAGCGGTTGTTTTTGGAAGGCCAGTTGTTCCAGCTGTTTCACCCAGGATGAATGTCGCCTTATTCGCAAGATAAATTTTTGGGATAAAATACTCCAGCGGGTATCGCCGGAGGTCTTCTTCCTCCATAGGTCCCAGGAGAGATAAATCTTCCAGAGAAGAGATGTCCCTTCTGGCATTGATCCCTAACATCTTTTCCCTTTGTAGCCAATAACGGGAACCAAGAACAGGATTAAAGTGAATTGATATGATATGCCGCACCCACATATCGGGCGGAACACCAAACCACTCGGCATCTTGAAGGGTAGGTTGGTTACCGCGTTGATCCAGGCTGGTGTGATCATAATTTGTGAGAAGATCGGAATTTATCGAGGTAGCATTGGTATTGGTTCTTATCCCAGTTTGTATCATCGGAAATTCCCCTTAAATAAATTAGTGTAGGGGCAGGTTTCAAATCTGCCCCTGCGTCAAATTAAAACCGCGGTTTGAACAGCATCAGGCAGCTCGGAGATATAAACAAATCGGACACAATAGCATTTAACATCGTAATGCTCGTGAGTACGCCAAAATACTGTATCGGTTTAAAACTTGAAAAGGCAAAGACCATAAACCCAAAGGCAGCAGATAAAGAAGTAAACAGTGCTGTCTTCCCGGCTCCTTGCAAGGTACGGCAAACCGCCTCGGCATAGTTCGCGTCAAAGGACAATTCTTTTTTAAAGCGGTAAAAGATATGAATGGTGTTATCGACAGATATTCCCAGGGCAATGCTGGCTATCATGATCGTCGCCGCATCAAGCTTCATTCCCATAAATCCCATGAAACCCAGGGTGACGGTGCCAGGCAATACGTTGGGTATGACGCTGATAAGCCCAATCCTGACCGATTTTAGAACAACTGCCGTTGAAATAAAAGTCAGCAAAAAGGCCAGGGAGAATGACTGTATCTCGCTCCGGAGGATGTTGTCCTGAACATTGATTAAAAGGGGAACTATCCCCGTAATGTGCCACGACAGCTCTGTTGTATCAAGATGCCGGTGGATGTATTCTTTTATCGATTTGATAACGGCCTGGTATCGGTTCGAGCCAACCTGCTTCATTCGTACGGATATTCTTGCATCGGTGTGTTCTTTTGTATACAGACTATTCACATAGGAATCGCCATAGAGAGCAGCAATTTTTACGTAGCCCTCGGACTCTTTTTTGGTAGCCGGTATAGAATAGTACCGTGGGTTATCATTGTTTACGATTTGATGAGTTTGCTGGATATAATTTGCAATGGAAGTTGAACCCGTCACCTCGGGTATTTTACGAAGATATTTCTGGAGATTTACCAGATTATTCAATAGGTTTGGCTGAAGGATGCTCATGCTATTGGTTGTTTCAGCAACAATTTCTACCGGCAGCAAACCCATGAGATGCCTTTCAATATAAGCATTGTCCTTTGCAATCTGACTGTTGTTCGGAAAGGAAGCCATGATGTCGGATTCCACTTTGAGCCTTGAGATGCCCCAGACAAAGAATAGTCCTGCCATACAACCACAGATAAGAATCATACCTTTGTATTTTGCAATAAAAAGGCCTAACGACAAGAAAAAGAGTCCGGGTCCATGCGCTCCGCGCAACTTCTTCACAACGGAATATCCCAGGTCAGAAACATTTCCACGCAACCTTTTATCAACAGCCTGTTCGACATTGACTGATGCATAGAACGGAACAAAGGAAAGCAGCACCGGTATAAATGTCATGCTGATAATAAAGGTAAGCGCCGCACAGCCACTCATAAACAGGCCGGTAATGAAAACAGGCGGGATCGTGCTGGTAGTAAGTGATACAAATCCGATTGCCGTTGTAATCGTTGTCATAAGGATAGGAAGGCCAACATGACAAACCGTGTAATAAATGGCATCCTCTTTATGCAGGGAAAAACTGCTTTCATGATAATAATGATTGACCAGATGTATCGCGGTAGAAAGGGCAATGATAAAGGTCAGGGGAAGCAGCATATTTGAAATCATATTCATTGCTTGACCAAACATCGCAAAACAGCCTGTAATCCATATGAGGCAGACTGCAACCGTCAACGTGGGGATGAAAACACCGGAGATTTTTCTAAACAGGCACACTAACACAACGACGGACATAACAAACATAAGCGGCGTAAACCTGCCCATATCTTGCTTCGACATGCGGTCCAGTTCTGCATTTACCACCGAGGGGCCTGCTACATGATACCTACGGCTTTTCCTTTCAATATCAATCGACCCACCACCCGTTTCCTGAAGCAACTTTCTGACTTCAGATACCAGATATTTCCGCGATTCAGGTCCAAGGCTCTTGACCGTGGCTATGATGGCAGTAGTCCTGCCATTTGTTGAAATAATATTATTTTGATACCCTGGATCTTTAAGCAACTGCTGCTTAAAGACGCTCATAAGGGAGCGTCCCTGTTGATTCCTAACTTTTTCCTTAAAGCCGGACGAGGTAACCGTATCCTTAAATACGTCGGCCAACGAAGTCACACTTACAATTCCATCCAGCTTTTTTATCTTTTCTGCGATCGTATGAATCTCACAGATACGATCTTTCGTAAACATGCTGGCGGCGCTGAAAGCCACTACCAAAAATTCCTCATCCCCAAATTTCTTCAAGAATGCCCGGTAGTAATCCAGATCTTTATCATTTTTAGCAAGCCAGATTTCTACGGAATTGTCAGTTTTCATTTCCCTGGCGTAATAACTAAAAAATACTGTTACAATCAGAAAAACCACAAGAATTACTATCCTGTATTTAAGGAGAATGAGGACGTATCTTTTCAAGATTCATATCCTTTATTACAAAGGTTTCAGTGAACAACCTTACAGAAATTGTCCAATAAAACCAAGTACAACCCAGAAATTACTATGTGTTATAAAATTTCCCATTTTCTACCTCATAATTAAGTTTCCTCTTTTTCATCCATCGAACAACCAACAAATCTATAAATGCCCTGAACGCCCTGTTCGATATCCCATACTTTGATTTCCCAAATTTCCTGGGATAGTGGTTTACAACGATTTCAGTAACGGTAAATCCTTCCATCTTAAACAGAGTGGGTAAAAACCGATGCATGCCGTTGAACAATTTGATTTGATTCAGACTTTCCTTCCGATAGGCTTTAAGTGAGCATCCTGTATCTTTGATATCTTCCCATGAGAGTTTATTTCTGATAGAATTTGCCACCGTTGAAGAAATCCGCTTTATCCACGGATCATTTCTCCTCTGTCTCCATCCACATACCATATCGTACGTGTCGAGTTTTTCAAGTAATATTGGGATATCCGCGGGATCATTCTGCATATCAGCATCCATAGAAACGACAAATTTCCCCACAGCAGATTTAAAACCGGCATCCATGGCTGCCGTTTGGCCTGCGTTCCTCTTGAAATGAATGGTACGGAAGTTTTCATGTTTAGCGCACCATTCATTCAGTTTTTCCGCACTGCCGTCTGTACTGCCATCGTTCACGAAGATTGCTTCGTAATTTTGGCCCTCCATGGCATGGAGAATAGAATGCCCAAGTGGTTCAATGTTATCTGCCTCATTGTATAAGGGAATAACAATAGAAATGTCAGGATTTATCATTGTTGGTGCATCTTTTGGTTATTTCTTCTGAAAATAAGCGTTACCTGGCGTTTTTTGGTACAAACATCCAATGTGTTCAACGTATCATCAAGTACATGATCTTTTATTTTTTCAAAAATTTTTTGAGCGATAGCAAGAATAACAGCAGCAATGAATGCCACGCGTTGGTTGAAAAATTTTTGAACAAAATAGTAAGTCATAAGAATACTGGCGAGGCCTGCTATGGCACTCGGCAACCGGGCGGCAAGAGGAGTTACCTGATGTCCAATGGAAGAAAAAAGGGCAATCAACCACATGAGCATGGGTGGTTTGTTCATATAGGTATTCCCGTGTGAATGAAGTACTAGCCAGTTTCCGTCTTGCATCATCTCCTGGGTGATTTCTGCAAACCGACGAGCATCCTTTATTTCAAAACTCCTGCTTCCAAGTTCAAAAAAAGAAAAGAAAGAAGCCTATACCCACAAGAATACAAAATAAATAATATTGTTTTACAAAGGAATGGAA
>JAJTXE010000002.1:1127340-1143542 GCA_021463795.1 Candidatus Brocadia sp. | reverse complement strand
TTCAAGGCATATGATCATCAACCCCTCTTCAAAAGACTCCATCTTGCAATGGAAAATGAAAGTGTTATTGCTTTAATTGGACATTCTGGCAGTGGCAAGAGCACCATTTTACGATGTATGAACGGATTGGAAATATTTCAGAGAGGTTGTATCGCTGTTGATGATCAAAAACTCTATGGTACCAATGAATTGGCGTGTCATAGGGAGCAAGAGGAAAATCCTCAAAAATATCCCGGACAACTTTGAGGTGGGGAGCAGCAGCGGATAGCTATTGCCCGTGCCCTGACGATGAAGCCGGAAGCGATGCTTCTTTTTTCTAGACAATTATTTAATAGTGATTATCACGGGAACTTAAAAAAACGTAACAATATAGTTTTTTGAAAATCCCTATAATAGCGATGTTTACCATACCGTGTAGGGGCGAAGCATTTGCTGTAATTGGCACAAACATGTCCATACCCAAGCGGGCAAATGCTTCGCCCCTACTTTTTCAAAAAACTAAATTGTTACCACTCTGCTAACTTGTGCGGACGGTGTTGTATATCGGAAATAATCTATGGCACCTATCCTTAGTTATTCTGAAATTAAAGAGAAATTCATGGTTTTTTTGTTGCAAATAATGGACAAACTCTGCTATACTACCGTAACTTTATCACATGAAACGTCAGTTATGTAAATGCATTAAGGGTATTTATGCGATACATAACTAAGAAATGTTTACTATAGCATATTTAACGTAAGGAATTAAGGTGATGATGACAAAAGAAGTAAAAACAAGAATTATCAGCGATCTTAGGGTTCATGAAAGTGACACTGGCTCACCTGAGGTTCAGGTGGCATTGTTAACAGAGAGAATTAATCATTTGAATGGCCACTTAAAAGAACACAAAAAAGACCATACGTCACGCAGGGGGCTTTTCTTGATGGTTGGACGCAGGTCAGCATTATTGAAATATTTATCAAGAACTGACAACGAAAGATATAAAAAGTTGATTAAAAAACTTGGTATCAGAAAGTAGAGTTAAATTTTTAGGAGGAACCTATAGACGTATTCAAGATGCTAAAAAAATTTAAAATATTCGTATCTTATGCTGGTCAAAAACAAGATATAAACGAAAAGGGTGGGAGGATTTAAATGGGGTATTGCAGGGTCGAGAGATTGATCGGCAAAGAGACGCTTGTTATAGAAACAGGTAAAATTGCAAAGCAGGCTGATGGTGCAGCGTTAGTGCGGTATGGAGATACCGTGGTATTAGTAACGGCGGTATCATCGGCAGACGAAAATGAAGAAGCAGATTTTTTCCCCCTCACCGTTGATTACAGGGAAAAAACGTATGCTGCCGGAAAATTTCCAGGCGGCTTCTTCAAAAGAGAAGGAAGGCCAACCTTAAAGGAAATATTAACCATGCGGTTAATAGACCGTCCCATAAGACCGCTCTTCCCGGAAACATACCTTCGTGAAGTTCAGATCATGTCCATGGTTCTTTCGGCAGACAAAGAAAACGACCCGGATATACTTGCTATGATAGGGGCTTCAGCTGCGTTATCGGTGTCAGGCATTCCTTTTTGCGGGCCTACGGGTTCCGTCAGGGTAGGACAAATCGATGGAAAGTTTGTTGTCAATCCCACACATTCTGAGCTTGTCCAAAGCAGCATCGATCTTGTTGTTTCAGGGACCGAAGCCGCGGTAACCATGGTTGAGGCGTCTGGTAAGGAGGTGCCTGAAGAACAGATGGTGGATGCCATTATGTTTGGACATACATTCATAAAAGAAATCGTTCAACTCCAAAAAGAACTACTGTCCGAATGTGGGAAAAAAAAGCAATCTGTTCCACCTTTAAAACTCGACATGGATCTCCTGAATGATATTAAACAGAAATATTTCGCAGAAATATTAGAAAAAAATCAAACGCCGGGAAAGGATGCCAGAAAATGTGCGTTGCATGAAATCCAGAGCCGGGTTATCCGGGAGTATTGCACAGATAAAGAGGGCGCGCCTACAAACAAAGCAATTAAGGCAATCTTTGAGAGGATTGAAACCATGGTCGTCCGTGACCAAATTTTGCATGAAAAGAAAAGGCCGGACGGCAGGGGGCTGAAAGATATCCGGCCCATTACCTGTGAAGTCGGAATGCTGCCGAGAACCCATGGCTCTGCATTGTTCACACGGGGTGAAACACAGGCTATTGTAGTTACGACACTGGGAACGACTATGGATGAACAGCGGGTGGACACCCTTGATCAAGAATATACAAAAAAATTTATGCTGGATTATAATTTTCCGCCTTTTTGTGTCGGTGAGGTAAAGCCATTACGTGGGCCAGGCAGAAGAGAAATTGGTCACGGGGCGTTAGCAGAGCGAGCATTAGCGGCAGTGCTTCCCCCTGCAACAAGCTTTCCCTATACAATACGGATCGTTTCAGATATTACCGAATCGAACGGCTCGTCCTCAATGGCTTCCGTGTGTGGGGGGACGCTTTCTATGATGGATGCTGGTATTCCTATCACTACGCAGGTGGCTGGCATAGCGATGGGTTTGGTGAAAGAAGGAGAGCAGGTATGTATTTTGTCAGATATTTTGGGAACCGAAGACCACTTGGGCGATATGGATTTTAAAGTTGCCGGTACCTTAAAAGGCGTTACTGCGCTGCAAATGGATATAAAAATTTCAGGAATTACTGAAAAAATAATGCGGGACGCACTGACACAGGCAAAAGAAGGGAGACTTTATATCCTTGATGAACTGGCAAAGGTTATTGATAAACCCAGGGAAGATATTTCGGTATATGCGCCGAAACTAGTGCATATCAAGATCAATCCGGAAAAAATCGGCATGGTTATTGGACCGGGTGGAAAAAATATCAAGAAGATACAAGAAGAGACTGGTGCAAAGATTGAGATCCAGGACGATGGTACGGTGATTATCTCATCTATCCTCGCCGAGGCATCACAAAAAGCGAAAATATGGATTGAACGCATGACGGAAGAGGTCCAAGTAGGGAAAACGTATGCGGGAAAAGTTTTGTCTTTAAAAGAATACGGAGCTTTTGTGGAAATTATTCCGGGTCATGATGGGCTGGTACACATTTCCGAATTGTCTGACGGTTACGTTGATAAAGTGGAAGACGTCGTAAAGGTTGGTCAGGAAATCATGATAAAAGTGATTGGAATAGATGATCAAAAGAGGGTTAAGTTAAGCAGAAAAGCCGCCATGAAAGAAAAAACATGACCCAACGTTACCCTGTAATGTAAAGCACTTTATTGAATTATCGAAATAGAAGTGGTGAGTATATTGAAAATAGTTTCATGTTATTTATTGATTAAGGAGGAATGGTAGAAATTTTATCGTTTATCTTTCGGTCTTTTTAAGGAGGATGAAGAAGGCATAAAGGATAAAAATCAGGTAGAGGTATATTTTTCTTGGTTTGTGTAGTGTTTATTCAAATAGGAGAGCAAGAGAATGGCAACCGGTAAAGTAAAATGGTTTGATGCAAAAAAAGGTTTTGGTTTTATTGAACAAGAAGGCGGCGGAGATGTTTTTGTTCACTATTCAAATATTTCAAGTGAAGGATTTAAGACGTTGGAAGACGGTGAGAAGGTTGAATTCGACATCGTTGAAGGGACCAAAGGTTTACAAGCACAAAAAGTAATGCGTCTTAATTCTTAATTTACATATAAACGGTATCTTTGAGCCAGGGAGATAGTGAGTCAAAACGTCTTCCTGGCTTATTTTTTTGTTTTGGTTAAAGAATGTGATTCAGTATTTTATTGGTGCGGCAGTAACCTGCACCGTTTTTATTCCCTTGGCTTTTTTCATTATTCGCAGGGCTGTTGATAAGACCAGAGAGCTTGAAAAAAGGGCAATGCATTCTGAAAGGCTGGCTTTTGTTGGGACACTGGCCGGTGGACTTGCCCATGAAATAAAAAATCCTTTAAGTACGTTCAGTATCAATCTGCAACTGCTTATGGAAGAAATGCAAAGCAGGAAAGGGGAAAACGGTAACAAGGCGTATACAAGGATACAGGCTTTACAAAGAGAGGTACATCGGTTAGAGGAAATCTTGAATGATTTTCTCAGATATGCAAAGGGGCAAAAACTAGAATTAGAAAATTGCAATATAAATGAAGTTGTAGACGAGGTAGTAGATTTTATTACCCCGGAGATAAAACAGAAGAAGATACTGATACTCAAAAGCTACGATCTTCATCTTCCGCACTGCCGTATCGACGTCAATCTCATCAAACAAGCGATATTGAACATCGTTATCAATGCAGAACAGGCAATGGAACAGGGCGGGGAGCTTATGATTCGTACCTCTTGTAATAAAAAATTCATACAAATCGATATTACCGATACCGGGTCGGGAATTCCAAAAGATAGTCTTGAAAAAATATTCCAGGTATACTATTCTACGAAAAAGACTGGAACAGGCCTTGGGCTTCCAACGGCAAAGCGTATTATCGAAGAGCACAAAGGGACGGTTTCCGTCCTGAGTGAAGAGGCCAAAGGGAGTAACTTTTCAATAAAGTTGCCGATAGATTTAAAAATTTATTAAACTCTCTATGACAGACCATACCATTATTCTGGTTATTGATGATAAAAAAGAGCATGCAACCGCTACTGCTGAGGCGCTTGAAAAGATTGGATACACGTGCCTTGTCGCTACCAGTGGGAAGGAAGGGTTGCAAAGTATAGAGGCGGGAGAGGTAGATATTGTAATAACAGATTTAATTATGCATGATGTTGATGGTTTACAGATACTCAAGGCAACAAAAGAAAGATTGCCTGATGCTGAAGTTATTCTGATTACTGGTTATGGCACCGTAGAAACTGCGGTTGATGCTATGCAAAGAGGAGCCGCTACTTATCTCCTTAAACCTATTAATATTAACCATCTGCGTGCTGAGATAGCTAAACTCGTTGAAAAACAATCGCTGATTAGGAATAACAATGAACTTCATAAACAACTCGATGAAAAATTCGGGTTGACAGGCATTATTGGTAATAGCGCAAAAATACAGAAGGTATTGAATGTTGTTAAACAAATTTCTGGCACTACGGCCACGGTGTTGATAACGGGTGAAAGTGGGACAGGGAAAGAGCTTATTGCAAAAACGATTCATAATAACAGTCCCAGAAAGAATAGGCCAATGGTCGTATTAAATTCAGCTGCAATACCGGAAAATCTCCTCGAGAGTGAACTCTTTGGACATGAAAAAGGAGCCTTCACAGGAGCACTCTATCAAAGAAAAGGAAAATTCGAGTCTGCACATCACAGTACTTTATTTTTAGATGAAATTGGTGATATGCCGCTTTCCACGCAGGTCAAACTCTTGCGGGTTATTGAAGATGGCGTGATTACCCGTATCGGAAGCAATGAGCCCATAGAGGTTGACGTCCGATTGATTGCCGCTACAAATCAAGACCTAGAAAAACTTATCAAGGAAGGAAGATTTCGAAATGATTTGTACTTCAGGATAAACGTCGTTTCTCTTAAATTGCCTCCTCTCCGGGAGCGTATTGAAGACACAGCCTTGCTCATCGATGCCTTTCTGCGAGAGTACACACAGATACATGCGAAGAAAATCTCTCAGATATCTCCCGATGCAAGAAAAATTTTATATAAATATCCCTGGCCGGGAAATATACGTGAATTAAAAAATTGTATAGAGAGTATGGTTGTTGTGAGTACGAAAGATATTTTAGATGTTGACGATATCCCTGATCATATCTTCCAGCGTAGCCAGGAAGCTTCACTTTCGTCTGGTTTTGCACCGGGAATGACTGTTGAAGAGGCTGAGCGAGAGCTGATTAAAAGTACCTTGACCACCGTAGGAGGTAATAGAGAGGAAGCAGCAAGGATGCTCGGTATTGGTGAACGCACCCTTTATAGGAAATTGGATAGATACGGTCTAAAATAATGGTGCAGAACTTATATCAATCAAGGCATGCTGTTTTTATAAAACATCTTTTTAGAGAATGTCCATTGGAAATATCGGGATAGTTATGTTGGAAATTAAACTCTGTTCTAGTTGTAAAAGAAGCTTGTCGATGAATGATGTAGACTCCGGACGTGCAGTATTTCAGGAAGACGGAACTTTGTTTTGCAGAGAGTGTTTTACTGTTAAAATCAGGAAGGAAAAAGGATACGAGGAGAAAGATTTCATTATGGAGTCTCTGTTACATGAAGTAAAGAACATAAACCGGACATTACTCTATGCACCTGCTTCATGGCTGAGTATCCTAGCCTCTGTAATCCAAAGTTTCGTTTTTGGTTCACTTGTTTTTGCTTATCTCAATCGTAATAGCGATGTTCATGCGTATCTGTTGCTTGCCTTAGTTTTCCAAGTAATGGCATTAACCTTTTTTGTTATAAAAAAATGAGTCAAAAGTAACAGAAAAATATCTTGACAAATAATATCCCGATCTTATAATACGAAATAACATTTATTTAACAATGATTACATTTTACTAAAAGGAGGATGATATGAGTGTAAGAGTTGGACAAAATGCACCTGAGTTTACCTTGCAAGGGCTTGTGGGTGATAAATTCAAAGATGTGAGTCTGGATGAATTTAAAGGCAAATGGATTGTCCTTTTCTTTTATCCCCTTGATTTTACCTTTATATGCCCCACGGAAATTACCGAATTTTCTAAACGGGACAGTGAGTTTAAGGCATTGAATGCTCAGGTATTAGGGGTAAGTGTTGACAGTGTATTTTCGCATAAGGCGTGGTTAAAAGAGCTTGGAAAAATAAATTTCCCATGGCTGAGTGATATGACAAAAGAGGTTTCGAGAAAATATTGCGTACTTATCGAAGACAAAGGCATTGCCTTACGTGGTACCTTTATCATAGATCCGGAGGGAAAAGTAAAATATCAGCTCGTCCATGATTTAGGTGTTGGCAGGAGTGTTGAAGAAATTCTCAGGGTTTTAAAGGCATTACAAACAGGAGAGCTTTGCCCTGTTGAATGGAAGCCTGGTGCAAAGACCCTGGGAAAGGGATAATTTACTTTTGATTCGTCTTACGAGCAATGTATGTTGTTATAAAATTTATTCATAGAGTTATTTGAAAAGCTTTTTAATTATAAATAACCACAGACTCACAGCAAGCATAAGATGCTTGCTGTAGTCTGTGGTTTTTTTATTGGGAAGATCGACATGCATCATGATACTTCTACATTTCTGATTTTGTATTACGTCTAATCATCTGCCATATCCATGTCTTTTCTTTTTGTAAATCAGCATAAGGTTGCGCAGATAGATAAAAAGTCCTGAACATTGACCCATGATAAACACCGGGTCGTGCCTATAAACTGCATATGTTAGCAATAGAGCGCTGCCTGTCATGCTCAGATACCAGAATACATCAGGAATAGTACTTTCACCACGCCTTTCTGAAACAATCCATTGTACAAAAAATCTGGATCCAAAAAGAAATTGTCCAATGAATCCCAGGATAACCCAGGTGTTGATATCTGTTATGAAATTAATCATTATCTACCTCATAATGAAGTTTACGCTTTTTCTTCCATCATACCGCCAGGAGATCTACAAAAGCCCTGAATTCCCTGTTATATATACCGTATTTTGATTTTCCAAATTTCCTCGGGTAGTGGTTTACAATGATTTCAGTAACAGTAGAACCTTCCATTGTAAACAATGTCGGCAAAAAACGATGCATGCCATTATACAGCCTGATCCGATGAATACATTCCCGCCGATATGCCTTAAGGGAGCACCCGTATCTTTAATGTTCTCCTGTGAAACTTTATTTCTTACAAAATTAGCAACGATGGCAGAAAGGCGTTTGATCCAAGGATCGTTTCTTTTTTGCCTCCAGCCACATGCCATATCATACAAATGAAGCTTCGCAAGCAATTATGGGATACCGGCAGAGTCATTCTGCATATCTGCATCCATAGAAACGATATATTTGCCGCATGCATGTTTAAAACCTGCATCCATAGCGGCAGTTTGGCCAGCATGTTTCTTGAAGTGAAGGGCACGAAAATTATTATGTCTGGCACAACATTCTTTTATTCTCACTGGACTACCATTATTTACAAAAATTACTTCATAGTTTTGCCCAACCAAATTTGTAATGATAGCACGCTCCAGTAATTCAATATTTTCTATTTCATTGTATACGGGAATAACAAGTGAGATGCCGGGATGAGACGGATGCATTTGAGAATGACGCAATAAATTATGTGTGAATTGGCAAACTTTTTATACAATTATAATCTGCGACTCCGGCATATCAAATTAATTATTGTCGTGCCTTGATCATGGTTGGTTATGATGATTACCTTTAAACGCTGCGACTATTAGCTTTTTTATTAGGACTAAGACTGAAGTGTATGTGCGGGACTCAACCTGGCAGCTTTAGATATGGGTATTCATGTCAGGCTTATAGAATCGGTAGGTGTTTTTGCCTTGTTCTTTTGAGAGATACATAGCAATGTCTGCTTTTTTGACCAGGTCATCGATGTCTATGGTATCAACTGGATACAGGCTGATGCCTATGCTGACGGTGGTATAGAGTTCGTGGCCTTCCAGCAAAAAAGGTTTTGATAAGGTGTCAAGTATTTTATTTGCGACAATGGCTGCATTTATCGGATAGGTAATTTCGGGGAGAACAATGATAAATTCGTCGCCTCCAGTACGGGCAATCGTATCGCTTTCCCGTATACATTTACTAAGCCGCTCGGCAACTGCCAAAAGTAACAAATCTCCTGTGTGATGGCCCAAAGAGTCATTAATAGTTTTAAAGTTATCCAGATCAATGACCATAACTGCCATAATTATTCCCGTGCGCTTTGCATGGACTATTGCCACCTGGAGACGGTCTTGAAATAAATTACGATTGGGTAAGTTAGTAAGGGGGTCGTGGTAGGCCATGTGTGTGATGAGCGCCTCTGATTTCTTACGTGCAATGGCATTTCCAATGATTTCAGCCATAATGCGTAACCGAGCAATGTCTTCCTCATTCCATGGGCCAGTCGTAGCGACATTGTCAAAACCTATGAATCCTGCCAGTTCATTTTCAGCATATACCGGCAGAATCAAGAGTGCCTTGATCTCCTCCTTTTCAAATTTTTCCTTTTCAGCGGCAGCCTCAATGGGCATGCGAGAAACATCAGAAATGTGAATTATATTGCCGGCGTGTAAGTTTTCCATTAACCAGGGGTGCATGGCAGAGGGCAGGTTCTGACGATATTGAATTTTCGGAATCACCCCTTCATGACACCATTCTTGCGTATTGTCCATGATGCTGCCACTATCACGAAACTGGTAAAGATATGCCCTGCTTGCCTTACTTAGCAGGCCTGCATCAGCCAGTGATTTGTAAACAGCATTACTAAATTTAGAAAAAACAAGGAATTTCGTAGATATGCTGGCAACAGTTTTTTCAAAGTCAATTCTGCGCTTTAGCGCATCCTCGGTTTTCTTGCGTGCTGTGATATCATTAAGGGAAACAAAAATTTTTGCCCACGTGTTTTCATGTCCTGGCGCTACTGATAATCGCAGATCCACATAGTTCTTTGTGCCACAAAATGTACGGCTGGTAGCTTCAGCTTCAAATAACGTTTGACCTTCTGCCAGGGCAATCAATGCCTGCCGGTATACAGTGAATGCCTCATTGTCAAAGATGTGAGTCAAACCGGTCAATAGCTGCTTTTTGCTGGCAGCCTCATACATCTTCAAAGTTGCCTTATTTATATCTGTGATCTTAACGAGGGCAACACATTTGTCAATTTCTTCCGGATGATTTTCAAAATAGGTCTTGAGATTATTAATTCCTGTTGCCCGTAAATGATCGATGTAAGTTTTAACTTCAGAGGCATCTTCTTCCCACAAAGAGACAGGAGAATTTTCAAAGAGTTCACGGTACCTGGCCTCGCTTTCATTTAATGCATCCTCAGCCTGTTTGCGCTCTGCAATCTTCACCTGTAATTTCCTGTTGGCTTGTACCAGTGCTGCCGTTCGTTTTTTGATTTTAAGTTCTAACGCTTTGTACGCCTGACGAAATGCATTTCCCGCTTGTATTCTCTTTATAAAGAGTCCTGTCAGACTACCGATAGAGGACAATGTCATGAGGATGTTCTTGTTGTGTGGTTGTATTTTATTGCTCAGAAATACAAAAACTCCTAATGGTTCGTTATCATGGAGAACGGGGATACCTAATGCCCCGTGAAACTGCGCTTTTTCGGCAATTTGTGTGTGACGAAGTTTGGGAGTATCAACGATGTCGTGGATCCAGACCGGTTTTTTATTAGTACAAACAATACCGGGCAATCCAATACCAGGGGAAAAGACGATTTGCATGGTCTGTTTCTTGTATTCCGGAATACTGAATGACGGTTTATGCCAGACTTCAGAACAGCGCAGCGCGTTACTTTTGTTGTCAACGACCCAGTATTCACCAAGCGTCCACTCCAGGCTTTCACAAATGGTTTGAAGGATTTTAGCAATGGCTTCCTCCGGTGTGGTTGACTGAGCCAGCACTTGCATTGCTGCAAGTATCCCATAACATCGCTCAAGCAGCCTAGTCTCCGGGGAGTTATTTTCTGCGGGGAATAAATTCATAATTCATTTTATAGACAACGCATGTGCTTTCTATCGAGCACTCTACTTTGCGGAATTTACAAGGAGTAAAGCGAATGTGCTAAAAATGACATGTAACTATATACTTATTTAAGACGTTTACTATAGTTCCCATACTCATGAGTAAGACAAGTGTTCCATGCTTAATCTATTGATAACGTCAATAAACAATAATACTTATATATCGACATGATTTTAAATAAATTTAAATGAATCTTTCCATAATGGCACTTTTTGTTTGTAAGCTTGACAATATATTCTAACAAAGTAAAATGTTCTTAGAACAGATTTAACAAAATAAACAGATTGTGCCGTTTGGATACCGATAAATTGTTTTTGAATACGTTTGATTTAATAATATTTTTGCATAACGAGGTTTCATTAAAAGAATGAAGGTTTTATTGTGTTCTATGCCTGATACAGTTCCTCAGTTTTCTGCAAAGACATGGAGGGCGCCAAATCTTGCTATCTCTTCACTTGCAGGAAATATTCAGCCGCATCATGAAGTGGCACTTGCTGATCTGGTGCTGAAAAGAACAACTTTATTGTCTTCCCTGAAAAAGGCTATCGAAGATTATCAACCGGACATAATAGGGTTGAGTGCAATGACGTTTCAATTTGATACGGCGCGAAAGATTGCGGCGTTTATAAAAAGTTTCCAAAAAGAGATTAAGGTGGCTGTTGGTGGGTATCATGCAACGCTTTTGTATGAAGAAATTGCATCTTCTGAAGATGGCAATCCTTTTGATTACATCATCCGCGGAGAGGGTGAAGAAACCTTTCATGATTTATTGGACGCAATAGAAGGAAAACGGGGCTGGAAAGATGTTCCCGGTTTGTCCTATCGGCAAAATGGTGGATATTTGCATAACCCTCCGAGACCATTACAAGATCTGGATAACCTGAAACTTCCAAGAAGGGATGCCCGCATTTGGAAGGGTTATCTTTTTTCGGGAAAAGGACTCGATATGGTTGAAACGTCCCGTGGGTGTACGATGACATGCAATTTCTGCAGCATGAACCGCATGTACGGACGCACTTTCAGGACTTACCGATTTGAGAGGATTATGCAGGACCTTGCTAACGCCAAAAAATATGGAGCAAAATATATAACTTTTTCAGACGACAATATCACCTTAAATGTAAAGAGGTTTGAATCCTTATGTGACGCCATTGTAGAAGCAGGGCACAATGATCTTCGTTATATTGTGCAGGCAAGTACTTCTGGAATTGCGTCTTCTCCTGCCTTAGCACAAAAAATGAAGCATGCAGGGATACAAATTGTATTCCTGGGAATTGAAAATGTTTCTGAGAAAAATTTAAAGATTATGAATAAAGGAAACATGCTGGAAAAGACAAAAAAGGCAATTGAATACCTGCACCAGAATAATATCCTTATTGTAGGTGGTATGATTCTTGGCCACGCAGAGGATAAAGAAGAAGACATTGCCCAGAATTTTGAATTCTTTGACAAGGCAAATATTGATTTTTTCGGTGAACAAATTATAACTCCGTATCCCAAAACCGGCATGCGGGATATTTTAATCAAAGAAGGGCTTGTTACCAATGCTGCCGATTACCGTAGGTACAATGGCTTCTGGGCAAACGTTAAAACAAAGCACCTTTCATCGGAGGAGTTGCAATTTTTACGATGGAAATATAAAAAAAAATACTCTACCTTTTTCAAAACAACACCCGTGTTTAAGGCAAATTTTGCCATGGTTAATCTTGTGCGAATCTTCATTTTGAGACCGTATTACCGGATAAAAAACTTTATTATCTCGGTTGGAAAATCTGAGCATGATATCTTCAAGAGGGATATGAAAAAATTCGCTGATATAAACAATTTTTTTTAATCCTATTTATAGAATCTCACTTAGGCGCTCATCTGGGTTAAAAGTCTTTTTTTGAAAGGAGCTTTAAGCAGATGACAGAAATTATCAAGAAGCACCAATGGCAGTGTGTCTTCTTGAGTTTTATCATTCTTTGTTTCATGCTTATTTTGAGCCGAATGGTATTGGCAACGGAAGTAACCATTGACAGTACCGTAAAAACAACCACTACCTATCACAACGGTGTTTCCCCCACAACAGTTTTTATTTCTGATCAAACTGGCTATACGTTTTACCTGGACTTTAACGGTTCTTGTGTTTATCGTAAGACCACCGATGGTGGTGTTGTGTGGGGGTCGCCGGTAACGGTTGATAGTCAAACAGACTGTCTGGGTGTTGGTATTTGGTATGACCAATGGACTCCGGGTGATTCGGCGGGTACATTTGTTCACATCGTAACCTTTGACTCAGGCAGTGATGACCTTTGGTACACAAGACTTGATTCCAGCAACGATGCGTTAGTGAGTACGGTTAATGCAACGGGAGCCAGCCAGTCTGGGTCTTATACTGCAGGGGCCAACCTTCCTTCTATTACAAAAAGTACCGACGGTATTCTTTATATTGGAATCCAAGACGGGTCAGACTCCTTTGTTATGAAAAGCGCTGACGGATCAGTGTGGACGGAGGCAGGCACGAATCCTTTTGATCTAGCCAATGATTTCCTCATCCTGATACCACTATCCGGTGGGAATATTATGGCGATACGATGGAATATTACGGCCGATGATATCCAGTCAAAGGTGTTTAACGGCAGTACCTGGGATGCTGGCTGGAAAAACATTGATACCAGCGCAGCTGATAATACCACCTATGATGGAGCATTTGGGGCAACCGTTGACAAGGCTACCGGTAGCATTTATCTTGTCTATGCCGCAGACATTGTCACCCTTGGCACAAATGATGATATTCGGACAGCTCTCTATGCTAACGGGACGTGGACATCCAAATCAAATGTGTTAACCAACGATACAAAAGGTATTACCGGTGCGAAAATCTCTTTTGATGAAAATACCGGTGATGTATATGTCGTATACAGCGCACAAACTACAGCGGGTACCGCTAACACGGGAAATATCTACTGGGCAAAATCGACAGACAAAATGACAACGTGGAATGCAGAACAGGGGCCAGTCAATGCCACTGCTGATGATATTTACGGTGCCAGAATTAATAGTATGTCAAATGAGCGCCTCTACGTGACGTGGTATAGCGCTACTCCTGATGCTCTTTTTGGTGATACAATTGCAGATTTGATACCACCTTTGCCGCCTACACCCCCACCAAGGGTTATTCTTACCGTAGATTCTATAATCCCAACCAATGGAGCAGCAGGCGTGGCAGTTAATACAACCGTATCGGCAGTCTTTTCACTGTTCATGAATGGTTCTACTCTTACCACGGATACGTTTCAGTTAATCGAAGGAGAAGAGAAAGTATCTGGTGCAGTAACTACCCATGCAGAAACCGCCACTTTTACTCCATTAGCAAATCTTAAGCATAACACTATCTATACGGCAAAAGTCACAACAGGAGCTCAAGCATCAAATTATGCAGGAACAACGCTGGATAATGACTACACCTGGAGCTTTATGACGACCGGGGATTCAGGCCCACCGGAAGTCGGTTCAACGAGTCCTCCGAATGGCACTGCCGGTGTAACCACAAACAGCGTCATCATTGCTACATTCAGCGAGCCGATGCAGTCATTAACGATTAATACAAACACATTTACGGTAAGTGATGGCAAGGGTACTTTTCCCATCCTTTACCGAAACCAATTTTGTGTTTTGAGACATATCTTAACCAGCATGAGCATCACAGGAACTTCAATCAATACCCCCACCACAGTAGCCAGGGATGCCCCTGATGACAGGCCAAAAAGCATCGTTGAAGTAGCTATGGCTACTTCAAAATGATTGCTTGCACCGATCATCGCAGCAGGCGCCGCATCCCGGTAACCTAACCTGAGACATCTTGCCAGCGCATACCCTATGGCAAAGATCAGACAGGTCTGAAGAAAAAGGGGAATTGCTATACACAGAATCGCCTGTTTTTGAGTAATAATCACATCGCCCTTGAATGAAAACAAAAGAACCAGGGTAGCCAGAAGCGCTGTTATGGATACCGGCGTTAAGAAGTGCAGGAATTTTTCCTGGAACCACACCAATCCCTTGGTTTTGATAATCCATCTCCTGGAAAAATCTCCCGCTATCAGAGGAAGGGCAACATAAATTAAAACAGAGAGCGCTATTGTCTGCCAGGGAATGGGCATCTTGTTCACTTTTAATAAGAAGCCACCCAACGGGGCGTACAAGACCAGCATGGTCAAAGAGTTTATAGCTACCATCACCAAGGTTAGCCCTTCGTTACCTCTGGCTAAATAACCCCACATCAAAACCATCGCCGTACAGGGTGCGATTCCTAAGAGGATAGTGCCTGATATATATGAACGATAAAACTCCACAGTACTTCCGTCTTTAATAATTTCTGTGCCAGGTAAATAATCTTTAAACAGGTATCCCAAAAAAAATGTCGCGATCGCATACATCGTAAACGGTTTAATGCACCAATTGATAAATAACGTCAGAAAAACTGGTTTAGGAGTCTTTCCCGCTTTGATAACCTCTGCAAAGTCTATCTTCACCATGATTGGGTACATCATAAAAAAAAGACAGACTGCAATGGGAATAGAAACTTCATACACTGCAAGGGAATCCAGCTTGACTGCAACGTCGGGCGCTGCCTTTCCCAGAACAATGCCTGCTCCGATACAGAGCAAAACCCAGAACGTTAAGAATTTTTCAAAAACGGCTAACTTTTTTTCGGGAATTTCTTTCACCTATCTCTCGTATTCAGGTTTTACTACTTCAATTCTTTTCCTGACAATTTCTTGTAAAAAATGGGTCCCTTTTTTATATTTTGTTCGTTGAGTGAATAGTAGTCCCTCTATACTACATGTCAAATTATCCTGCCGTTTTTTATTTTAAATACCACATCGGCAACCTTTTCAAACATCGCATCGTGGGTGGCAACGAGAATGGTTACACCACGTGCCTTTAGTTCATTCAAGAGCTCTCGTATCTGAACGCTGGTTTCATCATCAATATTTGATGTCGGTTCGTCAGCAATAATAATTTCGGGATTATTTATTAACGCCCGGGCAATAGCCACGCGCTGCTGTTGCCCGCCGCTGAGCTCCTCTGGTGTGTGGTTTAATCGGTCGCCAATCCCCATCTTTTCTAAAAATATTTTTGCCCTTTCAAGACGTTCTTTAAGACTGATCCCTAGAGGAATTAAGGGATATGAGACATTCTCCCAGCTGGTAAGTTTTGGAATGAGATGAAAATTTTGGAAGATAAAGCCGATCTTCTTGCGCCGCAGCCGGGCAAGGGCAATATCAGAAAATGAGGTAATCTCTTCGCCATACATGAATACCTTGCCGGCAGTGGGTCTGTCCAGAGTACCCATGATGTTCAGCAGGGTAGTTTTTCCTGAGCCAGAAGGACCGTTAAATACCACAAAACTCCCTTGAGAAATGTTTATAGTGATATCATAGATAGCGCGTACTTCATAATGCGAATGATGGCAATAGGATTTGCAAAGATGCTCTGTCCGTATCATGATTGCAGCGACACCACCGGCAACACCGTCGATGCCCTCCACGATGAATAGACGCTTCCAACCATGGTCAGGAGAA
>JAJTXE010000002.1:1093544-1127319 GCA_021463795.1 Candidatus Brocadia sp. | reverse complement strand
AGGTTTCAAACCTGCCCCTACATAACGACGGCATACCGTTGTCATTATTGAAATTTTTCAAAAAACTAAATTGTTACCAAAAATGAAAGATTGGTTTTTGTATGTAATACGATGCAAACAGGGGAGGTTATACACAGGCATTACCACCGATGTGAAAAGGAGATTTACGGAACATACGAGTAATGGCAAAAAAGGGGCAAAATGTTTACGGGGGAAGGCCCCTCTGACGTTGGTTGTGAAAAAGAAGATCGGAAGTAAAAGCCTGGCGTTAAAGACAGAAGCAAAAGTAAAAAAACTACCAAAAATCAAAAAAGAGATGTTCGTAGAGGGTAAGATTAAAATAAAAGAATTATAAAGAGAATATCGAGCTGAAAAATGTCTTCCATTGCTTTTATTGATACGGAGATTGAGCCAAAATACCGCAGAATCCCTGACATTGGTGGTGTTAAGGATAACGGCAGTTCTTTTCATTCATATTCGGTTGCAGGTTTCGTTCCCTTTGTGAAAGATAATTGCACTTTATTAATCTAAGGCATAGTAATATCTTATGGCAAAACTAAAACTCGACCTCCACGACATCTGTAAAAAAGGACAATTAATTGAGAAGGAGCTTAATCGGATTATCAGTGAGGCTATGGAGAAGAGAATTGCTCTCGTTGAAATTATTCCCGGTAAAGGGAGTGGTCAATTAAAGAAAGCCGTCCTGCGCTTTCTGAACCGTCCAGACATAAAAAGGCTTTACCACCGCATCGAGAAAGACAGCGATAATTTTGGAAGGCTCTTTGTGCATTTTAAACACGGAAACAAATATTATGAATACGAATAAAACCAGGGATCAGATAGATGAAAAATACAAGTGGGTTTTGTCTGGTATGTATGCATCGAACGACTCGTGGGAAGAAGACTACCGGAAGGTGGAAAAGGGACTCTCACAGATCCAGGAGTTTAAAGGCTCTCTTGGTGATGCCCGCAAACTTGAGCAGTTCATGCAGGTTTATCTTGCCTATTCAGTAACCAAAGAAAATTTATACGTATATGCGCATGTGCGATTTTTTGAAGATACCCGGAATGCCGTGTACGAAGAGATGAAAGGTCGTATCGAACTGCTTGTTTCAAAGATTTCTGCTGAGACCGTTTTTATCAAAAAAGAATTGTCATCCTTATCCCGAAATGATATCAATGTCATGCTTCATGAAAATCCTTTTCTGGGAGGGTACCGCTTCTTTCTGGAAAGCTATGCCCGATACAAGCCTCATATCCTTTCTGAAGAAACGGAAACGGTTTTAGCGGAACTGGAAATTGCCTTAAAAAAACCCGATGATATTTTTTCCGCCTTTCATAACACCAATATTTCATTCGCTGAGTTTGAACACAAGGGAGAAACAATCCGCCTCACGCATGCAAAATACGCTCAACTGCTTGAGTCTCATGACCGGGCACTCCGGCAAAAGGCGTTTGAGCACTATTATCAGCCTTACCGTCAACACATTGACGTCCTGGCAAATACCTATGCCGCAAACGTGCTTGCAAACATTATGCTGGCAAAGGTACGCAACTATCCGTCCATGCTGGAAATGGCCTTGTTTCCCGATTACCTGCCGACCGCGGTTTTCAGCAACCTCGTAGAAGTAGCAAAGGAGAATATTGATGTAATCAGCGAGTTCAATGCCCTGAAACGGGAAGAGCTTGGAATAGAAGAATTACACTTCTACGATAATTATGTTCCCCTCGTTCAAGAGGTTGATAAGAAATATTCCTATGAAGAGGCAATTGATCTGGTGTGTGCGGCGCTTGAACCCCTTGGCGCTGGATATCTCAGGAAGTATGATGCTACTATTCGTGCTCGGGTAATTGACGTGTTTGAATCTCATGGCAAAAGAGCGGGGGCGTTCTCGTGGGGGAGTTATGCGAGCCGGGGATTAATTTTCTTGAATTACACGGAAAAGTTTTCAGACGTCTCAACATATGCTCACGAATTTGGCCATTGCCTGCACCGGGACTACTCCATTGAAAAGCAGCCCTTTATCTATTATCAAAATCCCATCTTTCTGGCAGAGATAGCCTCGACGTTCAATGAAGTCTTACTTTCTGATCACATGTCAAAGATTGCCGAATCCATTGAGGAAAAGAAGTTCTTTCTCTATCACTCCATGAAACGGATCGAGGCAACCTTCTACCGGCAGACGATGTTCGCAAATTTTGAAAAGGAGGTTCATGAAATGGCAGAATCCGGCAAGGTGCTGATCGCAAAAAGCATAACCGAAATTTACCTGAGGAACCTTGAAACTTTCCTGGGTAAGGGGATGGTTATTGATGAGCAGTTAAGCTACGAGTGGACGCGTGTCCCTCATTTTTACAATGCCTTTTATGTCTACAAATATGCCACCAGTCTGTCTGCTGCACTGGCCTTATCTGAGCGGGTAATTTCCGGGGAAAAAGGCGCTGTTGAGGATTATCTGACATTTCTGGGGGCAGGATCGCACAAAGAACCGCTTGCAATCCTGAAGGATGCCGGGGTCGATCTCACCGGGAAAGGTGCGTATGAGGTGACGGCTAACAAATTCAGAACATTGCTGAAGGAGTATAAATCGTTGTAAGATACTTGGTAGCTACTCAATTTCCAGAACACCGTTACCGGATATTTTACAAAAATCTATTTTCGCGTAACAACGCAAAGACGGTTTTTAGTGAGGGAGACCTGCGTAATTCTGAATTGTGTTTTAGATATTTAACGAAGGGGGTAATGGTGTTGAGGAAGGCATTTTTTACCGATAGCGTGGCGCTGCTGTTTTGTACAGTTTTTATGGTTTTTGCAGGGCTGGGGCTGGTTAAAGGCGATGAAAAGGAGAAGGGTGAATTAGCGGAGCTTATGTGCAAGATAGATGTGTACTCTAAGACATTGGACCGGCTTGCGACCTACTTCTCCTTTGATGAAGTGGAGAAAGATCGAAAAATCTACGAGGATGCATGCGCGAACCTCGTATTGCTCTCTAAGACCGCAACGACTAAATTTGAGCGACCGGATGACAATAAATATCAGGAATTTAACCAGGCGATGTTGAAGGCGTCAGAAAATACAGATGCTATATTAAAAGATGCAAGCAGGGCTAACTCGCTGGAAGAGATGCTTTGGGAAATAGGAAAATTACGACAAACCTGCGTTGCCTGTCATAAACATCTTGACATACACATCGGGTCTGATAAGCATGGGGAAAAAAAGTAGGTCTGGCGTCATCACATGGATTATAACGCCAGGCTGGGACGCTTATCCTACCTTTTGTTTTGAACCAGAAAACGGGAGTTTCTGCGGGATCAGGTCTTGTTGTTTCTTGTTATTACAATGGTTCATTTCGCAGATATAATCAGAAAAAAAGGTTAACCATGAGAAATATTTATTACCAGACGGTTTTTATATGGAGTTACACATCGTCAGGAATACCAACACCTTCTTGTATTTTCATCATTCATTTCATAGCCTAAAGCCAGGTAACCTTCGAGCCTTTTCTTGAACATATTCAATAACATAGGCACATTATTGTCTACGTAGTCGTAAATTCTCGCTTCCTTCTTTTCATCACGGAAGCGGTGAATGCGGCCTGCATATCTGGCAGTGGCAAGGAGAAGACGCGTTTCTCCAGCAGGGATTGAAGCAAGATTTTCCATAAATATATTACGTTTCTTAATCCGCATGCTACCCTTCAGGACAATAATGTTTTTCGCATACCCCATCAACTCACTCGTTGTCACAGACCGGGCTAAAACCATTTATACTGGTCTTTTTGCTTATCCACAAACGGGGATAGACGTCAACACGACCTCGAAAGAGGCTTCTAAATAAGGCAATCTTTTCCTCATGACTTGATATTTTCGAGATATTTTTGTGTGGAGAATTGTTTGCGTTGCTTGTGATGTCAGGGGGATGGTTTGCAAGTTTTAAAAGTTCGGCCTTGAGGGACTTTAATTCGGCTAATATCTTCTGCCGTTCTTTGTCAAGCTCAGGAAGGCGAGATTCTCCATGGAAAATGGCTGATATTAAGGTATTGCGCCTTTCTTTGTCATTCATTGGATTACCCTTTTTCCCTTTAGTATACCCATCTTTTCACGTTGATTATGCAAAATTATTCTACTATAATAACCTACAATCATCAAAGAATTAGCAGAGATAGGTTTGTCTAATAAGGTATTTTATTTGGTTAACTATGGGATACACTGGTATTAATTAATGGGTTCAAGGGAAAAATTATTAAGACGAATTTTATCAGGGCAAATGAGGAAAATATTAACAACGCATAAATTTAATATAGGAAAAAGCGATGATTGAATCACGACATGAAATGATTATTTATAGGGATAAAACAGACAATATTTATGTTGTAGAAGTACCGGAACTACCAGGGTGCCTGGCGCATGGTAAGTTAAAAAAAGAGGCGCTTGAAGATGCAGAAAAGGCAGTAGAGTTTTGGTTAAAAACGGTAAAGAAGACGGTATTCAAATACCAGTGCCTAAGGGCCGTTTAATGTATGCATAGGACTACTGTCCTAACCACCATGGTGTTTAAATAGGAATAGTGCTAATTTGTTTAAGACAAATAGACATGGATTTGTTATACCAGGTTGATGGACCAACCAGAACTGAGATGGGTGAGATGATGTGGGATAGACTATAGTTCTGTGGGCTTGGGGAGAAAACGATTATGGGAAAAACTGAAAGGCGACAAGCGTCTTTCTCAAATTATTGATAAAGTTGAAGCCGGTTTGTCAATGGTAAACAGGTTATCCGAGAATGTAAAATCACAAAAATTCTGACATAGATTTACAAGGACTTATGGCTTGAGAATTCACGAAAAAGAGAATTCTCGGACAGCCTGTAAATATTTGCCCCCCTTTGCTTTTCCTCTTGCTTTTCTTTTGAGGGTTAGTCTCTCTTGTGCTTAATAAACGTGCCATTATGGTACTCTTCGAAAGCGACACGTAGTTCATCTTCTGTATTCATCACAATAGGGCCGCGCCAGGCAACCGGTTCACCAATGGGCTTGCCCGATATAAGCAGGAACCTGACTGAGTCGTCTTCCGTTGAGACCATCATCTGATCGCCATCATCAAATAGGACGAGAGTCTCGTTACTTACAAAGGGATCTCTTTGAATATCGAAATAGTTGACTCCTTCGGCTTCGTAAGAAAGCGGTTGTTTTTCCTTGCAAAAGTATCCCTTCCCTTCGATGACGTATGCAAAAACGGTATGTCCGCGCTTTGTCGAATGAATAAATTCTGACCGGGCTGGAACTGTTACATCGAGGTATTCAGGGTCAGTGACGATGTCACGAACAGGTCCCTGCCTGCCACCGGCTTTACCGCATATAACCCTCACTTTTGCGCCGTTTGCCAGCATTACCTCCGGGAGCTGTCCGCTTTTTATATCCTGATAACGAGGATCCATCATTTTGTGGGATTTGGGGAGATTGGCCCAAAGTTGAAATCCATACATCACACCCTTTGGGTCGCCTTTGGGCATTTCCTGGTGTATGATTCCACTTCCTGCGGTCATCCATTGTATATCGCCGGTAGATATAACCCCTTTGTTTCCCATGCTGTCACTATGTTCAACATCACCCTGAAGAACATAGGTGATTGTTTCGATTCCACGATGCGGGTGCCATGGGAAACCTTTAACATAATGATCGGGGTTGTTTGAGCGGAAATCATCCAGGAGCAAAAAAGGATCAAACATAGGAACGTGGTTATATCCCAATGCACGTTTGAGATGAACACCGGCTCCTTCAATCGTGGGTTTACTTTTCAGGACCTTGTGGATCTTTCTTGTTTCAGTCATTGATTTTTTTCCTCCTATAGATTTGATTTCTTATAACAACTTAGTTTTTTGAAAAATTCAAATAATGGTAGTGTTTGTCGCCCCTACTTTTAACTACAGTACCATTCTGATTTCCTGTAGTGCCTGTTGCACCGTCAGAAAGCGAAACAATCACAACCAAGTCTCCAAAATCACGACATACCATACACCCATTTGTGAGCATGCGGATAATTAAAATGAGAATCAGTGCCTGCCTTGCGAGGCATAGAAGTCTGAGCGTGGGAATGGTGGCATCCATCATATACGTTAACCGGTGACCAATCAGGACTTACTGGTAATGACGGCGAATCAAGATGTTTAAACTCATCCTTTCCGTGCACAACTGTGCCCCCTACCATTGTTAAGACAGATTCGAAACCTTTAATTTCTTCAGAACTGCGCGAAGTGGCCTAACTCACAATCCCAGAGTTCACAACTATAAAAGCCGGTAGGGATATGCCCGCTTTGTCCATTCGTTCTCAGGATACCTGGCCTGGAGTTGTTCATAGGCTTCTTTAAGCCCCTTTGGATTTTTCGTATCCTTGTATAAACATACCCCTTTCAGGTAAGTTGCCTCCGGCGCCGAACTACTTTTAGGAAAATCAGACAAAATTTTTTCTAACCTTGTGAGCGCCTCTTTGAATGCATTCAGATCAAAATGAACCTTTGCAATACCAAGCAATAATGAAGGGATTAATTCTTCCGGGGAAAGAAAACCAACAGTCCTATGGTGTTCTTTTCCTTCTGTATCAAGTATTATCAGGGTTGGAGTCCACTTCAGATTAAAATCAGTTGCCAGGGGCTGCGCATCAGAGCGTGCACGCAATGGAATGAGAGAATTATTGATAAATTCGATAACTGTTTTGTCGGGATACGAAACTGTATCCATCTGTTGGCATCCGATTCAGCCCGGGTTAAAGAAATCAAGTAACACGGGTTTCTTCTCAGATTGTGCCCTTGACAATGCCATGTCCATCTTCTCTTCCCATGTAATTAAATTTTTCATACATATGCCTCCTCTTAGTAAAGTTAAGGTTCAATAGGATAGCCCGCCTTTTCCCATGCGGGAACATCACCACTAAGGGTCATTGCATGTTTGCACCCTTCTTTATGAATTCCGTTGCCAGACCGGCAATGCTAACCTCTTTGAGTCAACGGGAGAAGACACTCTCCCGATCTTTTGATAACGACGGTGACTCTGATTTAAATTCTTGCAGTGAAATTGCTCCTTGCTGTTTCATTTATCTGATTGTTGTATTGTTGCCATGTGCGCAGACGAGGAGTGTTGCACCTGATTTCAACTTTCCATACACTTTTTGCGGAGTAAAGCAGAAGGGGTCTGTCATAAAACACCTCTCATTCCTTGCCAAAGAAGTAATGAGTTGAAAACAAAAAAGCCTTACTGCAAAGATATTCTGGAAAACATCTTCGGCAGTAAGGCTGTCTTTTTATAAGCCGTTTGAACGGTTTAAGCGGTTTAAACTGTTTAATCGGCTCGCAAGATCCTTTCCTTTGCGTCCCCTGGTTATTCAAGGTTTGCCTTTATCGTAATGTTTTTGCTATTACAACACTACCTGTAAAATACCATTCTTTTAAACCTTACGTTTTTTATAACATGCATTGTAGCCTATCTCAAGCAAAAAACACGAAAGAAGCAAAAATTATTTTGGAGTAATTGTTGAAATATGCTGCTGCCATTTCCAGGCTGAAAGCATCATGTCGTCTAACGCGAACTTCGGTTGCCAGCCGAGTTCCCTCCTCGCAAGATTGTTATTGGCATAGATTGCCACAACATCCCCGCCCCTTCTTGGTCCAACCTCGTAATTCAGCTTTTTTCCCGATACTTTCTCAAAGGATTTGATTGCCTCAAAGACCGTAATGCCGTTGCCGGTACCAAGGTTGAATAAGCTGCAGGCCTCACGGTTTTTACCCTTTGTCACAAAATCAAGCGCTTTAATATGTGCATCTGCAATATCGCTGACGTGGATGTAATCCCTGATGCAGGAGCCGTCCCTGGTTTCATAATCATCGCCGTGAACATACATTTTCGGGATAAGTCCTGCAGCGGTTCGGGTAATTACAGGCACCAGGCTTGTAGGTGGCCCTAAAGGCAGTTCACCGATTTCTGCACTCGGATGGGCGCCGGCAGGATTAAAATAGCGGAGCAAAACAGATTTAAATTCCGGAGTATATTTCGTAAACGATTTCACCACTTCTTCTCCCATCTGTTTGGTATGGGCGTAAGGTGATTCCGCCTCATGCAGTCCAGCTTTTTCTGTAACCGGCAGGGTTTTAATATTGCCGTACACAGAACAGGAGGAAGAAAAGATGAAATCCCTGATATTTTTTTCGTTGCACAGATAAAGGATGTTTACAAGACTCTCCATGTTATTATGGTAGTACAACAATGGATCAGCCACGCTTTCCGGTACAGATTTACATGCAGCAAAGTGAATAATGCCCTTTATTGAATTTGTATGTTTGAGGGTTTGAGTCAATTCCTCTTTGTTACAGAGGTTGACTTTGAACCACGCCAGACGGTTTCCCTTGCCTGTTATCTCACGTATTCTTCTGTAGGTGTCTTCGGTGGAGTTGGAATAATTATCCAGGGAAATTACCCGGTAATCCGTTTGTTCAAGAAGTTCAATGATGGTGTGGGAACCGATGTAACCGGCGCCTCCTGTAACAATGACAGTATCAGAGTTATTCATTCAATGTATAAGAATTTCGAAGTTTGTATTTTAGCAACCAAACAACCCCCCTCAAGTCCCCTTTTCCTAAGGAGGACTTGAGGAAATCCCCATTAATAAAGGCCAAACTGATAATCCCCCTTAATAAAGGGGCAAGGGGGTTGTGTTTTTTGCTGACATTGCCATGCATCCAAAGGTCGCTGCCAAAAGCAGACTAATTCAATGTCAAGGAATTTCAAAGCTGTGGTTGTTGAGCGACGAGCCTCGTCGCTTTACAGATATAAAGTCGCCGAAGGTCTAATTCAAACATGTAGAGAATCAAAGAAAATTGAAATACAATAAACCAAAAAATCTTAATTATTGTAACATAAATATTCAATTAATCAATATGTATAAATTACCCTTGCATATTCTACACTATGTAGAATATAATAAATCACAGCGAAATCCTAATTCCGTTTTGAAGCACAATGCGGTATGTAATAGAATTCCTTTAGCAAAAGGATTAAGGGAAAAGATTACACATTTTTCGACAAAAAGAGCATCTATGAGTAAAGAATTAAAGTTCAATTTCAATCCATTCAAAGAAGGACTCAATCATGTCTTGGGAACATTGGAAACGGATATTATGGAGGTATTGTGGAAACAGGGAGAGTCATCCGTAAAGGATATTTTGGATGCATTCCCTGCCGATAAGGACATTTCATATTCGGCTGTCATTACCGTTACCAATCGGATGACCAAGAAAGGACTTCTTAAGAAACGAAAGATGGGAAAGGCTTATCTTTATAATCCTATCTATGATAAAGAGCGGTTTTATGAAATTGTATCAAAAAAAGTCGTAGATGGAATTTCCGGGTTTTCTCTCAAATCTGCAATGGTACACTTTGTGGATTATATGTCACACACGGACCAGGAAAAAATGGAGTACTTTTCCAAGCTGATTGAATCTAAAAGGCAAAAACAATTAATCCAAAAAGAACCTCCTGAGAATACGAAAAAAAGATAAGATGAAGTATCTCACAAATCGTAACGGATGTGGAGCAAAGGGAGGCAGGAAGGTGGATGAGTGAAGACTATAGAGAAGGAAGAAAGACCATCGGAAGTGGGAGAAACCCCTAAGCAAGATGGAGAAGTCCAAATCCGGGAAAGGTGGAGATGGACAGAACCTTCAGTATGGACGGAACGGATGTTGACGGCTTTGGAGAAAGGAGTGAAAGGAGGCAAATGGTTTAGTCTGGTGGATAAGGTGTACTCAAGCGAGAACCTGAGAGCGTCATGGGAGAAGGTGAGGAGTAATGGAGGGGCAGCGGGAGTAGACCGACAGAGCATCGAGGCGTATGAGAAGGAAGCGGAGAAGAATCTTGTGGAATTAGAGAAGATACTCAGAGGGGGAAGCTACAGGGCAAAACCCGTCAAGAGGGTGTGGATACCGAAGATAGGAAGCAAAGAAAAGAGGCCATTAGGAGTACCCGTGGTCACCGACCGAATCGTGCAAACGGCGATGAGGAATGTAATGGAGCCGATATTTGAGAAGACATTTGCGGAACAGAGTTACGGCTTTCGGCCAGGACGAGGATGTAAAGACGCGCTGAGGCGAGTGGAAGAACTCTTGAAGAATGGACACCCATGGGTAGTAGATGCAGACATCAAGAGCTACTTTGACAGCATCCCCCACGACAAGCTGATGAAAGAGGTGGAGGAACAGATAGCAGACGGAAGGATACTGGAGACGATAGAGGGATATCTGAAGCAGGGGATAATGGACGGACTCAAAGAATGGGAAGCAGAGAAGGGGACACCACAGGGGGCAGTAATAAGTCCATTATTAGCGAACATATATCTGAGTAAGATAGACCACGAAATGGCAAGGCTGGGGCATGAGATGGTCAGGTATGCGGATGATAGCGTTATCCTATGCAGAAATGAAGAAGAAGCAAAGAGGGCATTGGAAGAAATGAAGGGAATGCTCGCAGCAAGAGGACTGACACTGCACCCAGAGAAGACCAAAATAGTAGATGCAACCCAGGAGGGAGGATTTGACTTTCTGGGGTACCACTTTGAGCGGGGGATGAGATGGCCACGCAAAAAGAGTATGAATAAGTTCAAAGAGACTATCCGCCACAAGACAAGACGAACATCAGGAGAGAGCATGAAATGTATAACAGGAGAACTCAACCAAAGTTGTTTTTATTCTCAAAATACCGTCAAATCCCTTGGAGATTCTACCATTTCTGACCTAATCCTGCAACAAGGCTTCGCCTTGTTTGCAGGATTTAGGTTTTATTTTATAATCCAGCATTTTTGATATACTTTGTGATATAAACGGGTCTTCTCCATGCTTTTCGATAAATTTCTCTAAATTTTTGACCTTTGACAAGGTTCGCTTCATTTATTATTCACCTCCTATTGGGCTTTTTATCGTTATGACATGAAATTTTTCGTAAAACTTAAATTCCTGCAATCAGGTGTTACCTGAATGAATTGCAAGTGCAAAAAGTATGGAATTTCCAAATGACTTAAAAGTCAAACAAACAAATTCGAAGATGCACTTTTCAAATGAAGAATATAACAAAAAAAGACGCGGGAATACAATCCAAAATCAAAAGAGACGATAAAGGTAAGAGAAACTGCCAGTGCTAACAGAACTGTCAATTTTATTGGAAGGCTATTTTAAAAAAGTATTAATAACTTTAATAGCAAGAAGTCGATATCGTTTGACTATAAAAAGCCTTTAACCCTGATAAAGAACCAACGGCAAAATTTCATTTTGGTGACACATTGGTGACGGTATTTTTGAGGTTTCAAAAATCATAAGTTATTGATATCATAAGATTTAATAAATTAAACCGACGGGTTCGAGTCCCGTCGGCCTCGTTTTATCTCTTTGCAAGCCATACCTGGTGTTTTTCCCCCTGAAAAAACCACCTCCAATATTTCCCAATAGGGTATTAATTCTTTCTCAGAGTTATTGGCTTTCTGTTTTTGAACGCTGTAGACGTCCTGTTTCGTTTCTAATGATATCTTTCATCTAAAAGGCGAGCCTCTGTTACGGGAGAAAGCGACTGGATCATACGAATAGCTACCTATCCTGGTTTAGTTTCATGGTGTGTTTTCCACCATTATTTTAGTACTATGTTGCCGATTACCTTAAAACCCGCATAAAGAAAATGAAAAATGATTGACACTATATTTCAATCCTTTATACTGGAATATCATAGAGCAGTGCAGCCATAATCTAATCCCCATTTTTGGCAGAACAAATACCCCCATTTGTTTTTATGTTGCTAACCGGGGCGGTTACCCTGACTGACTCTGGGATTAAGGGGTGTGTTAAAAAACTTATATGAGCTTGTCCTTGTGAAAGCGGGAAATGGAGAAAAGAATTTTTTACCCAGGAAACAAGCATGAACCACTGACGTACAAATGGGTATGAAATATGTTGCCATCTCTAATCCCCCCACATATCAAGGAATGGAGATCTCTTTTGCCTCTTATGGGGGATGGCTGGGCGTATGATATTTTGGTGCCAAAACTTTAGAGAAAAAATTCTGCAAAACGCATGAAAGATAAAATATCCATCATTGTGCCCACCTATAATGAGAGAGAAACCATTATTAGTTTTTTGGAGAAGGTAACACATCAGATTTCAAAGCACAATTTTGATGCAGAGATTATTGTTGTTGATGACGGCTCACCGGATGGGACGGCAGCGCTAATCGATGATTTCAGGAAAACGCATCCTAATATTCTTTTGCTCAACAGAGGCGAAAAAATGGGACTGGCGTCTGCCTGTATTTACGGTTTCGGCCATGCAGATAGCCCTATTCTTGGAGTTATGGATTCTGATTTCAGCCATGCGCCCGATGCATTGCCGTATTTAGTCAATCCCCTCTTATACCATTTATGTGATATTACGGTGGGAAGCAGGTATATTCATGGAGGAAGGATTCTTAACTGGCCGGTACGAAGACATGTAATATCGAGAACTGCTTGTTTTTTAGGCTCTTTACTTACCTCAATTAAAGATGTGACGTCCGGTTACTTTTTTTTCAGGAGAGAGGTAATCAGCAATAAGATCCTTGACCCCGTCGGGTTTAAGATCTGCCTGGAAATCTTAGTGAAAGGTGACTACCAGACTATTATTGAAGTGCCTTATACCTTTAATGACCGGGTTACCGGAAAAAGCAAAATGGGGACAAAAGAAATCCTCTTTTACCTAAAGCATTTATATAAACTCTATACCTTTAAGAGGGCTTTGAAGAAGAAGCACGTGCAACCGGTATGAATGCACACGCCGTTTTGCTGATGAACCCACCCCGCATACAAGGGTTTGCGTGGACGAGAGAAGGAAGATGCCAGGAAAAAGAGGATACATTAGGCACCGTGAAACCTCCGCTTTCACTCGCATTAATTGCTGCCCTTTTGCGGGACAATAATAGTAATTTCCAATTGCTCGACGCAACCGCCCTCGGTCTTAACGATGATGGAATTTATCAACGGCTGATGCGGATCAATTTCCACCCCGATATGATTATCTATGGTACGACAACAGCTACCATAGCTGCCGATACGGCATCTCTTTCCCAGCTCAAAAAAAAGTTTCATGCCAAACTTGTTGCTTTTGGCGCCCATGTCTCGGGCGTGCCCCGGGAAACGCTGGAAAAGGTTCCTGATATCGATATTGGAATCATTGGCGAACCCGAATACACCATATTGGATCTCTTGAATAATAATAATCTGGAATACCTCGGCGACGTAGCAGGTATTGTCTGGAGAAACGGGAAAGAGATCGTTGTTACAAAAAGAAGACCGTGGATAGAGGATCTGAACCAGCTTCCGCAACCTGCATGGGACCTCTTTCCGTTGGAGAAATATGTATTACCCTTTACCCGGGAACGATACCTTATGGTTGAAACGAGCAGGGGATGCCCCTTTGCTTGTGATTTTTGTGTGGCCACGTTGAATCATGGGAAGAAATTCCGTGAAAAAAAGGCAGAAACCGTGGTTGACGAAATTGAACGGTTAAAGGAAAAATTTCAGATAAAAACCTTTAACCTGTTCGGGGACACGGTAACACTCAATAAGAAGTTTGTTGAAACTTTTTGTGATGAGTTGATCAGAAGGAGTCTCTCAATCCGGTGGCTGGCCAATACCAGGGCTGATACGCTTTATGATCAGGATTTAGTGAAAAAGATGAAGGAATCGGGCTGCTGGATGTTGTCGATCGGTATCGAATCATTCAGTGAAAAAACCCGCAATGCTATGCAAAAAAAACTTGAAACTGATAAAATAACCCGGGCAATCAGCCTCCTCAGAAAAACCGGGATTGTTTCGTTCGGCTTCTTTATTTACGGATATCCGGGCGAAACCGAAGAGGATATGGCAGAAACGACCCGATTTGCCCTTTCCCTGCCATTAGACTATGCCAATTTTTATCCTGCCGTGCCCTATCCCGGAACGGCCTTTTACGATATGTGTGTGAACGATGGTTTGCTTCAGTGCAATTCATGGGATAAGATGGAATATTCGCACTATGTTATTAAAACAAAAGAGCTGAATGAAAAGACCGTCAAAAAGGCTATTTCCCGCGCCTATCGCAGGTTTTATCTAAGACCACGGTTTGTTTTCCGGCATATAAAGAATATCGGTATAATACCTTTTTTGTCCGGTTCCGTTAAATACGGCTTAAAGTTTCTCTTAAAATCCTGAAAATGCAGAACTCCATGGACATGAAAGACGATTCAGGCAAGGATTGGTTTTCCCGGCCGGATGCGCCTTCGGACATCGGCCAGGCATATGAACAGATGGCCGTTAAGGACCACAAATATTTTGTCAGGGTGAAATCGCTTCATTTTTTAAGGATGATCAAAAACCTCTGTCATGGTTACCGGGATGTTGTCTGTATCGATTTAGGATGTGGTACGGCAGAAACAACAGAGTACTTTCAGGACAAATTCGCCTATACGATTGGGTGTGATTATTCGTTTGGAATGATTCAGTTTGCTGCCCAAAAGCATCTCAATCGCACCTTTTTTGTCAATTCCGTTTCAGAAGTGCTGCCATTGAAAGATCGCAGTGTTACGGTTGCAGTCTTGTTCAATATGTTGCATCATATCGGCAGTAAAGATCAATTGATGCAAACGTTGCGTGAGGTGTACCGGATATTAAAAAATGAGGGTGTGATTGCCATCTATGAGATGAATCCCCTGAACCCTCTTACCCGGCGCGTGGTCAACACCAATGAGATTGACCGTGCGGTAAACCTCGGCGGATATAAAAAATCCCTGTATCCAACCACCTTTTATCCATGGGAGGCCAGATCACTTCTCGATCAGAGTGGTTTCAGGATACGAAGGCAGGAATATTTGATTTTTTTTCCACAATTTCTTTCTTTTCTTTTGCCGCTTGAAAGATTTCTGGCAAAAATTCCCCTGGGGGGTTTATACTCGGTATTTGGCATGAAATGAGCCATCTGCCTTCATAATTTTCGGAAATTATTTATTTGTACCAGCTTGGCTTTTTGCAAAGGTAGGGGCGAAGCATTTGCCCGTTTAAGCATGGAGTGTGTTCCTGCCAATTATGGTAAATGCTTCGCCCCTACACGGTGCGGCATACTTCGGTGTTGTTGAAATTTTTCAAAAAAATTCTATTATTCCTTTTCTTATAAACACATTCTTTCAGGATGACGAAAGAAGAAAGACGATGGATTTTGCTGTATATAAACAGTTAAAGACCTTTGGAAGGCTATTGTCATCGAAATTTACTGGTAAAAAATTCCTGTTATCGGTCAGTTTTGTCATTACCAATCGCTGCAACTCCCGATGCAGTTATTGTAATACCTATAACACCCCTTCGGAAGAAATGACTACCCGGGAGATTTTCCAGATGATCGATGAATTTTCTGACCTGGGAATCAGGCGCATTGGGTTTACCGGAGGAGAACCACTGCTTCGGGAAGACATGGGCAGCATCGTTTCTTATGCGCATCAGAAAGGGATAACGACCACCTTGTTTTCCAACGGGGCGCTGGTTCCAAAAAAAATCGACGGACTTAAACACCTCGACCTGCTTTTGCTCAGTTTGGATGGCCCTCCGGAAATTCATGATACCGTGAGAGGGATGAAAGGTTCCTTCAATCACGTACAGAATGCCATTCGTGCCGCCCATGAAACTCAGCTTCCGGTGTGGATCAATGCCGTAATAACAAAAGGCAATGTCAGCCAGCTTCCCTTCCTGCTCGATTTTGCTGTAGATAACCATGTGAAGGTGATGTTCATGCCGGTTTTCGACCATACCTTAAGTGCAACAAAAGATACGATTACCCACCTTAGTGCAGACGAAGCGTCTTTTAAAGGGGCTATCAATCATCTGATCGTTCAAAAGAAGAAAGGCGCTCCTATCGTTAATTCGCTGAGCTATTTTCAGTATATCTTGCAAAATTGGCCGGATACGAACCGTCTGAATTGCAGGGCAGGTATGAATTTCTGCGCCGTGGGTTCCGACGGGACGGTATATCCTTGTCATTTTTTTGTTGGTTCTCAGTGTGGGGCAGATGGAAGACGCCAGGGATTCAGAAATGCCTTTGAAAGCATACGGACCCCAAAGTGCAAGGGATGTTTTTGCAATGCGTATATTGAATTGAATCTCTTTATAGCAGGGCACTTGAATGTAATATGGAATACGGTTAAACATATGGAACAGAGAAGGCATCGTGACGGCTGATGACGATATACCTCTTGGGATTGCTTCGCTGTCGCTCGCAATGGCCAGCACATGTCACTTATTTAGTACGTTTACGATAGTTATCAGTAACTTATGCGTGCGCGGGGAAGCTAAATTTTTTTAGCCTTTTTTCTTTCTTTCTACCATGACGGAACACAACTATACCTCCTTTGTGCAGATTTATAGTGCAGGAATAGTAGCTACGCTGTTGATTGCCGGGCTCTGTTTTTTCTTTTTTTTAAGAAGACCGTTCCTTATAAACCGGGCCAGGGGGGTGTTCATCTTTTCCCTCGTCTTTTACAGCGTCTATATCCTCATCTTTCAGGTATTGAAATTATATACCTTTAAATACTACAGCGATTTTGCGGTTTGGCTCGAACTGGTTTCTCACATCATCGATGGACGCGGCATTATTTCCACATTACATCAGACGTCACTTGGGTTTGGTGACACAAGAAATTACCTGGCATTGCATTTTGTGCTCTTCTCCCAGGATAGCGTTGATGAGGGTCGATTTACCCACATTGGGCTTTCCCAGGATCACCAGGACTTGTGGCATAGTCAATGCCATGCCGAAAGATGCCGTCTCCAACAACCCCCGAACAAGTTTGGTCAGGAAAGAAACGCATGTGTCATTGTGACAAATTTCACCTTTCCGGAAAAAGTGCCCTATCTCTTCCATGATTTCCAACCCTTGTTTCAGTACCCCTGACAATGCCCCGGCATATTGATCCAGCAACACCTTTACCCCCAGCCTTGTCCGTGCGTGGATGATTTCCTGAAGCGCCTCTCTTTGGACAAAATCAATTCTGGCGTGCTCAAAGGACTGTGATACGAATGAATTCCACGGAGCGCCTTCTGCACCCGCGGACTGCATGCATTCATAAATACGCATCAGGACACGAATCCCACCGTGACAATTTATCTCTACTACATCTTCTCCGGTGGAACTGTCTTCCTGCTTTATGACATGCACAATAACCTCATCAATCTTCTGCCCGCGCTCCTCGATATGCCCATAATAGAGCCTTTGACTCACAGCTTCCGTCAGATTGGCAATCCCTTTTCCCTGAAACACCTTACCGACAACCCCCAGGGCATTCCAACCCGATACAAGAATCTTGCCGATGCCACCTTCACCTAAGGGAGTCACCAGGGACGCTATCGCCTTCCGGCCTTTACGTGTATCTGTTTGTTGTCCGTCTATCATTTCTCAGCATCTTCGGCAGTAAGGCTGTTCCTTCTTACTCTTGCAAAAACTCATTTGTGCCATCTTTAAACCAATGGGCTATTTCCCCTTTTGCCTTTGATGATACAACGGCGACATCTCCCGCAGGCGTTCAATGGTAGGGGGAAGTTTTTCCAGGATATATTTGACATCCTCGCCGGAATTGTCAATGCCTAAGCTAAAAAGCACGGTGCCCTGGGCAAGGGCAGCGTCAACACCGGTAGCCATAATAACATGTGACGCCTTCAGTGATCGTGACGTGCAAGCAGAACCGCTGGAAATCGCAATACCCTGCATATCGAGGAAGAGCAATATCGATTCCCCTTCAATATACTCGATACACAAGCTCAGGTTACCAGGGAGATGATTCTTTGGATGGCCATTTACATAGACATGATGAATATGCTGTAGTATCCCGTCTCTTAACAGGTTTCTCAAGGTTTGAACCTTATCCATGCGTTGGAGCATTTCGGTCTTTGCCAGCTCTGCCGCCTTACCCATGCCCACAATGCCGATAATATTTTCCGTCCCCGCCCTGCGTCCACCCTCCTGTACTCCACCTTCCAGGAAGGGAAGTATCCTTACGCCTTCCCGTACATATAATGCCCCAATCCCTCCCGGTCCGTAGAATTGATTTGCAGACATGCTTAGGGCATCGACCTGCACATCCCTGACATCGATTGGGATATTTCCTGCTGCGGCAACGGCATCAGAATGGAAGAGGATTCCCTTTTCTTTGGTAAATGCCCCGATTTCTTTTATTGGCTCAATCGTCCCGATCTCTCCGTTGGCATACATGATGGACACCATGATTGTGGTATTTTTCACGGCCTTTTTAATGTCATCTGGATTTACCATCCCATATTTATCAACAGGTAAATAGGTAACTTCGTACCCCGATTTCTCTAGTGATTTTAAGGGATTTAGCACAGAAAAATGTTCAATTTGCGTGGCAATAACATGGTTCCCCTTTTTTTTATGTGCAGCAAGTATGCCTTTCAGTGCAAAATTATTGGCCTCCGTGCCGCTGGACGTGAATACGATTTCATTTGGTTTTGCGTTAATAAGACCGGCGACCTGTCCCCGCGCTGACTGAATAGCATCGCTGGTAGCCCTTCCGAATTGATGGAGATTCGAGGGATTGCCAAACCCATCCTTTAAAAATGGCATCATTGCCTCGATAACTTTCGGGTGTATGGGCGTACCCGATACATTGTCCATATATATTTTTGTCATAAAATTTTCTTCCTGAATAGAGTGAAAAAATGAATCACCACATGTTAAAATTATTGCTGATTTCCTTATTATATCATCTTCTTGTTTTAATCCAACCATTTAATAGTATCATTAGGCACAATCAATCAAAAGATCTTCACTACTTACAAAATATTTGAAAAATGAGGATTTGATTAATCGCCAAAAGATGGTATAGTGTTGGGAATATGGCTTTTCAGTGCTTGCTTTATCATATTACCCTGTCCCCTGTACATACTTCATTTTGTGCAAGGTTATTTACTATGAACGTTATTAAGGGTTTCATTACCTATCTGTTTCAGAAAGGTTTTGGCGGCGTCGCTTTATTCCTTTTATCTTTATTCATTTTTCTGCCCATGAATGCCTTTTCAGAAACTGACCGATTAAAGAGTTTTCCGGAGCAGGTTGCCAATGACGACATCATCCACATACCAACCGGCAAAAAGGTGCAGTTCGCTCATTTGCAAAATTTCCTGGATTGTGCCCGTGTCATCTACGTTGGAGAAATCCATGCGAATAAGGCGTCGCATCAGGTTCAATTGAAGGTACTCAAGGCCTGCTATGAAAAATTTGGAAATACCCTTACCGTCGGGATGGAGATGTTTACACGACCGTATCAGCCTTTTTTAGATCAATGGACCGCGGGTGAAATTGACGAGCAAAAATTCCTGGAAGAGACCCAATGGGACAAAGAGTGGGGATACGATTATCTCTTGTACAAAGACATCTTTGACTTTGTTCGTGAAAAGAAGATCCCCCTTCTCGCTTTGAATGCGCCAAAGGACATGGTGCGCATGGTGAGTAAAAAAGGCCTAAAGAATTTAAGCGAGGAAGAAAAAAAGTCGCTTCCTGAAATTGATACCTCTGATTTCTTTCACCGTGTCTATCTGGAACGGGCAGTCCGTGAACATGCGAACCATGCGGTCGATTTGGAAAGATATAATGACGTCCAGAGTTTATGGGAAGAACACATGGCACAGACGATTGTAAACTATCTGTCCTCATGGGAAGGCAAGGACAAGAGGGTGCTTGTATTTGCCGGAAACGGCCATATTATATATGATTTTGGCATTCCTGCGAGGGTGTTTCGGCGCAATTTCCTGCCGTATTACACGATTTATCCGGCCGAATTTCAGGGAAATAAACCGACCTCTGATCAAAACTTGTTTTTGCCAGATATTCCCCTGGAACCTGCTGATTTTGTATGGGTTATCCCTCCTCAGACAATGCAGGAAAAGAGGATCTATCTGGGGGTTCAGATCCAAAAAACCGGCGATAATAAACTGATCATAGAAGCAATAACTCCTGAAAGTCCGGCCCAAAAGGCTGGGTTTCAGACAGGCGACGCTATTATTTCCATCGATGGAAAAATGGTGAAAAGTGTTCTGGATCTGGTTCATTACCTCCAGACAAAGCAGTTTGGAGAGACCTGCACGGTGGTAATCGAACGGAACGGAAACACTATCTCTTGTGAAGTCACCCTTTTTGAAATAAAACATCCATGAGTCTCCGGCTCGCGAAAGACAAGAGAAAATGTCACCCTGAGCCGAAGACAAATGATCGTGCAATCGAGCTTCTTCGCGGAATTTTTACTGAACGAAGTAAATGTGCTCAGAATGACAAAAAGCAAAGGGCTCAGAATGTCAGCGTTAGTGTATTTATCGGTGCAAAAAATTTGGAAGAGCTGACAGATTAATAGCAATTCTGTCCACCCCCTACCCCCCGCCGGCGGGGGGACAAGTGCAGACACCCATTCGTGGCGTCTTGGTCAGCAGAAGGGGTTGATGGTAATGATAGATTTTCAGTAAACAGACAGAAGGTTCGGTAAGTTCAGGGTTCGGGATTAATCTTTGAATGGTAGCATGCGGAAACCCGGAATCTTTTTTATTAAAAAACCTCCGAATGCAAAATTCCTTGTTCAATATTCATCATTCACTTTTTTATCTATTTCTGGTTATGGCTTATTGCCTATAGATAACTTTTATCATTCCTTTCAACACGTATTATGCAAACAGGCCTATCACCACAATATAACCCCAAAGAGATCGAAGACAAATGGTACCATGTTTGGGAGAAAGAGGGGAGTTTTCACAGCGTACCTGACACATCGAAGGAACCCTATACTATTGTTATTCCGCCGCCCAATGTGACCGGCGTTCTTCATATGGGACATGCCCTGAATAACATCCTGCAGGATATTCTCATCCGCTGGAGACGTATGCAGGGTTACAATGCACTCTGGATGCCTGGCACAGATCATGCCGGTATTGCTACCCAAAATGTGGTTGAACGGGAACTGGGAGCCAAGCGAATCAAGCGCGATCATCTGGGGCGGGAACGTTTTATTGAAGAAATCTGGAAATGGAAGGATAAGTACGGTTCGACCATTATTCAGCAATTAAAAAAATTAGGGAGTTCATGCGACTGGGCACGTGAGCGATTCACCATGGACGAAGGTCTTTCTGCCGCAGTAAAAGAAACCTTTGTACGACTCTTCAAACGTGGATTAATTTACAAGGGCACTTACATCATTAACTGGTGTCCCCGCTGCCGCACCGCCCTCGCCGACGACGAGGTCGAACACGAGGAACATGAAGGTCACCTGTGGCACATTAAATATCCATTCAAAGATGCCCCGCATCTCTTTCTGATTGTGGCTACGACACGCCCGGAAACCATGTTGGGAGACGTTGCCGTAGCGGTTAACCCGAGGGACGACCGTTATAAGGACATGGTTGGGGAAATCCTTACCCTGCCCATTATCGGGCGTGACCTGCCGGTCATTGCTGATGAATTTGTCGATCCGTCCTTTGGAACGGGCGCCGTGAAGGTTACCCCAGCACATGACCCAAACGACTTCGAAATAGGCAAGAGGCACAACTTAACTCCTGTTGTTATTATGCAGGAAAATGGCGTTATGAATGAATGTGCCGGGGACTACGAGGGAATGGACAGATTTGAGTGCAGGGATGCCTTAGTAGAAGAGTTAAAGTTAAAAAAATTTATTGAGATGGTCACCCCTCATCAGCATTCGGTAGGGCATTGTTATCGCTGTCACTGCGTTATCGAACCATACCTTTCCGAGCAGTGGTTCATCAGGATGCGCCCTCTTGCAGATGCTGCTATCAAAGCCTCTCAGAAAAAATCCGTTACCTTCTTCCCCGAACGTTGGGAAAAGATATACCTCAGCTGGCTGGAAAATGTCCGCGACTGGTGTATTTCAAGGCAGATTTGGTGGGGTCATCGTATTCCTGCGTGGTATTGCCAGGACTGCGGAGAAATTACGGTAACCGTGGATACCCCTGTGAAGTGCTCAAAATGCAGCAGTATCACCCTGAAACAGGATGAGGATGTGCTTGATACCTGGTTTAGCTCTGCCTTATGGCCTTTTTCTACCATGGGTTGGCCGGCGGAAACACCGGAGCTACGGTACTACTACCCAACCTCTACCCTTGTTACCGACCGGGGAATCATCTATTTCTGGGTAGCACGCATGGTCATGATGGGTCTTGAAATAATGAACCACGTTCCATTCAAGAACGTCTATATCCACGGAACCATCCTCGATGAACAGGGCCGGAAGATGAGTAAATCGCTGGGGAACGGTATCGATCCCCTTGTCATGATCGACCAATACGGTGCGGATGCTTTGCGATTTTCGATTATTGTCCTGACCACAGAAGGCCAGGACATTAAGCTCTCAGAGAGCAGGTTTGAGATGGGGCGCAACTTCACCAATAAATTGTGGAATGCTGCGCGTTTTGTTATGATGAACCTGGAAGAAAAAACCCCGGAAGAAGTCCATCCCGCACCGCCTGATTATCAATTTGAAGACACGTGGATTCTCAGCCGGCTCAATACAACGATCAAGGCATGCACCTTGTACCTGGAACAATTCAAATTCAATGATGCCGCCATGAAGATTTACGATTTTACCTGGCACTCATTCTGCGACTGGTACCTGGAGATAGTAAAGATTCGCCTGTATGAACCGGTGAGTCCGCGAGATAAAAAGGTTGCACAAACGATACTTGCAAACGTGCTGTCTCAGATATTACATCTGCTCCATCCCTTCGTGCCTTTTATCACCGAGGAATTATGGCAAAATTTAAAAAAGGCGATCCTGGAAAACAAGATTACTCTCCGGAAAGCGTTGCAGAGCAAGTATCTTATGTGCCATCCGTGGCCTCAGGAAGAGAAACAATACGAAGATGCCATCGCCGAAGAAAATATGGTTGTTCTCCAGGACGTTATCCGGGCAATCCGAAATATACGCAACAAGATGAACATCAGAGAAAAGCAAAAACTGAACGCCGTGATCGCCGTCACCGGAGATGGCGAATATGATTTGAGAGAACATTCAGGTCTGCTGAAACGGATGGCAAACATTGACCATCTGGAGATCGGCAGAGACCTTGCCAGGCCTGCTAATTCCGCCAGTGAGGTTATCGGAAAGATACAGGCATTTGTGCCACTCGGGGGAATTATTGATCCGGTCGTAGAAAAGGAGCGTCAATTAAAACACCTGCAGCAACTCGAAAATCACTTAATCGTGGTACGGCATAAACTGGAAAATAAAAATTTTGTGGCAAAGGCGCCGGCTCATGTGGTTGCCATGGAACAAAATCGTGAAAAGGAATTGTTAGAGCAACTATCAAAAATAAAGCTTATTTTAAAAGACCTTGGATAAGAAACTATGAAACAACACTATTGGATTTCTTTCGTATCGGTAATGGTGATATATTTTGTTTTGATTTCAGCCGTTCATGCAGGGGAACCTCCCGCAAAGGCATTGACGAAAAAGTGTCCGGCGTGCAATAAATTATTTTCAGAAGAAACAAAATTTTGTGGTGAAGACGGGACCAAATTAACAGATATTGCACAGAGAATGATATGCCCGCAGTGTAAAAAAGAAGGTGTTCCCGGTGAAAAATTCTGTAAAGAACACGGGAAGAAACTTGTTCCCGCAGAAGGAGTCACACACGCCCAGGATGCCGATACGATAAAGCAAAAGAAAGAGCTTGCGAGAAAATATTATAAAGAGGGCACGGATTTTTGCGATGCCGAGTCATACGATTCGGCTATAGAGTCGTATAAAAAGGCGGAAGAGGCCTTTCCTGATTTTCCGGCGCTTCATTACAATATGGGGTGGCTTTACAGTAAACTGGGAAATGTGGAACAGGCTATTCGTCACTTGCAAAAATATATTGTCCTTGCCCCTGATGCCAGCGATATTACCGAGGTACAGAGTTATATCGTCGTTCTGAAAAACGCACAGGAAAAACACAAACAAGTTATGGATACCTTTAAAAACAGGGATGATACCATGGAGAAAGCGCTCACGGAACAAAAGAAAAAACAGGGAAGTGTCATGGTGCCAGCCGGTGAATTCGTCATGGGTACGAACGAGGCGCGTGAAGACTCCTATCCGGAACATCGGGTCTACCTCGATGCATTTGAAATCGATCGCTATGAGGTAACGAATGCACAATACTGGGAGTTTTTAGCGTATATGAAGAAGACAAACGATCACAGCAAATGCTTTAAAGCAGAGCCCAGCGGAAAGGACCATACTCCCCGGTTCTGGGAGAATGAGTACTACAATAATCCGGACTATCCCATTGCCCGGGTTGATTGGTATGATGCGTATGCATATGCCGCCTGGGCTGGAAAACGGCTTCCAACGGAGGCAGAATGGGAAAAAGCAGCACGGGGTTTAGACGGAAGAAAGTTCCCGTGGGGAAACGAATGGGACCCAGTCCGGTGTAATCTCAGCGGCGATCCAAAACCTGTTGGCAGCAATGAAAGCGGGAAGAGTGTTTATGGTTGTTATGATATGTCAGGCAGCGTCCATGAGTGGTGTGCTGATTGGTATTTGGATTCCTATTACGCAGAAGCGCCTTCCAGGAATCCTAAAGGTCCTGACCATGGTCTTAGACGGGTCATACGGGGAGGATCGCGTTTTTCACAGCCATTTCAGGTAAGAACAAACACCAGGAAATCTGAACAACCGGATTTATTTAATGTAGCGTTGGGGTTTCGTTGTGCAAAGGATGTAAAGTCAAAGTAATTTCGTCAAAATACTGGAACCATCCGAGGATATTTTTTGTTTTAAAAATAGTATTATAGTGCATCGGAATTTCAATCCGGCCTCTTTTTGAAGCAGAGAGGAAGAAAAACTCATAGCTCATGTAGAGCCTTACTATGCTTATAGTCCCTCCGTTTGTGGGGAGAAACAGGGGGGAATGTCGCCGAAGGCCTAATTAATGTATTGCATTGATTAACGTCATTGTGTATCGTACCTTTAATAATGTTTTTTTGAAAGGAGTGAATGCGTGAAGCGGATAGGTTATTTTGCAGGTATCGTTGCTATTGTAGGTATAGTTTTGTGTGTATCGTACCTTTAATAATGTTTTTTTGAAAGGAGTGAATGCGTGAAGCGGATAGGTTATTTTGCAGGTATCGTTGCTATTGTAGGTATAGTTTTGTGCTCTTACACAGGCAAAGCCACATATGCCTCCAGTTGTTGTGGTACGAAGGAGGCGTCTGCTGCTGAAAAGGCAGATGCAAAGTGTTTAGTTTGTGGAAAGGCCGTTGAAAAAGACAAAGGTGTAAAGGTAGAATGCGAAGGGAAATCAGTCACTTTATGCTGCAATGACTGCGCAGCCGCATTTAAGAAGGATCCTTGCAAATTTTGTGATGATGAAAAATGTGATAAACGGAAGGAACATCACAAAGAAGGCCATCACTAAGCAAGGACACTACCGTCATAACTTCAGAAAAGTAATTGCAAAAGGCGTTCTTGTATCGGAAAGATGCAAGAACGCCTTTTTTTGTGAGAAAACATTAGACCAACTCTTTTATCTTGTCTTTCAGCTCCTTCAGATTTGAAGACTTGACAACATACGCATCAGCAGCCCACGACATAAAATCATCTTTATAACGGCTATACGCGGTGTTAATAATAATGGGAATTTTTTTATGTTCACTTAATATTTTCCCCATCGCTTCAATGCCGTTCATCTTTGGCATTGTGATATCCATGACAATCAGGTCGGGCAATTGCTCCCTTACTTTTTTTATCGCTTCCAGGCCATCCCGCGCGGTAATGATTTTATACCCCTCCAACGACAGCTCCTGCTCGTAAAGTAAGAGTTGATTTTTATCGTCTTCGACAACAAGAATTGTTTTCATCTCTCATCCTCCTTGAAAAGTTAAGCCGTCACATTTTTTATCGGCAAGGAAATAGAAAACGTCGTTCCCTCCTTTGGTACACTTTTTATTTTTATAAAACCATTATGATCATCAATGATCTTTTGCGACACAGCCAATCCAACACCAGTTCCATCTACCTTTGTCGTAAAAAAAGGAGTGAAGAGGTTTTGCAGAATTTCCGGCGTCATGCCTTCACCTGTATCGGTAAAATCTATTTTTATATATTCGTCTTCTGTCATACTCTCTACTGTCAGTTTCCCACCCTGAGTCATGGATTCGGCAGCATTTTTTATCAGATTTAAAAATACCTGTTTCATTTGTGTTTGATCAACGATAATCTTAGGTATCGAAGGGTCAAATTTTTTACTTACCTGGATATGGGCGCTTTTTAAATATGGTCCCATCAAATAACAAGTATTTTCCAAAAGCTCGTTTATTTGGATTAACGTCCTTACCGTTTCAATCGGTTTACTAAAATCCATAATATTTGCAAGAATTTTTTCCAGGCGGCTCACTTCTTGCGTAATAATCTCCGTGTGTTGTTTCACCTTTTTATGATCAGCATATTCCCGCATTAGGATGCGAGCAAATCCCCCGATTGTTACGAGGGGATTCCTGATCTCATGGGCAATATATGCCGCCATATTTCCAATAACGGCAAGTCTTTCCGAGCGAACCAGCCTTTCTCTGGTTTCTTTGAGCTGTTGATTTTTTTCCCATAATTTTCTATATGTTTCCGCATTTGCAAAGGCCAAAGCCACCCGGGTTGCAAAAATGCTCAAAAGTTCAACTTGTTCCTCGGTTATCGGTTTACGGTTGTAAGCATTATCCGCACAAATTACCCCAATTGCATCGTCTTCAACTACTAATGGTACGCAAATAAACTCATTTACGCCAACTGCATTTACAAATTTTTTATCAATCTGATCATTGGAAAAGGCGTTTCTCTCCAGAATCATCTTTTTTGTTTTTACGCATGAAACAATAATCTCTTTTTCATCCGTTAAAGAAAACGCCATCAATCGGGTAGTCTTATGCAACGGTGTATCGTAATGGCGCGTTTTTACCGATGCGTCAATAAGATCATCCAGGTCTTCATGCTTATGCGCTATCTCACTCCAAATCTTGCTTGCCTCTTCAAGACTGGAAGGCCCCACGGCCATTTTACCATAGATGACGTTCTGTTCCTTATCTACCAGAAAGAGTCTTGCACGGTTAAATCCTAGCGCAGATCCGGCAGTAACACAGGTCAAGGCCAAATGAAGCAGCCGGTCAATTTGCAACGTCCCCTGCATCACCTCTGCAAATTTTCGCAACAAAGAAATCCTACGAACCTTCTCTTCCTGCTGGGTAATGTCTAATGAGATTTTAATTAAATAAGCAATGTTATTTCCACCGTCTCTCACGGGTGTGGTAATATTTCTAATATATTTTCTTACCCCACTCTCAGTAATAAGCTGGATTTCATTGGACGTTTTTTTACCGGTAGAAAGTGCCTGCAGAACGGAACAATGCCGTGAATCCTGGCATTCGCAGGCATATACCTCACGACACTTTCGACCCACAGGATTATAATGCAAATTCAGCATATTGGGGAGAGTCTTATTCACCCAAATAATAGTAAGATCTTTATCCAGTACGGATAATCCGGCGTCGAGCGCATCCGTGAGCATATTGATAACGTTGTCACCACAATCTTTTAAGATGTGAGATACCATGACGACCCACTCTTTCTATATACCAGGCGAAAAAAAATATTGTCCTTATTTTTTTCATGTTCCCTTACACAATCAGATTGACGATTCATTCCTATTCCGTTCAGTATCCAGAAACAGGTTGTTCTTCCTGTACCAGTTTTTGATAAAGCGCAAGGTAGCCTTTTGCACTTTTTTCCAAAGACCAGTCCTGTGACATCCCATTTTTCATAAGATTTGTCCATCGGTTCTTATCTCTAAAAAAATCCATAGCCCGTACAATCGTGGCAAATAACAAGTCTGCGTTATAATCCTTAAAGCAAAATCCATTTGCCTTTCCTGTACTCACGGGCTCCAAACGGGCGTCAGTAATGGTATCGGCAAGTCCGCCCGTGCTTCGCACAATGGGAACAGTCCCGTACTTTAAGCTGTACAATTGATTTAGCCCACACGGCTCATAGCGTGACGGCATTAAAAAAATATCAGCACCCGCCTCAATTTCATGCGCTGAACGCTCATCAAAGTTTAATTGTACCGCTACTTTCTTCGGATATGTTGCTGCATACCGTTGAAACAATTCGTGATACCGCGGATCACCAGTTCCCAATAAAACAAATTGAAGATCCATTTTCATCAAGTCCTGGAATTTATCCGCAACCAAATCCAAACCTTTTTGGTTTGTCAAGCGCGTGATCATTCCAATCAGGGGACAATCCCGTTCCGGCAGTTTGTATCTCCTTTGCAAAGCCTTTTTACAAAGTTGCTTCCCACGCAGTTTTGTTACTCCATAATTTGCACAAATATACTTATCGGTTTCCGGATTCCACAGGGTATAATCAATTCCATTCATAATTCCGTAAATATCTTTTGTGCGTTCTCTCAGTACCCCATCAAGACCTGCCCCATATTCAGGCGTTTGTATCTCTTCAGCATACGTTTTACTTACGGTAGTAATCAGGTCACTAAAGACAATGCCACCCTTCAGGAAATTTAATTTGCCGTAAAATTCCAGTTGCTTTGAGTTGAAAAGACTCCAATCCAGTCCCGTTATTTTCATGTCCCAATGCCAAAACCAGCCCTGGTATGCAAGGTTGTGAATGGTTATAATTGATCGTGTTTTTTTGAAAAATGACCTCCCGACGTACCTCGTTTTCAAATAGACCGGAACAAGACCTGTCTGCCAATCATTACAGTGCACAATATCCGGGTGTACTCTGAGTTTTTCAATAACCTCAAGAGCTCCCTGTGCAAAAAAAATAAACCGTTCACTATTATCCTCAAAATCCTTCATTGTCCCCGGATAATTATACAAGCCATCGCGCCCGTAATATTGTTCATTATCCAAAAAATAGATAGACACCGGAGATTCCGGTAAATATCCCTTATAGACAAATCCGGTTATCGATTTTTTACCAATTTTTACCTCAAACTGAATGTCAGTCTTTACCAAAGGACAACTACTTTCTTTTATCCTGCGATAAAGGGGCATAAGCACAATGATTTCTACCCCCAATTTTTGTAAATTCCTGGGAATTGTCCCGGCCATATCAGCCAGACCACCGGTTTTTGCAAAAGGCACGACTTCAGATGATAAATAGACAACGTTCACGATCGTATAGCGGCTGCTTTGTTTTCTATATTGACATCTCTGAGAAATGCTGCAGCGTTCTCCGGCGAAACGGTATTGATATAAAAACCACTCCCCCATTCGAAGCCAGCAACCCTGGTTAAACGCGGAATGATCTCGATGTGCCAGTGATAATGCTCTATCTCTCCAAAAGTAAACGGCGTCGTATGAATAATATAATTATAGGGGGGAAACTCCAGTGCGGTCTCAAGCTTGAGAAGAACGGTACGTAATACCTGTGCCAATTCTTCCGCTTCAAGCTTTTGGAGATTCTCAAAGTGAGAGGAATGGGTCTTTGACAGAATCCATACTTCAAAGGGGAACCGGGAGGCATATGGCGCAAACGCAACAAACATATCTTCTTCAAATACAATCCGTGTGCCGGTTGATAGTTCCTGATGAACCATGTCACAAAAAAGACAGCGGCCGCGGTATTTATAAAACTCTTCACACCCACTCATCTCATGCATAACCGTTATAGGAACAATAGGGGTAACAATTAATTGCGAATGAGAGTGTTCCAGGGTTGCGCCAGCAGCCGTTCCGACATTTTTGAAAAGCAATCCATAGTTGAATCGTCTGTCTTTTTTCAGATCAACAAGACGGTCCCGGTATGTCCATAATATTTCCTCAACCTGCTTGTTCTCAAGCTCTGTCAATGAGGCAATATGTTTTGGACTTTCAACAATTACCTCATGAGCTCCAACACCGTGCATTGAGTCATAGATACCCTCACCATGTTTATTTAAATTTCCCTCTATTCTTAATGCAGGAAATTTGTTCGGCACGACCCTTACTCTCCATCCCTTTGTATTAGCCTGAGTCCCTTTTTCCCTATACGCCATAATCTCAGGCGGTGTTTTATCCTCATTACCCTCACAAAAAGGGCAAAATCCCCCTTTTATGAACTGCGGTTCCGACTTAAAATCGGTCGGGCGCATAGCCCTTTCTGTAGCAATAATCACCCAACGACCTGAAATAGGGTCTTTTCTGAGTTCCGGCATGTTTCATTACCCTCCACTGATCTGCCAAAATAATCTGAGAACCGTTTTCTTATTACTTTTCACATTACCTTTTTAAAACCTATTGATGGTACAAAAGAGCCGAATACCGTCCTGTGTGGTATTCTCTGAAGAACGCCATTTTCCAGCACCAACTAGATACAGAATGCCACATCAGTGCCCGGCAAAAGGCCATTCGAAGCAAAAGGGAAAAAATAATGCTGAAATACTCACCCTTGTTACCATTTTTGCTTTTATTTCTGGCCGTACACCCTTTTTCCCAATATTGGAGAAGTAAGGTAACAATTTAGTTTTTTGAAAAAGTAGGGGCGAAGCATTTGCCCGATCGGGTATGGGCGTGTTTATGCCAATTACCGCAAATGCTTCGCCCCTACACGGTATGGTAAACATCGCTATTATGGGGATTTTTCAAAAAACTAAATTGTTACGAAGTAAGTTCTTCTTAAAATTCACCCTAATAAACAAATTTTCTGTATCGAATCCAAAGAATACGCCATAAATAGGCTGCTCAGATGCCCTATGGGTAATCTCGTTCTGAGATGACAACGTTGTGTCTTGTGGTTGATTCAAAAGAAAAGTGCGGGTATCTTCTCATACATCCCATGCAGCATTCTTCTCTTCGTATCCAATCCATGAATCAGGAACAAGATGATGGATGCACTCATTCGATTATCTTTATAATATGGCTGATGCTGATACCAGTAAAATGCGATCCTGATCATTGAGATTCAATAGTTTGTGGATGTTTTTTCATTGGTACTTTTGGATGGGCGATCCGTTTCCAGTATTCATTGAATTGAAACGTTGGGCTATGTTCACTATCATGACATTTCAGACACGTTGCCTCATCTGTTGAACCGTAGTCATCGTTGACATTTTCTCTGTGTTTATTCCCAGGGCCATGGCAACTTTCGCACCCTACATGAATTAAGTTCTGATATTTTTCATCATTTAAAAACCCGGATATTTCCCCATATCCTGTCGTATGACACTGAATGCACTCCGGATCGTACTGATGTCCATCGTCCACCAGGGTATTATAGGCGGTGCCATGCTTCGTTTTGTACCAATGATCGTATATCATTTTATGACACCCACTACAAGCGAAACTCCCTGTATATGCTAACCCGTTGGGAAGGGGCGCTTGCGGTGTTTTATTTAGCAACCCTTCTTCTTTTAATATGTTTTGATATTCCCGTAATAAGGAAACCATTTCTTGTGACTCCGGATAAGAATGGTCTAAGGGAACAACTTCAACCGACTTTCTTTCTATTGTCTTCTTATTTACTCCGTACTTTGCTATTCCAATAAACCTGCCACCCATCCCAGGAGAAACAAGCGGGGTATTGTGAACATAGGTTATTGCGTCATTTGGTTCCTCGACATTATGACCGGTAATAATTAATCCTATTTCCGGAAAAGATTTTGCGATTTCCCTCGATTCCTCCATAGGCGCGTGCGAAAGTAACACAATGAGATTTACCTTGTTTTTCAATTGTTTGACGAAAGGCTTGAGGGCCTTTACGGGTTCGGAGATAGTTACATATTCATTCACATGGTGTTCAAGAAAAGACTTCGACAGAATACCCAAAAAGGCTATCTTTACACCGTTATCGGGATCCAAAGATTCTTTTACAACGGATTGATTGATTTTTACAGGAAATGGAGCTTTTATGCTTACATTGGTGGAAAGAAATTCCATGTCCTGCGACTGAGACAAAAAACTGAGTACCCGTGGGCTCATCTCAATATCCTTTTCACCAAGATTATGAAGTACATAGCCCATAAACCCAAGGGCACGACAGAGCGTCTCCATTTTTATCTCATCTTGTCTGCCGCTACCTTTCGTAAGATCGCCAAGACTTACTGGGAAAACTTGATTTTTTTGTTTTTTAACAAAATCTATGAATGCATCTCTCCTGGAAATACCTCCCAGTTGCCCTTCGTAGCAACCGCAAGGTTGCAAAGCGCCCAATTCCTCACCAGAAAATAGTATTGCAATCTCCCTCGAAGAGGCATATATCGTATCAGGCGGAACGGAAACAAAAAAAATTATAGACAAAGACAATAACAACATCTTCATAAAGACCAATACCTACCTATCCTTTTACTTCTCCACGTATCGGAATTTGAATAACCGGTTGAATACTACTGTTTGTATATATCTTTAAGCTCCCGGTAATCTTCCCAATTGACGAATCTTTCCCTAATATTACATCAATCTTTTTACTGGTAGCATTTAATTCAGATACGGTGTAGTCCATTACACTCGGATCTATCTCGATCTTTTCAATTTTTACATCCTTATTTACAAAATTTACAACAACCGTTTTGTTTATTTCCCTATCTTTTGTTACCTTACCAAAAGACAATGTTTCAGGATAAAAAGTAATGTCCCCGATAATTTCTCCAAAAAATGGTATGTCTAGTCTTTCCTGTTTACTACTGCTGGTATAAACAAAAATAATCCCACTCAATTTACCAATGTAATCATAGTTAGCAAGAGTAACCAGGAAGCGATGCATACTCCGATCACCGGTTTTCTCCTTTTTAATTGAAATATAGGGATTCGGAGATTCAGCTTTTTTTATATCAATTTTCAATTCTGGTATTGTCCTTACCTCAATGCTCCTGGCACAGGAATCACCTTTCCTGATGATACCAAAATTAATCTGTTTCGGTTTCACGCTAACTTCTTCAATCACTTCCCCAGCAATCGTGAGTTTTACCGAAGAATTTTTTGGGTCGTTTGAGTTCACGGTGACTGATTTTGACACCTTTCCTACATAACGACCCGGATTAAACTTAACCTTTATTTCTCCCGTTTCATCTTTTAACAGATGACTTTTTGATGCTAAGGCCGCAGTACAACCGCATGATGATTTGACATTGTTTACAACCAACTCACTGGGCCCCTGATTTTTAAATTTAAATCCATACTCTACAATCTCACCGATATAGATTTTACCAAAATCATGGGTTAGCTTTTCAAATACTATTTTCGGTTTGTCTGTTGCCTTTTCCATACCGATGTTTTCATCTTTAACACCATCAGAAGCAAAGACACCGCAATATAAGGATGAAACTAACACTGTTTGGATGATAGCCAAATGCACGGCAATTGTTCTCATCATATTCAATAACTCCTTACCGAGAAAAAGGTGTTTACACAATTCTGCAGAGAATATAACCTATATTTAATTCGATATTTTTCGTTTTTAAGCACTATTAATACATCAGATGCTTCGTTTCTCACAGAGTGACGTTTTCGCATGAGTCTGTTATTTAAATAGTGCAAAACGAACGAAGATTCTCAACTTAGAAATTCCAAACCTTAAATTAGTTTATCCTTTTCACCAAACAAAATCAATCCTCTTTCTCTATAAACACGAAGAGCTGGGCAGCGGGGGTTAAACCCCACCGAACCCAGCTCTTCATAGTTGCCTTTCCGTGTTCCTGAGTTTTTCACCCTG
>JAJTXE010000002.1:1081109-1093424 GCA_021463795.1 Candidatus Brocadia sp. | reverse complement strand
CAAATTCCTCACAATCCAGCGCCCGGCGAAGATTGCTTTCCAGCATCATCTTTTCAGAGTATTTCGTGTACATGGATGGAATGTAAAATTGATAGCAATTTCTCCCTTGTTCCTTGGCGTGATACATGGCGATATCGGCATTCTTTATCAGGATTTCAGCGTCTCCACCGTCATTGGGATACAGGGCAATTCCCATGCTGGCAGTGATATAGAATTCTTGCCCACCGGCCATCCATGGGCATTTAAATGCACCGAGAATTTTATATGCAATGTGGCGCACGTCTTCCTCATGAGAGATTTCTGGCAATAACAAAGAAAATTCATCACCCCCAAGTCTGGCAATGGTATCCTCTTCGCGCATATATGTTTTCAGTCTGTTGGCAATATCTTGCAGCAACTGGTCTCCCACGGTGTGTCCCATCGTATCGTTAATAATCTTAAATCTATCGAGATCGAGAAACAGTACGGCAAGCATGCCTCTGTTACGATGTGCATGAGCAATCGCCACCGTTAGACGATCATTGAACAATACCCTGTTTGGCAAGTCGGTAAGGGCATCGTAATATGCCATGCGTTTAATTTTTTCCTCCAGCCGCTTGTGCTCTGAGATATCTGTTATGGCAGATCGGCATTGGGTCACATCTCCCCCGGTATCCCATGATGGTATGCTTTCTATTGAAACATGGAATGATGTGCCGTCCTTTTTTACGAGTTTTATTTCACATGACTGCCTGGTGTTTGTTGTAAAAACGTTCTGGATGTGAGAATGAAACAACCGCCGGAATTCCGGCGTGACAAAAAGAAAAAAGGGTTTACCTGCCACAAAGCTCCGCTCAACACCAACTTGCTTAGCGCCAGTAAGATTCACCTCAATAATCCGCCCGTGCCGATCGAAAGTGAAATACCCGACCGGGGCAAAGTCGTAGAGGTCGGCATATCTGGCTCGTGATTCCTCGATTTTTATCTGAGCATTGCGAAGTTCTTCGTTCTGCATTTCCAGCTCAACCTGATGCACACGCAATTCATGGATCAGATCCTTGTCATTTGTGATGGAACTTTTTTGAGGGCATTCACCTTTTTTGGATAGTGATTTCCCCGTCTTATTGCGCAACGCACCCTTTTGTTTTGCTGTGGATTTGTCTTTCTTCATAACGGCCTGTGTCCTAAATTCCACTGTTCCTTATTTAATTAAGTATAGGAATTTTCATTTCATTTAAGCGGGTTTCAGGGTGGCACGGACAAACTTTGTTTGTCCGTGTTTAACTTAAGTCCACATTTTTACAATGACACAAATTAGTCCCCTCTTGGGAGGGGTTAGGGGTGGGTCCCTTAGTCGTGAAATCTCAATGAATATCTCACGAATTACCGACTTACCCACCCCTAAATCCCCTCCCAAGAGGGGACTTTCTAACTTGAATTCCCGGTCTGCCTGTGATTCGTAATGTCCTCAATAGCGAGAAGTATCATTTGTGAGTCAACTCCTTCATAAGTTATCCTGCGGGCATTCAGCAACATTTTCCTTTTCCCGATAACCGGAAACTCGTGACAAACCTTAAAATTCTCGAAATAATCGCCCTTAATCAGAATATCTCCCAAAAACTTCCTGAGCGCAGGGATATCCCATTGATGATCACCGAGTTCGTAGATTAGTCTCCCCTCCGTCTCCTCTTTCTTTACTTTGAAGGTCTTATAGAATGACTTATTGGCCGACATCACACTCAGGTCAGCATTTAACACAATAAGCGGTTCCCGAATCGTCTCGACAATACTCTCAGCAAACTTGCGGGCAGTCTGGACGGCGGTGTTTAATTTTGTGAGGGCCTCTTCCGATTGCTTTACCCGATTAATATCCATGAAAGTGATTACAACGCCTTCAATCACATTCTCCATGGTTCTGTAAGGCACAATTCTCACCAGAAACCACTTTTTTTCTTTTGTTCTCACTTCTATTTCCTTGAGAACAAGCCTCTCGAGCACTTCCTGCGCATCCGCTATCAAATTTTCGTATTCGAGGTTCGAAACAATATGACTGATCGGACGTCCGACATCCGATGCGATAAGATTAAATAACTTGGTAGCTGCCATGGTGAAGCGCTTGACATGCAGGTTATTGTCTAAAAAAATGATACTCATCTTTACGCTGTCTAACAAGTTCCTCATATCATTTTCGGTACGTGAGAGTTGATCAATCTTTGATTGTAACTCAGAATTTACGGTAATCAACTCCTCGTTCACCGATTGTAATTCCTCTTTGGACGTCTCCAACTCCTCATTGGTGCTTTGTAATTCTTCATTTGAGGATTGTAATTCCTCATTGGCAGACTTCAGTTCCTCATTGGATGCCTGGAGTTCTTCAACCGTAGACTTAAGACTTTCTTTGGTATACTTGAGTTCCTGTTCCAGTTTTGAAGCGCGTCTATTAAGCTTTTGAGCTGGTATGTTCTTTGGTTTTTCCCCTTTTTTAGCCGGTACGACATCAACAAAAACTACCATCAGTAATCCTAATGTATCTTTTAAGTTATCAATACGTTTTACCACCAAGTTAATGGTCTGGTAACTACCATTGATCTTTACTTGCAATCCCTCGTATGCAACATCTTTCTTCTTTGAAATGGCGGTATGGATGGCGGAACGCAGTTCGAGTTGTATGCCTTCCCGTGCCATTTCCAAAATGTTTAAACTGGCCTTCCCCAGAGCAGGCTCCAGATATTTTCCCGTTCGACCGTGAAAATAGAGGATGTTTCCCTGCTCGTTGACAATGACACAGGGAGGGGCAAACTTCTCCAGGAGTACCCTACGCGCCAATTCATCGATATTGATCCCGGCAACTTTCCGGATTCTCTCATCGATTTCCCTCGAAATGGGCTCAAGCATCCTGCGTGGTTCCGGGAGCAATATCACCCGGGCTGCAGTTATGGATTCTTTACACTTAAAAATCTTCCATTTTTTATCTATAACAGCAAAGAGATTTACAAATCCGCCGATGGTCTCAGACGTTCCCAGAAAAAGAATCCCATCCTGTTTTAAACTGTATTGGAAGACCGGCAATAGTTTGTTTTGCAACTCGTTTTCCAGATAGATTAAAAGGTTCCGGCAGCTAATAATGTCCATCCTGGTAAAAGGAGGATCCTTCACTACATTTTGAATGGAAAAGATCGCCGTTTCTCTGATATCTTTTTTGATCCTATAAGAGTTCTCCTGTTTTACAAAAAAACGCCTTAATCGCACCGCGTCTACGTCGATAGAAATATTACTTGGGTAAACACCGGCACGGGCGGTATTGATGGACTCCTCATCGATATCGGTCCCAAAAATCTGTATCTTCAAATCCCGTTTGATCGCATCCATACATTCTCTGAGAATGATCGCCAGTGAATAAACTTCTTCCCCCGTTGCACATCCGGGAACCCACATCCGCACGGTATAATTTTCAGGTTTATCTTCAAGATATTTTGGTAATATCTTTTTTTTAAGAACTTCGAATGCCTCAGGATCTCTGAAAAAGCTGGTAACGACGATCAAAAGCTCTTTAAAAAGCATTTTCACTTCATCCGGGTGCTCCTGAAGGTAACGGACATACGTTGAAGGATCTTCAATATCGTGGAGATTCATTCTCCTTTCGATTCTTCGGTTGATGGTGCTTTTTTTATAAAAAGTAAAGTCGTGACCTGTTTTATTTTTAATGATGGTAAGTATATTCTGTATCGTCTCCGGGGTTTTTTCCGTGCCGGAAGGGATTTTTACCGTCTTTTTCAGGAACGTGTGTTTTATATAGGAATCCAGTTGTGCAGGCATCTTTTCTACAGGCAAGACATAATCAGAAAGGCCTGTGCCGATAGCGCTTCTCGGCATGCCATCATATTTGGCAGTGGATACTTCCTGAACTATGGACATTCCACCTGCCCCATGGATTGATCTTAAACCCATGGTCCCGTCAGTACCGTTTCCGGAAAGGATGACACAAATAGCCCTTTCTCCGCAATCTTCTGCTAAAGAGCGAAAGAAGTAATCGATAGGCATCCTCAAACCATGAGGTTCCTGTGGTGCAGATAAATGGAGTATCCCTTCACGTATGGACATATCCTTATTTGGTGGAATCACATAGATACGGTCTGGTTCAACACGCATCTTATCCTTTACCTCAATGACTTTCATCGTCGTATATCTTTTCAGCAGGTCAGACATCATGCTTGCATGGGTAGGGTCAAGGTGAGGAACCAGGACAAAGGCAATCCCGCATTCGGGTGGCATGTTAGAAAAAAATTGCTCGAAAGCCTCTAATCCACCAGCAGAGGCCCCCATTCCTACCACGGGAAAGGATTTTTTTTCTATCTTCTCAGGTAAAGACTTCTTTTTCCGGAGAGGATGTACAGATTTGTTTGTCTGTGCGGAGTTTAAGGATTCCCTTTTAAGATCAGGATCATTGGCCTTCTTTTTTTTCATCCCGTATTCCTCGTTTAATGCTCTGTAAGGAAACAGCCCGGTATAGGGTCAGTAGTGTAGTGTAGTGTAGTGTAGTGTAGTGTAGTGTAGTGAGCTGCGGTAATCGTAATATTTAATATATCAATAAACTTCACTCTCTGCAAACAAAAATATTTGAATTTAACTCCCGCAGGGTTTTTGAACATGTCGATGCATATAAAACTCTGAATTACCACATTCGGGGCAGACAATAAGTTTCTCCCGTTTCTTCATATATTGCATCAATGTCGTAACAAAGGCTGCATGACTCCAGGTGAGCGGTGATACGGATAGCGGCGCGCCAGTGTACGGATCAACCTGTTCCGCAAGGACACCCGATGGTAAGGCTTTGTCCACGACCCATTCCAGGAGTGGCAGGGTATGATTCAATTCTGTCAGATTTTTTGCACGCATAATTTCATACTCAGCCAGCCACAGAGTACAAATGAACCACGGATTTCCCGGTACCTGTTCTATATCATTGCTCACCCGATGATAATAATCGTTGGTATATCTGGCTATCCCCCCCACCGGAGTCTTTATCCTCAGGCTTTCCTTTACGGCGTTCATCGTTGACACGATCATCGGTGCTTCCGGATGAAAAACATCAAAAGCAGTTAAGCCAAAAAGACTTGCATCTGCCGTCATATCCAGCACATATCCATTGGCAGTCCTTGTCCCCATCCTTGCGAATCGTCCTTCTGTCTTATGGTAAAAATATGCTATCAGGGCGTCCGTCATTTTATCTGCCGTGTCACGATACTTTCCGCCATATTCATGCTCTCCGAATGCACGGGCAAAAGCGGCTGCTGCCCGCAAACCCGCAATGACCGCAGATACGGTAAAGGTATGCACCCCGTAGCGTTCTTCCCACAAATCGTACGAACTGAGTGGCAGACCGGTTTCCTCGTCTCTGAATTTTACCATGAATTCTGCGGCGTTGAGGATCAAACTCCGGTATAAAGGTTTTATAAATTCAATGTCCCGGAATTCATCGTAATGATTCCATAATGACCAAACGACCAGGGCAATTCCATCTTCCTGGATGGGGAGGCTCTTCTTTTCGTCCTTCAGCCAGGGGTGCCAGGAACTGGCAAAAGACCGGTCGGGATTATATTTATGGAGCAGATAGCCGTCTTTGGAAATGACATCTGCACAAAACTGGAAGAAACGTTTGGATGCATCCATATACCCGGACTTCACAAGGGCATATGCCACCAGGGCGCCGTCCCTCGGCCACATATAAGAATACGTGTCTCTGCCGAACTGGACAATATCTGAATCATTTGCGGCAATAATGGCGCCTTCATTGTCAATCTGTGTCCGGATAACCAGCAGGCTTCTCTTAAAAAAGGAGACAAGCCTTTGAGGAATGTCAAAGAAGTTAAACGTTTCTTTATTAACCCATAATTTCCAGTAATTTTCTGTCCGCCGTATCAGTTCTTCCGGAGTTTTTTCCCAAATAACCTTATTAAGTTTTACGACTTCGTCGTATTTCTTCCCCACGGCAATCCAATAATGAGCAATATTTTCGCTGTATGCCTTCACCTGGATATTGATACCCAGGGTTGAATCTACCGAACCCTGGGCAATGGAATTGCCGCTTAAGACACCATCCTCAGCATCTTTCCATGTCCCTTCAGCGCCATGTGAACTGAGATAGGAGAAATGTTGGGGGTTGATTATAGTACGGTGAGCGTAGGGAGAAAACGATTACGGGAAAAACTGAAAAGCGACAAGCATCTTTCTCAGCTTATCAAAAGAGTTGAAGCAGGATTGTGATCCCTTTGCTCACTTGCAGTAACATGGATTCTCTAATTTTAAGGGTTTTGCCGGAAAAATATGAGTTGGATTGTGCTTTTTATTGCGGGTATCTTCGAAGTTGTTTGGGCTATTGGGCTGAAATATTCCCATGGTTTTACACGGTTGTTGCCGTCTGCGGTTACCGCATTCGCTATGATTATGAGTTTTGTGTTTCTGGGTCTTGCAGTCAGAAGCTTGCCACTTGGCACTGCGTATGCCGTATGGACTGGCATTGGCACCGTTGGAACGGCAATAGCAGGCATATACCTGTTTCATGAGTCGCATGATTGGGGGCGTGTTTGTTGCATTCTGTTTATTCTGGCTGGTGTGGCTGGTCTCAAGATCCTGAGCAAATGATGATTTATTGAGTTTGTTTTCGATGTCAATCAGAGATAAAAGAAGTTTTTTGCATAATGAAACATCCATGAGCCTCTGGCTCACAGGAGATAATAAAAATGTTACCTTACACGGGAAAAGAGATTCTTCGCCCGGAATGACAAAAAGCGGAGGGCTCTGAATGATCGTGGGTTGTTCTTTTCAGATGAAAATGCCCGGATTAAAAATATGATCTCAGATAGTGAAGTCGATGTAGGGGATATGGGATGCGGCGATTTGATCATTGCCCTGATGAGGGCAATGAAATCTCTTGAAACGGGACAGATATTGAAGGTGCGCGCCCTTGATCCCGGTGCGTTAGCGGATATTCCGGCCTGGTGCAAGATGAGGGGATACGAACTCCTTGCTGTGCCCGGCAAGGGAAACAACGATCGTTATTATATTAAGAAGAGATGAAATTTCATTTGCCATTCAATCTGTTGTGATTACAGATGAGGGGCAGGCATCTTTATGGTAAAAGGAGGTTATAGATCATGGCAAAATTTATGGTTAGTATTACTCATGCAAAAGATAACGCCGATAAGGCAACCGTTGGTTTCGTTGTTGCCACTGCTTCAGCCGCATCAGGTATCGAAACGGTGGTATTCCTTACCACAGAAGGTGTAAGGCTTGCTCCAAAGGGATATGCTGACAGCATACATGAAGAGGGCTTTGCCCCTCTTAAGCAACTTATGGATGACTTTGTGGAGGCAGGTGGAGGTATATGGGTTTGTTCTCCCTGCTTTAAAAAGCGGGGATTGGATCCAAATAATCTCGTGAAGGGGGCAACAATCGTGGGTGGAGCCAAAGTAGTTGAGTTTTTAACTACTGGCGGGTCATGCATTACCTATTAATGAAAGATGCCGGAATGAGTAACACTTTAGATTTATGAAAATTGATGCATCTGTTTTCTGCTCAACATGGGTGGCACGGACAAACGGAGTTTGTCCGTGCCACCCAAAATAAACTGCAATATATTTTCAGAAAGATAAAGCTTTAACCATCATCGATGGGCAAGGCATGCACCATGAGAAACACATCCCTAAATCCCCTTTTTTTAGAGTGGACTTCCGTCCTCCCTTTTAAAAAGAGGGGCCGGGGGTGTATTTGAAACTATCAAACACTGTGTCCGTACCGTAAGATCAAAAACAGATGGAATTATTTTTTCAAAAAAGCTAAAGCACTGCAATTGTTACCGGAATTTTAATCTCTCTCTTCCTGTCGGGTGATTGGGTGGAGTCTAGGAAAAGAGGAAAGACCCCTCCCTTATTCTCCCCGTGAAGGGGATTGCCGAAATTATCAATGGTTGTAAAATCATGTCAGAAAGTGATCTTCAAGCCCCGGATGATCTTCAGACACCTCATCTTTGTGAAGGTGGCAACCTTGATTGTGGTTCTGGTTTGCTGTTGCTCATCCGCAGAGCGGTAACCCAACTGCCGGAAGGGGAAATTCTGGAAATCCGCAGTACGGAGATCGGTGTTAAGGAAGACCTTCCTGCATGGTGCCGGATGACCAAAAACCCGTATCTGGGATGGAGAGAAGGAGAAAACCATCACAAATACTTTGTTCAGAAGGGCAGTGATGACAAAAAAACGGGCGAATATGATGAGCATGCCCGCAATTACCGCTGGCAGACACGTATTCACTGGAATGGCGGGATGCAGGCAAAGGTCTTTTGCCGGAACCACTCGTGGACGGTTGGTCAGCCTGCCAGTTTTGATGTCAAAGATGATGCCCCCAGCGCCGTTGAGTATCTCCTGGGTGCAATCGGGGCATGCCTGGCAATGGGCTTCCAGATTCATGCTTCCCGGAACAACATCCATATTGATGAACTGGAAATCTCCCTGAGTGGTCAGATTGATAATATTTTTGTTTTTCTTGGCGTTGAACAGAGCGAGCATAGTGGTTTTAAGGAGATAAGCGGCAGGGTATATGTTCAATCTGATGCTGATGAAAAGGTGTTAGGGCAAATCTGGCAGGAGACGATTGTTGCTTCGCCGGTCGTTAATACGTTAACCCATCGCGCCAATATGAATATCAGCATGACAGTCGTTTAATATTGCCTGACAGTATGGTAGTATTACCGTATAAAATCTTTCTTTTTTCGGAAGTTTTTTTACACCCTCCTCTCCCCCTTCGATGGGGGATAAAGGGGGATGACGGGAGCTTTGCTGTGGTATGAATTGGTGGTCTGATATTCCCTTATTTCCTGTTACGGTGGTTGGCAGCCTGCCACGGCCAAAGACTCTGCTGAAGGCGCTTGGCAGAAGGCAAAAGGGCGCGATTAACAACGCCGAGTTCGAATTAATTGCTCAAGATGCGACTCGGGAGGCGCTCCGGCTGCAGAATGAGGCGGGTGTTGATGTTGTGACGGATGGTGAGCAGCGCAGGGATAATTTTTATTCCTTTATTGCGGGGCATATTGAAGGTATCCGATTGGTCACTTTAGCTGAAATGCTGGATTATGTGGAAAACAAGGCGGCCTTTGAAAAACTGCTGAATGCCCTGGATGTGCCGGCTTTTGCCCTAAAAAATCCGGTAGTGTCCGGCAAGTTAAAACGAAGACACCCGTTGGTTCTCCATGATTATCTGTTTTTACAACAGCATACCAGGAAGCCGATCAAGGTGACGCTGCCAGGACCGTACCTCCTGACCCGTTCCATGTGGGTGAAGAGTCTCTCCTCTGAATGGTACCCGGATAAGGAGTCTTTAGGGAATGAAGTGGTTACAATCCTCCGTGAAGAGCTTACGGCATTGCAGGATGCAGGTTGCTCGTTTGTTCAGTTCGATGAACCGGTGCTTACGGAGGTTGCTTTTGCCGGGCCCCATGAAACCCACACCTTCATGTGCGCAGCACTTTCAGAAAAGAGCAGCCCTGAAGAAGAACTGGATTATGCTGTTGACTTGCTTAACCGTGTGGTAGAAGGTATGAATGGCAAGGTGAAAACGGCGCTTCACGTTTGCAGGGGAAATTGGAGTAAAAGGGAAGACGTCCTGCTTCGGGGTGCATATGATGCCCTGATCCCCTATTTTAGCAGGATGAATGTTCATCAATTTGTGCTTGAGTATGCTACGGAAAGGGCGGGGAGTATTGAGGCGCTTGCACATTTGTCTCCGGATAAAGAGATTGGGCTGGGGGTTGTTGATCCGCGGACAACGGAGGTGGAATCCGTTGACTTTGTGGTAAACAAGGTGAAATCGTTACTAAAATACCGTCGTTCCGAACAAATCTACCTGAACCCTGATTGCGGCTTTGGTACGTTCGCCGACCGCCCGGTTAATACAGGAGAGATTGCTGTACAAAAATTACAAGTCATTCATCAGGCAGCGGAGAAGTTGCGCTTAGTCTTTGGTGACCGCAGGTAATCTATGATGCACGCAAAAGGAAAGTTGTCTTTGCAAAGGCGTTGGCCCGAAGCAATCTCTATGGCGGTCATTCCGAGTAAAGCGGATGTGCTTGCAATGATTATTGCATTTCAGCCTGTTTAAGACGTTCACGATAAAAACGGGGCATCGTTCATCAGATTGATCTTGCGCCTTTTTTCGTTGCGCAGGCGTTACTTCAGCGGTTCGATGACCTCAACCCCTCTTGGCACGTCAAAAATAAACAGCTTGTCGGACATGCCTTTATTGATCTTAATGTTTTTCAGGTCAATACTATTAACCACCTCACCCGCGCTCTCGTAAAGTTCTATCCTCTCTGGTAGCCAGAACCCTTCCTGCACCCATAATCGGATATTGGAATATTGTGATTTTGGGTCTTTTGGCTGGAGATCCAGGATGTAAAATCGTTTTTTGCCCTCATCTCTTATTTCAACGAGGGTGATGTTGTAATCTTTTTTTACTGCCTGTACCGATTCTCCGTAACCAAATTCAAAAAAGCTTAAACCCTGAGAAGACTGTTTGCCTCTCTCCATAGAATATCTTTCCACTTGTTTTTCTACCGGGTGATATACCCATACATATTTCCCGTCCACAACGTTTATCTCATTGCGGGGGGAATGAAATTTCAGATACAATCTCTTGGGTTTTTTATAATTCATCTCACCCTTTGAGACCTCGGTAGACTCAAGCAGGGTAATGGTACGGGTAAAGGTTATATCCGCCTTTAACGTTTTAAATGCATTATTTGCCTTTTCGACCTCGGCAAGGACCTCGTCGAGATCTTTTCCTGCCGGAACTTCCTTCGACAAACCGGTTCCCTGGAAAAAGAAGATGCATGAAACGAGGGCAATAGGCAAAATAAAATTGCTTTTATTCACAGACTCCTCCATGTAAGCTTGTGCTCAATTTTTCAAAATGTATGATAAGATCGATGATTTCCCGGATACTATTTATCTCGAAATCGGGGATTACTTCAGTTTCAATATATTCTTTATACCGCAGCAGAACCGTCTTGGTGCCCGCTGCCTTGCCGCAGAGAATATCATACTTATAGTCACCCACCATGAGCAGGTGATCGGTATGAATATTCATCTTTTTACTTAGCAGGAAAATGGGATCGGGCGCCGGTTTTGGTTTGGTATCTTCGCGGCTCACGATAAATTCGAAATGGAGCTTATGTTTCCGGAGAACGGTCTCTACTGATTTGCGTGAGTTGCGGGTCAAAAGCGCCTTTTTCAACTGCTTTTTAGAGATAAACTCCAGCATCTCCACGACACCCTCGTTGAGTTCCGATTCCATTGCCGCCTGCGCCTCGTAACGCTCAAGGATATCCAGCGCCCTTTTTCGCTCCTCGGGGGTCGATCGTTCCGCATAATCGATAATGAATCCCACCTTGGCGCCGATTTCCCGCTCGATGGCCGCAAAATCGACGTTTGGCTTGGTGAGCGTGCCGTCCATATCAAAGATAATTCCGCGTAACATATAGGCCTCTTTTACTCCTTTCCAGGGATTTTCCGGTATTTTGGTTCATTTGATTCTATCAATAATCTCAAGGCATGCAAGGGAATTTCATCGTATTCATTTAAATATCCTCAACTCCGTTTTTAAATTTTGGCCGTGTGCCATGAGAAGTCGTTTCGGATCACGGCATTTCTATTTTCCCGTTGATTTTCTCCCAAGAGACACCTATATTAACCGTGTTTGATCTTTCGGCATATCCATTTCCGTGGCGTTGGTCTTATTCCTGTCTGGTTTCTATGCTCGAAACATTTCGGCTGGCAAAATTCAGATTCACCGTCTGCACCACAGATCAGATACTCTTTCCTGCCTACAAAGGTTCTGTCTTCCGTGGTGGTTTTGGATATGCCTTTAAACGGGTCGTTTGTGTGATAAAAGGCAAGCCATGTGACGAATGTCTGTTGAAACAGAAGTGTATCTATTCGTATATCTTTGAGACCCCACCGCCGGAAAACGCCGAAATGCTCCGGCTCTATCCCAAAGTGCCCCACCCCTTTGTTATCGAACCACCGGTTACTGAAAAACAGACCTTTGCTCCTGGTGAAGAATTCTCTTTCCATGTAATTCTCACAGGCCATGCCATTGATTATCTGCCGTATTTTATCTATACCTTCACGGAATTGGGAAAACAGGGTATCGGGCAGGGCAGGGGTAAATACAATTTGTTACAGGTGGAAGGCATTGGTGTGGAGGATGAGGCTATACAGATTTACAACAGCAAAGACCAAACACTCACCAATCATTATCCCATCATGCAAGCACGTCAGTTTTTCC
>JAJTXE010000002.1:1047754-1081088 GCA_021463795.1 Candidatus Brocadia sp. | reverse complement strand
AACTGGACAATATCTGAATCATTTGCGGCAATAATGGCGCCTTCATTGTCAATCTGTGTCCGGATAACCAGCAGGCTTCTCTTAAAAAAGGAGACAAGCCTTTGAGGAATGTCAAAGAAGTTAAACGTTTCTTTATTAACCCATAATTTCCAGTAATTTTCTGTCCGCCGTATCAGTTCTTCCGGAGTTTTTTCCCAAATAACCTTATTAAGTTTTACGACTTCGTCGTATTTCTTCCCCACGGCAATCCAATAATGAGCAATATTTTCGCTGTATGCCTTCACCTGGATATTGATACCCAGGGTTGAATCTACCGAACCCTGGGCAATGGAATTGCCGCTTAAGACACCATCCTCAGCATCTTTCCATGTCCCTTCAGCGCCATGTACTTCTTTGATTCCCGTTGCAAAATGATCTATACCGCACTTGGCAGGGTCACAACAGTTAATCAGAAAATAACGCTGGGACTTGTAGTGGACAATAGCCCTTGTGTCCGGGTCGTAATACGCTGTATCCCCAATCTCATTTTCATAAATGTGAAAATCATGATTGAAAAAGAGTCGTATCTCCCGATCCCTTCCCTCAAGATTCCTGACGATAATTTCTTTCACAAAGATGTTTAAGTGAAAATCCACGGTATCATACATCTGAAGCTCGATCTTCAACCGGTCGTTTCGTGCATTCACATCCGTTACCAGGGTATCCTCTTTATATCGTAATGTCTTCCGCCATTCTCCTCCCAACCAGCTGAATTGCCCATCCACCCACACCCCCATGCGGCAGGGGTGCCCTATCGTGTGATTCTCCTTTCCCACATACGGATAGTAGAGATCACGAATCTGGTACTCCCGATCAAAGGTAACAAGTAACGAACCATTTCCGACGGGTATGTCTCTGGGCATAGATTTTCTTTCCTTATATCGAAGTCGTAGAGGGTATGAATGCAAAAAACCTGTTACATTTGAGAGGCAAGGGCTTGGGCGCAAGGGTCAAGTTTGTAAAGACCTGTTGAAACCCTTTGACAACCTTGCTACTTCCTATCGCTTAAATTTTTCAAATCAGATTTATTTGACTAAATTACTGAATCAGATACCGTGCTCACGTAGCTACCTCAGTTGCGTTCCGGGTTTATAGCGATTCTCAGGGGCTGCGCCATATACAGGCTCAATTACAGAACAGGTACATGCGGATCAGGATACATATGCCGGAGCACTGACCGTGTAACGTGATCGAACCCCCACTCCTCATAATTAAGATGAATTTTCCGGATTGCCTGGTGCAGGATAATGAATGGCAAAGGGTTCCTCAGAAAATCCGTAAAGTTATGAATTGTTTTTTTGGTGTTTCATGTGTGCAACTCATGTACCTTCAGTCATCCAATACGCTGGAACACACAAAATGGCATTTGGTTCAGGACAAAGCTACGGAGTTTTACGAGAGCTCGTGTAAATGGATTACTCTCAAGGGCATTCATAGGTGAGTCATGACCTGTGAACAAAAACGGGTATTACGATCCGCGGTTCGTGTGTTTTGTTTTCTATTTCATTGGATTGCCCTTTTGTGAGTCCTCGGCTTTTATACCTTCGGTCCACAGACGAATTTTAACTTCGTCACCAACAGCAGGACCAATACCGATCCTATCGTTATAGTTGATATTGAAGTCCCTTCTGTTCACTTTTGCAGTTGCTTTCAGGGCAGCACGCTGTTGACCCCACGGGTCCTTTACCGACCCAGTGTATTTGCAGTCAAATATTACGTCTTTGGTCACACCTTTAATGGTCAGAGCCGCTATCATCTTGAAAGATTCAGGAGTACCGTTGATAGATTTGCTTACAAGCTTCATTTCCGGGTATTTCGTTGCTTCAAAAAAATCCTTTGCCAGGAGGTGGTCATCACGTTCCTTACTACCGGTATCGATGGATTTCACAGGAATTGTGGCGATCACCCTGGATTCAGTAAAAGGCTCAGCCAGAGTAAATTCTCCTTTCACATCATTGAACCGGCCCTCCACCTCAGAAACAACAAAGTGTGGAACAATAAATGAGATGCGACTATGAACAGGGTCAACGTTATACTTACCTTTCAGGTAATCGGTTGCTGCAAACACGTTTACGAAAAGGGTTAATGTGAAAAACACCGTTAATATCCGTAAAACGTGATGCCCTAATCTAATTTTATTCATAAATAAATCCTCCCTATTATCAGACCGATAAGGTATTCGTTCACTGCAAATATTAAAACGTTAGTACTCCGACATAAATGCAATCGTATCTTACATCCCCGGCATCGACCTATAAGGCCTTTTTACCCATAACTCTTTAATTTACCCGCAGCCGATAAGTCAGCAATAAACAAAAGCCTGCCATTCACAGGCTGGATGAGCTGGGAGGGTAATCTCTTTGGCTGGTAATCACCTTCAAGGACTTCCCGTAACACCGATGCTTTCGATGCGCCGGAAATCAAAAACATAACTTCCCTTGCCTGATTTAACGTGGGAACCGAAAGGGTAAGGCGGTACATGCCAAGTTTTTCTACGTAACTTGCCAGAACGAGGCGATCCGTTTCGTCAAGTGCAGAGGTAAAAGGAAAGAGGGATGCGGTATGTCCGTCATCTCCCATACCAAGCAGGATTAAGTCAAAACGGGGAAACATTCCTGCATTCAGACGAAAAAATGTCATTAATGCCTGCTCGTATTCCATTGCCGCACGGGCTCGATCTTCCCGTTCCGCCGGTATTCGGTAAATATTTTCTTTTGGAATAGGCACCCGGCTAATAAGCGCTTCGCATGTCATACGATAATTACTCTCGGGGTGATCCGGCGGAACACAGCGTTCGTCTCCCCAGAACAGATGGACATGCGACCACGGCACCTGCTCACGATAATTATCGCAGGCAAGTTGCATATAGAGTCCCTTGGGAGTAGAACCGCCAGACAAGGCAACCGTGAAAAACCCCTTCGCACGAATGGCTTCACTGGCCAGACGAACAAACTCTTGTGCAGCCCTGCGACCTAATTCATCGGGATCCCCGACAACCAGAATTTCACGCTTAACAGGTATTTTGGTCATATCTCCTCTTCATCAAAAATCACCGGCCACATTTCCTCCACTCCCGTCCGTCCCTTGCTATCAACTCATCAGCCTCCTGCGGACCCGAGGTACCCGCTGCATAATTAGGGTATTTTCGATTTGGCAGCGCTTTCCATACATCTTGTATCGTTGACACCACACCCCAACTGGCCTCAACCATGTCAGCGCGCTGAAACAGGGTTGCATCACCCAGCATGCAGTCATACAGCAGCCGCTCGTGCCCGGTGCTTGGCGTACGACCGAAGTAATCCTCATATTTGAATTCCATATCGACTGTTCCCATACGCACCAGGGGACCGGGAATCTTGGCGCCAAAATTAAGCGAAATACCCTCATTTGGCTGGATATGGAGCACCAGTAAGTTTGGTTTCAGTTGTTCTACCGTGGTTTTGCGAAACAATACAAAAGGGGCGCTCTTGAACTGAATGGCAATCTCGGTAAACCGGCAAGGGAGCCGTTTCCCGGTCCGCAGGTAAAACGGCACGTTAGCCCAGCGCCAGTTATCGATGTACAGCTTCATTGCTACGAACGTCTCAGTAAAGGAATTAGGCGGCACACTTGGTTCAGACCGGTAAGCAGGCACGCGCTGTCCTTGTACTACACCTTCACCATATTGCCCTCTCACCGTACACCTGAGGACTCCTTCCGGAGTTATCGACTGAATGGCATGTAAAATTTTGACCTGTTCATCACGCACAGCATCCGCTTCAAAGGAAATCGGCGGTTCCATCGCCGTCAACGTAAGCAACTGAAACATATGATTTGGCACCATATCCCTCAGCGCACCGGCAATGTCGTAATAGTCGCCCCGCTGTCCCACGCCAATATCCTCAGCAACCGTGATTTGTACGTGGTCGATGTAACGACGGTTCCAAATGGGCTCAAAGATACCGTTGGCAAAACGAAAGACCATAATGTTTTGCACGGTTTCCTTGCCCAGGTAATGGTCTATGCGGTATATCTGACTCTCACTCAGGACCTTTCTGATTTCCTGATTCAGGGCACGGGCAGACTCAATATCCCGCCCGAATGGCTTTTCAATAATGACCCGGCGCCAGCACCCGTTGTCTTCACGGGCAAGACCAGCGGCGCCAATGTGCTGAATAATCGGAGAAAACAGTTCAGGTGAGGTTGCAAGATAATAGAGATAATTTCCCCGGGTACCCTGCTCACTATCCACTTTCAACAAAAGGTCCCTAAGTTGCTTATAATCATTTGGATCCTGAATATCCCCCGGTAAATAATAGAGTCGCTGGATGAACCAGTCCCACAAGTCAGGATCAATCACCCCTGTCGCGTGCTCTTTCATATCCTTGCTGATCCTCTCACGGAACTCCTCATGACTCATCCTGGTGCGGGAAAACCCGACGATGGCAAATTCTCTGGATAATAAACGTTCACGCGCAAGATTATACAGTGCCGGAATAAGTTTCCGCTTGGCCAGGTCACCCGAAGCTCCAAATATAACCATAACACAAGGGTTACCAGGCTTCCCCAACGACTCACTAACGGCAATCATTTCCTTTGTACATTCCATTTGTATCCCCTTTTCATGATCTCTTTGTTGATTAATCTTGTTTGTTTGTGTTCGCGAGTTTTAGGCGCATCATCTCTGCAAAGAGCCCCACCTCATATTCAATACCTTTGAGAATGTCATTTTCTCCGGCAAAGTTTATACACTTCTTCATCTCCTTGAGCGCCCTTGCATCCCTTTCCAGGAGAATCTTTGCCGTAGCTATTGCATGATCATAAACTTCCTTATGCGGCACGATCTGGTTGACAAGTCCCCATTCCAAAGCTGTTTCAGCGCGGATCATCTTACCGAGGAATAACATCTCTTTTGCGCGGGCGGTACCAATAAAACGCGGCAGGCGCTGTGTACCGCCAAGCCCGGGAATAATGCTCAGCTCAGGTTTTGCCTCTGGCAGGCTAAAAAAAGAAATTTCTGATGCGATACGCAGATCACACAACATAGCAAGCTCCAGACCTGCCCCGATAGTGACACCGTTAATAGCAGCAATAACGGGTTTTTTGCAATTTTCAATTTCGACAAACATATCATGGGCGCGTTTGAATCGCTCGTAATTCTTTTCCGCAACGAGACCGGAAATCCACGAGCCAAAGAGTTCGTCGCGGTCGGCACCGTCGCTGAATACCCCACGGAGTTTGCTGGCAATAATAATAGCTCCAATCGTATCATCTCCTTCATACTGGTCCATTTTGTCATAGATGGCGTCCAGCAACCACGAACCGATAGAGTTCCGGGGCGGTTTTTTCATGGAGATAATGCCGATAGCCTTACCATTCTCTCCGAATATTTTTTCAAACTCAATGTGGCCATAACCAGCGTTATCACCACGATTCATACGAATATCTTTCATCGTCTAAAACAACGTCCTCATATTTTTACGATTGTTCTTACGACCTTTCGTTCATCTATTTTGATTTTCCGTATTGCCACTATCTTCTTTTAAACAACTGAAAATTGTCCTCGTATATGCGTTCATAAGAACCTATTGCAACAATTTCAATTAGTTGCTTGTCAGGAAACCTGTATATGATCCTGAACCAGCTTACCCAAAAACTCCTTAAACCAGGAAGCTCATCTTTTAGCGCGTCGGGTGGATTAAACGAAATAAGTCCACCGTAACAATTTAGTTTTTTGAAAAATTCAAATAATGGTGATATTTACTGAGCAGTGTAGAGACGAAATATTTGCTATCCTTAACATAACTGTGTTCATATACAAGACGGCACATGCTTCACCCCTACTTTTTCAAACAATCAACTTGTTTACAGCCATTTGCACCCATTCACTTATCCGACACAAGTTGAAAAGTGATACTTTTCCGGCAACAAAAAGACCCCTCCAATATCTACTGTGGAGTTGGTTAGCTGTCCGATGGATTGAATTATTAGCCATTTTATGTTTCTTTAATTTTTAAGGCGAGATTTCCATATTTGAGGATTTCTGCTAAGATGTATCACGGCTACGATGAGTATTGTTTCTTCCCGCGCCTGTTAAATAACTCCCTACGGGAATCTATTGGTACGGCAACGATTGACCTTTTTACTTTCGCAGCTAATTTAATACTTCAGCAAGAATCTGACTTCCTTGTTTGGGCATAGCTACCGCCCTTTCATAAATATTAGTAAAAATATAACATATTTCTAACTTGTGAACAACTCGTTTTTTAGCCAAAACTAATGAATACGAATCCCCTTTGATATCGCCAGGAACTGTTGCTGATACGTTTCCCAATCATTTTCCAGTGACGAATCAGTTTCCCCAACATTGTTCAGTGAATAAAATATTGTCGTGTGGACTTGAAGGGCATCATTTATCTCTTTTGAAATTTCATGGCCTTTATACGCACCATGTAAGAATAAGCCATCTTTTTCAATCAGGACAGGGTTGACATGATGGATTGCACTCATGGCAACCAGCACCGGTTCAGGAATGCCCTGCTGATTCTATATAGATACTTCATCTTCCCTTCTCATTTCACTGTCAGACTTTCCTTTTTGCTCAGCGCCGCTTCCTGCCCTCCAGTAAAGAAACCTTTCCCACAAGGTCAACCCCTCCTCCTCTCTACGCAGACACATGGCAAAATACCGTACGCGGTTAATAAACCGTTTTACAGAACGAGGAGTAAGATTCTTCATGAAAATAATCTAACTCCAGATATCCAGGGCCTTGGTAAAATCATCGGAATCCTTTATAACAATACTGGAACGTCTTGAGAACACCCAGTAACCAACGGGGAGAAATATGAGAGCAGCCCACACATATCGCAGGGAGGATGTCTTTTCCATATCAGGATTTATCACCCTTCCCTTTTCTTTTATTTCCGGTTTCTCTGCTTCCTGAGATGATACTGCCTTTTGTCCGGTTTGTTCGGTGTCTGGAACACCAGCTACAGCTTTGATTTCAGCAGTAACTTTGGTTTGATTACCGGTAGTGCCCATCCTCTCGATATGGTAACCACACCAGAAGGTAAAAACGAGGATGCCTATCATTGCCAGGCCCACAAAATATTTTCCCGCAAACGCATATGAATTCCTTACCCTTTCGTATCGCTGATATCTCTCCTGTTCATCCGTATTATTTGATAGCAGGAGCCTTTTCGACTGGGCAGGGGTAGGTTTTGGGATTGGACTTCAATATTGATCAATTTCTCAAGATAGTGCGCGGCAAAGTCTGCACGCCTACACCTGCCACCATCCTTGTCTGTGCCTTTTTCGGTATCCTGTATATTTGAAGTATCCTCCTTGCAACTTCTATCCTTCTCCTCAATATCTTCTATTAACTCCTCAGCCACATCCTTGAATCCCAGTCCCACACAGCGCTCTACCCGGTCACGATCCATACCCATAACGACAAAACAATCCCCTGATGACACCAGGAAATTAATCGCCTCAAGAACAACCAGGACATTTTCCGGCTTACAACGGTCGAGGTCATCGATGATGATGAGCATCGTGCGTGGATTCAATGCGCGCGTCACATCCTGAAATTCCATGGCGAATTTGTGCCTGAAACCTGCCTGCGCCTCTAAATCTTTCACCCGTGAGCCACTCACCATAGTGGTCATCAGGTTTGCCGGATTTACCCCAAACGCCTTGAACCCCCTCCATCCAGCGTAGAGCAGACTCATTCCGCTGAGAACGGAAGTAAGAAAAATAGTTATCGGTGAACCTTCCTCTGGTTTTTCGCCTCCATTTTCACGAGAAGGAGAATCCCCGTTTTTTTCAAACCACCTATCAATGGTTATCACTTTAAGTTCCTTAATACTTTCTCCAATATTACTGAAACGTGACGGTTCTTTGATAAAATATCCGAGGGAACCGCTGAATATAAGCAGCCGGCAAAAATTCTCGACCCGTATTATTCAACCACTTACGACTTGCTCACTATGCAAAAGTACCGCTTCGGCTACACTTTTTGCGTAAGTTCGGTTAACTACGAGAAAGACGTATGGTTTAAAAAGGTGCAGTGGCCGTTGTCCAATGTACCTGGCGACGATTGGGGGCTGGAGGCTTACGCCTCCAGTCTACCAGCTATTACTTGATAAAGGTACAGTTATTGTCTTTGTACCGCCAAGTAAGTTCCCTCAGGGCTACCTTAAACAAGCAGGAGAAATAGGCAGACAACTACTTGCAGAAAAAAGAGATGACCATCTTGCACCGGAGAGATTCGAGCAGTTTTTCAAGAAACTTTTCTGGCTGCAAGGCAACAATCTTGACAAGCACGGTATTTTAAAAGATCTAGCGTTTGACCCCGAGCTACGATTCAGTTTTTTTACAGCGGCACAGAGGGCCCCGCGCGGGAGCGTGGATTGAAACTTTGAAATGATTGAGAACTAATTAAGAGCTGAATTCACTTGCGTGCATTAAAACCATCTCTTTTTCTGCGTATAAGCGGTAACCCTGTTACGCCCTTTTTTCTTTGAATCATAGAGCGCCTTATCCGCAAAATCGACAAGATCACTGTTTTTGAATTCTTTATTTGTGGGTTTCACCGTTGCCACACCAAAACTTGCCGTTACCCGATATTCTTTAATACCATCGATAAAAATATTCGTGGCGATAATCTGCCGTAATTTTTCAGCAATTTTTACGGCGTCTTCCTGGGTAGTTTCGACAAGGACAATGGCGAATTCCTCACCACCGTAACGAGCAACAATGTCGTAATCACGGATATTTTTTTTCATGAGCTTACATATCTCTTTCAGGATAAAATCACCCGTCTGATGCCCGTAATTGTCGTTAAAACGTTTAAAATAGTCGATATCCAGGAGGATAAGGCTAATAAACGTCTGCAAACGCAATGACCTGCGTATCTCCGTCTCAAGAAAATTTTGTAAATAGCGGTGATTATATACCTCCGTTAGTCCGTCGATATGCACGAGCTTTTCAAGCCGTTTATTTTTCAGTTCGAGGTCTTTGGCAAGCTTTTGCAGCTCTATCTTGGCGGAAATGAGTTCTTTATTAATTTGTTCATATGACAGATTAATAAGGCTTAGGGCAATGTTCGCCTCCTGCAGGATCAATTCAATTGGTTTGGGATTTTCTATATGGAAGTCAAAGAAGGCGGCTATTTCAATTATTTCCGAATGAACTTTCTCCAATATCCCGTCAATAATCTTATCGTTAAAGCCCAGCATTTCCTTGGATTTTTCAATAAATTTTTTGTGATTTTCCTGGGGGCGAAAGGCGCTTAAGATATTCGCAATCAGGCCTGACAAATAAACAACCTTTGTCGCAAGTATTATCTTTTTGTCGTTACCCGGATAGTCGTCCGGATTATGATGGTATTGGATCGGGATCAGGAGCTCGGGCGGGAATCCCCAATTACGGGTAACCTCGTGTCCGACAAATGTGTGGTTGACCCCGACAATCTGCTCTTCAACCGCAAGCACGTCTTTCTGTGTTTCGGATAACGTTTTCAAGACCCGTTCGTATTGCTCCGGAAAGGTACGCATAACAATCAACTCCCCAATATCCTGCAGGAGCGCCGCGATAAATATTTCATCAGGTTCGGATTTGTCGATTTCCGACATGATCAGTTTTGCTGCAACCGCCGCCGAAAGTGACTTCTGCCAGAACTTTTCATAGCTGAAGTATTCCTTCTTCTCATTCGTTTTAATCGCAAGAAACGAAACGGAGAGCACCAGACTTCTGATTGCGTTTTTCCCCATATTTGACACTGCCTGGTGCACGGTGCTTATTTTACTGGAAAAACTGTAGAAGGCAGAGTTCGCAATCCTCAGCACCTTTGCAGACAACGAAATGTCTTTCGAAAGCAACTGTGCAATTTCACTGATGCTCGTTTCCGGTTTTGATGTGATTGAGATGAGTTTTGATGCAACCGTTGGTAAGGTGGGCAATGCGGGAGAGTCCAGCACGGCCTTTAACACGTTATCTTTCAGCACGAATTCTTCCTTTTCATATCAACAAGCGGAAGGTCAGACCCGTTGCCTTTGTTTTTGTGAATTATAACCTTTCTTACGATAGCGAACACCTCCAGATTGTTTTGAAGGAAGGCTTGGCTTAGGCATAAACATCTACCATGTTACCCATTCCTTCAGGATTACTGACGTTTTTTGTTGTCTGTTTCTGCTCATCTATCAGTTTCAATACCGTCTGACCTTGCATCTTCATGGAATCGATTGCCATTTTTACCGCTTCCACACTATTCGTTGAAATCCCTGACATAACTTGAGTCATCATGACTTATACCTCCGGTGATTTCCCCCTGTTTCCCTCTATAACGGAGAGGATTATGGGGGGTGGTTGAAATTCCTGTACCTGTAATTGGGCCGTCTTTGGCAACGACTTTAAGCCCACTCATGGTAAGGCGACCAGGCTGGTCGCTCTACATGAGTCAAAAAGAATGAAATTCCTTAACGTTAAATTACCGGTCCCTTATCCTGACAAAAGGTTGTCCGGATAGCGCCGCTTCGTATAAACGCCTTCTGATACTATTTTTTTGTTTGTACTATGAAAAAACGGTATGATACATTATCGGAAAAGGCCAGGAATTATTGAAAATTTTATATAAAACAATAACACAAAGACCACGATGACCGATACGGAACAAATCAAGACATTTGTTAGTAAATACTACCCCTACCTTGGCATCAACAAACAACAGGAAATAACCAGGCTTTTGTTTGAGATAGCCAAACGTGAACGGATCGATTATATAAAAGTAACAGAGAGCCTGCCAAAACCACCGGCTCGATTTTCCAGGATCAAAGATTATCTGCTCGGACGACGCTATCCATCTCTCACGGAATCACGCCAGGGAATCAGGCCTTCTTTTTTCGATATTACGATCGATCCGGAACTGAAAGTGGATTTCACTTTAAAGCCGCCGATTCAGCCCAAAGACATCTTCATTGAAGAATCCGTTGCCCATACTGAGATGGTCAAAAGGGTAACAACTCATTTCCCGGAGAGCAACGTTGAAATAATTAAAACCTATAAAGAACACGTCGGAAAGAGACGGTTCGGTATCGTCGATTACAACAAAAGACGGGAAAACTTTTATCTCGTGCGCGAGGACTATGATTTTCTTAAAAAATGTCCCTGTTCAGGCAATTCTGTTTTTTGCGGTTATTTTGTCGTCAATCTTGGCAGCGGATGCCCATACGAATGCTCATACTGCGTCCTGCAGGACTATATTAATTCGCCAGGCATTATTCTGCCTGCCAATATTGAGGATTTTTTCGCAGCATTCAAGAATCTGGGACGAGATATTCGCTGTGGTTCTTGTGAGTTGACCGATTCCCTCGCATTCGACCATATCACCGGATACTCACCGCTGATCGTCGAATTTTTCCGTCATTATCCCAAAACCCTGTACGAGCTGAAGACCAAAAGTGACAATATTGACCTTTTAACTTCTGTTCCAGGGGCAAGAAACATCATCGTCTCCTGGTCATTGAATCCTCAGAAAATCGTGGAAACCGTTGAACACTTCACGGCCCCGTTAGCACGGAGACTCGAAGCAGCGCAAAGGTGCACTGCCTGCGGCTACCGGGTAGCCTTTCACTTTGACCCTATAATTTATTATCAGGGGTGGGAGGCTGATTATAAGGCATTGGTCGATATGACTTTTCATGCAATTGACGAAGAAAATGTCGCCTGGATAAGCATGGGCACCCTCCGCATGACACCGCGCCTGAAAAAAATTATTGAAAACCGTTTTCCGGACAATACCATACTCGATGAAGAATTTTTAGCCGGTCATGATGGCAAGCTTAGATATCCAAAGGAAACAAGGCGCTCCATATATAAAAACATGACGTCCTGGATTCGCAAACGGTGTAAAAACGTGCGCATTTATCTGTGCATGGAAGAAAAATCGATGCGTTTAGAGTAATAAATTATCCATAACATCCTGGCACGGCTATGCCGCAACCAAATCCCCCCCCGTCCTCCCCCTTTGTATCTACTTGCTGATTACCGGTACCGGGGTGTTTCTATTTACGTTGGAACCGTCTCCCAATTGACCGTTTTTATTTAATCCCCATGCCCATACCGTGCCATCGGATTTCAGGGCAAGGCTGTGCTGTCCGCCGCAGCAAACAGAAATAATGCGCTCCAGGTTTTTCACAATGACGGGCGCGCCCTTGCCGGTGATCGTTGCATCACCCAATTGACCTGAATTGTTGCCTCCAAACGCCCAGACGGTCCCCTCCGATTTCAGGACAAGGGTATGATCTCCACCACCAGCAATTGCAATGATGTTTTTCAGCCCATCCACCGGAAAGGGGGTGCTTCTGTTGTCGGTTGAACCGTCTCCCAACTGGCAATGCTGGTTAAATCCCCATGTCAAAACGACTCCGTTATGCTTCAGGGCAATGCTGTGATCTCCTCCACAATTGATACTGGTCATGCCGTCAAGTCCGCTCAGCGGGATGGGAATTGCTCTGTCTGTGGCAGAACCGTCTCCCAACTGACCATACTTATTCTGTCCCCATGCCCAAATCGAGCCATCTGCCTTACGGGCAAGGCTGTGATATCCTCCTCCTGCAATGGAGATGATATTGGCAAGCGCCCTTGCCTGTACCGGTGTGTGCCTGTCGGTTGTGGTCCCATCCCCTAATTGTCCGTATGTATTTCTCCCCCAGGTCCAGACCGTTCCGTCTGGCTTCAGAACAATACTATGTTGCCCCTTTGTGGCAATTGCCGTAATACCACGAAGACCATTCACCTGCACCGGTGTGTTTCTGCTCTTTGTTGTACTATCCCCCAGTTGTCCGGCCCAGTTTGCTCCCCACGTCCAGACCGTGCCGTCCGTTTTCAGGGCCAAACTGTGCCACACCCCTCCTGCAATTGCAGCAACATTACTCAAATCCCTGACCTGTACCGGTAATTTTCTGTCGGTATTGGTTCCGTCACCAAGCTGACCATGGACATTCAATCCCCATGCCCACACGGTGCCGTCTGATTTTAAAGCCAGGCTATGAAAACTACCGCATGAGACCTGTACGATTGTCGATGCAGAGGCAACTATACCGGAAAGCAAATACAGGGCAAACGAGATGACCAGCCCATATAGTATACTATGCCTGGCGTGCATAGCATATCCCCCTTCCCGGGAAAAACCCATGAAATAAATTAATCACAGAAAATTTTTTCATTTTATTTACGCACATTTTCAGGGTGGCACGGACAAACAAAGTTTGTCCGTGTTGGACTTGCACGACATTGCTTGTGAATGATTCATTGTAACATTTTGCCAGACAATACAATGCAAACTACGCAAGCACAAGACATGAAGCGGTATTGTAAAGACACGGACAAGCATGCATGTCCGTACCACCCCATTAGATTACAACGATTCTGTATCAAGTTTACAAATCACAAATTGTAAGCCTCTTGGGCATAATACCTGAACTCCATGACAAATTGTAATGTTCCAGCAGCAAGAAGTCCCCTTCATCCTCTCCTTTTCCTATATCTTCAACGCAACTGCAAAACCTTCATGTATGGCCTCAAGGGCGGTACGCACCTTCACGCAGTCGCCAATGAAATATGTCTCCGGAAATTTGCCTTCTATCTGTCTTTGAAGGGCGTTATTGGGATGATACCCCACGGCAATGATAACGGTATCGGCCCTGATAAAGTGGTCTTGCCCGTCCTTTTCGTAGATCACACCCGTGTTTGCGTGTCCATTTTTGCCAGGCTTGCTTACTATTTCTTTTACCTTTACTTCCGATATCTCCCGTACCCCTGCATCCTTTATCTCATTCAGGATGATCCAGCGTGTAGAAATACCAAATCCGCCGCCAATCTTTTTCTTCATTTCCAGAATGGTAACCTTCCGGTTTCCCCGCGCGGTGTATTCAATTACATCGCTGGCATCAAGCACCTTATGCTTCAGAAGAAAGCAGGCCACGTCAGGCTTCATTGCACCCTGCTTTGCCACATGCAAGGCCACCTCACACCCAACCGTTCCACCACCAACAATGACGACCTCTTTTCCTACCGGCACCTTACCATCCAATACGTCACTGGCAACACACACATTTTCCGCTTGCATGCCGGGAAGATTGAGCATGATGGGATTCCCACCCGTAGCGACAATGATCGCATCGGGCCGTTCTGCCTGTAATGTAAGAAAATCTGCCTCTTCTCCTGTTTTTATATGCACATGGAGCTTTGCAATCTGCCTTTCCAGATAGGTTATAATATTTTGAATTTCCTCGCGGCCGGGAGGAATAAACGCATATCGTAACTGCCCTCCCAAATGTCGGTTTCTCTCGTACAGGGTGACCTGATGTCCTCTTAATGCCAGGACGCGTGCGGCCTCCATACCGCCCGGCCCTCCGCCCACAACCACAACCTTTTTTGGTTTACTCGTCATGGTTATCTTATATTCACCCTCATGCCCTGCCATAGCATTATAGGTGCAGGAGACAGGTTTAAAATTGAGCAGGGAATCAAAGCACCCCTGATTGCAGGCAATACAGGTTCGGATATCATCACGGCGCCCATTTTTATATTTATTTGGCAATTCCGGATCCACAATAAGCGGCCTGCCAATTGAGACCATATCTGCCTGTTCATTCCCAAGAATCTCCTCTGCCAGTTCGAGGTCATTTATCCTAACGGATGCAATCACGGGAACCTTCACCTGTGATTTGATCTTTTCTGAAAGAAATACATACGCCATCCGTGGAATAGCCATCAACATAATGGGGGTCTTGCTCTCGTGCCAGCCAGGGGATACATTAAAGGCGTCGGCTCCCGCACGTTCTAATATTTTAGCGATTTCCAGACTTTCCTGTATCCTGAGCCCCCCCTCAACAAAGTCATTCCCTGACATCCGAAAGATGACGGGGTAATCCCACCCAACCGTTTCCTTGATCGCAAGGATCATGTCCCGTGCAAAGCGCACCCGGTTTTCAAGGCTTCCACCGTACGCATCGTCTCGTTTATTGGTGGCCTCTGAGAGAAACTGGTTGATAAGATACCCCATCCCACCGTGAAGTTCTACGGCATCAAAACCCGCCTTCTTTGCCCGTAGGGTTGCACTGACATATTTGCCGATAACCATTTTGATCTCAGAAACCGTCAGTGCATGGGGTTCCTGCTTAATGCTTCTATGGGTAAGCGGAGATGGCGAAATTGGCTGCATCTTGGTAAAAAAGGAGGAAGCGCTTCGCCCGCCGTGAAGAATCTGCGCCGCAACATGAACATGATGTTCATGAATGGCACCGGTCAGTCTTTTTAATCCGGGAATCAGTTCGTCCTTATCCAGCCCGATGATGCTCTTCCAGACCTTGCCGTTCATTTCCGGATAACAACCGCCCACGACGATAAAACCTACCCCACCCTGTGCCCGTTCCCGGTAAAAATCGATGATCCGGTCGTTTATGGCGCCGTCCGTAGTAAACCCCAAATCCATAGCAGACATCATAATCCGGTTTTTCAGGGTTATCTGGCCAATCTGTATCGTGTCAAACAATTTGCTCATCATTATCTGTATGTTGGTCACAAACAGGGACACACAAAGCTTGCCCGTGCCACGCTGAAAGTTGTTTGCATACAATGAATTCCTCTACCATGAAATTACCGTTATGTGTGGTATTGATGAAGTGGCCATTGAAACGCTGAAACAGGAAACAGCCAATCTTGTAGAAAGGGCAGGGAAATCCATTACAGATGCTTGAAGTAACGCGAAATAATCTATACTATCCTTTTATAAGAATGTTTATTTTCGTATCTGCATTGTCGCAGCGTCTCTTGAAATCCGACTACATCAGGCATGCGGGGATTATACGGCCCGTCTCCGGCTTTGTCAAGATTATCCTTAGCCGCAAAACGAACGATACTGGAGGGTACAGAGTCGAAAAATGATTGCTATTTGCGGAATTGATTCTTAGAATGTATCAGAAGTTTTGTATTGGTTGCCTTTGCCGATGGTTATTTTTTACCAGACTTGCTGGTTCAAACATCATCGTTTGAATCAAAAAGGGTTGCTATCCTATGAAAAATATGTCTCTGCGGGAATTCGTGACACTGATATCGAAATATCTCAATACCGGAAAATTGATCAGGGAAAATCCCTCTGTTACCAGAGAAATGATCGATTCATTCCTCCGGGATATTTGCAAAACGGAAGGAGAAGAGCCGGATAATACTTGCCCGAAACAGGGCGACGTTCCGCACCAGCGACAAAAAGACCCTGGAGAATTTATCATTCACACCGATGGGGCATCGAGGGGAAATCCGGGTAAGGCGGGTGTTGGTGTTGCTATTTTTGATAAGGAATATCACCTTGTGGACGAGGTGTGCAGATTTATTGGAAAGACGACAAATAATGTTGCCGAATATCAGGCTATGATCCTGGCTGCACAGAAGGCCATTGCCTGCCATGCCAGAAAAGTAATCTTCAAAACTGACAGCGAACTCCTGGTGCGGCAACTCAACGGTGTATATCGTGTAAAAAACCCAAATATTCTGTCGCTCTATCGTGAACTCGTGACACTCTTGAACAAAATACCGGTATGGGAGATCCAACATGTCCGCAGGGAGGAAAATGCCATAGCCGACACACTGGCCAACCGGGGTATCGACTCGTCGATATGATGTTTGTTTCTTTACAAAGGGGACTCTTGTAAATGCAGATACATCGGCTGTAAACATACCTAACGCAGCGCCGCCGCAACCAAAGCCGCTGTGACTGCCAGGCAACAACAGAAACCACAGATTTCACAGATTGCACAGAAAAAACTTACAAAAAGATACAGAAGATACAATCGTACTGATCAATCATTCGCACCCAATTTTTCAAAGCCCCCAGATAATTGCCAATGTGCACATCCCCGCTGGGCTGAATCCCGCTAAATAACCGCTTTTTCATGGAGTCTATCCTTTAGTAAATAGGGTTGTGGAAAAACTTACAAAAAAAGAAGTTTTCATAGGGTAGTATACTATAACGCAGCACATCTGCAATCAAATCCCCGTCCTCCCCCTTTATCCCCCTCCGAAGGGGGAGAGCGGATGGAAATGGAGGGGTAAAAAACTTCCGAAAAAAGAAGTTTTTATGCGGTAATACTATAAAGTTGACACCTTGTGAAAGTTCAGCACGGACAAACGGAGTTTGTCCGTGCTGCCCTGAATATCTGTGCAATCTGCGAAATCTGTGGTTGACGTCCCCTTACAGCACCTTTGGCAATAGTTTTTTAATCCGCCTGGCTGCTTCCCTCGTATTTTTGATTCTCGGTACCAGGGCGAAACGCACGTAACCTTCGCCGGGGTTTAGTCCATTTTCAGTTTTATCACTAATCCATGACCCGGGTGTTGTTACTATGGCGATTTCGGGCGAAAGGAGTTTTTGGGCAAATCCGACAGAGGTCATTCCGTCCGGCACCTTTTGCCAGAGATAAATCGTGGCATCTGGAGTGCAATCCGGAAGTTTAATACGCCTGAATGCATCCACGAGTAAATCCCTCTTGATCTTGTATTCCGCCCGCATTTTTTCGACATGGGTCTCATCGCTGAGGGCGGCAATCGCTCCATCCTGAATAAACGTGGCCGTGCCTGAATCAATATTGGTCTTTACCTTTTTAAAAATATCCACAATCCGCTTGTCCCCTGCCACCCAGCCCACCCGGTAACACGTCATGGCACTTCTCTTGGAGAAGGAGTTAAAGACAATGACACCTTCTTTGGTAATCTCCAGGATGCTATGAGGAGGTTCGTTAAAATAGATTTCACTGTAGGCCTCATCAGAGGCGATGATGATATTGTATTTTTTGCCGAATTCCACGACTTCCTTTAAATACGCTAACGGCGCTACGGCCCCCGATGGGCTGTTCGGGTAGTTGATCCACAGGATCTTCGCCTTCCGGCAGACCTCCTCCGGAATCGATTTCAGGTCGATCAGGAATTTATTTTCTGCCAGGAGCGGCACATAATAAGGAATCCCCTCTGCGAACAAAGTTCCCCTGGTATAGGGTGGATAACCCGGAGTTGGGATGATCACATAATCACCGGGATTAACGATCCCTTCCGCAAAATTGAATACTCCCTCTTTTGAACCGATGGTGGAAGAAATTTCCGTAGCCGGATCCATCTGAATGCCAAACCTCTTCTGCATCCACTGGGCGATGGATTGGCGGAATTCAGTGGCGCCTGTGTAACTCGGGTACCCGGAAGATTTGCGGTTGGTTATCCCTTTCTGGGTTGCCTTACGCACGATTTCCGGTGTTGGTACCGTAGGATCACCCACTCCGAAATCGATCGGGGTAATTCCCAGGGACTTTAACTTTTCAACTTCCTTGTCTACCTCTGCAAAGGCATATGCCCCAATGGACTGCAGCCTTTTTGATGCCGTGATCTCCATGGATATCGTTCCTTTCCCTTTCTTTTAACATTAATCTTGTATTTCTCGCCGCAGAGAGCGCTAAGCACGCAGAGAATTAAAAAATATTAATACCTTTTTAAACAAATCATCTTGCAACTTCTTTCAGTATTTTTCTTTCTCTGTGCCCCTCTGTGGTAATTGCCTTATTTTTTTGCCGGGTCGGTAATTGACGGCCTTACCGGGCTCCTCTTGGCGGTCATCTCCCTGATTTCTATTTCGAGCACCGCGGTCTTATTCAACATGGCGTCGGTAAAGGGAACTTTGGGATTTTGAGGCGCATACTTTTCGGCAAGCTTCTGGAGGGCATAATTCTTTGCGTCAACTTCAGAAAGGATTTTGATGCTCCCAAACAGAACAACAGACCGGTATGCAACCGAAGAGGCGCAGGTGGGCTGCTTTACTATTACCTCTTTCACCTCTTCCACCTCAAAGCAGACATTCGGATTGCTTCTGATATTCTGTAATTTTCTCCCCTCCTGTGCACAATGGAGAAATATCCGGTATTTCTCTCTCTCATAGGTAAAATTCATGGGCGTAATATACGGAACCCCATCGGCGCAAGTTCCCAACCTTCCCACCATGGCCGACAACAGAATCTCTTCGATCTCATCCGCGCCGGTTATTTCTTTGTCTTTTCTTCTCACAGACTATATTTTTCTTCCTACCGCTTTGGCGACGGGTTTTAGTTCTTCCATGAGTGTGTCAAAGGCTTCGAGGGTAATTGTCTGCGGTCCGTCCACGAATGACTTTTCTGGTTCAGGGTGCGTCTCAATTAACAGGCCATCCGCACCTACCGCTACCGATCCCTTGGACATCGGATTAACAAGGCTTCTCTTGCCTGTTCCATGGCTTGGGTCTACGATAATGGGCAGGTGGGTCATCTCCTTGAGTTGTGGCACGATGCTTAAGGATAAGGTGAAACGGGTATGCGTTTCAAAGGTACGGATACCCCTTTCGCAGAGAATGACATTGGGATTATTTTGCGCCAGAATATACTCTGCGGCCAGGAGAAACTCTTCAATCGTTGCAGACATGCCCCGCTTTAAAATCACCGGCTTCCCGGCCTCACCCACCGCGCGCAGGAGTAAAAAATTCTGCATATTACGGGTTCCGACTTGCAATATATCAGAGTACTTACTTACCAATGCTACATGCTCCGGGGTGAGCACCTCAGTAACAATTGGCAAGCCTGACGCATCACGGGCATGTGCCAGGTGTGCGAGACCCGCTTCCATAAGACCCTGAAAGGTATATGGATTGCTTCGGGGTTTGAATGCCCCGCCCCGCAATGCGGTGGCGCCGGCATCTCTCACCCGTTTCGCAATTTCAATGATCTGCTCCTTGCTTTCAATGGCGCACGGTCCGGCAATAACGGCAACCTCTTCCCCCCCGATCTTTTTCCCATTCATGAGATGAATGATCGTTCTGAAATCTTTTCCCTCCTTACTGGCTAATTTATAGGGCGCCAAGATAGGGACAGACTTCTCCACACCGGGCATAACATCCCAGAAGTCAGCAGGTAATACCCGTTCGTCCCCGATAATCGCAATTACATTCCGGTTTGTTCCCTGCAAGACCACTCCTTTTAAACCAGCCTTTTCTATGCTTTCGAGGACGTGATTGATGTCCTTCTTTGTAGATTCGGCCTTCATTACGATAATCATGAGCTACACCTCCACCAAATATTGCGGGCAAAAAAAAACCCTAAAACCAATGGTTTCAGGGCAATATATTAACAACAACAAATTGAATAATATCGAACCCTAAGAACCTCCGCGCGGTTGATAGTATCTAAAGTAATAGAATATCCAGTAAAACGAGTCGCTTTTACTATTCCCTGGGATACGCATAAGCATTACGGACAATACCTGTATACAAAAACAGAGGATTTAAATTTTACCTTATGCTATTTTATTGTCAAGTCTAATTTTTCCCTATCTTATCAGTTTTACATTGAAAATGTGCATCGTTTCGTATATTGTTTGCATTGATTCTTTTTTTCACCTTCTGTATACCACCAAAACAGGACCGATGCATTGAAAAAGTATCTCCCTATTCTTTGCCTGCTCTTACCATCTTCCCTGTCAATACTCATGTACCTGAACTGCCTGCAGCACTCCTTTGTTTATGATGATGAGTCCACGGTTACCTATAATTATTTTATACGGGACTGGAGCAATCTTCCCAAACTTTTTACTGCACAGTACTTCGCCCGTTCAGCCGAATTAACGTACCGCCCCGTGGTGACCTTATCATATTTCATTGATTATACCATCTGGCATTTAGACCCGTTGGGATACCACCTTACCAATATACTACTTCACGCCGCGAACAGTACACTCTTTTTTGTTTTCACCTTACAGGTATTAAAAAAAAGAACGACAGCCCTAATCTCTGCACTTTTTTTTTCTTCCTATCCCCTTTTTTCTGAAGCAGTCAATGCCGTTGGTTTTCGGGAAGACCTTCTGGCGTTTCTGTTTTTCCTGCTTGCCTTTATCCTGTATCTGAAAAATGATGCGAAAAACATGACGGAATCAGGTCAACGTGGATATGTCTTTTATTATGTTCTATCATTGCTATCGTATGGTTTCGGTCTCTTTTCCAAAGAAATGGCCATAACTCTGCCCTTGCTGATTATCTTGTACGACTTCATTTTCCAAGGCCTTTCACTCAAAAAAACCTTTTCACCCTCCCCCTTACCCCTCCCGTCAAGGGAGGGGAGAACAGTCATTTCATCCGTCCAGGAAGGGACGAATTGCCATTCCGTGCGTTTCCCCTCCCCTGGTGGGAGGGGACTGAGGGGAGGGGGATCTGCATCGTTCTTTGCGTTTGGTAGAAGCGTTAGGTTCTCGTGTCCCAGGTCAAAAATTCTCCCTTATTATTTGGGGTATCTTTTCGTTACCCTGTTCTATATCATTATCCGCTTCGTTGTTCTTTATAACCCCCGGGAATCACGTATCCCTTACCCGCATGAAGGCCTTTTTGCCAGGTTTTCCACCCTGATCAGTATGCTTGCGTATTACGTCAAGATGCTCTTCATGCCCGTTCCTTTGAATGCAGACTACGTCGTTCCCCTTTCGCTATCGCCCATAACGATTCCGTTCTGGTTATCCCTCCTGCTTTTAACTGCTATAGGTATTATCGCCCTCCGGTTCAGGCACCGGCAGAAGCACGTATACTTTTTTATCCTCTGGTTTTTTGTTACCCTTATCCCCGTAATGAATATTATCCCCCTGGGGAATATCATGGCAGAACGTTATTTATATCTGCCAGGCGCCGGGTTTTGCGCAGCCATTGCCTGTCTCGTGTCGAATGGCCTGATACCACAATGCTCTTCTGAAAAAACGACCATTATCCATCCTCCTCTTGCAAACGAGAAATCGGAGAAATTCCCACCCTGCCCCGGGTCTTCTTCTCAGAAGACCCTTATCGCTTTCATCTTTATCTTCGTTTTTATCCTGACGGGAAACGCTTATCTCACGTTGAGCAGAAACAGAGACTGGAAGGACGGTCTGCAATTGTGGTCAAAGACGGCCCGTATTTCCCCCAACAGTCTCAGGGCGCATATTAACTTAGGGAACGCTTATTTGAAGGAGGGTTTCAACGCTGCTGCCCTTGCGGAATATAAAACGGCATGGTCAATAAATCCGGTCGATGCGGATGTCTATAATAACCTTGGTGTCTATTACAACACGATCGGCCTGCTTGACGAGGCGATTCAGAATTACCAAAAATGTCTGACGATAAGGCCCACAGATGCAAAGGCTCACAATAATGTCGGCGTCATCCTGACAAGGCAAAAGAGATTCGATGATGCCATTCAGGCATTTCAACAGGCGCTCTCGATAAATTCGTTCTACCCTGATGCACACAACAATTTGGGTATCGCTTATTACCGGAAGGGATCCCTGGATGAGGCGAAGCGTGAATTCACCTCAGCAATCAGGTTGGAGCCAAATCATGCCGAGGCGCATAACGATCTGGGCATTTTATATAATGATCTCGATCGCGGTGACGATGCGATCCGTGAATTTGAAACGGCTATCCGGATAAAACCCTATTACGCCAATGCTCACCTGAATCTTGGTGCAGTCATTTTCAAACAGAAAAAAGATAAAGAAAAGGCCTTGTTCCATCTGGAAGAGAGCCTGAAATTAGACCCACAGCAGGAACAGGCAGCCGGTATACAGGGGCTTATCCGGCAGATGAAAAAGGCGGATTGACTCTTTTTGCGGGCGATGCCCACCCTATGATACTGTTACAACTAACCCTTATAGCGTGTAAACATATCGTGAAGTTTCTGACAGATTTCCCTGACGGCGATGTTGTTATGAAGATAAAGACCCCACGAAAGGCCTTCTCCTTCAAAAGGCTCTGTAAACCTCGGGATTGCTTCATCTGCAAAATGGTTCATCCGGTTATGCCGTATTACCATGGTCTGGATACGTTCTTCCGAGCCAGGAAGCATTTCAACGGGAATGATGCCGTTCCACTCCTTTGAAAAACCTTCAATGATAAAAGGTCTGCCGCATTTATCAAACAATTGATACCAGACGTGGGCAAAGGCAATAGAGGCGTCCTTGTTTACCACCCAACCCCAGACGATATCTCCGTCGATGTCTAATTCAGACAGCTCGGAAAAGAACAGAAAGACTGAGTCTTCACAATCGCCTGCTTTCCTTTGTTTTGTTTCTGTTGGTGTCTGCCAGTAATCTGTCTTTGGTGGTTCTGCCCGGTAATCGATATCAAAGGCTATTTTCTTATATGCCTCGTAGATTTGTTCACCGTCATGGAAGGTTTCAATACACCATTCTTTATACCGCGGATTATCAGGTGTGCTGTTTCCATCCGGAGAACAAGGCACGATGTGCTTTATTGTCCAATCGTCCTCACATGGTTTGTAACCCTTTCCCGTCAGAAACAGGTCGGCATACGAAACATCAGCAAATACGCCGGCACAGTACAGATTTGATAAAATAAGGCAGGTTATGACAGCAAAGAAATATCTCATGTGAATAATTAAACCGAAACGCCTTAAGAAAAAATGCACTACCCGAATTTTAACAAAGGATTGCCAGAAAATGAACCGAATTCCACCCGTCAGCAGAATCTATTTTCCTGCACGAACAGGCCATACATAGCAAGCTTCGGTCTTATTGGCGGTGTCCATAATGCCGTGGTCGCTCATGTTCACAACCCATGCATAGGCTATCCCTCCCTTGAGAGTATCACCAGACCAGTAACTGTCCGACTGCACGTTGCGAAAGAAGCCGGAATGGCCCGATGGAAGGGCAGGATTGTTGTTGCTTGAATCAGTAAGGCTTGATAATTCATTCCTGTTTGGCAGACGCCAGTCCTTTTGGTGGCTGCCACCGTTGCTCCTATCGCCGGCAAAAGTTCCATTCAGCGTTCCATCTCTATTCAGCCCCTCTACATCAGCCAGGGCATCAGCCCAGGTTCTTGCCCCGGCAACATTGGCATTCTGTAACCATATTAAACCCGTAAGATGGTCCGCTACCGTGCCATTATTATTATCCGTAAAGCGGGGATTGGGCAAAGTTGCCCCTTTAGTAGCATTAAACATATCGGCAGCCATGGCGGCGGACACACCTGGATGGTTGAGAGCTCCGGAACAGGTAAAAAAGGTGATGAGTATAATCAGGCCAATAATTGCTGAACAAAAACGAAAGAAAACCATTGAAAATCCTCCTTGGAAGCCCTATATCCAGCCTTGATAACAGTTGATAGCAACCATCTTCTCTTTCATCGCCTTTATAATCAGTTCCTTTGTAATTGCCCATGACAGAGGGTTGAAATACCTATCTCCGTTTTATCATGACTCATATTGGCGCACTCGACCACCTCATTCTTTTGTAAAGCGTCCTTTAGTTTAATAGATTGAATGACCCATCCCTATGACGGGTCATTCAATCCGGTACTTTATAACGCCTTCAGGAACTCAACCAGGTCCTGCATCTCCTGCGCTGTCAAATGCGACGTCCTTCCATGCATGTCCTTGTCATTCACCGTGTTGTTGATCGTGTCTATCAACAACCGGGCGCTCCCGTCATGGAAATACGTCCCCGATGCATAGATGTCCCTCAACGTCGGCGTGTCAAACTCCTTCACCAGGTCCAACCCGATGATCGGCGTCCTTATCAAAGAACGAAAAACTTGCCAATGGCTATTTTAAAATTAAATCCAAACGCCTTAAGAAAAAATGCGCCGCTTAAATTTTTAACAAAGTAATGTTTTTTAGTGTAAAGGGGAAAGGCAAAATAACTCAAAGGAAACAAGAAATCCTGCACTGCAGGAGATGCGGATTTCTCCGAGATCTCAGGTGTATTGATTATGAGGTATGTCTACATTGAGTGCGTTGGGAGCAGGCTGCAAACCTGCTCCCTCCTTCTGGCGATGCGCCTTCAGCGCTTGTCAGGCATGGCGCGGAAGAAGTGACGAAGGTATGCAGTCATCATCAGTCTCCTTATTTCTCAGATTTTTCCACGTGACCTCCGAAGCCAAAGCGCATGGCAGAGAGCACCTTTCGCGCAAAGTCATCCTCTCCGCGGGAACTGAACCTCTGGTAAAGCGCAGCGCTCAGCACCGGAGCCGGCGACCCTTCTTCAATGGCAGCGGTGATCGTCCATCGGCCCTCCCCCGAATCCGCTACACTGCCGGCGAATTTGGACAAATCCGGATCTCCGGCAAACTCCATGGCACAGAGATCGGGCAGCCACGAGGCAATCACGCTTCCCCGTCGCCATAGTTCCGTAATATCGGCCAAGTTAAAATCATACTGATAATGCTCAGGATGACGTAGAGGGGTTGTTTCCGCGTCAATCGCATGCTCCTTCTTTCCCACATTGGCATGCCGCAGGATGTTGAGTCCTTCTGCATAGGCTGCCATGAGGCCGTACTCAATTCCATTGTGGACCATTTTGACAAAATGTCCCCCACCGGCAGGACCGCAATGGAGATATCCCTCCTCGGCCGTTCCGCCGGTTTTTTCGCGCCCCGGTGTTTTGGGAACCGATCCCCGACCGGGAGCGAGGGATTTGAAAATCGGTTCCGGATGCCAGACGACTTCTTTTGGGCCACCAATCATAAGACAATACCCGCGTTCCAATCCCCAGATGCCTCCGCTCGTTCCGCAGTCCACATAATGGATTCCCTGTGGCGCAAGTTCTTTGGCCCGGCGGATATCGTCAATGTAATAAGAATTTCCGTCATCGATAAGAATATCTCCTTTTTGCACCAGACTCACAACCTCCTGCAGTGTCGCATCAACTGCGGCTGCTGGCACCATGAGCCAAACCACCAGGGGTGGTTTGAGCCTTGCCACAAGCTCTTTAATCGACTCGGCTGCAAAAGCCCCGGTCTCCTTCGCAAAGGTTTCCCTTGTCCTTGCCGTAGCAGAATAAACAATCACCTCATGACCAGTGCGCATCAACCGACGCACCATGTTCCCGCCCATCCTTCCAAGACCGATCATTCCAAGTTGCATAGTAATTCTCCTTCCCTCTTAATAAGCTTTCCAGAAGTCTTGCCGAGTTAGCTAATACAATATTATACAAATAGCTTCCTGATTTTTTGTAAGTTTTTTCTGTGCAATCTGTGAAATCTGTGGTTTCTGTTGTTGCCTGGCAGTCACAGCGGCTTTGGTTGCGGCGGCGCTGCGTTAGGTAGTACGGCCACGAACAAATCCCTCCCTATTTTCCTACGCAAACAGAGAAATTATAGGTTCGGTTTCAAGCAAAGAAAAAAACTACAGGTAATAATGATACCCCGATTTGCAATTATTACCAAGATAAAAAAGGACATAAGACAAACAGGCGGAAAGGGTAAAAAGGGCTTTAAATAAAATTGACTTTACCTATGTAACCTGCTAGTATCTTTACGTTAAGGAATTTCAATCACCCCCCATAATCCCCCCGTTTACGAGGGGAAACAGGGGGGAAAGTCGCCAAAGGCCTAATTTAATGTTTAGGAATTTCAAACCTATCCCGTAGCACGGGTGGTTTATCCCCCGCCCTTAGCCGACCACAAGAGATCGGCGCTACAAAAAAGTTTTGTTTTGCAAGGCAAAACAAAACCTAATCTTGATGTAGCAACTTTTAAGAACCCCTATTGGTTTTATTGGTATCTTGCTTCATTAAGACGTCAACATTTTCACGTATGATAGCCGCAGGCTTTAGCCTGCGTAAGATCAAAGAAACAGTGCAACCCAAGGTTGCGGACACGCCGCGCCAGGGGATCTGCGGGTAGCGATGAGTATGATTAACAGGATTTTTGCTAGTATACAAATTCTTATCTTTCTTGGCCTTGCCTTGTGCGGCAGCGGTATTCCTTTCACGGTATCAGTGAAACCGGGTGACTATCCCTGTAAAGGTCATGCATGTGGTTGTAAAACCGAGACAGATTGCATGACCCGGTGCTGTTGCCTGACACAAGGGAATCAGGGAAAATCTTACCATGGCGTAAAAAAACAGAAAAACAACCTTCAATCATTCATAAGCAGCCTCAAGTGTAAATCCGGAAGTGATGCAGTTACCCTGGTAAACGCCGAACTGAAATACATCCCGGACGACGATTGTGTAATCCCACAAATAGCATTTTTGTGTTTTCTTGCCAGCGATACCGTGGTTCACGCCAGTGAACCCATGGTGTCACCTCCCGAAAAACCTCCACGCTGTCACGCATAAAGTTCAATTATCATTCAATAAAATTGGTACGAAAATACCCCTTACCCAGACCCTTTCCCACAAGGGACGAGGGAACTTTCCCTCCCTTGACGGGAGGGATTAAGGGAGGGTGACGTATTCTCATGCCCTTTTGTGAACCTTTGGTTCATGAATGTTTACGTAGGAATACGTTCGTTAAGGAAACAGGATAAAACAGATAAGGTGGCATTTTCCTTACGACGGGGATGATTCATGGTCTGTTTTGTCTCCAGAAACCGTATCCTCCCTTTATCCTGCATACCTTGTAAATGGAATGTGTGACAAACAATACTACCTTTATAAATTGGAGGAAATACTTCATGGTAAAAAAACTCAAAAGACATCTTGTCATCGTCGCAATGTTCGGAACAATGATCATATCAGGAAATGCCATGGCTCATACCACGGTCATGTCGAAAAATACCCCTACCCAATTCAGTACCAGAGATGAGCTTGAAGGAACAACCGCCTTCAATTGGCTTAGCATACCCCATGGATGTGAATCATCCCATACACATGGTGGACAAGCCCAACCTGTGCGGGCACAAAGCGTTGTTTTTCCCAATGGCGCTGACTCTCTTGCCGAGCGCTCGGACACAAAAGAATCAGTAACCCTTTCGGATCATATAACGGGCAACCCCGTGATGAGTGCAAAACCCGCGGTAAACAGCCTGTTCAAAAAGGTCAAGACATTGAAAGGTACTGTCCCTGCATTTATCTCCCATGGTTCAGAATTAACAGAAGATGTGAGGGCCTTTGTATTCACCCATGGAAAGCTTGAAGATGGCCTGCTGGGGGTTGTCCCATGGAGTGCATCATTTCCAAAATTTAAATCAGATTCCTGTGTAACCGCATTGACCGTGTACATTGCAATTGCCAACTATTGCACCAATTCCAGCAACGAGAATGATGACGACCGCGCCGATGTATGGATAGGCCGCCTGACAGAGAAATTTAATGACCCAGACGTCATATCGGTTGACTTCTGGCCATACCTCAGAGTCGTAAGAGACCTGGAGAAGAACCCCCTTCCGGAGGGGTGTGGCAAAGGATTCGAGATCGGTGTGTACCCCTCAGACGAAGCCATTGATGAATTTCTGCCGATTACGGGATATTGGCCTGCAACCAATGGCAAAGGCGGTCACGGAGGTCACGACAATCATGATAATCATGATAATCATAAGCAGTAACGAATTGTGATGTTCTTGTTTTGTCTAACGTTGGGTTTAGGAATTTCAATCACCCCCTATAATCCCCCCGTTTACGGGGGGAAACAGGGGGGAACGTCGCCGATGGCCTAACATGAAAGAAGGAAGCGTGTAGATATGAAAATTTTGGCCTTAGCTCTCTTGTTTTTCATCTGTGCTCACAAAATTGTTTATGCGCACGGTGAATGTTGTCTTTCAAAATCTCTTTCAGAGGCAACACTATCAGGTATCACCATCGCACCGAATTTTGGGCTTTCCCTCCAGTATGAATACACAAACATGGAGACGATACGGGATGGCAGCCATAGCGTAAGCCCTGATTCAGTATTGGATGATGTTGCTGCAACATGGCCGGATATGCCTGAAGAGGGAAAGACCTTTTCTGTGCCAACCCGAATGATTATGCAGAAATATACCCTCTTGAGTACCTATGCCGTGACCAGGAGACTCCAATTCCTTGCTACGATGCCCTATGTTATCAATGACATGGATATGAGGATGGTGGCAAGGGGCGAAGGCGGCGGCCATCATCATCATGCCGTGCAACGCGGCCGACCGTCGTATCCGAGGCCATTAGCGAGTGATGTGACAGGGCGCGATATGAGAATGAACATGGAGATGGATACGATTGAGGGATTTGGCGATATGACCCTTATGGGTCTTTATACCCTTTACACCGATAAACCTGATCTGCCAACGAAAAAAATTATCCTGGGTTTGGGGGTAAAAACCCCCACGGGGAAAAATGATGAGGAATTTGACTCCGGCGATCTTGTTCACGCCGCAATGCAAACGGGAACGGGTTCATGGGACCCTCTCTTTCTCGTTAATTATATGCATGCATTTCACCCCGTGATATTCCAAACCAATCTCTTTTACCAGATGACGACGGAAGGTGATGAGGGTTATGAATTTGGCGACAAAATCTCATTCGACATTATCGGCCGGTACCAGGCAACCAGCTATCTGAATCCTGGTTTGGAGCTCAATCTATTCTATGCAGGGCAGGATACCGATCACGATAACCGGTATTCAAGACCGGATGAATCCCTGATAGACAACACCGATAACACCGGCGTTACCTCTCTCTCCGTTTCGCCCTCTCTTCAGATAAAGATTCCCGGGACGGGCGGCAGCATTGTTCTGAAATTTCAGCAACCGCTCTACCAGCATGCCAGAGGCATCCAGCAGGTGGTGGACTGGCGGGCGATGGCTGCCGTCTCATGGGCTTTTTAGCAGTCAAATTACAGAGTATACAGGCAGACGGGAAAATCCTGAAGGGATGACATGATTATAGAATAAAACACACCACCCTATTCAACCCCGTAGGGGTGAAATATTGCGGAAACAATCCTGTCTGCCATGCTGCCACACAGCACAGGCAGGGCTACCATGTCACCCCTACGGGGTTAAAATAATTGCATACCGATATGCTATAACAATGACATCCCTTCGGGATTACCTGATCAATATTTCGTTCCCTCGTAGTGATTTTGGGCAAAGTACGCTGAGTGGTTACCTTTTTTATGAATATTTCTTCGTACTCTTCATAGCCGGATGAATATACCCATTGTATGGGTATTCAATTTATAGTAGAATCCCGCCTAAATTGGAATTTATAGCCATTTTTGAAAAATGCAATCACATTTACCGATCCGATAATATTTATGGTGAAAGAATTCTATGCCCATTCCGATAATCCACAAGGTCAGAGACACAGGTTCGACGACCATCTGAAAGTACGGATCAAAGGGCAGCTCCATATGGCTAAAGAATTTAGCTATTCAAGGTGGGAATGGTTAGCTTGGCTTTGGCCTGATTTGCGGAGTTTGCAGAAAAAAGTCTTGTATATTTCCACTACAAAAAAGATAATAATAACATGAAAGTGGTGGAAAAAGATAAGGTCATTAGCGGCATGCTTCGCGACGAACTGAAGCGTTGTCAGGAAATGCTAGACAGCCTTGCGAAGTCCGTATCTAAGCTTCCAAGAGGGGTAATGAACGAACGAAAAAAGCGATATAAGGACAGGGTATATTCTTATTACTGCCTGAAATATCGCGAAGGTAGTAAGGTCATAAACAAACACATACCGAATAAGGATGTGCAGGAGATATCAAAGAAGCTTGCAATAAGGAAGGAATACGAAAAGGAAATACAGTCTTATAAGAACAAAATTACCTACTTGAACAAGATTATAGGTGATAACAAAAGACAAGGCCATGCAAGTCGAAGTCAAAAATAAAGACCTTTTTCCGGATGCGGTTCGGGAGCTTCTGCATGCCCTTTATACAGTAGGCTTCTTTGAGGAATCCATGCTCATCGGTAGCTGGGTAATGTCTTTGTATCAGGAAGAGTTTGGCATAAACTATGTCCTTCGTACGCTGGATATTGATTTTGCAGTTAAATTTGTTCATCGCGACAAGAACATAAAAATAGATCTTGAGAAAGTCATTACTGATTTGAGGTATATCCCTGTAATAATGCAGTCAGGCATTCGCAGGTTTAGCCGTGAAAATTTCACGATCGAATTCGTTGTCCAACGCAAAGGCGAGAGAGACGAGGAAGTTATACCGATCAGGAAATGGAATATCACAGCCTTTCTCCTTCCTTTTGTTGAGATTCTTCTGCGTTTCCCTTTTACAGCAGACTTCGGAAAATTCAAAGTAAGGGCGCCGTTGCCGGAAGCCTTCTTTATTCATAAACTGATTGTAGCCCAGAGAAGACCCGGTGAGAGCAAGAAAGACAAAGACCTTGAGCAGTGCTCTGCCATCGCCCGCAAGATTGATATTGACCGCTTACATGGAGTTATCGGTTCATTAAAACTTAGCAAAAAAGTAATAAAAACGCTTCGAGCTTCATGCGAAGAAATTAATATTCCACTACAAATGCTGGGCTTAAAGTGATTCTGTGGGGAAAAATGGGCCTATATTGCTGGGTTATGGCATGATACGGCATTCTCAATACCTATCACCCTGGCAATTTGTTGATAGGTGGAAGGCAGGTCATTCGGACGGATATCATTTTCCATCAATCTTTTCCTCCATCTTCAAGTAAGGTTTCGTCTCTTTCACGGAGACATATTTTAGGATAGCTGCTTTTACCTTTTCCGGTGTCTCTACGCCCAGGGCGTGGTTTGATTCCATGAATTTTTTAAAGTCAGAGGTTGCTTTGTATTCGACCTTCTTTTCAAAGAACATCTCAAACAACGGGCCCAGCGGAACCTTGATTTCTTCAACCTCATGTTTCACAGTATAGGACTCCCTGAAGGTAATAACCGCCCTGGCGGTTATACTATCAAGCGTTACCGTTGTAGTTCCCTCACGTCTATTCCTGGCAATCTCAATAATCCGCTCCTGGACAACTTCAAGCTCATTATCAAGCTCTTTGATCTTCTCCTTAAGGGATAACCCGCGCTGGAGAAGCTTTTTGATTTCTGCATCCTCTGCCACTACAAGATGTTTCTTCCCGTCAACCTGAATCTTTTTAATCTCTTTTACATTCTTCACCTTCACCCCCATCTTTCATAAACCACCGTAGATTTACTATACTTCTTCCCACCTTTTTCACCCCTTTTGAAATTAAACAGCCAGAAATATCAAGCGCATGTATCCGCCCCCTGGTGGCTCAAATCAGCCACCCGCTTATCCCGCAACGCGCATGCAATATGCACGCATGAGAATTTCTTGCATGAAAGTTTTAACAAAGTTTTAACATACCCACCTTTTTGAAATAGTCGTAACATATTGTAATAGCATTACTTATTATAGATTTGCTAGTTATGCCCACCATAAAATTTATTGCTTACCGTACTTTTTTGCGGTAAGCTAAAACTGACAAGAAACCCTTATAAATCAAGGGATTCAAGGCATTTTAGCCTTTAGGTATAGGATATAATCTTTCTATTATACGAAATCCCTTTGAAAACCCTGTATAATCAAGCCTTTTCAGCCGTGTTAAAACGTTTTCACCGTTTTTAAACCCCTTCATACTTGCCATCCCGTGAATCCTGAAAAATGATGCTCATCATAAAATCTACCCCTTACCGCAAAAAATGACGGTGAAATGACGGTAAGGTAAAACTGGCCTATAACCCTTATAAATCAATGGACTCAAGGCATTTTGGTCTTTACTTTCAAGGAAAGATTTCCCCTCTCTTCGCATTAATTGCCCACCTCAATTTTCTCAGTGCCCGCGTCTCAATCTTTCTTGCCGTTTCCTTTGTGACGTTAACCCGCGATCCTATTTCTTCCAGGGTCAGACCGTGCCAGAATCTCAGGGCAATGATCGTTCGCTCCCTTGAACTGAGATGATCCAACATCTCCCTAACCTGATTGTAAAAGGCCGTTTCATCGCTATGTTGGTCCTTTGATGCCAGGACGTCCCCTTGTGATATTTCGGACTCATCATCGTAGATAGGTTCATCAAGGGAGTCATGCCCATACTGCTTATGGTCCTGAACGGCTTTTATAACCCCTTGCACTATCGCATATCCAGCATAAGTCAGAAATTTGAACCCCTTATCAGGATCAAAGGTATTCGCCGCCTTCATAAGTCCCAGGCATCCTTCAGAAATCATATCCATCAAGGGAAGTCCAGGAGACCAGTATTGAAAAACCACCTTAATGACAAATCTTAGGTTCGACTCAGCAAGGTGATTCCTAGACGCCTCATCTCCTATCCGTGATCTCCTGGCAACATTCATCTCATCTTCCTGGCTAAGCATCTGAATTTTTTCCACATCCTTTAAAAACATCCGTAACAACCCCCGTTCCCCTGTCCCATTGTCTGCTCCCTCGTCCAAATTTCTTTCCCTATCATTTCCCCCGTTTACGGGGGAGCTATAGGGGGCAAGATCAAAATTTTTTTCTTTCATCCACCCTCCTTTCGTAGTATAAGATACCCTTATCACATAAAGAAGGTGGCTTTTC
>JAJTXE010000002.1:996314-1047733 GCA_021463795.1 Candidatus Brocadia sp. | reverse complement strand
CGATGCGCCGGCACCCCACCCGTATTGCTGAATGGTCTCAATGGCAGCCTGCTTTATCTTTGGGTGATTGGCGAGTCCGAGGTAGTCATTTGAACAAAATGAAAGATACGATTTGCCGTTTATGTATACGTAAGGCCCTTGTGCACCTTCAATAGTTTTATACTCGCGGAGCAGGTTAAGGTCTTTTAACTCTCTCAATTCATCTAAGATAAAATCGGTACTCATCAGATAAATTTTTCCTCGATTCTCTTAATTATTGCAGATACAAATGGTCACATATTTTAATGAAGAATAAATCTCAATTCAGCAATAATTCTGTAATTATTAGCTTAGGGTTTGGGAATTTTCAATATATTTTAGTTTTTGTCCTCTTCCTGCCTCCTCTTTAATCAATTGAATCGCCGGCAAGATATCCTGAGGAAAATGCCGCCTGGAGATTAAAGCCCCCAGTAGGGCCATCAATATCCAATACCTCCCCGGCAAAATATAAGCCTTCACAGAGTTTAGATTGCATGGTTTTTGCATCGACCTGGTCCAGGCTTATACCACCTCCCGTGACAATAGCTTCCTCGATGGGCCGATGACGCACAAAGGTGAGGGGTAACCCCTTGAGAAATCTCGTGATCCTCCTTCTTTCCGGTGCTGTTATCTGGGATGCCTTTTTCTGCGGTTCAATGTTACAGAGATTCATGAAAATAGGGGTTAATTTTTCCGGGATGAAAAAGGCCAGACAAGATTTCATGGCCTTGCTACCGTGCCGTTTGAACTGATCCAGAAGAATATCTTCAAGTTCTTCCGGCGTATGCTTTGGTTTAAGGTCGATACGTATTTGAACAAATCCTTGGGGTAAACACTCGACAATGCGTTTACTCATGTCCAGGATGGTTGGGCCAGATACACCGTAATGGGTGAAAAGCGCCTCGCCAAACTGTTCTGCAATCTTCTTGCCTGATTGATATGCTGTGATAAGTACATTTTTCAGGGGGGTTCCTTGTAAGGATTTTACCCATCTTTCTTCCGTCTCGAAGGCAATAATCGCGGGATAGGTTGGACAAATGGTATGGCCAGCAGAAGTAGCCAATGTATAACCGTCCCCCGTACTGCCGGTGGCAGGATAGCTGAGCCCCCCTGTTGCTATCAAGATATTTTTGCCAAAAATGTTTCCGTGATTGGTTTCCACATCCGACACACGATTGTTGTCTAAGTTTAGCCTCAAGACATGTGAATTTGCTTGTATCTTTACCTTGTGGTCGTGCATGTATGTCTCAAGCGCCTTCAAAATGGAATCAGCCTTCTGGCTTTTCGGAAAGACTCTGCCCTTATTTTCTACAATTGTTTCTACTCCATATGAGAGAAGGAACAAGCGTAATTTTTCGTTGTCGAATGTTTCTAATGCCGCGCGCAGAAAAAGGCCTCCCCTTTCGTATACCTGTATCAATGCATCCAAAGAAGCCGTATTGGTTACATTACATCGGCCCGAGGCGCAGATAAGGAGTTTTTTTCCCAATTGATCCTTTTTTTCTAAAAGAACAACCTTTTTCCCTCGTGCACCTGCCCGTCCTGCTGCCATCATGCCAGCTGGACCGCCACCAATAATAATGAAATCATACATAAGACTATAGCTCCAGGTGTCCAACCCATGAAACACAGAAATAATATATTGCTCCGGCCCTCTGTGTCAATAATAGTTGGACACATTCCCTCATATAGTTTAGTGTAGGGCGGGAAGGAGAAAATCTATGAACAATAGTAGTGCAATAAACCTGAAAACAGATAACATGCCAGAGGAGACGGAAGGAGCCCGTAGGGTGACGGGAGTTTCCACTGGCAGCGCAATTCAAAGCGGTCGTTTTTCCTGATCCTGCGGTAACCGAGAAGACTGTTCGCAGGAAATTCAATGCGAAATACAAACTCCACATTCTTCAAGAGGTGGAAGCTTGTACCGCGGAGGGTCAAATTGGGGCGCTTTTACGCCGTGAAGGACTCTACTCGTCCAATCTCATCACATGGCGTCGTCAACGCAAGCAAGGTGACCTGGAAGCGCTTTCCCCAAAGTATCGGGGACCAAAGGTGAAAAACCACGCCCTGTGGGCGTGGTCAGAGTTCCAAGGCTTTGCCAGTAAAACGACTCCTTGTTACAATCTGAGTTGAGTTGTCCCCACAACATCAACAAAGGAGTAACAAATGAGTCGATTTCGCAAATTATCGCATACGATATGGCATTGTCAATATTATATTCTTTGAATACCAAAATATCGTTTCGGGATACTTACCGGTCAAGTAGCAGAAGAAGTAAGTGTATCAGAGCCAAAAGCCAGACAAAAGATAAAACAAGACTTGAAATTAATGGATTGGTTTCGGTAATATCGTATATATTTCATAATCACCATCGTAAGTCTGGAGATGCAAATGTATGAGATCGTTAAACAGTCTGGTATTACGGAATCCATGTGGCAGGAGTCTCTGGAAAGACATGATGTTATCAGAGAAGAATTCGATGGCATTCATTTTTTCAGGGTAACAAAAAAGGTTGGTGCCTTGGGAAAAGGATCTATTGTTACCGAGAAGGGGATCATTTTTGGTTTTCCCAGTATAGCGAGGATAGTACATTTGGAAAATGGTGTTCGTAAAGCCTATACACAGCCTTTTTATGTTGAAGAGAAAGTTGACGGTTACAATGTCAGGGTTGCGCGTATTCATGACCGTGTGCTGGTTTTTTCCCGCGGTGCGTATGTATGCCCATTTTCTACAGACCGGATTGAGGATTTTTTAGAAGTAAAAAAAATTTTTGACGATATTCCGGGACTGATCGTTTGCGGTGAATTTGCCGGGCCAGAGAATCCTTATAACATTGCATACCCGCCTTATGTAAAGGAAGACGTCAGGTTTTTTGCCTTTGATTTAATGTTGATCAATCAATCTCATGCAATCCCTGTTAACGAACGGTACAAGATCTTCGATCGCTATTGTATACCCATGGTGAAGAGGTTTGGGCAGTTTTCAGCATCGGATGTTTCGGGCCTGAAAAAGATTGTCAAAGAGGTGGACGAGGCTGGGGGTGAAGGGGTAGTAATGAAACCGACCCATCCTGCGGAAAAGATTTTAAAGTATGTGACACTCGGCTCTTGTTTGCGTGATATTAACGTCACTGCCCCTTTGATGACGGAAATGGCATCCGAATTTTTTATCCACCGGATTATTCGTGCAGCGATGTTTATTCATGAACAGATGCACGTATTGCAACCAGAAGTTTTCCCGCAGTTGGGTGAGGCATTGCTAAAACCTGTCTATGAAAGTGTTGTGAAGGCCGCGCGGAATGAAGTCATTGAAGAAAAATTTCTGCTCAGATTTCGGGAAGAGAGAAATATCCAGCGTATGATAGAGCATCTTCATAGATGTAAGGTAAAGTTCGAGGTGTTATCGAAAAATTACATAGGGAATTACTGGCATGTCAAGTTTGCCAGAAAGTGTTATGCTTCTTATGAAATACTTCAAAAACATCTGCAGGGAGCACCTCATGTGGATTAATTTTACTTTTGATCGCAAAGTGCATGTCAATAATAAGGAATAGCTTAGCGGGTGTCCATGGCAGAGAGGTGAACCAACTGCCACAGGACAAGTGAAGATGACAGAATACTTCACGGAAGATTTATTTCATCTCCTGCGTCAGCTTGTCAAGCACACTGCGCAATATACGGGGATCGAGGTAACGGATACCAAGCTTGTCAGCCCATTTAACGATACCGGTATCGGCCGTTACCAGGATGCCATCAAGTTCCTTAGCCAGGAGAATCAGATCAACGTCCTCCTTGCTGTCAATAATTCCTTCTCTCAGGGCAGAACGATATTTTTTTCTCAGATCAGCAATAGCGGCAGCCTCTAACGTTTCTGATTCAGTTTTGTAGGGAATTTCTTCTGTCATCCGCACGTCCGGAAAAAGAAAAACTGATTTTTCGCGTGATGCCTTTCGCCTCCGTTCCATCGCTTCTGATGTCTTTAAACCTTTATCAATCTTTTTCCTTACGGCTTCTTCAGCTACCCGCAACCCCTTGTCTATTCTGTGGCGTACATCCTCAATAAGCTCGTATAGCAAAAAAGCCGGGACGGAAAGTTCATACCGCTTTGGAGGTTTTTGGATAATACGAATTTGAAGCTCGGGAGGGATATCCTTTGGTTCAATAAAATTGAGTAATTCCAGGTAAATCGATGGAGGCATATAAAAAGATGTTCCTTCCAATTTGCCGGCGATCTCTAGGAATGTATGTAACGCCTCTGTTGGATTTAAACCAAACGAATGATACACGTCCGGATTAGTAAAAATACTCGTATCAATAATAATTCGTCCGTGTTTAATGTCTTTTTCCATAAAAAGCCTTTCAGTTGGATAGAGATTTTCTCTCTTTTTTGGTAAGCTCGAAAATTCTTCGAAAGAGTTGTTCTTCTGCCGAAGTCATTTCTTTGCCCCGTCTTTTCATCGCGATCTTTGCCACAAGCAGTGCCTTTTCCATGTTGTAGACCACCATGCCATGGTTTGAGTACCACGTAAAAGAAGGTAAATATTTCGGAAGGTAGGAAGTGCTTATAAGGTTACAGGCAAAACCTATGATACTTCCCGTCATGATCGTCGTATGAATGGCAGTTTTCGTATGATCTCCCATTGCCATACCCAGAAACATGTGATTGGTATCCACAAGATCATCTTCCATTTCAACCTTTATATTCCCATAGGTGTTAAGAAGGTTGCTGTTTACCGTATTTGCCCCGATATTAACCCATGAGCCAACGTAGGAATCACCGATGAATCCGTCATGTTGTTTGTTGGTGTAGCTGTGAAAAATAGTATTGACAATTTCTCCTCCGACCTTGCAAGCCTCGCCAATATTTGAACCTTCCCGTACCCTTGTTTGAGATTGAACGACAGTATGATCACCAATGAAAACGGGTCCCTCAACGGTAGTGTTCGGGGCAATGGTAACATGTCTCCCCACATAAATAGGTCCTTCTTCCGCATCAAATACGCACCCGGGTTTAATACGGCTATCTTCACCGATAGATATCTGACCTTCATTCACAAAGTAAACACCGTCATATACTTTTCCTAAAATTGTTCCCTTTTTGACAAATAACAGATAATCTTTTTCTATTTGGGACTTATTGTATTTAATAAGATCCCAAAAATAATGGATAACGGGCGCATGGATATTACGTGACCGAACAGAACCTTGTAAGATCCTAACGGGGTCATCTGAGAGAAACATTTCCGGCGACAGTTTTTTTGCGTTTTTTCCCGTAAGTCGGACATACACCAGGGTGTTATCTTGAATTCCAATTTCCTCAGGACCTTCTGTTGAAATAGGGAAAGAGAGAAGTTGTCGGCCATTTAAAAAAAGGCAAGTATCGTCTGTTGTATGCAGGCTATTAATGCGATAGGAATACCGTTCATGCATTACGTCAGATAAATAATTTCTGCAGAAAAGAGTAATTGTGGCATGAGGATACTGTCTGATAGCCCTTTCCAAGGCGGAAAACAGCCCGCATCGAAGCTCAAAGACTGCTCGTGCATGTACGAGAGGGAGTAGCTTTGCATATTGGTTATCTTCAAATACATAAACATATTGCATCTGAAAATCCACCTTTCCTCATCAACAAAAATGTTTTTTGCACCTACGTCTGTGTGACGGTAGCATACTGAGCCTTATAATTTTTGTCAAGGTAATACGCCTATAGTATTTCACGATAGTGCATCTTTTTTGACTTTTTACCATACTGTTGAACCAGCAATTGAAGCCAACGGCAAGTAAATGTGGGTAATATAAAATAAATTTTTTATAGCCTTGACATTAAATGAGTTACATAATAGAATCAAGGCCATTTAGCTGGGATAAATTTTTCTTGATTGTTGTGTTTGCTAGACAAAGACATTATCAAATACAGAATAGATTTTTTATTTAACAAATTCTGATTTGTCCTATTAAATTTTAGTGAGACTGACCGAACATAATGTTGAAATAAGTAAGCGAAAAGAGAGTTATAGGTAAATTAGTTGTTTTTTATCATTTTTATGTCATTTATTATAAAGTAACTATTATTTTTTGCCGGTATTATTTATGACACGAGCAGAAACACCAATATTTGCTATCCCGCTTAAGCGGATTGACGGTTTTTTGGCTGATAAAATTTGCTTTCGGGATGCAAAGGCGCGAACACCTCATCCTGGCCTAGTAATTGAAATTGGTGTTCATAACGAACGACGCTTATTGGTATGGGATAAATTTTTAATCAAGCATGAGTATACGATCTCTAAACAGCACGGTGAATGCTTTGTAGATGTCACGAACGATAGTAATCTCATTCATAGAAAAGGAAACATTGTTCCTGGTGCAATGACCGTTTCTAAGATTATTCTCCCATTGGAAATCATTTTCTCGGAACTGGAAATATCCTCGGTAAATATAAAATTTACCGGTTCGGCTTACTATAGCGAAAGGACATGCAATCTGTTTTTGTGGCAGTTTGTAAGCAATGATTATATTCAAATTGAAGTAAAGACATATCAACATGACAGGACAATTGCCACGACTATTATCTTAGGGAGATTGAAAACTGCTGGCAGGCAGGTTAAAGAAATAGATGAATCGACGGTAAATAAAAAATGTTTAGCAAGGGTGCAAACTTATTTTGAGACCCTGGGAATTCGAAGTGATTTTTATTTACAGAAAGAGGGATACAAAGATTATACGTATCCTCTGGCATTTATTGCCTCATTACCATCAGCAGAAATTGTTAATCAACTGTCCGGACAGGGCGGTATGATCAATATATTACGTATGGATTTTGGCAGTTACGAAAGAATTCCTATTACGGGCGATAAAGGTCCGGAAGTGAAGCTTGCAAGAGCGAAGAAGCGAAATACTTTTAATAAGATTATGGCCGAGATTGCCGAAGGGCTTGTTACGTATTATCGAGGTCTTGCCATCGTAAATCCTATTGCCAAATTCCACAATTCAAAAGAACCGGTTATGGACGTAATTAACAAACTGATCAATACCGATCCCAAGGATAAAGAATTTATAACGCCTACCTGATTGTCATATGCACACCCCGGCCTGAAGCTTATTTCTCATTTCTGCACATTGGAAAAAGATATTTCAATAGTCTTTATAATTCCTGAACTAAACCATCCGTTATGCGGGTGAGAATTGCGAAGGTCGGATTAACAGCCATTCCCTTGCCTTTTTTGCCCCTCTTCTCGAGTCCTTACTCTTTCTCCCCTATTCACATTCATCCTTCCTCTTGCCTCCTCACCCCTGCCTGCCTGGTTCTCAGGACTTTGACGTTACCCTGCTAATTCAATTGACAATTTTGTACTTTATTTTTATCATAACATTTTATGAAGATAGATAAGGAACGAAGATTATTTCTTAAAAAAACATTGTCCATCGGAGGTAGTGTTTGCGCTTCGGCTTTCATGGGAAGACATATAATGACTTATTCCTTCCCAAGTATTTGGGCAGGAGGTCGTGATACGTTTGATCTATCCACAGTAATTATCGCACGTGATAACAACGTGTGTGATACAACAGGCATGGTGAAAGAGAGGCAGGTTTCATCTTTACTTCATAAAGCGGTCATGCAGTTGACCAACGCTTCATCACAAGAAAAGGCATGGCAATCCCTGTTTAAGCCAAATGATGTTGTTGGTATCAAATTAAATTGTCTCTCAGGAAAAAATATGTCTCCCCATATAGCAGTAGTGGAAGCTATCATTCAGGGTCTGAAAATGGCGGGCATTAGAGAGAAGCAAATCATTGTTTTTGAGCGTTTCAATCGGGAGCTTGAAACTGCCGGTTTTCGTGTCCGTCGCATGACTGATGGAATCCAATGTTTTGGCACTGATGAACTTCCGGGGGGTGGCTATGAAGCTGAACCTGCGTTAGCTGGCAGCGTTGGAACCTGTTTTAGTAAAATTGTCTCCCGTCTCTGTACGGCTATTGTTAATGTTCCGGTTCTGAAGGACCATGATTTGGCTGGTATAAGTGTAGCCATGAAGAATTTTTTTGGAGTTATCCACAATCCCAATAAATATCACGGGAACAATTGTAACCCTTTTATTGCTGAACTCAATACCCATCCCTATCTTGCTGATAAAGTGAGGCTAATTGTATGTGATGCGCTTCTGGCTCAGTACCACGGCGGTCCGGGCTATAAACCACAATGGACATGGAAATTCAACGGAATAATTGTCGGCAGAGACCCGGTGGCCCTGGATCGGATATGCCATACCATTATTGAAGAGAAGAGAAAAGAGGTAAAGCTTCCTTCATTAAAACAGGCGCATCGCGAACCCGTATATATATCCACTTCCGCCATGTTGGGTTTAGGCACAGACGAACCATCGAAAATTAAGGTGGTGCAGGTATAAATGATTTCATTCAGGCATTATGATAAATACAAACTTACATAAGGGAATACGATGTCATCATCATTTACAGAAGAACAGATAAACCGGTACTCACGGCATATCATCCTTCCTGAGGTAGGTGGAAGGGGGCAGCAAAAGCTTCTCAATGCAAAGGTGTTTTTAGTAGGCGCAGGCGGTTTGGGCTCCCCTGCGGCATTTTATCTTGCCGCAGCGGGGATAGGAAAGATTGGTATTGCCGACGGTGATTGCGTGGACCATTCCAATCTGCAACGGCAAATTTTGCATACTACCAAAGACGTTGGCCGTTCCAAGGTGCTTTCTGCCAAAGAAACCCTGGAGGCATTAAACCCGGATGTTGAGGTAATCCCTTATACCGATCGCTTAAATTCAGAAAATATTATGGACATCATCAAGGATTACGATGTAATCCTTGATGGCGCTGATAATTTTCCCACGAGATACCTCGTGAACGATGCATGTGTATTCCTTAAAAAACCTCTCTCTCATGGTTCTATCTTCCGGTTTGAAGGCCAAGTTACTACGATCGTACCATTTGAGGGTCCCTGTTACCGGTGTCTTTACGAAACACCTCCGCCTCCCGGTCTGGTTCCTTCATGTCAGGAAGCAGGAGTCCTTGGGGTTTTGCCCGGTGTGATTGGTTCCATTCAGGCAACTGAAGCCGTGAAACTTATTCTGGGCAAGGGGGAGGTTTTAAAAGGGAAATTGCTCATGTATGATTCCCTAACGATGGACTTTAAAAAGGTCAAAATACACAAAAATCCTCATTGCCCGGTGTGCAGCGATAAGGCTACGATCCGGAAACTCATTGATTATGAGGAATTTTGTCAGGTTCGAAATTGATAGACTTCGAGAAAAGTTTTTCTGGTAACATGTTTTTCAGGATGAGCAAATGAAAGGAGTAATGTAATGAGTACACCGTGGAGTTCGCGATGTATCGTTATTGCAGTATGGTTTGCCGGTGTTATCTTCTTTTGGCATACTGCAGTTTGCACCTTTATTTTCAAAAGACTTTATGCGACAGAGGCCGGTGCACAAACTGCGGTAAAGAATATATCTCCAGGCCAGGCCAGGGAGATTATTGAAAAGGCAAAGGATGGATTCATTCTGGATGTGAGAACCCAGGATGAATACAACGAATTTCATCTCAAAGGGGCGAATCTTATTCCAGTCCAGGAACTCGAAAAAAACATTAATAAGATTCCAAAAGATAAAATTGTGGTTGTTTATTGTGCAAGGGGGAAACGCAGCGCCAGGGCATGCGAAATTCTAAAAGACAAAGGGTTAAAAGAATTGTACAACGTAGAGGGTGGGGTTAATCAGTGGAAAGCTGAAGGTTTTCCTGTTGAAAAGTCTCAGTAATTTAAAGTTTTGGAATTTCAATTACCACTCATAATCCCTCGTTTACTGAGCGAAACAGAGGGAGAAGTAGCCGATGGCCTTATGAGTTACAAAAACCCAAACAGGTTTACGTGTTAAAGCTAAAAGAGATAAAAGAAAAGATCCAACCGGTATTAAAATCTCTGATCGGGATATGGTGAAAATCAATCTGATAAAGGATCTATTTCACGGTGAATGGAACTATACAATATTAGAATCTACTCAATGAAATTGTTCGGGTTATTCGTTGTCACTCCCCTTTCCCCATCTCAAATCCCAAAAAACAACCGAAGAAACTCTCTGTGGCATTACCAGCCTTACCCCGCACAAGGCTGACCCTTCAAGGATTCTTTCGTTGAATCGCGGCCATTGGAGCATTGAAAACAGCCTCCATTATGTCCGTGACGTCACCTTTCGTGAAGACCATTCCTCCATCCGAACGAACCATGCGCCCCGGGTTATGGCCTCTCTGGGAAATTGCATCATCTGCATCTTTCGCTCTCTTGGGAAAACCGCTATCGCTCAAACCCTGAGAACGATGACCTACAAACCTCACCTCGCGCTAAAACTTCTTCGCTTATAACAACTCTTTCTCACTCTTTTTCTGCCCAAGGTATCAAACCTTTTGCCAAAACTAAGATCAGGGACGGAACTACACATCGGGGTTGATTTTAGAGTAACCCTGAAGTCAGATACTGCTCAAAGCATGAAATCCGAACTCCGTCAAATTCTTGATGATATGTGGTTGACCGGCAAAGTGGTAATTGATGGATCTTAAAAATATATGTTTGTTTTTATTTGCTTTACAATAAATTATCGATTATATTGTATTAGATTTACCAAATGGCCCAATTCCTTTACCCGGAAATACATGGAAAAAGTATTTTTTTTAAAAAAGGATTTTATAGTCGCCCTGACGTTCTGGTTTATTTTATGCATATTGCCGGGTGACTGCTTCGTGTTAGGTTGTGGAGAAAAGGATTCTTTCCATAGTGGTGAAAGGGAATCTGCCGTTTTATCACACACTGGCGGCTGTTCTTCCGTCCCCAGTGATGATCAGCATTGCTCACATTGTTGTCTCCTGTGCTCCCACAATTTGGTCATTGGTTTATTGCAGAACTCTTTACTGTTTCTCAGGGTTTCTTCCTCGTGGTTGCAACACATTCGTTTTGATCATTTCAAAAGCATTTTCCAGACGATCATCTATCATCCGCCGCGTTTAGCCGTATAATCCATTCTCATATTTTCAACATCTCATACGACGTATAGAGTCACTACTGAAAGACACGGAATATCTGTGAATTAAAAGATATATCCGGGCGGTTGCGGCTGGTAATCCGCGCAACTCTTCGACTTACCCATGGCAGGTTTCATGATCGCAGCTGCTAGTGGAATTTCCTGATACTGTGAGGAACTTTCACCTGAAGATAAGAAGACTCTATACTCTATTACTCTGTGCCCTTTGCCTTTTGTTATTCAGAGCAAAGCAAAGAATCTTTGTTGCCGTTCAGGGTTACATTTATTATCTCATGTGGGCCAGAGGCTCATGAATGTTGCATTTTATGTAAACAACCTTCAGGGGGGCAGCAGGCAGAAAGTCTCAGTTTGCGAAGGATTACCCCCTGAAGAATCCATGAGGGTTATTATCCATTCATTGGTTTATCGTGAAAGGTTTTTGTTATGGATTTGTATTTTGGGCTTAAACCTCATCTTCAAAGACGTAGGTGCATATTTTCTGTCATCACAGTTTCTATCCTTGCTATTTTACCGGGTTTATGGTTACTAGCCTTCGGGAATGATTCTCCGGTACAAGTTGCGGACGAGAAGTACCAATTAGCAAACAAAAAAATTTCACTCGAAGAGGCTATTCGTATTGCCATTGAAAAGAATCCTTTCTTGCAATCGACCAGGGATCAGGTAGAAGCTGCTTTGGGTTCGCTGAGACAGTCGAAATTATATCCTAATCCCGTTCTTCAGTTTTTGGCAGAAGAAATTCCTGACAATGAAATCGGATTAAATCAAAGTCAGAACCTCGTGGCCGTAACTCAGCCCATCATTACGGGGGGCAAGAGAGGACTAGGAATCAGGGTCAGTGAAAAGGGAAAAGAAAAAAATGAGTTTGAACGTGAAGTTGCTTTTTTAAGTGTTGTTGCCGACACAAAAAAAGCGTTTTATATGGTTGTCGGTGATCAGGAAGGGTTGACTATAGCGAAGGAAACAGAGGAAATTGCAAAAGGGATTTATGGAAGCGAAAAACTCAGGTTTGATGCGGGAGAAGTGGCTATTACCAATGTCCTCAGGGCGGAGGTTGAATGGTCGAAGGCAAGAAATCTCGTCTCCCAAGCAGAAGGAAATCTTCAAAACTCGATTAAGGAGTTACAAACGGTAATGGGTATTCCGGATGAGATCGTTCATGGAGTAAAGGGAATGCTTTTGTCAAGACCCGTGGAGTTGTCGCTTTCCGAGCTTGAACTAAAAATGAATAACAATCAGCCATTCCTTAAGGCGTCCAAGAAGAATATCGAAATAGCGGAAACACAATTGTCATTGGAAAAGAGACGGGTGATACCCGATATCAATGTGTCTGCTGGCTATAAAAGGCTCTCATTGGATAACATAGACACCGTGCAGGTAGGTGTTGAGATACCGGCCCCATTTTTTAATCGTAATCAGGGTACTATACAAAGAAATAAAGCTCTTTCAAAAAAAGCAAAAAATGAAAATCAGTCAGTGTATAATGAACTGCTCTTTCAGTTACGAAAAAATTTTAATTCATACAACGTAGAACGGAAACGCGCCATTGAGTATAGGGATAAAATTCTGCCAAAGGCGGAAGAATCCCTGAAGTTAATTACCAGAGGATACAGAGAGGGAGAGTTTGATTACATCGACCTCCTGGATGCCCAAAGGACATGGGCAGAAACGAGGATTTCCTACATTGCATCCCTAAAAAGTTTAAATCTGTTCATTGCTGATATTGAAAGACTGGCTGTAACGAGGATACGTGAGCAATAATGGCAATAAGAAGATTTTTTCATTAGGCCATTGTCAACCTTTACACCGTGTTCTTTTGCTGGCTCAATTGTTCACGATTGGACCGAAGCGTTTGATATAATTCCGTCTTACAGCACAAGCTTTAGAGTATCCTTCAAATGCATGATTCAATCTGCAAGATTGAACCGGCCGTAGGGGGATTTCCGCAAGTTCCCCTTAAAAAAGAGGGATCCTGGGAGTTGTCTGGTACGCTATGATACGAACTTTTAAATTTCTAACATTTACTTAAGAGGGAACGTGCAACGTATGAATTATTTACAACCATGGAACATCCGAATGATTAGTTTTACGATACTTCTTTTATGCATGGGAGTCTTTTGCATTGCAAATGTTGCTGCACATCAAGGTTGTCAGAATTCAGATAAAGGTAAAATGTGTCCTGAACATGGTGTTCCAGAAAGTGGATGTGTCTTGTGTAATCCTGTCATGAAAGGCAGCAGTTACGAAGAATTATTAAAAAGGCAATGTGAGCACAATATCTCCATTATTGACTGTGACGGTTGTCGTTATGAGGTCGGGGCAGTCAAGGTCGATACATCGATACTAGGGGAGATTATAACCGTCGAAAACGTTGAGTTGTTTGACATAGAGGTAACTCATAAGGCAACAGGTGAGATAGCGCCTAACCGGGACCGCTTTGTTATCGTTTCCCCAAGGGTATCCGGGGTCGTTAAGGAGTTGTTTGTGGACTGGGGAGATCATGTGAAGAAAGGACAGAAGCTGGCCGTATTGGATAGTGTTGAACTGGGAGAGTTCCGGGCTAATTATAAGAAAGCGATGGCAATGTCAAGAATGGCAAAAAAGAACTATTCCAGGGAAAAGTCCCTCTATAAACAAAAGATTTCATCCACAAAACATTTTCTGGAAGCGGAGAGCACGTACGAACAGGCGCAGATAGAGCTAAAAGCGCTAAAAGAGAAGTTAATACTCATGGGTCAGGTGGAGGATGACATCCAGGGTATAGCAGAGGAGCAGGTATCCTCACTGTTTATCCTTTCGGCCCCCTTTGATGGTACGGTGATTGAAAAAAATGTAGCCATTGGTGAACTCAAGGGTGCCTTTACACCGGTTGTCACCATTTCTGATCTCACCAATCTGTGGGTATGGTTTGATATCTACGAAAAAGATATTTCCATGGTTCAGCCGGGAAATAAGGTAATGATATCAGTTGCCTCTTACCCGGACGAACAATTTGAGGGGATTGTTACGTATATTGGAGTTACCGTTGATGAAAAGACGCGGACCGTAAAGGTTCGTGCAGAGGTTGACAATCGCCATGAAAAATTGAAACCGGGTATGTTTGCCAAGGTGTTGCTGTTGTATCAATCGGAGAAAGCAGATAGTGCTCCCATTGTGCCTGCTAAAGCCGTTCAGGCGGACGGACAAGAATACTTTGTCTTTGTGCCTCTTCACGAGGGACTTTTTTTAAGACGGGATGTGACCTTGGGTACGCGGATAAATGGCCATGTGAAAGTTGTGAGTGGCTTAAGCAAGAACGATAGCGTGGTTGTTAAGGGGGCTTTCCTGCTCAAATCCGGAATTATGAAGGAAAAGTTTGGGGAGGGGTGCGTACACTAACGACATGATCAACCGGCTTATCGAATATGCCTTAAAACAGGGTTTCCTTGTTATTATCGTGATAGGTGTCATTGTAGGAGTAGGTTTATACTACATTATGCGTTTGCCGGTCGATGCCGTCCCTGATGTTACCACAAACCAGGTGCAGATTAATACTGAGGTATCGGGACTTGGTCCTCTTGAAGTGGAAAAACTCATTACCTTCCCCATTGAGTTCTCCATGGGTGGATTACCCAACGTTGTGGAGACTCGTTCCCTTTCAAAGTCAGGACTCTCACAGGTTACGGTGGTCTTTGCTGACCACGTAAATATCTATTTTGCCCGTCAATTGGTCTTGGAGCGTTTACAAACAGCAAAAGAGCAACTGCCGAAGGTTTTCAATGCCCAGCCTATCATGGGGCCGATTAGCACGGGACTTGGTGAGATTTATCAATATGTAGTTGCCGGTGAGGGCAAAGATACCATGGAACTCAGGACCATCCAGGACTGGATAATTAAACCCAGACTCCTGACCACACCGGGGATTATTGAGATCAACAGCTTCGGCGGTTTTGTAAAGCAGTACCAAGTGCTGGTGGATCCCAAAAAGCTCATCACCTATGATATTGCTCTCCGGCAGGTCTTTGACGCCCTGGCATCCAATAATGCCAATGCCGGTGGACAATACATTGAACATTCCTCTGAACAATATTTCATAAGGGGTATAGGACTTATTCATACCATACAAGACATTGAAAATATTGTCGTCCATGCGACGGCAGAAGGTACCCCCATTTATATTAAAAATATTGCCGACGTGGTGGTAGGTCCAGAGGTGCGTTATGGGGCGGTTACCAAAGACGGCAAGGGAGAGGTTGTTACGGGTATCGCTATGATGCTCAAGGGTGAGAATAGCCGCACCGCGGTGGAAAGGGTGAAACAGAAGGTTGCAGAGATCAGGCAGAATTTGCCAAAAGGCGTTGATATCGTGCCATTTTATGATCGGGCTGCCCTGGTCAATAACGTTATTCATACCGTTGTGAGCAACGTCATTTTTGGTATCATCCTGATAATCATAGTTCTTACGGTAACGGTAGGAAACTGGCGCGTATCACTCCTTATCGCCTTCTCCGTTCCTTTAACTGTCATTTTAACCTTTTCAGGCATGTATCACCTGGGGATTGCCGCTACGGTAATGAGTATTGGTTCACTGGGGTTTGGTAACATTACTGATGGTTCAGTTTGCACGGTGGAAAATATCGTCCAGCGCCTAACCTTGAGAAAAAGGAGTGACGGTTACACGGAGACAATACTCCGTGCAGCTCAAGAGGTGGGACGTCCCATCTTCTTCGCCGTGGGAATTATCATTATCATCTATGTGCCGCTCCTGACTTTACAGGGTGTTGAAGGCAAGATGTTCAGGCCGGTAGCCCTTACAGTCAGCCTTGCCATGCTGAGTTCACTTTTTGTTGCCCTGGTTATTATGCCCACGCTTAGCTCCCTTATTTTTAAAAAAGGGGTAAAGGCAAAGGAGCATACTGAGGAAATGGATAATCGCATAATGTTGTTCCTGAAGAACCGTTACAGGCCGTTATTACAAAAGATTGTGTTCCATCCCAGGATCACCTTAATTATTGCAGCCTCGTGCTTTCTTTCAAGCCTTGTCCTTATTCCCTTTTTAGGTTCGGAATTTATGCCTGAATTGGATGAAGGCGCCATAGCGATCAACGCACGGAGACTGCCCAGCGTCTCTTTAAAGGCTTCGGTAGAACTCTCTACGCTCATAGAGAAAACTCTCATGAAATATCCGGAGGTTGAGACCGTTGTCTCTAAGACCGGAAGGGCAGAAATTGCCACGGACCCCATGGGACAGGAGATCAGCGACGTGTTCGTGATGCTCAAGCCGAAGGATACATGGCAGACGGCCAGGACCAAGGGTGGCCTCATTGCCTGTATGGAAGAGGATTTGAAAAAGATTCCTGGCATGCAGTATAGTTTTTCACAGCCCATTGAGCTCAGAGTCAGTGAGTTAATAGCCGGCGTTCGTTCTGATGTCGCCATTAAACTTTTTGGCGAGGATTATGAGATATTAAAGTCAAAGGCGGGGGAGATAGAACGAATTGTTTCGCATGTACAGGGAGCCGAGGATGTGAAAGGTGAACAGGTGGCAGGTTTGCCGGTGATACAGATAAAAATTGACCGGAACGCCATTGCCCGTTATGGCATCAACGTGTCGGACATACAGGATGTTATCACCACAGCAATTGGCGGCAGGGCGGCATCGCAGGTGCTGGAAGAGCAGATGCGATTCGACCTCATAGTCCGTTTTACCGAGGAATCAAGGGATAACATCGAAGAGATCAAAAATATCCTGATTAGCGCCCCGGGTGGCGTGCGTGTGCCGCTCATTCAACTGGCGGATATTTTTGTTGAAGAGGGACACGCCCAGGTTAACCGCGAGAACGGACATCGCCGCATTGTCGTGGAGTGTAACGTGCGGGACAGGGATATCGGCAGTTTTGTGGCAGAGGCAAAGAAGAAGATACGGGAAGGTGTGGATATCCCTGCAGGATATTATCTGGACTGGGGTGGCCAGTTTGAGAATATGCAGCGGGCGAGGAACCGGCTGGCCTTCGTTATTCCTATTTCCATGGGATTAATTTTCATCCTTCTTTTCATGAGTTTTCGTTCCTTTAAAAATGCTGTTCTTATTTATATAAATGTTCCTTTTGCCGCTACCGGAGGGATTGTGGCGTTATTCTTAAGGGGCATGCCGATGAGTGTCTCGGCAGGGGTGGGATTTATCTCACTCTTTGGTTTGTGCGTGTTGAATGGCACGGTTATGGTGTCGTGTATTAATGAATATCTTCAAACAGGGAAAGAAACGAGAAATACGATTGTAGAGGCTGCTACAAGACGACTGAGACCCGTACTGATAACTGTCATAACCGATATCATTGGGCTATTGCCTATGACCATATCCACGGATGTAGGGGCAGAGGTACAGAAACCCCTGGCAACGGTGATTGTTGGTGGGGTATGTTTTTCAAGTTTTTTAACCCTTTTCGTGATTCCTGCTCTCTACCAATGGTTTCCTAAAAGACTTGAAACTACATAAAATAATTTTACCGCAGAGGTCGCAGAGAGCGCGGAGATGATAGAAAAAGCGTTTGAAATTCCTAGAAAATATTACATTATTACAGAAACATGAATGGGGTAAAACATGGAAAAAATCGAAATTGCCAGATCAATTTTCTTCTTTATCCTTGCCGGAGTTTGTGAAATAGGAGGAGGATACCTGGTATGGCTCTGGCTCAGAGAGGAGAAGGGTATTTGGCTTGGTTTATTAGGAGCGATTGTGCTGGTTGTCTATGGAGTTATTCCAACCTTCCAGCCGGCAAGTTTTGGCCGGGTCTATGCCGCCTATGGTGGTGTATTTATCGTTCTCTCCATTCTATGGGGATGGCAGGTTGACAGGATAACGCCGGACAAATTTGACCTGATCGGTGGTCTTATTGCCCTCATAGGTGTGGTTATCATCATGTATTGGCCAAGGGGATAATTTTGATAGGTATATGAAAAAGTGGTTTGTATGTATACTGCTCATTATATTGCTGTGTGGTTGTGCAAAAACGCCACATGCTGAGCATAGTCAAGAATTAACTCTCTATGAAATAAGGAAAGATCATCCCTACCAGAGGATTGAGAAACACCATGTTCAATTAACAGACCAGCAAATTAGTGAACTTTCTCAGGACGGGATCGAAATTAGTGAAGATGAAAAAATCGTCGTTTATTATTCTATGACTACAAGGCGGGGCCGGAGTGAGCTAGAAAAGGCATTTCTTGTTAAAGGCGAAGGTGAACATGGTACATTCATGCTTGTTGTTGATATTGGACGCACTATTACAATTCAAGAACTTCACATTGTTAAAAATCTCGCAGGCCTCGTTAGAAAACCCATCATTGATAAGGATTTTCTTGATCAATTTATTGGCAAAGATATGACATCCTCTTTTGAAATTGCAAAAGAATCAGAAGATGTGTTTACAACACCAATCAAAATCAGACCGATCAGAAGCGCACCTATTACTTCTGAAAAGATTGCAAAGGAGTTAAAAAAATGGTTAGTCATTGCCAAAATACTCAAACGTGATTATCCCATCTGGGGTATCGAACAATGATAAAAGATCAAATTGAAACCTATAAACTCATTATAGAGGGAATGGATTGCCGGGATGAGGTAAATAATATCGAAAAGAAGCTGAAAGAAAAAAATCCTTATCTTTCTGGTACCAGCCGCTCTTTGCGGCTGAATTGGCCTTGTACGAGGACTCTTGATTAACGAGATGGGCGGATTAATTGTAATAGCGAACGGAGTGAGACTCTTAAGGTAATAAAATTATGAAAAAATCAACCATATATTTTAAAAAGATACCTGCATTTAGCATTATTATCCTGGCAGGAATTGTACTAGCAGTGGTTATTCTCCGAATGAAAAAAACAACCGTTGAAGAACATCACGAGCACTCTGCCTTAGGACATGAGCATGAGGCGGATCACATACAAGGCCCTCATGGAGGGAGATTGTTATCGGACGACCACTTTCAGATTGAGATAGCCGTTTATGAACAGGGGATTCCTTCTCTGTTCAGGGTTCATGTATATGATAATAAAAAAGTGGTTGATCCTGATAAAGTGAAACTAACTATAGAATTACACAGGCTTGGTGAAAAAATAGAGGTTATTAACTTCAAGAGTGAGGGTGACCATCTTTGCAGTGATAGGAGTATTGAAGAACCACACTCTTTTGATGTTACAGTGATAGCAGAATATAACGGTCGTGTTTATCGATGGGAGTATTCACAGATAGAAGGGAGGATCGAGCTCACACCTGAGGCGGTACAGAGCACCGGAATTGTTGTTGACACTGCCGGTTCCGTTCAAATGAAGACTGCCCTTGAACTTCCGGGTGAGATAGAGCTCAACGCTGATAAGGTGGTACATGTCGTACCAAGAGTCTCGGGGGTGGTTACGGAGGTATACAAAAACCTTGGTGACAAGCTCAAACATGGTGAGGTTATTGCAGTTGTTGATAGTCGGGAACTCGCAGAATTGAAGAGCGAGTATTTGGCCTCTATTAAACGTGGAGAACTGGCTCAGGCGACATTTGAACGGATAGAACGTCTTTGGAAAGAAAAGATTTCCTCAGAAAAAGATTACCTTGCAAGCAGACAGGCATTTTCAGAAGCCAGGATAAATTTACATGAGGTTACACACAAATTGCTTGCATTGGGGCTTTCTCAAAATGACCTGAACGGCATCTCGGACAAGGAAGATGTTAATCTTACACGCTATGAGATACGCGTACAATTTGATGGGGTGGTTATTGAAAAACACATCTCCATTGGGGAATCGGTCAAGGAGGATGCTGATATCTTTGTTTTGGCTGATTTATCAACAGTCTGGGTAGAAGTCACGGTGTATGCCAAAGATTTAAAAATAGTTAAAGTGGGACAAAATGTTATGGTGCGATCAAAGGTATTAGGACTGGAAGTTGATGGTACACTGACATATATCGGACCACTTGTTGGCGAAGAAACAAGAACTGCCAGAGGAATCGTGGTTGTGCAGAACTCTGAGGGTCAGTGGCGCCCAGGACTCTTTGTAACTGTCGAAATTGTTCAGGAAGAGGTTTCGGTGCCTGTGGCGATACCTATCGATGCAATCCAAACATTAGGGGATAAATCTGTTGTTTTTCTACAATTTGGAAACCAGTTTGAGGCTCACCCCCTGGAGTTGGGAAGAAGTGATGGACAATGGGTAGAGGTATTACATGGTCTCTCACCCGGTGAAAAATACGTTGCGCACAATAGTTTCATCCTGAAAGCAGAACTGGGGAAGGCTGGGGCAACACATGAACATTAACAAATGGTAAATCCGAAGCTTAAAATCCGAAACTCGAAACCCGAAATTCGAAATTAACTGCAACGAGCAATGAAAGAAATAACCGACATTATGATTTGGAGGAACGCACCTTTCTTTTTGCTGAAAATGTTAGAAATTTCACAAGAAAACTTCCTAAAACTATTGCTAACATTGAGGATGGGAAGCAACTAATAAATGCGTCAGATTCTGTAGGAGCTAACTACATTGAAGCAAAGGAATCGTTTAGTAAAAAAGATTTTATTTTTAGAATAAAAATTTGTAGAAAAGAAGCAAAAGAAAGTAGATATTGGTTAAAAATAGTTTTTTTCGATAATAATGATGAACTTGAAAAAGAACGTGAACAGTTAGTTCGGGAAGCTACGGAATTGATGAATATCTTCGGAGCAATAATTCATAAAAGTAAATAAAAACGGCTTGTTTTGTTTCGGATTTCGACATTCGAGTTTCGAATTTATAATACTATGCTTGAGCAAATTCTAAAATTTTCCATCCATCAACGATGGATAGTCCTTATGGGTACACTGGCCATTGCAGCTTTAGGCATATATAATTTCCAAAGACTACCCATTGATGCAGTACCTGACATCACCAACGTTCAGGTCCAGATTAATACAGAAGCACCAGGTTACTCCCCCTTAGAAGTTGAACAACGTGTCACTTTCCCCATCGAGACAGTAATGTCGGGTCTGCCGAACCTGTTTGAAACACGCTCTCTTTCCCGTTACGGGCTCTCACAGGTAACCGTAATTTTTCATGACGGAACAGATGTTTACTTTGCACGCCAATTGATCAATGAACACATCCAGGAAATAAGGGAGAATCTGCCGCCGGGAATATTCCCCATTATTGGGCCAATTGCGACCGGCCTTGGCGAAATCTTTATGTGGACGGTTGAGCCTGAAGCAGGCGCTTTGAAACCAGATGGTACTCCTTACACAATCACCGACATGAGGGTCATTCAAGATTGGGTTATTAAGCCTCAGCTTCGTAATGTCCCGGGAGTTACCGAAGTGAACACCATCGGTGGCTACGAGAAGCAGTATCATGTTACCCCTTTTCCTGAAAAGCTGATCGAGTATGGATTATCATTTCATGATATTCTCCAGGCCATTGCCAAAAACAATGCCAACATCGGTGCCGGGTATATCGAACACAGGGGAGAGCAATATCTCGTCCGATCACCTGGTCAAGTTACCAATATTGAAGAGATCCGGCAGATCATCATCGGGAATTTCAAAGGAGTGCCCATTTATATCAAAGACGTTGCAGAGGTCTTACTCGGAAAAGAATTGCGTACGGGTGCTGCTACTGAAAACGGAAAAGAAGTTGTTTTGGGAACAGCCTTTATGCTTATGGGTGAAAATAGCCGTACGGTATCCGGGAGGGTGGCAGACAAGATGGTTGAAGTTAATCGCACTCTCCCATCCGGAGTTGTCGCAAAGACGATTTATGACCGGACAACCCTTGTAAATAGGACCATTGAAACTGTTAAGGAGAATCTTTTGGCGGGTGCTCTTCTCGTAATCATGATCCTGTTTTTCTTTTTAGGAAATATCAGGGCAGCGCTTATTACAGCCTTAGTCATTCCATTGTCCATGTTATTTACCATCACCGGGATGGTAAGCAACAAGGTAAGCGCAAATCTCATGAGCCTTGGGGCATTAGACTTTGGGATCATTGTTGATGGCGCTGTAATTATCGTTGAAAATTGCATTCGCAGACTGTCAGAAGAACAACACCGGCTTGGACGGTTACTAACCCGCGAAGAGAGGTATGATGTTGTTCTTGAGGCATCAAAGGAGGTGCGAAAAGCAACCATGTTTGGTGAACTGATCATCATGATTGTTTACCTGCCTATCCTGAGCCTGACCGGAGTCGAAGGAAAGATGTTTTATCCTATGGCGTTTACCGTGATTGCCGCGCTCATTGGGGCAATGATCTTTTCTGTGACATTCATTCCTGCAGCGGTGTCGTTATTCCTTTCCAGAAAACTTTCCGAAAGAGAAAATATCTTAATACGATGGGTTAAGAAGGTATATATCCCGTCGTTGAATCTGGCAATGCTCAATAAACAATTAGTGATCACAACGGCAGGCGTATTTGTTATCCTAAGTGTACTACTTGCAACCAGAATGGGAAGCGAATTTGTACCAAACCTTGATGAGGGTGATATAGCTATTCATGCCTTACGCATCCCTGGCACCAGTTTATCGCAGGCAATTAAGATGCAGGATATCCTTGAGAAAACGATAAAAGGATTTCCCGAGGTTGAAAACGTATTTTCAAAAATAGGGACAGCAGAGATCGCAACCGACCCAATGCCTCCAAGCGTAGCCGATACCTTTGTAATACTAAAACCACATTCAGATTGGCCAGATCCTCGAAAGTCAAAGGAAGAGCTGATACATGAACTCGAGGAGAGTCTGGAAAGAATCCCCGGAAACAATTACGAATTTACCCAGCCGATCCAGATGCGATTCAATGAGCTTATCGCTGGGGTGCGAAGCGATGTGGCGGTAAAGGTATTTGGTGATAACATGGAAACCCTGCTTCATACGGGCGAGAAAATCACCCGTGTTCTTGGGGAGATACCTGGTGCAGCAGACGTTAAAATAGAACAAGTGACAGGGCTTACAACCCTGACCATTCAGATGAACCGTAAAGAAATGGCCCGATATGGCCTTAATATCGTCGATGTACAGGAGGTAATCGAAATTGCCATTGGTGGAAAGAGTGCCGGTAAGGTCTTTGAAGGAGACAGGCAGTATGAACTCCTGGTGCGCATGCCTGAGGAAATGCGCAGCAATGTGGAAGCGCTTAAGAGACTACCGATCCCACTCCCGGATATTGGAAGTGCGTTGCGCGCTGGCTTATCTCCGGCAACTCATAGGGAAGAGAGCAAAAGGCCAGGCTATATACCTCTTGGTTCAGTTGCTGACTTCAACATTGCACAGGGTCCCAATCAAATCAGCAGGGAAAATGGGAAACGGCGGGTAGTTGTAACGGCGAATGTGCGTGGGCGTGATATCGGATCGTTTATACAAGAGGCGGAGAAAATGATAAAGGAAAATGTGACGATTCCGGCAGGTTACTGGATTACGTGGGGAGGGCAGTTTGAGCAGATGATGTCAGCCAGAAAACGATTGCAGATCGTTACCCCCGTTGCACTCGTATTAATATTTTTCCTGCTTTTTACCACATTTGGAACGGTAAAAGATGCCCTTTTAGTCTTCACAGGGGTCCCTTTTGCCCTTACGGGAGGAATAGTTTTACTTTGGGCAAGGGGTATTCCACTATCGATTTCTGCCGGTGTTGGGTTTATCGCTCTTTCAGGCGTAGCGGTGCTCAATGGGCTTGTCATGATCTCGTTTATTAATAAGCTACGCGCAGAAGGTACACCTTTGGACAAGGCTATCCTCCAAGGTGCAATCACTCGGCTGCGTCCGGTCTTGATGACTGCCATCGTCGCCTCTTTAGGGTTTCTTCCAATGGCTGTTGCTACGGGAACGGGGGCAGAAGTGCAGCGTCCACTTGCCACCGTAGTCATTGGTGGCATTCTATCATCAACCATGCTTACCTTGCTTGTCTTACCGGTACTCTATCATATCTTTCATGGCAGATATCCTAATGCAGTACAGTCGCAAACAACCCTCATGAAAATGGGGGAATGAAGTAGGGTGTGAAAAAACGTGCTACGAAGAGAAGGTTTTGCAAATTAATATTATGAGCATCATTTATTCTTCGGCAATTCGAAGATTGGGCGCATCGGTTATCTGAGACACCATAAAATACTGCAAACGGTTTTTGCATCCTTGATGATACCCTTCCGTATCATCTCTAACGCATCATGCAATTTAACCTGCATTGTGCCTTTAATTGCTTCGTCCATCTGATAATTTGTTTGAGTTTTTACAAGATTTGTTGCCTTGAAGAGATGCATTGTTTCATTCAGTATGCCTGGCGAGGGGTAAAGAATAATGAGAAGTTCAAGAGTGCCTGCCCTATAACCAATTTCTTCTTCCAATTCACGTCCTGCACAGGTAAAGAACGACTCACCCCTATCAAGAGTACCTGCGGGAATTTCGTAAAGTGTTTCTTTCATTGGGTATCGGTATTGTTGAAGGAGGATAATTTCGTCCTGGGTAATAAATGGAATAATGGCCGCTGATCCGGGATGTTCGATGACCTCCCTCGTGACCTTTCTTCCTTCATCTAAAAGAACTTCTTCCCTTCTGACGTTTATTTTTTTGCCATTGTAGACAATCATTAGCAACTGCGACCTATATTGGATAACTCAAATAGATTGCCATGCTTCTTACATAGCAACTATTTATCTAATGCAAACGGAATAAAGAAGCACGAAAATATCATCTATACGATAGCAATAGTCCAAAGCGGTTTATCGGGTTTTGATTGTTTTGCTTTGCCGGTAATGATAACCGCCCGTTCGCATTTAGGATAGTATCTAATATGTACAGAACAATGTAAAGATTAAAATGATAACTATTTTTTCGTTCATCAAAGAGAACTCATCAACATGCATGTCATCTCTGAATATGGACTAGTTTATATCTTGATGCCAGCCAACCTTCTGAACCATTCTGACGATCGGAGTTCCCGGGGGCAGGTTGTTGAAATCGATGCCATATGACCAAACACGTGTAGGCGCTTCATAAACCGGGGATCCGTATATCCATATTCCCGTAGCTTTTTCACTTTGCCAGAGCGATATCAATGAGCCACTATAAGTAAAAGTCTTGCCAGACCAATCTTCCAGAAATCGGGGAAAATTTTCCACCCCTCCACTGTACTGAATGCCATTTGTCGCCACATGGCCTGCCATGATTACCGTTTTAACCGTTGTATCGTTTGCAACTCTGCTGGTTAGGGTACTACTACTATTTGCATCATTCCAGGCATTAGATAGAATGGTAACAGCATCTCCGGCTATTGAAGCAGGTTTGTTATCAGAATTATAATCGCCCTGAATATAAACAGGATTTTCAGATGCGACAGTTAATCCGCCCGGTGGTAGTGAAGAACCATTAGCCAAGCGGATGGCCTTGCTTGAAGCTGATTCTGATATGTAAAGTATACCTGCCGGGGGATCATTTAATGCATCCATTGCAACTGCATTTGTTCCTAATGCTTCTAAATTAATCGTTGTTAGCGTGACAGTATCCCCTTCTCTTGCATCGTAAATAGATTGAGTAGAAAGTGGAGTATCTACTGTTCCACCGTTTGTGATATCAATGGTGTTACCACTTCTATTATAGAAGATGCCATTAATGATTCTAAGGCCGGCTTTCCAATAATATCTTTCATTGAGAAATTCCTCTGATTCTGTTGAATCGTTAGGGTCTAGTGTATCACCTTTTTTAATTATCTCAATTGACTCTTTTCCCTGTGGTAAGGGTAAACTCAATTCAATTATTCCATGATTTGTGCTTTTAACTTTTCCATTCCATCTGTTTATGGACTCAGTAGTCCAGTCAGAATTGTTGCTGTCCAGGATGATGCCGCTTACATTCATTGCTCGATAATTTCCGGCGCTGTCTTTAATTTGAACAGTTCCGTATGTTACAGCGCCAGTATCTTTGCGATAGTTATAAATATTGCCAGCAGAGGTTATTTTTGAGTCTATGGAAAGTGTATTATTTGCGCCCAAATAGATATTACTATTAGAATGAATTCTACCACCGGAAAATGTCATGTCTGGTCCTGGTAATATCTCTAAATCATCATGATAAAAAATTCCAAACTGAAACAAAGGAATGAGATTGTCTTCGACGGATTGAACTACTTTTGCCGTAGAGGAATTATTTCCAGTGCGTTTAGCCGTACTAATAATTTCATATTTTTGTATTAACGCCGTTAAATCTGTAAAATTACCAGTTGTAATTTCTGTTGTGCTTCCTACCCCGACTTTTGAAACTGAAAATTCGTCAAAATTGTAACCATTTATTGTAGGGGCTGTTATACTACTAAGATCAGAAGATGAAGGATTCAACACGGTTTTGAGCTTTTGTCTGAGTTTCTCAACACCATATTTTGCCCCACCTTCTGCCGTATAAAATGCTTGCGTACTGCTCTGGTAGTTGTTGCTGATTTTCATATCAGTAGTGGTTGTGACAACTGAGGTTGTTCCCACAAGGGACAGGGTAGCCAACAAACCAAGGACAATAATAAAGACCATTCCTTTATTATCTGTGCATGTTGATAGAATGTTTGATAACCTTGAAATCTGTTTTGAATTAATCCTGTTTTTCATATTAATCCTCCTGCCTATAATAAAAATGATCAATAATTAAGATTTTCTGGAATTACAAGGGAAGTCAGCGTACCATATCTGTATCCATAATTGGAATCGGCTTTGGTAGTCCTCCCGGTTATGGTAATTCGTATCTGGCGAATACTGGATGCCGTTGAAGTGGCAACGCCATTATTGTCATAGTAAAGAAAATTGCAATCATCGATGTTTTCTACAAACGGTTGAAATGATCCACTGTCAGTCTTCCTTTTGATTTCGCGTGGGTACGATGCGTCATTAGCGTCATAATAGCGATATGTTATATCTTCATTTGTGTCTGTAGTTGCTCCATTGCCATCAATGTCCGCCAGGAATCGAAGCATTCCTGATGTATTCGTGCCTATTCCGGCAAAGTCAGCCCCAGTTGGATCATAACCAGTCATTCTGATTTCTCTAACCATCATATCCATAGCAGCTCTGATATTTTGTTGCATTTCGGCTACCTGCTCTTGCATGCTGTATGATTTGCGTTGCACCTGAAAAATCTTGACTGTCACAACCATGAGAATCAGGCTGATTGCAAGGCCAATTACCACTTCTATAAGCGTAAAACCTCTTTTATTGTTTTTTAGCAATGCGAACATTCCTTTGATCCTATTTTACAAATATTGTTTGTAATGTTACTTTATGTTTTGACGTTACAGCCCCAGGATTCCAGTATACATCGACCGTTACTGTTTTCATATTTGTGCCAGGGGTATTGTTTTGTACCACCGCTTCTATATAATAATCTGAAGAGACGGTAGAGATTCCAGAGATACTATCATAACCAATGCTTTTAAAATACTCTATCTTATCCTGCGCGATGGTTATTGCAGTGGTGGCCTTTTTGCTGTGTGTATTACCCTTTATAACCGCCGTTGCTAAACTCATTACAGCAAACAACCCTATAGCGATGAGAGCAATGGCTAGTATGGCTTCTATCATCAGAAAGCCTTTATTGTTGCATAATGTGCGAATGGTTTTCATGATTATTTCATGGTATTTTAAACAGGTTATTCTTTTTTAACTCGTCCAGTCACAGCAATTTTTACCGTCTTTGCTCCACTTGCATTTGTAATGGTAATTGTTGCTAAATTTGTTGCATTTCCCCTGGGAAAGAAAACAAGATCGTCTGTATTGTTTGAGCTATAAGTCACATCATAATATTTTTCACGAATATTTTTTTGTATAAGTAATTCGCCAGCATTACTGGTGCCATTGTTGTTGTCATCATCTAATATGCTATATTGATAATTATTGTCGTAGATAATTCTGAATTCATTGTTTTGGCTGATTGCTTGCATCCGTGCCCACATGAGATCTCCCATGATTTGTCTGGTTGCCCCACTTAGTCGAATTGACGGTTTCATGCCAATATAAACAGAAACAGTAATTCCTGCTAAAATTGAAATTACGAACATCACTATAACCAATTCAATAAGTGAGAAACCCTTTTGGTTAGTCATTTTTAAAGCATGATTTGTTTTCATTGTTTTGAACTGCCATTTCATAATATTTTAATTATGATATATTCCTGTGCTCATGCGGAATTCTCTGCATGAGAAATAGCCTGCCCACAAACTGTTAGAATGTTATGATGAAAGGCTGGCAAAGAAAATATGAATTCAGAAAGCCAAGAAGTGTTAAAAGATAGAAGGTGTGTTACATGATATTTCTCCTATTCAAATAAAGTTTAACAATAGTGGCGACCTAGCGATCTTCTTTGAATATCCTGGAGAAATACCTGAATTGTTACGGACCATTCGGTCACGGCAACCTGGCATTCTTCTTTCTTTTTCATTGAAGACCCATGGCTTTGCGTCCCAGCCTCACGGCTGGTTTGCCTTTTTCAGATTTGTTGTTTTTTTGTGTGGGTAGTAACTATTTAGTTAGTTCTTTGTCTCTTTACCTCACGTTCTAAAAGAGTACGTAATAGTAAATATTAAGATTATCGGTGTAAATATTAAAATATTAATACAAATTTTATATTATATGAAAAAACATTCATTAGCCAATTCATCTTGTAGTGAATACATTATGATTACTGAGCACCCATACCCTGCATCAGTTTTATTAAAGGCACAAACATCGCAATTACAATAAAGCCAACGGATCCACCGAGAAATACGATCATCATCGGTTCTATCAGGCTAACCATCGCCTCCACAGCCCTGTCTACTTCGTCATCATAATTATCTGCTACCTTTGAGAGCATCTTGTCCAGTTCCCCCGTTTCTTCTCCGACTTCAACCATATTGACGACCATTTCGCTGCAGATCTTCGAGGCACGAAGTGGTTTCGTGATACTCTCTCCACTCCGGATGCTGTCGTGGATGTTTTGAATAGCTCGCGACATAGCTGCATTTCCGGTCGCCTCTTTGACATTATTCAGGGCATCAAGGATAGGTACTCCGCTGGAAGTCAGGGTTGCCAGCGTGCGGGTAAACCTTGACACGGTAGATTTATTGATAATCTTTCCAAAGACGGGCAATTTGAATTTGGTTCTATCTATAACCAACCGTATTTTTTTTATCTTTCCCGCAATTTTATAAATAATAAAGGTGCCAAAAGGTACGGCCGGGATAAACATCCACTGATTCTTTAATATCATACTAAACGTGATAAGCATTTTGGTAGGGGTAGGTAGTTCCAGATCCATTTCTTCAAAGATCTTTGCAAAATTTGGTATGATAAAAACCATAAGACCTATTAAAATACCTGCTGCGACAACGGTAACGACTGCCGGATATACCATAGCTCCGATAATTTTTCTGACAAGACGCTCCATCTTTTCTCTAAAATCGGCTAATCGCTGAAGGATAATGTCGAGGGAGCCGCTCGTCTCGCCGGCTTTTACGATATTTACGTATAATTTATCAAAGACCCTGGGATGCTTGGCAAGCGCCCCGGAAAGGGTATTGCCACCTTCTATATCTTCGATAATTTTCCGTGTTGTATTTTTAAAAAAACCTTTTTTCATTTGCGAAGCAAGTATTTTTAGACCGCGTATAATAGGGAGGCCCGCGTCCTGCAATGTTGACAGTTGGCGGGTAAAGACGGTTAATTCCTTGGATTTTACCCTGCCGAAAGAGAGAGATATTTCCCCACGCTTTTTTCGTGGGGTATTCAATGTTTCACCTGATTTATGGCGCGCGGTGATTTCTTTAATATGGGTTGGAAAATAGCCTAGTCCGCGGATCTTTGTAATAGCCTCATCAGACGTGGATGCATCAATCCTGTTCTTTACCGCTTGTCCCTTGTTGTCAACGGCACTGTATTGGAAAACTGACATCGCTAACTCCTTCCGTCATTATTTACAAAATAATCTTTATCGTGAGTTAGATTCTCCGCTCCGCTCAGAATGGCATTTTCGCATTACCTTGTCATTCTGATGAAGTGAAACGACCGAAGAATCTCAACGTTGAAATTCCTCAACCTTCAAGTTATACCAATATGGTTTCTCTTGCGACTTCATGAAGGGTTGTCAATCCGTTGTATGCTGCTGCTAATCCGCTGTTTCTTAGGGTATTCATACCATTATTTTTCGCAGCGGTTCTTATAAGATTAGTGTTTGACTGTTCGATAATTAAACGACGTATTTCGTTATTCATCACCATGATCTCATATATTCCCATGCGTCCCTTATAGCCTGTTTTGTTGCAATGATTACATCCTTTCCCTCTGAAAAATTTTTCCCTGGCAACATCTGTCTTGGCAAGGTTTACTTCCATGAGAGATTGTTCAGTAGGTTCGTAACCTTCTTTGCACGATTCACATATCTTACGCACGAGTCTCTGGCTGATCACGGCCTCTACCGTGGCGGCTAGCAGGTATGGTTTGATACCCATGTCAATTAACCGTGTGACTGTTGTAGGGGAGTCGTTGGTATGCAAGGTGCTAAAAACAAGATGCCCCGTGAGCGATGCCTGGATAGCAATGCGGGCTGATTCTTCGTCCCGGATTTCACCCACAAGAATAATATCGGGGTCCTGCCTTAAAATAGCCCTCAGACAATTTGCAAAATTCACATTGATAGACGGATTTATTTGTACCTGAATGAGACCATCAACATCATATTCCACGGGGTCTTCCGTTGTAATAATTTTCGTACCGACATCATTTAAATAATTGAGCGCTGCATACAGGGTTGTTGTTTTTCCTGAACCGGTAGGACCAGTAACTAGAATGATTCCATTGGGTTTATTTAAAAGCTGGTACATCACCCGTAAGTCGTCTGGAGTAAAACCCAAGGTGTCCAGGTTGAGCGACACGGCGGTTTTATTCAGCAAGCGCATGACAATGCTTTCGCCATATTTGGTCGGGAGCGTTGAAACCCGTAAATCTATCGGAATACCACCAACATTTAATTGAATGCGCCCATCCTGAGGTAATTTGCGCTCAGAAATGTCCATACCAGAGATAACCTTTATTCTCGAAGTAATTGGTATTCCCATAGGTTTTGGGGGGGACGCCTTTTCGTAAAGCATACCGTCTATGCGGTACCTTAACCGAAATCCTTCTTCAAAGGCCTCAAAATGAATATCACTGGCTTTATTTGAGATGGCATCCAAAAACATCAGTCCCACCCATTTCTTTACGGGGGCAGCATCTGCCATTTTCTTGAGTTCTTCAACGTCAATATACTCACCTTTAATAGTCTCCGTATAGGACACATCCCCTTTAAACTCAGATAATAGTTGTTCCATAGACTCGTGTTTCCTGGGATAGTATTTTTCCAGCGCCCGGGTGATTGCGTTTTTACTGCAGAGCATGGATTTTATCGAATATTTAAGGATCAATCGTAAATCATCTATCGTTTCGAAATTGAATGCATCATCCTGGGCAATGGTGAGGATGTTGTCTTTAATCCCAAGAGGAATAATACGATATAGGTGAGCAATTGCATGAGGCATCAAATGAATTATCTCGCCCGGTATTTCTCTGTCTTCAATATCTACTAACTCTAATCCCACATGTTCGCTTAATGCCTGCATAATCTGCTTATTGGTGATACAGTGAAGACTTATGAGGATATCTTCGAGTAAACCACCATTCTGCTTTTGGATAGCCAGGGCTTCCCTGAATTGCTCTTCCGTAACAAACCCTTTATCCTTCAATAATTGTCCGAAGAGTCTTTTCTTTGCCTCGGTTTTTACGTCTATTTTTGTTTTTTCTTTTACGCGCATAATAATTCTATTTGCATAGTTTGAAGGGTCTTTTCCCTAATTATCCATTCCGGTAATTCGAAAGACCTCTTCTAGCGTTGTTTTCCCGTCTTTTGCCTTTCTCAGTCCATCCTCTTTCAGCGTTGTCATACCATGAGTTCGTGCGACTTTTCTGATTTCGTTTGTTGCAGCGACGTGATAGGTCATGTCACGTAAGGTCTCATTCATTTCCAGCAGTTCGTAAATACCTATTCTGCCATGGTATCCAATGTTATTACAGTGCTTGCAGCCTTTCCCTTTATAAAACAGGGCATCTTTTAATTCTTCTGTCTCAAACCCCATTTCAGTTAACTGTTCATTGGTGTAAGCAGCCGGCTCTTTGCATTGGGTACAGATCATTCTCACCAGACGTTGCGCCATGATGCCTTGCAAAGAAGTGGCAACAAGAAAAGGTTTTATCCCCATGTCAATAAGCCTTGTGATGGCGGATGGGGCATCATTGGTATGGAGGGTGCTGAGGACAAGGTGCCCAGTTAAGGCAGCGGCAATAGCTGTGTCCGCTGTCTCCGTATCACGGATTTCACCCACAAGGATGATATTGGGATCCTGCCGGAGCATTGTTCTTAAGATTGCAGGAAAAGTATAACCTATCTTTTCATTTACCTCTGCCTGATTAACGCCGGCAAGGGTATATTCCACCGGGTCTTCTGCGGTAATGATCTTTGTATCAGTTTTATTCACTTCATTAATGATTGCATACAGGGTTGTTGTCTTACCACTCCCTGTGGGGCCGGTAATTAAGAATATACCATGGGGTTTTTTTATAATGGAGTGAAAACGTTTGGCGTCATTTTCGTAAAATCCCACGTTGTTCAGGTCCATCAGAATTGTCGATTTTTCAAGGAGTCGCATAACAATGCTCTCTCCATAAATGGAGGGTAAACAGGATACCCGGATGTCTAACTCTTTTCCTGTATATCCCAGGCTGATACGACCGTCCTGAGGCCGTCTTTTCTCTGCAATATCAATGTTGGCGAGGATCTTAATTCTCGAAATGACAGAGTCCTGAAGATGTTTGGGAAGAACTTCAGCCTCCTGGCATACTCCATCGATACGGTATCGTATTCGCAATCTGTTGGAAAGTGGCTCTACATGGATATCGCTGGCACGGGATGCAGTGGCTTTATTGATAATCAAGTCAACGAGTTGTATAACAGGCCCTTCGTCTTCGGGCTCATTCTTTCCTCTCTGTTGCTTATCTAACCGGTTACCTTCTACCTCCTTATTTTGGGAGGTCTCATGGACGGTGAGCTCTTTCATTAAGGTATCAATAGTTTGTGCAGGTTCCTGATCGAAATATTTACGAATGGTATTCTTCAGATTCTCCGGCGTGGTAAGCACACACTTGATATCAGCGTTTAGCCGAAAACGTAAATTGTCTATAAATCCAAGGTCAGGTTGACTACTCACCGCAATGGTTATGATGCCGTTATTTTTTGATATTGGTATGACACCATGTTTTTTTATGAGTGATGCGGGCAATAAACTCATTATTTCTGGGGGAATGGTGACCTTCTCGATGTCGATTACCGGTAAATCATAATAGAGGGACATACACGTGATGATTTCTGTATATGTTGAATATCCGAGTTTTACAAGGACATCTTCCAGGGGGATGTTCTCTTTTTTTTTAATTTCACAGGCCTTATCCATCTGTTCTTTATTGATGGTACCAGCATTCAATAAGGCGTCTTCTAACTGATACAGGGGTGCGTTCATGTTGAATTTTCTTGAAATATCCTCATGGTGCAGATAAAATTCACAAGCCATAAAAAAATACGGGCATTACGAACCCGCCGGATATCTATATGCCGTTTCTTGAGGATTATCGGTAAAACGTAAAAATGTTTTAACCAGACATGTTATAAGAAATTGTATGATATAGTGTTGTAAACTATTCTATGAAGTTGTTAAAGCATACGGTAGATCATATTAAAGAAGTATTGATTGATGCTACAGGTGAAATTCAAGCAAAATTTAAGACCTTTGCAATACCACGGGGCAGCCTTGGACGGTTAGAAGAATTAGCAACGATTTATGCTTCAATAAAAGGTGCTGTTAGCTGCACAATCAAACATAAAAAGATATTTACGATGGCAGGCGACCACGGCGTAGCGGAAGAAGGAGTCAGTGCCTTTCCACAGCAAGTTACCAGACAAATGGTGCAAAATTTTATAGAAGGAGGTGCGGCTATCAACGTGCTTGCACGTCATATTGGCGCAAAGGTGATTGTGGTTGATTGCGGGATTGCTTCACATCTGGAGTCACAACCGTATCTGAAGTTCAAGAAGGTTGGTCTTGGCACAAGAAATATGGCGGTAGGACCTGCGATGTCCAGGGAAGAGGCCATCCGGTCCATTGAATCCGGCATCGAGCTGATTGAGGAAGAACTTGAAGACGGAATCGATATTGTTGGCACGGGAGATATGGGGATTGCCAATACGACCCCAAGCAGTGCGCTGCTTTCCGTCCTGGGGGGCATGGATGTGATGTCGGTAACAGGCCGTGGTACCGGATTAGATGATGAATCTCTCCGGAGAAAGCGCGAGATAATAACAAGGGCCATCACGGTGAATCAACCAAATTCCAATGACCCAATAGATGTCCTGGCAAAGGTTGGTGGATATGAGATTGGCGGCATTGCCGGTTTATGCCTGGGCGCTGCACGTTATCGTATACCGGTAATGCTTGACGGATTTATTTCAACGGCTGGGGCCTTAATAGCCCATGCAATAGAACCGAAAGTGAACAACTACCTGATAGCATCTCACGTCTCTGCAGAAAAGGGGCACGGTATGATGTTAAAATTCTTAAACAAGCGCCCAATACTCGATCTGAACATGAGGTTAGGTGAAGGCACTGGTGCGGCTTTAGGTATAAGCCTGATAGAAGCGGGAGTAAAATTGCTGCATGAAATGGCTACCTTTTATGAAGCAGGGGTGTCGGAACCGCACGGAGAATAACATTGGCAACCTTCAGTTTCTCTTTACTCTGACCTTCAGTAATTGTACCGTATAGGTAACGCCAACTTTGATGTTACCAAAGATCATTGGTGTTTTCTGATTATAAAATAATTCATTATCTGTTCCAGAAAAACCGGAACGAAAACTCCGTTGTGTGTTCTCAAGCAGTGCTACTAAATCTTCCGGCGTGTGCGCTATTACACTACTTCAGTATTTTTTGCCATCATTCTCCAGAACATTAATTTTAATGAATTTCAGCGCTTCTGCCGGAGAGGAACTTTCTATTGCTTTACATTTCAGAATCGCCAGAACAATACCGGAAGCGCAGATAATCACACCAGTCATAATAGAAACGTTGCTGGAAAACAAAAACCCCGTTGCTACGATAACCAAACCGATATACGAAATCAGCAATAATACGACCACTGGCATGTTTGCGCCGCCAATGGGAATGACGATTAATATTCCCAGAGCAGAAGAAATAACAAAGAAGGCAAGAAGATATATTCCACAAGTCTGATGAAATGATATGAGAATGCAAAATGCCAGGCAAACGATGAAAAGGAGCAGATGCAGCGAATACTTTATCGTATAGACTAAAGGGGCTGCTTTAAAATAATTCTGGAATTTAGCGTATACTACAAGGCTGCCCGTAAGGGTTACCATACCAATGAGCAAACCAAGTACGATGGAAATGATAATATTCAGTTGCAGTTCGCGTATGATGAGATAGTGCTCTGTCAGTGCAACAGACACCGACACCGCCCCCCCAAGCCCATTATAAAAGGCTACAATCCTGGGTAGCGCAGTCAGTTTGGCTTTTTTAGCAAGAATGACGCTTATGGTGCTCCCGATAAAACTACTTGCAAGGATAAAACTAAAGTCTTGAATCTTCTGGTGAAAAAGAGTGATCATGATGGCAATAAGCATCGCAATCATGGCAATCACATTACCCCGATGCGCAGTTTTTGGTGAACTGATCCCCTTAACACCGAAAATAAACATGATTGAAGAAAGGATATAGGCAATCGTAATCATAAATTTTAAGTATAGGTAATGTATTGGGTATAATCATAGCAAACTTATTGGTACGATTTCAACGTTTGATCAATTATTGGCATCGGTGTATTTTTTATAGTCATTATTGAAGTTGCGTTAAAGACAATAAAGTGATACTATGAAGCTTATAATGAAAATTCCATTTTATAAGCATTTTCCCTGAAAGGAGTTCCTGATGTCTGAGAAACAGTGGAGTAGTCCGCCGGCGATGCAGATTGATCCAACGAAAACCTATCACGCAACTATTGAGACCAACCGGGGTACGATCTCGGTAGAATTCTTTCCAAAAAATGCCCCGAAAACAGTCAATAATTTTGTCTTTCTCGTCAAAGAAGGTTTCTATGATGGATTATTGTTCCACAGGGTGATCAGCGATTTTATGATCCAGGGTGGAGACCCTACCGGCACGGGCAGGGGGGGACCCGGTTACAGGTTTGAAGATGAAGTAAAAGGAAACCCGCTGACCCACGACACAGGGGTGATATCCATGGCTAATGCAGGCCCAAATACGAATGGCAGTCAGTTTTTTATCACGCATTCACCTCAACCTCACCTCAATGGAAAACATACCGTCTTTGGTAAAGTAGTCAGTGGCCAGGAGATCGTTAATGCCATTCGTCAGGGCGATACCATGACTAAGGTAACGATATCTGAAAGCTAAAGGCATTTGATTAATTGGGTTAACAAGAATAATTCCAGGGATGCATTTGATACTGCGAGTTTAATACCATCAGGAATGTTAAGAAACGTGATTCAGATTACCCGCACAATTTCATTAGACGAGAATGAGATTCATTGTGATTTTATCCGTGCTTCCGGACCGGGCGGACAGAATGTTAACAAGGTTGCATCGGCTGTGCAGCTTCGCTTTGATGTACGAAACTCCCCTTCACTTCCAGGAGACGTTCGCGAACGCCTCAATCGCATTACCGGCAAACGTAGTATAGGAGGTGGTGTACTTATCATCGTTGCACGGCGTTTCCGAACCCAGGAAAGAAACCGTCAGGATGCAATCAACCGGTTAGTTGAATTGATTCGCAAGGCCGTTGAAAAGCCAAAACCAAGGCGACAAACAAAGCCCACGTTAGCATCAAAGAAGCGCCGTTTGGATTTCAAACATCATCGGGGTGGAACAAAACGGTTGAGGCAGGCATCTCGTTATACAGAAGACTAGCAGTTCCCGGTAAATACCGAACTTTTTCTGTCTATTGCTCTTTTCATAGGCGTTGTATGGTAAAGCGGAAATGAATCATGGTTTTTTTGCGATTCTCTATGCTTTTATTTTCATGTATCTTAGTTACATGCAATAGGGTAAAAATCACGGAAAAACAAATAATTGCCATTGCAAAAGATCATTCCTTTGATTTAAAAGAGAAAGGGATAATCATGCCCGAAAAAGTTATGAAAAGTGACGATGGGTGGAAGCGAATACTAACACCGGAACAATATAAGATTATCCGTCAAAAAGGGACAGAGCCGCCTTTTACCGGAGAATACCATAATTTTAAAGGAAAAGGGATATTCCGGTGTGTGGGTTGTGGGAATGATTTATTCCGATCGGAAGCAAAATTCGATTCCGGGACAGGTTGGCCAAGTTTTTGGGAGCCAATTTCTGGACAAAACGTTACTACCTCTCCCGATACAAGCCATGGGATGGTACGAACTGAAGTTACATGCAACCGGTGTGATGCTCATCTTGGGCACATGTTTCATGATGGCCCACCGCCTACCCGTCTCCGCTATTGTATCAATTCGGCTGCACTTGACTTTGTGAAGAAAGAAAAGGAATAGCGTTGTGTGCATAAACAAGGTTACACCCAGGAAAACGTTATCTTTGGGTTAACGCAAAAGGATCATCTATTTTTCAACGAATAATCTTCTGCATTGAGCCCGCTTAGAAAACTTGCCTCACAAACGGCTGTGTATGGTTTGAGTACCATACTCGGCCGCTTTCTCAACTATCTTCTCGTGCCGCTGCACACAAGGGTTTTTGACACGGATGAGTACGGGGTGGTGAGTGAATTGTATGCCTATATTTCGTTTTTTCTTGTGGTGCTTACCTATGGAATGGAGACGGCATTTTTCCGTTTCTCGCAGGATGAAGAGAAAAAAGACAAGGTGTTTCCGACGGCATTTGTTTCCGTTAGCATTTCTTCGGTAGTTTTTATGCTCGGCATGGGCGTATTTGCACAACCGATTGCCAATGCCATCCACTATCCGAATCATCCGGAATACATCGTCATTTTTTCCCTCATCCTGGGTTTTGACGCCATGGCGAGTATTCCCTTTGCTTTGCTCAGACAACAAGGGCGTCCGGCAAAATTTGCCATCGTAAAAAACATCAATATCATCAGTAATATCCTCCTCAATATCTATTTTTTAATGCTCTGTCCATATATGCAGCATAAATCAAATATTTCGCTGCCATTTTATGATGCAACTATTGGCGTTGGCTATGTTTTTATTTCAAATCTTGCGGCAAGCATCATCACGCTTCCCTTATTGTCCAAGGAAATTTTGTGGATGAAGAAGGGTTTTGATCCAACGCTTTGGAGGAAAATGATCGCTTACGGTTTGCCATTATTAATCGTAGGGCTGGGTGGCATGGTAAATGAAACACTGGATCGGGCAATCATGAAGTATCTCCTTCCAGCAGGCAAAGGAACTTTGAGCCAGGTTGGCATTTACGGGGCAAATTACAAACTTTCCGTCCTGATGAGTTTGTTTATTCAGGCATTTCGTTTTGCTGCAGAGCCGTTTTTTTTTTCTCATGCAAAAACATTAGACAAAAAAATCATATACGCCCGGGTAATGGACTATTTTGTAATCGTATGTTTGGGAATATTCTTGATCGTGACGTTGTACATAGACCTCTTAAAATATTTTATTGGTGAGCGGTTTTATGAGGGATTAAAAGTAGTTCCGATATTGCTGCTCGCCAATTTGTGTCTCGGCGTTTATTATAATCTTTCCATCTGGTACAAGCTCTCCGATCAAACCAGCAAAGGAGCCATAATATCATTGATTGGCGCGGGCGTTACTATTGGTTTAAATATCTGGTGGATTCCCGTATTCGGATACGTAGGCTCGGCGTGGGCAACCTTTCTTTGCTACTTTAGCATGATGCTGATCTGCTATGGTATGGGAATGAAATACTACCCGATACCCTATCATATCAGGCATATATTGAGTTTCACAGGAATAGCACTTATATTGTTTTTTGCCGGATGGTTCTGCAGAAACACCTTTTTTACCGGTAATCTAATGCGAACCCTCGGTATAAATTCTGCGCTATTCCTGGTTTTTATCATGGCAGTAGGTCTATTTATCAGGCAAGATAGAATATAATTTCTCTTTTGGCAGTAGATTGCTAAACCGGACGGATGCAATACGCCAAACGTATTGCCTTTTTGGCGGTATGTCCCGGTGGTATCATCAATGAAATCTTTCATCCATTCAATTTTATTGAAGAGCAACCGAAAAATCTGCCTGATAAAGCAAACTTGTAACGTATCCTGAGACCTTTTGATATCGCAAATTACCCTCTGTGAGAAATGCGGGTTAGCCCGGTAAGAATGTGCCCGTTATCCTGATCTCGTTTTCTCCTAATACAGCCAGGTAGCTTTGGTTGAATGAGATGAAACCGATACCTTCCGCTCGTCAGGAAGCCAAAAGAATTTTACCCTAAACATAGATAATGTCATAAGCTAAAACTATTTTCAGTTGACAACTTCTTTTTACGAGACTATTATTTTCAGAATGAATTCATGGAACGGCATAAAACAACACAATAAGATATTCCTCTTATTCTTCCTGGCATTAGGTCTGAGCAGCTTATTTGCTCCGCTGATCAAGATCTTTTTGGATTCCATGCTCCCATCGAGTCCTTTCCTGGCAGATCTGCTCAAGTACAAACAAGAATCTTACGATTTCGGGAGGGTTATGCGGCGTATCATCATGGCCGTCGTCCTTATCCTTATTGTACTCCTGAGAAAGCAGCTCATGGTCGGCTCTTTGATTAGGAGCGGAATAAAGCCTATCCGTGGATGGCGCAAACAATTGCAAACGGGTTTTCTTCTGGGAGCAGGATTGTTTGTTCTCTATGTCACCATCCTCTGGATCTGTGGTATCCAGACATTCGGTCCAGATGCAAAATCATTCCACGATATAATCTTTCGACTCCTGACACTCTTGCTCGTCGCAGGTCTTGTCGGATGCATTGAAGAGCTCTTATTCCGTGGGGTTATATTCCAGGGTATGCTATTGGACATGAGCGCCGTTTCTGCCGTGTGTATCAGCAGCCTCTTTTTTTCTTCATTGCATTTTTTCAAGGTTAAATTTCTCGTATCAACCGGCTTTCAGCCGTTTATTGGTTTTGCAATCATTTACCACTCCTTTAAAAACATTATCGTTGATTTTAGCGCTGCCTGGCCTGCTTTCATTGGTCTCTTTCTTGTTGGCGCTGTGTTATCTTACTCTTGTCTCCGGACAAAATCACTCTATCTTGCAATCGGACTCCATGCAGGATGGGTATTTCTCATCAAGGCAAATAAACTCTTTTTTGATCATCATGCAGGAAAGAATGTGAAGTGGTTGTTTGGCGATAACTATATCGTAACCGGTGTGCTTGGGTGGATCTTTTTAATGTTCACGTTAGTTCTCATACGATGTATAGCTAAAGCGCCTGCTGGTGTGGCATTGCCTCATAATGTTTAAAAAACCCTTGAAAAAGAACTTGTTCGATAAAATACCGATGGAAAAAACACTACAAGAACTCTCTGAATACGTTGGAGGCACGGCCATCGGGGACCCTTCAGTAAAGATCCGCGGCGTGATGGGCATCGATGATGCCCGGGAAGGAGACATTACCTTTATATCGAATGAAAAATATATCCGGAAAATCAACCAAACAAAGGCCTCCGCCATCATTGTCTCACCAAAATTAAGAGACACCAACGTGTCTCTTTCTCAAAAAAAGAAACGAAACCTTTTAGTATGCAACAACCCGTATCTGGCATTTGCAAAGCTTATAGACCTTCTGATGCATAAAAAACCTGTTTATCCTGAGGGCATTGATCCTTCTGCCAGAATTGACAAAACCGCCGTACTGGGTCAAAATATCTCTGTTCAGTCATACGTCACAATAGGCAAAAAGACCCGCATCGGAGATCGCGTGGTTCTGCATCCGTGTGTCTATATTGGCAACGGTTGCATGATTGGTGACGACACGATTATTTATCCTAATGCCGTAATTTATAACGAAACGGTCATTGGCAAACGGGTGACCATTCACAGCAATACCGTCATCGGCAGCAGCGGATTCGGATATGCGCCGGACGGCCAGGGTTATTACAAGATACCACAGATTGGCAGCACCATCATCGAAGATGACGTGGATATTGGAGCAAACACAACGATTAACCGTGCCGTAATGGGCGAAACGGTAATCAGAAAGGGTACAAAGATCGATAGTCAGGTGGTCATCTCACACAACGTGGAGGTTGGCGAAAACTCTCTGATTGTATCACAGGTAGGCATTGCCGGTTCCGCCAAGATCGGAAGACATGTGACCCTGGCCGGTGGATCCGGCGTCGTGGGCCATGTCACGGTTGGTGATAACGTTACCGTCGGCGGGTATTCGGGGGTTATCAATGACATCCCCAGTAACGAAACGTATCTGGGTGCGCCAGCGCTCCCCATTCAGCGGATGAGACGGTGCTATGTGATCATTGAAAAACTCCCCGAAATGAGAGACCTTATCAAATCCCTCGAAAAAAGGATTACACAACTGGAAAAATGTAATAATGACTTATTACAGACTAAAAAACAGGAAAATAAAAAAAATAATTGAGACCTTATGGATAAGATCGGATTAATAGCAGGCAACGGGCGGTTTCCTATTTTATTTGCAAAAGGGGCGCGGGAGAATAACGTGTCTGTCATTGCCGTGGGCATCGAAGGAGAGACCTCTCCGGAAATTGAACAGCACGTAGAAAAACTGTACTGGGTCGGCGTCGCGCAGATCGGTAAACTTATCAAGGTGTTTAAACAGGAACATGTTTCCAGGGCAGTCATGGCGGGAGGACTGAAAAAAACCAACATGTTCTCTTCCTGGAGAAATCTTCGCTTCCTGCCGGACCTAAGGACAATTAATCTCTGGTACCGCCATGTAAAAAAGCGAGATGACCATTCATTGCTTGGGGCCGTTGCTGAAGAATTACGAAAAGACGGTATTGAATTGCAAAACTCTACCCTCTATGTACCGCAACTCCTTGCACAAAAGGGTGTATTGACCAAAAAACAGCCAACAGAAACAGAAATGGAGGACATCGGATTTGGGTGGCCTATTGCCAAAGAGGTTGCAAGGCTCGGTATCGGTCAATGTATTGTGGTAAAGGAAAAGGTCGTGCTAGCCGTGGAGGCGCTGGAAGGTACGGATGAAGCAATCCGGCGCGGCGGAAATCTTGGGAAAGAGGGTGTTGTCGTTATCAAGGTCAGCAAGCACGATTTTGATCCGCGCTTTGATATTCCTACGGTTGGGTTAGAAACCATCAAATCATTGCAGCAGTCCTCTGCTTCAGCTCTCGCCTTAGAAGCCGAAAAGACGCTTATCCTGGATATTGAAGAGACCATCACAGCCGCTGATGATGCAAAGATTGCTATGGTTGGATTGTAATACGTCTTATCATAATGATCCCTTCAGGATTACTAACGCAGCACAGCCGCAACCAAATCCCCTTTAGTAAGGGGGCTAGGGGGTTGTGAAAAAACTTGCTAAAACTTGTCCTCATGGAAATGGGGAAAAGAAGTTTTTACAAAATAATATTATAAACCAAAGACTCATAAAGGTTTTTTACCATGTACAATACAACCATCAGTCTTATCGGAGCAACCTTCTTTATCGCCCTGACGCATGCCATCATGCCAAATCACTGGATGCCCTTTGCCCTGATAGGGAAAGGGCAAAAGTGGAGCCTGACGAAGACCATCTTTGTTACTGCTATTGCAGGGCTGGGACATTCTATAACAACAACCCTCCTGGGCTTTATCATTGCTATTCTTGGATTTCACATAACAAAATATGCTGAAACCTTTGCTGAGCCCCTGGCGGGTAGTATCCTGATCGTACTGGGTATCATCTTTGTCATTATCGGAAGGTTAAGGCATGGAACACATAATCATAACCATGCAAAATTTTCGGATAAAACCATTGCAATCTCCCTCTTTATCATGTTAAGTTTGTCACCCTGTGTTGCTGCATTACCGATATTTCTGGCAGCCAGTACCTTCAGTTGGAGCAAACTCCTGCTGCTCTCTGCTATCCTGTCCGTGACAACCATTTCTGGCATGTTAGTGCTGACCATCCTTGCCTATAGCGGGGTAAAAAAAATAAACCTTTGCAGTATCGAGGAGTACGAAAAGGAAATCATTGGCGGAATACTAACCATTATAGGTATCATATCGCTCATGGTGCATTAATACCATCGGGTATTCCCATTCCCACGTCCTGCGTCGCATGTGCTGTGAAATCAAATCTCTTTCTAAATTGGTAATTACCCCAAAAACATCTGCCAAATCAGCATCTGTTATCACGTTATGTACCCCGAATCAAAAGCTATTGTTAAAACTTGACAAGAGGAACAATCCGTATAAGATTTACACTTTATGCAATTACTTAGAAATTTAATCAAAAAAAACATAAGTGAAAAAGGGAAAATTACCTTTGCAGAGTTTATGCAAACGGTCTTGTACCATCAAAAATACGGCTATTATAATTCAGATGCAGAACGGGTGGGAAGATTTGGTGATTACTACACAAGCCCTGTCGTCTCCAGGATCTTTGGCGAGCTCATTGCAAGACAACTGGAAGAGATATGGAGGATTATGGGGAAAGGGCCATTCACTATTGTTGAGATGGGTGCGAATAGGGGGTGGTTATGCCACGATATTGTTCAATCTGTTATGAATGAATATCCGGGATTTTATGATAACTTCCATTATATCATTGTTGAATCGAATCCCTATGCAAGGGAAAAACAGAAGTTGCTTTTAGAATCTATTGAAGGAACAGATGAGAAGGTATTATGGCATACGTACACAAAAGATGGATTTTCGTTTGACAAGATTCGGGGGTGTTTCTTATCCAATGAATTTGTAGACTCCCTGCCGGTACACCGGTTAAAGATGAAAAATAAGGTTTTAAAAGAGACCTATGTGGGTTATAATGTAAGAAATTTTTGTGAAATAGATGACGCGGTATCCGGACCGGCCTTACAAAAGTATCTTGAAACGAACAAAATATCTCTTAAAGAAGATCAGGTATGTGAGGTAAATTTAGGCGCAGCAGAGTGGCTAAGGCATGTTTCAGAAAAATTGGACAAAGGATTTATTATAACGATTGATTACGGCAATACACGAGATCGATTGTATCACGAAAATGCGCGGGAAGGGACACTGCGCTGTTATTACAACCATACGGTTAACCAGGATTACTACGAACGACTGGGTGAACAAGATATTACGGCGCATGTAGACTTTACGAACCTGATAAACGCAGGAAAAGCAGTGCAATTAGAAGTAACGGGTTTTATTAAACAATCTCATTTTTTGATTGCTTTGGGTATTCTGGAAAGATTACATGATGCAAGGCATGATACTGGCACCATACTAAAACTGAAAAACCTACTTCATCCTGAGGCGATGGGGGAGGTTTTTAAGGTGTTAATTCAGCATAAGCATGTGAAAAATCCTCAGCTGACCAGTTTAAGGCCGTTACAATCAATAACAATGAGTAACAGCTAACGAGGCGAAGCCGAAGACTATTAAAAACATGGGGAACCACAGATTTTACAGATTACACAGGTTTTAGATTATTAAATTCTACAGATTATTGAGATTTTTATCTGTGGAATCTGTGGTTTCCGTGTCGAACATATTTTATTTCCAAGGGAAGGGGGGGATGCATGAAGATAAATCAGACATCGGAACCAGGCGCCATAATGGATCTGCTCATTGAGGCAATTAAGCGCGAACAGGAATCACATGATTATTATTATCGGGCTGCATTGCAGGCGGCAAAACCTGCTACACGCAAAATGCTACTTACCCTTGCAGAGTGGGAGAAAGGGCATATCGCAGAGCTAACTAATCATGTGCTGGAACTTAAAGCCCAGATTGAGATTGACCGGGCAATTACCGGCGGTCTATAAATCTCTGATAATTTACCGCAAAACACGCAAAGGGCGCAGGGAAAATCGTATCAGGTTGTGATTTCGGGTGGAGAAACGATGGATATTAAAAGGGAAGATTTATTACGATTATTTTATTATCTCAAATTGACACGAAGGTTAGAAGATCGTGTAACATCGCTCTATCATCAAGGGAAGATTTTAGGAGGGGCATGGACAAGCAATGGCACAGAGGCTGTTTCCGTCGGATACGGCTATGCCCTTGAAAAGAATGATATTGCCGCTCCGTACTTTCGGGATATGGGGGTTTTTTTGATCCGGGGTATTACGGCAAAACGAATTATGGCGCAGTATCTCGGAAAAAAAACGGGTGTCACCGGCGGTAAGGAGGGAAATGTCCACGTGGGGGATTTGCAGTATGGGGTATTTGGCTTCCCCAGCCATCTGGCGGATAATTATCCTGTGGGGGCAGGCGCCGCACTTGCCTTTAAAATACGCGGAGAAAAGAGGGTTGTCGCTGCGTGTACCGGAGATGGGGGGACGAGTCGCGGCGATTTCCATGAAGGAATGAATCTCGCATCGGTAAGAAAATTGCCGATAGTATTTGTCTGCAATAATAACCAATATGCCTATTCTACTCCGCTAAAACTCCAGATGGCAATAAACAATGTCGCGGAACGCGCCCTGGCTTATGGTATGCCCAGTAAGATCGTGAATGGAAATAATGTGATGGAAGTTTACACGGCGGCAAAAGAAGCGTATGAGGCAGCTCGAAACGGGGGAGGGCCTACTTTTATCGAATGCAAGACCATGAGGATGCATGGTCATTCAGAACACGATAGCGCCAAATATGTTCCCCGCGAACTTCTGGAAGTGTGGAAGAAAAAGGACCCTATTTTGTATATGGAAACATATTTAATGGAAAACCAGATTGCTAAAAAAGAGGAACTGGATGGTGTCGATTTACAGGTGAAGAAAGAGATTGAAGAGGCCGAGGCATTTGCAGAGGAAAGCCCCTATCCTGAACCGGAAGAAGTTTTAAGGGGTCTTTACGCAACACTGATAGAGGAATAGATGTCATGAAGGAAATTACCTATCTTGAGGCAATCAAAGAGGCTTTAAATGAAGAAATGGCTCGTGATGCCAGCGTCTTTATTTTGGGTGAAGATGTAGGGGTATATGGGGGCGCATTTCGTGTGACAGAAGGTCTTTCAAATAAGTATGGTGAGTGGCGTATTTTGGATACCCCGTTGTCAGAATCAGGTTTCACCGGTGCTGCTATTGGTGCAGCGCTTGTGGGTATGCGTCCCATAGTGGAGATGCAGTTTGCAGATTTTATCTCCTGTGCATTTGATCAACTGGTAAATGTAGCAGCAAAGAATCACTATCGTTGGGGTGCTGCTACTCCCATTGTTGTGCGGGCGCCATACGGAGGAAATATCCATGGCGGGGCATTTCACTCGCAGTGCATAGAGGGATTCTTTTTTAATGTTCCTGGACTAAAAATTGTTGCCCCTTCTACTGCATATGATGCGAAAGGTTTGCTAAAGGCTGCTATTCGTGATAACGACCCTGTTATCTATTGTGAACACAAATATCTTTACCGACGCATTAAAGATACTGTTCCTGAAGAAGATTACGTTGTCCCAATAGGAAAGGCACGAATTGCTTTGGAAGGCAAGGACGTATCGATTATTACTTATGGAGCAATGGTTCATACCGCACTGGAGGCAGCACAGGTACTTAAAGAAAATAGCGTTTTTTGTGAAATTATTGACTTGAGAACAATTCTGCCATTAGATAAAAAAGCGATCTTTAACACGGTAAAAAAAACAAATAAAGTTGTCGTATTGCATGAACAAACCAAGACGGGTAGTATTGGCGCAGAAGTCTCTGCCTTGATTAACGAATATTGCTTTGATTATTTGGATGCACCCATTATCCGCGTCGCGGCACCTGATACGCCCGTCCCATATAGTGCACAGATGGAAGAAGCCTTTATCCCGCAAGTAAAAGATGTCGTTTCCGCAGTTGAAAAACTAATGCATTATTAATGATGAGGTTTTCTGTATGCCGGTAAATGTGATTATGCCACAGATGGGTGAAAGTGTTGCAGAAGGGACCATTACCAGGTGGCTGGTACATGAAGGAGACAGGGTTGAAAAGGAACAGCCCATCGTTGAAATCAGTACCGATAAGATTGATACCGAGATACCTTCCCCAACAAGAGGCAGGATAAAAAAGATTCTTTATCCTGAAGGAAAGACGATCCCGGTGCAGGAAGTGATTGCACAAATTGAACCAGTCGAAGCAAAAGAAGGTGAAAGAAGCGCTATTGAGGAGAAGGAACGTTCACCGCTCCCTGAAGCTATAGAGAAGGTGAAAACCCTTGAGATGACAACAGAAATCGAAAGAGCAGGAGCAAGAGAAAAGAGATATTCACCCTTAGTAAAGAAGTTGGCTAAAGAATACGAAGTGAATTTAGAAGAGATAAAGGGCACGGGTGAAGGAGGGCGGGTTACGAAAAAGGATATTATGGATTATGTCGCTTTACGGCCAGGTGCCGGCACTGCCCTGCCGGCAGAAGCGGAACAGAAAATTTTTGAGAAAGAAATTTTTATTCCCTTAAGTCCGAAACGAAAAATTACCGCTGACAGGATGGTTCAGAGCAAACGGACGGCTGCCCATGTGACAACGGTGTTTGAGGTCGATATGACAAAGATCGCCAAGTATCGTGATTTGAATAAAGAAGGTATGAAACGGGAAGAGATTCATCTTACCTATCTTTCTTTTATAACTCTTGTGACCGCACGCGCCCTCAAAGAACATCCTATCCTGAATGCTTCATGGGCAGAAGAAGGCATTGCTCAGAAGAACAATGTCAATATTGGAATTGCGGTATCCCTTGAGGATGGTTTAATCGTTCCGGTAATAAAAGATGCCGATAAAAAAGACCTCTTGCAATTAGCAAAGGACATTCAAGATATTGCCTGGCGTGCACGCTCAAAAAAATTAAAACCCGAAGATGTACAGGAGGGAACATTTACGATTACGAACTATGGTCTTAATGGAAGCCTGTTTGGCACGCCAGTTATCCTGTTGCCTCAGGTAGCAATCCTCGGTGTCGGAGCAGTCGTTAAAAGACCGGTCGTAGTAGACGATGCCATTGCAATTCGATCGATGATGTATCTCAGCCTTTCGTTTGATCATCGGGTTATGGATGGCGCTCATGCCGATGCGTTTCTTCGCACAATAAAGGATCGATTAGAAAAATGGGAGGCTTCTGCCTATGTCACGAAGCGGTCTTCTCCTCCAACGGGATACGGTGGAGTATGGTGACGCATGGGAATTACAAAAGGCACTGCTTGAGGCGAGAATTTCAGACAGGATAGAAGATTGCCTTGTCTTGCTTCAACACCCCCCCACGTTTACCTATGGGCGGAGATACAAAGAGGGGGCTTTAATATCGAACCGGGAATATTACGAAAAGAATGGTTTTTCCGTGTACAAAACTGACCGGGGCGGATTGGCAACCTACCATGGTCCCGGTCAGGTAGTTGGTTATCCCGTGATAAGAATATCGGCGTATACGAGCGACTACTACCACTATCTGCGGATGCTGGAAGAGGTGATGATAAGGACGCTCTTCGGTTTTGATATTGTAGCTGAGCGAAAAGAGGGATATACAGGTGTCTGGGTAAAAGGGGAAAAGATTGGGTTTATTGGAGTCCGGATGGTTTTGGGCTGCACCATGCACGGATTCTCATTAAATGTAAACAATGATGTATCCCCGTTTCATCTCATTACTCCCTGTGGAATTCAAGGGGTTAGGGTAACTTCGATCAAGGCGGTAGAAAGGAAAAATATACGTGTTGATGCTGTTTGCCGTGAGCTTGCAAATCACTATTCGGAACTGTTTCAGGTACAGATGGTATCTATCGGAATAAAGGCTATGATGCAGCGGTTAAGGGTTGGGGAAAATATGGTGAAAGGATAGTAGGAGTTTCAGGGAAGATATTTTTGTGGTGATGCAGATGGTTAATCGGGGTTTCTTCCCCATCCTATTTGATAAAAAGATGAAAATTATATCTCTCTACGTAACCAAAAAGGTGCAATAAAAAATATGATAGAAAAGAGTATTTTAGAAAGAGGTACCAAAGAAGGAATCTTTGGCACGATTAAGGACAAGGAGATAGACCATATTGAATATGACCGATGGATGGGGGGACCTCGCGGGCCAGAAAAGATTATATTTAAAGATGGAAGTGCCGTAATATTCAAGTGTGATATCCGGCATTACTGGATGGCTGATAATCCGGATACTGCAATCCGGGAAGCAATTGTTTATCAAATTGATAAGATTGTGGGTTTGGGACTTGTACCTAAAACGATGGTGATTGATGATATGATTGGTACTGTGCAGTATGATGGTTCGGTGCAGGATTGGATCAAAAACGCCAAGGATGGGTATCAGATTGATAGATTTCCTGATGAAGTAAAGAAAGATTATGAACGATTGAAGGTCTTTGATTTTATCATTGGGAATAGCGACAGGCATTTAGGAAATGTATTATTTACCGACGATGGAAAGATGCGTGCGATCGACCACAATGCAACGCTCGTTATTAGTGAAAATGATGATATATTATCTTTTCCGGATGCAGTCGTATGGTTTTTCAGTAAGAACGTCATTCATGATATGCCACATATCGTAGAAATAGTAGAGAAATTTCATGTGAATAAAGAAAAAATATTAGATTTAATAAATACCTACGTGCATGATAACACCGAGATGGCAAAACTCATGGTAGAGTCGAGGATTAACTATTTGTATAATATGATGAAGAAAGATAGGCCATTTCCCAGAAAATATCTGACGTGGCGAAATGCTTTGGATGAGGAAATCTCTAGTATTCTCAGGAGCAAAAAGGGACAACCTGGTAATGTTTCATCATAGTTCATTTTCCCTCATTTTTCATTTCTTAATCTTTCATCTGTCAATCATCAATTTAAACTACTTCCCGACATAAGAATAAACAATTGTCACGGAATATGCCATGCGACCCCCTTGGCTGAAAGTAAAGCTACCGTCAGGGAAAAATTTCAGTGAGACAAAAAGCATCTTACGGGAAGAAAAACTTCATACCGTATGCGAAGCGGCAATCTGTCCAAATATTGGCGAGTGTTTTGAACAACGTACTGCAACCTTTTTAATACTTGGAGACATATGCAGCAGGCAATGTGGATTTTGTGCGGTTAAAAAGGGTCGTTCTTCTGAGGTTGATACAGATGAACCGCAACGAATCGCAGCGGCCATTTTGAAGATGGGACTTGCCTACGTCGTAATAACCTCCGTGACAAGGGACGACCTGCCTGATGGTGGTGCATCTGTTTACTCCGAGACAATTACACGCATTCGGAAGCATATCAAAGGCTGTAAAATCGAAGTTTTAATACCAGATTTTGGTGGATCAGCAGATGCATTAGAAACAGTAATTCATGCCAGTCCTGACATAGTAAATCACAATGTGGAAACGGTATCCCGTCTCTATTCACTGGTAAGACCAATGGCCGATTACCGGCGTTCTCTCGGAATATTGGAGCATATACACAGGAAAAATCCCTCATTAATTATAAAATCAGGATTTATGGTAGGGCTGGGTGAGACCTGGGGTGAAATACTTGATGTTATGGGGGATATAAGGAATGCACATTGCGATATGCTTACGATTGGTCAATATCTGAGTCCAAGGAGCAATGCCCTGCCCGTTTGTCGCTATTATACACCAGAAGAATTCGAAAGGCTCAGGCTGGAAGGAGAGCGAATGGGGTTTCAATCTATAGAGTCAGGGCCGCTGGTGCGGAGTTCCTATCACGCGAAGATGCAATTCAATATGAGGTTTACCTCATAGACAAATTAGGATTTTGGTAACTATTCAGCGTATTTTCACTCCCAGCCGCTACGGGCTGGAGAAATCAGGCGGTTCACGGCGGAAAACCATCTGTAATGCCTGGCTCAAATTCATTCCTCGTTTTCGACAGGTTGAGAGATAACTACGGATACGGCAGAAAATCTTTGCTCCGTCCAGAGAACGAAAGCAGCCCGATATTTTCTGCTGTACCTTTGTCATCCTGATATCATTTTCCGCCAGATTATTAGTGAAGGGGACATATCTGTTGTCCATAAACCTCAGCACATCACCCTCATACTTCCGTAATCGTTCCAGGAGATTCCGTGCCTTTGTCCTTTTTACCCGCCCCCTTTTCCCCTTGCGATTCGTTTCATCAGGGGGAGGGCTTTCGCCTTCTGCG
>JAJTXE010000002.1:989250-996293 GCA_021463795.1 Candidatus Brocadia sp. | reverse complement strand
GGGTCGCTGCATCTTTTACCGCCCGCGCATCCAGGGGTATCCCTTGCCGGAGAAAACCAGGCACACTTGCCTTGTGGTCCCAAGACCTCTTTTCTCCTGATCTTACGGTTGTTCCCGCCCCTTCGTTACCCGTGGTTCCGATTTCTTCTGCTCCTGCTCTTTGCTACTCTCGTCTTTCTCTACTACCGTCTCAAAAACTGAATATGCATGATAATGGGTGGCATCGCCCGCCAATTCTTTTTCCTTTCTTATGACACCGCTCTTTATATTCTCCCTTACCTCTTCCATTTTTATTTTATCCCACAGACCACTTTCCGTAAGGAAGCTTCTTGTTTATGCGTCTGCTCTATATATCAAAACATATCAGAATTGGTCGAAAGAGACAAGAAATAAATTCTCTTGAATGACCTGGAAATGCTGATAAAATCAAGAGAAATTGGAAAACAGAAAACAGATAAAAAAACGAAACTATTGAGGGATGCCCATGATTTATCTTGACAATGCAGCAACAACGTTTCCGAAACCGGAGATTGTATACAAAACAATGGATACCTTTTATCGGACGCTTGGTGCAAACCCCGGTCGTTCAGGGCACAGAATGGCAGTTGCAGCAGAGAAGGAGATTGAAGACACCCGCACAGTTGTTGCGCGGTTATTTGGTATCAGGAATTCTATGAGGCTTATTCTTACGTTTAACGCCACCGATGCAATTAACATGGGGATTAAAGGATTCCTGAAACCAGGTGATCATGCGATTACTACCTTTCTCGAACACAATGCCGTATCTCGCGCCCTTCATGGGCTTGAAAAGAGAGGTATCATTACCATAACCAAGGTGAGAAATTCTCCGGATGGTTTTATTAACCCGGTGGATATCAAAAAGGCCATTACATCCAAAACCCGATTCATCATTATGGCTCACGCCCCTAATGTTCTTGGCACCATTCAACCGATCAGGGATATCGGCAGGATTGCGCGGGAAGATAACTGTATATTCATGGTCGATGCCGCCCAAACGGCAGGGGTGTGTGAAATTGACGTTAATGAATGCTTTATTGACATGATTGCCTTTACCGGACACAAGGGTCCGTTGGGACCGACCGGAACGGGAGGACTATATGTTGGAGAGCGATTGACTTTGGATCCATGGAGGGAAGGAGGAACGGGTTTTGAGGCCGCATCACTAACTCAGCCTGAAGAATTACCTTTTAAACTGGAGAGCGGCACACCCAATACGGTAGGGATTGCAGGTCTAAGGGCAGGCATCGAATTCGTTTTATCAAAGAAGATAAGCACAATCAGGGCACATGAACAGCATTTGACCAGCAAACTTATGCAAGCCTTTCAGCATGATCAGCGTTTTACCTTGTATGGAACGACAGATATAACGAAAAAGGTAGGCATTTTATCGATGAATGTAAAAGGATTTAAACCTCAGGAGGTTGGAGGAATTCTCGATCAAACCTTTAACATTGCAGTACGTCCGGGCCTTCATTGTGCCCCCTTTGCCCACCAAATGATTGGCACCTTTCCCGATGGTACTATACGGATAAGCCCAGGATGCTTCAACACAGAAGATGACATAGACCAACTCATAACAGCACTCACGAAAATTGCTGATGAAAAGATATAACGGTTTCATTTCCCCTTTTCGTGTTTTAATAAATCTAAAAAGACGATACGTTCTGTGCATTAGTAATGGCCTGGCATTTGCCCGCTTAGGTATGAGTGCATCTATGTCATATTTTAGCAAATGCTTCGCCCCTGCTTTTTCCAAAAATAAACTATTACCCTATGGCTGATAAAAAAGATTATTATGAGTTGTTAGGAGTGGGCAGGGCTGCTCAGAAAGATGAAATAAAAACTGCCTATCGTACCCTTGCAAAAAAATTTCATCCCGATCTTAATAAGGATAATCCAAAACTGGCCGAAGAAAAATTTAAGGAGATATCTGAGGCATACGAGGTGCTGATTGACGATAATAAGCGGGTCAGATATGATCAATACGGTCATGCGGGTGTCGCATCCGATTTTAGCAAGGAGGGATTCACCTGGCGCGATTTTAGCCATGTCAGCGATCTGGAAGATATTTTTGGTCACGATATCTTTTCAGACTTCTTTGGACGGGGGAGTATCTTTCGTGATTTTTATGGCACACGCAAATGGGGCTTCGGGCAGACAGAAGCATACGGAAAGCGGTTGCAGGTTGATATTACCTTTGAGCAGGCATACCGGGGTGTCAGCACGGAGGTGGCTATTCCTCATATGGAGGCGTGCACAGAGTGCAACGGGTCGGGTGCGGCAAAAGGTTCGGCTCCCATTACTTGCAAGAATTGTAGCGGAAAGGGTGAGGTACAACAAGAACAATTACAGGGATTTGGCAGAATAATCAGGATTGGCGCCTGCCCGGCCTGCAGAGGTCGAGGCAAAATCGTTGAGCATCCCTGCGTGAGTTGTCATGGAAGTGGTGAAATACAAAAATTAGATAAAATCAAGGTGAAGATACCGCCGGGGGTTGATAACGGGACAACCTTACGGGTAACCGCCGATAAGATTGCTGGGAAACTGAAAGAGGATGTTTATGTTATTGTTTCCGTACAACCTCACCCATTTTTTCATCGGGAGGGAAGCGATCTTTACCTGGAGAAGGCGGTTACGCTAACCGAAGCGGCTTTGGGCTCAAAGGTTGAGGTGCCCACGTTGGACGGAAATGCCTTGATGAAGATTCCGCCAGGCACGCAGACAGATACCCTCTTCCGGTTGAGGGGCAGCGGTATGCCCCATTTAAAAGGCCATGGATACGGTGACCAATATGTGCGTGTCATTGTGCATATTCCTAAAAATCTAACAAAAAGACAAAAGGAATTACTCGAAGAATTTCAAACGATCGAAAGGGGAAAATAGCCAGCTTTCAATCGTTATATCTGCTGCATACATCACTGTTTAATCATTTATTCAGAAGTAAGATTATACTAAGGAAATTATATGAAAGACCGGGATTTTTTGACGATAATAAATGAAGGTTTTATCAATGCAGGCCGGTATTTTGTGGCAGTTGCCTCCATTCTCACCATTTTGGCCTCTGGTCTTTTGATCTTTGCGGGGATTTGGGAGTTTATCAACGGTATTCCGGGTATATTGGATTTTTTATTTAAGCACAAGGGACATCGGGTAGAACTTGCGGTTCACTTTATTTCTGCCATAGACCTGTTTATGGTTGCTGTGGTGATGTTCGTCATGGGAATTGGTCTTTTCGAATTATTTGTTGATAAGGATCAGGCAATTGACTATCCTCAATGGTTAAAAATACACAATCTCAATGATTTGAAAGAAAAACTGATTGCGGCAGCCGTGGTGGTTATTGTCATTACCTTTTTAAAACATATTGTAATGTGGAAAGATCCCTTGGAAACCTTATATTTTGGCGGTTCCATAGCCATCGTTATTATGGCGATTACCTTTTTCTCAAGACTGGTAGTAGGCGATGAGTCACGAAAAAAGAAGTCAGAGGAATCAAAACAATGAAGTACATTCACATGGGCTCGAACATCTTTCAGATAAGGATTTGCTGTTTCTTATCGAAAATTATGTGACCGGGAGACAAGACCACGAACACATAGCAAATCTCATCAAGGGCAAGACTGACATTATCGCACAGATGGTCGACAGTGATCGTGTTTTTGAAAAGGTGATGCATGAAGGAGGCATAATGCTTCATACATCACCTTGCTTTTTATTTACGTTATTGTTAAGAAGGGTATTTAAACTCAAAAAAGACGATAAGGACTTTATTGACGATGTCGTTGAAGAATTAAATTGTACAGAACAGGTATATCCCTGGAACAGGGGTAAAGTGATGCAATTATTAAATAGCACCAATGTGGCAAATTATCTTGCAAACATGCTTTCCATGTTTGCACAGACCGCCCGATTGGATAAGATAGAAAAGGACGATGCGGAACAATACAGATATATTATCGACATGATTAAAGAAAGTCAGCGAGCCGATAATGCCCGGAGATTTTATATTTATTGTTATATTGGCAACTATACCTTGTTCTTCACAGGCATGTTTCAGGAATATCTTGAACACCAGTTTAAATATAAAAAGACCCTTATTGACAGTCGGTATTATATAGACTTTGGAAAGACATATTTTGGTCTGGCTTCAGAACATGAGATAGCAAGACAGCACGAGTTGGACGAAACCCTGTATTCCCTGTCAGAAGGATTTGAGATTATTGCAAAACTGCTCCAATACATGCGAAAGGAATACCTCATGTCATATAATCCAAAAGTATAAGCATGTGATACAGATTGATTTTTTACAGAGGTGAAGCATTTGCCGGTATGCGTGGGACATGCACCTCCGGTCACCACTTCCTGATTGAAAGGCAATCATTCTTTAGTTAAGCAACGACCTCAATGCTTTCAAGCCAAATTTCCAGGGCGTGAGGGTTGTTTACATCAGTCAGGATTGCAGTATGTAACTGGACCACTCCAGCAACTGTTCCCCATGATACATGAATAACGTGCTCCCGGAAATATTCCTGTCCCGCCAATCCAATTACTATTTTAAGTGCTTCAGGTATTTGACACATCTCTGTTGTCCTCCATGTGATCACTGTGTAACCAGTTTCCCAGAGGTAATTATTCAGCGTATGCTCAAACACTACCTTCCATAGCAAAAAATCTGATAATAGGCACAGATATCGAGACCTGAAAGGCCGCCAGGGTTTACCAGGGGGAGAATTATTTAGGCTTTCAGCGACTTTCCCCCCCTGCTTCCCCCCGTAAACAAGGGGATTATGGGGGGCTAATTGAAATTTCTATACTGAACTTATGAAAGACCTATTGGCTTTTAGAGTAAAATGTCGAATTCAGAAGGGGGAAAAACTTAAAAATTCGACATTTTCAACCATGTAGATTGAGTTGAATGAAATCCAACGGATTTTTCTAAACGAAAGTGTGTCATGACACATAAGTGTGGCGCCACAAAAGTGTGCCATGGCACACTTTTGTGTGGGAATTTCATGAGCCTGTTGTTCCGTATGTCTGTGCTTTTTTTCTATAACCGGTTTATAATACTTAACTAATGCAATAATCAATCAGAATATTTGTTTTTTTCTGTGATATGGTGTCACTTTCGCTTATGTTATATATCAGATAACATTTGATAAAGGCAAACCCTGAGTAATCAGGGGGCGCAAAGTAAAGGATCTTGCTAGCCGATTAAACAGTTTAAATCGCTTGAACCGTTCAAACGGCTATGAAAAAGACAGCCTTACTGCCGAAGATGTTTTGACAAAATCTTTGCGGTAAGGCTTTTTTGTTTTATTTTGTTAGAAAGTTAGGAAGATAAATCAGTATGGTTGATCAACAAGACAATAAGTCTTCGTATCCAATTCCTGCCCTATTGTTAATTGTTGCCATCATTGCAGGTGGAATTCTCAGGTTCTATGCCCCTTTAGAAACCATGCGCTCTCCTCTTAATGAAAAAGAGATTGAACGGTCATTTGGTGAAGAAGATGTATTAGCGCGCATGTGGCAGGATCCCTTTCAAGCGGTTGAAAAGCATATTAAATACTTTGAAGCCACCACAAATAAACCCGCAATCGTTAAGAAGTTCCAGCCACCAGAATGTAACAATGATCGTGAGAATATATTAATTTTGCCCATCATGACAACGGTAGAACGTTATGCAGAAAACTTTGAAAACCGGTTGCGAAGCCGGTATGCCGTACTTTCTGCACTTCATGTTGCCGGTTACAGGCCGAAGGATCCAGAACATATCGGATATTTTGAAAGAGAGATCCATGGACAGACCCGTATCATACCTTACGAATGGTTTCTATCGGATCCATTCCCATTAAATCGGCCTTCATTTTTTGATAAAATGTATGATGTCATACTTGTTCTCTGGTTAGGCGACGAGTATTTTTCAGATGAACGAATTTCAGATTTAATGAAGTTGTTTAGTGATTTTAAGAACAAATCTGATTTTAAAGTTCTTGGCCCTACCAATTCTACCGCCCTCGAAGAAATTATTTCAGAAGCACTTCCAAATAATAATTCTCTGTATGAATATCTCAAAAAGATGCATAAATATCTTAAAGCACAAAAAGATCTGGATAGTATTAAAGGTGGTATATCTAAGGATGAACAGATTACCCAGGCAAAAAAGGAATTCGTAACTGCTAAAATCAATTTAGAAATGGAAGTTAACGAACCAGTGCCTGACCATGAAAAGGAATTTGAGATGTACTCACCCTGGGCAACGGTTGATCCGCGCTTAATGATGGCAAAAAATCCGATAACTCCGTCTATGCTCGTCAAAATGTATAAGGAAGTACAATCTGAGGATATTTTTAAAGAAGATGTTATTTTAAAACTCATTTTGAGACATAAAGGAGTTGATTTAAAAAGATCGATTCACTCTGATCATCACTTAACTGATGAATTAGTACAGGAACTGAGAAGGCGTGGCATAAATATGAGATGCGAAGGTTCGGGTGATATCATTCTCGTTAGCGATTGGGATACTTTTTACGGACGGGCCTTACCCATATCTTTTGCCATATCTTTACTAAAAGACCAGGAAGATAGCGAAAAAAACGGGCAAAGTTCCAACTCAGATGACACTATTTCCAGGCTCGCAAACAAGATACACACATTCAGTTACATGCGGGGTATTGATGGTATGACATCTAACGCAGACGATAGTACCCATTCACCAACAAAGAAGTCAACTGGCATTGCACAGAAAAACAAGAATGATGCCGGCACCGGCTACTTCACTTCGTCATTTGAACAACCTTCGGGGCAAGATCAGTTTGATTACATACGCCGTCTGGCCGAGAGGATAAAGCGAGAGTGTTCCAAATTCAAGGTATGTGCCATTGGTGTTCTGGGCAACGACATATATGACAAGCTACTTGTATTAAGGGCGTTGCGCAATCAATTCCCCAGTGCCATCCTTTTTACCACAGATTTGGATGCCCGACTATTTCATCATACAGAACTACCCTGGACTCGGAATCTGA
>JAJTXE010000002.1:938900-989229 GCA_021463795.1 Candidatus Brocadia sp. | reverse complement strand
ATGAATCGCTTATTCGATTTCATTCAAAAAAATTTGGCAATGGCAATATCCCAACTGCTGAGCAATTAAAAGACGCCGATTATGTGTGGAAAGGCTGGGTGTATCAACTCCTTAAGCTGCATAACACGACCGAGGACAACCCTTACGATAAAAACATCTTAATACATCATTACCATGAACATAATAATGCAATCCTTAAATACTTTGAAAAAAGACCAAAGGATTTACTTGTTGTTAATCTCGCTGGAAGAGGGTCATACCATAATTTCTGCAAATTTTTAGGAATTGACTCGCTATTTGATAAATTTCCCTGGGAAAACAGAACGAGCGAAATTAAGTAATGTATCCTTAAATAGACCATGCTGCTCTATTTTCCGGAAGACTCAAAAGTGCCACCGTGATATGACTGAGAGCACTTTTGGAAAGAACTGAGATGATGAGAGAGGAACCACTTATAAGTATTTGTTGTATTACCTATAATCACGAACCATACATTAGGGATGCCATAGAGGGCTTTTTAATGCAGGAAACAGATTTTCCGTTTGAAATACTTATTCACGACGATGCATCTACAGATAAAACTGCAGAAATCATCAAAAAATACGAACAAAAGTGTCCTGATATTATTAAGCCTATGTATCAGACGGAAAATCAGTATTCTAAAAATGTTAAGCCTAATCTGACCTACAATTTCCCAAGGGCGCACGGTAAATATATTGCGCTCTGTGAAGGGGATGATTATTGGACTGACCCGAAGAAGTTGCAGAAACAAATGAACGTAATGGAATCCAATCCTGAATGCACTATGTCTGCTCACGCGGCTAAAATTAAATATGAAGGCAGGAATGTATCAGAAGGTTTATTGAGACCAAAAAGTAAAAGCAGTATATTTACTACAGATGAAATAATATTGGGAGGGGGAGGTTTTTTAGCTACAAACTCCTTGATGTTTAAAAAAAATATTATAAAAAATCTACCACGATTTTATTTAGAAGCACTGGTAGGAGACACTCCACTTATTTTACTTTGTGCTGCAGAAGGGTCTGTTTATTATATTGATGAATGCATGTCGGTATATCGAACAAATGTGCCTGGTTCGTGGAGTGAAAGAGTCTTAAAAGATAGAGATAAATCGAAGGAACATCTGATAAAAATGCTTCAAATGTATGAACAATTTGATGTGTATACGAAACAAAAATATTCGCCTTCTATTCGCCGTCAAGTAAGTAAAAGAACAAAGGACTATCTGAGATGTTACAGCGATTATCATGGATTTAGTAAAACCCAATTGAATAATATGTTAGACAAATTGACAATGAAGGACTACATATTATATTTTTGGCATAGAATGGTGCTAGACACAACAAAGGTTGCAATCAAAAGGATAACCAGGTAACGATATTAAAGAAATGAAGCTCCCGGCCCCCATTCGTCACCAGACACTTTGAAAAACGTGTCCAGATTGTCCTTCACCAAATGAATCTTCTGTGTTCCGGCATAGACCTTTTCTACCAGCCGGCCTATGGACCGAACAAAATCAGGGTTCGTGCACCGTGTCAGCGGGCGAGGAGTGGTGCAGCGGCAAGTTCTCTATTTGGGAGAGCTCAATGATAACCAACGGGCGGGATGGGTTCGGACGATAGAGACATTGTGGGGTAAAAAGCCCAAGGCAAAACAACTGGCGCTGTTTCCAGATGACCGGAAAGAATTACCGATACTGGCCTGTGAGACCATCCTGGTGAGGCTGGACAGCATTGAATTGCGCCGTGTCCACGGCAGTGGGGCGCATGCTGGCTGGGGTTATAGGTGTGTGGTCTTTTGGAACTGGACACCTTTTGGAAGCCGCGTTTGCCGTCAAGTCGCAAGGAGACAAGCTGGCTGAACATACTGAAGGCGCTCGTCTGTTACCGGCTGATTGATCCGGGAAGCGAATTTCGTTTTCACCGTGATTGGTATTTACGAAGCGCAAGGGGAGATCTGTTGGAAGAAGATTATTCGCTGGCACAGATTCCTTATGGTTTAGTTTTTTGCCAAAACTATTTTTACCCTATATGGAGGGCTTTTTCTTTAGTCAAGTAACTCTTTTTCAACTCTACCAATATTTTGTTGATATTATGCAAATCAACGATAAGATAATTGAGGAAAACAACCGTAATGACTGCGAAAGAAAGGTTGGTATGATACCGGTAAAACCTGAAATTATCTCTTTTCTCATTGCAGACATGCTCATTCAGGAAAAGGGTACGAACAAGTGGAGTGCGATAGGGATATTTGACAGAATCCGCGCTGCAAGTTTTCCCTACATTCATCCTGGTTTGTCTCTTTACATTCGTCTTGCAGATGCAGAAGGGCATTATGATGTGCGGGTTGAGTTCTGTGATACGAGCGACCATGTATTGGCTCTGTTTGAAGGAATAAGTTTGTCGATTCAATCCCGGTTGCATCAACCGGATTTAGCAATAAAGACCGCAAATTTAACGATACCAGAGCCAGGGAAATATTATTTTAAACTCTATTTTAACGGGGCATTTGCAAAGGGTTTTCGGCTGGATGTGGAAGAAGTGCCCCAGAAACTGCACGGAAAATAGACTGTGAGACGCATGTCCGTTGCAGCACATGCTATTACCTGCCTCATGACAACTCTTGTGGAGTTCGGAAACCCATGACCGTGATCTTGCTGGAACCCCCGCGACCGGGAAATCCGATGCGGTTGGAGGAAGTGGTCAATGCCCCCCTCTCTGCCTGTCTCTTTACCGGTTATGTTTCGTCATTATTACAAAAAAATGCGATAGGGGTCGAAATCGTCCACGCACACCTCCGTGACTGGTCGTCAGAACAAACAGCCACATATCTTTCACAAAAATCCTTCCGTCTTTTGTGTGTTCATGCCATTTACCTGTGGGAAAAGACAGGGGACATCTTTGTACTACTTTCAAACCTGAGAGAGAGGAACATCACTGCGCATATTAACCTTTACGGGTACTATCCCACGTTTGCCTATAAAAATATCCTTGAGTGTTTCCCTGATATAGATTCTGTAACGGTTGGTGAACCTGAAATTACGATCCTTGATCTTGCGAGGCGTCTTCTTTCAGAAGAAGATGTTCCACCACGAATGAATATACCGGGACTCGCCGTCAGGGGGAACGGGGGAAAGGTTGTCTTTCACCCACGTTCACCAGTCCACGATTTGGATCAGCTTCCCTTTCCTGATAGACAAGACATATCCCTTTATCAGGAAAAGGGTATTGTGACGTACATACAGGGAAGTCGCGGATGTTACGGGCAGTGCACCTTTTGCTATCTTAATCCCTTTTATGGGGAGACAAACCAGTGGCGTGGCAGGAGCGCAAAAAGTATCTTCGATGAGGTTTTCGAATTATACACTGAAGACGGTATTACGAATTTTTATTTTTCAGACGCCAATTTCTTTGGTCCAGGGAAAGCCGGAAAAGAACGCGCAATGACCCTTGCAGAACTTTTTCTTGCTCAAAATCTGGATATCTCCTTTGGTTTCGAGTGTCGCGCAAATGATATTGAGGAACATTCCATTTCAAGGCTCGTTATGGCAGGCCTTACCAATGTTTTTCTGGGTTTGGAGAGTGGTGATCCGGCATCATTGAAACGAATGAAAAAACACCTTACGGTTGAAGAAAATAAAAAGGCCATTCAGTTGTTGCGGGAGTATGGAATAGAACCCACCTATGGTTTTATCATGTTTGAACCGTATTCCACCCTAAAGAGCGTACGAAACAATTTTAAATTTCTGAAGGAAGTGGGCATCATGGGCATCCCTGCCGTAACAGCACACCTGCTGCATCACCGGCAAACCATTTTCCAGGGAACACCGGACTACCAAACGATGCTGCCGGAAACACCCTATTCCGGTTGCGATATGTCATTCTCAAATTATGAAACCCTGTATTTGATAAAAGATCAAAACGTTGAGGCGTTTTCAGAGATTATTACCCATGTCTGTGGCACAGCCCTATCATTATTGCCAAAGACCTTTGACTGTGCAGCCCATGCTTCAACGGAGTCAGTCGTGAGCAATACGTCAGCGTTAGCAATGCTCAACAATACCTTAATCACGATATTTGAGAATACCCTTCAGTATTTTGAAACTCATGAAAATACTCATAGTCCGAAAGTAATTGAGGAAATGAGTCAAAGATTGAATCATGAAATCAGGGGATTGATGGAATCATGCAACCCTTTGCATACGAGAGCATTTTACTAAGGAACATGCAAGCCATGGCCTTCCATGGTGAGTAAAAACAGAGAGAAAGGATATACAATTTATGAAGGAAAAAAGAAAACCGGATCGATCTGATTTAGAGGCCGTCAGAATTCAGATACTCGATTTTGCCTGTACCAAGCACGATTTTCAGCTTGAATCGGAGGACTTTCCCTTTGATGGGAATTGGAATGGGGTATTTCTCGTGAAATTCCGGGATAACCCGGCGGAAGACCGGTTATACTGCGAGGCGCCGCTGGGTGAATATTTCATCCGTTTTGGGCTGGATCTGGAGCTTGATGAACAGGTCTGGCAGCAGGCACATGATGATGTCCTCAGGGAGGCATCGGGATACGACGTGGCAGTTTATCCATCGCACGCACCCGAAGGGGGGAAGCGACGTTGCCGGCTGTCCATACGGGCATGGGTTCCCAATTTTGGCCAACGCATCTTTGGCCTGACTCTTTCCAATCTCATGGATTGCAAAAAGGCAATTCTCTCGATGCTCGCCCGGGAATAACGGTACAAACGATGGGAATTCTGGAGTAGGCCAGGGCAGGCAATGATGCGTATCCGTCAAATAAGATAATACCTTATATACCGCGTCAATCGTTCACGATTGATTCCGTGGCAACAGATGCTATTGACAATCAAGGTTTTATTTGTGATAATGTTTCTCTAAATTATTATAAAACGTAGTATTGAAGGCTTACGTGATAAGGTCATATTTTAAAAAGTCGCTACGATTTATCGTTGCGGCTTTTTTTATTTTGGCAATCGTGCAGCGCCGGTTGCATAATACCCTGTAGTATATTTGAGGAGCGTTATGACGCAATTAGTAAGAGATGATGTGCGGAATGTGGCAATTATTGCCCATGTTGATCATGGCAAGACCACCTTGGTAGACCAGTTGCTGAAGCAAAGCGGTACATTCCGGTCGAATCAGCAGATTCAAAACGTGGAGAGGATTATGGATTCTAACGACCTGGAGCGTGAACGTGGTATCACGATCCTGGCGAAAAATACCGCAATCAACTATAAAGGCGTAAAAATCAATATTATTGATACGCCGGGACATGCTGATTTCGGCGGTGAGGTGGAACGCGTCCTCAAGATGGCCGATGGGGTGTTATTGCTGGTCGATGCGGCGGAAGGGACGATGCCGCAAACACGGTTTGTGCTCCGCAAGGCGTTGAGTTACAATCTCAGACCCCTCGTGGTGATCAATAAGATTGACCGGCCCGATGCCCGCTGTGAAGAGGTGTTGAATGAGGTCTTTGACCTTTTTGTCGAACTCAATGCAACGGATGAGCAGCTGGATTTTACCGTAATTTATGCGAGTGGCAGGGAGGGGTACGCGAAACTGGCTTTAGAGGATAAGAATGAAGATATTGTCCCGCTGCTTGATACTGTTTTGCATTATATTCCAAAGCCGAGCGGTGATCCGAATGCGCCTTTGCAGTTGCAGATAACGTCGCTGGATTACAATGATTATGTAGGCCGTATTGGGATCGGCAGGATATTTATGGGCAGTGTCAATGCCGGACAGCAGATTGTGCGGATTGACAAGGACAACCGGCAAACCGCGCATAGGGTGACTGAATTGTTCACTTTTACCGGGCTGGGGCGGCAGGCGGTAAAATCGGCTCAGGCGGGAGATATCGTCGCTTTGACCGGGATTGAGAATATCGACATCAGTGATACGATTGCATCAGTTGAAAATCCACAGGCGATGCCAAAAATCAGCATTGACGAACCCACGCTTTCCATGATATTCTCCGTAAATAATTCCCCCTTCTGCGGTCAGGACGGTAAATACGTTACAAGCCGGAATCTGAGGGAAAGGCTGTACCGGGAACTCCGGTCAAATGTGGCCCTCAGGGTGGACGATACGGAGACACCGGACGCTTTTCGCATATCGGGACGGGGCCTTTTGCATCTTTCCGTGCTGATTGAAAACATGCGTCGTGAGGGATATGAGGTGCAGGTCTCCAAACCGAAGGTGATTTTCAAGCAACTGAAGGGAGAAAAAGCGGAGCCGGTGGAATATGTGGTGATTGATGTGCCAAAAGAATATGAAGGACAGGTAATTTCCATGATGGGTGCACGCAAAGGAGAGATGCTGAGCATGGATACGGATAAGGACATTACCCACTTTGAGTTTAAAGTGCCTTCCCGCGGTTTGATTGGTCTCAGGAACCGACTCCTAAGCTCTACCCGAGGAGAAGCGGTGATGTACCACAATTTTTATGACTATGAACCGTACAAAGGCGATATCGCCCATCGTATCCAGGGGGTAATAATTTCTATGGCGAATGGTGAGGCGACCGCTTATGCCCTGGACGGACTGCAGGACAGAGGCATTATGTTTATAAAACCAGGAGACCGGGTGTATGAAGGGATGATTGTGGGTGAGCACTGCGAGCAAAATGATATTACGGTGAATATCATCAGGGCAAAGAAGGCAACGAATATCCGGTGTGCAACGGCAGAAAAGGGAATCAAGCTTCCACCACCCCGGGAGTTCTCGCTCGAAATGGCCCTTGAGTATATTGAGGATGACGAATTAGTGGAAATCACCCCCAAGACCTTCCGGTTGAGGAAGAAACTGCTTACCGAGAATGACCGAAGGATTACCCGCAGACAACAAACCCTGGAGTCAGTTGAAACATCAGGAGAAAAGCTCTCGTAAGGTTTTTACAATACCTAACGAAAGAGAACAAAAAAGCAGGCCAAAAAGCCTGCTTTTTTGTTTGCATGTGGGAAATGGGGATAGTCTATTTGTTGACGGCGTTTTTAAAGTCCTGCCCTGCAGTAAATTTTATCGCCTTGCTGGCTTTAATATTAATCACCGCGCCAGTCTGCGGATTGCGCCCTTTCCGCGCCTTCCTGGCTCTTACCGAGAAGGTGCCGAAGCCAATCAAACGTACTTCCTTGCTCTTCTTAACGCCACTCTTTATGCCATTTAATACGGCATTTACCGCTGCCTCTCCGCAAGCCTTCGACACCTCACACTCTTTTGCCACGATTTCAACCAACTCCTGCTTATTCATCCAACAACCTCCTTTCAAAAAATGATTAAATAAAAGGTGTTAAATTCGGCGCTAGAATACCTTAAATAAGCTTCTGAATCAAGTATTTTCTGGAATATTTTAAAAAAATTTGACAATATTTTAGCAATTACTTAAGATAACCGCCGGATTCTGATACAATAACCACGGTATTGGAATGCAAGCACATGAAAGAAAAAGACGATCCCTGGGTTTTTTGGGGTATTACTACTCAGTACGTAAAGTTAAAGAAGGGGGAATAGCGATGAAGGCAACGGTTTTTTGTGAACATGGTGGTGTAGACAAATTGACCTATACGGATATGGAGAAGCCGAAGATTACGCCCTATGAAGTACTGGTAAAGGTAAAGGCGTGTGCGCTTAATCATTTAGATATATGGGTAAGACAGGGGTTGCCTGGCATTGAGGTCCCAATGCCCCATATTTCAGGGAGTGACATTGCCGGGGAAATATCAGAGGTTGGGATTGAAGTTAAGAATTTCCGGCCGGGTGATACAGTCATCATTGCCCCCGGGGTTCGCTGCAGGAAGTGTGTCTCTTGTATTACCAACAACGACAGCATGTGTAATAGCTTTAGGATTATGGGATTTCAGGTGCAGGGGGGATATGCTGAGTATGCAAGGGCCCATGTTGATAATATCATTCCCGTTTCCAAAAAGCTGTCTTTTGAGGAGTGGGCAGCCGTTCCTTTAGTCTTTATAACGGCGTGGCACATGCTTATTACCCGGGGGCAACTCAGACCGGGGGAGCAGGTTCTGATCCATGCGGCTGGCAGCGGTATCGGAAGCGCGGCGATTCAGATTGCCCGTCTGGCAGGTGCACGGGTGATTGCGACTGCCCGTGGAAAGGAAAAATTAGAAAAGGCGAGGCAATTGGGTGCAGATGAGGTCATAGACTATTCAAAGGAGGATTATGCAGAAAGGGTAAAGGTGCTCACGAATAATAAGGGAGCAGATCTTATCTTTGAGCATATTGGGCCCGATACGTGGGAAAAGAATTTACAATGTTTAACCAAGGGTGGCCGGATGGTGGTGTGCGGGGCGACAAGCGGACCTCAGGCGACTATGGAACTCCGGTTTTTATTTATGAAGCAGCATGCGATCATCGGTTGTTATATGGGCAGTAAAAAGGAACTGCTGGACGTATTGAATCTTGTAGAATCAGGAAGGCTGAAACCGGTCATCGACAGCACATTTTCCCTAAAAGAGGCTGCCGCTGCCCAGCAGAAGATGCTCAACAGGGAAAATTTTGGCAAGATTATTTTGAAGATTTAGGTGTTAATAAAAAATATCACGGTAATTATTGTCATGCACTCATGAGAGCATCATGCTATAATTATTTCCTATCGGGGAGATATGAATCAACAACCTTATTGATCAAAAAGAAAGGGGAAAATTATGTCAAAGGGAAAATTGCCGCAACAGTTTCTCCAGATTAAAAAGAGACATGAGAAGTTTTTCAACGCAGTCGAGGAGCTTGGTAAAGTGGTAAAACAGGAAGGTCCTTTAGATGAAAAAACCATTTGTCTGATTCAACTTGCTGCGGCGGCATCGGTTCATTCTGAAGGAGCTGTGCATAGTCATGTAAGGAGGGCGCTTGAGGCAGGGGTAGCGCCGGAAGCAATATATCATGCATTACTCCTCCTCACCAGTACCATCGGATTTCCAACGGTTATTGCCGCGGTAACCTGGGCTGAAGATATTATAAAAAACAAGAAGAAACAAAATGCCCGCAAATAAATTGGCAGGCGATATCGCCTGTTGAAGGTTTGTTACGCAGATACTTTATGGGTAAATTATTATCAATTTTTACCTGCAAACGCTCCGTTCTTCCCGTCCGAAGTATCATTATTGCAATTTTTATGAAAGGTTGTGTCTTTAACGATATGAATGCAGGCAATAACAGAAATCCGTTAATACCGCAGCAGGAAACGAAGGCTTCTCATAAAGGAAAACCGAACCGCTTAATTCATGAAAAAAGTCCTTACCTGTTACAGCATGCATATAACCCTGTTGACTGGTATCCCTGGGGTGAAGAGGCTTTTCTGAAAGCTATGAGGGAAAACAAGCCGATCTTTCTCTCCATTGGTTACTCGACCTGCCATTGGTGTCATGTTATGGAGACTGAATCGTTTGAGGATGAGGATGTAGCAAAGCTATTGAATGATAATTTCGTGTCGATTAAGGTTGACAGGGAAGAGCGGCCTGATATTGATACTATTTATATGGCTGTATGCCAGGCCATGACAGGGAGCGGCGGTTGGCCTCTTAATATCTTTTTGACCCAGGAAAGAAAACCATTTTTTGCCGGCACCTATTTTCCTAAAACAGAACGGTATGGAAACCCCGGGTTTATTGCTATTCTTAAACAAATAGCCAGTTTATGGAAGACAAATGCTGAAAGTGTTCTTGTCTCAAGCGAACAGGTGACCAAGGTCATTCAATCTATGGCTGCCACTACACCGGGCGAGCGTCTTACCGGTGAGACGCTTAAACATGCCTATGAACAATTACGGGATGCATTTGATTCCATTTACGGAGGATTTGGCTCTTCTCCCAAGTTTCCCACACCACATAACTACACCTTTCTCCTGCGGTGGTGGAAACGGAGCAACGACCCTGCGGTTCTGGAGATGGTGGAGAAAACCCTGGAACGGATGGGACGGGGCGGTATGTACGACCAGTTAGGCGGCGGATTTCATCGGTATTCCACGGATGAATACTGGCTTGTCCCTCATTTTGAAAAGATGCTTTACGATCAGGCATTAACCGCCATTGCTTATACAGAGGCATTTCAGGCCACAGGCAAGACCTATTATGCCGAAATCGTAAAAGATATCTTCCGGTATGTTTTACGGGATATGACTTCTCCTGACGGCGGTTTTTATTCTGCTGAGGACGCTGACAGTGAAGGTATCGAAGGCAAGTTTTATGTATGGACACCTGATGAGATTATTAAGACTCTGGGTGAAAAAGATGGCAAGATTTTCTGTGACTACTATGATGTCTCCGATGAAGGCAATTTTGAAGGAAAGAACATCCTTCATGTTGATAAGGCATTCGATGCCTTTGCCAGGCTGGAAGGTGTGAATTCAGAGAAGCTTCAGGAAATATTAGACTCCGCCCGTGAAAAACTCTTTGCCGTACGAAAGAAACGCATTCATCCTCATAAAGATGATAAGATACTTACCGCCTGGAATGGTTTGATGATTGCCGCATTTGCTAAAGGTGCACGGACTTTCAACGAACCAGGATTTGCACGGGTGGCAGTGCATGCAGCAGACTTTATCTTAAGTGCCTTACGTGACAACAAGGGAGCGTTATTGAGAAGGTATCGCCAGGGCGAAGCTGTAATTCCAGGATATCTGGACGACTATGCCTATTTTGTCTGGGGCTTAACTGAGCTTTATGAAGCTACGTTTGAGACAAAATACCTGAAAACAGCAGTAGAGATCCATACAGGCATGATTGACAATTTCTGGGATGAAAAAGGGGGGGGATTTTTCTTCAGTGGCAAAAAGAATGAACAACTGATCGCTCAGGCAAAGGAGATCTATGATGGGGCAACTCCTTCGGGAAATTCGGTTGCTTTCCTGAATCTCTTGCGCCTGGGACGGATAACGGGAAATCAGAATTGGGAAAAAATGGCGGAACGCATAATGAAAACCTTTGCTGAAACGATACGCCAGTATCCATCAGGCTATACCCAATTTTTGTGTGCCCTGGATTTTGCCCTGGGACCGACAAAAGAGATCGTCATTGCCGGTGAACCTGACCAGAAGGACACTGAACGGATACTCGAGGAGATCGGGAGGCGTTTCCTGCCGAGAAAGGTCTTGCTCCTTCGTTCTCAAAAAGACTGGTCTCTTGAAGAAATTGCACCGTTTGTAAAAGGATACAAACCCATTGACAACAGGGCCACGGTTTATCTGTGCGAGAACTATGTCTGCAAGGCGCCAACCTGTGATGTGGACAAAATCGTAAAGCTCCTGGAAACACCTTAAATCTCTTATTCCTCAATTATGGGTAGCTTGATCTTATTCGTTGCTGTCGTTATTTCTTCAGGCATCTGGCTCGTATTACTCTTTATGCCCATACGCTGGCGCATGTCTGAACAGTGGGATATACCCGTCGATTTGCCGGCCATGAATCATCCATGGCCGACCTTGTCTGTCATAGTTCCGGCACGCAATGAGCGTGCATCGCTTCCGGCAACCTTACCTTCGTGGTTAAAACAAAACTATCCGGCATCAGAAATTATTCTGATAGACGATGAATCAGGCGATGGTACAGCAGCATACGCCAGAGAAATTTCAGCGCGAGAAAATCGTAAGCTACACATTATTGACGGCACTCCACCTCCACCTGGATGGAGTGGAAAACTCTGGGCATTGGAACAGGGGATAAGGGCTTCATCGGGCGAATGGTTGTTGTTCACCGATGCGGACATTTTTCATAAACCGCTTCTATGGCAGGGGCTGGTCGCAAAGGCCAGAGCGGAGCAACGTGAGATGGTTTCCCTGATGGCGCTCTTAGATACCCACGGATTCTGGGCAAAATTACTCATTCCTGCCTTTGTTTATTTCTTTCATTTTCTGTATCCCTTTGCAGAGGTGAAAGACACTCGGTCTAAAACTGCCGCTGCTGCCGGTGGCTGTATTCTTATTTCACGAAAGGCGTTAAGCAAAATAGGCGGGATAGCCAGCTACAGCGATGCATGGATAGATGATGTTGCACTTGCAATCAGAATCAAACGCGCTGGTATGCCGATCTCGCTTTCCCTGACGAAATCGGCAATAAGTATTCGCCCTTATTTGAGATTCTACGAGATTTGGAGTATGATTGCCCGTAATGCCTTTGCACAGTTGCACTATTCATGGTTGCTTTTAGCGGGAACGGTAATGGGACTGTTTCTTCTATTTGTATCGCCGGTGGCAGGGATATGTGCTTCTGTTGCTGGTAAATCTGTTATGATTGTGCCTTCTGGTATTGCTCTTGTATCAATGGCCATTACCTATCTGCCAACCATTCGTTTTTTTAATATGAACTGTGGGAGGACATTTTCATTGCCCGTTGCAGGTTTTTTGTATCTGGCAATGACGTTGTCTTCTGCCGGAAATCATGTTTTTGGTTGTCGTGAATGGCGGGGCAGTCGCAGAAATATCATAAACAATGCGATTTTAATGAAGAGGGAAATGAACCGATAATTGACCGTATGAGACGAATTAAAATAAATTCAGTAGTGCCAGGCATGGTGCTTGGCAAAACAATTTACGGATATAATTATGAGGTGCTGTTAAATAAGGGGGTTACATTAACAAGTGCCTATATCAACCTTTTGAAAAATAGGGGGTTTGTCCGTATCTATATTGATGATGATGAAACGGCAGACATTGTCCTGCATGACCCGATATCGGATAAAATACGGATTATGTCGGTGAGAGATATTTTTAAGACCTATAAAGTAACTCAGTCCGCTACAACAAATATAAAGGCTGAAAATACCGAGTCCATCATAAAGTGCATTAACACGCCAAAGATCAAGAAGTCATTTCAAGAAAGTCAAGCCTTTGAACAGCTATGTAATGGCATACACTATTTCATTGATGAAATTATGAAACAGGATAGTATGTCCGGGCTGAATTCATCAAAGAGTGTTGATAACTATACCTATGAACATTCTGTTGATACAGCAGTAATATCCATAATTATCGGGAAAAAGCTTCTTCTTAGCAGAGAAAAATTAGTACAGATTGCAATTGGTGAATTTTTGCATGACATTGGAAAGATCTTTATCGACGAAAAAATAATTAACAAGCCAGGGAAGTTAACGGCAGAAGAATTCAACGCCATAAAATATCATCCAACCTACGGATATGAGTTATTGAAAGATATTCACAGCATTGGGACGGTAGTAGCACATATTCCATACCAGCATCACGAAAGACAGGATGGCAGAGGGTATCCGCGGGGATTGAGAGGTACAAATAAACTTGACGACAAAGGCGTTGCTTTCACTGATCGGGAGAAATTGATTATGTTTGCAGAAATTGCAGCGCTTTCAGATGTTTATGATGCCTGTAGTTCAGACAGACCATATCGTCCAGGATTGCCGCCTGACATGGTATATGAACTGATAAAAAATGGGGCAGGAACACAATTCAACAAAGAATTGGTAGACTGTTTTTTAAGTGTGGTGCCGAAATATCCGGTAGGTTGTGAAATAAGAATCAAGAATGGCAACTACATGAATTTTACCGGAGTAATATCTTCATTAAATACCCGCCAGATGGCGAAACCAAAGGTAAAACTTCTGGCCGACAATATGAAAAACAAAATTTCTCCTGTCGAAATCGATTTCAGCTCAGAAGGTATTGGCATGGAAATGGAATGCATTTGGTAAGGCATCTTTAGCGAGAAGCACTTGTTACTGCATGTGCCGTCTGGCTACGCCACTTTTAACCGCCGCATCCGCTACTGCCTTCGCCACCTCTTTATGTACCGTGTCATGAAAGACACTTGGTATAATGTAGTCCTCAGAGAGATGTTCTTCTTCAATTGCATGCGCGATGGCAAAAGCTGCAGCCATATTCATGGCATCATTGATCGTTGTTGCTCCACTATCGAGCGCGCCGCGAAAGAGACCGGGAAAACACAGTACATTATTGATTTGATTATGATAGTCAGACCGGCCAGTGGCAATTATCCTTGCAATATCCTCAATTGAATCCGGTTCAATTTCCGGATTGGGATTTGCCATGGCGAATACAATGGGATCTTTCTGCATGGTCTTTACCATGTCTCTTGTAATAAGACCGGGACCAGAGACACCGATAAAAACATCTTTTCCTCTCATCGCATCAGCAATCGTCCCTTGTTCATTTTTCGGATTCGTGGTCCGTGCAAGTGCGTCTTTCGCTGAATTCATATTGGCCTTTCTCCCTTTGTAAATGATACCAGAAGTATCACAAACCACAATGTCCTTTGCCCCGGCACGAATAAGCATTTGGGCAATCGATACTCCGGCAGCGCCTGCACCACTGATGACCACAGAAACATATCCTATTTCTTTCTTTACCACTTTTAAAGCGTTAAGGAGTCCGGCAATACAGACCACTGCAGTGCCATGCTGGTCATCATGGAATACGGGAACCGATAAGGCCTCCTTCAAACGCCTCTCAATCTCAAAACACCGGGGAGCTGCAATATCCTCGAGATTAATACCGCCAAAAGTTGGAGAAATGTTAACAATCGTTTTCACGATTTCATCAGTATCCCTGGTATTCAGTAAAATGGGAAATGCATCGATATTGCCGAAAGCCTTGAATAGCATAGCCTTGCCCTCCATAACAGGCATCCCGGCTACCGGACCAATATCACCTAATCCCAGGATTGCCGTGCCGTCGGTAACAACGGCGACCGTATTCCTGATGATGGTATACTCTCTGGCTAGTTCCGGATGTGCCTGAATCGTCTTGCATACTTTCGCCACACCAGGGGTATATACCCGGGAAAGGTCTTCAAAGGTTGTAATGCCAATGCGGTTACTTAAGTAAATCTTTCCCTTTTCATGGAGTTCAAAGACCTTGTCTTTAACAGCAATGACTTCTACGGTATCTTTTCCAAGAGCCGAAAGGGTGTTTGCGATTTCTTTGACTTGTTCGTCCGTACGAACGTAAACAGCCAGATCTCTGATTTTAAAATCCTTTTCGGCCGTAATAATTTGAATATTCCCCATACTTCCACCAGACTTGCCGATGACCGTAAGTGCCTTGCCCAAGGTCCCCGGGGCGTTTTTAAGTTTTAACCGAAACGTCACAAGATTTTCGACCATCCTCATAAATTTCTCACCTCCGATCATAGTATAAACACAGGTGCTGATCACCTAAACTTGTAAGGTTGTTCAATGGTGTCAGATAGCGCTTGATTAACGGTATTATATCAGTATAATACATAATTTTGCTAATTATTTATGCTGAGTGATGAAAGATACAAGACGTGAAGATACTTATCATTTCAGACATTCATGGCAATCTGGCAGCATTAGATGCGGTGACTGAACGCGCCGATATGGTTTTTTGCCTTGGCGATATTGTGAATTATGGACCCTATCCCAGGCGCTGCCTGGAGAGAATCAGAGATTTAACCAATATCGTGGTTCGGGGGAACCATGATAATGCTATTGGCAGAAATATGGATTGTGGATGTTCTGTAAAATATCGGGAACTTAGTAATGCAGGGAAAGTGTTTACTCATGGTGTTATGAATATTGAGGAAAAAGACTATCTCGGTAATTTACCGATAACGTCACTTATAGAAAAAGAAGGAAAGAAATTTTTGTTATCACATGGGTCACCCGGAGGTGATTTTTATAAATATCTTAGGCCTGATACCTCCGATGAACAATGGAAGTCAGAACTCACGGATGTATCTGCAGAAGTCGTCTTTCTTGGCCACACCCACGTTCCCATGGTGCGTATAATTCGTGGTGTTACCGTTGTAAATCCCGGAAGTGTGGGGCAGCCGCGTGACGGCATTCCTAAGGCATCGTATGCAGTTTGGGAGGATGGCCGTATTGAGATAAAACGGGTTCATTATGACATAGAAAACACCATAGAAGGGTTGGACGAAACAAACATACCTTCTCATCAGATTGAACTCCTTGCAAAGATTTTAAGAGAAGGCGGGATGTAGCTGATTTTCGCCAACAATTCATTGTCAGAGATTTTAGGTATTGTATTATCATTGTTGAATTTGTAAAATAAGGTTGCGAAAGTTGTATTTTGTGAAGACTATTTAGGGCGGGACCACCATGTCAAATGGAAGAGAAAAGGATGCCAGTCCATCCGAAAAAATGGAAGTCGTACAGCCTTCCGAGGTATTGTTTGCAGAACAACAAATAATAATTCAATCTCAAAAACAGGAAATTGAAGTAAATAAGAAAAGGATTGGCGAATTTCAGGACTCAATGCGACGCCTGGCAGCGGATTTTGAAAACTATAAAAAATGGGCTGTAAAAGAGCGACAAACAATCGAGCGCGCAGCTGCTGAATCCCTGATTAAAAAACTCCTGGATATTTACGAAAGTTTAGAAAAAGCAGTCTGTACAATAAAAGATACACAGGGAAATGATTTTTTTGCAGGAATTAAAATGATTTACAAGGAATTTTCACGCATCATGAAGTCTGAAGGCCTTGAACCTATACCTTCTGTGGGCTTGCACTTAGATGTTTATAAGCATGAGGTCATGATGCAAAAGGTCAATGATGAGGTGCCAGAAGATACCGTATTGGAAGAAATCCAAAGAGGATATCTCTTGAATAACTTAGTATTAAGAACCGCGAAAGTAGTAGTATCTCAGAAATCACAAATACCGGAAACTACTCAGAATCCAGAAAAGCAAGAAGAGGAAAAAGGAGGTTAAGAAATGGCAAAGATTATTGGTATAGACTTAGGGACAAGCAACTCAGCTGCATCTGTTTTGATCGGTGGCAAGCCTACGATTATTCCCAGTGCAGAGGGCGCGACTGTTGGTGGAAAGGCATTTCCTTCTTATGTTGCCTTCACCAAAGACGGAGAAAAGCTGGTGGGTGAACCCGCAAGGAGACAGGCTGTCAGCAACCCGGAAGGCACAATTTATGCAATTAAAAGAAAGATGGGCACCGATTACAAAGTTACCATTCGGGGCAAAACCTTTACCCCTCAGCAAATCTCAGCATTTATTCTGCAAAAGATAAAACAGGACGCTGAGGCATTTCTTGGTGAGCGGGTTGAAAAGGCGGTAATTACGGTTCCGGCTTATTTCAATGACAACCAAAGACAGGCCACGAAAGATGCAGGGACGATTGCCGGATTGGATGTTGTCCGTATTATTAATGAGCCTACCGCAGCATCACTTGCCTATGGATTGGACAAGGTTGAAGAATCTCAAAAGATCCTGGTATTTGATTTGGGCGGTGGTACTTTGGATTGTACCATTATGGATTTTGGCCAGGGTGTTTTTGAGGTTGTCTCAACGAGCGGTGATACCCAATTGGGTGGTACCGATATGGACAACGCTATTGTCGATTACCTGGTGTCCGAGTTCAAGAAAGAATATGGAATTGATCTCAAAAATGACAAGATGGCCATGCAAAGATTACGGGAGGCAGGAGAGAAAGCCAAGATTGAACTTTCCACAACGTTGACCACGGATATCAATCTGCCATTTCTCACGGCTGATGCATCGGGACCGAAACACTTCACCCATGCTATAACCCGCGCAAAACTGGAGCAACTGGTATCACCGATTGTTAACCGATGCGGACATTCGGTTGAACAGGCACTAAAAGATGCCAAACTAACGCCGAACGACATTCACAAGATTATTCTGGTGGGTGGTCCAACGAGGATGCCCATCGTTCAGAAATTTGTGGAAGATTATGTTGGAAAAAAGATCGAGCGTGGCATCGATCCTATGGAGTGCGTAGCCATGGGCGCGGCGATCCAGGCAGGTGTTTTATCCGGAGAGGTGAAAGACCTTGTTCTTCTGGATGTAACACCCCTCTCGCTTGGCATAGAAACCCTTGGTGGTGTGTTTACCCATTTGATTGAAAGAAATACTACGATCCCAACGAAAAAAAGCCAGGTCTTTACAACAGCTGAAGATAATCAGACCAGCGTCGAAGTGCATGTACTTCAGGGCGAAAGGTCAATGGCTCGGGATAATGTAACCCTGGGAAGATTTCATTTATCAGGCATTCCGCCTGCTCCAAGAGGCGTCCCTCAGGTAGAGGTGTCATTTGATATCGATGCCAATGGCATCATTAATGTCCACGCGAAAGACCTGGGAACAGGAAATGAGCAAAAGATCACCATTACAGCATCGACCAAATTAAATAAGGATGAAATTGATCGTATGGTCAAGCAGTCGCAGGAATATGCAGATCAGGACAAACGGGCAAAAGAGAGGGCAGAGATAAAAAATAAGGCGGATAATCTGGCATACAGTTCAGAAAAGACCCTCAAGGACGTGGCCGGGAAGATCGATGCCTCCCAAAAAGAGAAGATTGAGTCCGCAATTAAGGAGTTAAGGGAATCGATTAAAACGGAAGATGAAAAAGACATACAGCAAAAGATGGATACCTTAACCAGTGCCTTACATGAAATCAGCGCTAAGGTGTATGAACAATCTGCCAAACAAGGAGAACAGCAGCCACCACCGCCACCGGGAGATGAAGGGAAAAAAACCAAGGGGAAGAAGGATGCGGGTGGAGAGGGTGAAATAATCGACGCAGACTACGAAGTGAAAGAATAGGTTTTCATACTCAAGCGGTTCACGATGTATTACGTTAAAATTTACTTTTTATGAACTTCACGAGTACATAACTGTGGTCGCTTTTCCGTGAATTACACGTCTGAGAATCGATAGCTAAAATCCATGTATCCTTTTTTTAAAAGGAGTCAGTTGCCGGGGTTCAGGATTCAGAATAGAAATCCGCATTTTGTAGTGCAGTGGTAATCCATTCTGACTGTTGAATTCTGGTTTCTGGCTCTTTTTTTCTGTTTGCTGGGGTTATGTTTTTCTTCATCATGCCTGCTTCCTTGCACCTTAACCTTATTCAAATAGCAGTAGCTTTTCTTATAGACATTGCCATTGGTGATCCTCAATGGTCATATCACCCGGTTCGACTCATAGGAAGATTTATTGAACAAACAGAATTCGTACTACGAAAATTCTCTCTTCCAGAGCGTATGAGTGGAATATTGTTAACCCTGATCGTTGTAATGGGAACATATCTGGCAATTTTTTCCGTAATATCCATAGCCAAACAAGGTCGCTTCTTTTTTGAAATAATAATTGGTACGGTTTGTATTTATTTCACAATTTCCGTAAGAAGCCTGGCTGACGAGGCAAGAAAGATCATGGCTTGTCTCAGAGAAAATGATGTAATAAGGGCACGGCAAACGTTGTCACTGATTGTAGGGAGGGATACGGCACATCTTACTGAAGAACAAATAGTAAGGGCATGTGTGGAAACCGTTGCGGAGGGTAGCGTAGATGGTGTTGTGTCGCCATTGTTTTATTCCTTTCTGGGGGGGCCTGCCGGCGCAATGGCTTATCGGGCAGTGAATACCCTGGATTCTATGGTGGGATACAAGAACGATAAGTATATCCGGTTCGGTTGGGCGTCGGCACATTTTGATGACGCAGCCAATTATATCCCTGCAAGGATCAGTGCGGTTTTAATTCCAGTCGCGTCATTTCTTTGCGGCAGTGGCTTTCTCAGGTCTTTACGGATTGCTTTCCGCGATGGCCGTAAACACGAAAGTCCCAATAGCGGAATTCCGGAGGCAGCAATGGCAGGGGCCTTAGGGGTACAGTTAGGGGGGCCGAGTGCCTATCAGGGTGATGTGGTTGACAAACCTTTGATTGGGGATGCTCGAAATCAATTATCTTTGAAGTCGATTGATCACGCCGTAAAGATCCTCTATATTACATCACTTTTGTTTTTGCTCTGTGGAATTGGGGTTGTGCTGTGCTTAAAATGCCTGGTATTCTAGAAAATCTTGACCCACGTTCTAAAATCATATCATTTCTCGCAATGATTTGTTGCATCATCCTGACTCCCATTGTCCGTTTCAAGGATTTTGAACTGTATTTCCTGGTAATATTGACAATAATGTTTCTTTCGCAGATTACGCCAGGACAGATATTAAAAAGAACATCAATTTTGATTCCATGGATATTTATAATGGCAGCCTTCGTGCCTTTTGTAAAGGAAGGATTTGTCTGTTGGTCCATGAACATAGGGTATTGGAAATTTGAGATCACAGATAAAGGTGCCTGGACATTTCTCAATATCATTATTAAGTCGAGCCTGTCAGCGCTTTTACTCATAACTGCCTCTTTAACCACAACTTTTTCAGATTTTATGAAGGGATTGGAATTACTTCACTTTCCACGTCTTTCGATTAAGATCCTGTATTTTATGTGTCGTTCTCTCTTTCTGTTTTTATCGAAGACAGCGCGGATGTTTCAGGCCAAGTATCTTAGATTTACTGACTCTCCGTACGGTCAACCGTCTCAAGTTTCCGGATACATGACCAGAAAGTTGATGGACAGGACACATGAAAGGCCTGAAAAAAGGAATAAACCAAAGAACCCTCTTGAATTGCATGCAGAAATACGTGAAGCCAAGGAGTTTAGTATCTCCTCTCTGGATTTTATATTTATAACGGGTATAATCGTTTCGTTACTCTGTATTGTTTCCGGTCTTGTCTACAAGATAGAATATATAAAAAGAAGGGATGTTCATGTTTGGCATGGATTATCGCTATTTTGAACTTGGATATTTATTATGAAAACAGAATCCCGTATCGTTGGCTGCAATAAGGACATTGCCTTTGTCAATGATATCTGTGCAGATGGGATATGCTGTTTTATGAGCATACCCAGGGATCACACCCATCTAGGGATATCAAAGATTTTTCTGAAACGAAGGAGTGCGTCGTATGGTATTAAGCTGCTTTACACAGCTCTTCAGTCGAAGGATATCGTGTACAACCCTTGTAAATGTCTTGAATTTTATTTGAAAGAATTGAGCACACCGACAGGGTATTCTATCAGCGTATTGTTACGATGTGGAATATTTGGTAAGAAGTGCCGCCCCTATACCTGCAACGAATTCCCTGATAAACCAGATAGTTTTATGCACGATATTCCTGCACCTTGCATCTACAATGAATATCTTGCCTCAGCGGACTACATTACGCTGAAACATAAACATGTCTTTCGCTTATATTTCGCTATCAGGGACGATCACAAACTTTTAAAAAAAATTGCTCCCGGTTTTACCACGGAAGAGATACGAAAAAAGTTGAATCTCTGTGAAAAGATAGTCAAGATTAGCGCTGTCTGGAATGAAAAACCTGCAGAATATTTTCTTTTAGAGGTGCCAAAGACAGAAGGTGTTTTGTATACTTCCATACAATACTTGCCTTATGAAACAGATTTCAGCTTATTTTCCAAGAATATTGATTGCCGGCACCCATAGCGGTGTGGGTAAAACGACGATTACCCTTGGTGTTATGTCTATCCTGAAAGACATGGGTTATGCCGTTCAGGGCTTTAAGGTAGGACCGGACTATATTGATCCTTCACACCATACAGCCATTACCGAAAGACCTTCCCGCAATCTGGACACATGGTTCATGAACCGGGATGTATGCCTGGAATTATTTGAGCATGCCTTTCAGGGGGCAAACATGGCAGTAATTGAGGGCGTGATGGGATTGTACGACGGTTGTCTCGATGGGACAGAATCAGGAAGCACAGCGCATCTTGCCAAGATGTTGAATGTGCCTGTGGTGCTGGTAATGGATGCAAAGGGATTATCGCGTAGTGCAGGCGCAATCGTATTGGGATATAAGAATTTTGACAAAGATGTTGAAATTGCAGGAGTGATCTTAAACAGAATCAAAAGCGAAAGGCATTACGGTACAGTAAAAAATTCTATCGAAGATCATAGTAAAATCTCGGTATTAGGGTATCTTTCTTTTGATGATGAAATAATGCTGCCGGAACGCCACCTCGGACTAGTACCATCAGCAGAACAGGAGCTTTCAAAATCCACATATCAAAAGATTGGAAAGCGGTTGTCGGCCACCGTGGATATAGACAAATTAATCAGTATTGCGTCTTCCTCAAAAAATCTTCCGGCCTTTGAGAAGACCGTGTTTTGTGGTATCCATGAACGATTTCCCTGCCGGATTGCCGTTGCCATGGATGAGGCTTTCAATTTTTATTATCAGGATAACCTGGATCTTCTGGAGTTGTATGGGGCTGAGCTGGCGTATTTTAGCCCCTTGTATGATAAGTACCTGCCCGCAGACATTGGCGGACTGTACCTCGGCGGTGGATTCCCGGAACTATATGCCTCCATGCTCGCATCGAACACCACCATGAAGGAGTCCATTAGAAAAGCGTATAGGAACGGTGTTGTTATCTACGGAGAATGCGGTGGAATGATGTATTTGCTTGAAAAACTGATTGATTTTAAAAATAATACCCATGAGATGTGCAGCATACTGAAGGGGACTACAAAGATGGAAAACAAACGGCAGGGATTGGGCTATGTACTGGTAAAGGTAATTCATGATACGGTTCTGTGTATGAAGGGTGATATATTCAAAGCACACGAATTTCACTGGTCCTCTTTACACGTACCTGCAGGAGCACAATATGCGTATGATGTGTCCAAATACGGTGACAGTGTGCCAAAACAAGACGGGCTTATTGCCGACCGCGTACTTGGTTCTTATTGCCACGTACATTTTTCGACCAATCCCAAGTTGGCGAAACAATTTTTATACACAATTGCAGATAGGATCTAGTGTACAAATAAAAATATTTCATGTTATATGAAATATATACGATGTGCTGAAAATCCATTGTGTCTTATACCATCAACCCTTTTGACAGAGGAGAGGTTGTGGTGTTTTCATTTCTAATGCAGATAAAACAGAAGGGGTAATTTTATTTAGTGGAACGACCGCTTCAACCGCGCCTAATTTGATTGCTTCCTTGGGCATGCCAAATACTACGCAGCTATCTTCATCCTGAGCGATCGTTTTAGCGCCTGCTTCTTTCATCTTCAAAAGGCCATTTGCGCCGTCATCGCCCATGCCTGTCATGATCACACCAACGGCGTTAGCGCCAGCATATTTTGCAACAGATTCAAATAGCACTTCTACAGATGGTCTATGGCGACGAACCGGAGGTGACTGGTTTGTTGTTACGTAATATCGGGCGCCATTTCTTCGTAACTCCATGTGATAATTTCCTGGTGCAATCAGCGCCAGGCCAGGAATAATGCTATCTCCTTCCTTTGCCTCTCTCACTTCGATAGAACAAAGAGAATTCAATCTGTCAGCAAATGATTTTGTGAACAACTGTGGCATATGCTGCACAATCAATATTCCCGGTGCATTTGATGGCATATGGATCAATACCTCCCTGAGCGCCTCTGTTCCCCCTGTCGATGCCCCGATTGCAACAATCTTGTGTGTGCTGTTTATCAATGCATGATTTGTTTTGGGTTGTATGGTTTTCGTATTTTTATTGCCGGCATCCTTAAAATATTCTTTCTTATTTACCTTAATATGTGCTGACTCTTTTATCTTCTCCGCCAGTTCGGTTATTATTTCATCAAGCGTATGTGATATGTCTAATGACGGTTTTGTAACAAAGTCCAATGCTCCTATTTCCAGTGCCTTTAACGTTGTCTCGCAGCCAGCCTGCGTCAAGGAACTGACCATAATGACGGGTAATGGATAATAGGTCATCAATCTTTGCAGGAAAGAAATGCCGTCCATTCTGGGCATTTCTACGTCAAGGGTGATTACATCAGGCTTTAAATTTATGATTTTGTCCCTGGCAATAAACGGGTCTGCAGCCGTTCCAACTACTTCTATCCCTTGATCGCGGCTCAAGCCGGTGGATAATATTTTCCTGACTACGGCAGAATCATCTACAATCAAAACCTTTACTTTTTTTGGCATGATAAAGCTCCTCTTCCGATATATTGGTTTTTAACGTATGTTTGTGTATGAACCACAAAGGCACAAAGGACACAAAGTCATGTATCCTACCAGAGTTACCTCCTGCCCATCGCAGACAGGAGATTAAACATGGCGGGCACTGCCCGCCCTACAAAATATTTGATCGTGAGCGCTACTTCCGATAAATCGTAGGGCGTACGTACCGGAATCTGGTTTCAGTGCCAGCAAGGCTCTCAGAATGACCTATAAAAAGATACCCATCAGGAGCAAGATGCTTATAAAATTTTGATATCAGTTCAGTCTGGGTTTGTTTGTCAAAATAAATCATCACGTTCCTGCAAAATATAAAATCAAATTGCCCTTTGAAGGGAAATATTTCATCGGTCAGATTAAGTCTTCTAAAGACAATCAGTTTTTTCAAGAAATCTTTTATTTGATAGCAGTCTTTGAGATTATGCAATCCTCTTTCAAAATACGTGTTAAGCATTTGATTGGGAATACCCCTTAACCGGTCTTTTGCGTATGTTCCTTGCGAGGCCTTTTTTAATACTCGTGTTGATAAATCGGTAGCTAATATTTTTATATCCCATTCTAAAAGCTGTTCTATACTATCTGATAGTATCATAGAAATACTGTACGGCTCTTCTCCGGTTGAGCATCCTGCACACCATATCCTGATCCTTTTTTCACGTTTTTTTCTTCTATTCTCTAATAAGACAGGAAGTACATTTTCAGACAGGAAGTCAAAATGGGCCGATTCCCTAAAAAATTCTGTGAGGTTTGTGGAGATACAATCCAGCATGCTGACCAGTTCTTCGCCCGTCGTGTCTTCTTCCGTAATGTATTGATAGTATTCCTTAAATGAGGACAACGATTTTGCCCGTAAGCGCTTCATTAAACGGGATTTTAACAACTCTTTTTTTGAAGAAGCAAGATTTATTCCGCTTTTGTTGTAGATTAAACGCTGAAAAAAACCAAATTCTTTATCGTCGATTTCAATGTCCATAGGTATTTCCTTTAAAAACCTTAAATGACATCTAAGGAGAGCAGGAAGATCAGGAATATTATTCTGTAAAAATTACTCTTTTTATTTCCATAATTGGTTTTGCAAAGTTTAAGATCAAGCCGTGTCTTTGTCTTGCTGCTTTCAAATAGGAACGAACAATTGAAAAATGCTCATTTGTGATTTCCTTTATCGCCTTTAATTCAACAACAAACTTATTAAAAACATACATATCCAGTCTGTGCTTGCCTACTTCATATCCGTTGTAAAATATAGATATTTCCCATTGTCGTTTATAAGGAATGTCACGGGTTTCGAATTCTACTGAAAGTGCATTTTCATAAACAGATTCCAGAAAACCTGGTCCAAGAGTTTTATGAACTTCAATGGATGCTGCAATGATGTTTTCTGCCAATTGTTCAAATTCAAGCTCCATCTTTCTTGCTTTCTTGTTTTCCTTAGATATTTTATATTAAAAATACCAAAATATTTTTATTAAGAGACTACTGCCTACTGTCTACTGTCTACTGCATCCCTTTGATTCTCGCCAAAAATATTTTTTAATGTCGATATCATCCGGTCGTCTTCAAATGGCTTTACCACATAATCGGTAGCGCCGTTTCGGATTGCCTCCGTTAAAGAATCACGCTGGTCTATGGCTGAAATCATGATTACCTTTGCTTGTTTATCAAAGGCAAGGATATCTTTCAACCCTTGAATTCCGTCCACCTCCGGCATTATAATATCCATTGTTACGGCGTCAGGCCTTAATTCTTTGTATTTTTCAAATGCCTCCCTGCCATTCCCGGCTTCTCCTGCAACCTGATATCCGTGCTGTGTCAAAAGTCGTTTGATTACCATCCTTATGACTTTGGCGTCGTCTACTACTAATATCTTCTTCATGTTTTTACTCCTATATTGTCTAACAGCTTTACAAATGACGTCATCTCCGGTACTAAAAAAAGATAACATTCGAGTTCATTTTTACTAAGTACAAATTTTGTCTCCATCAGCAATAGTTTGTCATCACTCATGCCTTGTTCCATGACGAGATTTGCAAACATAACTCCGGCATAATCATTATGCACATGTGGGGGCTCTGGTACTAATGTAGCGTCAAAATCGGATACCAGGGCATTGCTGATATGACTCGCAAGAATGTTTCCTAATTCCTGAATTACACTTTCAGTAAATTCATTATATTCCTTTGTGGTGCCGGCAGGTTGTCTGAGAAAGAGATCGGTGAGAATGAATGAACCGTTTACCGGCAGCATGAATAAAAACTTACAACGAATATTCCCTTTAAAATCAACCATAACACCAGTCATCTCCCGGAAATCATCATTCATCTTTTCAGTCGTCTCGCTTAAATCTGCTATGTACACATTTGAAAGTGAAATCATAGCGCCGGTTTTTAGTGTCTTGGAGAGAGCCCTGGAAGCCCTGTCGATACTAAGCCTCGACATTATTTCAATCACTTTCATACGATCTTGAGTAATATTCATATTTTTACCTTTCAATTTTCGTTATACTTTCATAACCACAAAGGCTCATAATCTAAGATTCCAAATCGCAAATTCCAAATCACAAATAAATTACAAATTACAATACCCAAAAAGAAAACTACTATGATTTTAGAATAATATCGGAAAAAATCATCTTTAGCTCAGTTGCCTCATTTATAAGCTTATCTCCTCCTTGTTTATATTTCTCACCATTTGTCTCGGTTATTAGTCTTAGCCAATAAGCAGATTCTTTTGCCTCTTTACGGCATATCTTTATTCTCATGATAAAATTTATTTACTAAGGGCTTCATTGGCTTCAATATAATTAGCTCCTACAGAACCAGAAGTACGTATTACTTGTTTACCATGTTCCAAGGTTGAAACGTTTTTTGGTAATTGCCTTACATAAAGGGTAACATGCTTGGCAAAACAGAATGTTCTTTCTTCTAAATCATATTGTTTAGACATTTGAATTTATTTCATTGGAATTTATTTGTTATTTGATGCTTGTATTTTGGTGCTTAGCAAGCATTATAATGATTTTAATAAATTACGATTGCCTCGCCAAATATGCGGCATGTTACCTCACCCGTGTCCGTATTAAACAAAATATTGTATCCTTTCGTACCGCCGGTTTTTGCCGATATGATCCTGATCCCTGCTTCTCTTAGGATTCGCCGAACCTCTTTTTCGTTTGATTCTCCAATATTAAGGAGGCCATTGGTCTCGAACATCTTTGCACCGCCAAAGATCTTGGCATAAAGTGCCTCTCTGGATGCGCCTGCATGGGTGACCATCTGATAAATAAAATATGGGAGCCCTGTGTCAGCGTACTTGGTAATCTTTAAATCATTACCTTGTTTTTTCGGTAACATTACATGTAACAATCCGCCAATTCTGTTGATAGGGTCGTGTAATACAACTCCTATACAGGATCCCAGTAATGTTTTTAACTCATTAGGTGCTTGCGTAATCTTCAGATCACCAACACCAACCGTAATAGCATTTTGAACATTATTCATGTTGTAACGCTTCCCCTCTGTATTTTCCATTCATAACGGCAGTGCATATATGCCTGTGCGGTAATGTATTTCCTCAATGCGATATCCATATCATTTTATTACAACGGTAATTTCCTTCTGTTCAATGGGCACAAATCGTATTGATTCGTACCCATTGAAAAAAACTCAAGACGCTAAAAATCTTTGAAATCATCACTAAGAGGTATTAATTCATCTGACATCCTGTTTCGTGGGGTCTCGTTTTTCTTAAAACTACTTCCATTTGCCTTATTACCTTGCTTTACAGAATTATTGGCTTTTTTGACCCGCATCATCTGTTTGTTTTTATTCCCAAGATCATTATTTAAGGAATGCCGGGATTTCGTTTCGAAATACGTATGAGATTGTGATTTTTCATCGGTTTTTACACCATTGTCAATATTCCCAATTTCCATGGCCAGTTCTTGAATAATCGCATTCAAGTTTTCCGCTTGTGCAGACAATTCTTCGCTGGATGAAGCTAACTCTTCCGCGTTTGCCGCATTTTGCTGAGTAACGGTATCTACTGACGTAACTGCCTTGGATATTTGGCTAATACCATCAGACTGCTCCTGCGAGGCAGCTGCAATTTCACCGGCAAGATCCGTTACCTTCTTTGCCTCGGTTACAATTTCTTTAAGATTTGCCGCAAATTTATCAGCAATCTTTGCTGCGTTTTCGGTGCTTACCACCCTTGAGTTAATTAAATCTGCAGTTTCTTTAGATGCTACAGAACACCGTTGTGCGAGGTTGCGTACCTCCTCTGCAACGACGGCAAACCCTTTTCCGTGCTCTCCTGCCCTTGCCGCCTCAACGGCAGCATTGAGGGCCAAAAGGTTTGTTTGAAATGCTATTTCATCTATAGATTTGATTATCGAAAGTACCTTGTCATTGCCCGAATTGATGTCCCGCATTGTTGTCTGCAGGGTATCCAGGGCCTCATCCCCACTTTCAGCTGATGTTTTTGCCTTGATTGCGAGTTGATTTGCTTCTTTTGCATTATCAGAGTTTTTTGTTGTCATTGAGGCCATTTCTTCAATCGATGCAGATGTCTCTTCAATGGAAGAAGCCTGCTGCGAAGCTCCATCTGCAAGGGACTGACTGGAAGAAGAAATCTGGTTTGCTGCCGAACTAACTTCTTCTGCGCCATTTTTTAAGTTAAAAACCAACCGTTTCAGTAAGGCGATAATATTTCGAGCAATGAAAAAGACTATTGTGCCTACCAGAAGCACGTAAATTCCATTGCCTAAGACGCTGAAATTTCTATTAGAGGCAATCGCCGCATTTACGGCTGTCATTGGCGCAGTTACACTTATCGCACCTCGTATATCCCCCAGTTTGTAATTCTCCATTTGTCTGCCCGTGATGTCTTTGCCATCCCCGGTCGAACTTGTGGCAGGGTCTCCATGGCACTTCAAGCATGCCTCCTCGATCTTCAGGGGAACCATCAAACGAAAAAACTCCGAGCCGTTCTCTAATTTCGTTATTTCTGATATATCAGCTAAGCCTGGCTCTCTCTCAAATCTTTCTAACTGATGGACCTCCCAAGCATCTGGCTTATTCGATGAGTTTCTGTATTTAATGCTCGTCTGCTTCATCTTGAAAATGGTCGTTTGACTGAAATGTTCGGCAATCTCTCGTCCCACAATTGCAGGGATCACGCCCTTGAATTCATAGTTGCCTTTTGAGTCGGTATTAATTGCCTTTTGTTTCTCTGCTACTACTTTTCTCGTAGAGATGAGTTGATCTGCTGCCATTCTCGCCTGGGTACGCACCTCAGCCAACATCTGTGTCTTTTGTCTTTTTGTATTGATATATGTCAGAATACTCGTTGAAACCACAATGACCGCAATAATCGTGACAATGAGCCTTGTCATTAAATTCATTTTACCAATCATTTTTTTTCTCCCGTTTATTTTGTAAAATGCACGAACAATCAGAATCTGAAAACGATAAATATCAAAAATCAAATGTAAAAAATCAAAAGTACATACCAAACTGTAAAATTATCTCTTCCCCTTTAAGGTAAGGATACTGGAAGCTAGTATATTGGCAATCTCGGTCGTTTCTTTCAAAAGTTTATTAGCCTTGTTTTTATCGGCTTTGCCTGAATCTCTGAGTAATCCCAACCAAAATATGGTCTCGTTGGCTGACTTAAGTGCGTGATTAAAGAAATTTGTGTAGTCTTTTCTTGAACTTGCGGCAGTGGCTTCTACAATATTAGCTCCAATACTGGTAGCACTCCGAAGGAGTTGATTACCAATGGTCTCCGTGGTTTTCTCTTTCGGCAACGCATCAATAAATTTAATTGAATCAAGGGTATATCGATAAATTCGTCTTTTGAATTCATCTTTGAATTTTGATTTGTCATTTTGCATTTTAATTATTAACCTTTGCATTTACTGGAAATTTATATACATTTCTTACGATAGGATCCAAAATTAACTCACACTAGTCAAACTCTCGGCTATATTAATCTCCGCCGCACCCAGGACCTTATCAATGTCGAGAAGAATTTTGACCTTGTTTTTTATCTTTGCCATACCCAAAAAGATTTCCGTATTAATACCATCTCCAAGATGTGGCGCAGGTTCTAAATCTTGGCCGCGGACGTCAAGTACTTCTGAGACCGTATCTACAAGAATTCCGGTAAGTTTATTCTGGACCTCCACGACGATAATGCATGTCTCTTTCGTATACTCCACTTCCTGAAATCCAAATTTTAATCTCAGGTCTATAACGGGAATCACCTTTCCCCTGAGATTTATAACTCCCTTCATGTAATCGGGCGTCTGAGGTACAGGTGTTATATTCATAATCCCTATAATCTCCCGTACCTTGAGTATTTCTATACCATACTCCTCATCGCAAAGCACAAAGGTTAAGTATTTCCCTTTACGCGACAATGCCCCAGGGTCGCCTGTTTTTTTCTCTTTATCCATTACTGCTTGCATGTAATTCTCCTTTCATTATAAAAAGTAGTGCTTTAATATTTACGGTACAGTTTCTTGTGCTGATACCACATGTATGGCGGTGGATTAGCTTCATTTGATCCACCCTACATTTTGTATTTGATTATGATTCGGTATTTCACATTTTGTTTTTTTCATTTTCATCTTCATCTACATAAGAGTTACCTCTTCATTTTCATAAATGTACCTATTTTTTTATCCTCGCTGGATATGTGGTTTGTTAACCAGTCGCACAATTTTCGTTGTGTATCAATCACCAGATTTGGTTTTGTGCCGGCTGTTTCAAACTCCCTTTTTAGCCCGGAAAATTCTTTTATAAATCGCGTATGCTCTTCTTTTTGTTTTGAACAACCGTCGAAGTTGTATTTGGACATTAAATCCTCTTCATCTTTGAAATGCCTGACGACATAATCTGCTAAAAAGGCATATACCTTGCCTATTTCATCTTTACCCTTACCTTGCCTCATTGCATTGAGCAAGTTATCTACTCTGTTAAATATACCCTTATGCTGTTCATCAATTGCTTTTACACCAATCGCCAGATCTTCACTCCATTTCGTTGCCATGCCTTCAGTCTCCATATCGTAATATTCAATAAATAAAATTTGCTAAGTTCTTACTACCCCTCATTCCTTACCATACAACGGTGGGGAATGAGGGGTGATTGTCGTTAGTTGTGGAACAGTAACGCGAGGACAAACTGTCTTATCAAAAATCTTTAAATTCGTCATCCGCCATGGGAATCAAACGACTGGACTTTGTAGCCGACACAGTATGTATATTCCTCTCATCATCCTGCAAAGTTTCGTCCAGCGAATCATGCCATGATTCTTTATGTCCCTCGTCTTTGCATCTTTTTACGGTACTGCAGTCTGCCTTTTTCTGAATAGATCGGATTTTTTTGCTTGAAGGAGCATATACCTGCCTCTTCGTTACTTGAACGTCTTTCTTCCCTGAAGCCATGCCATTCTCATTCCCTGTACCAACCTCCCTGGCAATTCTGTCCACAAGCGCCCTCAGACTTTCTGCCTGTGCCGAGAGTTCCTCACTGGATGAGGCTGTTTCTTCTGCATTCGCTGCGTTTTGTTGGGTAACCTGATCCATCTGGGTAATGGCCTTGCTGACCTGGTCTATACCTTCCGCTTGTTCTTTCGAGGCGTTGGATATTTCATTTACGAGATCGGTAACTTTTTTTGCTTTTGAAACAATTTCTTTGAGAATTTCACTTGAATGTTTGACAAGGTCTGTGCCTGATGTGACCTTTTTTGAACTGTCTTCAATCAGTTGAGTAATATCCTTTGCAGCGCTGGCACACCGCTGTGCAAGATTTCGCACCTCTTCAGCAACGACTGCAAAACCTTTTCCGTGTTCCCCTGCTCTTGCAGCCTCCACGGCGGCGTTGAGCGCCAAAAGATTAGTCTGGAAGGCAATGCCGTCAATAACCTTGATAATGTTTACGATATTATTGCTGCTTTCATTAATTTTCTGCATTGAATCGTTTACTTTCGTGATGGACTCGTCGCCTGTTTGGGCAGACACGAAACACGAGGTTACTAACTCGGAGGCTTTATGGGCAATCTCCGCATTCTGTTTCGTTATAGAAGACATTTCTTCCATGGATGATGAAGTCTCTTCGATGGAGGCGGCCTGCTCCGTAGCACCCTGTGCAAGACTCTGGCTTGATTCTGAAATCTGTTCTGATGCGGAGGCTACCTGTGCTGAACTCTCGGTTAAGTCATCCAGGAGCGCCCTAAAGAGTCCTGATATCTTGCTGGTAATCTTAATTACGAGGATACCTAACCCAGCAACAAAACCCACCGAGGCGAGCCCGATGATAATCATCCACTTCCTTAGATTGTTGACGGCCATGAGTGCCTCTGCCTCATCGATCTCTGCTACTATTGACCAATTTAGACCGAGTACATTGAATGGCGCATATGCACTTAAAACAGGCACGTTACGATAATCTCTTATAGTTTTAGCATCGGTCTTACCTGCTAAGGAATCCTTTGAGGCTTCTGTATCAACCTTAGTGACAAAGATAGTTGGCGTTTCTGAAAATCGGGAATTGGAGCGCATCAGCTTGTCTGATCCTACCAGATAGGTTTCTCCCGTTTCACCCAAACCTGAACGTTCTTGCATGACCGCATCTATCTTATTAATAGGCAACTGGAACATGAGTTCGCCAATTTTATGAGTACCGTCATAAACAGGACTTGCTATAAAAGAAGCAGGGTCACCATTCGAAGGGGCATAAGGTTCAAAATCGGCCAGTTTTGCGTAACTATGGTCATTGATGGTATTTGCAGAGATAACGTCTTTATATAATCTTGCAATGTTACTGGTATTGTAAGGCCCTGAGACTAAACTGGTGCCAAAGTCAAGTTCCTTAAATACGGTATAAAGGATATTTCCTGTTTCTGCGTCTAAAAGGAAGATATCGTAATACCCATATTCTTCAAGGTATTGTTTGAAGACAGGATGATAACGTGCATGTAATTTGCTGTAATTGCTGCCGTCCTGTGCATCAACATATTCCAGTTTTTTGCCTGTTGGAAACGGATTTTTGGTGATATACAAGTCTCGCACTTTTTCAGCCCCCAATTCATTAAATGCCTTTTTAAATTCCTTTATGGCATTAACAACCATCTCATTTTGTGAAAGAGTTACCGCATCACATTTTCTTTTTAAAAACCAATCCTCAATAAAGGCTTGTTTGACATTTCTCACAGAAACTAGTTGGTTAAATGCCTGTTCTTTCAATGCCTTACTTGAGCTATGATAGCTCAAGACACCAATCGCAGCCAGGGGTACTAAACCACCAATAATAAACAATGAGATAATCTTTGTACTTAAATTCACCTTCATCTAATTTTACTCCTTTGTTAAGGAACAATAATATTGGTCTGTAAGTAATTTGTGGGCATCGTTACATTTCTTGAATAGCACCTCCTTTTTAACTGGTAAAAAGGAATATCAGCCATTACTGTCAGGCATCAGGAATCGGCTGTCAGGGGCCGGGGATCGGTTTCCTTAATGAAGAATATTTTAAACTATTGATCATCCGTACAACTTCTGCAGTCTTAGATATACTCTGATTCAATTGATCTTTATTAATATAATTCAGACGCTCGGCAAGAAGGAGATAAGTTTCAACTTCTGAAAGTGAACCATAGGCTATAGACAGATGTTGGAGAAATTCTTTCCGGTGTTGTCTTCCCCGTCCTTCAGCAATATGAGCCGGAATAGAAATAACTGCACGCTGTAATCGACTGCTCATGCCATACGACTCATTTTTAAGGAAATCTTTTGTTATCTGATAATATTTTACCGCTAAATCCATTGACTTCTGCCAAACCTCTAAATCTCGATAACTTCTGATACTGTCTGACATAGCTAATTACTCCAATCTCCGATCCCTGACCCCTGACATCTGATAGCTGAACGTTAATTCAGCGCCATGCTCATAATTCCACCGACATCTAAGATAAGGCCAACGCGTCCGTCTCCCAGTATAGCACTGCCAGAGATACCCCTGATATTGTGGAACTGTTCTCCCAGACTCTTAATGACTATCTGCTGTTGGCCGAGAAGATCGTCGACAAGAATTCCGCATCTTTGTCCCTCACCTTCAACAACCAGGATGAGAGCTTCCCACGGATTCATTCTTTTCGGTTCAACGTTATACAAATTATGGAGACGCACCATAGGTAGTAAATCACCTCGCACGTTAATCAATTCTCCGCGTTGTTGCACGGTAGAGACGTCTTCTTTCTTTGGACGGATGGATTCCTCGATGGAAAGCATGGGGACGATGTATTTTTCAGGACCAACCTGTACAATCATACCATCAATAATTGCCAAGGTAAGCGGCAGTTTGATGGAAAATTTTGTTCCTTTTCCTTCTATTGTATAAAGATCTACCTTTCCCCGCAGACGCTCAACGTTCTTTTTTACGACATCCATCCCCACGCCTCGCCCAGAGACATCGGTTATCTTTTCTGCTGTAGAAAAGCCTGCGGCAAAAATGAGATTATAGATTTGCTGATCTGAGAGAGTTGCATTTTCCTCGACTAAACCCTTTTCAATTCCTTTTTTTAAGATCTTCTCTTTACAAAGGCCTTTGCCATCATCTTCAATTTCAATGACGATGTTGCCGGCCCGATGGAATGCATTCAACCGCACAAGACCATCTGCCGGTTTCCCTTTCGCTATTCGTTCTTCTTTAGGCTCGATTCCATGGTCGATTGAGTTTCTGATAATATGTACAAGCGGATCACCGATCTCATCAATTACTGTCTTGTCCAGTTCCGTTTCTTCACCAGCAATTTCCAACCTAACCTTCTTGTTTACCTTTGCGGAAACATCCCGCACAAGCCTGGCCATCTTTTGGAAAGTCGATTTCAAAGGCACCATCCTCATGCACATGACCTGATCCTGTATGTCTTTAACGATCTTGCTGAGGTGGGAAAGGTTTTTATTTGAGACATTATTGGTATTTCCTGATGTTTCACAGATAAGGGCATTGGCAATCACCAGTTCGCCCACAAGATTGATCAGGTTGTCCAATTTTTGGGTATCTACTTTAACTGTTTCAGAAGATGGTTTGCCTATAATAGATTGGATCTTGAGTGCTTCATTAATTTTATCTGATGTAGTCATTCCTTTTTCGATCAATATTTCACCTAATCGTTTTCCCTGTGCTTGTTCTTGTAATGCTATTTCCAGTTGATCTTTGCTAATATTTCCAGTTTCCACTAAAATTTCACCAATATGCTTTTCTTTTGGAGGATTATCCATGGTCTTTTCTTTTTGCACGATCCCTTGATTGTGTCCTAAAATAACAGGTATTTTTGATATAAATGGGTAGTAATCAACCACATCTGTTGAGGCATGCTTGTTATCAACCTTTATAACTACGGTATTTCTTAGTTTTTTCAATATATCTACGCCTTCGTAGAGGACTTCAATGATTTCTGGCGTAATCTTTATTTTGACCTTCCTTCCTTCGTCCAGGAGTGTTTCTAATTCGTGACTTACTTTGCCGATATCTTTCAAACCCAGGAAACCAGCGCTACCTTTTATGCTATGAATCGGACGGAATATGCTGTTAATAATATCAATATCTCCGGGGTTCTTTTCCAACTCCAATATTTTGGATTCAACGTCATCCAGATGGTCATTAGATTCGACAAGAAATTCCTTAACAATTTCAACATCATCCATAAAATTCATGTTGTCTTCCATTGTTACATCCTCAATAATCAAGTTTTAAGGGAAACCACAGATTTCGCAGATTGCACAGATTTTCATTCATGAGAATTATTTGTGTAAGCCGTGATGCCGTGTTATGAAATCCAATAGCCTGGATTTAATTTATGAATCTTTTATAACGAAGGGATTCTTCACCAAAATTCAGAAGTAGTCCTGCATTATGACGACTAATAGTAAGGCTATTTATTAACTGTGCTTCATCAACTTTTGTTAAACACCTTTCGGCTTTTATTTCGACTATTACTTCATGGTATACAATAAAATCAGGAATATAGAATTTCTTCAATTTTCGATCTTTATAAAATATTTCCAATTGAGGTTGAGGGATAAACAAAATATTTCTCAATTCAAATTCAATTTCCATGCACTCTTGATACACTGCTTCTAAATGTCCTGGGCCGACAATGCTATGAATCTCCATCGCAGCTCCAATAATTGCATGAGTTCTTGGGTCTCTTCCCATAAATTCTTAAACATAATTTACATCAATAGGTCTCATAAACTCAGATTACACAGATTATAAGTATGAATAATAAATCTATCTAATCTGCGCAATCTGTGAAATCTGTGGTTTCCGTACTTTCGTCGGGTTAAAGTGATACCATACTAAGAATTTAAGAGTACGTTGCTGTTTATTAAGTGCTTATTAATCTTTTCAATTAATTTTTGTCTGGTGAATGGCTTAACCAGAAAGTCTTCTGCTCCTGCCCGGATGGCTTGTATCACGTTTTCCTGGGTTGGGGATGAGGAGCATATGATAATTGGTATAGCATTAGACATAGCATTCCTTCTAAATCGTTCACAAAGTGTTATCCCGCTAACGCCGGGCATGTGGACATCCATTAAAACAAGGTCGATTTGGTCTTTTTGAAGCCTGGAGAGTGCGCTGTTTGGATTATCTGTGACCAATACTTTATATTCATTACCCAAAAGTTTTCGAATGATGCGTAAATCAGTATTAGAATCATCTACAACGAGTATCGTACCCCTGAACTTTTTCGTATTTTCTTCGATGACCTCACAAAAAAACTCTTCACCAAGCAGTTTGGAAATACTTAACATGAATTTGCCGTCATTAAAACCAAGAATTCGCAAAGTGGCCGTCAGAATAAGACATTCTTCGTTCAGGGCTTCCTCACTGAGCGCAGTATTTGCATTTTCTTTGTTTATGAGCACCGTGCTTGTTAATTTCAGGTGAATGGGTTTAGGTAGCTTCGGTCTTAATTCGTTGTCTAACATACCGCAGACCTGATTCGTAAATTCCTTAAATGCATCCGTACAATCGCCTTCAAATACACCCTTGTCTGCATTTTCCCTTATTATGGCATCTTCAATGGTTAACAAGAGACTTCCTATCGTAATAGCATCTTTTATAGTAAAGATTAAGTACAGTTCTCCCTCGTAAAACTCTTCAATAGCCAATTTTGCCAATATGTGGCCTGTATTGGCATTTTTAATAAACTCGTTCAGGCTTGTGCTTTGCAACACTGGATTTGTCAGTAAGAACTGCTTGTTAGTTAACTTACCACAATCGGTGCAAATCCGAGGAAAGGTACTTACCAGGGTTTCCTCCAGCTTGGACGAAGACGACTTTTTGATTGTAGGATTTTCCATTTTTGCATTTATCGAATGAAAGCTATTTATTTGACTCTCTCAACAACAAGCCAATATTAAATTTTTCATTATTGGAGACAAAAGGCGTCATGAGCCATGGATCTTTACTAAAACAGGAAAGTGTGGTTTCAGCTACAACGGGGTGATTATTAACGGCGGTAATCGATAGACCCTCCCCTGCAATTACAATTGGGATGGAAAGATGCATGTCACCGTATTGTGCAGTAAGTTTTGTCTTCACGTTTCCTGCGATCATATTTGATATCTCACCTATCGCATCTTTTACTTCACTCGTAAACTCGTTTAGTTCTGTCATCAGTAGGGCTGATGCAACCTTTAACGCAAACGTTTTTGAGCAAAAAAGGGCTATCACCCCATGGTATTTGCCGGTAAAACTCACCATACCGATGACATCCGTTTTTATTTGCGTGTCGTCTACCAAAGATGCCTCGTCATGCTTTAAATCCATCATAATCATCGTTTCAAACAATGTCTTTGTAGATTCGGTAATATCTAAACAGACGGTTTCCATCATGCTTTCCGGTGTCATGGTCCATTCTCTCCTTTTTTTCTCGTGAGGTATTTGGTTTTATAAGGTGCGCATAAAAATGATACAGGCATTATTTTACGAGTAAAAAATTTCCTAATTTTGACTTTAACTGTTCCGGTGTGAATGGTTTTGTCAGGTAGCCGTTTGCGCCATTGCTTTTAGCCTCTTCAATCTTTGTCTCGCCGCCTTCTGTAGTCACCATTACGATAGGAATATTATTTTTTTGCCCAGAACTCCTAAGAGCCTTAACAAAGTCTATTCCTGTCATATTGGGCATATTCCAGTCACAGAGAATTAAATCAATATTATTAGAAAGTGCCTTTTCAAGACCTTCCCTTCCGTCTCCGGCTTCAACAAACTCGTCCACTAAAAGGCCCGATTGTTGAATATTCCTTTGAATAATCTTACGCATAACCGCCGAATCATCGATGATCAATACTTTTGGCATCTTATTTACCTCCAGTTGCATTAAAATCATTAAAATCACTTTTTTCATGTATCCACTGGTCAATCTTGGATTGTTCAAACCGCCACATATTCATTATCTTAAAAGATGGAATCGTTCCTTCTTTCACTAATTTGTATACGGTCCGAGGACTTATTTTCAGATATTCTGCAACTTGCTTTATTGTCAGGATATTTTGATTTTGCATATCTCTTTCCCCTTTTGCATACGGTGTCTTTTTGTGGTATGCGTTACCATGCATTATCGGAATAACAAATAAATAATTTAATCGGAAAAATATTCATGTATTGTTTGGCATGCTTCGTTACTATGCTGTATATTGCAGATAAAAGAACCAACAAAAATATACATATTCGATTAGGGTAAGTGATTATGGCAATCTACAAAAAACGACCGGGTATGGTGATATCACTGATCGCCGCGATGGCGTCAAACCGTGTTATTGGGAATCGGGGGGATATACCATGGAAGATCCCGACCGAGTTAAGTCGTTTTAAAAGCATCACTATGGGGCATACTGTGATTATGGGCAGGAAGACCTATGAATCAATTGGTCATGCACTTCCAGGGAGAATCAATATTGTTCTTACCAGCAACATGGACTATTGTGCACCTGGATGTGTTCTTGCAAGAGATTTGCCGTCAGCAATTGAAATTTGCCCTCAAGGCGAATCTGAGATATTTGTCTGTGGCGGGGAACAAGTTTATAAAGAAGCGCTTCTAATAGCAGATCGGATTTATTTGTCAGTCATCCATCGAGAGATTTCAGGAGACGTATTTTTTCCTGAGATTCCCTTTATGGAATTCAAAAAGATAAGATCGGAATATCATGAAGATATAATGAATCAAAGGGTATCTCTGAAAGAAGGGGTAAATTTTTTTCTAATTCTTCCTTCCAGATACCTGCTTTAGCTGCAACACTCAGGATGGCGCCTTCGGTAGGGTCACCAATGATCTTCCATGTGTTATTGATATGTTGTTTAAGATGCGCATTATTACATAATACCCCTATCTCCAGAAGCTTTTTTAATGCTTGCAGGTCGGTTTCTGAAAGAGGCATGCCGTTACTGGAGAAGTTTCCTTCTGGCGCATAGCCCGTTCCAGAGACATCGATTGTTTTGCCGCTGACAAATATTTTTTTGACAGTCATTTCATTTTGGGTTAATGTGCCCGTTTTATCTGAACAAATTACCGTAGTGCATCCCAGGGTCTCTACCGATGGTAGTTTTCGAATTAACACGTGTCGCTTCACCATACGTTGCACCCCTAAGGCCAGAGCGATAGTCACAATGGCTGGTAGGCCTTCTGGAATAGCAGCGACAGCAAGGCTCACCGACATAAGGAATGCCTCTAATAACGGGTCATTTCTCCATAACTCTAAAAGAAATACGAGCGTTACAATCCCTAAGCACAGATAGACTAACTTTTTTCCAAAGACTTGGAGTTTACGCTGGAGGGGGGTTTCCTCTTTTCCCGCCTCCTGGATAAGGCCCGCAATCTTACCCAGTTCGGTTTGCATCCCTGTTGATGCAACAATACATGTACCTTTACCGCCCGTTACAGAAGTACCCATGAAGACCATATTTTCCCTGTCACCAATAGGTAAAGCGGGGTTATGAAGTGTTTCAGTCGATTTGTTGACTGGTGTTGATTCACCCGTAAGAGAAGCCTCCTGGGTTCTGAGACTAAACGAAGAGTAGAGTCTACCATCTGCAGGGACATAATCCCCGGCCTCCAGCAGCACAATATCTCCTGGCACAATATCTCGTGAAGGGATGGAAAGAACTTCCCCACCGCGCATTACCTTTGAAAAAGGCGCAGACATTTTTTGTAAGGCCGCAAGGGACTTTTCGGCGCGGTATTCCTGGATAAATCCAATAATGGCATTAATGATAACAATGGCAATAATAGCCAACGCATCGACCCATTCCTCCAAAACACCTGAGACAATGGCAGCCGCTATCAATATCCAGACAATAAAATCATTAAACTGTCCCAAAAAGAGCATTATTGGGGACACACCTTCTTTTTCTTCCAGTTGGTTGTGTCCATATTTCCCAAGCCTATCTTCCGCCTCGGTGTGGCTAAGCCCCGTATCGGCATTGGTACCAAGATCTCTTATTACCTCATCAATCGGTATCGTATGCCAAAATGTATTAACCATTGTTATTCATCCTTTAGAAAAATCCCATTACCGATGGCTTATGCAAGGGTGATTTTCAAGCGTTTCATAACGATGAGCACATTGCTGATTATCTCTATACAAACTTTTTAGACACATTTCGAGCGGTATTTCTGATATATTGTATTTGCCAGAAGGCAACAAGGCACATGACTCTATGTATCCTTCCGGGTTAATATGAATAAAACCCTTTCCAGCCTCTCTGCAACTATCCATAAGCTCTTCATCGCCCGGGAAATGAATGAGATAGCTATTTGCACTTTCTTTTAGTTTTAAAAACCATTGTCTAAACGAGTATCTTTGGGTGGATGATAAACATAACTTCAAATTAGGTGTTTTTCCTGTGGGTATATATTCGATAAAGCATCCCAAGCGTGCACCATAAGGATACTTTTCCTTAAAAACATCTTCTTTTTGAAGTCGTTCCACATTCTCCGATGTAACCGTAATAGAAAACCCGTAAAGTACCTTGCTTGCTCGGAGGCTATCGAAGGCACTTATAACACGATTGTATGTACCCACACCACGCCTTTTATCAGCATCCTCTAAACCACCTTCAAGACTAACTACGGGAATTATATGAGGTGATCGGGACAACTTTTCAGTAACATCATTATCGGAGACCATCGTTCCACTGGTTATCAGGATAAAAAGGCTATCACTGTGAAGGCTTAAAATATCTAACAAATCCTGGTACAGCATAGGCTCTCCACCGGTAAGCACAAAAAAGAAACAACCAAGCGTACTGGCTTGATTCAGAATATCTTCGAACACTTTCCTAGGCAATACCTTTGTTTCCTCATATACCCTTGCATAACAATGGTCACACGTAAGATTACAATCCGATGTAAGGCTTAATACAAAGGAATGTGGGATAGGGTATTCAAGATGACCTTGTAATTGAGTATTAAATTTATATTTCTTTCTTACCTTTCTAAATAAATTCCAAGTCATCCACAGATTTCTTGGGGATGATAGTGCCCAAGGCAAAAAGGCCTTCCTGAAGATGCGGAGATTGTAGTTGAATCTACTGGAAGATGTATGCATTAATGCTTATGTCCTTCACCCTCACTATGCTGTGGTGATTCCGTGGGTATATGGGACGCCGGGTCTTTCTTAAAGGTCTTTTTACAATGTTCCGAGCAAAAGAAGTAAACCTTTCCTTTGTACTCTTCGGAAGGTGCCTTCTTGATATCGCTGACGTCCATACCGCAGACCGGGTCTTTTACAGCCTCGGCCTTTTCCCCCTTTACCGCTGCCCTTTTTTGAACTGCATGTTCTCCTGATTCGTGGCTGCTATGCCCATCGCTTCCACCACCCCCACAACAACTGGATGCCCAAAGGGTCTTACTGACAAAAGTGCCACCGAAACCTACGATAAAGGTAAATACTACTGCTATACGCAAAATACTATTCATGATGTGCTCTCCTTTCTATTTTAATCGTCACAAATTATCCATTAAAATACATAGCCATGGTTCACTCAATCCTATTCGATTTTACCTATCAATTCCTTTATCTTGTTTTTCAATTCACTCAGATCGGATGATTTAATAATATATGCATTGGCTGCCCAGGACATAAAATTATCCATGTAACCCTTATAAGCTGTATTAATAATAACCGGTATCTTTTTATGTTCGCTTAAGATTTTGCCCATCAATTCAATACCGTCAATCGTGGGCATATTAATATCCAATACAATCAGGCCTGGAGAATGATTTTTTACCTTCTTTAAAGCTTCACAGCCATCTTTTGCAGTAATAATGTTATATCCTTCTAACGACAATTCTTGCTCATAGAGTAAGAGATGATATTTATTATCATCTACCACAAGAATGGTTTTCATCGTCCATCTCTTTATAAAACGTAAATTATAGTGAACGGCATAAATGAATCACATTATCACTCTTAATGGAGGATTTAAGAGGGTTTGGCTACTATTTATGCCGTTCACCATATACGAGAGATACGTCTCAAATGTTTTTTTATACACTGTTCCGAGCTAAAGTAGTAAACCTTACCTTTGTACTCTTCCGATGGTTCCTTGCAGACCCGTAAGTCGTTTCTTCTGTAAGAAGCTGGATGCTAATGGTTATATTTGACAAGGGTAACTCATCAGTATTAGTAACCTCGCCGTTTATCTTACCAGTAGACGTGTCTTTCTGTAATGACGTTCCAATTAATTCGTTTGTGGAGGGTAAAAGTGTGTACTTTTGGTTAATTGGGGAGGATGCCCATGATGCGCTGGAACAACAGATGATAATAACACTTAGAGCACCTATTATTAATAAATGTTTTTCAGTTAACATAAGAACTATCCTTTTAAAAAATCTATATAAGCGTCTAAGTAATTTTACATATTGTAAAACTATATTTATATGTATCACATCTTCTACACTATGTCAAACATAATTTGTAGATTTAATAATTTGATTTTTCTACAATGGTTTATCTTTTTGTGAAGTCTTTATACTTTTAAATGCTTAAATATAACGGGGCTCGAAAATCACCTTTGGGCGAAGCACGTATCTTTATTTATAAATGGAACTTACTTGCAGGAATTCTTTCTCACATTTCAAAAAAATATCTACAATATCAGGATCAAAATGTTTACCGCTGTCGGATTCGATCTTCTTGACTGCCTCTTCGTGTGTCGAGACATTTTTATAAGACCTTTTTGATCTGATTGCATCATAGGCATCGCACAGGGCGAAAATTCTTGCCTCTAGAGGAATTTCCTTCCCTTTTAAACCTTCCGGATATCCCTTACCATTATATCTTTCATGATGATATGTACAAATATTTCTGCCAACAATAAGAAATGATTGTTTAAGTTTGAATTTATCAATAGCATCCTGAAGTACCTGTTTCCCTATACGAACGTGTTCCTTCATATCTTCGTATTCTTCGTCAGTCAGCTTTGATTTTTTCAATAAAATGGAATCCCGTATTCCTACCTTTCCTATGTCGTGCAAAGGAGCGGCATCATAGAGATCTTTAATAAATTCGTTTGTTACGATTTTCCGGTACTTTTTATTCTTCCGTAGCTGTTTTGCCAATACCAAGGCGTAGTATCTTGTTCTTTCTAAATGACGCCCTGTCTCTGGGTCCCTCCGTTCGGCAAGTTCTGCAAGAGAAGATATAATAGCCTTTTGTGCACCTATCAGTTCTCTAAATCTCACAATATTGATATAGCCAATAATCGATATAAGACAAAGAAATAAGGCAAAAAGTATCATGGATACTAACATCAGTCTTTGCCATGCAACTTTCAACAAAGGGTGGCTGTGGTACATTGCTACCACAAATTTTTTGCCGGAAAGAAACTCCACTGTAGAATAATGAATAGTTTCTGTTTCTGAAAGATATAACCAGCCAGAGCGATCATTAAAAACATAGTTTGACTTATTGTAATTAGTTGAACCGTCCGGTTTTATTGACATTATGTTCCCATCTTCGGTCTGGATAAACATATTTTTTGGTAGGAGTTCGAGCACTTTCCAAAAATACAAATCTAAGACCAAAATTCCCTTTTTGTCATTTTTAGAGCTAAATAGGGGAGTGACTAACCTTATTAACGGAACGTATGGTATCATTACCTTTCCATATTGCATATTCAAATCTAGTGAGGAGGTATAGACTTGGCCCTTATCAAATTGCATTGCCTCTTGAAAATAGTACTGGTTCTTATCATTTTGCAAATCGGAGTCAGGAACAATTACAGTGACGTCGTCTTGCTTATTATCTACCCTAATGGTTTCACGTCCTGAAGAATCGATTATCGTGATGCGAGAATACTTTTTATAAACCTTTGCGAAGTCATAGAATATCTCCTTCGTCATTCTTCTGTAATGAATGGATTCAAGATTACTATTTACATAACCCTTAGTACTCCAGAGATCTTTTAAGAATAACAAATTACGTCCAGACTCAAGGAAATATTCCTCGATTACTTGCTTACCAGAAAGTAGTTGAGAAATAATCTCCCCATGTTGCCACTGTGCTTCTTTCTTATATATCTGTTTTCCTCCAAAATAGAGGATTAATCCGAAAAGGATAAGGAGAATTAAGACGATTGATAGGAATGTCTTGTTTTGCTTTATAAGTTTCCTATACATGTTTTAGACCATTAAATTCTTAGTTGTGATTAGCTTGAAAATATATAAGGCTTACTTTCCTACTAGCCAGGCAACAGTACCTTTAGGATGCTGGTACCACCCAGGATCATCGTAGTTGGTAATGTTCTCGCGCACTTTTAACACGGTAAACATTCCACCCATTTCGATTGGTCCAAACGGACCTTTTCCGGTCATCATGGGGAGTGTATTTTTTGGCAAGGGCATGTTCATCGCTGCCATTTCTGACATGCCAGTCTCACCCATGGCCATATAATCCGGCAGCAGGTTCTGTACTTTCCGGTCAACTCCGCTCTGTTTTACACCGATCATGTTTGGTACGGTATGGCTCATAGCGTTCATGACGTGATGATTTTTATGACAGTGTAAAGCCCAGTCTCCTGGCGCATTTGCTACAAACTCTATATTACGTGTGGTGCCTGGTGGTACGTTAACTGAAGTTTCAGGCCATTGTGCTGAGGGAGGAATTCGTCCGCCATCTGTACCAGTAATCTTAAAGTTATAACCATGCAAATGGAGCGGATGGGAGTCCATACTCAGGTTGGCAATCCGTATACGTACACGGTCACCTTCCACCGCTTCGATGGTAGGGGCTGGCGTCTGGCCGTTGTAACCCCAGCAGTTAACAATCATCCCAGGAGCGAATCGGAATATGTCAATGGAAATTAGACACTTTATTAAATAATTTAGACTCTAAAGGTAGAGTCGATATTTGTTTTGGTTGATTAATCCAGGCAGCCACAGGATCAGAAAAAGGTCGTCGCCACCAGCAAAGACGGTATAGATGTCTTTAAACTCTTCCCTTGTGCTTAAAACAAAAGGGAGATAAACGGAGAAATAATAATTCATTTGTCTGCTCAGGGTTGCCAACCGTGATATGCTATAGCGTCTAAGTCCACAGGAGAAAATGAGACCCAGATTATCCACATCCGCTTTGAGCACTCCTAATGCTTCTACTCCTGTAAATTTGCCCGGTGGATCCGTTGGATTTAATGCCGATTTTACAATATGGTGAAATGATTTTGGTAAGCCATTCTTTATCATATCGAATAGTTCTTCCTTCTTTTTTTCAGTTTTCTCACCGTATAGCAATCTATCAAGGTTCTCTTTTGTTTCATCGTCCTGAGAATATTTAGGCACATACCCATTGATAAATTTAGCCGTTATATCCTTAGCAATTTCTCCCTCTTTCGAAATTGAGATGTCCCAGTATTTAAGAAGCGTTCCTTTGTCTGCCAGTTGCGCCAATTTTCCATCCACATCCAGAGAAATCTGATATATGCCGAATATTGGTTCAAGGAGTTTGTCCCCATGAATATCTGCGTCGGTGGTGGTAATGGCAATACGTTTGGCTTTTACCAGAGTAGTTCCAATATAAATATGGTCTCTGCAAATCTTACAGGAGGAAGATTTCTCATCTCCCAGGAGTGGGTTATTTTCCACTTCCCGGTTTGACGGCCTTTTGCCACAAAATGGGCATAGCTTCTTATTCAAATCATTGTTGAATTGGTCAAGATAGTCACTGATTACACCGCCATATTTTTCAAGATTAATCTTTTGATATTTCCTTTTTTCCGATGCCTTAGCCAGTCTATCCCAAAGAAATTCAAATATTTTTGTGATAAAGTCTTCGCCAGAGGCTTCAATATACGATATGCCAATAGAGGCTTCCCCATAAAACAACCTGACGAGCCAGTCATTGATCTTTTCTTCAACAACCTTTATTTTATCCCTTGCTTCTTTTGTATTAGGCGCAATGATGGTAAATTTACCCGCCGCATTCAGGACGATTGATGCCGTAGTCAGACCCATTTCCCTGCAAATCATATCAGCCGCAAGCTCTGAAATAAGGGATACGACAAACGACCTTCCTCTGAGGAGCTTGGCAACAGCCTTATTGGTGCTTCCGCCTTCTGTAAAGATGAAATTCTGAATTCCATAAAAATCACCACTAACAATTAAAAATTTCTTATCTGCGTAATCCTTAATATTTTCAATCTCCATGCTGCCATTCTGGATATGATAGAGATAAATAGCGGAAGCTAAAGCGGCAGTTGTTTTAGAATGATCATAAAGGGATACATCGGGTATTACTTTACCGACAGTAGCAGCGGGTATATGGGAGGCATAAATCATAAACAGGCTGTCGAAGTGCTCAAACCAAAGGGAAATATTTTGCTTGTGAATCAAGTTCTCAAGAGAGGCAACAAAATTTAAAAATAAATCTTCGTACTCCTTTGATGCATACTCACTATCCAGAGATCGGTAGTCCTCTTTGTCTGATGGGAATATATTCTGGGGTGAAAGTTCCTTGAGTGGATATCTAAACTTGAACGCCGCCAGGTTATCTTCTTTCCATTTTCCATCAGTTGCAATTCCTTCTAAAATGGTAAGCAAACGTGTCTTTTTATAATCCTTAACTCCTATTCCTTTGTTGTAATCCTCAAACTCATCACGGTCAAAACCGCTACTGATCCTGTCAGCCATGGCAACTACCCATTGTAAGGGAGTTTCTGGCATATGATGACCAGCAGCAAGATTCATGAACGGGTCGCCAAGTCCCCAATTACCTTTGTTAAATTCTCTAGGGAGAAATTTTTCTATATGATCAATGAAGGCGGCGGTATAGACAGCATGTTGATGGGTATGCCTGCCATTGAAAAACGGTTGATATAAATTTGCATGATTATTTATAAACTCCGGATCAATATGAAAATTTCCCTTTGCCCGTTCAGCAAATTTGCCGATATCGTGAAAAAACGCTGCTATTGCTATTTTATAAATAGCATCATTCATATAAGCCTCCATTGTGAAGCAGCACGGCAAGCACTACCGGCTGATATTCCCTTTTCTGTTTTTCGTCCATAGTTTACTCCATTACCTTTACTTTCATGGAAAATCACTGAGGTTTATGAAGTCATGTTTTTTTAAGAGTTCATTGACGAAATCGAAAACATATCTCATCATTTCCAACGCGTCGCCGGCATCCGATTCGGTAAAGAGATCTTCTGCGGATGCTTCTTCAGAAATAGTTTTTGCGTCTTTTATATAAGCATAGCCTATGCGGTCGCTTCTCATAAGGTAAATACCTCCCCTAGCTTCATACCAGGCTTTAACTCCCAGTACCATGTGCCGTCTTCACACATTACCTTTCTCGAATTTAACTTTGACATCCTTTTCTTTATGTCATTACGCTTATCCCGAAATGTACCGTTATCCAGAAGGATTTCTCCATCTTCAACCATATCAAGAAAAATGGGCTTCGTGTCCTGTATCTCTTCAGGGGTGTAAAGAATGGGAGATATATCAGGAAAATAACCCTTCATTCGAAGTTCTTTGTAAGAGTGCATCTCTCTTAAATCCGCCAAAGGACTGAAAAGGAGTCTGTTCCTCTGAAAATGGCTTTTAGGCAGGTTTTTTATAATGAGACACAGGTCTATATCACTTTCCTTTTTTGCATTTCCCCTTGCTACTGAACCAAAGAGAACTACGGAAATGATGTCTTCTTTAAATCTTTTTTTTAAAATCTGAATAAAATCTTTCAGTAAGGTTTGATATTCTTTTTGCATATCATTTCTCCATTATTTATCCATTTCCAGATAATAGCTTAGCCATCCAGACACAACGATAGTAAAGAATTAAACACGGACAAACCATTTCTGTTTAAGATATAAAGGGACGTGGTTTGTCGCTCGACTGAACGCTCACGACGAAGTCCCTACCACCCATTTTTATTGAAATTCCTATGTGTTGAATTTCTCCTCGTGTTCTTTGTGCCTTTGTGGTGAATCATTACGCTTTTCTTGACCGGACTCCGTGACCGTGAAACACACCCCTGCACCCCTCATTCGACGTCGCTCATGACGTGGTCTTGATTAAAGGAATCGGACACGGACAATAGATACATCTCACGAAAAAAGCCTCTCCCTTATCCTCTTTGCCTTTTCCGGCATGGCTTTGTAAAAGAACTCCATCTGTGCCTCAAGCCACATGAGCTTTTCCCGTACCGGTTTTTTTCGATATGCCTCTATTTGCTCTTTTGTTTTATAGTAAAGCAACGGCTCATCAGCTTTCATTATTCCATTCCTCCCGTATTTTCCTCAGATAAAATACATCTGCAATATCCTGAGGTCTTCCAGTCTTTTCCTTCATTTCAATGAGATATTGTATCGGTACTACCGGAATAATTGTTTTCTCAATGTGGATTTCCTCCCTCGCTTCGTAGACAACATCAAAATTGAAGGGCATTTCTACAAAAATATCGAGAAGGAAAAAGGGATTCTTGGGATCAAAAAGGCTAAATACCATCATCCCCTTATCTCTTATCCAGCTTTCTCTTATCTCTTTTTTCATAAGGTCTTCAAGTCGTACAGGAATTTTTGGTTTAAAATTGAGTTCTTTCATAACTGCAATTAACCTGCTAAGGTTATTTTCTTCCAGATCCACAACGAGGTCAATATCTGCAGTGGCTCTTTCGATGCCATAAAGATTAACCGCGATTCCACCAGCGACCAAATACCGAACCTTTGCTTTATTTAACGCAGAAAATAGACTTTCAAATTTGATCAAAGCGAACTCCTTTTTCTTTCACCCCTTCAGGGTTGATTCTATGTTATTTCTCTGTCCAGGGGTTTACCTCTTTAATATCCTCATTCCTGTCTTCTTTATTTCATCGACCAATATTCCTTCAACAAAGTCTTCCGGTCTGAATGGAATTGGTTCTATTCGGTTATCTATCTTTCGCCTTAAAGGCACAATCTTTCTGCGATCCTCAAATCTGTCACCACTGAAATTGTTTGACCTAAATTCTGCAAATGATTTTCGCTACGCGAAAATCGCCCATCACTAATATCCTTGCCGGACAAAAATCAATAATAAACCTCAATTTTTAGCGATTTTCTGAACTACTCAGTTTCATTTTGAACAAAAAGATCTGAGAAATAGCCCTGCTTAAACCGTTTGGAGCCACAAAAATGAGTATGCGGACATACCTTCTCCCTTTGCTGCACTCTCAGCTACCAAAAACATCCAAATCAAAGACACCAATTACCTTCTATCCAAATTCTACCCTCAGCGACATGCCTTCCCATGCCCGCCATTCTTCCTGATAGAGGAACTTCTCTGGTAACTTTAAGACCAACTGCCTGCTTCCCTTTGTCAATTTTCCTGCAACACGGATTAACCACAGCCTCATCGTCTTTATTTCCCACCGCCGTACCGCTCCGCCCGTCAACAGCGCCATCCACTTCAAGAGATTGTATGCCAACACCGCGCACTGAAATAACGCTGCATTGGCCAAAAACTCACCCGTGCGTACATGACCCGCATTCATCTGACTCTTACACTCTTCTATCCACGTCTCACACGTAGCCCTCTCTCCATACGAACCATGCGCTTCTATCGGACTTAACCGCTCTGTCGTAACGTAACAGAAATACTCATACACGGGCAGAGGAAACAACCCCCTCTCTATCTTGATCAATTTCCTTACTGCCACAAATCGTCTTGCACGATTCCACTCTGCACACCGATACACAAAATCAGACTGTTCCCACCCTGCATGCCTTTCCACTGCCGCCCACTTCTGAGCGTCAAGCACCTTGACCAGATTCTTCAGCTTCACCTTAATCAGATATCCAGCCGATACTGACTCAAGATAATCCAGCAACTCTCCCGAGAAAAAACCACTGTCTCCCCGAAAGATTACTCGTATCCGCTTCTTCGTATACGCCATAC
>JAJTXE010000002.1:930699-938879 GCA_021463795.1 Candidatus Brocadia sp. | reverse complement strand
CGCCTCTTTTCTGTTTTTCGTCCATAGTTTTCACCATTATTTACCCATTTCCAGATAATAGCTTAGCCATCCAGACACAACGATAGTAAAGAATTAAACACGGAAATCCTCTCGCTGTTTACGATATACAGGGACGTGGTTTGTCGCTCGACTGAACGCTCACGACGAAGTCCGTGCCACCCATTTTTATTGAAATTCCTATGTATTGAATTTTTCCTCGTGTTCTTTGTGCCTTTGTGGTGAATCATTACGCTTTTCTTGACCGTACTCCGTGACCGTGAAAGTCGAGTAGAGCAGAGGCGCTAGTTGGGCTTCTATGATGCCAAGGTTTCCTCCGCTCCCTCTAAAATTCCGTACGGCGGGATTTCCCCAATACGGCTTCAAACGATATTTCTTCCCACCGCCTTCCTGCTTCCAGTTTGCGTTGAGCATATCTACATCACTCCCGTTTTCATCTGTACTCCAGCTCTTTGTCTGGCAGATGTTTCCTCATGTAGAGTTTATCGTCCAGAGCCCCTTTGCTCCATCTCCATTACAGAAACTTCTCCACTACTACAGGCTCATCCGCCAATCCTATTCGACTATTGATTTTCGCTTTTAGCTTATATCCGTAGCCCTTATTGATAGAACCTTCCCAACTTTTCCTGATTGAACTTTCATGGCTCACCTTGACCCTTATCCCGATTGGTCGCTTTACTGCTTATGTCCGTTTCTCCGTGAAGCGTTACAGTCTCCCCCAAGGTGTGCAAGGGTTGACACCAATCATCTCCTGCAAACGATTACCCGCAGGGGGTTCATTTCGGGACGGCAGTCTTCGCTTTATGCTAAGGCTTGCCATTTTGTTAGACCCCTGTATCGTTCCGACTTAAGCTTCCTGCTCAGCCGACTGGCCGTTTACTTCTGAGCTTTCATATAGGTTGTTACCTCCCTATATGCCAGATATGACTACCTGACCGCTACGGACAATTGTCTGGGTGGGACTTTCACCCACGAGCTCAATCATCTTGTTGGCTGCACCACACCCCCGAACCCCTCTTGATAAAGAGGAAATCCAGGACAACGAACACGTCTCACGACAAAAGCCTTTCCCTTATCCTCTTTGCCTTCTCCAATTAAAACATCCTTAATTTGACCACCCTTGCAATTCGGTCAAAATCACTGTCTTCGTGGAGAAGCATCAGGTTGTGCTCCACAGCCGTCTGAACAATCAGACAATCGATGGTACTGCTAACGGTAATCCCCTTTTTCCTGCAACGATAGTATATCTGTGCAGCATTGGCATATGATTCTACCTGATCTTTTAAAAAATAAATCTTCTGCGTATCTAAATACTTTTTGAGATCTTTAAATTCACGCTCAGTTTTCGCTCCCTGCAGCAATTCCTGATAGATGAATGGGTTTATACCAAAAGGAATGTCTGCATTTAAAATGGATAAGAATTTATCTACCCCTTTTATGTCTTCTCCCCTTAAAAAGGGAATCCATACCGATGTGTCTACAAGAACCAATATCAACGCTCCCTTCTCAGGGCTTTGTGATCGTAGTCCGGCTCAAATTGTATCTTTCCTCGGAGTTCTCTGATATCACGCCTTTTATGCTTTTCAACATACTCTTTCAGGGCTTCATGGATCAGGTCTTTTTTTGTCTTCGCCTTAGAATACTTAAACGCTTCACTGACGAGATCTTCCTGTAATACAATATTTGTCCTCATTCTATACACCTCCTTATACACATAGATACCATATGCGCATACACAGATCAAGTTCCATGTTTCAATCCGGAATAATGCGGACACATCTAACGAAAAAATACCTTTCCCTTTTCTTTCACCCCTTTGGGGTTGATTCTCTGGTGCCTTCGCTTCCAGGATCTTCACTCCTGACTATATGCTTTTTGCCTTCCGGGCATTCCAATGGGTCTTAATCCCCGTAACATCTGCGGTAAATACAATCCGCATGTACTATAACTATCAACATGGACAAACAAGTTTGTCCATGCCACTCTTCCTTCCTGAATTTTCTATTCCTTTCTTTTGCCTCAGTGTCCTCTGTGTCTCTGTGGTGAAAACCCATCATACAATCTCATACTTCCCCAACCCAAACGACGTCCCCTTCCCCACATGGACGTATTCACCCAATTTTAAAAGGGTCCTGAATTCAGCCAAATCACCCTCATAGGAAATTGTGCCGGTGACGCCGCCCAGCGACATCCATTCCTCCTGCCTCGTTGAAAACCGTTTCCAGTCAAACCACCGCGTATCTGATCTTATCAGGTTGACTGTTCTGGCCTTTTCAATGAGACCTTTAAAATCTAAATCCAGCTTTTTGCCACAATGGAAATAGGATAAAGAGGAGATACGGCGCAGGAGGTTTCTGATGAGGATGTGGAATTCGATCTTGTCGGTTATGTGGCCGTCAAAACGGAGACGCACATCGGGCGAAAAGTGGACTTGAGGACACCTGAAGATTTAAGCCGCTATTTCCGCAAGGAGGTAGTCGAGTCGGCAGAGGTGCAATATGTGCAGTAAAGCGGATATTGTTCGGATGCATCATATACTCGATGCAGCGAAAGAGGCTGTTTCTTTTGCTCAAGGGAAGACCAGAAAGTCACTCGACAAAAACCGGATGCTGGTGCTTTCCCTGGTTAAGGATGTTGAGATTATAGGAGAGGCTGCCACTAATGTTTCAAAGGATTGTCGCGAGAGGTTTCCTCATATCCCCTGGAAAAGCATAATCAACATGAGAAACCGGCTGATTCATGACTACTTTGACATAAATCTGGATATTGTCTGGCAGACGGTTACTGAAGACATCCCATCTCTCATAATCAAACTTGAAGAAATACCTTTCCTTAAGAACAATCCATGAAAAAGATTGACAAGCTCATCATCAATTCCCCTTACGAAGAACCAAGGCAATATTGGGAATACCTGCGTGATACGCGGGAATTTGTTTTACAGAAAGGCCGCAGGCCTGCCGGGTATGTTGTGGCTTCGGAAAACTCAAAATCATTTGATGATCCGGGGACTTTTCTTGAGATTGAGTTGGTAAATACCATTCGCCCACGGATAAAAAAATGGAGAGAACAAGGCTATCCGGGTATTACCGGCATTACCAGGAGATTACTGCAGCACTGGCAAGACCCGAAGAGCGCAAAGACCGCAGGTTTTTCTTTTGCCAGTTAGAAGCCATTGAAACTTTGATATGGCTTACCGAAGCGCCGGAAGCCGACCACACCGGCATTGACATTCCGAGTGATGGTGGAGAGTTTTCACGATGGTGCAATAAGATGGCAACGGGTTCGGGTAAGACCATTGTTATGGGTATGCTCATCGCATGGCAGGTATTGAATAAAGTAACGAATAGCAAGGACACACGATTCTCCAGGAATATTCTGGTGGTTGCACCAGGATTAACGGTTCGTAATCGCTTATCGGTGTTGAATCCCTTCGATAAGGAGAACTACTACGAAGAATTTAACATCGTTCCATCGGGTTTGATGGAATCACTTCGGCAGGGGAAGGTAAAGATCATCAACTGGCACGCCCTCGCCTGGGACAGTGAAGAAAGGCTGGCAAAGAAGAAGACCGTTGATAAGCGGGGCGCAAAAAGTGATGAGGCCTATGTGCGGGAAGTGCTGGGCGATATGGCAAATGCCAGTAACTTAATCGTGATAAATGATGAAGCCCATCATGCCTGGCGTATTCCGGCAGAGAGTAAGATGAAAGGCGTAAAGAAGGAAGACATTGAAGAAAGCACCGTTTGGATCGGCGGATTGGACAGGATTCATCGGGCAAGGGGGATCATACGGTGTTTTGACTTATCGGCCACGCCGTTTGCCCCGTCAGGCAAAAAAGCAACTGAAGAGGCATTGTTTCCCTGGATTGTCAGCGATTTCGGGTTGAATGACGCGATTGAGTCAGGATTGGTAAAGACGCCGAGGGTGGTAATCCGTGATGAAGATAAAGAAGGCTGGGCTACTCTTGCCAAAAACCTAAAGGCCGAGATTGATGAAGAAAAGATTGAAGCGTTCAGGGGAACCGTATCTTTGCCTTTTACCCCGGGCAAGGCAGTAGCGGTTAAAATTATTGATGCAAGGGGAATAGAGAGTTTGAAGATAATCAGGTAGAATAGATTAAGGAGGGAATTTATGAGGACGATTAAAACCTTACTCCACGTGGAAAAAAATCATACGGTGAATATTAAGATTAAACTTCCGAAGGAAGTTGCCCCCGGCAACTATAGCGCACTGGTTGTAATGGATGAAACGAGTCACGAGATAGAGACGGGAGGCGAGAAAACCTTTGAATGTCTTTCTTGGGATTGGGATGCATGGCCGAAATCCTGTTCATTCAGAAGGGAAGATATCTATGGCGAAGAAGGGCGTTGAATCCTGCTTTATTGATACGAACATTCTTGTATATGCCTCTGATGTTAATTCTCGGTGGTGTAGAAAAGCTAATCAGGCGCTTAAAAATGCAATAAGTGGTGGGTATCCCCTCTTTATTAGCCCGCAGGTTTTAAGGGAGTACCTTTCTGTTGCTACTCGTTCAGTAACGCATGAAAAGACCATTCCCTGGGATAAGATCGTTAAGAATCATTTCCGATTCCAACGAGCCTTCAAGGTTTTACCGGAAGATATTGCCACAGCGCAAAAGTTAGGTGAACTGGTTCAAAAATACCATGTTTCCGGTAAACAGGTGCATGATGCGAATATCGTTGCAACCATGCTTGTGCATGGTATTCAATCTATCCTGACCCGTAATGTAGATGACTTTAAACGATACAAAGGTCTCATAAAAATACTTCTCCTTGAAGAATAAAGTGGTATGAAGATTTGTAATCCGATAATTTTTGTCAAAAAGGAGGTATGGCGTGATAGAGAATGAGAAATCTACCGCAATAAATGAGATAGTAAGGAAGGGATGGAATCTGCTTGTAGATAATATGGGTGAAGCGGATGCAACGAGATTTATAGTGAGTTTTGAAAGGGGGAAGGGAGATTCTGTTCAGGAAATAAAGAAGTTCTGGGGAGATAAAAAGGTAGAAGAGATACACAGGGAAGTTCTTGAAGCAAAAAAAAGGGGTTGCTTTAGGCTGAATAGCCCTCTGGTGGCTGTGAAGATCATTGACACAAGAGGGATTGAGGGTTTGAAGATTTTGCCCATAGAGTGATTTTGCGGAACATTATTATCCAATATCTCAGCAAATAGTATGTTTATTCTTCAAACCATCGGACATTTGTGGAATGGATGGTTTTAAAGCTTGGAGGTATCTATGGAACAAAAGAATGTAGAAATAAAGAGACGTTATAAACTATCTGTCCCCAATGAAAATGATATTCTTGAACCCTCTGCTGGTGAAGCGGTTGAAGCAGAAGATGCCGAGTTAACAAGGCTTCAGGCATTACTTTCCCAGTGGCTTCGTATGGAAAACGTTGCTGTCTTGATTGCCGCTGGTTGTTCCATTTCTCATGAAGGGCTTCCTTTGGCTAAATTGGAAAGGACGGTTCTTTCTTTCCTTAAAGTTTATTACAAAGAAAACGATAAAAAACAGGAAAACCTACATGCTTTTGTAAATAAAAGACTGGCATCTTTAAAAGAAACAGACATTTCCTCATTTGAAGCATGGCTTTCTTATCTTAGCAACGCTGCATTTCTTACCTCCCGGAGAGAATCACCTATATCTGATTTTACATGGAAAGATGGAGTTCAGCTAAAAGCAGATGAATTAAATATATTGCTCAATGACTTGCGTCGTGCAATCTATGCCTGGTGTTCCCTTCAATTGCCAAATCCAGGTGATGAAGCCACTGGACATCATGCATTTGTAGCGAAACTTATCGCACGTGATCCCTCATTGGGTCGTGCTAAAATATTTACCTTGAACTATGACACACTTATTGAACAGGCATTGGATCATTTGGGAATTCATTATGTAGATGGTTTTGTAGGTCAAGCCGAACGACGCTTTGAACCTTCTTGTTACGGCCTCGATATGTATTACCCCGGCGAGGTTTCTGAAGGTCGCGTTCGCAGATATGATAAGTTCATCCAGCTTTACAAGCTTCACGGTTCGATTCACTGGTGGGAAAGGAACGGTGGCAAAGACGTACTGGCTTCACACCCTTCATTATCAGCATTTTTAAAGTGGCGATCTGAAAAATCCAAAATGACGGATAACTTTGATAGTTTATTCCGAGAGGAACTTGGCCCAATGGGGATTTTGCCAACATCAAATAAATATATTCAAACCCTTGACTTGCCTTACGCCCACCTCTTTCGTGCTTTTCATCAGACTCTTCAGCAACCACAAACCTTCTTTATCGCTGCTGGATATGGTTTTGGTGATGGACATGTAAACAGGATTATTGAAGATGCACTTATTAATCCGAGTTTTGTGATGCTGGTTGTAGATCCTCGACCGAATAAAGATATGGAAAAAAGGATAAAAGAATACCAACAAATGGGAGCAAGGGTCTATTTACTCTCTCCACATCAAGAATCCGGAGGAATTACTTCTGATAGCCCTGCAACATTCGATGATTTTGCTAAGAACATTCTTCCAAATGTTTCATGGCTGAATGATTGGATTAAATTAAAAAAGATGGAAAACATACTGAAATGCAATCTGGACACTGCAAAGCCATTGGATAAGGAAGACGACAATGAATGATAAGATAGTCGGACATGTGGTAGGAGTACACGGTTTCAGTGTTAAGGTAGAACTTACTTCCGAAATTAAAAGCCCTGTACGTGCCCATTTACAAGGATCAAGTCTTGCTATCTCAATAAATGCCTATCTGTCTTTTAACATAGGTGCTGGCCAAAATGCTATTGGTATTGTGACAGACCTAGATTCACGCGACAGCTATGAGCCATCAAATGAAGAGCTTTCTTTAGAACTCACAAGGCCACGCCGTGTTGTAACTGTCCAATTACTTGGGACTTTAAAACCCATATTTCGTTCTGTATCTTATCGCTTCGATCCCGGCATTAGTATTTTACCTACATTAGACACACCAGCGGAGATTGCCGAGAAACCTCTACTCGACGCCTTATTTGATTTAGACGAAGCTTTATCCTATTGGAAAATTGAAGAGGTAAAAGAAACTCAATCATCTGAGGGAGTATAAGGGGTGAGGGGAGATTTCCTAAAAGAATATTCACTTACTTATGAACTTTTTGGTAAGTGGGGGATGGTATTGACGAAAAAGTCGACGCATAATGGGATAGTTGGATTTAAAATAGCCGTTATCAAGGTTTGAAGGGCTCAAAATCATGGAGTAGGACTTATGGAAAGTAAAAGCCATATAGTATTGCCAAAAGACAAGATCGCCGAATTCTGTAAGCGGCATCATATACGCAAGCTGTCGCTGTTCGGTTCCTGCCTGCATGGCGATTTTGGGCCAAAAAGCGATATAGACCTTCTCGTTGAGTTTGAGCCGGATCATATTCCAGGTCTCATAACCTTATCAGGCATGGAGATCGCATTAAGCGAAATCATCGGGCGAAAAGTGGACTTGAGGACACCTGAAGATTTAAGCCGCTATTTCCGCAAGGAGGTAGTCGAGTCGGCAGAGGTGCAATATGTGCAGTAAAGCGGATATTGTTCGGATGCATCATATACTCGATGCAGCGAAAGAGGCTGTTTCTTTTGCTCAAGGGAAGACCAGAAAGTCACTCGACAAAAACCGGATGCTGGTGCTTTCCCTGGTTAAGGATGTTGAGATTATAGGAGAGGCTGCCACTAATGTTTCAAAGGATTGTCGCGAGAGGTTTCCTCATATCCCCTGGAAAAGCATAATCAACATGAGAAACCGGCTGATTCATGACTACTTTGACATAAATCTGGATATTGTCTGGCAGACGGTTACTGAAGACATCCCATCTCTCATAATCAAACTTGAAGAAATACCTTTCCTTAAGAACAATCCATGAAAAAGATTGACAAGCTCATCATCAATTCCCCTTACGAAGAACCAAGGCAATATTGGGAATACCTGCGTGATACGCGGGAATTTGTTTTACAGAAAGGCCGCAGGCCTGCCGGGTATGTTGTGGCTTCGGAAAACTCAAAATCATTTGATGATCCGGGGACTTTTCTTGAGATTGAGTTGGTAAATACCATTCGCCCACGGATAAAAAAATGGAGAGAACAAGGCTATCCGGGTATTACCGG
>JAJTXE010000002.1:928217-930678 GCA_021463795.1 Candidatus Brocadia sp. | reverse complement strand
AGTTTTTTGAAAAACAATATCCATGTATCATCGACATTACGGTAGGGGCAGGTTTCAAACCTGCCCCTACATAACGACGGCATACCGTTGTCATTGTTGATATTTTTCAAAAAACTAAATTGTTACGATTTTTCAGGCGATGAAGAAGCTTGCGTTGATTGCTGGGTTTCAGACAATCATGGCATTTATCTTTCCCGGTTTCTTCTTGCACATGAATAGCAACCAAATCTATGACTCTGTTGAGTGACTTTCATTTCGATAATATACGATACCATTTCTCCCCCCTGTCCCCCCACCCAGTAAACTGGGGGGAGAGATAATGCGGGGTAATTAATTATTGGCAAGTGACTTGTTCTCTGATAAAGTATTTAGTGAGAATAGTTCAGGTAAGGAATTGATAGCTTGTTTGAACTCATTATTGGGAGCCTCTTTTATAGTCTTTAGTCTTTTAACAAGGCGTGGATGAGAGGGGGAAACCTTGCCATTAGCTTTTTGTTGAAGCTTGCGGCAAATTTTTTAAAAACTTATTTAACAAAGTACTGTGAAAGGGAGAAAAGACCACATGAAGCAAGGAAAAATTACCGTGTTTGGTGCATTTGTCATGTTTGCAGCCATAATTTTTAACAGTCATAATAATACCTATGCCAATCATCATGAAAAGGAATCTGAATGGGCTGTCAGCGCCGCCGAAAAAAGAACACTATACGTCGCACACTGGACGCATACCCCGGAAAATTGTCCCGGCAGGAGCAGAGACGGCGCAAGGATGCTGAACAGCTTCTGGGAAGGGAGAAAAGAGGCCGAAGAAAAAGGGATAAAGATACTGGGGGCTTACGTCACGGTTACCGAGCATGACTATTTTATTATCTTTGAAGCAAACGATTATAACGTAGCAGTAGAATTTTTTCTTCCCCTGGTGCCCAGCCAAACGGGAAAAATCGTACCGGTACTTTCTATGGATGACTGGTTAAAGATAATGCCATAATAAGAGGGCGCAGATTATGTCTGAACCACTACAGAAGAAAGGCAAGAACCTGGATATTATTAGGACAAGACGGCTTCCCAAAACTCACGGATAGTTTAATTATTGAAAGGAAACTAGCGATCTCTACGGAACAATTCACAAAATCAAAGGGGCTTTTGATAACCCTTCTTATCATTCTACTCATAGGTGGGATGTATACAGGAATCCAACTGCTCCTGCCCAATCGCGGATTGACGGGATATTACTTGTATTTTTCGGAAACGGAATCAAAAGCAGAAGATATCGCACTCCATCCTGTAAAGGCATCTTCATTCGGGATGGCCTCCAGCCTCAGGAAAAAGATCTATGAGGGCCACCCCAAAAAAACGCTTATCAAAGAAGCCAGCGAAGACACGCCCCTGGATTTCAACTGGCCTTCTGAGACGCTAAAATCTTACAAATCACCCTTCACCATTGAATGGGATGGGTTTTTAAAAATAGAGGTGCGTGGTAACTATACGTTTATCCTGGGTTCGGATGACGGGTCAGCACTCTTTCTCAACGACAGAAAGGTGGTTGATAACGGCGGTCAGCATGGCATCGTAAAAAAAACAAAGACACTATTCCTTGAGCCAGGATTTTATCGTTTTCATCTGCGATATTTTGACGTGGGGGGTGGAGCTGCGTTTCACCTCAAGTGGAAAGTGCCAAATGCAAATGAAACCATAATACCATTATCTCAATTTTATCATGAAGCGGCAGGCCGTGATATAAATGCGGTTGATGCCTCCATGCCTTATACCCTGCAAATAGCGCCAGGGAGTGCAATAGACGAAAATCGTATTGTATTCAGAAAAAACGATCCTACCATAGCCTTCCGGAATTTCGGAATACTGAGAACCTATTACGTGAATTACTGGGATAACCAGCGGTTTCAACCACCAGCACGTGCTCCTGCATACCATATCGTCTGGAGAGGTTTTGTCTGGATACCAAAAGACGGCACGTACACATTTCATACGGACACGAACGGGGAGATGGCCTTGTTTGTAGACTCAAGGCCTGTCATGCAATACCGTGCCGGAGGTGATTCAACAAGAGAGACCCATCTTCAAAAAGGTTGGAAGCCAATACAGATCAATTATGTTAATACCGCCAGATATGCGAAACTAAATCTCTGCTGGCAGAAACCGGGGGATAACAGGCTGTCGCCTATTCCATCACGCTACTTAATGTCTTCAGAAAACGGAGGAGACTTTGGGACGACCAGATGGTGGTGTGCAATAGGATTTCTTGTTGCATCGGTATCTGTCTCTGTCTCTCTTGGTTGTATTGTCTTTCTCGTACAAAAAAACAAAAGAAAATGTTATTTTCAGGGGTACGTTGCATATATTCAGCAGAATTGGCCGGTGGTGGCCTTGATCTTTGTCGTAATCCTCGGTGCGGTTCTCAGACTTGATCATTATAGTGTGGTGCCACCTCATGGGGATACCATGG
>JAJTXE010000002.1:918242-928196 GCA_021463795.1 Candidatus Brocadia sp. | reverse complement strand
ATGAAATATCTCAGGGACTTCAGAATTACCATAAACTACGCTCATTTTGGAACAGGCTATTACTGGTGGTTCTGGGTTGTATTGGTTTATTCTATGGGAAGGCGGGACCTGACCGTTCCGGTAACGGCATCTATTCTTCTCATGACAATCAGCGCCCTGTCAACTGATACCATGCCCTTCGGCTGGTTTCTTATGCCGATATATCCGTTTATGGCAATTGCCGGGGGTTTGTTTATACGCGATGTAATCTCGAAACCCAACACAGCGCAGGCGCTCCTGATCCTCTTAGTCCTTATCGCCGTTCCGTTAAAAGAGGTCCTTCCCGTCAATGTATACAAGTCATCATGGCTCTACCGGTATTATCTCGCCATAGGTATTATGCCTTTTTTAGCATCTGATTTTTTTAAACATCGGATTACCGCTGCAATTGCAAAGGCGGCATGTTATACGTACCTTTTTCTTTTTATCATAATGAATATCTACATTGTATACCGCCTGCCTGATCTCTATGATCCGTTTAAAAGGTGAGATCATGCAGCATGGTGACAATGAAAGCCTGGTATGGGAAAAGTTCTACACAGGTGACAATAAAATTTTATTTTTCATCTTGTTAAATCCGTAATCACAGGGAAGGCAATGAACATTTTCTTCGATGAAAAAAAGCGCCTCTATGTCTGTTTTACCCTGTTTTTACTTATAACCTATGGCGGGCTGGTTATTTTCCTGATGTTCCGCCATGAACCATGGCGTGACGAAGCGGATGCCTGGCTTCTGGCGCGAGATAACTCTCTCTTCGGGATCATTGGTCTCATGCGTTATGCCGGTACCCCCTGCCTTTGGTATCTGATGCTGGCGCCCCTGGCAAAGATGGGACTTCCGTATGCAGCAGAATTTTACCTGCACACCACAGTTGCTATCATTGCTGTTGGCATTTTCCTGCGCTATGCCCCGTTTCCACTCCCGATAAAGGTTCTCTTCATTTTTTCCCTCTACATGTCCTTCCTTTACGCTGTAATTGCCCGTAGTTATTGTGTGGGCATTCTTCTTTTATTTGCCGTTGCGAGCCTGTATCCCAAACGTTTTCATTACCCTGTCCCTTATGGACTCCTTGTGCTCTTCCTGTTCAATATAAATGTACACAGCGCCATAATTGCAGGGACGTTATTGATCGTGTATGCCTGGGAGATGTGCTTTTCAAAATGTGCATCAGGAGAAACGATCGTGGGTCTTGTCATTATGCTGCTGGGAATGGTGGTAGCATTAGCGCAGCTCTGGCCTCCGCCCGACAGCCAGTTTCCCGGTTTATTTGTCCAGCGTCACGATCCGTCGATTATCAAAACAATGATCTCTTCCGCCTTTGCACCCGGCATCAATCAGGAGACCGGCTTCCTGCTTGGGCTTGCAGTTATGATTACTTCTCTTGTGGTCTGGTTGCGGACACCGTTTTCGCTCTTTATTTTCATGGTAACGTTTATACTGTATTCATACGTTTTAATTTTTAAATGGACAGGTGGCGCCCGGCACTATGGTTTAATCCTTATCGCACTGGTATTCTGCCACTGGATTAGTGCCCATTATCATAGCGGACAATCGATACTTGCAGCTTGTAAGTCCCTGCGAAATAATTGGCTTAACGGAGTTTACATTATTCAATGCATACTTCTTATGGTCAGCCTGTTATTTTCGGGCCATGCGGCGATACATGAATGGAAGCGCGAGATCAAATACGATTTTTCCGGCGCTAAAGAAATGGCAAATTACCTCATCGGGAATAACCTTGACGCTCTTACCATAGCAGCACACAAGGCCCCACATACTGCTGCCGTCCTTCCGTACTTACGGACAAAACAATTCTGGTATCCAGCCGAAGAGCGGTATGGTAGCAATATGCTGTGGAATGCAAACTATCGAAAGTGCATCAACGTTTCATACCCTGTTGCTCTGGAAAGAATAAAAAAGAACTTTGCGGATCGTTCCCATCTCCTGGTTTTGCTGAACCAGGAGCTCCCTAATTCCCAGAATCATGGACTGGAGCTTCTCTATAGCACACGGAAGCATGGTCTGGTTAATAGTGACGAAAGATTTTTCCTTTATCGATTTCTGTCTGCTGCACGAAATCAACCGTAAACGATTCTGCATAAATCAGACAGCCTTTGGTAGAGACTTTTGCTGCATGACGATGCCATCAAAAAAACACACCCCCCCTTATGGTAAGGCGATCAGGCTGGTCGCTCTCCCTGTGTCAAAAAGTTTGAAATGTCTGTTCCATCAGGTCTTCTGTGGAATCCGGACGGTGGCAAATCGCCAGGATTTGGAAGGCAAAAAGACGTGGCCAGAATCTGGCCAACCAGTAAGAAATCATATCGAGAAAAGCAAGCAGTCTCGATTTATCATTGACATCCCGCAGGGGAAGTCCAAAGCCCATAATTTTTTCAACCTGGAATCCAGCGTTTTCAAGCAAACGGCGGAATGAGTTGCTGGTCATAAGCCGTTTGTGGCTTAGATCCAGAATCCCTCGCCTGCCATAGTTAAAACTGCCAAAACAGAGCATGAGACGAAGCACAAAAAAGGCGATATTGCCCGTGCTGGCGTATAATTTACCCCCGCTGTTCAGCACATTGAAGATCTCTTCAGCTCCTTTTTCGGGACGATTCAGATGTTCGAGCACATCCAAAGCAAAGGCGACATCATATCTTTTTGCTGGAAATTGTTCAGCCCAGGGCTCGTCAAGATTAACGGCGTGTTGCTTGAATCTGCCATTCTGCACGGCATGTTGATCGATAATAGTTATGGTAACTCCCCTTTCAGCCTGCGCGCTGGAAACCGCTTCGCCGGTGCCCCCGCCAATATCGATCACCTCCCTGCCTTTTTCAATAAAAAGGTTCCGAATATAATGGTGTAACGAAGTTGTTGCAGCCTTCCTGGTGTAGATATAGCTATGGTCTGTTCGTATGTCAAATTTAGGGTCATAAAAAATCTCGTAATTCATCAATCGGAATTTGACGAAAGTTTTGATGCATTTCCATGCATACGCAATCCCATTTACATGGCATACCTCATCTCCGTAATATGTTGGGATAGGAATCTCTTTTATCTTTAAACCCGCCGCATGAAATTGCACGATGATATCTGCATCAAAATCAAAATCTCGGCTATTATAATGAAAAGGAATTTGTTTCAGGGCAGAAATCCGGTAAGAACGGTAACCGCTATGCATTTCTGACATCTGACTCTTAAGCAGGGTATTCTGCACTTTCGTCAGGATACGATTCCCCAACCATTTATAGACCGGCATACCGCCTTTCCTTGCATTTCCCCGCTGTAAAAAGCGGCTGCCAAATACCGCATCTACGTTTTCACGATAAGCAGCAAGGATATATGGCAGATATTCTGGTGCATACTGGCCGTCGCCATGAAGTAATACGACGATATCAAAGTCTCTCCTGATGGCATAACGATAACCAAGTTTTTGATTTCCGCCATATCCCAGATTATAAGGTGTTTGGAAAATTTTTAAGGGAACGATTCCCTCTGACCATTGGATTTGCTTGGCTTTTCTAAAGGTGTCATCAGTGGACCGGTCGTCAATGATATAGATTTCCGACAGCTTCTCTGCCACCCAGGCAGGGATACGATGTAACACAGATTCAATATGATGTTCGGCGTTGTAGGCAACAATAAATATTGCCACACGGTTGGTATTGAGGATTTCCAGTGCCTGTTGTCTAATATCCATAAGCATTTTACAAAAGACGTAACCGTTTAGTTTTTTGAAAATTTCCAATAATTGCGATATGTGTCATACAGGGTAGGGGTGAAGCATTTGCCCGGTTTGGTATGAATGCGTTCACGACAATTACAGCAAATGCTTCGCCCCTGCTTTTTCAAAAACAGGATTGCCATACTCAGGAGGCTCATAATTTGTGATTTTCAAACCCGTTACATAGCCTCCATGATCTAACAGGGTGGCACGGACAAGCATAACTTGTCCGTATTTTTGAATACTGCTTCATGCCTTGTGCTTGCGTGGTCTGCCTGGTATTGTCTATCCAAATGTTAAAACGAATACTTCTTAGACAATGTCGTGCAAGTCCAACACGGGCAAACGGGGTTTGTCCGTGCCACCCTGTTGCCAAGGGAAAATTCATCTTTTATGAACATCATGAGTAAACCAAGATACTACGATCCTTTATTAACCAAGGCAAGAGATACGATTTTTCACGACTGCATCCCGAAGACCTTGAGTCCCGCCCGCGCCATCCTCTTGAATTCGCCAATTGACCTGATATGAGCAAGTCTCTTCAGGATGTAGGATGGCCGGGTATAGAAACTCTTGTAGGCATACACAATTAATTCCTGAAGCTCTTCGCGGGTAAAATGTTCTTCCCAGCACCGTGGCTGAAAATCTTTTGTGGGATGTTTGGCAAACTCCTTCCAGAAATCAGTTTTGATAATGCCGTCCTTCAATCCCGTCTTATATATCTCTGTGGCAGGAAATGGCGTGAATATGGTGATATGCACAAAATCGGGCTTTAACTCCCTGGCGAATGCAATCGTTTCCATGACTTCTTTCCTTGTCTCTTTTGGGCATCCGATCATGAAATACGCCAGAACGGATATCCCTGCTGCCTTCGTTTCTTTGAACGTTGTCCTCACCCGTTCCACGGTAATACCCTTATTTAATATCTTGAGTATCTCCGGATTGCCCGATTCTACACCGTAATGGATGCGTTCGCAGTTTGCCTCTTTCAGTTTTTTCAGAAGGTCTCTGTCAATGTTATTTACCCGCGCCCTTATGTCCCATCCGATAGTAAGTCTTCTTCGTACAATCTCATTACAGACATCTATTACGCGCTGTCTGTCTATCGTAAAGGTGTCGTCATAGATCAGGAATTCACGGATGCCCAGTTTTACACATGCCTCCATTTCGTCTACCACGTTCAAGGCAGACCGTGCCCGAAAACTCTTACCTAAATGGGGCCGGTCGCAAAAGGTGCACCGGTAGGGACAGCCCCGGCTGGTAAACATGGTGGTGATCGGTGTCCTCTTTGCCATGAGGGAACTATATTTCCGGATTGGTGTCATGTGCCGGGCAGGAAAAGGCAGGCTGTCGAGGTCATCGTTCAGCGGCCGGGCGCCGGTATTGACAATCCTGCCGTCTTCCTGAAACACTAAACCGGGAATGTTTTTTAACCGGGTTTTATTGCCTATATTTTCTGCAAGCTCTTTAAAGGTAATTTCTCCCTCGCCCAGGACAAGAAAATCGACTCCGGGGATAGTGATAGTCTCTTCGGGGTAGATGTGTACATGGGGACCTCCCAGTACTACCGTTATTTCCGGACGGACCGATTTCACCAGGTTAACGACCTTTATGACGTCTATCAGGGTGAAGGTCATGGCGGTAATGCCAACGACGTCCGGCAATTTTGACCGAACAATATCCTTTAAACGGTCATACCCAATCTCCTCCGCCTGGGTATCCAGCACCTCCACATCAAAGCTTGTATGCCTTTCCAGATAACCGGCGACGTACAATAGTCCCAGGGGGGGATTATAACCGCGTTCTTCTTCGATAATGCTGGGGTTGTTGCCGAGCAATTCGTTTTCGGCGGGAGGATTAATGAGAATGACCTTCATGACCGGTTTCTTTTATCGATAAGGTCGGCAATCATGCCAATGGCAAGAATCTGTACTCCGGAGATAAAAAGGATGACGGTGGTAATGTCCATAATCTTAGGGGTGAAAAGATAGCTTACAATAAGGACTGCAATGCTGGCAATAAAAAAAAATGCACTGATGGGTAAAAATATCTTTAGCGGATCAAAATATAAGACCGTCCGTATAATGAGTTGAAGAAAGTTCAGGGTATCCCGGACAGGGCGGATCTTTGATCTTCCCGAACGGGTGTGATATTCGATAGGGATAAATTCAACCGTGTAGTTATTGGTGAGCATGGCAAGGGTAATCGTGGTCGTAAAAGAAAAACCGTCTGGCAGGAGATGGATAAATTTCATAACGACGTCCTTTTTCATTGCCCGTAATCCTGAGTTAAGGTCTGGAATTTTTGTGTTGGTCAGATAGTTGGCCAGTTTATTCAATAGCCACTTTGCAGGTCGTCTTACCACGGGGATATTTGCATCATTGTTCCCCCTGGCCCCAACGGCCATCTCACTCTTTGCTAAGGATGTGAGAAGTCCCGGAATATCCTGCACGGGATATGTCCCGTCTGCATCTGATATAACGAGGGTATTATATCGTGCGTGCCGGATACCGGTTTTAAGGGCGGCGCCATAGCCGCGGTTGGAGGGGTGTTTGATCAACACAACTTCCGGGGTATCCTTTATCATTTCAGATGTTCCGTCAGTAGAGCCATCATCTACGATGATAATTTCCCATCGGTTACCATGTCTTTTTTTCAATAATTGCAACGATTCAATTACCTGTGAAATCCCTTCCCGTTCGTTATACGTGGGAATGATAATGCTTGCTTCTTCTGTCATGGATCACCTTATTATTACGGTTAACTGGCATAAAGCGCATGCGTCCAGAGTAATTAAGAATTTCTAATTATAATGCATCTCTTTTGCATTCTCAATCTTTTTTACCCTGGATTCCTACCTGCGTGGGAATGACACCGAAGGACAAAATGTCAATCTATTTCATGCATTTACTATAAGTTGACATGGATTTTCCATTGCGAGCACATTCGCTGAGTTTACCCTGAGCTCACGATGATGTCTCATGACAGGGACTGCCTCATCATTCCTCCCCCCAATGACAAAGTTCTTTTTGCGTTTCCTCTGCACGTATACTCAAGATGTTCATAAAAGGTGGATTTTACATTAGTAACAGGGGTGGCACGGACAAACTGCGTTTGTCCGTGTTGGCCTTGCACGACGTTGTTTACGAAGTGTTCATTTTGACCTTTGGATAGACAACACAAGGATGACCACGCAAGTACAAGGCATTAACCAGTATTGTAAAAACACGGTAACAATTTAGTTTTTTGAAAAAGTAGGGGCGAAGCATTTGCCCGCTTGGGTATGGACGTGTTTGTGCCAATTACAGCAAATGCTTCGCCCCTACACGGCATGGTAAACGTCGCTATTATGGGGATTTTCAAAAAACTAAATTGTTACAAAACACGGACAAGCATAGCTTGTCCGTGCCACCCCGTTAGATTATCGGGCGACTCTGTATCAAGTTTATAAATCACAAATGGTGAGCCTCCTGAGTATATTATCCGGAAGTTGGTATTAAAAAATATTATTGATTTTGATTATGAATAACGGTATACATAACGTATAGTATCCGTGCAGGCAGGGCATCAGGCAAACAAGACCTCTGTCACAGTGCGTTTTTTTAAAAATTTACGCAAAGGGTGGTAGAAATAGTTACCACAAAAGATATGAAAAAAACGAATACAAAACAGATATCCCATCAACCGAAGGTTGCAGTATCAAAAGAGAAAGGGTTGAAAGATATTGAGAAGCAAATCAAGACCTTTACGGCGGGTTTTTCTTCACTAATGAAATCTTTTGATGCTGTTGCAAAAAAAATCGATACCCTGGGAAAACGCGTGGAGGCGGTAGAAAAGCGATCGGCCTCTTCGGAAAAAATCCTGCAAACAAATAAAAAACAGACGGAGGCTGCGTTAAAGAATTTCATGGAAACCGGAAAAAGAATCGAATCCGGGCTGAAAGATCTGGTGGCCAGGAGTAAGGGTATGGATGAGGTAGTGAAAAAAGTACATGACATTGAAAAGAATCTGGAAGTAATAAAATCAGGCATGGATTCCATGGGGGACGTTATCTCTGACATGGAAGACACCAATGAGGATGTATTAGACATTGCGGAGCAGATACAAGATTCTTTAGAAGAGGAAGAGTTATTTTAAAAAATATTTTTGCGGACGGGTTCGTTCTTATCGATAAGGAATAAAAATTATGAATGAAACAAAAAATAGCAATGCCGCGGGCCAATCTTCAAAGAGACCTGTATCCGGACAGAAACCTTCTGATAAAAAATCTCAAAAAGAAAAATTAAAACAACCAGATACCCAGGCAAAGTCGGGAGAAGTCAAGAATCCTGCCTCGTCATTGGCAAAGAAGATTGACGACATGATAGGTGAAATAGACGGCCTGCCCATAAAGTCTTTTGAAAAGAAGGATCAGGGAAAGCTCCTCCAGTCGTATGAAAAGTTAATATCCAGGATAGTGCGGGAGATCAATAATTCCAGACAGTAGTCTTTATGTTGATTCCCTCACTCCTTTGTTACACACTTGCTTATGGCCGGTTATGACATTTGCACTGACCACAAAACATCACATAACAACGATCTCGCCCATGTCTTGAACAAAGACGGTCATGGTGACCGAAGCCCCGCCGATGGTTGTCTGGCGATTTATACGTCCAATCAAAGGAAGAGCTAAAATCAAACCTTCGTTCCGTCACTCCTCCTCTTCTTCAGGGTGGTCTGTTTTTACTGGATTGGTGCATTCAGTATGAGCCGGCAAAAATATTCCAGACTGAAAGGGATTCCTGAAAACTTGATGAGCCACTTCAGGCAAACATCGAAGATATTTTTCGTCCCATCACTTTGTTAAGAAAGCTATAGCCCTTCGTCATAACTCTTTATTCCATCCAATCGCCAGCAAGCGGCGCTTCGCTTGCCTACAGATTTCCTGATCGCTGCGCTCCTCAGTGGCGGCTCAACACAAAGATCAACCCCGAAACATAATGAGCAATTATCAATGATCAATGTGCAATGTGCAATTCATATCTTTTCACCTCTTTCATTCATCATTAATCATTCTTAATTGTTCATTAAATTTCCGTATCTTAATCATCAGACGGAAAGGCAATGTTCAATGAACAATGCTCCATTACTTTGCCGTCACTTTTGATTTTTTTCCGATCGAGAACAAAATCTTAACAATCTCTTCTGATTCCGAAGTAATATTTTTAATAAGTTCCGCTTTTACTTGCCCACTATCTTTTAATAACCTCAGCCAATAGTTAGATTCCCTTGCTTCTTTATGAGAAATTCCGATTTTATTACAAAACTCTTTCTTGCTGTATGCGGCCTGTGCCTCCTCCATATTTGCACCTACTGATGTACCGGATCTGAGTAATTGACCACCAATCACCTCACATACCTTGTTATGAGGTAAAGAGCTAACCAACTTTATAACTCTCAGCGCAAAATTATAAGTCCTCTCCACAATATCCCTATTTTCCATAGCAACCCTCCTTGAGCAATGTTCAATGTTCAATGTTCAATTAACAATTATCAATGAGGAATTATCAATTTATTTTTCATCATTTAACTGATCATTGTTCATTCTTCATTCCTCATTAATTATGTCCCTTATTCATCAAGCGGAAAGGCAATGTTCAATTATCAATGAAGAATTATCAATTAACATCTTTCTGTCTTTTCATTCACCATTGTTCATTCTTCATTCCTCATTACTTCTAATCCCTTATTCATCAGGCGGAAAGGCAATGTTCAATTATCAATGAAGAATTATCAATTAACATCTTTCTGTCTTTTCATTCATCATTGATCATTCTTAATTGTTCATTAAATCTCAGTCTCTTATTCATCTGGCGGAAAAGCAATGTTCAATTATCAATGAAGAATTATCAATTAACATCTTTCTGTCTTTTCATTCACCATTGTTCATTCTTCATTCCTCATTACTTCTAATCCCTTATTCATCAGGTCAATGATTCCAACAGGAAGAAAAGGAATGCTGGGAGTTCAGCATTGAATAGGTCGCAATCCCTTATTCATCAGGTCAATGATTCCAACACAGCATCGAACAATCTGAGGCTAAAAATGTATCAAAGGTCGCAATCCCTTATTCATCAGGTCAATGATTCCAACTTTAACTTGTTGAACTCACTTATTACTGGAGATACGTCGCAATCCCTTATTCATCAGGTCAA
>JAJTXE010000002.1:905174-918221 GCA_021463795.1 Candidatus Brocadia sp. | reverse complement strand
ATTCATGATCTCATGGTAACGTTAATAATGTATAATGCTGTACTGTTACAATAAAGCATCTCTTCAAGAGAGGAGTTAAGTATATTTAAATTTATGTTAAGGAATTTCAATCACCCCCCATAATCCCCCCGTTTACGGGGGGGGGATTATGGGGGGAAAGTAGCCGAAGGGCTAATTTAATGTTTAGGAATTTCAAACCTGTCCCGTAGCGCGGGTGGTTTATCCCCCGCCCTTAGCCGACCACAAGGGATCGGCGCTACAAAAAAGTCGTTTTGTTTTGCAAGGCAAAACAAAACCTAATCTTGATCTTTGCGTTTGTCAGAGTAATAGAATATCTACACCAGGAAAAGATTTTGGTAATGAGGCAAACACGGACAAACAGGGTTTGTCCGCGTCACCTAAAAACACAGGTACATAAAATAAAAGGGAAAACTCATGTAATCGGATTAATGCCCCATCATTCGGGTAGTTTGAACAACAAGGGCTGTTAAGCCGGTATCCGAATTCCTCACGGAAACCCTGACCTTTCTCCCTACCGTAAGATTTCCTCTAATGCATTTGGCAGAAGCAATATCGATCTCTTTGCCCAGGAGTGTGATGGAATCGTTTCCTGCAGACTCCAAAGTTCCCTCCAGTTTTCCAGCGCCCTCTATTTTAATTATACTGGCAACAAAGGTACTATCCTGTATCTTCCCTTTTACCTCGATGATATCGCCTTCTTTTATATCATTAATGCTCAGAAATGCATCACAATCCTTTACTACCACCTCCGCAACGCTTGCATCTATGTCCATGCCAAGGACTGAGACTGTTGTCCCTGAAACTGAGCTTACCGCGCCCCTTATCCCATGGTTGCCTCTATCACCATGCATACCACCATGATCGTCATGATTCCCCCGGCTATGATCACCATAAATATTGGCATGATTTAATCCGTCTGGTTCACTCAGACAGAAAAGAAATAGAACTGCAATAACGAATATGCTCTTATATTTCATTCCAAAAGCTCCTTTCAAAAGGTGCCGTTACCAAACATCATTATGACAATACAAAAATTTCACTTTGTCCTCATTTTCCTCTGTATTCCACCGTTCTATTCCCTTTCTTCAAGTCCTTTACAGAGGTAACAATAAAGGCTATTATCTTATTTACGGCATCATGTTTTGACATGCTGGCGGTGTTTATTACGAAATCTGCTATCCTGTCATAGAGCGGTCTCCGGTAAGCCAAAAGAAACTCAATCTCCTCATATGCGTTGAGATTCGTGAGGTTTGGTCTTTTCTGCCGTGTCCTGGTATCCTCATGAATTCGTTTGTGCAGGGTATCCACATCTGCATCCAGGAGGATGATGATACCGCTTTTCTTGAGATTTCTTATATTTTCCTCCCGAAGGATTACTCCGCCACCCGTGGCGATGACCTTGCCGTCGAGATGACATAATTCCGCAATAGTTTGTGTCTCGATATCCCGGAACAATGGTTCACCGCCATCTGTAAAGATGTCTTGTATGGTCTTTCCTTGTTTGTATTCCAGGTACTCGTCCGCATCAATAAATTCCTTACCAAGTTGTTGTGCCAGCATTTTGCCTATAGTAGTTTTGCCGGTACCACGAAAACCAATGAAGATAATATTCAATGCTGACTACAAGTGAACTCAGTCACTCTCCAAGTAATTTTTTACAGGCAATTTCTTCGATTAACTTGAGCGGAGGTTTAATTCCTGTCCAGAGCTCAAATTGTGCCGCCGCCTGATTTACGAACATCGGTAAACCACCGACTATTTTACAACCCTGAGCCTTGGCTTCACGCAGGAGCCGTGTCTCTGCCGGATTATAAATGGTGTCAAAAACGAGCATGCTGGGTTTGAGTTGGTTTTTGTCAACCGGGGTTTCATTCACGGCGGGAAACATGCCTGCCGGGGTGGCGTTGATGAGGATGTCGGTTTTGATTTCCGGCAAATCACCGAATTCTCTGGATAAACAACCAACGTCTCTGGCGAGTGACTGCGCCCGCTCATATTTTCTGTTTACTACGGTTACATGTGCACCGCGTTCCTGTAAACCAAAGGCGATTGCCCGTGATGCGCCTCCGGCTCCTAACAAGGTAAAACATCTTCCCGTGAAAGGATCATTCTCTGTGCCCATTTCAGATGTCTGCAGAAGGTCTTCCAGCGCCTGAATGGCGGACTTGCAGTCGGTATTAAAACCGGTTAGCTGGCCACCTTTGTTCACAATGGTATTGACTGCACCGATTTTTTTAGCCATGGGTTCTAATGCATCCAGGTAATGCAGGACCGATTCTTTATGAGGAATCGTGACACTGTAACCCTTTACATCCAACTCCCGAAAAGCCCGGATAAAATCGCCAATATTTTCTACTTTAAAGGGAACATAGGTGCTCCTGAGGTTCATTTCCCTGAAGAGGGTATTATGGATAAGCGGACTGATGCTGTGAGAGACGGGATTTCCAATCAGCCCATAGACGTCTGTTTCTTTACCCTGCCGCTGGGGCTGGTAGATGGTAAGAAGATCCTGAATACTGATCTGTCCGGGGGCAGATTCTTTTCCTTTTCTGAGGGAGGCAAAAGTCAGGTAACCACCAAACTTTTTATACAAAATACGGCTGATCATGCCGCATTCGCCCATACAAAATGAGATCATGTGCCCGTGTGCCTGCCGAAGCAACCGGTAGATTTTGATGTTATCCGTAATCGTATTTGCATACGTAACCATTTTTACGATGTCAGCACCGCTCTGTCTGAGTCTCTGATACAGAGGAATTAAATTGTCGGGCGTTTCTCTAAAATTGTGATAGGACACAATGATTTTTGTAGGGACACGGCGCGCTGTGTCCCCGGGTATGTTTTGAATGCTGTCATGTTCAATGTCAACGTAATCAGCCTGCAACTGGATTGCAAGTTTTAGGACGGAGATCCTTTCTTCTTCGCTCCCTTCAAATGTGCCACCCTCCCGGACCGGTCTGTTTGTGATAATGACAGGTTTTGTCCGCCTTTCCAGGATGCATTTCAGGTCTGGTTTTTTCAGGTAATCAAGGCGCACTTCGATAATATCCGCAACCTTTGACGCCTCTTTCATGTCCCGGAGGGCGTCATCAAGGTTGTTTGCAATGATGGGTATACAGATCATGCGTGTATCAAAAAATGTTTATTATCGCGTTAAAAGATATTTACTGTTGACTTCTTCTTGTGCGGTGAGCAACTACTTTGGTTTCAATGCAACTATTTTATTGATGGCGTTTAAGTACGCCTTGGCGCTGGCCTCGATGATGTCTGTGCTTACGGCACGGCCTCCTATGGTTCTGCCATCCACTTCAATATTCACGTATACCTCACCCATGGCGTCTTTTCCACTGGTAACGGCGCGGATATTATAATCCTGCAACGTGCCGGTGATGCCAGTAGACAGATCGATCGCCTTGAAAAGGGCGTCGATAGGGCCATCGCCCGTGGTAGTGTTGTCCACGAGGCGTCTGTCTGGTAATTTCAGTTTTACCCCGGCGGTCGGCACGGCATTGGGTCCGCAACTGATGCTGATGCTTTCCAGATGAAAGTAGGTGGGAACTTCCATTTTTTCTATGCCAATAATGGCTTCAATGTCTTCATCAAAGATCTCTTTTTTCTTATCAGCGATGTGCTTGAATTCCTCAAAGGCGCGTTCAAATTCGTTCTCTGATAATTCATATCCCAATTCCTTAATTCGTGTTTTTAAGGCGTTCCGTCCGGACAGCTTTCCAAGAACGAGGCGGGTTTTGAGATATCCCACGTCTTCAGGTTTCATAATTTCGTACGTGGTACGTTCTTTGATTATCCCATCCTGATGCACCCCTGATTGGTGCGCAAATGCATTTTCACCGACAATGGCCTTGTTCCGCTGTACCCGCAGCCCTGTCAGGGTGCTTACCAGTTTGCTCGTAGCTATCAGTTCCCTGGTGGCAATACGGGTGGCTCGCTGGTAAAAGTCATGGCGGGTCTTTAGCGCCATAACGATCTCTTCGAGCGCTGCATTCCCTGCCCGTTCTCCAATCCCATTGATGGTGCACTCGATCTGCTGTGCGCCAGCCTTTATTGCCGCGAGGGAATTAGCCACGGCAAGCCCGAGATCGTTGTGGCAATGTACGCTGATGATTGCCTTATCAATATTTTTAACATTTTCCTTTAATCCGCTGATAACGGCAGCATATTGATCGGGCACCGCATAACCTACCGTATCGGGGATATTCACGGTTTTTGCGCCGGCATCAATAACTGCCTCAACCACCTGGATAAGAAAATCGAGTTCTGTTCTCGATGCATCTTCCGTTGAAAATTCAACATCATCTACGTAGCGCAGGGCATGTTTAACACTCTTCACGGCCAGATGAAGGATCTCGTCCTTTGCCTTTTGAAGTTTGTATTTCCGGTGGATTTCTGAGGTGGCGAGGAAGATATGGATACGTGGTTTATCCGCCTTTTCCAGTGCCTGGGCAGCACTGTCGATATCTTTCTCAACGGCACGGGCAAGACCAGCGACAGAAACACCATGAATTTCCCGGGCAATTCTCCGTACCGATTCAAAGTCTCCCGGTGATGAGACTGGGAATCCGGCCTCGATGACATCAACATTCAGGAGTACCAATTGCCGTGCAATCTGAACCTTTTCATTGATATCCAGGCTGGCGCCTGGCGACTGCTCTCCGTCACGGAGGGTGGTATCAAAAATAATGATGTTATTATTGGTCACAAATATATTCCCTTATGTTAATATTCAGAGGTTCAAAGATTAGCAACGTGCTATCCAGCCATGAGTCTTTAACGAAAGGGGGCAATGGCAGGATATCACGGTGATCTTCCGTTGCTATGATATGACGAACTTTCACAAAAATTTTACTATATAAGAAGAATACATTCAATGCCTATCTGTAAAATTGGAGAAATCAGTGGTTGCCGGTGTTTTTTCTCGGGCATGAAGGTTTTGTATTGCTTATATTTGGTATACATCCCAATAATATCATACAGAATCGAGCCAGAAGTGAAATTCATGGGTAATTTGATCAGGATTACCTATATTATAGCCGAGCAGATTTTTCAAATGGGTCATAGTATCCACATCTGCGTCTAAAAATCTAAATCCAAAATTATTTTCGTTGAGATGGACAAGCTCCGCATGAAATATGAGGGTAATATGAGATGCAGGGAGATAGATTCGTAATGCACAACACGTACCTGTCCTCAATGGAATAGGTGCGTGTGAGTGCAATAACGCACCACGCAAGGAGATATCATACAGTTCTAATGGATACGTGCTATTGTTAAATTCCATCTGTGCGTGAGCGGTAAATTTAATACGGCTAAAATATCGATTGCCGCACATTATGACCTCTTTGTCTGATGTTGTTTCTTTGTGAGTCGGTAAATAGGAGAATTATTTTATCTGCTCTTATTGTCGATCAAATTCTCTTTGCAGGAATAGCTGCTGGTTATCGTAGCAGTTTACCGAAATAAATCAATACAAAACCATATGCAGGTTTGAAGTAATTTATTGGTGATGTGTTGGGTAGGTGTCTAAGACAACTCTCCGGCTCATTAAAAACGAAAGACCCAACATTAACTTTCAAGATTTGCGAAAGATATCCCTTGTTACGTTCTCCCAACCCTGCGAAGCCTCACAAGCCTTTTTCATACACACATGGGCATTTTTTGATAGCTTTCTTTGATATACGTATATATTATATATTCTCATAAGGAGATGCCTATCTTTTCCTGATATAGTGCAAGTAGTTATGTTGTAGAATGAGAAGAGAAATTTATAACAGTTAAATCGGAATAGGTACAATTAAAACAAGGAGGTAGAAAATGGAAGCAAGATGCATGAAATGTAAGGCTCAAAAAGAAATGTCTGATGCACAGATGACAATGACTGCCAGAGGGGGATACATGGCGAAAGGTAAATGCAAAGACTGTGGATGCGGCATGAGTAAAATTATGTCAAAGACGGATGCAGAAAAAGCTGTATCAGAAGGTCAGGCCAAAAAGGCTTACTAAGTAAAATGTTAATCATAAACAATAGTAGCCTGATATATCATATCAGGCTACTATTCTAACTTCCTCATTACGTATATCCCTTTCTGTTTTTCCATCGGGTTAAGGAAGCATAATATTAACAGTAACATTCATAAGACTACAACAGGCTTTATATACCTTTACTAACTGTTGGCGTGTCTTACTTTAATGTTGCTGATAATTTCAAAGAACTCTTGGAGAGGAACTCAGAGCGGTTGATAAGATACATACTCATACATCTTTAAATTCATTTATTATATCCTGAGGAACGTTTAACCCCACTAACTCTCTCATTGTTCCTCTCCAGCTAAATTATACCACATTATTTGAATTTTGCCAATTTTCTGAAAATTTTTACTAAAAAAACAGGACGACCTGGTGTTTTTCTCTCATTGTTCCTCTCCAGCTAAATTATACCACATTATTTGAATTTTGCCAATTTTCTGAAAATTTTTACTAAAAAAACAGGACGACCTGGTGTTTTACCGGAGGAGATAATAAGTATTTGACATTCTTTTGCCGCTTTGATACAGTGATTTTTCTAAGAGAGAATAATGTTTTTTCCTGAAGATATTCTAAAATATTCTGATAATCAACGTTTGAGTCCTCCCCTTTTTCTAATTTCTAAAATATCGTGAACATAAAAACACAATTCATGCTATTGCTATTCGTAATAACGGTACCGATAGCATGCCAGTCTCCTTATTATGCCGGGCAAGAAAAGAAGTCTTCTGGGAGATACCTAAATTCGATTTCCGGTAAGTTCACCGGCGCTGTCACACCGGCACAGCATAAGGCCGTGGGCATTGCCTCTTTTCAGAAGGGGATGATGGAAGAATCCCTGGATGAATTGAAGCTGGCTGCTGAAGGAATACGGGAAGACGGGGAGTTGCATCATTATCTGGGAAAGGCCTATTATGAAAATGATAAAATAGATGAAGCCATTGCTGAATTGCTTGCAGCCCTGTCGTATTATAAGCCTGATCGGTCGGTAGAAAAGGCAGACGTTTACAGCGATCTCGGGCAAGCTTATAAGAGGAAAAATGCGTATAAGGAATCGCTTTCAGCATTCAAAGAGAGCCTCGGATTGAATCCGTCGGTTGCCAGTACAAACTACAATTTGGCGCTCCTGTATTATGATGAAAAAATGCTGGACGAGTGTATTCTCTATCTAAAGAAGGCAATCAAACTCGACCCGAAAGAGGCAGACGTCCATTTTATGCTGGGATTAGCATACTCCAAAAAGAGGTTAATAGACAAGGCAATAAGCGAGTTTCAGGAAACCATTCATCTCAACCCAAAGGATGCTGAGGCACATAATTATCTTGGTACCCTCTATTTTCAAAAAGGCGACTTCGAAAAGGCGGTCAGCGAACACACATCTGCAACTCAGCTGGACAGAAATTATGCTGTGGCATGGAATAATCTGGGGATTGCCTTCTATGCGAAGGGCAATATGCATGATGCTGCGGACGCCTTCAAAAAGGTGTTGGAATTAGAGCCAAAATTTGCAGAAGCGCACTATAACCTTGGTCTAATCTATAGTGAGGAAGGGAAATCTGAAGATGCGGTATCTTTTCTGGAAAAAGCACTGGAATTGAATCCAAAGATTGCAGAGGCGCATCTTAAGTTGGGTGAGGTATATACGGAAAAGAACCTCCTGGAAGAGGCATTATCAGAGTACGATAAAGCCATCAGGGTTAAGCCCGATTATGAAGACGCATATTATCATTACGGCGAACTATACGCTGTTAAGGGAAGGCTTGACAAGTCTATTGCCGCCTGGAAGAAAACGATTGAGCTGGATCCGATAAATACGGACGCCTACTTTAACCTGGGCGTTGCATATTATAATCAGGAAAAGCTGGACAAGGCCATTTCCATGTGGAACAAAGTTCTGGAGATCAACCCATCAGACTACGATGCCATGAGTAGTCTTGCGGATGCCTATGATCTGCAGGGTTCAACAGACAAGGCCATACATACCTGGGAAAAGATCGTCGAAACCTACCCTGACCAAGCGGAGATACAGTATAAACTAGGGAATGCTTATGCCAGGAAAAATATGCGCACCACTGCCATTCCTTACTGGGAAAAGGCGGTTGAAATCGATCCGGGCATGGTAAATGCCTATTACAATCTGGGTCTCGTATACCAGGAGATTGGCAAGCAGGACGAGGCAATTAATGCCTATAAAAATGCATTGGATATTAATGCGGCTGATGTGGATGCCCATAAGAATTTAGGTTTGCTGTACCGGAAAAAGGGCATGCACGTTGAAGCGGAGGCTGAATTTGCTATCTACAATACATTGAAATCAAAACAAAAGAAGAAAGAAGTTTCTCCGTGAAAATGGGGGGGTTATTTTTTAGCCCTTTCAACGATCGGTCTTTTCCCTCCCATGTTCTTCTTAAAAATATTCAACATAATCTCCGCTTCTTCAAAAGGGACAGTTACAAAAGAAAATTTATCAAATATCTGAATATCTCTTATTTTTTCACTGTGGACTTTGGCTTGTTGCTTGAAAAACGTTACTAATTTTTTAGGCGTCATCCCATCAATTTTTCCTAATGCCACAAAGAGCCGCGTTGTCCCTTTCCTGTCAATTGAAACATCCCTGATTTCATTGTAATTGCTTTCATCCAGCTCGTCCTGAAAAGTATGCTTTAAAAGGGCTGCCAGGACCTTTGCTGCATCGTTTTCCTTCAGCATTTCTTGTGCAAGTTCCACGTATCCGTTCATGTCTTCCGAGGTAATAATCTGAAAAATTTCAGCTTTTATCCTGGATTTTTTTTGGTGTATGACATCTTCAATCCTCGGCAGTTTTTCTTTCCTGATGTCAGTTTTTGCGATTTTTTTTATCATGATAAGTCTTCTGTATTCATCGCGCGTAACAAAAGTTATGGCTGTTCCTTCCTTTCCGGCACGGCCTGTTCTTCCTATCCTGTGAATGTACGATTCCGGGTCCTGAGGCAGGGAATAATTAATGACATGCGTTAAGTTTTGAATATCAATTCCTCTGGCAGCAACGTCTGTAGCAACCAGGATATTAATCCGCTGTTTTCTGAACTTGTTTAGTATGATTTCCCGCTGATTTTGAGATATATCACCATGCAACGCTTCTGCATCATACCCTCTTTCTATAAGTTTATTTGAGAGGTTGTCTACATCAATCTTCGTCCTGCAAAATATAAGGCCATAGAATTCATGCTCTATATCGATGATCCTGCAGAGCGCATCAAATTTATCCGCAGAAGCGACTTCAAAATAGATCTGATCCGTCAGGTTTGTGGTAAGCTGTTCTTTTTTTACCCCAATCATCTCGTAGTTTCGCATATATTTTTCCGCGATATTGATGATTTTTGCCGGCATGGTTGCTGAAAAGAGCAGCATCCTCTTCTCTGCGTTGGTATTTTTTATGATTTCTTCCACATCATCAATAAATCCCATATTTAACATCTCATCAGCTTCGTCAAGGACCAGATAGGATATATTTCCCAGTCGTAAACTTTTTCTCCTGAGATGATCCAGTATTCTGCCGGGGGTACCTACCACAACGTCGATCCCTTTTCTCAATCTTCGCAGTTGTTCTTCCATCGACTGCCCTCCGTAGATAGGCACGATCTGCAGAATTTTGTCTCCCTTAAATGAGTTTAATTCTTCTGATACCTGGATAGCCAGTTCTCTCGTAGGGACAAGAATCAGTGTCTGAACGGTCTTTGATTTTTCCGGTATCCTTTCGAGAATGGGGAGTCCAAATGCAGCCGTTTTTCCTGTTCCCGTTTGAGCCTGCCCAATAATGTCTACCTCTCCCCTGAGAAGAATGGGAATCGTCTTTTGCTGAATCGGGGTAGGTTCTTCAAACCCTTTTTTTTCCAATGCCTGTAAGGTATTTTCTGATAATCCCAGGGTCCTGAATTTTTCTAATTTTTTCATATACTCCTTATCGTATTTTTCAAGTACTCATGAATGTTAATACCGGCATAAATTGTAGTGCTAATCATTTGTGACCAGCTATTGGCCATGGTATTTAGTAAAGAGACTTTTAGTGTAAGACCAGACGAAAGATAAAATGCCAGCAATCATCATTTCGACATGTTGTGTTTGTAAGAGAAGACCACCAGAGATGGTTTCAGAAAACCCAGGATTTTCTTTTTTCACGTTCTCTGGCGGAGTTCTCCTCTGATGCCATAAACCTGGTGAGGGTTTTCCTAGAAACGCCGTCCACCACCTCCTCCTCCCGGCCTTCCGCCGCCCGATCTTCCTCCACCTCTGCCTCCTTCCGGGCGAGGGCGGGCCTCATTGACATTCAGTGCCCGTCCCTTTAACTGTTTACCGTTTAAGCCAGAGATTGCGGATTGGGCTTCAGCCTTAGCCTGCATCTCAACGAATCCGAATCCTTTTGATGCGCCGCTGAACAGGTCCTTTATGACCTTGACTGATTTTACCTGTCCGAAAGCTTCAAATGCCTGCTGCAAGTCATCTTCTGTTACATCGTGTGACAAATTACCTACAAAAATATTCATCTCGACCTCCTTTTTGGTCCTAAAATGGTTGGTAATAGTTCAGTATCTCATCCACGAAAAAGAAGGGTAGTTTCGGGTGAACTATTAAAAAAACACAACAGAGTCCGACTGGATTACTTTTCCTTCTTAGACCCCTGCGATTCGGGTAATCATCCTCAGCGTTTTGGGAAGATTACCAAATTTTCTAGAGAATGCAATAGGTAGTTTGGAATTATTTTGACCTTTGTAACGGGTTGAAGATTATAGATAAGGAAGGCAACTATTTCCGCAAGAAATATTTACATGAAGATTGTCTGCCTTAAAAATGCCTGTCCTTTTAAGGATCGCGGGTTTCATGGGGTTTCATGTTGCACAGTATAACGAAAATTCATTCGTATTGTCAAGGATTTATCTTGAGAAGATTTCATGAATGGCTTATATTTGTGGTTATGCAATATCAGCAGTCTTTTATCATACGGAGTATTTTCGTATTATTAATTTGGTTTTGTGCAGTCTGTTTTTTCCCAACGAGTGCATCCGCATATCAGGATACCCTTGGAAAGATAAAGAATTCTGGAATAATAACTTGGGGATTTGATGCAGAAGGGGGCGCCCCGTATGTGTTTCGTGACTCTGCACGCCCAACAAAACTTATTGGTTTTGAGGTGGAACTGGCTGAAGCCATTGCCAGGGAATTGGGGGTTAAGGTTCATTATTTCCAGAATGCATGGGACAGCCTCCTGCTTTCACTTCAGCGTGGCGATTTTGATAGTGCACTAAACGGTATCGAAATCACGCCGGAGAGAGAACAATCCGTATTGTTTACCCGTCCATACTACGTATATACTGAGCAGATCGTCGTCCGGGCATCAGATAATCGTATTAATCATCTGGAAGACCTTCACGGCAAAAAGGTTGGCACCTTGTACAATACGGAGGCAAAGCGTCTTCTGGAAGAGATGGGGGATGTTGCCATTAGTGTCTACAGCGGACAAGTGGAACCTTTCAAGGATCTTTCTTTAAACCGCATTGATGCCGTTCTCGTGGATTTGCCCATCGCTGCTTACTATGCCATGCCTAACCCGCAGTTGCGTATGGTTGGATCCCCTGTGGGTGAAGGATATTACGGGATTGCTCTGCGGAAGGAAGATATTGCTCTGGCGGAAGAGTTAAATAAGGTCATCGAAAAACTTTTGAGAACCGGGGAATTGAAAAAGATTTACAGCCGTTGGGGGTTGTGGAACAGTTCTCAGGAAAAGCTTTTTTTGCATGAGAGACTTTTGCAAAAATACACTGAAAGTCCGCCGTCTGCTTCTGAAAAGGCGCCCCTTGCGGCAGCGAAATTTCTGTCCACCTTGGTGAAAGGCGCCCTGGTCACCATAAGTATTTCCCTTTTGTCCATGATGCTGGCCGTAGTATTGGGGCTTATTCTGGCGATTATGAGATGCTACGGGAGGGGGGGGTTGCAAAAGATTTCTGCGGTATACATCGAGATTTATCGTGGGACGCCGCTTCTTATCCAGTTATACATTTTGTACTATGGTTTACCAGATATTGGTATCTCCCTGAGCGCTTTTGCCGCGGCCATTCTTGGGTTAGGAATGAACTATGCCGCTTATGAGGCGGAGATTTATCGTGCCGGTATACTGGCCCTTCCCAAGGGGCAAACCGAGGCTGCATTATCACTCGGTATGTCAAGGTGCCTGATCTTAAGACAAATCATTCTGCCTCAGGCATTGCGCATTACCGTACCGTCCACGACCAAAGATTTTCTTGCTCTGTTTAAAGATTCGTCTCTCGTCTCAGTTATTGCCATAACAGAACTCACGAAGAGTTATGGTATATTAGCGTCTACCTCAATGGATTTTTTCAAATTGGGCATTATCACGGCGCTCCTCTATTTTGGGATGAGCTACCCCCTTACTCTCTATGCCAGAAAACTGGAGAAAAGATTAAGAACGCATGATAAAAATTTGTAACCTTTTCAAGGCATATGATCATCAACCCCTCTTCAAAAGACTCCATCTTGCAATGGAAAATGAAAGTGTTATTGCTTTAATTGGACATTCTGGCAGTGGCAAGAGCACCATTTTACGATGTATGAACGGATTGGAAATATTTCAGAGAGGTTGTATCGCTGTTGATGATCAAAAACTCTATGGTACCAATGAATTGGCGTGTCATAGGGAGCAAGAGGAAAATCCTCAAAAATATCCCGGACAACTTTGAGGTGGGGAGCAGCAGCGGATAGCTATTGCCCGTGCCCTGACGATGAAGCCGGAAGCGATGCTTCTTTTTTCTAGACAATTATTTAATAGTGATTATCACGGGAACTTAAAAAAACGTAACAATATAGTTTTTTGAAAATCCCTATAATAGCGATGTTTACCATACCGTGTAGGGGCGAAGCATTTGCTGTAATTGGCACAAACATGTCCATACCCAAGCGGGCAAATGCTTCGCCCCTACTTTTTCAAAAAACTAA
>JAJTXE010000002.1:865030-905153 GCA_021463795.1 Candidatus Brocadia sp. | reverse complement strand
TTTAAACCGTTCAAACAGTTTGAACTGTTTGAACCGTTTAAGCCGTGTAAGCCGTTTGAACTGTTTGAACTGTTTAAACTGTTTAAACTGTTTGCACCTCTTGAACGGTTTCACACAGCTTGATCAGATTGAACCAAAGGATGTGCCATGTACGTAATTGTTGTCTACGATGTCGATCAAAAAAGATGCGGAAAGATGCTAAAGCTTTGCCGGGGATACCTCCACCATATCCAGAATTCGGTATTTGAAGGGGAAATTACCGAGGCGAGACTGGAAGAGTTGAAGATCAAGGCAAAGAAAATCATGAATGAGGAGGAAGCGGATTCGCTCATTGTATTTAAATCGAGAAATGAAAAATGGCTGGATAAAGAGGTTGTTGGCGCTGACAAGAGGCCGGTGGATAATGTACTTTAATTACGGATTAGGGAACGAAATCTGTCGACCACCAGGCAAACGGCTATTTGTGCATTGTGACGAAATTTCTTGACCTGTTTAAAGAATGATTATATTATTGTTACAAGGCACTTTAAGTATGCTATGTCAACCAGTCGGTTTTTTTACATAATTACGGGGCGACGAAAAAAGGGGCCATATTTAACCTCAAAAAAGTCCCCAAACCCTTGTCTTTCTTATGTCCAGAAAACGGCTTTCATTGAACCTATAAGGAATTGAAACTTGCCTGCACTGTGGGCGATTGTGTCAATATCCAGCCTTTCATTGAACCTATAAGGAATTGAAACAGGATTCAGGCTTCACCACCAACACAAAGAAATTCACTTTCATTGAACCTATAAGGAATTGAAACCTACTACTGCATGTGGTGTTTTTTTTGCCTGCTCAGCTTTCATTGAACCTATAAGGAATTGAAACCAACCAATCTCTGCCTCCGGTCTATCCCCCTCTTGGCTTTCATTGAACCTATAAGGAATTGAAACAGTAATGAGTGGACAGAAGGCCAGAGGGCCTCATACTTTCATTGAACCTATAAGGAATTGAAACGTCATACTTTTGCATTAAAATATTAAAATAGGCTTTACTTTCATTGAACCTATAAGGAATTGAAACGTACCCCCCATTCCGCCAGATTGCCATCCACGTTACTTTCATTGAACCTATAAGGAATTGAAACTCGGACATGACAACCTTATTTAACCCCGGAGTGCTTCTTTCATTGAACCTATAAGGAATTGAAACTCGGGAGGTATTAGCTCACACGAAAGAATCAAGGCAACTTTCATTGAACCTATAAGGAATTGAAACATTGTCGTTTCTCCTGCGTCTACCTCTGCGCCCGTTGCTTTCATTGAACCTATAAGGAATTGAAACTCTCAAAAAGCAACACATCAAAAACATCATAAGCATCTTTCATTGAACCTATAAGGAATTGAAACACAATTGATTCTTGTACTTCTCGACGATCTCCGTGCTTTCATTGAACCTATAAGGAATTGAAACCGAAAGATGGAAATAATGTTTTAATTCTTAGAGTTACTTTCATTGAACCTATAAGGAATTGAAACTACGTCTATCCTCTTCCCCTTAATTGCGCCGCCAACCTTTCATTGAACCTATAAGGAATTGAAACAGGCAATTAACACAAACGCAAAGCGGTGGCATAAAAGCTTTCATTGAACCTATAAGGAATTGAAACACACCAACACCTACACCTTTTCCGCATACATATCCTTTCATTGAACCTATAAGGAATTGAAACACGTATGCATCCTAAGCACCGCATCACGCGCGGATGCTTTCATTGAACCTATAAGGAATTGAAACATCCACAACCGGCTTGAAATGACTATCAGACACACTACTTTCATTGAACCTATAAGGAATTGAAACTGATGTGGATAAAGGTCTGGCAATCTTTCATGACGCTTTCATTGAACCTATAAGGAATTGAAACCGGTAAAATGCGGGGCCGATTCCTTTACCTGGACGCCTTTCATTGAACCTATAAGGAATTGAAACAATTTTATGGGATACCTAAATCATCCGTTAGCTTCCTTTCATTGAACCTATAAGGAATTGAAACTTCCGTATTCTGCAGCCCCCGGCAATCGTCCAGGGTGCTTTCATTGAACCTATAAGGAATTGAAACTCCAGTAGACAAATTAACACCATAAGCAGAATAATCTTTCATTGAACCTATAAGGAATTGAAACCAAAAAAAAAGCGACAGGCAGCCAGTTGCAGCCTGCTTTCATTGAACCTATAAGGAATTGAAACTCTTATCGCGGTCGGGAATCAGACGACAAAGACGGACTTTCATTGAACCTATAAGGAATTGAAACCAATCAATTGGATGCTGCGACACTAGATAGGTTTGCTGCTTTCATTGAACCTATAAGGAATTGAAACGCGGAATCCTCGGATCTGGCAGACGTACTGGCAAAAGCTTTCATTGAACCTATAAGGAATTGAAACGCATTCCCCGCTTAGTGAATGTTTAAGTTTGTCGAATCTTTCATTGAACCTATAAGGAATTGAAACGCATATCGGAGTATAATACCAGCGTGTCCATGCCTACTTTCATTGAACCTATAAGGAATTGAAACCGGCGTTACTGGTGGTTGGATTATACAAAAGATTAGACTTTCATTGAACCTATAAGGAATTGAAACGCAAATTCATCATCGACTACTACCCGATCGGCCGTACTTTCATTGAACCTATAAGGAATTGAAACGCGTATCTTCGAGTGCCGCGGTAGCGCTAATGCCCTTTCATTGAACCTATAAGGAATTGAAACTAGTGATTCCGCCATCTCTTTTGTGTTTACTAAGCTTTCATTGAACCTATAAGGAATTGAAACTAGAGAATAGCATGGCTGCGTTGCGCTCTGCAACCTCCTTTCATTGAACCTATAAGGAATTGAAACCACCGTCATAGCTAAGACTCTTACGTCTATGATAGCTTTCATTGAACCTATAAGGAATTGAAACTAGATCGTGCCACCTCCGGCAGGCAAATCTGCGAACTTTCATTGAACCTATAAGGAATTGAAACTTACCTGGACGCACCCGGTGTCGCAGACATCGTACACCTTTCATTGAACCTATAAGGAATTGAAACCGTCGGTCAATAATCAGATGAAAAACGGCATCACCCTTTCATTGAACCTATAAGGAATTGAAACCAGGACAGCGCAAATATGACATTGATTCCTATCTTCTTTCATTGAACCTATAAGGAATTGAAACATGATCTATCGGGTTTCCAGTTCGCCGTCAAGACGTCTTTCATTGAACCTATAAGGAATTGAAACTGTTGAATCTGCACACGACATCAACCTCTACAGCGTACTTTCATTGAACCTATAAGGAATTGAAACTCTTTCAGGCTATTATAAATCTTTCTCATACCTACCTTTCATTGAACCTATAAGGAATTGAAACCTCTTTGAAGAAATCAAAAATCCGATTCCGTATTGTCCTTTCATTGAACCTATAAGGAATTGAAACGGCCATGCGTGGGATAGGCTCGGCGTTTGGTTTTGCTTTCATTGAACCTATAAGGAATTGAAACTGAATCGGCCAGGCTGGTTTGCCCCGATGCGAGTTCGACTTTCATTGAACCTATAAGGAATTGAAACTCAACGAACCTACATGATGCCAAATTAAATACTACAGCTTTCATTGAACCTATAAGGAATTGAAACACGTAAAGAAATTCAAAGTCGCTTCCCTGGCGAATCTTTCATTGAACCTATAAGGAATTGAAACTCCTTTGTAGTAACCATCTCTTTCAATAACAAAATACTTTCATTGAACCTATAAGGAATTGAAACCTTTTCCTCACAACCGCCAAAGATACAAAGCGAAACTTTCATTGAACCTATAAGGAATTGAAACAATACCATATCGCTTTCTTAATGTCTTCCTTCATACTTTCATTGAACCTATAAGGAATTGAAACAAGCCAACACACTCGCTGTGTCAAGCGTTACGTCCTTTCATTGAACCTATAAGGAATTGAAACCCTGCTGGGCATTCCATATGGATGTGGAGTGCCTTCCTTTCATTGAACCTATAAGGAATTGAAACACAGGATTACGCAAACTACTAATAGCAGAAAACTGCTTTCATTGAACCTATAAGGAATTGAAACAACAGACGTCGAAGGACTCCAAGAACGAAACATAGTACTTTCATTGAACCTATAAGGAATTGAAACGACGTAATAACTCGTATTGGCAAGCTTCGTGGTATCTTTCATTGAACCTATAAGGAATTGAAACATCACAAGAAGCACAAACTCTTTTGTTTCAAAAAACCTTTCATTGAACCTATAAGGAATTGAAACTCCTGAGATACTTCTCTATTACCGCATGAGACGTCTTCTTTCATTGAACCTATAAGGAATTGAAACGATACCCCATAATATCCCACTCCACATCCTCTCCCTTTCATTGAACCTATAAGGAATTGAAACCTTGTGTCAGGCAGGAGAGACGTTGCTTGTGGTGCACTTTCATTGAACCTATAAGGAATTGAAACTCGCAAAGCAGATTGATAGCGGGGAGATAGGGTCACTTTCATTGAACCTATAAGGAATTGAAACTTATGCGTGATTCTGTGCAGGCCGGTTGACGTTGTCCTTTCATTGAACCTATAAGGAATTGAAACCCGACAAGGGTTCTACGTGGACTCAACCATTTGCACTTTCATTGAACCTATAAGGAATTGAAACGGCGTGAATTTACTAATATCGGTGACACGCTCCACCTTTCATTGAACCTATAAGGAATTGAAACGTGCGATCAGGTTCAATTATGCGGGATCTCCAACTCCTTTCATTGAACCTATAAGGAATTGAAACACACGATCGGCATACCTGTTGCGCTCACATTGTCACTTTCATTGAACCTATAAGGAATTGAAACTTCGATAATCCTTCCTTCACCGCAACACTGCGTACTTTCATTGAACCTATAAGGAATTGAAACATCGATGCCAGATATATTTCTACCTTATGAAGTCCTTTCATTGAACCTATAAGGAATTGAAACGGCCGATGCGCATGGATGAAAAGGCGATGCACGTAGCTTTCATTGAACCTATAAGGAATTGAAACCTTTGCACAACGGCAAGGCTTCCGTCTGCCGTACACTTTCATTGAACCTATAAGGAATTGAAACGTGTAACCCTTGCCCATTTACTGCCCACTTGTGAACTTTCATTGAACCTATAAGGAATTGAAACCACGTGATGCTATGGGTAAGATTATGCAGACATCAACTTTCATTGAACCTATAAGGAATTGAAACCTCGGTCTATAATCATCTTAGCAGCCTCTAAACGCTTTCATTGAGCCTATAAGGAATTGAAACTATTGGCCTTCCTATTGAGTTTTTCGTGAAGGTCAACTTTCATTGAACCTATAAGGAATTGAAACCCTGTTTTTTTGTGGGGGGATTTCCGGGCATCCCCCTTTCATTGAACCTATAAGGAATTGAAACACACGATTATCGGCCATACGTGTTATTATAGGTCGCCTTTCATTGAACCTATAAGGAATTGAAACTGTGCATCCATGTAGCCAAGCAAATCCGTCTTTGTAGCTTTCATTGAACCTATAAGGAATTGAAACGTGTAACGTATGTCATTAACTCTTTTTAAAATCACTTTCATTGAACCTATAAGGAATTGAAACGGAAAATGCTAGAAATCCTGGAAGGGGTGAAGGCTGGCTTTCATTGAACCTATAAGGAATTGAAACGGCGGTTGGAGAATGTAGGATAGATTAGCTTTTTGCTTTCATTGAACCTATAAGGAATTGAAACACATATCTTCACGTTTTATATCTGAATCTTTATCCTTTCATTGAACCTATAAGGAATTGAAACTTAATTTTTCTGATTACGTCTTTGTGGACACCTTCTTTCATTGAACCTATAAGGAATTGAAACAGGATCGCAAAAATTATGAAGAGAGGCAAAGATTGTTCTTTCATTGAACCTATAAGGAATTGAAACCTTTCATACCATTTGCGTAGCGTAGACTGAACATCTTTCATTGAACCTATAAGGAATTGAAACGTTCGATTACATAGTAAGATACCTAAGAGGAGGGAGCTTTCATTGAACCTATAAGGAATTGAAACGTGGATGGCTTCTGCATACGCAGCCATGCCGATGCTCTTTCATTGAACCTATAAGGAATTGAAACGAAGCTCTGCCAGACCTCTCCGGAGATGCAGGTGGTCTTTCATTGAACCTATAAGGAATTGAAACTTAGAAGTGAGATATTTAAGAATAGTTTGAGGGTTCCTTTCATTGAACCTATAAGGAATTGAAACTTAGAAGTGTGGTAACACCGGGAATAAAGCTGTCAACCTTTCATTGAACCTATAAGGAATTGAAACGCACGAATACGGCGGTCAAGCTCACAACGACAAGCCCTTTCATTGAACCTATAAGGAATTGAAACAACAAATTGAGAGACCCACCGCACAAAAAAAAACAGCCTTTCATTGAACCTATAAGGAATTGAAACTAGAGAACACCAGCAACGATTTTAAAACCATACTGCTTTCATTGAACCTATAAGGAATTGAAACCTTGCTGTTAGCACGACAGTTATTGCCGTTAGAAGTGCTTTCATTGAACCTATAAGGAATTGAAACATGGGATGGTGATTATGCTTCCGGTGAAGCAAGTTTTCTTTCATTGAACCTATAAGGAATTGAAACTTAAACAGGTAAGAGGCGCAACAGATCTGCAACTTACTTTCATTGAACCTATAAGGAATTGAAACGGTTACCGGTATTGCAAATACGACTACTTATGATACTGCTTTCATTGAACCTATAAGGAATTGAAACGGCAATGGGACATAGTCATAAGCTGCTTGTTAAACTTTCATTGAACCTATAAGGAATTGAAACGCTGAGATTAGTGCATTGCCGTATCTTTTTGCCCCTTTCATTGAACCTATAAGGAATTGAAACCGGTGAACATCTGCACCGGCGTCTTCTTTTTATCAACCTTTCATTGAACCTATAAGGAATTGAAACAGGTTGCCCGTTCATGGGTCCGTGATTGGGAAGACGCTTTCATTGAACCTATAAGGAATTGAAACTATAAAAAGGCGCATGGATATTTTGAAGATGCCACGCTTTCATTGAACCTATAAGGAATTGAAACGACAATAGCACCACCACTCGATTCACTCTTAGAACCCACTTTCATTGAACCTATAAGGAATTGAAACACATGAAATCGTGGGATATAGCCACCGCTATGCTTTGCTTTCATTGAACCTATAAGGAATTGAAACTAGCGATATTGGGATCCTCACGCACGGCAATGCTATCTTTCATTGAACCTATAAGGAATTGAAACAGTTTTGGAACTTGAATCAGGCGGCGACTGAGGCACTTTCATTGAACCTATAAGGAATTGAAACCAGTGAAAGAGGGTCTTCAGGAATCTGTCGCACAATCTTTCATTGAACCTATAAGGAATTGAAACTTATTTACGAAATTCGTAGAATACGAACCACCACCCTTTCATTGAACCTATAAGGAATTGAAACTTGGCAGACTACTACAAAAACTTGTTTTTAGGGCGTCTTTCATTGAACCTATAAGGAATTGAAACTATCTGATGATATGATAGTGATGATAACGGTATAACTTTCATTGAACCTATAAGGAATTGAAACACCATACTCGCGGCGAGTGCAAAACCCCCTATCCCCTTTCATTGAACCTATAAGGAATTGAAACCGCTCAGTTGCCCGGATGCCCACGCAAAATCATTATCTTTCATTGAACCTATAAGGAATTGAAACGACTAGATCTAATAATCCATCGTCTTAATAACAAGGCTTTCATTGAACCTATAAGGAATTGAAACAGATTAAGGGGCCGACTAGATGTATCTTATGCTTCCTTTCATTGAACCTATAAGGAATTGAAACACGAAAGAGGAATGGCTTCTGCACGCAAAAAAAATGCCTTTCATTGAACCTATAAGGAATTGAAACGGGGATTCTCAGGCAACCAGCTCTGACATATCGCTGCTTTCATTGAACCTATAAGGAATTGAAACGCAGGAGTCACAACAATATATGTAACTCTGTGCGCCTTTCATTGAACCTATAAGGAATTGAAACGAGCCTTTGTCGAATCTACAGATTACGTCTACCTCTACTTTCATTGAACCTATAAGGAATTGAAACGTTCTCCGGCGAGGATTTTTGAAACAAACTCCCAGGCTTTCATTGAACCTATAAGGAATTGAAACTGATCCGCTACCCATTTGAACGGTGGGCGGAAGTCTGCTTTCATTGAACCTATAAGGAATTGAAACCCTTGAGGGTGGAAAGACGCGGGAGAAAGGAGAGCTTTCATTGAACCTATAAGGAATTGAAACACGGACCCGGCAACTCTCTATGCTATATGTAGTGCCTTTCATTGAACCTATAAGGAATTGAAACTGACCTCCGCAAGAGACAATGACTCTATGAACGCCCTTTCATTGAACCTATAAGGAATTGAAACGCTAGGATTGCATATCCTCTCAGGTTTACTAATCTTCCTTTCATTGAACCTATAAGGAATTGAAACAATCTTCCTTTTTACGCCTTTACAATCATGGCAGACCAAATTTGATAACTGTTCCAATATAGTCTTGAAGTTCCGGGGTTCTGGCGATTATTTCCACGTAAATTTGGGCAGCTTCGTTGCGGCTTGCTGTAATTTCAATATGCGATACAACGTCTTTGTTTTCGGTGTAATACTGAAAAAGCCTCCTTAGATGACCTACTTTCTTATCAGAGAACACAAAATGTCCTGACTCTGGGATCTCAGTATATTTCCCCATGAACTTGGCCTCAATTATTGTGATCTTTTTATTTGCTGCAAGCATCAAGTCATCAATCTGAACCGAGTCGATAATCTTACCATCAATCTGAACAAATGGTTTTTTTAGTTTAACAACATATTCGAAATCTTTACCGGTCAACCATTTTTGGAACCACGAGCCTCTGCTTTTTTTGATCGGATGAACTTGGATGTCAGTCCGTTTTTTCAACGTCTTATAAGCCGTACTATTCTCCAGTTCTTTTAATTGTTTTTTGAGTCTTCTTTTCCTGGCTGCTTTGGGAGATGTTTTCTTTCCTGTCCGATTCCGTTTAGTTTTTCTTAGGGCTCCCCGTACGATACGAACATGACCCATGCCAAACGGTAAAAGAGCCATGGCAACCCTTCCAGCAGTAATCCTTGAAGGATCTTTTATTGCGAGTATCGGGATTTGTGCGATGTCTAAAATTTCCCCCAACCCGGGGGCCAAGGAGAGTGCGTCCACGAAAGCCTCTTCGTCATCTGGATCCTTGGATCCTTGCAGAGCTCGACTAATTTGTTTGCGCCAACTGCGCTCTGGAGATAGCATCTCGGCGTTACGGATTTCTTCGAGATCGGACTTCGACAATATCTTGTAGCGCAATTCGCTGGGAAGAGTGCTGATGGTTGGAGGCTCGAACGGGACTGGACCGTCAAATTCATTATTGCTCTGCTGTGATTGTGCACCAGACAAATCGTCCTGAAATTGCCCGGGACGGTTGTTGTTTGAATCTTTTGTAATGGCACGGTCTTTCGATCTTATTGAATCCTGTTCTATGCTCTTGCTATGTTGAATCTGTGTGTCGGACGTTTCCTCCTTTTTGACCCTATCCTGCGGCTTGGAGACTTCAACTCTTCGATCTTCAAAACTTACAAATGAGGTAAGATTCACAGGATATTCTTGCGGATTGAGTTCGACTAATTCTCCGCCCGCTTGATCTTTTATTTCTCTAAGAAAAATATCGGCTTTTTCTTTCGACTCGAAAGAAATATACGATTGTCCAAAGTTTTTTGTCAGGATTCCGACTTCTCCATCCGGCAATTGATAAGCACAGAACTCACTGTTATTGATTCTCGAGTCAGGATTGTCTACCCTAAAAACATCATATGGAATTGTGATTCCATCCATAGTGTTATTTCCATTCCGATTTTGTCAAAATCTCACCAACCAATCTCGCTTCGAAGTTTGTAAACTGGTCGGTGTTAACCACGATCTCTATGAACTCATAAAAACTCTTCGGGTCGTTTGGATTATTGTTGGTAATGGTTTCATATTCGCTGTGGACCAATGTTGCTGATAGATCCAGCGTCACGAGCATCTTCTTTATCGGCTGGCCTTGAAATTCAAACAGGTGATATTCGGCAGAGAGGCTCAGGAGCTCCTGCAGTGAATGGATGTTATAGGCAGATTCGACCGGCTCAAGCAAATTTACGGCCCTGAGCAGGGGTGTGCCTATTGATTTCCCGATAAGAGTAGTGTGCTTTTCATAAATGGAGGTATCCTTCTTTACGTCTGCGGTGAATTCTATCTGATAGAAGCCAACATCTTTTAAATCGAAGTTTTCCGCCTTGCGCGGTTTGGTAGGGTCGAGATTGCCCGGCTGAGACGGGTTATTCGGGTGAGTGAGATGGACCGTTTGAATCAGATTATGGTTTGAGTCAAACTTAAGGAGTTTTAAGCTGTATTTGAAATTCTCCGGCGGTGTCTTTCTGGAAGCCGCAAGCTCCCAGGAGGCATGATTGATTGATACTGGTTCCGGCATGGGATATAAAGGAGATGTCCACTTGCACTCTCCTGTGCCAATGGAAACGATGGTCGGTATTCCATCAATGTTCATGGCTTTGGCATTTTTCAGTGTTCCCCGTTTAAAATCTTCAAAGCCGCTAATGCTGTGAACCCTGTGCCTGAAAGGGTCGGCAAACATGGCGGGAAACATTTCCTTCATCACGGTAATTGAGAACAACGGGTTCGGTTGAAAATTGAACAAATCGGTTAAATCGCTGTTGGATTCAATTAACAATTCTATGGCGGAAATTTCCAACTGCTTGCCTTTCCCGAGCGGCTTTGTCCGTGAAGTAACTTGTCCGGCGAGGTTTATTTGTCCGGGGTTATTCGGATCCTGGAAATAGGCATCGAACCCGGCGAGTTGTATTTTATCAATTATCATCTCGGACAACCTCCTCGGTTAAATCGAACCAGAAGTCTACGGATATTGACTTGCCGACCCCGCTGCCGAAACGCACGCGCAGAGAATCGTCTGATGTACGAAAATGCATTTTTCCGGCTGTGGCGGGTAGCGTGAAATTCAGTGGGATCGATCCGGTAATAATGTCTGAGAGTTCACCCTGCCACATCACTTCCGCGCCTTTGACACGCTGGCGGTCGGTATTAGGAACCTCTTTCCGCGTAATCACCCGTTTCATTTCACCGCCTTCTATTTCCGTGTAACCCTTTCCTTCGTCATAGCTGTTATTCAAGAATTGTGAATAAGAATAACCTGATTTGCTAGCCTGTTTGGTAATTAAACCTTGGTCGCCGAAAGTTGCTTGGTGGCACAGCATCGGAAACCAGTTAACTCCCAATGAGGCACCGAATCCAAGACTAGCGAAAACTAAGGAGACTCCTGCGTTATAATTAACACTGCCGCTTATTCCTCCTACGAGAGGAAGCGCATGAGGGTTTGCGTGATTGGCGATAAGGTCGAGGAGATCTTCTGGATTAGGGTTCTTGAGAAATTTATTTAGTTTGGAAAATTGAATTAATCCATACGGAGAAGATGATAATTGCTTCAAGCCCATTATCGGAGGGACGACTAACCCTAGCCAAATATCTTCAAAGCCAGCTGTAAGGGGACTTGCCCCAGGGTTTGGTATTAGATCTTCATTATCACTAATTCCGCTGGTTATAAGTTCACCCTTTAAGCCATTAAACCAACCCCTCATAAAAGAAAACGGGGTTCGATTACCGGCATCATCCCTCAGCCTCGGATAAATATGCTTTGTATGAGTTCTGAGTTCCTGATTTCCGAAGTTTTCAAATTCACCAGGCTTCTTTATTCCTTTCCAGTCAGCTTTACCTTCCACATCGTGTCCGGTCTCGCTCCTGCGCCAGCCTTCGAGCCTCGATTCAGAATACCGTTTCTCGTAATTCGGTTTAAATTTGACTCCGATATCTACATCAAATTCTCCGGGAACCAGATACTTGAAAGAATCATTTTCGAAAGCAGGATATATTTCAGATTTCTCAAACTCTATGGCCCTTCGTCGCGCATTACTGAAAATTTTCGCTGCGCCTGTATGAAGCAAATCCATCAGGCTGTTGGCCCGGAAAAGAACACTCTTTCTTTCACCTGCAACAAATCGTTCGATACTGAAATTGAAACCCTCATTTCCCAGCAAGGCATAGTCTTCAGCCAGATTGGGGCCGATTATCCGGAAATTGAGGGTCCTGACCTGCTGACTTCTTGCAGCACGAGGATGCACGGAGACATGCGCTGACTGAACAAGCTTCATGCCTTTGACGACAAACTGCCCCGGTTTGTCGTCAAGGTTAGTCAGTTCAATAGCGAAAAATCTTGAATTTGAAGGTCTGACAAATTTCACTCCTTCCAGGAAAAGCGCGAGCGAGATTTCCGGGAGCTGGTCAATCTCTTTCTCTGCCAGTAGTGTGGCATATTTGCTTTCGAGCGGAACTTCCAAAGGCGAAACACCTTCCGGAGGATCTATCTCATAGACTCTAATACCTATCTTTTCGCAGAAGTCTATATCTTTCGGAATCTTCAGAAATCGTCTGAGAGCTTTTTCCAGGTCTTCACGTGGAGCATTTTCAATCAACGTGGCAATATCGGGACTATCTGGATAAAATTCTTTTATTCCCGCACTTATCTGCTCAACATCTTCTTTCAATGCGACTTCGGGAATAAATGGCAGGAAGATCTTCAGTCCCGCTATGCACCGTTCGTATTCTTCCCCCTGTTCGATATACAGAACTAGATTCTTTTCAGGCTTTACCTTGAGAGAGATAAAACACTCTTTGAATTCTTCTTTAACCTTTCCTTTTGGCTTTTTCCCATCATATACCTCATTTCTGATTGTGTACGTTCTTTGCTGGCCGAATATGCTGGCAGCAGTGAAATCAAAGTAATTGGTCTTTCCTGATCGGGGAATGACGTGCTTGTAGTCGATGGAATTGGCAAAAGGATGTTTCTCAATGCTGTTGTTAGTCGTCGTACCCAGGAGTCCAGTTGAAACAATGGGTCTGTATCGGGTCTTTTCTTTATATTCAAAAATAGAGAAGTAGGGAATGATGAACCCATAGTGTTCGGTGACACTGAGTTTTTTTGCAACGGTATCAAATTCAGCCTTCGTCAGGATAATTGGGTAGTCGGAAAAGTGGACTGTAAGGACATTGGTCAGGGTTGGGTCTATACATAAAAAGTGAAACCCTGAATTGGAAACGATCTCCTGTTTGGTAGCGGAGATATCCGAGTCTAAAAACTCGAAAGATAAACTCGTGTCCTTGGGATCAGCCGTTTTCGCACCGGCACACGTTAACCGAACCTCACGGGGGAGTCCGAAGTTTGCAGAGTTCACGCCCTGGCTAAGCGTTTGGAGTTGAGAAGAGAGGTAAGGGAATCCGCCGAAACAAATGCCGCCAACCAAAAAATTATCGGGAAGCTGAAGGGTGAACCGTGCCGAAAGTTTCCGTGAAACATCTTTTGTTGCTTTCTTCTTGCTGAGCGCAAAGAAAGAAATAACCTGTGCATCATTGCCAAAAGGCCGCGGATTCGAGGGAAGCGGTAAAGTATCCATCCCTTCGCCGGGTGAAATAGCCGTACCGTTAATTACGAAAGTTGGAAGATAGTGCGCGTAATGGGGATCAGTTTTGGTATCAACGATTGAAGCTTTAAGGTTAAAGTCATATTGCATAGCGAGCGCCCCGGATTCCTTCGATTCAAAGACCTTTCGTATGCTGTTTTTACCTATCGGAATGGCATTACCAACAATAGTCCTAAGCGGAAAGATCGAATTTTGATACATGATTTTCCTTTCGGGTTAGATGAGATGATGACAGGAGATTGCCTTTTCAGCATGAGGCGATATTAAATCAGAAACGAAGAAGATGTCAAGCTTCTTTAAAATTCCTTCAGCTAAAACAAACACGACTATTGGTAATGGCGTGTATTTGACTCCTGAAAAACGATGCTATAGTTGTTTCGCATCATGATCATTTACCTTTCAGGCCGTCCAGTCCACAACCTTCAGATTCCTGATACGCCTAAATTCACTGATATTGCTTGTCACAAGGGTAACACCAAGACACGCGGCATGCGCACCGATCAGGGTGTCCAAAGAGCCAAGAGGCTTGCCGATCTTCTCAAGTTGTGAGCGGATTAATCCATAAGCTTCCGCAGCCTTTTCATCAAAAGGGGCGATGTCGAGAGGCAGGATAAATTCTTCAAGGGCGATTCTGTTTTGTTTCCTGTGCTGACTTTTGGATACCCCATATTGAAGTTCTGCCAAACTGATGGAAGAAATGCCTACCTCACCTGCGGTATGTTTTTTTAATTGTCCTATAATTTTTTCGGACTGACGTTTGATGAGGTAAATGCAGATATTGGTATCAAGCATGATCTTCATGAAACATTTTCTCACGCTTCTGCATTTCGGGCTGAGTTCTTTCGCTCATAAAATCATCAGAAAATTTTCCAAGGCTCTCAATAAGGGTGTCCCATCTCTTTTTTTCAGACATAAGGATCACCTTATTGCCTTCTTTTTTGATAAACACATGATCTCCTTTGAATCTGAATTCCTTTGGCAGTCGCACAGCCTGGCTCCGTCCATTTTTAAAAAGTTTTGCCATCTTCATGTCATACCTCCCTATCGTATATACCAATAGTATATACTGTTCATGTTTAATTTACAAGGGCATAATCACTTTCTAAAGGCGCTCACACTTCGTGAATTGAACACTTTACAACTCCGTTTTTGTTTGCATAAAGGATTAATTTTTTTATAATAAGAAAACGTAAGTTTGATTTGCTGTGTTTGTTTCAGAGACATTGAGGATAATACTCATTACCTTAGATAAGGGGATTTACCATGTCAACGACAACGCCTTTACCCACAAAAGAATTTCAGGTAGTTCACCGGATTATAGAATACTTAAAGGGCGCTCAGAATGTCACTCATTCCCGGGATTGGACATTGCGCCGCAGTGCAGAGCAATGTGCGTCATATACGAAATACGGGAATGCAGCAGTTCATTCTACGGTAAAAAATCGCAGCGCAAAAGTGACTGTCTATGTGGGAAGTGATGCGGTGAGTCAGAAGAAATTGAATCCGCAGCAAACGGAGATCATGAATAATCTCCCCAAAACATTGGCCGTTCTTGAAGAATATGTCAAGCGGGCGCCCATGGTTTTGGTTAATCGAACGATGGGAAATAATGACGAATTTTCACCGAACTGCAATATTTTTGTTTCCATCCAGAGGCCTGAGATGATCCGGCTTGCTTACATGACGTGGGCGACACTCTTTCCCGTCAGGCCTGATGGCGAACCGAAACAGTATATTGTGTATGTGCCCGAGTGGCAGGAAGGAGAACGGCAGATTCTGGTTTTCCCGGAGATTTGCACGACGATTGTTTTGGGTACTGATTATTATGGTGAATCCAAGAAGGGGTTTCTGAGGATGGCTATGTGGAATGCCAAGCAGAAGGGGATGCTCGGCTTGCATGCAGGCTCAAAGATTTTAAAGGCAAAGGGGCCCGATGGCCGGATCAGAAGATACGGGATGCTTATTTTTGGGATGAGCGGGACAGGAAAGACAACGCATACCTGCCATACCCATGGCTTAAACGATAAGGATGAAGGCATTGAGATACTTCAGGACGACGTCGTATTTCTCAAGAAGGATGGTTCTGCTTATGGCTCTGAACGGGGATTCTATTTGAAGACGGAAGGGCTTGACGCCGTTACCCAGCCGATTATCTATAATGCCGCCACATCCCGTGACGCCATTTTTGAGAATGTGATGATTGATTATGAGGGAAACATCTATTTTGATGACGACACCTTAACCAGTAATGGCCGAGGGATTATGATGCGAGACGACCTGGGGCCCTACATTTCAAAGAGCATTAATTTACCTCCTGTCACTGATATGGACGGACTTATTATCGCCTTTATTACGCGGCGCCACACCGTAGTGCCTCTCGCTGCCAGACTGACGCCAGAACAGGCAGCGGCTACCTTTATGCTGGGAGAATCGATAGAGACGTCGGCGGGTGATCCAAAACGAGCAGGGGAATCTATCCGGGAGGTCGGTACCAATCCATTTATTATCGGGGATAAGTCATATGAGGGGAATTGGTTTTACGATTTTGTAAAACGGCATGAGGGAAGAGTTTGGTGTTATCAGTTAAATACCGGTGGTATTGGGGAAATTATTGAAAATCAGCCAAACGGTACAAAGGTGTTTAAGCGCAAGGTCCAACGGATAGAAATTCCGGAGATGTCGGCCATTATCAGGGGGATTGTGCGTGGCACTATTACCTGGAGCAAAGATAAATACTGGAATCTCGAAGTGCCTGCGTTTGTGGATGGTATGGATTTGTCCAAATATCATGTGGAAAAATTTTATGATATGAATAGTATTGTAAGCCAAGTCTCCGATTTGAGGTGCGAACGTATCAATTATGCGGAAAAATTCAATACATTGGATAAGGCCATTGTTAAAGCAGCAGAAACGATGTAAAAAAATAGTTGACATTGTGTGAAATTATGGTACTCTTTTTATGAAAGTCTATTAATTCGATATAGATTATATAATAAGCGGCTAAAAAAATATGAAACTCTCAAAAAAGAGCGACTATGCCCTGCGGGCAATGATTTATCTGTCGATGCAGTACAAGAAAGGGGCTATCCAGATTAAAGAGATTTCTGCGAAGGAAAGGATACCGCAAAAATTTTTAGAAAATATTCTCCTGGTCTTAAGGAAGGTAGGTATTTTGAACAGCAAAATAGGTCTTAAGGGCGGCTATGAGCTTGCGCGGTCTCCCGATCTCATTACTCTGGGGGAGGTAATCCGCGCACTTGACGGGGCAATCGCGCCAGTAGATTGCGTCAGCAAGACATCATATAGGCCTTGTTCAGAAGAGGTTACCTGTGTAATACGCGGGGTAATGATGGAGATTCGAAATGCTATAACGGATGTGTTAGATAGAATGACTTTTGCAGATATGTGCAGCCGCGTTAAGGATTCTATGGAAAAAAGAGAGACCGGTGTGCTGACTTATGCAATTTAAAAAAATTTTCGGAATTATCTACTATTTTTATCGAATTTGTAATATTTAATCAAAGATGTTATGGATATTCTAAGGCGGTGGGTGAGTTCGCCGATACTAGTCTTTTTTATAATATGCGGTATTAGCTGTTCAAAAAGTGTTGACAATACCGCTGTCAGAATCGGATATTTTCCTAATATAAACCACGCACAGATGGTTGTTGGAATAGGTGAGGGCACCTTCGCTGCATACCTGGGGAAGAAAGTCGAAATAAAGACGACTCTTTTTAATGCAGGGCCGTCTCTTATTGAAGCAGTTTTTGCCGGGGATATAGATATTGCTTGTGTTGGGCCGAGTCCGGCTATAAACGGCTATGTGAGGTCAGGTGGAAAGGCGTTAAAGATAATTGCAGGTGCGGCAAGCGGTGGCGCTCTCTTTGTTGTAAGAAAGGATGCTCATATAAAAAAGGCTGCGGATCTTGCCGGAAAGAGGATCGCAACCCCCCAGCTTGGAAACACACAGGATGTTGCTTTCCGTGGATATATCAGAAACATCGGTTTGAAGCCAAGAGAAAAAGGTGGGACGGTTGATGTTCTCCCCTTGCGTAATCCGGATATTTTGAACCTTTTTATGAGGAAACAGATTGATGGCGCCTGGGTGCAGGAGCCATGGGGGGCAAGAATTATTAACGAGGCAGATGGAGAGGTCTTTCTTGATGAAAGAACTTTGTGGAAAGACGGACGGTTTAGTTCAACGTTGATGATTGTGAGAACAGATTTTTTAAAGAGACATCCTGATTGCGTCAAACGGTGGCTATCGGCCCATGTAAAGATAACCCGCTGGATTCATCAACATCCAAGAAAGGCAAAGAAGGTGATTGGCAGACAGATTAAGGCGCTTTCCGGGGTATCTCTTCCTGAAGAAGTCATGAATGATGCGTTCTCAAGGCTGGAGGCTACGTATGATCCCATCGTTTCGTCTCTGTCCTTGTATGCGGAAATGGCATATGAAGCAGGTTTTTTGGGAAATCAGAGAATTGATTTGTCGGGTCTGGTTGATCTGAAATTGCTGAATGAGGTGCTGAAAGAGAGAGCTTTACCACAGATAGGTGAATAGTACCGAATGTTAGGTTTTGGGAGGTAGGAATCAATGTCAGAAGGCGTGGGAGTTGACAACCTGATTGAATTGAATTATGTGGAAGTTGACGGCGGGCAGGGAGCGTCAAAGGCGCATAGCACAAAACCGGATTTGCGCGTTCAGCATGTATCGAAATCGTTTCAGTCAAAAAATGGAACGGTTTATGTACTGGAAGATATCAATCTTGAAATTAACCAGGGGGAATTTGTCTGTCTTGTGGGGCCATCAGGATGCGGGAAGTCTACCTTGATGAATATCGTAGCTGGGTTGGAACAGGCTGATTCCGGTGATGTGTGGGCAAATGGCCGCAGAATTCAAGGTGCAGGGCCCGACCGGGTTGTTATTTTCCAGGAAGCAGCCCTCTTTCCCTGGCTCAATGTGATAAAGAATGTCGAATTTGGTTTAAAACTGCAAGGCATAAGTAGCAGGGAGCGGCGAAATATTGCACTTGAGTATCTCAAGATGGTACATCTGACAAAATTTCAGAATTCACATATCCATGAACTCTCCGGTGGTATGAAGCAGCGGGTGGCAATAGCGCGGGCGCTTGCAATGAATCCGGAGATGCTTTTGATGGATGAACCCTTCTCTGCATTAGATGCGCAAACGAGATGGATACTCCATTATGAATTGCAGAATATCTGGATGAAGACGAAGAAGACGATCCTGTTTGTCACGCATAATATTCGCGAGGCCGTATGTCTGGCAGACCGTATCTTTATCCTCTCCACTTCACCCGGCAGGATTAAGAAAGAGTTTGCTATAGATTTACCAAGACCCCGCGATGATAACGATGTAAATGTGGCAGAATATTCCACAAGGATAATGCAGGAATTAAAGGCCGAGATTGATAAGGTGGTAAGGTGTGAGATGGATGCAGATTCGTGTGTGGAATGCGATATAAAATGCACATCCGTAGAGCCTGTAAAGACGGATATTGGAGGAGGCATTTAATATGTACGGTATGCTGAAAAGGGTAATTTTTTTTACCTTGCTTGCGGGTCTCTGGCAATTGCTGTTTTGGTTAGGGATATGGCCGGAATATGTCCTTCCGTCCCCGGTTTCTGTGGGTAAAACATTGGCACGCGGATTTCATGACCAGAGCCTTCTGATCGGCGTGGCAATCAGCATGAAGAGGATTGCCATTGGCTACGGAATTTCTCTTGGCGTCGGTATCTTTGCCGGGTTGCTCATTGGGAGATTTCGAATTTTTGAAGACACGCTCGGTTCTCTGATCTCCGGTTTGCAAACATTACCGACAATTTGTTGGCTGCCTCTTTCCTTGCTTTGGTTCGGTTTAAATGATAAGGCAATTATATTTTTGGTTTTTATGGGAGCGGTGCTTTCTATTGCGACAGGGACTGATTCCGGGGTAAAAAATGTGCCCCCGCTTTATATTCGTGCCGCGAAGACCATGGGGGCAAAAAAATGGAAACTCTATCTTGAGGTAATTATTCCGGCTGCCCTCCCGCATATTATTATAGGGATGAAACAGGGCTGGTCTTTTGCCTGGCGTTCGTTAATGGCCGGCGAATTATTAATCGTATGCCTTGGATTAGGACACCTCTTGATGCTTGGACGAGAACTCAATGATATGAGTCAGGTCATCGCTGTAATGCTGGTAATTATCTTGATCGGCATCTTAGTCGACCGACTGTTTTTTATCAAAGTAGAAAGGCATATCCGTGAACGCTGGGGACTGGTTAAGTCCTAAATTCAGGCATTTACCTCGACGGGCAGCTCCATATTTTGCATGGAGGCTTGTACTAAAGCTTCCTGATCAATTTCATCTTCAGGCTGCTTAATGCGGTCTGCATTCCTTTCGACAAATCGTATCCCTTCTGACCGGTATTTCTTCTTTAAGGTCTCACATTTTGGACAGTCCTGGGCGGTATAGATGTATTTCATGGGCAAGTCTCCTAAGGTATAACAAAGTGCTAAAAAACAGAAACAGCGTTATTGTACAAAAAGAAATGATTCTTTCAAGGGTATTTTCCCGAATTGTCCTGGTGTGAATATGTCCGGGATAATTATTTGACTGGACATATTGTATCTGTTATATTTCAAGAATATTTTTGAAAGGGTAAATGGATATGATGAGATTTATTGGTTTGCTTATTGCAGCAGCCGTTGCCGTCTGGGTGTATGCTGATGCAAAAAAGAGGGGCTATAAGACTCCGGCTGCTATTGGTTGGATGATGGGGGTTTTTTTACTCATGATTGTCGTTTTGCCGGTTTATCTGATTATGAGGACGAAGCAAGGGAAACAAATGGAAATCCTGACGTCGTGTAAATATTGTGGAAAATATTATGAGGGTGCGCCCTTGTATTGCCCTAACTGTGGGCACAAAGTTGGGGGATATTCATTTAAAGAGGAATAGCTATGAATTTGAAAGAGCGGGTAACGGAAGAATTGAAAAGCGCCATGAAGGCACAGGATAAGTTGAGGACGTCGGTACTGCGCATGATCCTTGCTGATATTAAGATTGCAGATACGTCAGGGAAGCCTAAAGACCAAATCGATTATGTGGATGTTGCCCGCGGGTACTGCAAGAAACTAAAGAAATCCCGTGAAGAGTATGAAAAACTGCGTCTGCCCGAAAAAGTGAAGGAACTTGACCAGGAGATTGCAATTGTCGAGGAATACCTGCCGAAACAACTGTCAGATGATGAAACCAGAAAGATTGTAAACGAGGTTATTGAGGCAAATAAGTATACTGCAAAGGAGATGGGGGTGGCAATGAAACTTATTATGAGCAAACATGGCGGCGCGGTGGACGGCAAAAAGGTTCAGGCATTCTTAAAAGAAGGACTGAAAGGCTGAAGGGGAGCCTTGTGACAGAAAACGTAGGGTTTTGTCTGCAGTGGCAGGGCAAAATTTTTTGTGTCTGCTGAAAAACAATGGTTTTTGTATGCCGCTATTAATATGTTTCTTGCGGGAACCTGGTATTTCCCCTGTTGTTTCTGAGTAACGTCCCAGACGAAGAATGATGCATGCTACAGAATCATCATGCAATCACCGTAACTAAAAAAACGGTAGCCTTTATTCTTGGCTATTTCGTAAGCGCTCAAAATATTTTCCCTGCCTGCAAAGGCATAAACCAGAGCCAGTAAGGTGGTTTTGGGAAGATGAAAATTGGTGAGCAAGACATCAACATATTGAAAATCATACGGTGGGTAAATAAAGAGATTGGTCCAGCCTGAGGTGGAGGGGATATGGTTGTTTATGGCAACCGACTCCAGCACACGGCAGGAAGTGCTTCCCACCGCGATCACGCGATTCTTGCGTTTTTTTGTCCTTTCTATGGTTTCCATAATTTCCCGCGGGCATTCGTAATATTCTTTCTGCATCTGATGTTTTTGAATGTCATCCGTTTTGATGGGCCTGAAGGTGCCTATGCCGACATGCAGGGTAACAAATCCTATCTCCACTCCGTGTTTTTTTATCTTTTCAAGGGTATGATGGGTAAAGTGCAAGCCTGCTGTGGGCGCAGCAATTGCCCCTTCTTTTTGAGCAAAGACCGTCTGGTACCGATCCGTATCGGAATCGAAGCGCGAGCCGTTATGATAGGTGCGTTTTATATAAGGCGGCAATGGCGTTTTCCCTGTTCGAGTGAGAAGGTCCTTTATCTGGTAGTTTTTATCAAATTGAACAAGCCATAAACCATCTTCATCCTTCCGAAGGAGTTTTGCCGCAAGGTTGTTGTCTGCAAGATAAATTTCCTCTCCTGCCTTTAATTTAGCATTTGATTTAATGAATGCCTTCCATTGATTTTCTTCTCCTTCCTCGGCAAGCAATAATTCAAGGAACGCGCCACTGATTCTTTTTCCCTGCAACAATGCCGGCATTACCTTGGTATTGTTAAGAACGAGGAAATCTCCCGGATGGAGGTATTCGACAACTTCATGAAATCTGCGGTGATCGATCTTGCCTGTGCTCCGGTTCAATATCAACAATCTTGCATCTTCGCGGTTTTCTAAAGGGTGTTGTGCGATCAATTCCCTGGGAATATCGTAGTCGTAGTCAGATAGTTTGGTATACAAGGGGACAGGTTTCAATGCGATAAAATCCATTTTTCCATGCCTAATTTTCATCAACAATATCATAACATCTCAAAAAAAGAGAAGCAAGTTGTATCAGTTAAGGTGAATGAGAAAATAGCGTTTAAAAATTTTAAATACTTTCAAATAAATATTACGGTGAGCATGGCAATATATATGGTATCTATGAAAAACAATAGAACAACCATTTGTATGGTAAAGAGGACTGCTTCTGGTGTGAGCGAAAGGGGGAAAAAAATAGTGCTTGACAAATAAATAAAAAAGTTTAGAGTCATATCCACAGTGGTGTAAAGTGGTGAAAAGTGGGGGAAAGTGAAAATGTTCACCGGCGAATATCATCACACGATAGATGATAAAAACAGGCTTGCTATTCCTGCTCCTCTTCGTGAGAGTATTGATACTAATACGGAAGGAAAGGGTTTTTTCATAACCCGTGGGCTTGACGGCTGTCTGTTTATGTTTACACCAAGTTCATGGCACAACGTCGTTTCAAAAATAGAGCAACACTCTTTTGCAGATATGAAGGCGCGTCAATTCCAGCGTCTTTTTTTTTCCGCTGCGCAGAAAATTCCTGAATGTGACCCACAGGGTCGGATATTAATTCCTCAGATCTTAAAGGATCATGCAAAGATTAAAAAAAACGTTGTGATTGCAGGGTTAAATACGCGTATTGAAATATGGAATGAAAAAGGCTGGAACGATTTTACAACTGCATACAGTAAGGCGTATGAAGAAATTGCAGAAGGCTTATTTTAGTTGCATGCAGTTTTCAATGCGAAAATGGCGCGCACTGTTTCTTTAGATACGGCTATGACATGGAATATACAACAACCGACCTTGCTCACATCCCGGTATTAGCTGAGGAAGTTCTGGAGTATTTACAACCACAGCCAGGACACGTAGTTTTAGATTGCACGGTGGGTAATGGCGGGCATGCAGTGAAAATACTGGAGAAAATGAAGCCTGGAGGATTTCTGATCGGCATTGATAAAGATGAGGAAATATTACCGGTTGCAAGGCAAACGCTGTCAAAAACAACGGGGAATTTTAAGCTTTATCATGCCGATTATGCCGAAGTTGAAAACGTACTCAATCTGACAGGAGTGGAGAAGGTGAATGGGGTATTGCTTGATTTGGGAGCGTCCTCTCTACAATTTGATCAGGCAGAACGTGGTTTTAGTTTTGCTAAGGAAGGGCCGCTTGATATGAGAATGGACCGATCAGCGCCGGGTACAGCACGGGACATGATCCAGAGGTTATCTGAACGTGAATTGGAAGAGGTGTTAAAAAAATATGGTGAAGAGCGATGGTCGAAAAGGATTGCGAGGGCAATACAAAGGGAAGAAAAACAGGCCGGGATTACTTCGACACGACAACTGGCATCGGTCATTGAACGAGTTGTTCCGCGAGGGAGGAGCAAGATTCATCCTGCAACAAGGGTATTTCAGGCGTTGAGAATTGTGGTAAACAGGGAACTGGACAGTTTAGAAATCTTCCTGGAGAAAATTCATAATTATATGAGGACAGGGGCTCGTATTGTAATCATTAGTTTTCATTCTCTTGAAGATCGTATGGTAAAGCAAAAGTTCAGAGAAAGAGCGAATCTTCAGATATTCAAGATACTTACAAAGAAGCCGGTAACGCCTGGCGAGGCTGAAAGGGAAAACAATGTCCGCTGCAGAAGTGCAAAACTGAGAGCGGCTGAAAGGATCGAATATGGGTATATCGAGAATGTTGTTAATGTTTACCATTAGTGTCTCAATGGCGATATTTGTTGTGTCGGAACGGAATAAGATTATAGCAATAGGATATCATGTGGCGAAATTACAGAAGAATTGCGATGAGTTATCAGAAAAGAACAGAAAACTGAACTATTATGTTGGCCGGCTAAAATCTCCTGAGGCTATTGTCTTTAAGGTGCAGTCTCTCAATCTGCCTCTGGTTCTCCGGGAAGATGAATCAGCTATCGTTGCCGGACGCATAAGACTGAAAAGGGATGGGATGAACGCAAAAAAAACAGTTGTTCGCAAAGATGTATTTACACAACGGTATCCTGAGTAGATTGTTTTTCATTGTATGATGAACTTTCTGGTGTTTCTGTGATGTATGTCAAGCCCTCCTCCCGGACGCTTTTGGGGCAAAGTTGTTTTTTGTTTCAAAAGCGTCCGTAAAAATATTGAAATAACTTTTTGATTACGTCTTGTGTGTCTTTGTGGGGTTTCCAGCATGATGCCGTTGAAAAAGCACAAATTGTGGGCGAATATAACCGGCGCTCTTCTTATGATTGCTTTTCTTGCGTTAGCCGTTCATCTCAGTCGTATTCAGTTACTTGATCATGTCAAATACCGTACATTAGCAAGGGGACAGCAAAACAAAAAGATTGAACTGCCTGCAAGAAGGGGTTCGATTGTGGATAGGAATGGGCTTACCCTTGCGGAATCCTTACAAGTGTCGTCGGTGTATGCCGATCCTGCTGAGATTGAAGATGTGCGCACGGCAGCATATCAGATAAGCAAGGTTTTAAGGCTGAACTCATCCAAGCTGGCAAAACTTTTGAGGAAGGATAAACGATTTGTTTGGATTAAACGGAAGATCACCGATGACGAGCTGATTGAGATCACAAAATTAGCACTGAAAGGGGTCTATGCAAAACACGAGTATCAACGTTTTTATCCGAACGGAAGTTTGGGGAGCCATGTTCTTGGGTTTACCAATATCGATGAAAAGGGAATCGAGGGGATTGAGTTATCGTTTGATGATGAATTGTCCGGTGAACCAGGGTACAAACTGATCAATCGTGATGCGTTGCAACGCCAGATTATCACACCGGATGCAGAGATTCGGCTGCCTCAGCATGGAAACCATGTGCAATTGACGATTGACGCTAACATTCAGCGGCTTACGGAAGAAGAACTTGAAATTGCTTGTGAAAAATGGAACCCTTTGTCTGCAACGGCGGTTGTCATGGATCCCATGACAGGTGAAGTGCTGGCAATGGCCAATGTTCCCACCTACGATCCTAACCATTTCAGGAAATATTCTCCCTCTGCACGGAGGAATTTAGCAATTACGGATAGCTACGAGCCGGGTTCATTAATGAAACCCCTTGTAATTTCAGGTGCTTTTGAGCACGGTGAGGCGAAACCCGACGAGATTATTTTCTGTGAACATGGCAAGGCTGTGATCGAGGGGAGAAGGTTGAGCGACACTCATCCGCATGGGAATCTCACGATTTCTGATATTATTGCACAGTCGAGTAATATCGGAATGGCCAAAGTTGGTATGCGGATGGGAAACGAAAAAATGTACCGGTATCTGAAGCAATTCAACTTTGGTGAGAAGACAGGGATCGAATTGCCGGGTGAAATAAACGGTGTATTTCATCCCCTCAAACAATGGTCGAAAAAATATTCCCTCATATCCGTTTCGATAGGGCATGAGATTGCAGTTACCCCCCTCCAGTTTATTACGGCTTTTTGCTGCCTTCCAAACGGCGGGCAATGGATCAGGCCAAAAGTTGTTAAGGCAACCATAAGCAATGACAACAAAACAAAGGAATATTATCGTCCATCGCAAGCCGCAGAACGAGTAATAAGCTCACAAGTTGCACGCACCATCATGAATCCAATCTTGATGCGGGTCGTTACCGATGGCACCGGGGACAAAGCAAATCTGCTGGAATACGATGTTGCAGGAAAGACGGGGACATCACAAAAAATCCAAAGCAGCGGAGGATATGCTCATAATAAACATGTGGGTTCTTTTATTGCCTATGCACCGGCTGAACGTCCCCGTATTTGCGTGTTAGTTATGATAAATGAGCCTCAGAAGGGTGCGTACTATGGTGGTACGGTTGCCGCCCCCGTTGTCAGGGAAATTATTCTCCGGTCTCTCATGTATCTTGGCGAGGAGCCAGCTACGTTTAAAATGGCTATGCAATGATTATGTCAGTTCGCAGTTTATTTGTGCAGCAGAAGGAGGTGGCGAGCCGGTTCTGACCAGGTGAAAAAGCAGGAATCTCTGTGATACCCGTGTTTGAAATGTTTGGAGTGGCCTGATATGCGCTGAATCGAGGAGGAAAAGATGATGCAGAAAGAAACCGAAAAGCAGGGTCTCGTTTTAAAATTCAATTTGTACAGACCTGAAAAAGAGCTTGAAGTATCCCTGACTCACAATCGCGAAATTTTGGACAAACTTTTGCGGGAATATGCTGGTGAAGTAGACAAGATCAAGAATGCGAGATATCTGCACGAAAGAATTATCCCGTCAGGAAAAGCGAAGCCGCAGGGTTTTGACGCAACATTAAAAATAAGGGTCTTCTCCCTATCAAGTGGGTAAAAATGAGAGAAAAGAGTCTTAGAACCCACGATTTGAGAGAGTATTAAGCTTGTTTCAGCATCTAAAAATGTTATCTTCGTCTCAAAATATTGACCTGCATGTTGCCTGATATCTAACTCAGTACAAAAATGGCTCATTTTTACCCACTCGATAGGGAGAAGACCCAAAAATAAATTTACTCCCCTATCAAAGAAAGAACGGTATTCTGCAGAAAGCAAAGTAGATGTCCCTGCAATTAAGCGACCTTTGTTCCTGTTTGAAGGCATACCAATGGTGTGATTTTACCGAGAAAGAAGTGCATGGGATAACGCACGATTCTCGTCAGGTAAAAAAGGGATATCTGTTTGTCGCCATTCAAGGGCACACGATAGACGGGCATGATTTTCTTACAGATGCAATTGAAAAAGGTGCCGCTGCCCTTGTTGTAGGGAAAAAAACCGGCCTTGCTTCACGCATACCCCAGATTATCGTAGCGAATACCCGCTCTGCGCTGGCAGTCATGAGTAACCGGTTTTACGGTGAACCTTCTTCCCGGATGACCGTGATTGGCATTACCGGGACGAACGGGAAAACGACGACTTCCTATCTTACGAAGTCAATTATTGACGCTTCTGGTAATGAAACGGGACTGATTGGCACGATTCAGTATCAGATAGGCAGGCGGATAATACCGGCACAGGAAACAACGCCTGAATCTGCTGAATTGCACCGGTATTTTGCTGAGATGCTCAGATCTGGCATATCATATGCGGTCATAGAAGTATCTTCTCATGCCCTTTCTCAGCATCGTGTAGAGGGGGTCTCTTTTCGTTCCGCAATCTTTACTAATTTATCAATGGAGCATCTTGATTATCATACGAATATACGAAATTACAGAGCCGAAAAGCTTAAGCTGGTAAAGGGGTTGGGTACGGAGGGATTTGCAATATTGAATGCGGATGATAATGCCAGTAAACATTTTGCAGCATGCACAAAGGCCCGCATCGTTTGGTATGGTGTAAAGCAAAAGAATGCTGATGTAACTGCTGAAGTGCTTCATGCGTCACCTGAGAAAACACGGGTGTTAGTGAGTTCCCCATGGGGGAAAATACCGATAGATTTACCTTTAATAGGAAAACATAATATTTATAATGCGCTGGCGGCGGCTGCGAATGGATTGGCGCTGGGTTTTACCATTGATACGGTAAAAGCCGGTATTGAATCATTACCGGTAGTGCCTGGTCGTCTGGAAAAAATTGAGTGTGGACAGGATTACCCCGTTTATGTTGATTTTGCCCATACCCATCAGGCTCTTCAGGTTGTTTTGCGCACCCTTCGGGAGGTCACAAAAGGACGTATCATCCTGGTCTTCGGATGCGGCGGGGACAGAGACCGAAAGAAAAGACCAAAGATGGGGCATATTGCAGAAAAGTATGCAGACCTTTTCTGGATAACCAGTGATAATCCCCGTTCGGAAGACCCCGGCACGATTATCTCTGAGATTCAGAAAGGGATAACAAAAAAAGCCTGTTTTCGGGTGCAGGCTGATAGAAAAACTGCCATCGAAGAGGCTCTTTCAGAAGCGAAAAGTGGTGACGTTGTGGTTATTGCGGGAAAGGGTCATGAACAAAATCAGATAGTAAAGGACGCCATCATTTCTTTCGATGATCGTGAGGTTGTGAGGAATGTGCTGCGGAGCAAAAGGGGATCGCTGGTTAAATAACAAGATATTGAATGGAAGACCTGTATTTTAATGAGATTATAGAAACTGTCAATGGATGGAGAATCGGTGGTGGGAAGGATGTTCGGGTAAAAGGTGTATCGATAGACAGCCGGACGATTCAAAACGGAGATCTGTTTTTTGCGCTCAAAGGGGAACGTGTTGATGGTCATCACTATATCCTGCCGGCGATGAAATCCGGGGCTGCGGGAGCCGTTGTTTCCTGTGTTGAAAATATCGATGGAGCATATGAACATTTCCCGGTGATTTGCGTAAAAGACACGGTGACAGCGCTTGGTGATTTGGCAAGGTATTACCGCCGGAAATTACCGGCGAAAATTATCGGTATTACCGGGAGCAACGGGAAAACAACGACAAAAGAGATGACCTATCATGTCCTTTCTCAGTTTGGCTCAGTCGTAAGATCGCAAAAAAGCTTTAATAATTTTATTGGTGTACCGCTGACGCTATTTGCAATAGAAAATAGACACCACTATGGGGTGCTTGAAATGGGTACAAATGCCCCCGGGGAAATCCTGCGGCTCTCTGAAATTGGCGCCCCTGATGTTGCGGTGATTCTCAACGTTTCCCAAACGCATCTGGAAGGTCTTGGAAACACGGAAGGGGTTGCATCAGCAAAGGGAGAAATCCTGGAAAATCTTAGCACGGAAGGGGTATTCGTCTATAACGCTGATAATCTGTGGTGTGTCAGGATTGCCGATAGATTTCCAGGAAAAAAAATAAGCTTTGGGTTCAGCCCTCATGCACAGATACGATGTACGAATACAAAGAAAGAAGGTGAAGGGTATCGTTTGGTAGTTAACGGATGTCTTGAAATTGACCTTCCGGTTCCCGGATATCATAATATCAGTAACTGTTTGGCATCTTTTGCGGTTTGCCACGCTTTAGGGCATAATATTTACCGTCTTAAAGAGGTATTTTCTTCCTTTCGCCTTCCTCACATGAGAATGGAACGTCAGCGCATTGGAAATATTACCCTTATTAATGATGCATACAATGCAAATCCTGAATCTGTACGGGCAGCGCTGGCATACCTTCAGGAAATGAATACCAAGGGCAGAAGGGTGTTTATTTGCGGGGACATGCTGGAGTTGGGGAGTGACACGGTTCGCTTTCACAGAGAAATCGGGGAGAGGGTGGCGCAGACCGGCATTGATTTGTTGTGGACGGTAGGGGAGCATGCTGCTGAAATCGCAAAGGCCGCAAAATCGTCGGGTATGCCGGAACGGCGGATCGCCAGTTTTAAAGAGACAACCGACATTCCAGATTCTGAAATGGGTGAATTCAGGGAAAATGATACCGTGTTAATCAAGGGGTCCAGGGGGATGCACATGGAGAATATTATTGAGAAGTTCAGAAAATGTTTACAAAACGCGTAGTATCTGTCTTCTGGGAGATGTTGTCGTGGTGTTTTGATCGTTTAAGATTCTGTTAAAAAGGGTGAAAGGGCTGTGCTATACCATTTATTTGCTTCATTACATTCGCTGGAAATCCTGCAATATATATCTTCCCGCTCGTGTTTGGCTGCTTTTACCGCCTTTTTTATCAGTATATTTTTTGGTCACTGGTTTATCAAACGGCTTCGGGCTTTAAAAGTTGGTGAAGATACGACAAAGACTGACTCAGAAGAGCTCAAGCGTATGCATTCAGACAAAAAAAATACGCCAACCATGGGGGGGATTATTGTTATTGTGTCCATTTTAATTTCTACCCTCCTTTGGTGCAATATTTACAATGAATATATCCTTTTGCTCTTGTTCACCCTGATATGGTTTGGCGTTCTTGGATTTATCGATGATTACATCAAGCTTACCCAGGTGAAGGCATCAGGCTTAACGGACAGGTCAAAATTACTCTTTCAATCAGCGCTGGGGCTCATTTTGGGGCTGATATTGTATTTTCACATGAAAAAGTTTACCTGGGGCACACACCTCATCATTCCCCTGATGAAACATTTTCAACCTGATGTAGGTCCTTTCTACATCATCGTCGTTGCCTTTTTTATGGTAGGGATGTCAAATGCCGTAAATCTTACCGATGGACTGGATGGATTGGCAATAGGATGCGGCATCATCGCAGGCATAGCCTTTGCCGTCATTGCCTATATTTCCGGCAGGGTAGATTTTAGCAACTATGTAAGGATTCCCTATATTCCTGGCAGTGGCGAACTGAGTGTTTTTTGTGCTGCCCTCGCAGGCGGAGGTTTGGGATTTTTGTGGTACAATTGTTTCCCGGCACAAGTTTTTATGGGGGATACCGGCTCTCTCACCCTGGGGGGTGTACTCGGATTAATTGCGATTATTGTAAAACAAGAGGTGCTCATGATACTGATATGTGGCATTTTTATTGCAGAGGCAGTTTCTGTCATCATGCAGGTTTCCTTTTATAAGATGACAAAAAAAAGGATTTTTCGCTGTGCACCGCTACATCATCACTTCCAGTTTAAAGGTTGGCATGAGTCGAAGGTGACGATCAGATTTTGGGTGATTGCAGCCTTGCTGGCAGTAGGCGGCTTCATGTTATTATAAGGGAGATCGGTTCGTGAAACCATGGCACGTTATTATCTATTGTGTGGCTGCTCTGCTGGGGTTTAGTATTGTTACAGTTTATAGTACCGATATGACAACATCCGGTTCCTGCGGATCTGGTTATCAATCCATAAAGCATATTGTATGGATAGGGATCAGTTCCTTATTATTGACGGTCATGTCAAAGATTGATTATCATTATCTGCAGAAATTAAGTATACCTTTGCTTGTCGTGTCTTTTATACTTCTCGTGCTGGTGCTCGTGCCAGGGATAGGAACGGTTACGAATGGCGCCCGGAGATGGATTCGTTTGAACCGTGTTTTGGGGATCCAGCCATCTGAATTCGCGAAATTGGTGATGCTTATTTTTATTGCGAATTACCTTGCAAAAAACCAGGGCAGGATGTCTCAATTTATCTACGGTTTCGTCATTCCCATGGGTGTTGCTGTTGTAATAAGTGCTCTGGTGCTGAAGGAGCCGGATTTCGGGACCGCTGCTTTTATTGCAATTTTGTCTCTGATTCTGCTTATGATTGGAGGCACAAGAATGATATATGTCATTTTTGCTGCCATGGCCGTTACCCCCTGTATACACAAAATGTTGTTTGATGTTCCGTTCAGAAAAATCAGATTACTGGTCTTTCTGGATCCCTGGAAAGACCCTTCTGGCGCTGGATACCAGATAATTCAATCGTGGATTGCTCTTGGTTCCGGGGGATTGACAGGGTTAGGGCTCGGAAGCAGCAGACAAAAACTCTTTTTTTTACCGGAAAGCAATAGTGATTTTATCTTTACCATCATTGGAGAGGAGTTTGGTTTTCTTGGCGCGAGTCTTGTTATTGGTTTGTTTTTATTACTGGTATGGCATGGATTAAAGATCGTACATGCGGCAAAGGATGTGTTTGGCTTTTTTTTAGGGCTTGGGATTACGGTGATGTTTGGCTTACAGGCGATTCTTAATATTGCTGTTGTCTCCGGTGTTCTGCCAACAAAAGGTATTCCGCTGCCTTTTGTCAGTTCTGGAGGGTCTTCGTTGCTCTTTTCTATGATAGGGGTTGGCATATTGGTTAATATTGCCAGACAATCTTCCCTGCCTGAAACGATAAACGTGCCGGTAGAAAAGGCGGAACTATCGGAAAATAAGCTCAGCAGCATCTCGCCTCTCAAGGTTTAGTCTAAGATGATGGCAAAGGCAACCGGCTTTTCCTGGTGAGGAGAAAACCGTTGTTGTGCCAGAGAGTATGTGCAAATATTAAACGTATTCTGGTGTCATAATACGTCATGTATGTTGAGTTTTTGTACCGCATTTTGTATAAAAAAAGAGGGGTATAAAAAAATGAAAATAATTTTTGCAGGGGGTGGTACAGGTGGGCATTTAATGGTAGGATTGAGTACCGCAGAGGAGATTCGTTCCCGGTATCATGAGGCAGAAATTGTATTTTTTGGGTCTGATAAAAAGTTTGAAAGACGATGCGTGGAACAGAAAGGGTTTCAGTATCGTCAGGTACGGTCAAAAAAATGGGGAAAATCGGCTAAGCAGATCTTGGGTTGTATTGGCTCGACATTTCTTGGCATTTATGATTCACTCTTTTTGGTGAGGAATTTTAATCCTGACATGGTCGTTGGCTTGGGTGGATATGCGTCTGTTGCACCCGTTATTGCAGCAAAATTGCTTGGCATCCCATCGATAGTGCTTGAACAGAACGTAATTCCGGGAAAAGCAAACCGGTTTTTGTCCCGTTGGGTTGATGAGGTGTATTGTCATTGGCGTGGATCGCTCAAATGGTTTCATCAGGCAAAGGTTGTCCGCATAACAGGCACGCCGGTCCGGAAGGATATGCTGTTGAGTACAAAAATGCGTTCTGTTGAAAAGTTCGGTCTGAGCGCTTCTAAAAAAACCTTATTGATTACGGGAGGTAGTCAGGGTGCTCAGGCGATCAACGAAACGTTTTTAAGATGCTTGCCCATGTTGGAGGTTTTGCAGAACGAGCTGCAGATTATTCACTGTACCGGTGAATACGGTTATGATAGTGCAAAGGCAGTATATAAAAAAACGAAAATGGATGCCTTTGTTTGTAGTTATCTTGATGATATGGGTGCTGCTTTTCGTATGGCGGACATCGTTCTTTGCAGAGCTGGTGCAACGACCATTGCGGAAATTACTGCGATAGGTATTCCTGCAATCTTGATACCTTATCCGTATGCTGCGGATAACCATCAATATTGGAATGCAATGGAGGTGGTAAGTAACGGCGGAGGGTATTTGTTGCAACAGCTTGATTTAACACCGGAAAAAATCATGGAGCTTATTACCGACATCCTTGATAATAAGGAAAAGTATGATAGGATGAGGATGTTTAACAAGGGAATGGGGATACCAAATGCGGCTTCGAATGTTGTGGACAATATGTGCAGGTTGATTGGCCTCAAGGGTGCGCAGTTTGCGTTGATGGTCGGCTAATGTTGCTGGTAAATGGGATATTTTATTGACAAAAGAATGAAAACGACGAATATTACCCAAAGAACTAATTTCCGATAACACGAGTTACTTCAGATTAAACGAGAGAAAGGCGTTATGAATTCGTCAGAAAGCGGTAAACCAGCATCGGTATCAACATCATTGTTCGAGAGCCAATTTACTTGCCGGCCATTGCGCGGGCATTGCGTATATTTCATTGGAATTGGTGGTATTGGGATGAGCGCCATTGCTCGTATCCTTATTAATGAGGGCTGCATTGTCACCGGTTCTGATGTGCGGACATCTCCGTTAACCTCAACGCTTGAAGAAATGGGAGCGAAGATTACTACCAAACAAGACGGGAGTTTTGTGTCATCAGAAACTGACATGGTAGTCGTATCGGCATCTATTTCTGAAGATAACCAGGACCTGAAAACTGCCCGAAAAATGGGAATAAAAGTGGTAAAGTATTCACAAATACTTGGTTCGTTAATGAAAGAAAAACGTGGCATTGCGATCAGTGGGACTCATGGAAAGACAACGACAAGCGCAATGATCTCCACGATACTAAAAACGGCGGGATTGGATCCAACCTTCGTTATCGGCGGAGAGGTGCCGGATATTGGCGGCAATGCACACCTGGGAAAGGGAAATTTATTTGTGGCAGAGGCTTGTGAATATGACCGGTCGTTTTTAAACCTTGCTCCACAAGTGGGAGTAATTACAAGCATTGAAGAAGATCATTTGGATTATTACGAAAATATTGAAAAAATAATCCATGCCTTTGGTGACTTTGCATCATCAATTTCAGGAGATGGTTTGTTGGTGGTAAATAATAACGACGCCAACATTGCTGTTGCCATACAGCGGGCACGTTGTAAGGTAGAAACCTATTCTCTTGACAGCTCTTCTGACTGGCGTGGCGAAATCCTTTCAGGAGGCAATGGTTTAAAGAGATTTATGGTCTTTAAAAAAGATGCCTATTTTGATGAATTTTCGTTACTGATACCAGGCTCTCATAATGTATTGAATGCGTTGGCGGCAACGGCAGTATGTACCTATATTGGAGTGGATAAGGATGCTATTAAAACCGCATTAACATCTTTTCATGGAGCAAACCGACGATTTCAGATTATTGGTGTGACGAAGGGAATTACGGTAATTGATGATTATGCACACCATCCAACCGAAATCCGTGTTACCTTAAAAGCGGCACGGGAACTGTATCCTGAAAAAAGAATATGGTGCGTGTTTCAACCTCATCAATACAGCAGAACGCGGCACTTATTGAAAGAATTCGCCCGATCTTTCCAAAATGCAACACAGGTAATTCTTGCAGATATTTATGCAACGCGCGATAATGACTACGAAAGAACCGCTATGAATGCGATGAAACTCTATGAGGAAACGCTGAAAACGGGCATGGATATCCAATATGTTCCACAATTGGGTGATATTGTAAATCTGCTTTCCTCAACGGTAAGACCAGGAGATGTTGTCATGACCATGGGTGCGGGTGATGTTTGGAAAGTCGCTTATGATTTAGTTTCAAGATTCTAAAGGGAGGCGTGTGGGATGAAGCCAAAAAATGTGGTGGTATTGATGGGTGGGGTGTCTCCTGAACGTGAAATTTCACTGCGTTCTGGCAATGCGGTGGCAAAGGCATTAACAGATGCGGGATTTCGTGTCTCCATTATTGATGTAAAAGACGAAAAGATTGAAGAACTCGACCAGGGAGAAAGAGACGTTGCTTTTATTGCTTTACATGGATATTTTGGTGAAGATGGGGGAGTACAACAGCTCCTGGAATCAAAGGGTATTCCCTATACTGGTTCAGGGGTTCAAGCGAGCAAGCTTGCCATGGATAAATTAGCAACAAAAATTTGCTTCGTCGAGGCTGGTCTCAAAACGCCGGATTATGTTACTGTGACAGAATTTCAGGAGTTGAATGAGATACAACGCGAAATCATGAGAATTGGAATGCCGGTAGTGTTAAAACCGATACGGAATGGTTCCAGTATCGGTATATCAATCGTGAAAGATATCGGAGACCTTCACATAGGTTTAAAAAAGGCCTTTGAGTTTGGGTACGAGGTGCTTGTCGAAAAATATATAAAAGGGCGTGAATTGACCGTTGGGATATTAGATGACCAGGCGTTGCCGATCATTGAGGTTCGACCGGCAATGGAATTTTTTAATTACGACGCGAAGTATAAGGATAACAGGACAGAATATCTGACGGTAGAAAAAGCTGAGGATCAGCATGGCAATGAGTCGGGCATTTCACACTTCAAGACGGGATTTCTTCCGTCTTCTCTTTATGCTGAAGCACAAGAATTGGCCCTGCATGCTCATAGGGTGCTCGGATGCAGGGGATTCTCAAGAGTAGACATGCTGATGGACGGGATGAATGCATTGTATTTGCTGGAAGTAAATACCATCCCGGGTTTCACCGAAAAAAGTCTGCTGCCTAAGGCGGCAAAAGCTGCCGGTATATCGTTCTCCTCATTATGTGAAAAAATTGTTGATCTTGCCTTTCAGAACGCCCTTGTAAGTGTTCCTGAAACAATACAGCATTAGTGCCTTATGATGCAGTTCCCCAGTTTTACAGCGTTTGTGACTACTTTTTCCGGTAAGATCCACGCATTAAGAAGGAAGCTGTATCCTTTTTTTTTTCGTTTTGTCGTACTTTTTTGCATAATAATTTTTATCATATGGGGGATACAAAAGGTATGGTATTCCCTGACAGAGCTGAATATTTTCAAAGTCAGTCCCGCCGCTTTTTCTTTCCATAATCCACCCTGGATGAATGATCATTTTGCTGATGATATTAAACGTATCGCAACCCTGAACGATCAGTATGGCATGTACGAAAAGAATTTAACCCAAAAAATAGCAGATATTTATGGGGGTGTTGTCCTGGTGAAGAACGTCGATTCGGTCAAAAGGGTCTTTCCAAATAAGCTCGCCATTAAGCTTGTGCTGCGTAAACCAATCGCTCTTGTTAAAAGCAGAAACACGACCTATCTCGTGGATTATGAAGGCGTCTTGTTGCCTAAGGAATATTATACATTAAAAAATGTGGAATATGATAGTCCTTATATCCAGAGTAATAAGCCTGCAAGATTACCTTTGTACGGAAGTGAATGGCATGATAAGGGCATTAAGGCAGGAATAGCGTTGGTGAAATTCCTCAGGGCAAATAATATCCACAACCTTTTTAAGATCGTGGCAGTTGATGTATCAAATGTATGCAAAAGGCGCTCTGCCGGTAAGAGCGATATCATTTTGTGGACGGAAAACAACACTCAGATACGCTGGGGTTGCTCTCCTTTATGCAATGAGCAGAATGAACTTTCCGATGAAGAGAAGTTACAAAGTCTCTTAAGTATTGCAAAAACAGAAGGTACACAGCTCAGATTGATGGAATATGTCGATGTGCGCTGGAAGAAACCCTTGGGCAAGCGATGGGTTAAGACTAACGATATAGCCGGTGAACCCTAAAGGCATATTGGAGGAATTCTGATATCTGGGATGCCATGCAATGTTTCTGCCTTTCCCGGTAGCCGCCTTCTGTCCGGACAACACCGGGGAGTATTCCGGAGAGGGAATGAAAATTATTTTGACTTTTTATGGTGTGATGTTAGAATTAGCAAGTGTCATTGCTTAAATCAGATATGATCAATTCGATAAAGAGCGGAAGTGGCGGAACCGGCAGACGCGCTAGTTTGAGGGGCTAGTGTCAATAAAACGACGTGGGGGTTCAAATCCCCCCTTCCGCACCATCCAGTGTTTGCCTACCCAGTAATAAAGATCAAGCGTATTACGCAATTTGGAACTCATGTTGGTTGCACTTCCTGAAAACAGTATAGCACTGATAAAATGAGGTTGATATTGACGAAAATAGCATGTACCCATGCAGGAGAGATTTGTTGATGAACAAATGCTTGTTTCTTCCGGGGGTAGTTATTCTGTTGCTTTTTAGTGGCTGCAAAGAAACCCAGATAAGGAAGTCTGATTTTATACCGTTTAAGGCGCCGGTTACTCTTTCTACGACGACGGAAGAAGTGGAAAGCAAACCATGGGAATTTGAAATATCACCGCAGAAAGAAATCCCAGATGGACGAAAGGAAGGAATACCGGATGAATTTGTCTTTAAAGGAGAATTTAAGAAGCCAGAACCTGCCGCCCACAGGCCAGAGTATGCTGGAGAAAAAATCGATATTGCCTTTAATTTTGATAATGCGGAATTAAAAGACGTTTTACAGATTATCCTGGGTGAGATCCTGAATGTAAACTATATTTTAGACAAACGAGTGGCAGGGACCATCAATCTCCATGCCACAGGAAAGGTCTATAAAGAAGAGCTCATCTCCATGCTGAATACCCTGCTGTATGTCTATGATTTTGCGGTCATGAAAGATGGTGATTTGTATAGAATACTGCCCAAGGCAGAAACCCGCCCAGAGACCAATATTGTGGTGTACGGCGATAAAATTCCCCCCTATGATAAAAGTATCATGATCCAGATTGTACCCCTCCAGTATGAGAATCCGAAAAATTTAAATGCGACTTTACGGCCATTTATGACGAGTGTGGGGAATATTGTTACCCACGGTGACGCCCCCTTTATCATCATTGTCGAGGCTGCGTCAAACATGGAGAAACTGCTCACCTTAATAAAAACCTTTGATATGCCTTTTTTTGCCGGCAAGTCCATGAAATTTTATGATTTTAAATATGCCGATGCGAAAAACGTGGCAAAAGACCTTACTACCCTTGCACAATCGCTGGGGGCAAAAGCAGGCGCAGAGGGAGAAATTAGCTTCGTGCCATTTACTGATACGAATAAGATACTGGTTGTCACAAAGGTGCCGGAACTCTTGCCAAAAATCGATCTTTGGGTAAAGAACATCGATGTTCCTCCATCCGCGTTGGATGAGGACACCAGGGTGTATGTCTATAAAGTACAACACCAAAAAGCCGAAACGATTGTGCCGGTTCTCACGCAGGTCTATAGCGAAAAAATGGCTGCGCAGCCTAAGGTGGCAGGAAAGCAACAGCCTGAGGCAATGAAGATTGTGGCCGACCCAAAAACCAATACCATTGTTGTGAAGGCATTGCCCGCGGATTATCGGGCGATAAAGTCGATCATAGAGGCGGTAGATGCTACACCACAGCAAGTATTTATTGAGGCGTTAATTTTAGAAATTCGCCTTGATGATACTTTAAAGTATGGAACACAGTGGTTATATGACAACTTAATGGTTGTGCAAAGGCAAGTCAAACAAAAGGGTGGAGTTGGGCCATAATATTCTGGTGACAAGCGATCAGTGGGGTTTTATCGTAGACCATGTGGTAGAGTAAAAGCAAAGGGGTCAAATCTTTATCATTGACAAATGTTCACCACAGAGGCACAGATGGCACGGAGAAAGCACAGTTCAGGGTTCTGTGTTCTGAGTTCAGTGTTTCACGCAAAGCCGCTAAGGGCGCAGAGTCTATAATAAGTTTCAAATTACAAAAACCAAAATACAAATACTATCGAAATACCAAAACGCAAATCACAAATTTCAAATAATCTACAAATTCCAATTTCCAAAATTCCAATGTAATAATTACTCACCACAAAAGCCTGCCCTCACTGAAATGATCGCCGCCCCAATGGAATAGTTGATTCCACAGGGCAAGCAAGAGACGCAGGGGAAAAATATTTGTGATTTATGAAGGAGAATTATGGTACAATCATTGGACGAAATGATCAGCAAACGGCCACCTGAATATCAGCAGGAGGTTGAGGATTTTGGTGAGTTTATATTTCAAAAGCATATACTACTTAATAGATTAATAATATAATTAAAGACCTGCATAAAAAACAAATTAAATATGGGAAGCAAAGAATTTACCAAAGAATTGAGCCTGGATGGGGAAGATAGACTAAGAGTAAAGATTAAATTGAAAAAGGTAAGGGAAAAGACGTGGTTGTCCAATATGAATCAAAAATAAAGGACAAATGGTATCCCATTGTAAGATACGATTGTTCGCATGGTTTTTTTCATCGTGATATGCTGAATTCAAAAGGGGAAAAGACAAAGCAGATAATTCAGATACAGAACTTAAAGGATGCTTTAACTTATGCAGAACAGGACATAAAGGATAGATGGGAATGGTATAAAGAAAGGTTTAAAAGGGGAATGAAATAATGACAAAAAAAGAGTATACAGAAAGAAACATTGGAATGACTTTTGATTTTGTAAAACAGATAATTGACCATCCTGAGATTATTGATACGATTCCAGACGACGCTGAACTTAACTTTATAGATAAAGACATGCCGGTTAAAACAAAAGTACGCGGAAAAAGGAGAAATGTTATTCAGTATAAAGTCGAACGTGTGTTTGAAATAATTAAATAGTTACTACAATTGATGACTACAAAGTAAGTTTCGATACCGATTTTGACCGTACCGAACGCGGAAAGATGCTGAGGGAGAAGCAAAGGGGTCAGGAGAAGCAAAGGGGTCAAGGAGAAGCAAAGGGGTCAAATCTTTATCATTGATAAGCCTTCACCGCAGAGACATAAAAAAACCTTATCAACCACAGATTTCGCAGATTACACGGATTATTTAAATCACAAATTGCAAAAACCAAATTTCAAATAATATTCATAGCGCAGCAAAGCCGCAACCAAAAAGAGTTTAACCACAAAGCACACAAAGTCTTACACAAAGGACACAAAGAAAAACT
>JAJTXE010000002.1:855006-865009 GCA_021463795.1 Candidatus Brocadia sp. | reverse complement strand
TCCCAGTATCTGCCTGATAAGTTTGTGATGGTTGGCAAAATCCTCCAGCCTATCGTAATTGGCATCCAGTCCCAATCTCACTACTGATAACACCAGGATATGCCACAAATTCATCCCATATCTCCCCGTCTTTTTCTTCCCCTTCGTTACCTTCGTCTCTAATATCCGAAATACCTCTTCGTTCAACTTCGGTGTAACATAGATATGTTGCAATGCCCTCAATATCGGTGGTAGCTCATCCCGACTCTTTAACGGCAGTTTTACTTCTGAAATGGACATAACTCCTAGTTTCTTCTGTTGCTCAAATCTCTTTCTCATTTCTTGTCGAATATCCTTTGCCTTTTTTGTTCACGAGTCGAATAGGGGGACTCTTTTCCCCATCAATATGCATAAATCCCTTTGTTTAAGCCATATTTTACCCTATCTCGCAAAAATACTCAACACGATTCATTAACTATTTCCACCTGCTCTGTCTTGTTTTACCTGGCTATTTAGTGTTTCCGTTCAGACACTATATACCTTTGATAAAAGACACTTCAGGGACATGGAAGGAATCGAGGTAATTATTCTATATGATTTAGAGCCCATACAGACCGCAGATAATCAAAGCACTGTTGGATTATGGGGGTCATCCTTGATCGGTGTTTTACAATAATCACAAATCAAGGTGTGACCCTTTTCCCTCCGCCTTCCCTCCCTGCCCGCCGGACGACGAACAGTAGCACTGGGATGGCAATGAGTTGCGAGCCGATGGATATGGAGATCAGGGCAGACACGGACCTCTCGTAACTGTATCCCATCAGCATACTTCCCAGGAACCAGGAGACTCCATAACAGAGGTCGAAGCACCCATAGGCGAAGCCGCGCCGACCCGCCGGGGACATCCGGGCGACGGTTGCCTTGAACATCGTCTTCTGTGCCCCCATGCCAAGTCCCCACAGAATCATCGCCGCAAATAATCCGGCGGGGTGCCCACCGAAGGCCAGGGGAGCGATGGGCGCAGTGAACAAGCAGATCCCGATCAGGGTGCGCATGCCCACCCGATCGAACAGGAGTCCGGAGCCCAGTGCGGACAACGCTTGCGAGCCCATTACCACAGCATACAGGACAGGTATCCTCGCCTCAGAGAGCAGGGCATTCCCGTGGACGTGATAGGCAATCAGGGGGAAATCCAGGCTCCCCGCCGCGATCAGGGACGCGGCGACGAGAAAGAACCAAAACGACCGCGGCAGTGGCAGATTCGTCGCCGCTGTTGCGGTCGTCTCCAGCGCCCTCGGTTTGGTATACGTCAGTGCCCCTATCGCGAGAGTTACGAGCGTCAACAGGGCTGGGATCGCCAGTGACCCGAGACACGTCCGATAGTCGGCATGAAAATAGAGGGCGGCCGAGATTGCCAGCGGGCCGATTACCGCGCCGATCTGACCCAGGGCCTCCTGCAGGCCGAAGCCCCAGCCCCGCCCGACAACCTGAGCTGCATGCGAGAGAATAGCGTCGCGGGGCGGATTGCGGATCGCCTTGCCCGTTCGCTCCAAGGCGATCAACGCAGCCACCCACCCCCAGTGGCCCGCCAGGGCCAGGAACGGTACGGCGGCCATGTTCAGGCTAAAACCGATCAGCGCGATGCCCCAGTAGCGCCCGGTACGATCGGCCAGATAGCCTGACCCGAAGCGGAGGCCGTAACCGATCAACTCCCCCAGGCCAGCGACCATTCCCACCGTCCCGCCACTGGCTCCCAGTGCGGCGAGATAGGGGCCGAGGACGCTGCGTGCACTCTCATAAGTCGCGTCGGCGAACAGGCTCACCACCCCGAGCAGGATGATCAGGTGTGATGCCTCCCGATGCTGACTCGGCCTATCCCCCGGAGAGGTTATCGGTCGTGAGGTCATGTTGCACCAGCCTTCCGCCCCTCACCAACTAACCATGAGCATACCGTCTGTATAAAACGGCAAAGACAGAATCTCCCGATATTTATAAGAAGTTGCCATGTCTTCTTGTTACACATTGTAACTTTTTTCGTGTTCAATTTTTTCTGCATTTTCGCCAATCGCCGTTTCAGATTATACAGACGGCATAATCCGGCTTACAATCTATCAACAAGATAATATTCTGATTGTTTTATTATTTAGTTTTACCATATAACTTTAATTCCTTTTGGGATAACTCAGTGTTGTCCGGTTAAGGAATTGCGTATGAACGCGATTGTTGTTCTTTGAGATTGCTGGTATCCGCCTGTTGCGAAGAAGGAGTACCTTGGTAGTTTTTGTGATTACGGGCTTCGTTTTGTATTTTGATACGCAACTCTCGAACCCTTTTCATACTGACCTTTTCCCGGTACTGTTCGTGACAATAGATTGCAAGAAGGAGATAGGTGATAAGCCCTCCCAGTATCTGTGCCAGTAATCCGCGTTTGGTTCTTGCAATAAGGTGATAGACTTTGAGATGGCGTTTCCACCAGCCGAAGAATATTTCAATGTTCCATCGGAGCTTACAGATGGTTGTTAGTTCTTCCGCAGAGAGGTCGTATCGGTTGGTGGCAATCCAGTATATCTTGTTGTCAATGCGACGATCGTGCGACGTCCGTACCAATGAGCATCGTGCATCACGAATGCCGCGCAAAGTTGCGTATATGCACTATCTTCGCCCTGGCCTTCGGTCACACGTAGCAGTGGTGGTTTATTTAAAGGCATTTTTCAAACGGATAAAATAGTACCATGGTTACAAACTTTTAAACCTTTCTCAAAGTGTGTCTGGCCAGGTATCCGAACTCTTCTGATTTAAGCAGAAGAGAACTCACGGCAAATGCTGCAAACGCGGAAAGCATGGGGATGAAAAGCCGAAGCCCTTTAAAATAAAGACTTCCGCCGCCGTTTACCTCAGGAAACATCCTGAGGACGAACCAGCCGGTACCTGCCATTGCAAATGAGGCAACAAACGTTTTTTGCAATGAGATAAAAACTTCATTCCTTATCTTTATAGCGAGTCTTTTTTGTAAGATCAGGGTTAAAATAACAATTTGTATCATAGAACTGATGGCCGTCGAGAGTGCAAGGCCGCCTTCCTGCAATACCCAGATAAGCGAAAGATTCAACACAAGGTTTAACCCGACACAGGCTGCACCAACCTTCACCGGGGTAACGGTGTCTTTCACTGAGTAAAATGCCCGGATTAGGACATGCAAACCGCAATACGCCCATATTCCGGAGGCATAGAAGAGGATAACGCGCGATGTCCGGTAAGCCGATTCCGCATCAAACTGATGCCGCCGGTACAGGAGGCCGATAATCGGTTCCCGCAGGATAATGATAGCCAGTGATGCAGGAATTCCAATAAAAAGAATAAATTTTAGCGCCATATTGAATGCCGTAGAAAAATTGCCCCAATCTTCCCTGACCGCATGGGTGGAAAAGAGTGGAAACACTGCGGTAGCCATGGCGATGCCGAATACCCCCAAGGGGAACTGGATTAGCCTGTCGCTATAATAGAGCACGGATGCGGCGCCGGCCTTCATGGGAAAAGGGAAGGTCATCCCTGTAAAGGTGAAGCTGTTTGGTCCACCTTGCGGTGAGGAAAAACCAAAGGCAATAATGCTGTCCAGCAGGACATTGACCTGAACAATACCAAGTCCAAAGACAATGGGGGCCATGCGGGTCAATACCAGCTTCAATCCCGGATGGGAAAACCTGGGAATAAACCGGTAGTAGAGCTCTTTTTTCCGCAAAACAGGGAAATGGATGATCACCTGAACAAGACCTGAAAGAAAGGTTGAGATGGCAACGGCGTAAATCATGGTATCCAACGTATTCCCGGTATATGGCGCAACAACTGCTCCTGTGATCCAGCAGAGATTCATAATAACCGGCGCAAAGGCAGGCATAAAAAAATGACGAAGGGTATTCAGTACCGCACCCATAAAAGCAACAAGGCAGATGAAGAAAACATAGGGAAACATGATAACGAGCAGATTCATAATGAGTTGCCATTTTTCCTGTATATGAAATAGCCGTGGAATAAGAAAAAAAGACCCTTCGCCCAACAAGACAATACCGCCGAGAATAATAATGAGCGCGGTAGCCACTATGTTAAAAAAGACAAAGGCATCTTCCCGTCCGCGCTTTTCGATTTGCTCGGTAAAGATGGGGATGAAGGCCGCACTCAGAGCGCCTTCACCAAAGAGCCGGCGAAATAAATTCGGGATCTTAAAGGCAACCGTAAAGGCGTCCCATACCATGCTTGTCCCAAAAATGCTGGCGCAGATCATGTCCCTTGCCAGGCCAAGGATGCGGCTTAAAAAGGTACAGACGCTGATTATTCTTACGGAGCGGAATAGATTTTTTGATTCAGACATAAATTTCTTTTGGCATTTTTTAAAAATTTACCTTGTTACCATTCTTTTCTTTATCAGATTTTAATTATATTTTTACTATTTGCAAAGCAATTTGCATTCTTCTTAACAACCTGTCATAATTTAGTTTTTGAACCCCCGGTATTTTATAGTGTTGATTTTACCTCCGATACGGAATGGGTAGAGGGGGGGGTAATGTACTCAAAGGGTTTGGGCCTCGTATCCAGAAGAGCGTATGTGAATGCATGTTTGAGACGTAGCGCTGATCGTCCGGCTGAGCTCGCGACGAAGTCCCTTGTGGTCAGCCAATTGCCGTGGATAAACCCCATCGCTACAATTGTATATTGAAATTCCTGCACATTGAATCAGATGCTTCGCCATGCTCAACGTAATATTTCGCGTTATTCTGTCATTCTTTGCCACGCGAAAAATCTGGTCTTAGAGAGACCATTCGACTCTAGCTCCGGGTGATATCCTGATTATCTCTTGTGAGCCAGAGGCTTGCGGATGGTTCATGATGAAACCATTGTCCATGAAATTGCTTGACAAATTATGCCTATTTGCTAAAATACTTCGTCTTTTATTCATTAATTTCCCGATAACAGATCCTTCTGCGGGATGCTGTTTTAATTCCCTTGTATTAAGAAAAAACAAAAGGATACGTATCTATGGCTATCACGGTTGGTATAAATGGTTTTGGAAGAATCGGGCGGAATGTCTTTCGTGCGATTGTGCAACGAGGAGGAATGGACGTTCTGGCCGTGAACGATCTTGCCGATGCAAAGTCGTTGGCAATATTATTGAAGTATGACTCGGTACACGGCAAATTTGACGGCAGCATAGAGGCAAAGGAAAGGTCATTGCTTGTCAACGGCAAGGAAGTTAAATTACTCATGGAAAAGGACCCTGCGAAATTGCCATGGAAGGCCATTGGAGTGGATATTGTCATTGAATCAACCGGGATATTCACCTCCCGTGCAGAATGCGCCAAGCACCTGGATGCCGGTGCCAAAAAGGTGATTCTTTCAGCGCCTTCAAAAGACAAAATTGATGCAACGATTGTCGTTGGGGTTAATAATTATGACCTGAAACCGGAGCACAAGATTGTATCCAATGCATCATGTACAACAAATTGTCTGGCGCCTCTGGCAAAAGTAGTAAATGACAATTTTGGCATTGAAAAGGGCCTCATGACGACTATTCACGCATACACGAACGACCAGCGTATCAGCGACCTCATCCATAAAGACCTCCGGAGGGCAAGGGCGGCTGCGGTAAATATTATTCCAACGACAACCGGCGCTGCCAAGGCCATCGGGGAGGTAATTCCCTCATTGAAGGGCAAATTAGACGGCCTGGCGATGCGTGTGCCTGTTGCGAATGGTTCTGTAACCGATTTAGTCGCGCTTGTTTCAAAGGATGTTACGGTAGAAGACATTAATGCAGCCATGAAAAAGGCTGCTGAAGGGGAATTGAGGGGCATTCTGGAATATTGTGCAGATCCCATCGTCTCTTCAGACATTATTGGGAATACCCATTCAAGTATCTTTGACTCCGGTCTCACATACGTAATCGACAAGCGTATGGTAAAAGTAGTGTCCTGGTATGACAATGAATGGGGATTTTCAAATCGTATGGTAGACCTTGTAGAGTTAATTGCCCGGCAATAATGCTGTAAAGCAGTATCCATCATCCATTATAAACGAACTAATACGGTATGCATAAACTATTCATTAAAGACCTCGAAGTGCGAAGAAAAAGGGTAATGGTCCGAACGGATTATAACGTCCCCTTAGACGAAGAAGGAAATATTACCGACGATACCAGGATTAGGGCAACCTTACCAACGATCAACTATTTGCTGGATGAGGATGCAAAGGTGATTATCGCTTCGCATCTGGGCAGGCCTGAGGGAAAAGCGAATTCTAAATACAGCCTCAAACCCGTAGTACGGCGGCTGCAACGCTTTCTTGGTGAAAAGGTAAAGGTAGTTCTGGCAGAGGATTGTATCGGTGCGGCGGTTAAAAAACAAATAGAAGAAATGCAAAGCGGTGGCGTGATCATGCTTGAAAATTTGAGGTTTCATCCTGGTGAAGAAAAAAATGATCCGTTGTTTGCAAAAGAACTGGCCGGCCTGTGTGATGTATTTATTCAGGACGCCTTTGGGAACTGTCACCGAAAACATGCCTCCATGGTCGGTGTCGATGGTTATGTACCGTCAGCAGCCGGATTCCTGCTCAAAAAAGAGATGGATTATTTTGAGAAGGCCGTCAACAACCCGATGCGTCCGGTGGTAGCGCTGTTAGGAGGCGCAAAGGTCTCTGACAAGATAAAGATCGTTGAAAATCTGTCCAAAAAGATGGACAAGGTGCTTATTGGAGGGGCAATGGCCTTTACCTTCCTCAAGGCACAGGGGTTTTGTGTTGGAAAATCCCTTGTTGAGGACAGCATGCTCGACGTGGTGAAAAATTTGATGGACATCTCCAGAAAGAATGGTACCAAGCTGTATTTGCCGGTTGACTTTGTTGTTGCAGAGAAATTTGATGGCCAGGCAGAAACGAAGGTCGTTCCTTATCAGGAGATTCCGGAGAAATGGATTGCCCTTGACATTGGCCCTGCCACGACGAAGTTATTTATTGAAGCACTCCAGGATGCAAAGACGATTGTCTGGAATGGCCCGATGGGTGCGTTTGAATTCGATGCCTTCAGTCGCGGAACGTATGCCATGGTGGATGCGGTAACAAGCTCTCATGCCTCAACGATCGTAGGAGGTGGTGACACCGATATGGCATTTCATAAATCAGGAAAAATGCATGAAGTGTCTTTTATCTCCACGGGAGGCGGGGCATTCCTGAAATTATTAGAAGGAGGCGAACTCCCCGGAATTGCATCTTTATCAGACCGGAGAAAGAGCCCAAGGAACATACCTCCTTCATTATCATGAGCTGCACCGGGGCAGGAAAAACCACGTAAAGTATTTCTCTGTATTATTGAATAGTGAAAAAGGTTAAGACACGAAGGGATATGCGACCGGCAATCAAAATTGCAGCATCAATTCTTGGCGCCAATCCGGTCCGATTGGAAGAAGAAATCAAAAAGATAGAACTGGCGGGCATTGATTTAATACACATCGACGTAATGGATGGCCATTTTGTCCCCAACATTACGATGGGGCCTTTCATTGTTGAGGGGATCCGGCGTATTACCGACGTGCCATTAGACATTCACCTGATGATTGAACACCCTGAACGTTATGTGAATGCCTTTGCTGCAACGGCGCGGGCTGGTGACCTGATAACCTTCCATAGAGAGACTACGGAAAAGCCCAGGGAGATTATTGCACTCATTAAAGAGACAGGATTAAAAGCCGGCGTATCGCTGAATCCGGATACACCTGCCGGGATGGTTGAAGACCTTCTGGATGCGCTCGATATGGTGCTTGTCATGTCAGTAAATCCTGGTTTTGCCGGACAGCAGTTCATTCCGGAGGTTTTACCGAAGATTGCAAGGCTACGGAGTATAGCGCCGGATGAATTGGATATCGAAGTGGATGGTGGTATCACGACAGAAACCATTTCTCAGGCGGTACAGCAGGGTGCAAATGTGATCGTTGCCGCCTCTGCCATTTTCAAGACACGCGACACGGGTAACGCAATAAAAACCCTCAGACAAGTAGCAGAACAAGCGGCGGAAAGGAATGTCCTCAGAGGATAAGTACCTGAGTTGCGTGTCCTTGTCTGAAGCTGAAATTATCGGTATACATCAATATCTGTAAAAAACACCTTGTTTTTTTGTGAAAAGCATATAAACTAGATGATAATGATTATCGTACCAGGGATTCAGAAACATGGGCAAATGGCATCAAAGTGGTATGGAGTTATGTCAAAAACAGGTTTAAAAGATGGTGTTTTTTAGAAAAAAGAAGGACATGCCGAATGGTTTGTGGGTGCGCTGTGATGGTTGCAGCAGCATGCTCTTTAAAAAAACCGTTGAAGATGCGATGTTCGTGTGTCCTGAATGCAACTACCACTTCCGGATATTTTGCAGGGACCGGTTGAATCTCCTGGTCGACGAGAACAGCTTTGAAGAGATGTGGCCGAATATGACGCCATGCGACCCGCTAAACTTTAAAGACCGGATAACGTACCCTGAGCGGGTAAGCGAAGAACAACAAAAAACTGGACTAAAAGAGGCTGCAATCGTAGGAAAAGGTACAATCAACGGCAAGGAGGTGATGCTGGGGATTACCGATCCTGGCTTCATCATGGGTAGCATGGGCTCCGTTGTGGGAGAAAAAATAGCCCGTGTTACAGAAAAGGCGATGGAATTGCGGTTGCCGCTTATTCTAGTTTCAGGTTCTGGTGGCGGTGCCAGGATGCAGGAGGGGGTGTTTTCTCTTATGCAAATGGCAAAAACCAGTGCTGCTATTGCCCGGTTTCAGGATGCCGGAGGATTGTATATCTCGGTATTAACCGACCCGTCTTTGGGCGGGGTCATGGCCAGCTTTGCATCCCTGGCTGATATTACGATAGCCGAGCCGAAGGCACTGATAGGTTTTGCCGGCCCCAGGGTCATTCAGGAAACAATCAGGCGCGCACTTCCGAAAGGTTTCCAGACCGCGGAGTTTTTGTTAGAGCACGGCTTTTTGGATATGATTGTCCCTCGTCAGGACATGAAAAAAGAATTGTTCAGATTGATTGCTTATTTACAATAAATTATAGAGAAAACAAAAGGTTCCCCTGTAGCTCAATGGTAGAGTAGCCGGCTGTTAACCGGTTGGTTGTAGGTTCGAATCCTACCGGGGGAGCCAATTTTTATATACAACAAACATCTCCTGCATCAACCGAAAGGTTTCCCTTGTCATCTCCGCTCGAAAAAGACCCCTGTTCCATCTAACCTTTATACAACTGTTTGTCGCTTACAGTCTTGAAATGAGAACCTGCGACTTCATCAAATGTTACCAGATTAAATTTCATGACGGGACACTGATGAAGTAATTGAAAAGGGGGTCACACAAATCTGTGCATGACATAAACGTCGACCAAGCCAAATTTCCTATGGTGAAATGCCTTTGGCACAGTTCCAACAATCCTAAATCCGAGTTTTAACCATAACTGTATTGCAACAAGATTTGTACTCACCACAAAATTAAACTGTATCGCTGAAAAACCCAGTTTCCTTGCCTGCCTTATGGAATGGTTTCCCATAGCCCTGCCTATTCCTTGCCCGTGCGCCTCCGGATGGACCATATAAGCCGCATTTGCCACGTGAGAGCCCAGACCCGGCTGATTTTTTCTCAGAATATAAGTTCCAAGAGTTTTATTCTGCAATTCTGCAACAAAGGTATGAATAGAAGGAGACATCCATAAGGTTTTACAATCCTCTTTGCCGGCCAGTGGATCAAAGGCAAAGGTATCCCCATTTTTCACTACCTGATAAAAAATATTCCATATATCTTCAAAATCAGAACCCTTTGCTTTCCGTATCTTAATCATTGTTCTCCCGAAGTTTTACGGGTAATGTAAAGGTGAAGGTACTCCCTTTCCCATAGTCACTTTCTACCCAAATTTTTCCTCCATGTAATTCCACCAGATGCTTTGTAAGGACCAAGCCAAGTCCTGTTCCTTCGTAACGGCGTGAATAGGAGCTGTCTAATTGAAA
>JAJTXE010000002.1:836912-854985 GCA_021463795.1 Candidatus Brocadia sp. | reverse complement strand
GGTAGCGCCCTATGGCGTTAATGATCTGTTAAAAAACCAAGGTTGGGTCAGTGTGGGCATCGATCATGATACTGCCGAGTTTGTGGTTGAGACTATTCGACGCTGGTGGTGCAAAATGGGGCAGCCCCTTTATCCACAAGCCTCAGAATTGCTTATTACTGCCGATTGTGGTGGCTCTAACGGCAGCCGGGTACGACTGCGGAAGGTTGCCTTACAGCGTTTAGCTGAAGAAACAAGACTACGTCTTGAAGTTTGTCATTTTCCGCCGGGCACAAGCAAATGGAACAAGATCGAGCACCGTATGTTCAGTCACATTGCGGAGAATTGGCGTGGCAAACCTTTGACTAGCCATGAGGTCATTGTCAATCTGATTGCCAATACTACCACACGCAAAGGCTTGAAAATTGTGGCCGAGCTTGATCATAATCGCTATCTCGCTGGTATTAAAGTCAGTAAGAAACAATTGCAGGAGGTTCATCTTCAACGGGCGGAATTTCACGGCGATTGGAATTATACTATCCTGCCTCGCTAACTAAGTGTTCAGGTTATTAGTGGACAGATACTAAGTGTCCACTGCAAGTTATATTTCAGGTCTGTTGCAGCAAAAACCTTCCCTCGCGGGAGTTTCTGGGAGGTAACACGTTGTTAATATATATTTTTTAAAACCTTTTTACTTTGCTTTCCCTGATTACTCAGGGTTTGCCTTTTTCGTTATTGATAGTTCTGTGTAAATGTGAATGTGAGACACAACATGCATATACTTAAATGTCAAGAACCAAGTATTTGATTAAATGATCAATTACCACGGACAAGCAATTGTCATTATGGCTTATCTAAATGCTTCAATAAAAAAAGTTTGTTTTCAGTCATTTGGAGATTTATAATGTTGTAAACATTAGTTTCAAAAATGATTATTTATTTAACAGGAGACATACCATCGAACACATTCATAGCATAGATTATTATCACCTTGAGGATGAGCATGGCCATAAACATGAATACCGGGCGCATGAACGGAAGCGATTGGTCCTTACGAGTGTTATAACGGGTAGTATCTTTGTCGTGGAGATTGTGGGGGGGATTGTCACTAACAGTCTTGCCCTGATTAGCGACGCAGGTCACATGCTCACCCACCTGTTTGCATTGCTTGTGAGCCTGTTTGCCCTCTATTTTGCATCAAAACCACCCACAGAAAAAAAAACCTATGGTTTCTATCGATTGGAGATACTGGCGGCCTTATTTAATGGCGTAACCCTCTTCATGATAACCCTGTGGATATTTTACGAGGCCTACCACCGTTTTATGCACCCCGAAACCATCTCAAGTGGCAAGATGTTCATCGTAGCCTTGGTGGGTTTGGTCGCCAACATTCTCTGTGTCTTTATTCTAAAAGGGGATGCGCATGAACATGAGCACAGCCTGAATGTCAGAACAGCATTTTTCCATATGTTAGGTGATACCTTTTCTTCTGTCGGTGTCATAATTGGAGCTATTGTTATCTATTACACCAACTGGTTCATAGTCGATCCCATCATCAGTGTCATGATCTGCATACTCATCTTGATCTGGTCTTATAAATTGGTAATGGAATCCGTTGACGTTTTGTTGGAAGCTACACCGAAAGGAATTAATATTGAAGACGTTATCACCGGTCTCAAACAGATTCCCGGCGTTGATGACGCACATGACATTCACATCTGGACAATCACTTCCGGAATGTATTCCATGAGTGGCCATATTGACACAAAGGACATGATGATCAGTGAGACGACCAAGCTTTCCAAAGAAATTAACCGTGTCCTGGGTGAAAAATTTAAGATTGGTCATACGGTAATTCAGTTCGGATGTGAATGCAAAGCCAATAACACTCATAACGAACACCACCACCCGGAAACGAACCCGCACGAACATCACGCACATTAGTGCCCAATAAAAACAACTTCCATCATAGCCTTTTGTCCTGCTGCAGACAAGACGATCTGGGTGGTGCCCGGGGAAATCCCACTTACGGTAAAGATGGCCTTGCCAACGGGATCCGTGAGTGCCTCAGAGGTGACCGCTGCAACTGTCGGTAAGGTACTTGTGGCCGTAACTTTTATCCCAAAGAGCGGACCTCCCTGCTTATCCAACACCTGAACAAATACCTTATCCTCGGAACCAGAGTGGACACTCAGCTTGTGTGGACTCACTATGATACGCACCCCTTCCTCATACGGCCGATAGGAACGAGTTGGCGCACACGAACATAGGAAAACAATACCCATCCAAATTAAAGGGAAAAAGATACTCTTTTGATTCGAAAATTTCATGATGATTCTCCTCTCACAGATAACCGTTTGAAACTGTCTAGGAAGTGGATGGAGTAAAGACCAAAAAGTATTGGTAAGGAAGAAGAAATGTGTGCTTTTGCAATAACGTAAAATCCGCCTGCTGAACTTCATGAATCAAGATGTCCTCTGGCAGGCGAAATTTTAAAGGAGGACCGATAGGGCTTTCGTCAGCAAATTCCAAAATTGCCAGTTTACCATGAGGTTTCAAAGCAGCTCTCAGTTTTTTTACATATTCGACGGGTTTTGCAATTTCATGATAGGTACTGAGAAGAACGATAATATCAAACTTTTCAAAAGGCAGTTTTGCATCATCCATATCACCAAGGACAAGTACTACGTTTTTTAATCCTCTGTCCAGCAAACTCTTCCTTGCATAGTCGATCATCTCCTGCTGTATATCTACGGCATAAACAATTCCGGATTCCCCTACACATTCAGATAATTTTACGGTAAGATATCCCGGACCGGCGCCAATATCCGCAACAACCTGCCCTCTTTTTATATCTAAGGCTTTTAATATCTCATCTGGTTTCTGCCATACATCACGTCCAGGGTCTTCGAGGAGTGGTATTTTGGAAGGGCTGAAGAGCGTGCCTGGGCGTTCACGCCTGATCTCTTCTTTGGCGCCAGTAGCGGTACAGAAACACACTATGGTTATTATAACAAGAAGCACTTTAGCATGCATCTATGGTAAGGAATTTCAAAGTTAAGATTCTTGGGTCGTTTTGCTCCCTCAGAATGACAGAATAATGCGAAAATGTCATTCTGGACGGAGCGAAGAATCTGATTAAATTGATTCAACGTTTTTAGTGTAGAGACTTCTTGTGTTGAATGCAACAAAATTTTAACGGGGTTAAACGGTGCTTAGTGGTGTTTTCGTTCTGGCCCGGAAATGAAATTTCAGGGGAACCTCAGAAAAAGGCAGTTTATTGCGGAGCTGGTTGGAAAGGTATCGTTCATAATCGCTGTCAAAAAGCTTGGGATCGTTAACAAACAGGACAAAGGTTGGAGGAGCAACTCCGACCTGGGTAGTATAATAAATCTTCGGAGACTGAGCCCTTGTGCGTGTAGGCCGATGTAAAGCAAGCGCTTCTTGCAGCGTTTGATTTAATTCAGACGTTGTGACCCGGAAACGGGACTGTTCATAAAGCTCTGCGGCCAGTTGTAACATTTCCATTACGTGTACATTATTCCTGGCGCTGATGAACGAGATGGGAGCAAAGGAGAGCCCCGGCAGGCATTTATAGAAGTAGTCATTAAATTTTTCTGTTTCTACTCCGGAGACCAAATCCCATTTATTAATCACAATGATGCACGGTTTGTATTCAGAGATGATATAATCACCCAGTTTTTTATCTACCTCAGACACTTTTAGTGTTGCATCAATAAGAAACAAAACCACATCGGCCCGGCGGATCGATCTCTGTGCGCGCGCCATACTGTAAAATTCAATAGAATCTTTGACCTGCCGCTTCTTTCTTAGACCTGCCGTATCAATCGCCAGATATGATTTTCCCTTTATTTCAAATCGCACATCCACGGAATCGCGGGTAGTGCCTGGCACATCACTCACAATAACCCGAGGCTCCCTTGCCAGGGTATTAATAAGTGTTGATTTTCCTGCATTTCGCTTCCCTACGATGGCAAGTTTCAGTACCGGTTCAGGGGGAATAGAATCCGGACATGGCGCAGGCAAGAGCGAAACGACCTTATCAAGCAATTCAGTTCTCCCAAACCCTTCAAGGGCAGACAGAGGGATGGGGTTGCCAAATCCCAATGCATGAAAACCCGGCACGTGCTGTTCTAACTTCGGGGAATCAACCTTGTTCGCAATGAGGATTACTTTTTTCCCCAATCGCCGTAATTTTTCCGCTACCATATTGTCCAGAGGGGTTATGCCGTCACGAATATCCACAACAAACAGGACTACATCGGCTTTATGAAGCGCAATCTCTATCTGTGACTCAATCTCTTCCGTAAGGCCATCTGCATCCTTTACCCCCATTCCGCCGGTGTCTATAAGCTCAAATACGTAATCCTGGTGCTGAATATCTGTCGAGACACGGTCTCGGGTAACACCGCTGGTAGGCTCAACGATAGAGATTCTACGCTTTGCAAGGCAGTTAAGTAAGGAAGACTTTCCTACATTCGGCCTGCCAACAATAGTAACAACAGGAATGGTCATCATTAAAAAAATGGTATTTCATTTCTTGGACTTATGGTTTTCCTTCTGTGCCAGGAGAAGGATTTCCCTGCTTGCCTTTACCTGAAGACGAATCGTCGTCTTCCTTTTCCGTCGTTCCTGCCATTTCCGTTTTCTGTTCATCATCTTCCAGATAAACATCAGACACATCGGTGCTATCAATTTCTTTTCTTAGCAGGAAATAGATAATCGTTTTCGCAGAAAAAAGATAGGTAGTAAAAAAACTCCATACTGCCAACTTGATCAGAAAGATATGAACAATAAGCATGCCGGCAAGAAATTTCATCGACCATGATTCAAGGGAGATTGCCGTTGTTGCTGCCGCCGATGCAGTTGCAGTAGCACTGCAAAATCCAAGACAGGTAATGTTGCATTTCTGTAATACCAGGGATTGAATCAAAGAAAATTTCTGCCCCATGCCAGCACCTACGGTACAAAAGGACAGGCGTATCATGAGCCACGCGAAAAACGCAATTATCGACAGACAGATGAGTCCGTAAAGCACATTTATTATGCAGTAGACAAGAAATTGTTTGGGGCGGGAAAGGACATAACTATAAGCACGGCTCATTGCATCAAAGGCATCCGATCCTTCCACGCTAATTGTGGGAAACATAAAACAGAGTCCCAGGGCACCGATCACACCAATAAAAACCATAAAAAACCCGGAGATCAATGCAAGGGGAAAACCTAAGGCGACAAAAACTTCACCAACAACCGGTATCCGTCCCATTAAGCCGCCAATCACATTACAAAGGGCAAAGAAGAAGACACCAATCACCGGCACCAGGGGCGACCAAAAATACGACCACACCTTTTTTCTGGCAAATTTCAGGGCATCAGACAGCCGGACGCTTTCATCTTTGGCATAATCCAGCGCGGCAAGGCGTGTAATGGCCCCACCCACCAACGACCAAATCATAAGAAGGCCAAAGACGAGCACGCCGAAAACAAAAAATTCCCCAAAACCCAGGGGAACAATTGCCGAGAATACGCTTCTTACCGCGACCGGAAGACTCTCCTTAACAGAGGAAAGGACAAGCCTGGTAAAAATAGCGGGAGTGGTATCAATTAATTTTAATGCAGAAAAAAACGCAACCACCACACTACACCATGCCAGACTTACCAAAAGGCCGGCGTACCCAAGCGCCATTTTCTTCGGATCAAAAGCCATTTTAAAGGCGCGAAAAATATCACGCCAGTCATGCGTTACCGTTTTCATCTTACCCATCTTCCCCGCCCTCCTTTTTTCCTAATTGCCTTAGCGTCTCAGCATTTGCAGGTTCCTCAATGCGATACTCCTCATCCAGCCATGCCCCCAGATCAATAAGTTTACACCGTTCACTGCAAAAAGGGAAGGTTGGTATATCCTGTACTATTCGATAGAGAAACTCTCTTTTACACTGAGGGCACTTCATTATTCTCATATCGCATTTCTGCCCTGTCATTTCTTTTCCGTTACTTTGGCATCAGATTTTTCAGGCTTTGCAGGCTCGGTTTCTTTTTTCGCCTTTGACTTATATTCCTCACTCCGGTAATCTGTCTGATAAAAACCTGAACCTTTAAAGATAACGGCGCCCCCCGTCCCGATCACCCGCTCCGCCTTCAGTTTTCCGCAGGCGGGGCATTTTCTAACGGGTTTTTCCTTAATGTGTTGAAACAACTCAAATGAATGGCTGCAAGCGCTACATTTATAATCATACGTCGGCATATCTCTCCCTCATCAATTATTAAATGAAACTCCATGAGCCAAAGGCGAATGGTCTCGTCAAGATCAGATTCTTCGTTTTGCTCAGAATGACAGTGTATTATTATGTTCAGGTGAAATGGAATCCGCTTTGTGCTACCGAGGCATCACTTTATACCTTTTCTCTTCTCCATTATTTATAACTACGATTTTCGTCAAAAAAGGTCCTTCATCTTTTCGAAAAATTTCTTTTGCCGCGGAGAAACGTTTTTTTTCTCCAGCTCTGCAAATTCACGCAATAATTCCTCCTGTCGCTGCGACATCTTCGTAGGTACTTCTACAATTACCTGCACCAGCAGATTCCCTTTTCCATATCCATGCAAATTTGGAAATCCTTCTCCCCGGATCGGAACGATCTCGTTGTTTTGCGTTCCCCTCGGTATCTTTACCTGAATAATATTGCTGGTGAGGGTGGGGACATCAATGGTGCAACCTAATGCTGCCTGCGCAAATGGGACTGGCACCTCACAAAGGACATCATCTCCCTGTCGCTTAAAAATCGGATGTGGTTTAACATGAATATCACAATACAAATCTCCCGCCGGGGCGCCATTTTCACCTGGCTCTCCTTGTCCCGTCAACCTCAGCCGCGTACTATCCTCAACTCCCGGCGGAACCTGAATAGAGATGATGGACTTTTTCGGATACCGTCCCGAACCGCTGCATTTTGTACAGGGGGATTCTATTATTTTACCTGCCCCATGACATTTCGGACACGTTGTACGCAGGGTGAAAAACCCCTGTGACTGCTGTACCTCCCCTTTCCCTCTGCAATATGGACAGTTAACGGAAGAAGTACCCTCTCGGGCGCCTGTCCCGCGGCATACATCACAGATCTCCCTTTTCGTAAGCTCGATCTTTTTTTCAACACCGGCGGCAACGTCTTTAAAATCGACCTCAATATCACATTTTAGACTTGCCCCTTTTCTCGCCGCCTTTCCCCGTGCACGACCCCCTCCGAAAAAATCCTCAAAAATACTGCCACCGCCAAAGATATCCCCGAAGGCATCAAAAATATCTTCAAAGGTGCTGTAGCCGGGGGCACCTGTACCTTTCAGTCCGTCTATCCCAAACTGATCATACTTTTTCTTTTTGTCAGGGTCACCCAGTACGCCATAAGCCTCGGCAGCCTTTTTAAAGATCTGTTCGGCTTCTTTATTTCCGGGATTTCTATCGGGATGATATTTTAAGGCAATCTTCCGGTACGCCTTTTTTATCTCTTCCCCGCTCGCATTTTTGTCAACACCCAGAATTTTGTAAAAATCTTCTTCCATGCTGTATTAAATCAGGAGATCTTTTCTCAAGAAATGCAAATTAGATATGAAATATGATTTAGTATAAAAAAATTATAGTACATATACGTGTATAAAATCAAGGAGTTTTACAACACACTTCACAAACCAACCCAAAACGCTTTTTTCTCATCATTGACCGAAGCATTGGCAAGCGCATAAAAGTAAAAAGGCCACATAATGCAGCCTTTCTACCTTCCCAAAGATCTCAATTATTCACAAAACGACGGTTAATGGATACTTCCCTCTATCTCCTTTTCATCTTCATCGTCCTTCAATTCGGTAATAATCGTTTCTGTCGTCAGCAAGAGTCCGGCAACGCTGGCAGCGTTCTGTAAAGCGACCCGCGATACCTTCGCCGGATCCACAATGCCTGCCGCGATCATGTCCACATACTTTCCCGTATTGGCATCGTATCCCATCGTGGTTGCCAGCTCTTTCACTTCTTCAACAACCACTGAGCCATCGACCCCGGTGTTCGATGCAATTTGCCGCAAAGGAGCCTCAAGTACTTTTACGATAATGTCCACACCGGCCTTCTCATCCCCCTTGAATTTTTTTCGTGCTTCATCGAGGACCGGTATTGCCCGAATAAAGGCAACACCACCGCCCGGGACAATCCCTTCTTCAACGGCTGCCCGCGTCGCATGCAATGCATCTTCCACCCGTGCCTTCTTTTCATTCATCTCTGCCTCAGTCGCAGCTCCTACATGAATAACGGCAACACCACCTGCCAATTTTGCAAGCCGCTCGCTTAGCTTTTCTTTATCATAATTCGAGGTTGTCTGTTCGATCTGGTTTTTGATTTGGGCAATTCTTGCCTGGATATCAGTCTTCTTTCCGGCACCCTGAATAATGGTCGTATTGTCCTTGTCAATCGTAATCCTCTTTGCACGGCCAAGGTCTTCTATTCCGATGCTTTCCAGCTTTATGCCTAAATCCTCGGTAATGGCGCGTCCCTTGGTCAATATGGCGATATCCTCCAGCATTGCCTTCCTGCGATCCCCGAAACCTGGGGCCTTTACCGCTGCACAGCTCAATACACCACGAAGTTTATTCACCACCAGGGTTGCCAACGCCTCGCCATCCACATCCTCGGAAATGATCAACAATGGCTTCCCGCCCGTTGCGACCTTTTCCAATAAGGGCAGGATATCCTTCATGCTGGACACCTTCTTCTCGTGAATTAATATATAGGCATCCTCCAAAACGACTTCCATATTTTGGGCATCGGTAATAAAATAGGGAGAAAGATACCCTTTGTCAAATTGCATACCTTCAACAACGGTGAGCGTCGTCTCTATCCCCTTGGCTTCTTCTACCGTGATCACCCCGTCTTTGCCGACCTTATCCATGGCGTCCGCCAGCAGGTTGCCAACCGATGCGTCATTATTTGCGGAAATTGTGCCCACCTGGCCAATTTCTGCACGGCCTTTCACGGGCTTGCTCAGCTTTTTGAGCTCCGCAACGACAACTTCCACAGCCTTATCAATACCCCTTTTGATTGCCATTGGGTTTGCTCCTGCAGCCACGTTTTTCAGCCCCTCGTTAAAGATCGCCTCGGCAAAAATCGTAGCTGTTGTCGTACCGTCTCCGGCAACGTCGCTGGTTTTCGATGCAACCTCACACACCATCTTCGCTCCCATGTTTTCAAAGGGATTTTTCAGTTCAACTTCCTTTGCCACGGTTACACCGTCTTTGGTAACCGAAGGCGCACCGAACCCTTTTTCAAGAATCACATTCCTTCCTGTTGGTCCCATTGTTACGCGGACGGTGTCTGCTAACTGTTTAATCCCTTTTTGGAGCAACTTTCTGGCATCTTCATCATACAGTAATTGCTTTGCCGCCATTTTATAACCTCCAAAAAAATTTCATCCGTACACACTCCACAGCGCGATCGACACTACTCGATCTTCGCCAAAATATCACTTTCTCTCATCACCAGATATTCCTTACCGTCCACCGTAACTTCGGTTCCGGCGTATTTTCCATAAAGGACTTTGTCTCCTTTTTTCACCAGAAGTTCTGCCCTTTTCCCATTTTCCAGCATCTTTCCGTCGCCAACAGCAATAATCTTTCCCTTCATGGGCTTTTCCTTGGCCGTATCCGGCAACACAATTCCACCTGCTGTTTTTTCTTCGGCTTCCATGGGTTCAATAACTACCCGGTCATCTAATGGTCTGATCATTTTTCTCTTTACCTCCTCATGAAAATAAGCATCAAAATGTTGAAAATGTATAAAATTTCGTATATAAATTGTGTGAGCACTTACATTCCCATGCCGCCCATACCACCCATACCGCCCATGCCACCCATACCACCCATACCTCTCATTCCTGCCCCCATACCTCCCGGCATCTTCTCTTCTTCCTTTTTCGGAATGTCGGTAATAATGCATTCTGTTGTGAGTAAGATACCGGCAATACTCACGGCATTCTGCAAGGCACTCCTTGTCACCTTTGTCGGATCCACAACACCGGCATCAATAAGATTGCAATAAGTCTCCTTTTCGGCGTCATAGCCAAATGCCTTGTCCTTAGATTCCAATATCTTTCGAACGACCACCGACCCCTCCATGCCCGCGTTTTTGAAGATCTGTTTTGCCGGTGCCATGAGGGCATTCTTTACGATATCAACACCCATAGCCTCATCGCCCTTTAGTTTCAGGTCATTTAACACCTCTGCAACCCGTACCAAGGCAACACCGCCACCGGGGAGGATACCCTCTTCAACAGCCGCCCTTGTGGCGTGCAGTGCGTCCTCCACCCTGGCCTTCTTTTCCTTCATCTCGCTTTCCGTAGCTGCTCCTACAAATATTTGGGCAACACCTCCGGCAAGTTTCGCCAGACGCTCCTGCAACTTTTCTCTGTCATAATCGGACGTAGTCGCATCAATTTCGCTGCGGATTTGCTTGATGCGCCCTGAAATTGCATCGGTACTTCCCGCACCCTGAATAATCGTTGTGTTGTCGGCATCGATGGTAACCTTCTTTGCCCGCCCCAAATCGCGGAGATCAATGCCTTCCAGCTGAATGCCCAAGTCCTTAAATATTGCCTTGCCATCGGTAAGAAAAGCAATATCTTCCAGCATTGCTTTTCTTCGGTCGCCATATCCGGGAGCTTTTACTGCGGCACAACTCAGCGTACCGCGAAGTTTATTGACAACAAGCGTAGCCAAGGCCTCGCCTTCGACATCTTCCGCGATAATAAACAGGGGCTTACCGGTCTTTGCTATCTTTTCAAGAAGCGGAACCAGCCCTTTAATAGCGGATATCTTCTCCTCGAAGATCAGGATATAGGGATCTTTGAATTCAACCTCCATGGCATCAGGATTCGTAACAAAATGGGGGGAGAGATAACCGCGGTCGAATTGCATACCCTCTACCACATCGACGCTGGTCTCAAGACCCTTTCCTTCCTCCACCGTAATGACACCATCTTTGCCGACCTTGTCCATCGCATCGGCAATCATCTTGCCAATCTCCGGGTCGTTGTTCGCTGCAATTGAGCCGATACTCGCAATCTCTGCCTGATTCTTGATCTTCTTGCTCATCTCTTTGAGTTTTTCCACAACCTTGTCCAGAGCCTTGCGCATCCCCCTGTTAATCGACATGGGATCCGCTCCCGATGTTACACACCTGAGACCTTCCAGGAATATGGCTTCCGTAAGAACCGTCGCCGTCGTAGTGCCATCACCAGCAACATCGCTGGTTTTTGATGCGGCCTCCCGTACCAGTTTGGCTCCTAAGTTTTCGTAAGGATCTTTTAATTCCATCTCCTCAGCCACCGACACCCCATCCTTGGTTATGGTGGGACTTCCGTATCCCTTGTCTAATACAGCATTCCTTCCCCTGGGCCCCAGGGTAACCTTGACCGCCTTGGCAAGTTTTGTAACGCCTCGTGCAATAGCCGCCCTTGCATCTTCACTAAAGGATAGCTGCTTTGCCATTGAGTACCTCCTTTCAATACCTTAGGTTTTTATCAAAACCACAATAAAATTCCACTTAAAAAATCTAGTCGATCGCTAACTAGCAAATACTATGCCTCTATAAGTACAGAAAAATATAAACAACATTAACTATATAAAATTCATGTGGTTACAAAAGTCATAACAAAAACCATAGTCCTCTTTTTTCTCAGAAAGATGTCATTGTGACAGCACAAAAATTTTGACGTAAAGAATACCTGCCAGTATGGCAGGACACAGATATTTCTTTTCCGGTACCCAGAAAGCGACTTTTCCTTTTCATTCTTGACTTTTCAATTATTTCTGTCATATATTGTGCACCTGAAATGATTTTCGCAAAAACGTATGTTCGCACACAATGGCTATTGATGCTATCAGCAAACCACGATAACAACCTTACCTTGCATTCCGGAAGCACGCCGGCAAACAATTGTTTTATGGAGAAGCGCAGAAAACGAACCGGAAGCCATGAAAAAGAATAACAACACGATGAACTATCAGACATGCCATGACGTCACCGAAACACCGGAGCGTTTAAATCCCGAAGAAATCACGAGGGAGCTCAAGACAAAGGTGGTGGGAAGTTCTGTAGTAACTTACGAACAAACAACCTCAACCATGGACATTGCTAAGAAAATTGCCCGCACAGGTTTTGTAAATGGAACGGTAATTTTTACCGAGGAGCAAACTCAGGGAAAAGGGCGCTCAGGCCATGCCTGGTTCTGTCCCAGATATAAGGGTTTGCTGTTCACTCTCCTGTTACGGCATAACATACCACCCGATCATCTCTGCTTATTGGTAGGCACAATCGCCGTTGCGATTACAGAAACCATACGGGAGACGTTACAACTTCCCGCCGAAATTAAATGGCCGAACGATATTCTGATCGGTGGGAAAAAGGTCGGGGGCGTATTGGTAGAACTTGAAAAGGTATCAAAGAATCAATTGGTGTTTTTGATTGGGGTTGGACTGAATGTCAATATTTCCAAAGAATGTCTGCCAAAACAAACCCATCTGCCGGCAACCTCCCTGACGCTGGAAAAACGCAGGTTTATTGATCGCAACTCCCTTGCAAAGGCCCTCCTTCAGGATATTGACAAGTGGCTTTCCATCCTGAAAGACGAGCACTTTGGATACATTACCGAACGATGGAAAACCCTTTGTATTACCGTTGGCGAGACGTTAACTATTAAAGATGGTGGTGCTGAATACACGGGCAAGGTCATCGATATATCGAACAACGGTGGGTTGATGCTGAAGTTAACAAGTGGCCAGATAAAGATATTCCGTGGTGAACATGTTACGATTAAATCTTAACGATGCTTCATAAGCAAGGCCTTTTCCAGAGCAAAAAGCCTCGCCTCAATTCTGCTCGTCCGCTTCGAGAGATCGTTGTAAACAAAATATCCCAGGACAAGCAAAAGCGCCGTATAAGCGACAACAATATAGGTAGAAGTCCGTTCCGCAGACAGGGAGAAAGGCACACGATTTATTGCTCGTTCACTTCTCTGCATCGGTTGTACGTGGGCAGGGGGAGGTAATGAAGGCCGGGACACAGGGGATGATCTTTGTTCGTTTTGAGACACCGACTTTGCTTTTTCTGCCGACGGCTTCTCGTACTGCCGCCCAATCACAACCTTTTGTTTTGGCACAGATGCAATATCAGCTCTGATATCAATCTTATTATGAGAAGGCTGTGACTGTTTCGGAACGGGTGGTGTTTTGTCATCATTTGCCGGAGCGGGCATCTCTTTTTTTATCGGGGAACCTGACGTCTGGTCATTTCCTGCGGCATTCCGTTCAGCAGCATTAGCATTATCGCCCCCCAAAGAAACGATCTTTTTGCTCTCTTTTCCCACCTTCATCCAATTTAATGGATCATGGCCAAGCGCACTATCTTTTCCCATGTTTCCTCCCACCAATACCATGCCGGTCGTAAAAACCGGCATAAACGGGAAATACCTCCCGACTAGAGAATAGTCACAAAAATCACTAGCAGAAATCGGCATTGAGCCAGATGACGCACCAATGCTTTGTCATGTGCAAACATTTCTTATATCACTCCGCCCCCTTACCGTTTTCCTGCTGCAGCACTTCCTTCGCAAGGGCCAAATAGTCTTCAGATCCATGAGAACCCGGGGCATAGGAGATAATTGGCTTGCCATGGCTTGGTGATTCCGAGAGTTTTACGTTTTTTCGAATAATCGTGCTAAATGCCTTGTCTCCAAGCGGTGGATACTCTCTTACCTTCTCAATAACCTCATTACAAAGCCTGGCACGACTGGTATACATACAAAAAATGATCCCGGTAATCTCTAAATGATGATTGAGTCTCTTTCGAACCACTTCATATGTGTCTAACAATTTGCTTACCCCTTGCAAGGCAAAGAACTCGGTCTGCAGGGGAATAAAGAGTTCCTGCACAAAGGTCAGAACATTGAGCGTTAATAAACCAAGGGAAGGCGGGCAATCAACAAGAACATAATCATATTGATCAAGGACATTTCCAAGATATTCCTTGAGCACCGTCTCTCTTCCCACAATGCCCACCAATTCAATCTCTGCGCCGGAGAGTTCTATATTGGCGGGAATAATATCCAGACCCAGTACCGTGGTATGCAAAATCACATCTTCTGGCTTACATTCACCCATAATGAGATTATACACGGAATGCTTTAAGCTGTGAATATCCACCCCGAGATGTACACTCAAATTGGCTTGCGGGTCCATATCGATCGTTAACACTTTTTTCCCCAGCATTGCGAGACAGGCACCCAGATTTGCGGTTGTCGTGGTTTTTCCTACTCCCCCCTTTTGATTTAGCAATGCAATACTTCTCATTCCGTACATCCTCCTGTCTAAAGGTAGGTCTTGTAAACGGCACAAATATAAGAAATTTTGTTGTTATTCTGAAAAAGAGTCACGTCGGAGCTGCCATATCGAGATGCGAACTGCCAGAAAGTTTAGCATTTCCCATGGAAATTTCAAGCTATAAATTTACCATGATAAAGACTTATTCATTCTTGTGTATTCTGAAAAACTCCTCGGCGTCATGGTACTTCTTTGCCATTGTTGCTTCGCTCTGTTTTAAGATATACATACGACCCATCAGTTTCGACATGAGATCAGTAGACAAGATCGCTTGTTCACGGGCAATTTTCAGAATTGGTCTTGGTATAAGAGGCGTTTTTTTTACCGCATCCCATAGAATACGGGCATCGACATGGAACTGCGCTGCAATGTCATAGACACTGAACTTTGAGCGAAGTGGATTAGAAATTGTTACGCAATGTGCGCCAATAACGGTTTTGTCATCCAGGCAAAGCGGCATAGAGAGCATAGTTAAGCCTCCCGGACACACGTCCTCAAAGGTTTTTTTAAATTGGATGGCGCTCTTTGCTAATTCCCGGCTGTACGACAGGCATAAATCTTTTCGTTCGCTGATAAACCGAAGCGTTTTGCAATACGGGGAGGCATTAACTTCACCTATCACCTCTCCGTCGATATCATATACAATAGCGCTGGTGTTCAGAATGCTCATCAGGTAGAGTTGGATGGGGGAGATAAGTTCCTTTTCGAAATCAATCTTTAAGCGTCTAACCGGTTCCATGAAAGCTTTTCCTGATACCTGTATTAGAACAATACCACATTATTGATGAAACGAGAAAGAGATGTTGCATGCTGTATATATACACTAATCGGAACGTGTTTTCAACAAAACTTGTAAAATATTTTGAGTGTTGCACCGCAATCCTGATTATCCGTGTTTTTTGGGAGCGAGCCGCCCCATGATAAGACGTGTAAGGCTAGCGGTGTCTTTCATGTCAAAGAGGGAAATTATGGGCAATATGCGTTGGATGGCCAGTTCATTATCAACCTGACAGACTTGACGGCGAAACCCGATAAAAAGCATCAGGGATCCCCGTTCTTTTAAACATTAAATATACCTTTATCATTTTTTACCCTGTACAATACCCGCAGTTGATTTAAGTATTCGATGAAGTTCAGCAGTGAGCATGTCAAGTTGTTCCGCTTCAAAACGTATTTGCTCAGCAAGCCTCTTCTTTTCTTCTTGCCCTATCTTGTCGTCTTCCAATAGCTGTGAGATTGTTCGGGAAACAGCATTAAGTTTCTGCGGTACATCATGAGAAAAACTTGTTAAAAAAAGATTTCTTATCCTTTCGTCCTCAATTGCATATTCTGCCCTAATCATCGCCGCAGCAAGCTGCGCCCCTTCTATGGCAAGCGCCGTTTGTACAACGATCATTTCAAGAAAATGCATTTTTCTGGGATCGGGAAGTAGCTGCAAATCCCCTGGGAAAGCGCCAAATACGCCTACAGTTTTTTCGGTGCCTACAAGAGGCAAATAGATCCCTTTTGAACCGGGGAGTGTATCTGTTCCTCTTCCTGCTATCTTGCCATGCTCATAAACCCAGTTAATAACCCCTTCCTCATTCGAGGTTAAAGGGAGAGGCAGACTACCTTTTGCCCGAACAACAGCAGAGGTATTCTGATCAACACCAAAGATAGCTACAGGACATTGACAAAACTCTTCCAGGTGTTTAACGGCGATTTTTATTACCTCATCTGAATCTGATGTCTTTGATAATTCTTTGTTCAATGCATAAAGAATCTGATTGTGCTCTTCCCTGAGTCTCGCAGATATCGTTTGTGTCCTGAGCCTGTCAGCCAAAGTACTCACCACTAATCCGGTAATTAACATAACAATAAATGTGATGATATATTGAACACACCCCGGCAAACTGCCTGCACCGACGTGGTTGCGCCGGTAATCTTAATAATATCCTTATTTGTCGAAAGAGGGTCTTTCAGGGACTTGCCTTCAAACTGTTTCAGAAACCGCTTCCGGCTGACCTCATGCCCGCGGCTTTCCCGATAGATCATCACGGCAATGTCAAGAACCTTTCCCTCCGTATTTGCGCTGAGAATCCACGTAATCGGATGAAAGCAGCCCATCTCCTCGGTAATAATAGCATACCGGTCTATCACCGTCCCCTTTTTGCCGATAAAGACCTCAAAGGTTGCCTCAATATCCGGTCGTTTCAGGAGCTCCTTAAAATACCCAAGTCCTTCAGGAGTAAGGGCAATGATCTCTGATTCAACCTGATCACATCCGGCAAATATCTTAGCAAGAGCCTCCTCTTCCTCCAGGAAGACCTGTAGCTGGTAATTTTCCGGAGGCTCACCCTCTTCCATGAGGGATTGCCCGGAAGATAAACCCTGAAACAGAAGAAATCCCCATATCGACAGATACAACACGAAACGCCTGTTCATAATCACCGTAGGTAATAAGATCTTCATGATTTTTTAAGAGATAGATATTTATATGGGATAGAATGTCGTCAGACCAAGAGATGTCTCTTTTATGAAGTCAACTACGACCTTTAGAAAAAATACCAGATAGGCTACAAGCAGGGCAATGACACCGCCTATTGAGGCACAATAGGTGTAATAAAAATATCCGTTTGACTTCGTCTCTTTACAAACTCCCTTTCGCTTCGCATTTCTATCATTTTGTATAATCTTCTCCATCTTTTCCTCCTCTCTAAATATTTGCATTATTCTGACAGAGGCATAAAACGATTCACAGCAAAACAGGAATACCAAGGATTTTTTGCAACACCTTCGTTTTTTGAAAACAGCCCCGCGGGGGTGAGATGTTTATCGAAAATGCGATATACAAAATCTTAGCTCTATCGGAGCTTCATGTGGGACACGGAAACAACATACCGCTCCGATGGAGCCTGATTACGGCATAATGGTTTGTCTATAAACATATCGCTCTGAACGGAGCTTTTCCCGATACTTTTTCAAAAAACTAAACTGTTACGGTTTTTCTATACTCAGGTGGCTCACCATTTGTAATTTATAAACTTAATACAAAGTCGCCATAATCTAACGGGGGGTGGCACGGGCAAGCTATACTTGTCCATGTTATCGCAATACCGCTTAATGACTTGTGCCTGCGTGGTCTGCCTTGTACTGTCTATCCATAGGTAAAATGAATTCTTCGCAAACAATGTCGCGCAAGTCTCACACGGACAAACGAAGTTTGTCCGTGCCACCCCATTACCAATTCAAAATGCATCTTTTATGAGCATCTTGAGTATCTCTCTATTTCACGCTATGGTCTTCTCTTTGACGGTAAGCAGCGATGCGATAGGGTTTTAGTGAGTTTGCGGTAACGAGAATTGTTGTTGCATTATGCATAAACGCAGAAGCTACCGGAGTTACCATCCCTGCAATACCAAGACCCATTAAGGCGCTGTTAATTCCGATGATATATCTGAAATTCTTTTTGATGCGCAACATGGCATCCTGTGCAATCTCCCTTGCCTCAATAATTCCTTCGAGCGCTGCATCTAAAAGCAAAATATCACAGGCCTCTCTGGCAATATCTGCACCATGCTTCAGAGATATACCAATATCTGCATACGATAGAGCAGGGGAATCATTGATACCGTCTCCAACCATTGCAACCACATAGCCATTGTCTTTTAAATCTTTAATTATT
>JAJTXE010000002.1:777954-836891 GCA_021463795.1 Candidatus Brocadia sp. | reverse complement strand
TCGGCATGGTTCTCCTCATGGTCAAGCCCTTCATCCTCCGCCCTTTTCACCACGGCAGTCGCCACCGGATGTGGGAAATGCTCTTCCACACACGCCACATTTTTTAACAGATACTCCCGGTTAAAACCGTTGAAAGGAATGAGATCTAACACTTTTGGCTTTGCCTCGGTAAGGGTTCCCGTCTTGTCAAACACAAAGATGTTTGCCTGCGCTAATTTTTCTATGAATCTGCCGCCTTTTATGAGAACGCCACGCTTTGAGGCAACTATCATTGCCGACATAAGTGTCAAAGGGGTAGACAATTTGATGGAGCATGAGTAATCTACCAGCAGTACTGAGGCAGCCTTTAATGGATTGCTTGAAAAGAGGTATATCAGTCCGCTCAATAAAAAGCTATAGGGCACGATCTTGTTTGCAAGCATTTCTGCATGGTTTTGCACATCTGCCTTCGAACCTTCCGACTCCTCAATCACCTTGATTATTTTGGAAACCCTTGTTTCATCACCCACTTTTATCGATTTTATGGTGAGAACACCTTCTTCCAGTGCCGTGCCTGCATAGATCATGGAGCCTGCCATTTTAGAAACAGACAGAGGCTCGCCCGTCATGGAAGACTGATTGACCAGCGCCACACCCTCCACAACAATACCATCAACAGGGATACTGCTGCCCGTCCTTACCACCACATGGTCGCCTGCAACTATATCTTTTATATGTACCTTCGTTTCGTAACCATTCCTCTTTATCCACGTCCACCCATCCTGATTCTGGAACATCTTTGAAAGACTTTCCCTTGATTTTTGACGTATCCGCTCTTCGAGATAATCGCCCACCTTCAGAAAGAATGTTATTAAGCTTGCCGCCAGGTAATCCCCCCTCAGCAATGAAATACCTATCGCTGCAGAGTCAAGGGTATCAACGTTCAGACGTCTCTTCAGAGTTGCCCTGAAACCTTTTTTCAAGACAGGCATGGCGCCATACAGTGCAAATACTGGCGCTAGCATGAAAGGTATCATTGGTCTTGCAACCAACAAAGCTCCCGACAACACCACTGCCTTTTTTTTCTGTTCAAGTTTGTTATGTTTAAAATTTTCTTTTGTTACAAATATTAAAGGCGCCTCTTTTATTACCTTTAACAAGGCAACCCTCACAGCACCATCACCGTTGTATCTAATCAATAGTCCCCTGGTTCGACCATTGAAAGACACCTTATGAACTCCATCAACAGCTAAAAACAAGCTTTCTATCTGAGAATTGTCCGGAATATGCCTTTTAGGCAAGACGAGAGTAATCCTCATCCTCTGCGGAAGATTGTGAACAATACGAAACTTCATCCCTTCTTTTTCTGTACCTCCGCCAGTTTCTGGAGTATTTGCTCAATTCTTTCAAGCCGGACTTCCTTCTCTTGTTTTTCCTTAATTCTGGAAAACAGATATGCCCCGCCCAGGATTGCGCCCACACCACCGGCAATGGTAAGCAGTGAACCGGCATACGTTCTTGTCTTATTGATGATACTCATGGTTAAGCCTCCTCCTTTTCAGCCTTTTGCTTTAAAGCCTCTTCTACCATCTGTTCCCACCTTCTTCAGGATATCTTCCTCTTTCCTGGCTGTCTCTGACGTCTTATGAAGGTCTTTTTGCTGCGTATCTTTCGCCTCTGCCACGATATCTTCTCTATCCTCTTTCACCTTTTCATAATGTGCAATCAACCATTCTTTAAACACAAGGCCTGCCTTCGTAACCCCAACCGCAGCGGGTCTCATCCTCTTTGACAGCTTACCAATTCCAATAGCTGCAAGAACACCCAATGCACCGCCGGCCGCCAGCCAGAGACTGCGCTTGCTTATAAAAAAACCCACTCATCTGCTTTCTGGAACACTAAAATTTTTTGTTGACACAAAATAAATCGGCTGTATTATTCTGTTTTGCATTACTGTTTGGTTTTCATTAAATTCGTTGTTTTGTTATTCCTAACCCGAACGATTCAGAAAGTTTTGTGTTTTTGTAATTTGCAAACGTAGTATACAATAACAAGCAAATAGTCATTTTCACCCCACCCGGCCGTGTTAGTCAGAAAGAATGGAGTTCTTCTCAATCATGGAAAATTTTATTAAATGCATCCACTCCATAGAAGGGCGTTTGAGATTTCGGCTTACCGACACTGCACGAAACCTTAGCACAGAACAAAAAAAAGAAATGCTCAAAAAGAAGGAAGAAATAATCAAAATAATCGAATCGTTACCAGGCATCAAAGCGGTTCTTATAAATCCAATAATTTTCTCGATGACGATATTGTACAACCCTCAGGCAACCGCAGGAACGGTTGTCATATCTTCAGTAAACTCGATCATAAACGATTATTTCCAAAAGATGTAGGCGCTAAGTTTAGAGATGCCTGAGCACAAGCTTGGGAGACAGGCCTATGCCTTTTGGGTAGGGTGAGAGCAATCCTCATTCTATACGGGAGATTGTGGGCAATGCGAAAGTTCATCCCTTCTTTTTCTGCACCTCCGCCAGTTTCTGGAGTATCTGCTCCATTCTCTCCAGCCGGGTTTCCTTCTCTTGTTTTTCCCTGATTCTGGAAAACAGATATGCCCCGGCCAGGACTGCCCCCACACCACCGACAATGGTAAGCAGTGAACCGGCATACGTTCTTGTCTTATTGATGATACTCATGGTTAAGCCTCCCCCGTTTTAGACTTTTGTTTTAAAGCCTCTTCTACCATCTGTTCTACCTTCTTCAGGATATCTTCCTCCTTTTTTGCTGTTTCCGCCGCTGCATGAAAATCTTTTTGCTGTGCATGTTTTGCCTCTGCCACGATATCTTCGATATCCTCTTTCACCTTTTCATAATTTGCAATCAGCCATTCCCTAAATGCAAGACCTTCTTTTGTAACCCCAACCGCAGCAGGCCTCAACCTCTTTGACAACTTACCAATTCCAAAAGCTGCAAGGACACCCAATGCACCGCCTGCTGCCAGATAAAGACTGCGCTTGCTTATGAAAAAACCACTCATCTGCTTTTCCTTTCCCATTGCATCGTTTTTGTTTTCGCCTTTTTCCTCGACTATTTCTCCCACACAGCCCTCCTTTTGCACTTAAAATTAACACATGGACACATTAAACATTACCTTCCCATTGTTACTTTTATTGCCATGGGAATCAGGGTATTCAACGGCTTGGGAAATATTGCATGGGCAACCATATCTGTTATGGCATGCAAGGCACTCCTTGTGGTGAGTGACATTGCATTCTCTTCCCCTGCCAAAGATTGACCGTCTTCTGAAGCGTTCTCCAGCGCTTCATGCATAATCCGCCTGATACGCTGCGTTAAGTCCTGCCTGTCAATCTGTCGTTCATCAAACCTGACCAGTATTCTCCCAGTTATGTGATTTACCGTCACCTCCGTTAATCCATTCATATAATGTATTATGTGTTTCTGTAAATATCTGCATACATGCGGTTTTCCAACAAGCTCCTGGCTTTCAAGCCTCATCCTTCCCGGCAAAATACTCAGTGGTGCCATCCCTATTCTCCTTCAACAAAATTTTTTTATAACGAATACCCTGCGTATGTCATCATGTTGCGTTTCTCATTATTATTTCTTTACTGCTGTAATTCGTTCTTCCGGCAAAACTGGTATTTGCCGGAGCTGTGCCTCAGTGATTATGTGTTTGAGATACGGCAAGCTATGGGCGTCTTCACCCACGATCACATAGTCAACAAACGGCACGAGGGCTACAACTGACAGGTCTAATTTTTCAGTACTTTTCGCGTAACACAGATGAATGTTTGTTACCCCGGAATTTTCGAGTTTTCGCGCCATATCAATAAACCTATCAAGACTGCTGATTACCATTGCGGACATAACCTATCTCCTTTCGCCACTTGTTCTATTGTTTTTTTAAAGACTACATTGCTACGATATTTCAAACAGATATTCCTTCTCCTCGATGAGGAAAGCTAAGGCAAGGGTGATAGAAGGAAGGGCACCCACCCCTAGCTTCCCATCAAGGGGAGGGGAAAAATCTACCCCTGAATTCCCTCTCAAGAGGGGACTTCTCATATTCCCCTTTAGAGAGAGATAAGGGATGTTGAGAATACCCATTATTGGGCTTCTGTCTCTTCATGTGCATCGAATGAAATTCATAATTTTTGCTTAACATGCCACAATTATCCCTGGAAGATGCTACTCATTTTCACTACCACTGCCTGAGCCGCTGCCACTGCCAGAACCACTGCCGCCCAGACATTCCCCGGCATCACTGATATCGGCCTCGCTGGGGTCTTCGCCATTGGGACCTTTAGCACCACCCGCTATCCAGCGTTCAATTTTCTGTATCTCGTGTTCCGTAAAGTACGGTCCACCAAACGGCATCCGATGATCTTCTTCCGGCAGTTCCCCCGTTTTCTGACCACGCAGACGTTTTAAGATCAGACTGTCTGCGGGAGTTGCCAGGTCTATGATTGCCTCGTGTATATTTCCCTCCGCACCGGAGATTATGCCTTCCCATCTGGACAGATCAAGACACGACTGTGATTCGGTGCGCTCCTTGGAAGTCGCGCCGTTGTTATTATAGTGGCAATCGCTGCAGGCCATACTGCCATTCACTGGTTTTGTCAGCAAAGGGAGCACATCCCGATTAAAATCAGGAGCGGGGGTGTCGTCCTTTGCCCCTTCTTCAATCCATCTTTGAATGATGGCAATTTCCTTTTTTGAAAAGAAAGGGCCTCTGTATGGCATACGGGATTCATCACCCTCGCCCTTTAGCACAACAAGCAGACTGCTTTCTTTGGGATTTTCGAGATCAATAATCTGCTCTATCCCCCCATCAGCACCATACATGATGTCTCTGTACGAGCCTAAGCTAAGTTGGTGCCACGCATTTTCCGGTATGCCGTCATTTGCCAGAGACAGACTGGAAAAATGACAATGGATGCAAGGAACGGATTCCAATTTGCCCTGCTTTTTCGGCTTTACAAATAAAGGTAAAACATCCTTTGTGAAACTGACCGCCTTCTTTTTTCGAGCCGATTGCACCTCCGTACTCTTCTCTTTTCCGCTGAGTTGATTCTGTGCATTACCAAGACGGAGATGGATTCCGGAAAAAACAATGGGCACAACAATCCCGAATGAGACAAGGAAATACTTCATTCTATTTTTAGCCATACAAAACCCTTTCTATCAAAAATTTGATTTTACGTTTCTAAAGCAATTCATTCTCATAACTATCGAGAGCGGTTGATATTGTTTCACTGGCGTCAGCCGCATCTTCTTTATCGACCGCGCTGCTGGCATCACGTAAATCATGCAGGTCGTCGTTCATCTCATCACTTTCATCGGCACCAAGACGCAATTCCAAATCCTCCAGAAATACCCAGGCATAGAGCAGCGCCTCCTCAGCGGTTACCATGGCATCGCCACGATTATTTGCATCGAGCGCCGATGCATTAGATGCCAATTCGCCCCTGACCCTGCCGACAAAACCTTTGCTCAGTTCACTTACGATGGTATCGGCATGCACGTCTGCCACATCGCCCGTAAGCTGAGATTTTATGATTTCGTTACCTTCAGGGTTATCACGTGAAACGAATTCTTCGATAATACGGTAATAAACCTCACCCTCTTTTTGAGGCACCAGGGCTTCATCAGGGTCGCTATCTCTATTGTTTAAAATCCCTTCTACCTCCCTGAGGACTGCAATATAGAATGCCCGGACGAGGGAGAGCCTGATAACCTGACGCTGTACACCAATGGAAATTTCATCTTCGTCATGATTTTTCCGATCCAGCGCTTTTTGTCCCCGTATAAAGGCAACCAATATCTGGTCTTCCAGATTAGGATTGCCTCCCGTTTCAATAGCCGTGCGGTCTTCAGTGAGCACCTTATTTTCCCGGTCAGCCGTGCCGACAAGCGCCTGATATGCTGCATATGCCTCATCCCATAAGAAGGTAAGGTCTGATTTCTTCCCATCATGAAAATCATCGCGGACATCCGTGATGCGTTCTAGAATCGCCAGGTAAAACACCCGCTGCAGGGTCTTGTCAATAACCTGTGCAGCCAAATCCGGCTCGTTGTTGTTTTTAATGTCATCAATAGCCCCCAAAACATCACTATCCAGAGCCAGAGTATTTTCAGCATCCATTTCTTTTGTTACATCCTGCAGTTCACCCTCATAGGCAGAAGCCAGAGCGTTTGGATCAATCGGAACCTGCTTTCTCAACGTACCGATTTCCTGGTAGGAAGCAACCGCGGCATCCATTGTTTTTGTCTTGCTTTTCTTTGTGTAGGATGAAAATGACAACGTAAAATCCTTTTCAATTTCCTCACTGTCTTCACTTATCTTCAATGTTTCGGTTACTTTTTCATAACCTCCGGAAATAATCGTTATTTTGTAGTTGCCCTTTTTTAAATCGTCAATATCATATGAACCATCAGCATCGGATGAGCCCGTTTTTTTTGGGTTCTTTCCTCCTGCATTCTTTTTCGATTTGATTGTTATCAGGGCGTCTTCTATGGGATCGCCATTTTCATCAGAAACGATACCAAAGAGTTCTGCCGCCTGAAGAGCGGGCATATTCATATCCATGAAATAGGCGCAGGATAACAAACCTACAACCAATCCCGTTTTTACAAGCAACTTATTAAACAAAAACATCGATTTACACTCCTTCCAGTTTTAAGACTCAGTCTCATTAACTAATAAAAAAGTACGAATCACCATGCAAACGTAATCTCTGTCAGGGTTTTAAACCCTGACAGAGTTATTTTATAGCAAGTGTTTTCCCGGTTCATGCGCCACTACCGCTGCCAGAACCAGAACCACCGCCACTCCCGGAACCAGAGCCACTGCCGCTACCCGAACCGCTGCCACCACCCGAACCATCAGTTTTCAATTGTATATTCATCACCCTATTCTGCCCTTCTTTGAGTTTAACTTGCTTGCTCCCTTTCTTAAATCCAGACTTATTTACTTTTAAGGTATATTTGCCGGCACTTAACCCTGAAAATTTATATTCACCATTGCTTCCCGTTGTCCCACTATCCTTGAACTTTAGCTTCCTACTTTTTAATGTTACCTTTGCACCACTTATAGGGGCATTGGACGGATCCGTTACTATACCGGAGACACTTCCGGTAGTTTGTGCATCTGCACATGGAGACAAAGCCAGAGAGCCAACCATCACGATAAGACACAGCGACAAAAATATATTTCTCAACATTTTACCCTCCTGAAAAAATTTTCCGTCTTACTAAAATAGTAATCACACATCTGCAGTATAAAATCCCCTTCATTCATAACGATACAACGTCAGCCTGTTATAGTCAGCTACTCCATACCGATCCCGATTGAATTCTGCCAGCTTTTTCAGCCTGTCTTTATAGTTATGACGCTCAAAGAGCTTTGACGAAACAAGGATATTCGCTGGCTTCTGCCTTAACCGGCCCAGATCCTTCAGTACTCCGCTCATACGCGAGGTAAAATAGACGTGGCTATTTTTTTTGTCACACCACTCAGGGGCGTAATATTGGAACAAACGCCAGTCGTTTACACAATAAAATTTTGTCTCATCCTTATCATAATTATTTATTATATAATTTATAGTAGAAACGGAAGGCGGTTCTTCATTCCTGTTTATCGAAACGATCCTTACCGAATCAATGGTTTGAGAAACAACAAAGGCAAGCACTATCGCTAAAAAAGAGACCACACCATACTTCCTGTTTCTTAAGTGGATAGCATATAGGTGCCATAAACCTGCACTCACAACAATAGCCAGGAAGGGTATCAGTACCATGATCTGACGAATGGCATCCTGCACAAGGGCAATCCAGAGAAAGTACGGGACGAAAAATGCCACCAGAAATTTATTTCTGAGTCTCCACTTTTCATGGACAATAAAATATCCCAGGGAAACTACAAGTATGATCGTTGGAACGACCCGGAGAAGGGGCGTATCCGTCCACCAGGTACCGAGACTATGGGCGCTGAGACGGTGGAAGATATCAAAAAAGCGTTCACCGTAATCATCCGTGGTAATGATGGAGTTTCCTTCCCGGTAAAAATGATAATCGGCATGACTCAGAAATTTCTTGAAAAACCGGTACGGTGAAAAACAGACAATGAGATACCCCAGCCACGACCCCACGCCAAGGGCCAAACCGGACAATCCCCACACGATTACCTTTCTGCTGCTTACCTTTTGGCTCAACAGATAAGCCGTATATGCCAGAACAGGCAGTAAGGCGAGATAGGTAACCCTTACCCCCAGCCCCAGCCCCAATATAACGCCGCCCATACCAAGACACTTCAGGGAGATCAAAATTTTGGCAGAAACGAACGACCGTTCGTCCCCCCCTACGGATGTTTCCGGCGCATATTCTATGGCCAGGTAGAAAAACAGGATAGCGGTAATAACAAAAAACAGACCAAAGGCATCCGATAGCGGTTTTTCCGCCTGTAACCATACCTGTGGGTTTACTATATATAAGACAGCAGTGAGAATTGCCACCTCTTTTGAAAACATACGCCGCGCGAGTTCATACAAGGGAAGCACAGCGAGACTGCTAAACAAGACACCTGAAAAGACCAACGCCTGTATGTCTGACCCCACCACCTGGTACCAAATCCAGCTTACAAACATGTACACCGGATAGCCTGGAAAATGTGGCTGATCGTGCAGGATGTCATATTCCTTTGACAAACCAAAGGCAAAATTCACACTGTCCCATTCATCAATGTATTCAAGTCCCACCCTTACCCCTCCTCCATAAGCAATTGCAATCGAATTCATCTCTCATTGCGCATCGCCGATGCCTCCCAAGCTCCAGTACGATTGTGCCGGCAAGTACTTAAGCATAACGCCCACATGAAGCAGGTCGGCCTGAGCACATGCTATGTTACCAAACAACAAATTAAAATAGTAAGGAGGTTCTAGCAGTCCTTTTCTCTCCAGATATTTGGAAATTGTTTCGTGTTTCGATATTCGTATTTCGAATTTGGTTGCGACCAGAGGCCGCGCCAGGTGCTTTGTGGTTACACTCTTTTTGGTTGCGGCTTTGCCGCGCTATGGTATTTTAAAAAGATTTGCATAATATAAGATTGTTTGTTATTATTTTACCTTATCTTAGCGCTAAAAATATTATATGGTTATACGCTTTATTACCATACACACAATATCTAGCATATTATTGACAAAGAATAGTGCAATATAGAGCGGTAACGGCGGTCAAGCGTCTAACCATAAAATATTATAAATATACTCTACCATCACCACAATTGTTTGAGGCATAAATACTATGGCAAAAAAAGCCGCGGGAGTAAAAAAAAGTTGTTCCTTTTGCGGAAAGAACTATGATGCGGTAAGCCGGTTGATTCAGGGCGATGAAGATATCTTTATCTGTAATGAATGTGTAGAAGCATGCCATATGCTGCTAAAAAAGGATCAAAAGAGTCCCCCGTCGAAACCTATCGGGAAAATACCCACCCCAGCGCAGATCAAACAACATTTAGATGAATACATAATAGGTCAGGATAAGGCAAAAAGGACGCTTGCCGTTGCCGTCTACAATCATTACAAGCGATTAATCACAAGGACCAGCAGTGAGGGAGTCGAAATAGAAAAAAGTAATATTTTGCTGATCGGTCCTACTGGTTCCGGAAAGACACTTCTTGCACGCACCCTTGCCAAAATCCTTGACGTACCTTTTACCATTGCTGACGCAACCACTCTTACCGAGGCCGGGTATGTAGGAGAAGATGTAGAAAATGTGCTTTTAGGCTTGTTAAGAAACGCAGATTTTAATCTCCAGCGTGCCCAGCAAGGCATTATTTATATTGACGAAATTGACAAGATCGCCAGGAAAAACACGAATCCCTCTATTACCAGGGATGTCTCCGGTGAAGGGGTACAACAGGCCCTTCTGAAGATGCTGGAAGGGACGATATCAAACATACCTCCTCAAGGCGGCAGGAAGCATCCGGAACAGCAGTATATCCAAATGGACACGCGAGATATTCTTTTTATCTGCGGTGGCACCTTTTCCGGGATAGACGAGATTGTCCGGCGGCGGATCGGAAAAACCAATATCGGATTTGACTCGCGGAAAGAGGACAAGCGGGAAGAATCCCTCGCTGACATTCTAAGCAAAATAGAAGTTGAGGACATCATTGATTACGGCATGATTGTGGAGTTTGTCGGACGTCTGCCGATCATTGCGCCCCTCATGCCCCTGACAGAAGAAGACCTGATTAAGGTTATGACGGAGCCTAAGAATTCACTGGTCAAGCAGTACCAAAAATTCTTTGAGATGGAAGAAACAAGATTGGAATTTTCTCACGAGGCCTTAAAAGAGATTAGCAAAAAGGCCTTTGAAAAAAAGACGGGAGCGCGGGCGCTCCGGGCTATCTTTGAGAGCTTTATGCTGGACGCTATGTATCATTTACCCTCCCAAAAAGGCGACTCTTCTTTTTTAGTTACCCAGGAAGTTGTCAGCGGCAAAACACCATTATTAGCCCAAAAATACAAAAAAACCGCTTAAAAATTTTTTATTTTGTCAGCATCATAAGTCGCCTGAGTTCAACTGCGGCATCCTCTTTCATGTCCAGTTTATCATACAATTGCGCAAGGTTTTTGTGGATGATAGGATTAAAGGGATTGATGTAATTGGCTCGTGACAGGATTTCTACCGCGTCATCGTACTCGCCTTTTCTTTGATAGAGTTCCCCCAGTGAAATATAGGTGGTAAGGTATTCCGGGTAATATTCCAGAGCCGCCTTCAGGATTTCCTCCGCCTTTGCATACTGAGTATCCATGATATATGACATAGCTAATTTATTCTGGATTTGGGGAGAAATGCTACCCGCTTTTTTGCTTGCCTTTTCATACTCTAAAATTGCTGCGCTATGCAACCCTTCACGACGCAGGAGATCGCCCAAAATCGCAAACTTCCTGGCATCCTTTATCTCAATATCAGCAACGCTTTCCACATCATCCACAATGGTTGAAGTTTCTTTTAGCCGGGTAGGGAGTATCTGAATACCGTGAATCCGCCGGAATTTTTTCTGTTTCAAGTCCTGTAACCAATTCTTTTCAAACTCGGCAAAGGAAACCCCTGTTGCCAATGACACCGCTTCTTCCGGAGATTCTCCACCCTTGATACCGTCCAGAATAGACACGAGTAAAGGATAACCACCTCGGCTGAAGAGGTATTCAATTACCGTAAAGACTTCGGCAAAGGCAAGGGCGGTATCCTCCTTCCTTTTTAATTTTGCCAGGGAGGGATGCATCTGCTCGAACGTGATAAAATAATTCTTTTCTATAGCCTCGGCCACCAGACTTTCCAGAGAGACCGGAAGTTTTGGAGATATATCTTCAAGCCAGCGTGCTTCTTCGTACTTGGCAATACCTTCGTGCAGCCAGATGGGCACACGATTATACGTCTTTTTCATAATTACATAGTGAACATACTCGTGGGTCAGGGTATCAAGCCACTGATACCCCCTCGGCAGAAGGCGCGGACTGGTGATAATTACCCGGTTGAATAAACAAATCGCTACGGTACCCGAGGTTTCAATCTCACCTTTCGTAAGAGTTGATATGGCACAAAAGCTCTCTGCATCGGGAAATACTTCGACAAGAACAGGCTTCCTGGGGAAGTACTGAAGGTCGTTTCCGATCGCATGATAAGCCTTTTCAAGGGCATCCAAGGCGTAATCAGCCAGAATCGCATCCTTTTCGTCCAGGTATCGAAATAGAAAGTGCTCGGTCCTGACCTCTTTGAATTTGCTTGTCGTTTGATAAATTTTATCTACAAAGTCATAAAACTTTTTCCCCTTTTGTGCTAATTCAGGGTCTTTCAACGCCTTGAGCAGATACGATAACGACTCCTGATAATTTCCCTCATAGAAACGCACCTCGCCAGCAAAAAAGCACACATAGGGATTCTCACGGGCAATCAAAAGTAGTTTTTCGGCAATCGCCGATGCCTCCTCAATCTGCCATGACTGCAAACACTCCTCACCATACGTTATATCGCCAAAGACATCAAAAAAACTTTCATCCGGTGCAGCATGAGCCTTAAAGGCAAACAAGGTTAAAAAGACTACGATAACAAAGACCAAAAGTGCGTTGTCATTGCGAGCACCTTTGCTGAGCAATCCAAGACCTGGAGATTGCTTCCGGCCATCGCCCTCGCAATGACGCCTGCAAGAATTCTTATTTATTCCATTTCCTATACACATACTGAGATAACAAAAAATCTTTTCACTTAAAAATATTCTAACCCGAACGAGTCGGAATGTGTAGCGCGAATGGTGCCCCCCGACGGTGGGGATTAAGGGGTGGACATCCGCCGCATAAGCCGACCACAAGAAATCAGAACTATAATCATTGTTACTAATCCACCAATCTCTGATAATAGTCCTTATTCAGGTCTTTATATTTTTCAGGCAGCCCTTCCTTTAATGCGTTTAAAATGTCCTCCCTGAATTCCCTGGGTGCCTTGTATGCCTCCTCTGATGGTATTTCAACCTTTTCAGTGGAAGCGCCAAACTGTCCTTCAGTCCCTTGACCGCGGAAGGGCATGGGCATAGGCATACCGCTCCCCTTCATCCCTTTCGCAATACGATCCTTTGCCATTTCCATGCCTTTCTTTGCTTCAGCGAGGCGGTAGAGCGATTCCCGTTCATCATTGAGGGCTCCTTGCACATCCTGTTTTTCCAGCTTCTTGCCTGCGCCATCCATCGATTTTGATGCAAGGTCAAGCTGGTTGTCCGCATTTTCGTCCATAAAGGGATTTTTCTGAGAAAGTTCATCCGCCGTTTCCCTGAGGTCGTCTGCCTCTTCCTTTAATCCCTTTTGTTTTTCGGCATATTTCTGTAATGTATCACGGTCTTCCTGTGTCATACCAGCAAGTTGCTGATCTTCAAGCCGCTGCATCATTGCCTCAAGATCCTTAATAATCTGCTGGTTTTGCCGCGCGGCGTCATCAACTCTTTCCGGCACTTCCCGGTCTCTTTGGGAAACTTCTCCTTTTCTGGCATTTGTCTTCTGCTCCAGGGAATGTTTCATACGGCTATTCCATTGATTTAGATTATTCGACAATTCCTTTGCCAGGTTCAGCGACTCTTTTGCCTCCCACGCACCCAACATCTCTTCCAGATGGGAGAGGGTCTCTTCCGCCTGCGGGAGGTCACGGGACATGGAGAGGAAATCCCGCTGCAAAGGATCCTTATTGATTGCCCGGTTTAATTCGGCATTTTTTTTGGCTGTTTCCGTCACTTTATCGAATCCGTTCTGATAGTCACCACCTTCTTCTTCACTGCCAAACAATTCGCTAAAACGTCCTGCCATCGCATTGCTTTCTTCCGACATCCGTTTTAATTCACGATTTACCTGTAAATATTCCTGCAATAATTCGTTTTTTGCCAGGATGTCTTTTGCTTCGGCAATATCTTTTTTGATTGCTGCCACCCGTTTCTCCTGCTTTTGGAAAAATGACTGAAAGGCCTCCTCCGTAGACTCCGAAGTACGTTTCTGGATATCTCTTTTCAAGGCGTCGGTGTCTTCTGTTAGTTTTTTTTCTTTCTGTTCCAATTCAGATATTTTGTCCAGGAGCTGGCTGGTGTTCTTCAACATCTCATCATAGGAAGAGTCAGCAAGGTTCTGCGCAACGGATTCCATCTGGTTTATCATACCCTGAAGCGCGGTAAGAAGTCTCTGTGACGCCTTCAGTGCCGCATCCAGGTCCCCCTTGTTAAACGCTTCTTTCATAGCATCCAGTTCCTTCATAATATCGTTTTCTTCCATCTGTTTAAGGGCATCTGCATTTAAGAATTCATCCATATGCTCTCCCTGCGCCATCTGCATGAGTTTTTCCATCATCTGCCGGATCGTTTCTTCAATTCGTTTGAGTTCTGAGAGCACCTTTTCATTCAGTTTGGCGTCTTCGCCTTCCCGTAATTTATCAAGCAGCTTTTCGATAGTATTCTGGGATTGAACCAGATTTTTCCCCGTATCCAGGACTTCTTCCATCTTTTGCTTCCGTATTAAATCGTTCAGGAAGATGATACTATCTTCTATCTCAACCACTTCTTCATCCTGGAATTTTTGTAACCCATGCAACTGTGAAACAGAAATCATCGTTTCCTGAGAACTGAGGACAGCATCACGAATAGCCATCCGCTTTTTCTCCGTAACGGTGCGGAATTTGTTCTTCAGGTTTTCAAGGGAATAATAGACACTATAATTTGCCATGGCATCGTCCTGCATGCCCACCAGGATATCGGTGAAAAGGCCAATAATCTTCTCCCCCCGTTCAAAAATACCATCCTGAACCATCACGAGATATTCTTTCACCGTACCTCTTTCATCATTGACCCTTTTCGTGAGATCGTCTGATAGCATATGGATCATTTCTTGCAAAAGCGCCTCCTGGAGCTGCACTAACTCCAGATGTTTTTTCCGGGAACTGTATATCTCCAGATAGTATGTTGTGGATCTGCCGACCTTGGGGCCTGAGATCGTATCATTATCTTTCACCTCAACGTGATACGCAATTTTATCATCCGGCTGCAAGGCCAATTCGCTCAACGACCATGCATATGCGCCACTATACTGGAGTTGCTTTTTACTAAAGCTGGCAAGCACCCGTTCCTTCCTTTCCTCTCCCTGTTCAAAAATAAGGGAAATTTCACTCATGCCGAAGTCATCTTTTGCAGTGTACCGAAGCTCAACCGTATCTTTCTCATGCACGGAGAGATCTTTTGCCGGCACAGTGATCGTTACTTCGGGGTAGTTATCCGGATCTAACTGTATCGTATGTGTCGTTGTGTCCTGAATCGTCCTTCCTTTGGAGTCTGTAGTTTCAAAGACATAGGTACCGCTCTCAAACAACGACAAAACGCCCTTTACGGTGTGACCGTTTTCTATGAGGAGAGGCATCCTGGCTGTATGATTAATAATAATGGCTGCCGATACCAGGGATTGATCGCTCATGGCGCTCACCTGAATCTCACTTCCCTTTAATGCCCTGATATCACCGCTGGTATTGTATACCGTCTTTGGTGGTAATCCTGAGTAAAGCGGGTACCGGTAATTTATGGTAATATCTCCAATCACCGGGCTGGGGGAAACCATGAGTCCGGAGACTCCCAAAACCTTACCATTTCTTAAATAGCTCAAAAGGATGGGGATATTTTTTTTAAGGCAGACAGGTTTGATAATGCATGCCGCACTGAAGACAAATATGGATGCAATCAGCGTAACACAGCACAGCCGGAAAAACCGATTACTAATCACACGGTTAAGATCCAGCTGTTTTAATTGACTTGCGGTAGTATCTACAAGCATCGAGATCAGGTATTGTGAATACCTTGCGGTCTTTTTGTATGATTTACCCGGAGACAATTGTATCGAGCTGATAAGGCCGTTGTTTAAGGAGGGATACTTCTGCTCTATCAGGAGTGCGATTTTTTCTCTGTTTAGTAAAGACAGCAAGGGAAGCAGCAATACCCTGAAAAACAGATAGCAAAGCACCGCAAGGCTTCCTGCATAAAAAAGACCCGGGCCAAAGGGGAAATGGAAAACAACAGAGAATCCTATTCCGCCCATCATGAGGAGAAGCAGACTAATGGAGAGTAAGAGCATCGTTCCTCCATAAACCCTGTTTACAACGGCATGCTTGCAAACAGTCCTCAGGGACGACTTTATGATACTTTGGCTATCCTGCGCCTTCTTGTCCCTAAAATCGAGAAGGGATAAGAAATCGACAAAATCTCTCTGTATCTGAATCAACTTACAAACCAATTCCTTGACACATTTTTTTGCCGTTGTATAGTAACGAACATCCCTCTTCATATGACGTTTAGGTTATGCCTTATGTATCTAATTGTCAAATAAAATCTTCTACCGTTTTTACCTTGCTTCATGTCTGAGAAACGAAGTTATAAACTTCACTTTGCTTGACTTGACCGCATAACAGCAATATAATTTATGATAAGGAATTTAATTCTCCAAACCTCTGCCATCAATGAATGGGAAATATTTAGTCGCAGAAGGAAGCTTGACTCAATATTCAATATACTATGTAAAACAATACATGGAAACCGAACCCAGTGAATTGTCTGAGACACGCTCCTATTCTGTATTCTGGTTATTGAATTCCCGCGAGTTATTTTTATTTATGGTGGTGTATGATTGACCGAAGATCGTTGTTAAAAGCTGGTGTATTTGGGGCGTGTAGCCTCTGTCTTGGAAATACCTTGAGTGCCTGGGCGGAAGATGTGTATCGCCCGGATACACTAAAAGGGATAAATCAGGGATTCCCGGTAAAGGAGGCTACGCATTACAAGAAACTGGAAGATATAAGGGTAGAGTGCGAACTCTGCCCCCGGAAATGCACGATTGCCGATATGGAACGGGGCTATTGTGGCGTCCGGGAAAACCGGGGTGGCACCTATTACACCCTGGTGCATTCACGTGTCTGCGCCCTAAACGTCGATCCGGTTGAGAAAAAGCCACTGTTCCACTTTTTGCCTGGCACAAAGGCCTATTCCCTTGCCACAGCAGGATGCAACGTCGAGTGTAAATTTTGCCAGAACTGGCAGATCTCGCAATACCGTCCGGAGCAGATAGAAAGTATAACACTCACCCCTGAGGATGTTGTAAAAGACGCCAGGAGGAACGGCAGCAAGACGATCGCCTACACCTATTCAGAGCCTGTGGTTTTTTATGAATACATGTACGATACCGCCCGCATGGGGAAGGAACACGGGTTAAAAAGTGTTATGATATCGAACGGTTATATCCAGGAAAAGCCGTTAATGGAATTATGCCAGCACCTGAGCGCCGTAAAGATTGACCTGAAAGGCTTTACAGAAAAATTTTATCAGGAAACCTGTACCGGTGAGCTGAAACCCGTTCTCCATACCCTGAGAACCTTAAAGAAGATTGGGATTTGGTTTGAAATTGTTGTGCTGGTAATACCAACGCTCAATGACAGCAAAAAAGAATTTCAGGATATGTGTATCTGGATACGGGAAAATCTTGGGACTGATGTACCTGTTCATTTTACCCGTTTTCACCCGACCTACAAGATAAAAAACCTACCCCCGACTCCGGTAAAGACCCTGGAAATGGCAAGAAAAATTGCCCTTGATACCGGTTTGCACTTCCCCTATGTAGGCAATGTACCCGGGCACGAGGGTGAAAATACCTATTGCCCGCACTGTAAAGACATCGTCATCAGACGGGCAGGTTTCTCCATACGGGAAAACCATCTGAGAGATAATAAGTGTAAAGGGTGCGACCATCCCATACCAGGTCTATGGACGTAAGTTTACCGTTGAGAACCCACCATCCCAGGGGAACATCCCGTTTTTTTGCAACCATAATGGGATATAAAAAAACCCTGGCAGGGCTCCACACCCTGCCAGGGTTAATCACTCAAGATAATAACGTACAATATGTCAACCGACAGGCAGGCCTCAATATCTACAAATAATTGAGGCCGCACCTCGATGACAGTTACCTATTATTTATTTTTTAAAACTTGCCTGCTCCACAATCACGTCATACCTGTAACCGCTTCCAAAGTCCTTGTCCTTGTGTACAATAAGCCTGAATTCGTCACTACTGAACCAGTCTTTTTTAAACTTATGTCTGGCCTGCACACGCATATCTGCAACACAGTCTTCCCAACCCTTCCGGGATTTTCGTTCTAAAAGTATCCTGCCCACATCATGACATACAAGGCATTTTTCTACCATGATCTGAGCTGCTATATCTTCGCGCATCATTTTTCCTCTTTCAGTAAGGTATTCTGTGAGGATCGGAAGATCTTCGTCCAGAAATAATTCAGGCGCATTTTCTCGCATCCGCAGGATCGTTTCCTGCCACTCTTCTCTCGTCTTGTTTTGCTTCAGTATCCTGTTTATCGTATGACACCTCGTACACCGGTCAACAAAAAGTACATGGACGTCATCATATTTTTTTATTTGAGATATAGCAACTATCGTATCCTTCCTCCCATGAACGATCTCATCAACAATCCGTTCTCCCTCTTTATCTGTAATCCATAATGGGCTTTTTGCCGTCATCCGTGCGACACAGATTCGCCATTCATCTTCAGTCTTAGGCTCCGCGAATACCCTCTCAAGGGTATGGCATTTTGAGCATTTTTCTTCATATAAAGACGCCGGCGCTTTATATTGAAATTTTTCCTGTGCCTCCTGTGTCTGTCCGTAAGCGTTTAAAGAAACGAAAAACCCTAAATATAAAAGCCACTTTATCATAAAACTCCTTCTGAACAGTGTTAAGGTAAACAGTGTGGGTAAGCTACCCGTTTATTTGTCTGTATCAAGAAAAAATACAAAAAACAGGAATATTGGCAACTGCTTTGGTTTTTTTGCCTTCTGACACCCAACCACATTCAAGATATTTTTCTTCTTTTAGATTGTGCTCTATTCTCCTTAGTATTTAAGCTTACGGAGATACTCCGCCACCTTATCCCCCATTCCTGAGGTTGAGAGATTTTTATCCTTCGGTGTACTAGCAGAAGCAATATCACCCGTCCGGTAACCATCTTCCAGCACGGACAGAATGGCCTGTTCAATGGCATTCGATTCCTTGTTAAGGCCAAAGGCATATTTCAACATCATAGCCCCTGACAGGATTTGGGCTAACGGGTTAGCCTTGCCTTGCCCTGCAATGTCAGGCGCAGAGCCGTGGATAGGCTCAAAGAGTCCGAAGCCCGTCTCTGAAAGGCTGGCGCTGGGAAGCATGCCAATAGAGCCGGTAATGGCTGAAGCAAGATCGGACAGGATGTCCCCAAACATGTTCTCAGTAACAATCACATCAAATTGTTTAGGGTTCGTCGCCAGTTGCATGGCGGCATTGTCCACGTACATGTGGTTAAGTTGTACCTGTGGATAATTCCTTTGAACGTAGTCAACAACCACCTTCCGCCACAACTTTGAGCTTTCCAGGACATTTGCCTTATCAATTGACGTCAGCCTCTTATTGCGTTTCATGGCCGCCTCGCAGGCAACCTTTGTAATCCTCTGAATTTCAGGGACAGAATAGATCATATAATCCACGGCGTAATCCCCTTGCACCGCCCCTTCCTTCAAGGTAAGGGACTTAATCTTGTTCTTGCCGAAATAGACCCCCCCTGTCAGTTCCCGCACAATCAGGATATCCAGTCCCCCCTTTAATCGTTCCGACTTCAAAGATGCTGCATCAGCCAACGGGCCAAAGATTACTGCAGGACGCAGGTTTGCAAATAGTCCATAAATAGCCCTCAAGGGCAGCAATGCCCCCCGTTCCGGAGTGAGTTCCGCCGGCAAGTTTTCCCATTTCGGTCCTCCTACCGCACCAAAATAGATGGCATCTGAACTAGTACAAACCTTTTTTGTTTCATCAGGCAATGGATGACCACATTTATCATAAGCTGCTCCCCCTACCAGTGCCTCCTTGTATTCAAAGGTATGACCGAATTGCTTTGCAACAGCGTCCAACACCTTCCTTCCTTCCTTCATGATTTCCGGTCCAATCCCATCACCCGCCAGCACCGCAATGCATTTTATCATCTCTTCATCTCCGTATAATCCATAATTTTTTCAAGTAAATTGTTTGAATCCAGGGCGCACATATTTGTAGATACACGCTGTTAGGGCACGGTGCACCGTGCCCTAACTGTCAATCCACGTTCATCTGTATCCAAATAAGGAATGATTTTAGCTTTCTTTTTAAGAATAATCTACCTCTTTTTACTTCGCTTATTGCGCTGGTTTGTAGTAAGCCCGACATGACTGGCTTGGATGATGGGCATCGAATACAAGACAAAAAATACGATAGATTGTAAAGAATGAAAAGATCAAAGAATGGAATTTGTCTGGCCAATTTTTCACATTACAGCCAGCGGATAGCTATTGTATTACTGCAAGTTTTAGAAATATTCGTTCTTTACTGAACGTAGCATTACTCCTGTGCACATAGACAATGACTATTATTGATTTTTGAAGAGCCCTTAAAATAATCAGGCAGATATTTTGATGCCCAATTTTCTGTAGCAAAATATACTACCTATTACGAATGTAGTAGTCAAAGGGATAACCCTATAATTCATTTCAAAATATACTGAATTATACACCACCTATGCAAACAAATAAAACAGGAAATTACTCCTTCCATTTATTATTGATTCTGCGCACGAAATAGCTAAAATTACTAAGGAGATCGAATGTAAGGAATTTTGAAGCAACAAAATTACCAGACAGGTAGGGCAATCGTCCCGTTTGCCATTATCATGCCAGACGGGGGGTGAACGCCTGACCCACCTTTGAGGTTTTTCTCTGTTCCTTTGTGGTTTTGCGGTATGAAAAAGCTACCGAAAGGCTCATATTGAGGCTATGATAACATTTACAATTCTGACGCTTTCTTGAAGATATCGGTTGTAATTCCCGCACTCAACGAAGAATCTCACCTTGAAAAAACACTGCAGAGCATTACAAAACAGGAAGGTGATTATGAATTCTTTGTGGTTGACGGAGGCAGCAGCGATAATACGGTTACGATTGCAAAACGATACACCACGGTAATAAACAGCCTGCGCGGACGGGCGATTCAGATGAACACGGGTGCAAAGGCATGCAGTGGTGACATTCTATTATTCTTGCATGCCGACACTATTTTGCCCGACTGCGCCTTCCGCGAGATACGAAAAAGGATGAAGGATGTTTCGGTAGCAGGCGGCTCCTTTTATATTGCATTTGACGCAGATACCTTTATACTAAAAGGTGTTTCATTTGTAACAAGATTCAATTTCAGGCTCTTCCATTTTGGCGATCAGGGTATCTTTGTGCGGCAAACGGTTTTTCATACATTACAAGGATATAAAGAGATGCCCATTATGGAAGACTATGATTTTTATAAACGCCTCGGTAAACAGGGTAAGGTTATCCTTATACGGATGCCGGTAATTTCTTCGGCAAGACGATTCGTCAGGAAAGGGGTAATAAGACAATTGTTCATGAATAAGCTCGTGGTTCTGGCCTATTGGGCAGGTGTGGATATTCAAACCATTAAACGTTTTTATGACGATACAAGGTAAACATCATGCATCTATTATTGACAAACGATGATGGCATCTATGCCCCGGGGATCGCAGCACTGAAGCAGAACATCCAAGACCTGGGACACGTTACCGTGGTGGCTCCCGATGTTGAACAGAGTGGCGTAGGACACTCCATCACCTTCAGTCACCCATTGCGCGTCCGGGAGGTGCAGGCAAATAATCAGCGTATTGGCTACGGAGTAAACGGTTCTCCGGCAGATTGTGTAAAACTGGCCATTTATGAGGTTATGGAACAGAGACCTGATGTAGTTATCTCGGGCATTAACATGGGTTCTAACGTGGGTATCCATATCCTGTATTCCGGAACCGTAGCTGCCGCAGTTGAGGCTGCTATCATGGGATACCCCTCTATTGCCGTTTCTTTTGAGATTTCCGGCCGATATGATGATATTCACAGTGCAGCAAAGGTTGCACGGAGCGTCATCGAACGCATCCTTACGCACAAATTACCGAAAGGTTCGTTGCTCAATATAAATATTCCCTCAATCCCGCCTGATCAGATCAAAGGCATCAAGGTGACGCGGCAATATGCCCAGGATTTTCGTGAAAACTTTGAGAAACGGACAGATCCCAGCGGGAGGTCATATTATTGGTTATTAGGCACCGACAAGACCCGGCATCGTGAAGAGGATACGGACATTCATGCCATCAACGAGGGTTATATCTCTATTACCCCGCTCCGTTATGATTTGACAGATTACGCCATGCAAAAAAAGATCGTGGACTGGAACTGGAAGGGTATTGTATCGTAAATTATTTTATAATTATGTAGAGGGTAAAATGAAAGAATTCTTTTTTATATACGGATATACCCTTGCAAAGACGGCCTTAAGATAACGGCCTTCGGGAAAGATCGTCGAAAATGGGTGATCCTGCGATGCGCCGGTAATTTGAAAGATTTGTAACACGACCCCAGCCTCAGCAGCTGAACGGGTCAGAACAGAGAGAAACTCCCTTTCCGATACGAGGCCTGAACAAGAGCAGGTAAGCAGGATACCGCCCGGCTTAATGACTTGCATACCAAGCCTGTTGATGTCTCCGTAGGTGCGATGTGCCCGTTTGATCTCTTCAGTACATCCGGCAAGTTTGGCAGGATCGAGGATAACAACATCAGTCTGCACTCCTTTACTGATCATGGTACGCAAATAGTCAAATACGTTTATGTGCTGAAACGTCACTTGTACAGCATTGAGTTGTGCATTTTCCTGCGCTGTTTCCAGCGCTTTTTCGTCCAGATCCAGTCCCGTAGCCGATTTTGCGCCTGCCAGCATCGCTGAAATGGCAAACCCACCCGTATAACAAAAACAATCGAGCACCTCCCTGCCGCGGCAATACTGTGAAAAAACAAAACGATTCTCACGCTGATCAAGAAAAAATCCTGTCTTGTGCCCTGTTTTCAGATTCACCATCATCCTTAAGTCATGTTCCTTAATTTCTACTAAATCAGGGCCGGAGTATGCCCTTGCAACCTTTGCAAAACTCACCCCTTCTTTAGCGGCAATCCGTTCGTCCGGACGTACGACAATCCTGCTGCCGGGGTAAAGGGACTGCAATGAGGCAGCGATCCATTCCATGATTCCAACATAGCCGGCAGAGTAAAGTTCCACAACGAAGATATCGGCAAATTTATCAATAATCAGGCCGGAAAGGCCATCCGCCTCTCCATGGATCAGCCGATAGCAGTTGGATGTCTTGTCTATTCCAAGAATATCCTCCCGGAGCATCTTTGCCTGTTCAAGTTTTTTGAAAAAGAACCCCTGATCCAGCATCTCCGTGGCATTCTCCGTTAGCAAACGAATGCCAATATTACTTTTTTTATTATAGATACCCCTTCCAATAAAGATTCCTTCTCTGGAAATGACCTCTACCAGGCTACCTGGCTGCAAGTGTTGGTGAGGATGACGGATCATCCTGCTGAATATCCATGGATGGAGTGAGTTCCTTTTTGCCTTGAGCGAAATTATGGGCAATTTCATCGTGCAAGAATGGTAAATAGTTTTATGGAAAATCTCTTCATGTTCTCAACATGCTGCAATAAGTTGGTTACGATGGTTTCGATACACAATGATAGATGAGAAACAATGCGCTACAAGGTTAATGGTGTTATTTTTACGCTTTCATTCTTCAGGGACGGTCTTTTCCTTTAATTCACCAAAAATGACCCTCAGGATATCCTTTATCTCAATCAACCCGGAAACGACGCCCTGAGCGTTTCTGGTGATGGCAATATGCAATCCCTGTTGCTGAAATTCCGTAAATATCGTGCTGATCTTTTTATCTTCAGCGACAAAATAAGGCTCCATGATAAGGTCTTCCAGGATAAAAAGCGGACTATTTGCCACCATATTAATAATTGCTTTTACATGGACAATCCCAACAATCGTATCCAGGCTATGCCGGTACACAGGGTAGCGTGTATGTCCCTCCTCCGTTATAATTCTCAAAATATCTTCGCGTGTCATTTCTGTATGAATAGCAACAATCTTATGTTTGGGCACCATAATCTCCCGGGCGAGTTTATCACTAAATTCAAATATTTTATGTAATAACTTGTGTTCATTATCCACCAGGCTACCTGTTTCTCCGCTTTCTTTAATAATATGTCTTACCTCTTCACGGTTAAAAATAGTTTTTTTGTATTCAATTTTCAGACCAAACAGGTTAAAAAAGAGGTAAGTAAGATACGTGATTAAGGTAACACACGGTGATAATATCCATCGTATCCACTCATAGGGTTTAACAATAATTAAAGATAAGTGCTCGGGAAACTGGGTTGCCAACACTTTTGGAAAAGTTTCTGCAAACAAAAGGAGAATAAATGCAACGATAACCGGCGCCAGGATTACTCCCCATTCCTGCATATAATAGATAGCGACCGTTGTTCCTATGGTTGATACCGTAGTGTTGACAATATTATTTCCCGTAAGGAGAGTACTGAGAAGTTTGTGTGGTTCATTGATAATATTAAAAATCGAGAGCGCTCTCTTATTCTTTTGTTTGATGAGATAATCCAGTCGTATTTTATTGAGAGAGAAAAGAGACGTTTCGGTGAGTGAAAAAAAGGCAGAGACAAAGAGAAGCAGAAAAAAGAGGATGATCATAATAATGATTGTCAGAGGAGAAAAATGCATTGGGTTCATACCGGTAACTCTCTTTTCCTACTTCACCCATTAGTATCTTGCAAAAAATATTTTGACATTTTTAGCAAAAATTGTAGCGCCAATCCCTTGTGATCGACATTTTGGCGGGGGATAAACCACCCGCGCTACGCATTCCGACTCGTTCGGGTTAAGGAATATCATTCCTTCTCGTTTTCGGTGATAAGACTCATAACCTCTTCAGGGGAAGCGGATCTCATAATTTTTTGTTTAAAAGATTCGTCGATGAAGAGGCGTGCAATCCTGCTTAAAAGGCCAAGATATTTGTTATCAAATCGTTCCTTTGCTGCAATTAAAAAAATTATGTGAACAGGTTTTCCATCGATGGCATTGAATTCAATCCCTTGTCGTGAAATTGCCAGACATCCCACAATATCAGTTACTCCGGAAGTTTGAGCATGAGGGATTCCAATTCCGCCTCCAATACCGGTACTTCTTATTTTTTCCCGTTCCATTATCTTCTGAAAGAGGGCTGATTCACCTATTACCTTTTTGGAAGTTCCAGCCGCATGCACCATCTTTTCCAGCACTTCGTTTTTACCCTCTCCCGCTATGTTCATAATAATCCGTTCTTTGGCAAGGACATCTGATGGTTTCATACCTGTTCCTTTCAACAACGTAATGCACTTCCTTTATGACATGCTGCCAAGGCGAAAACCAAATTTGATCTTACGTTACATTGGTAACACACGGAAACTATCCCCTGATATAAGCAGACAAGATTTGCTTGTGTACATTGTAATTTATCATTATGAAAAATCAATTTTATTGAAATATTCTTGCGATGGGGCGGATTCATTTTCAATCAGCTCACGGTAAAAGCTCTGAGCGTATCGGCGTTTTTGAATGCCCATATTTCACGTTAAAATCAACGGGCTGGTAATAAGGATTCTCTCGAAAAAGTCTTCCGGGCAGATCGGGAGTGGTTGTAATGACAGAATCCTCATCATCTCCCAATAGCCGCACATTGTATCCTTTCCCTTTGAATCATGGTTATCAGTTTTCAGTGAATTTACCGACGTCAGCTTAGATGCCGGTTCTGCCTTGTTTCCATTACACACCAAAACTCCAGTTGAATGACTGTTCTGACTTACTTTTCTGCCGTGTTAGCTCTTTTGCCACATGAATTGAGCCCAAAAAATTCCCCTGCTCATTAACATAGGGAAAGGCAGTGACATGAAAGACGCCACCCATGTGAGGATCATCGATTATCTCCGTGCACGGGACCATAGTCTCCATGGTTCTGCGGTGCGGACATGTTTTTCGGGGTTCCTTTTCACCGTGGAATATTTTATAACATTTTTCCCCCACAATACTTCTGACGTCCATATTGAATTTCCTTGCTACAGCCTTATTTGCGCGAAGGATGGTAAAGTCTTTATCATGGATACTGATGAGATCGTCCATCGCATCAAAGGCACTTTCCCAGTCATATTTTGAACCTTCTATGGACTTAATGGTATTCATTAAGATTGCATTTTCAATACTGACCGCAAGATAACTGGCCAACATCGTCAGAAAAAGGTTTTCGTATTTGTCATGCTCAAGGATATGAAATTTTTCAGGGACGATACTAAATACCGCTGATAAGCCGATCAGTTTTCGGTTGTAGATAAGAGGGGTATTCATAAAAGAGGTATATCGCAGATCCAAAACCGGATGGGTAATGATGTCTTTCAGACGGATGGATCGGGGCATGGTGACATCTTTGATTTTTGAGAACGGGATCCCTGATGAATAAGCAGGTTTGAGGCAGTCGTCACGGCTATTTAAGAAAAGTACGGATGCATCTGCCTCGGTAAATACCTGAAAATGACGGGTCGCTGTCCGTAAAACTGCTTTGTAGTCCAATGCCTTGGAGGACAGCATAAATGCGTCTGAAAGAATCTTTAACCGGTGGTATAACCTCTTTTCATCTGAAACAGATGACATATCTCCTGAATCCCATTAAAATTGCAGATCTGCAAATTCAAACAACCCCGGTGAGAACAACCTCACTCTCTGCTTACAGAAACCCGTCGGTTCCATTCTGACTTTTTTCCGGAAAATAACATGGACAACTTTCTATGCCAGCTATCGACGCATATCTTATCATACCACAGCATCTTCTCAATCACTTCAGCTGATAAAGGTTGACAAAACAAATTCCCCTGAAGCTCATCGCATTCAAGTTGTTTCAATAGTGCAAGCTGCTCCATGTTTTCCACCCCTTCAGCAATAACTCTGAAATGCAGGCCTTGAGCCAGAGCAACTATTGAAGATACAATAACTTTATCTTTTTGATTGTCTACAATGCCACTAACAAAGTGTGGACTGATTTTGAGTTTGTTCACAGGAAACTTTTTGAGATAACTTAATGAAGAAAAACCGGTGCCGAAATCATCGATAGCAATTTGAATGTTCAAATCGCTCATTTCCTTTAATTTATGAATCGTAGTTTCTATATCTTGCATAGCAATACCTTCCGTGATTTCCAGCCCTAAAAACTGAGGATCCAGCCCGACTTCCTTCAATATGGTAGTAACAATATTCGTGATGTTCCGTTGTTGAAATGTGTGAGCGGAAAGATTGACTGCGATACAGCCAGGCTGAAATCTGGCATCTCGCCAGGTTTTGTTCTGGGTGCATACCGTTCGCAGTACCCATTCATCTATAGAGACAATCAGCCTGATGTCTTCCGCAAGGGGAAGAAATTCATCGGGTAAAATTAACCCGCGCTGAGGGTGCTGCCAGCGTACTAACGCCTCCATACCGGTAATCTGGCCAGTGGTGATATTCATAAAGGGTTGGTAATGAACGACAAATTCATTACGGTTAAGGGCGCGGCGAATATCCCTTTCCATGATCATCTTTCTCAGAGATTCAGCATGCATGGTAGATGTATAAAACTGATAGTTGTTTTTTCCCTGTTCTTTGGCATGATACATGGCAGCATCAGCATTTTTCAACAATGTTTCTGCATCTTTACCATCATTGGGATAGAGGACTATGCCAAGACTGGCAGTGACATAGAGTTCATGCCCATTGATCGTCCACGGTTTTTTGAGGATTTCAATGAGCTTGTCAGCAATGGTGTTTACGTCTTCCTCGCGGGTAATTCCCGGTAGCAACAAAGAGAATTCATCACCCCCAAGACGCGCAATTGTATCATCTTCACGCACACAGTTTTTTAATCTTTCAGCAACACCACGGAGCAACTGATCGCCCACGGTATGCCCCAGCGTATCGTTAATAATCTTGAATCTGTCCAAATCCATGAACAGTACGGCAAGCATCTCTTGTGTCCGGTGGGCATGCGCTAAAGCCAGATTGAGACGATCCGTGAATAATATCCGGTTCGGCAGGTTGGTAAGTGCGTCGTGAAACGCCAAATGTCTTATTTTTTCTTCTGTTTGCCGCCGCTCAGTGACGTCTCTCATAATACCCATAAGATAGGTCTTTCCGGCAAAGGCAATAAGAGAGGTGTTTACATCAGCGTAAAAAACACTGCCATCCTTTCTTTTCAGGGGCATATCTTCTGCCTGAATAATTTCCCGATTCACATACTTCTCGAATTGCTCCTGTATATAAGGTAAATCTCCCTTGGAATGGATATCCATAAGAGACAACTTCTTAATCTCCTCCGGCGTATAACCAAGCATTTGACATATTCTTTTGTTACCCGTATGGAATTTTTGGGTTTCAATATCTATCATGAGTATCCCATCATTGGCATTTTCAAAGATCGTCCGGAATCTTTTCTCGGACTTCCTTAACTCTTCCTCGTCTTGTTTATGAACGATACCGAGGGCAATTACATCAGCTACGGCTGCCAGTGCCCTGATGGTAAATTCGGAAAGTATTTTGCGGGCAAACATCGCTATGACCCCTACCAGACGTCCTTCAATAATCAGGGGATACCCGGCAAAGGCAATCATGCCTTCCCGCTTTGCCCACTCTTTATTACTGATGTGCACATCATCAATAACAGAATTGGTCAATATGGGTCTTTGCTCTCTGGCAATAAGGCCGATCTTGAATTTTCCAACCGGTATTTGGCTATGCGGGCCATCTATATGAGTATAGATCCCGGCGCTGGCTTGCAGTTCAAGTACGTCTTTTTCTTTATTGAGGGCCCAAATACGGGCAAATGCGGCATCAAGATTGCTCACTACCGCGTCTGCGCAATGACGTAAAATTTCCTGCAGGGTGTTACCCCGGGTAAGGGCAATACCAACGTCTTTAAGAAAGGTAGTGATGCGCATCTGGTCCGCCAGGAGCATTGCCTGCTTTTGTTCGGTAACGTCCCGCCAAATGCTCATGATAACACCGGTTTCTTCCGTTGCAACTTTCTCCAGAAGTGATGCATTAACACTGAGATACTTCAGGGCTCGGGAGTCTGGCTTCGTTACAAACTCAACATTACGACAGGATCCCTTGCGATGAATTTCATTTACCAGTTCAGTCCACCGGCTTATTCCGTGAGGGTCGAGTCGTTCCAGCCAACAAAACAAGTTCGTCTCTATAACATCGCGCTGCTGTTGTCCAATAAGATTACAAAACGCCTCATTGGCGACTATGATATGATGGGTAGCATCAGTGATCAAAATACCGTCGATCGATGCACGCAAGAGATTGTCAAAAAACTTGATGGTCTGCTGCATAACCTCACGTTCACTTTTTTTTCTCGGTTCATTCATACAACGCCCGTTCCTTATCCCCGGAACTTTTCGAGATTTTTACTGCACAATACTTAAACTCCGGTTGCTTTGAGTGGATATCATAAACCGGGTTACAAACAAGATTAGCAAGTTTATTATCTCCTGCCAAAGATGCCTTGCCAAAATGCATACTCATGAATACATTGCCGATCAGTACCCGGTCTTTAATACGGACAACGCCACGAACACGCCCTCTCCCCCGTGATAAGAACAAAGGGATATTCATTCGTGGTCGTTTCTGCAGGCTCTTTGTAATCACGGGCAAGAAGCGCTGCGCGTCCATCCGGTCTCGGAAACTGCCGATCGACAAATAATCTCTGCGAGCCCGGATGACTCATTTCCGGACAAGGCAGTTGCAGTCCTACTCTGTCGCGAAGCCGCTCGTAGCTCACGCCGCACATATCACAAATACGGCCATTGGTAATTCCCTTCCACTCATCAAAAATATCATTGGGCGAGGCATAGGGAAACTCCCTCTGGAATCCCATAGCCCTGGCTATCATCCAAATAATCTCGCAATCAGATTTTGCCATTCCGGGCGGATCAACAATTTTCTCTACCAGTTCAATCCGTCTTTCCGAGGAGATAAGAGTGCCCGTTTTTTCACACCACTGAGCGCCGGCAAGAACAACGTCTGCTAGCATGGACGTTTCTGTAGGGTGAAAAATATCCTGTACAATAAGAAGTTCGGCTTTTGAAAGTCCCTCTTCCACCCACTGTGTATGAGGGAGAGAAGCTGCGGGATTGGAGGCAAGAACCCAGAGTGCATGTATCTCACCCGTATGAAGTCCGTGGATAATATCAAGAATCGAACGGCCTGGGGTAGACTGAATTTTTTCTACCGGGATATCCCAGTACTCTGCAACCTCCTGCCGGTGCCTGGGATTGCTGACCATCCGCATGCCCGGCAAAAGGTGAGAAAGCGTTCCCACCCAACGGCAACCCAAGGTATTTGCTTCACCCGTAATTGAAAGTGGACCTGCCCCGGGACGGCAATAATTGTTTGTTAACAATGATAAATTGTGTAACGTATTGTTCTTAAAAACTGCCTGAGTCGATTGATTATAACCCTGAAACCAAAAGGTCAGCATCTTTTTTGCCTGTCCAATGATGTGAGCGGCTTCTCGTATAACTGTTTCTGTACAACCAGTAATCATGGCAGCGCGTGCAGGTGCATATTCCTCTACTACTTCTTTCAGATTGTCAAGACCTGTGGTATATTGTTTCACTGCCGTTTCATCAACATACCCTTCTTTTATCAGGATGTATGCCAGGGCATTGTTGAGGGCAACATCCGTGCCTGGCTTGATTTGCAGATGAATATCTGCCATGCATGCAGTTTCTGTCCGGCGTGGATCAACAACGATAATCTTTGTTTTATTTTTTATCCTGGCAGCACACACGCGGCGGAATAAAACGGGAAGTGACACTGCCATATTATTGCCGGCAATGAAAAAAAGATCGGCCTCTTCGATATCGTTATAGCAGGCAGGCGGAGCATCAGCACCAAAGGTGGACAGAAATCCCATCGACGCACTTGCCATACATAAGCGAGCAGTGCATTCAACGTTATTCGTACCAATGGCCGCCTTCATAAGCTTGTTTATCAGGTAATATTCTTCAGTAAAATTAGCTGCACCACCGAGAAATGCCACTGCATGTGGCCCATACCTCTTGATAATGCGATTCAGGCCATTGGCTACGTGCATGACCGCCTCATCCCAATCAACAGGCGTCAATTTGCCATCCCGGCGAATCATGGGCTGTGTTAATCTCCCCGCGGCAGAAAAAAGTGCTGGATAATGAACAGGCAGGGCACAAATGTCTCCTTTGTTAACAGGATGCCCATCCATTCCATAGACGTGAACAATCCTGCCATGCTCGGTTTTAACCGTCAGACCACAACCTACGCCACAATAAGGACACGTTGACTTCTTCCACTGAATCGTCATAGTATTTGACTACGAAAAGCATCCTTGCCTTTTATAAAAACACCTGCACGTGCTATTCGCTTATACGCTTTATGGCAGCCCCCAGGTCTGAGAGTCGTTCTGCGAGCCGCTCGTATCCCCGGTCTAAATGATAGATACGATGGATTTGGGTAGTTCCTTTTGCAACCAGACCTGCAACCACAAGCCCTGCACCAGCCCGCAGGTCAGAAACCATAACTTCGGTGCCTGATAAGAAGGGTCTTCCGCTGATAATCGCACTTGGCCCGTCTACCCGGATATCGGCGCCCATTCTTCTCAGTTCCGCCGCATGAATGAACCGGTCGGGAAATATCTTTTCCGTAATGATGCTCTTCCCCTCTGCAATACACAACAAAGCCATAAGCTGGGCCTGCATATCGGTAGGCATGCCCGGGTAAGGTAAGGTCATCAAATCAACCGCATGATAGGCACTGTTTCCTTTTACCCGGATGGTATTGCCGGAAGTCGTTATTTCCACGCCAATTTCCCGTAATTTATCAATGACCGCACCAAGGTGTTCCTGCCTAGCATTTTCCAGGATAATGTCACCGCCGGTAATAGCCCCGGCGATCATGAAGGTACCGGCTTCAATCCGGTCGGGAATGATTTCATAATCGACCCCATATAATTTCTGAACACCTTCAACCGTCAGTTTATTTTCCCCGATTCCGGTAATTTTTGCACCAGCCTTGTTTAAGAAATGCGCCAGGTCCTGTACTTCCGGTTCGCAGGCTGCGTATTCAATCGTGGTAGTGCCTTCCGCCAATACCGCTGCGGTGAGAACATTGCAGGTGCCCAGCACAGTTTTCCCGGTAAAGGAAATATGCGTTCCCCTGAGTTTGTCTGCAGAAGCATTTATGTAACCTTCCGTCGTCTCTATCTGGGCGCCCAATGCGGCAAGGCCTTTTATGTGCAAATCAATGGGACGTTGGCCAATAACACACCCGCCGGGATAAGAGACTTTTGCCCTGCGTCTTTTGCTTAATAAGGGACCCAGGACGCAAATGGACGCCCGCATCTTTCTGACAAGTTCATAGGGCGCGGTATACTTGTCGTCATTTTCTCCGTCTCTGAAGATAATCTCAATGGTTCCACTCTCCGCTTTTTTTACCTCTCCGCCAAGATTTCTCAATATTTCCGATTGTGTCTGGATGTCAATAATATCCGGAATTCCCTTTATCCGGGACGGACCATGCAATAATATACATGCTGCCATAATCGGCAAGGCAGCGTTTTTTGCCCCATTGATTCTTACGCTTCCCTCTAAACGATTTTCTCCCTCAATGACAATTTTATCCACGTCCTGTCTCCATCTGTGCAACGATTATACGATCTATCTTCTGATAATCTTTTATAAAAGCCAGCTTTTGAAAATATCCGGCATCTTCTAATAATTGCAGTACCGGCTGCGCCTGTCTTTCCCCAACCTCAAACAGGAGGAATCCCCCTGTCCTGAGCCACGTTTTTACGTGAGCAATAATACGTTTGAACATGTGTAAACCATCCGGCCCGCTCACAAGAGCAATATACGGTTCGTAATCCCTTACTTCCTTTGGTAAGTGTTGGTATTCGCCGCTCGATACATATGGTGGATTGGATACAAGAAAATGCACTTTTGATTCAAGCCCGAATTCTTTTAGTGGTTCAAAGGTGTCGCCACATAAAAACGTTATCTTATGCAGAACGTCGTGTCTGTCAGCATTCATCCTGGCAACAGCCAGTGCACCGGCAGATATGTCTATGGCAAACACCCTGGCTCTGTCAATTTTTTTAGCCAGAGTTATTGCAATAGCGCCACTTCCTGTCCCAATGTCCACAAAGATAATTTCGTCTTCGTGAAACAGCATTCGTGATCTTTCTATTACGGCTTCTACAAGCAATTCCGTTTCAGGGCGTGGAATTAAAACACGTTCATCTACATACAAATCGAGGGACATGAATTCTGTATGATGGGTAATATACTGGAGAGGTACTTTTTGTCCCCGTCTCCGGATGGCGTTCTGGAACGCCGCGGCGACGGTGTGTTCGACTGGTTTGTCAGGATATAGGTAAAGGTCAATACGTCTGCAACCGAGAAGATGCGCCAAAATAACTTCAGCATCCAATCGTGGAGTATCGATCTCATGCGCCCCCAGCTCCCTGCTTGCCCGGTGGATAAGGCTGGCTACTGTAAGGCCGCCGGTGGATTCGTTTTTCAGGTTTTCAATGGACGCCTCATCATACGGATGAGAAAAAGCGTCGTGATAATTTCTGTTCTGTTTTAAGACTCTTTGAGATGCGTTTGCTTCAGACGCTTCAGATGACATCTTTCTTAAGCAGACAAAAGTTTTTATTTACCCTGACGTTAAGGAATTTCAATCCTTCCTCATACTCCCCCCAGTTTATGGTAGAGGATTAGGGGGGGGGAAAAGTCCTGAAGGTCTAATGAAAACAGCGTCTTTTTACAAGCTTGCTGCCAGCTGCTTTAATTGTTCTTCTTTATAATAGGTCATGAGTGCTTCTATAATTTCGTCAAGATAGCCCAACATAACCTGCTCGAGATTATGTACGGAGAAATTTATCCGGTGGTCGGTCACCCTGTTTTGCGGATAGTTATAGGTGCGAATTTTTTCACTGCGGTCACCCGTTCCTATCTGATCACGGCGTATCTGGTCACGCTCGTTTCTCTTCTGCCCTTCATATAATTCATACAAACGGCTCCTGAGAATACGCATGGCTTTTGCGCGGTTCTTGTGCTGTGATTTTTCATCAAGGCACTTCACTACCAAACCGGAAGGAACATGGGTAATTCTGACCGCTGAACTCGTTTTATTGACCTTTTGCCCACCAGGACCAGATGCCCTGAAGGTATCCACAAGAATGTCATTAGGGTTGATGTCAATCTCTACCTCTTCAATTTCAGGAAGAATGGCTACCGTAGCCGTTGAGGTGTGTACCCGGCCACTGGCTTCTGTCCGTGGCACCCTCTGAACGCGGTGAGTACCACTTTCAAAGCGCAACTTTTGATATACGTTATTTCCTTCTATTGAAAAGGTTACTTCCCTGAACCCTCCTAAATCCGTTTCGCTGCTATCAAAAAGTTCTACTTTCCATCCCTGGCTTTCTGCATATTTGGTATACATCCGAAACAGATCCGCCGCAAAAATAGCCGCTTCATCTCCCCCTGTGCCAGCCCGTATTTCGGCAATTACATTTTTGCCGGAAATCTTATCGTCCGTAATAAAGAGTCCCTTAATCTCATCAAAGAGAGACTCTTCCTGCTTTTCCAGGTCACCCAACTCATCGAGGGCCATCTGTGTCAATTCTTTATCTTCACCTTCCTGGGCCAGGAATCCCTCAGCTTCCTTCTTCTTTGTAAGAGTTTCTGTCAGCTGTGTATATTTGCTTACCATCTTGGAAAGACTGCCATGTTCTTTTATGTAGGCAGTATAACGACTTGCATCAGCAATTACCTCAGGGTCTGATAATAGCTGCTCCAGTTCCCGGTATCTTTCTGATACCTTCTCCAATTTTTTTAACAACTTATCGTGCATGTTACTTCACAGCTTCTTCAGCCTTTTGGCTCTTTTGTAATCTCTTCTTAAACTTCTCTATTTGACCTGCGCTGTCCACAAACCGCAGTTTACCGGTATAAAATGGATGGCATTTTGAGCAAATTTCTACGGTGATTTTTGGTTTTGTCGACCGCGTTTTAAACGACTCACCGCACCCGCAGGTAATAACTGTTTCCATATACTCCGGATGAATTCCCTCTTTCATTCTTTCTCCTCTAAATAATTAATGCGTTCTGGGAACGCATGTTAAGATGAAACCAACGATGGTATTGAAACCATGAATAATGCGTGATTTTAACAAACCAGCAGGTCTTCCGCAATAGAATTTTTCTGAATACTTTTGTAAATTTCATTTGAATATTTATTTTCATTAAATATAATAAAGGTTTAAATTTTTTATTAATAATCCTGTCAACCGAATTTAAAAATTTATGTTTGAGTCGATTGCAAATAGTCTGGAAGGTGTTTTTGGAAAACTCCGCGGGAAGGGACGCCTTACTGAATCCAATATCAAAGACGGGTTGCACGAAGTGCGATTGGCGCTCCTTGAGGCGGATGTCAACTATAAAGTTGTTAAGGACTTCATCCAGCATGTTACCGAACGTGCGGTTGGCGAAGAGGTAATCAAGAGCATTGCACCAGGACAGCAGGTTATCAAGATTGTGCATGATGAGTTGATCAAACTCATGGGGGAATCCGACACGGCAATTCCTTTTCAGGATGGGGAGCCGACAACGATCATGCTCGTCGGGTTGCAGGGGAGCGGAAAAACTACCACTGCAGGGAAACTTGCCAAAACAATCGTTGCGAAGGGGCGAAAGCCATTGCTTGTGGCTGCGGATATCCAGCGGCCCGCTGCAATTGAGCAACTCAAGATCCTTGGACAGCAACTCGATGTGCCGGTCTACTTTGAACCGGCCTCTCAGCCCGTTACGATATGCAAAAATGCCATTGCGTATGCCAGAACGAATACCCGGGACGTTGTCATCTTTGACACTGCCGGCAGATTGCACATTGACGATGAGCTCATGCTTGAATTGAAGGAGATCAAACAAAAGCTGGAACCACATCAGATCTATTTCGTGTGCGACTCGATGACGGGACAGGACGCTGTTAATAGCGCAAAAGAGTTTAACACCCAGCTTGGTTTTGACGGCGTAATCTTAACCAAACTTGATGGAGATACAAGAGGCGGAGCAGCGCTCTCCATACGATCGGTAACCGGAAAGCCAATTAAATTTGTTGGTATTGGTGAAAAGTTAGACCGGCTGGAGGAATTTCATCCTGATCGGATGGCCTCGCGGATACTCGGCATGGGAGATGTGGTGTCGCTTGTTGAGCGGGCACAGCAAGCCATCGACATAGAAGAGGCTCAAAAACTCAGCAGAAAGATACAGGATGACACGCTCAGCCTTGACGATTTTCTTACGCAACTACAACAGATCAAAAAGATGGGACCGCTAAAAGAGGTGCTCGGCATGATCCCGGGATTAGGAAATAAGATGGATGGAATGAATATAGACGAAAAACAACTGCAACGGGTGGAAGCGATTATTCGGTCTATGACGATTGATGAGCGGGCAAGTCCTGACATGGTAAATGGAAGCAGAAGACAACGGGTGGCCAATGGAAGCGGCACAACCATTCAGGACGTCAATCAATTGCTCAAACAGTTCAGATCAATGAAAAAAATGATGAAGCATTTCAAAGGTAATGAAAAAGGGTTAAAGAAAATGGGGCTGTTAACGAAGGGTTTGCCCTTTGGTAAAGGCATGATGAGGTAATGTGCATTTAGAAAGTTTTATGTAATTGTTTGGGTTGCAGGGTGTATGGCATAGAAAAATTCTCCTGAGAAAAGGGAACAATGGGGTTGTAAAACAGCGCAAAATAACTATATCCCCTTTGAATTCCCATTTGTTAAGGGGAATTTATATGGAATAACTTGTTTTAAATAAGGAGAGAATAGATGGCGGTAAGGTTGAGAATGATGAGGATGGGACGTAAAAACAGACCATATTACAGGATCGGTGCGTTTGATGCTCATGAGGAACGGGACGGAAAGGTAATTGAAAATCTCGGCACCTACGACCCTCTCGAATCGAAGAACGAAAAACAGGTCACTTTAAAAAAAGAGCGGGTGGAGTATTGGTTGAGTGTTGGCGCAAAGCCGACGGAATCAGTTGCCGTTGTACTGAAAAAGTGTGGTATTGCTTTAAAAAAATAAGCCATGCGTATCGATATTGTAACGTTATTTCCCGAGATGTTTGAAAACGTCCTGGGAAACAGCATATTGAAGATTGCGCGGGAAAAGAATCTTGCTCATTACCATCTTTTTAATATCCGGGAATATGCTGATAACAAACGATGTGTGGATGACCGCCCTTATGGCGGGGGACCAGGAATGGTGATAAAACCAGAACCTGTTTTTAATACGATAGAGACCATTGAGCGACAGACGAATAGTCACCCGAAAAAGATTTTGCTCACACCTCAGGGACACCGGTTCACGCAATCAATCGCAAAGGAGCTGGCAAAAGAACCCCATCTGATGTTGATTTGCGGTCATTATGAGGGGTTTGACGAAAGAATTCGGATAGGGCTTGACGCACTTGAACTTTCAATAGGCGACTATATCCTTTCGGGTGGTGAGATACCTGCAATGGCCGTAATTGATGCGGTAATTCGTTTGATACCGGGGGTATTAGGCGATATCGATTCTGTAATGCACGAATCATTTAATGACGATTTGTTGGAGTATCCCCAGTATACCCGCCCGGCTGAATATAGGGGTATGAAAGTGCCGGAAGTGTTACTATCCGGTCATCATCAGAAAATAAAAGAATGGCAAAATGACCATGCGATAAAAAGAACCAGGGAAAGAAGACCTGATCTATTTGAAGAAAACTCATAATTCATGAAACAAAAATTGGAGACAAAGACGAATGAATCTTATCGATACCATTGAAAAAGAGCAGATGAAAAAAACCGTATCACCATTCTCTGTGGGCGACCAGGTGGATGTCTCAGTAAAGATTATTGAAGGCGACAAAGAGCGCATTCAGGTCTTTAGCGGTGTGGTAATTGCAAAAAATGGCGGTGGTTTTAAAGAAACTTTTACCGTACGACGGATCGTGCAGGGCGAAGGTGTTGAACGCGTCTTTCCTATTCATTCTCCCAAGATTGCCGATATTAAGGTATTAAAATCAGGACGGATAAGGCGTGCAAAACTTTATTATATGCGCAAAAGAACCAGTAAAGGAACGAGATTGCAGGAAAAATTTGAGTCTCCGGCAGTGAAAGCAGTTCCCACACAAAATACGCAACCCCGGAGCACTCAGACTCAAAGTGATACGAAATAAGATAATTCCACAACAAACAAAACTGCAATAAAAAGACCATCCTGTACCTCACTTTAGAGATGAGGTACAGGAAATCTAGTAATATTTGATCAACCATGACATCTTATGCCTTTAAATAATCATGCAGAGGTAATCCGCAATACCCCACATTCAGGCTGATTGTACCGCTATTGAGGACAAAGAATATTGCAATTATTGTGCGCTAAATATGTGACCACATTCATTAATTTGTTCAAACAGAGAAATACGGAAGCGCCTCATACCAGAAGTAAAGGTACAAAAGGCGAGCTGCTTGCCGTAAAATTTTTAAAGAAAAAGGGCTATAAAATTCTTCAACGAAATTACCGCTGCCGGACAGGGGAGATTGATATTGTCTGTTACGATCACGGAACCATTGTCTTTGTTGAAGTCAAAACGCGCCATTCTGATACCTATGGCCCTCCGGAACTCTCCGTAACAGAAGCTAAAAAGAGGCAGATTGTAAGGGTTGCCTCGCACTATGTTGCCAACCACAAAATCGAGGGAATTGACCTGCGCTTTGATGTCGTTTCCATCTTCTACTCTCCGGACAAAAAGCAACCAACGATTAATCTTTTTCGAAGTGCCTTTACCAAAAACGACCTTGTCCTTTCCAGGAAATAAACATACGTTATGATCATAGATACCCATGCCCATCTTGATTTCCCTGACTACAAAACGGATCTGGAATCAGTTCTCTCCCGTGCAAAGGACGCCGATGTTAACTGCATTATTAATGTGGGCACCAGCCTTGCTTCCAGTAAGAAAAGTGTTACCCTGGCAAACCGATTTCACAATATCTATGCCAGTATAGGTATCCACCCCCATGATGCATCAAAGGTCTCCGAACAGGACTGGCAGGCCTTAGAATCGTTGATAACCGAGCCAAAAGTAATAGCCGTAGGGGAAACGGGGCTTGACTATTACCGGAATCGCAGTCCTCATGAAGATCAGCAGCGTATCTTTCACAAGCACCTGACCCTGGCAAAAAACCACAACCTGCCGGTGATCATTCATTGCCGGGAAGCGAGTGATGATTGCTTAAAAATATTGGAAGAGCACAGGAATGGTGTCATTCAGGGAGTCGTGCATTGTTTTAGCGGAACGGTGAAAGTAGCAAAGAAATGCATAGAATTGGGCTTATATGTTTCGTTTGCCGGCCCGATTACCTTTTCCAATGCAAATACCTTGCGGGAAGTTGCCAAATCGGTCCCTGTCGAAAGACTTCTCTTAGAAACCGATTGTCCTTTCCTGTCACCACAACCAAAAAGGGGAGAACGCAACGAACCCTCCTATCTATCCTTCATTGTACCTGTGCTGGCCAATATCTATGGTTTGTCCGTACACGATATCAAGAGAATCACTACCTTCAACGCCTATAAACTCTTTGGAATCGGGGAGGCTGAACACGAAGGAAAGATTGCTTATGCCATCCGGAATTCACTATATATAAATCTCACCAATCGATGCACGAATGTATGCGACTTTTGCATGCGGGAGACCTACCCTATTGTTAAAGGTCATCATCTGGGTATTAAAAAAGAACCAACGGCAGAAGAAGTCATAGAGGCCATTGGAGATCCGGGCGGGTATGACGAAGCCGTCTTTTGCGGTTATGGTGAACCTACAGAACGGCTAGATATCTTGATACCCGTTGCACGATTCCTGAAGTCGAAGGGAAAACGCATTCGATTAGACACCAATGGCCACGGTGATCTGATTCATGGAAGACCAATTATACAAGAACTCAAAGGCCTGGTTGACACCATCTGTATCAGTTTGAATGCCGAAACTGCTGACAAGTACGAAGAGATTTGTAAACCCGTTTTTGGGAAAAGGACCTATCCTGCTCTTATTCAATTCATTAAGGATGCAAAACAGGTAATACCCAGCGTGCAGGTTTCAATTGTCGATATGCCAGGCGTAGATGTGGAAAAATGCGAAAGAATCGCCCGTGAATTAGGTGTTGTTTTCAGGGTAAGAAAATTTAATGTGCTTGGTTAATTTAAACAGGCTATTTTACCGCAGAGTACGCAAAGGGCGCAGAGAAGACATTAAAATCAATATTTGAAATACCTTTTCAATTTTTGTATACTGCCACAAAAATGCATTATATTTCTTATTAAAAACCTCTGCGTTCTCTGCGGTGGATCTGGATTTTATTGACTATTAAGAATGTTACGAAAAGCAACGATAGCTGATGTAGAAAAGATTTATAAACTCATCAACGATTTTGCAGCAAAAAATGTGATGTTGCCTCGTTCGTTGAGCGAACTCTATGAAAATATCCGGGACTTCTTTGTCTTCATAGAAAATGATAATCTGATTGGCTGTGCAGCCCTGCATATTTTCTGGAAAGACCTTGCGGAGATAAAGTCCGTTGCTGTGCTGGAATCCCAACAGCGCAAAGGTGTTGGCAAAAAACTTGCGATGGCTTGCATACGGGAGGCAAAGAAACTGCAAATTGTGAAGATATTTGTGCTCACCTATGTGCCGGACTTCTTTGAGAAATGCGGATTCCATAAGGTAGAGAAGGAATCACTTCCTCACAAGATCTGGTCAGAGTGCGTCAAATGCCACAAATTCCCTGACTGTGGAGAAATCCCACTGATTTACGAATTGAATAAAATCACGGAAGAAAAGAAGGAGCATTGAGGTATCTGCCCGCCTTGTACCGAGTATCGTGGGTGAAACGAAAGATCCTGAAAGTGACACAATATCTGCCCAAACAGATTTTCAGCCGCCCGTTCCAATTCCAAACCCATAAACTCCTAAATGTAAATGCTTATTTTTTTCTTTGATTATGGTAAACGTAGTAAATACGTATATCCCTCTCTGTTACCGCTTCAGACGATAGCCCAAAGCTATTTCCAGGGTTGGATTGCTTTGCTCGCAATGGTAACTTTTTTTGCGTTTATTGCAGTCCCTCAACTGGTTATCCCTTAAATTCTACACCTTATCAAGTTTTGTCAGCGACTGCTCAATGTTTCTGGTACATCTTTTTGTCCTTTCCAGTATTGATTCCATATATTCTCTATACGATGCGAGCGTCTGCTCTTCATATTCACGCTGGGCATAGGCGCTAGCCAGTGCCACTTCAGCATTTGGTAACCCGGCGCCCTGCATTTCAGGGGGCAATCCTATATCTGTCGCCGAGCTTCTTATGATCTCACGCACAGAGTATGACTGGGAGCCATCACCTGTTCGGATTTCAGGGTATGCCTCAAGTATTAACGCAGCCAGGCCGGATATAAAAGGGCATGCCATCGAGGTGCCATCCCAGGAAACGTAGCCTGTAGGCACAGAAGACAAAATTGCCACTCCGGGGGCGCATACCGCTATTTGTGGCCCGAAATTAGAGAACTTAGCGAGAAAGACTTCTCCGTCATAACCAAAAATATCTCCCATTTTTAACGTATGTGCGCTATCTTCAGGAAAGGTTCCGAATTTCCCTATAGCAGAAACTGCGATAACACTCTCGTATGCAGCCGGGTATGAGACTTGTCCTCCCTCATTACCAGCCGCTGCAATGCAGGTAATACCCCTTTCATTGGCTTCCATAAGGGCTTGTTCAATTTGCACGGACGGAGAACTACTACCCAGACTCATACTGATTACATCCATATAATTATCTATGCACCAGTTAATGGCTTCGATAAGGTCGCTGAATTTTCCTCCAGGAAACACCTTCAGGGAAAAAATCTCAGCCCCTGGCGCTACGCCTGTTATCCCAACTTGATTTTGTTGTGCCGAAATGATTCCGGTGCAATGGGTACCATGTCCTTTCTCGTCAACATTCCACGCCTTTGTATCCTGACCATCCAAGGTATTGTATCCGCCTGTTGTCTTTAAATCCTCGTGGTTGGCTATTCCGGAGTCGATAACGGCAACCTTTACCCCGCGCCCGGTAAATTTTTGGCTGACTTTATCTATCCCGATATGCAGATGTCCCCAATTGTAACTTCCATTAACGGGAATTTCTTTGAGCCTGACGCTAATCTGGGCATTTTTTTCCATCTTGGGAGAAGGAATTACCTTCGACCAGTACTTGTCTTTAGGAGAGACAATGACATGCTTTAGCTGTGTTTCATAAACTTTAACATGGGCCACTCCATTTTTATCAGTAACTCCTTCATACGTTACTTCACTTCCGGCACAATATATTGTCACGTCGCTGACTGGCTGGTCATTCTTTTCATCAACCACTTTAACATTCAATGATGTTTCCACTCCGAGAGGGACTCTGGGCATAATGCCTGGCATGGGAAAGAACATTTCTAATTCCTGGTCTTCCTCAATGATCAAATCTGGTTGTTTCTTGGCAAGCTCCAAGGCCTGTTCCTCGGTCATTTCAAGGATGCAATGACCGGTCTTTAACTTCCGCACACTTCGAACCTCTTTCTGCTCCGTTGCAAACGAATCCATAACAGACTCTATATCTTTTGGTACTGTTGCGCTATGCCGGTAACCGACCAAGTATCGCTTTTTTTCTGACATTGTATAATCCTTTCCCGTAGAATTTGGCGTTATAAAACCTCTCACCACGGAGGTGCAAAGATCACAAAGAGGAAGAAAAGGGAAATGGGGGGTTTATTTCTTCTCTTTTCTTCTTTTGTGTTCTTGTGTTTACATTCATTTCCATTCGATGATGACATGATTTTTTCTGGTATAGCAAAAAACTGAGCACAGCTTTAAGCTGTAAGTGTTTTTCCATCAAAAGGGATAGCAAGACTTAGGTAATTGTCTTCCTCGTTTACCATAAGATTTAAATCCACCATCTCCTGGAGAAAATCCCTTATATCTCTCGCCCGTACTGGATAAGAGCTATATTTCCCATGGATATATGAAAAGATTGATGAAAAATTCTGAATCTTATCACAGTATTCGTAAATATCTCTTTGGGCCGATTCCAAAACAGTCTGAGAGGCTATGGCATTTGACCTTGTGTCTTCGATGAGTACAGCAGTCGGTGATGTTTCAATTGAATAAAGAGTCTCATTATTTGCATAACATGCTTTCCAGTAATCTAAGGCTTTTGTTAATTCTTCGTTGCAATTTGGAGGTTTTACATCATCTCTATAATCAAACGCAAAAAAATAGGCCAGATTAAAAATGCTAGATTCTTCAAAAGGATAAATAAACCGATAGGAGCTTTCTGGGCGTACGTTAATAATGCCATATTCCTTTGGATTGGCAAAATAAGGACTAAATCGCTGGAGCGAAAAGCACGCATTCCCATGAGGTGGCGGCAAATGAGTAACCTTATACATCAACTCTACCATCTGCTTGTAATCCTCAATTCTTTCCCCAGGGAATCCTACAATGATACTCCATCCAGGGAAAATACCAAACTCTCCACAATACTTTAGTAATTGAATGTTACGAAGCGCCGATACCCCTTTAGCCATCAACCTTAAAACGTGGGAGTTAAGACTTTCGATCCCTGGCTGTATCAAAGTAATACCAGCTTTATATAACATTTGAACCTGTTCTTTATTTAGATTGGCCTTTATCTCGTAAAAGAACTGGATTGGTAAACGTCTCTCCTCAAGTTCTGGGAGAAGTTCGTTAAAGTAGTTCATATCTAATATATTATCAACCATAAAAAATTGCGATTCATTATATTTATCCACAAGATAGGTAAGTTCCTTCATAACCCTATCTTTACTCTTGCTCCGGAAGCCGATTGTGCCTCTGTTAAGACCGCAGAATTTACACTGCGATCTTTCGCCCCACCAACAGCCCCGAGATGTTTCCATAGGCAATCCAGGGGGCACCCCATCGTTTCTCAGAGAAGAAGAAAAAAACGAGGTTGGCTTATGTTCAAGCTGAGAGAAGTAATCATCATAATCAGGATAAGGCAGAGCATCCAGATTTTCAACTGATACAGTGCCTGGAAGTACTATAGATTTTCCATTGTTCCGATAAATAATACCTGGAATCCCTTCAACAGACTTCTTGTCTTTTATTCGCTTTACTAGCTCGGGAAAAGCAAAATCTGCCTCTCCGGAACAGACATAATCAATAGTTGGAAAACATTGATGCAATTCAAGTCCCATTTCTTGGTCGCAATTAGCCCCACCAAAAACAATTATTTTTGTATGATCAAGAAGTTTAACACGACGAGCAAGTGCTAAACAAGGCAGGTTTTGCTCAAACATGGTTGTAAAGCCAATAATATCATATAGTTTCCAGGAAACGGATTCTATACACTGATCCATAAAAGGTTTTATGAATGATTTTATGCTGAGGAGGTCTTCAAAGTAATCGCTTGAGACTTGATAAACTTTTTCCAAGTATTTGATATATTCTTGTTCTTCAGGTAGTTGTTCACCGTAATAATGTTGAGCAAAAAACCATTCTCTGATAAATGTTCTGTCACCTTGAGATTGGCACATCTCTTCGTATTTCTCCCTGCCTATCATTTCAGCAAAATCAATATTAAAATATTTTATGTCGCAGGGAACTCCTTCTTCATAAAGTCTTGCCTTTAATAAACTAATTCCTATTGCTGGATGCATGGTGGTAGCAAAAGGCATAGTTATTAGTAAAACCTTTTTCATCCTGTCTGTAATTTCCATTAATCAAGACCTATTTTTCTCGGGCAAATGGCGCAAACTGGAGGTGGATTATCAGTGTTGATCGTTCTACGCATAGAACGGTAGGCATCACCATTCCAGATATCCTCAAAACTTTGCTTATGAATACTTCCGAGCGTTAGTTCTGGGAATGTTTGAGATTGGCAACAGGGAAACACCTCTCCATCTGCGCGTATCATGAATCTCTCCCACGGATCAAAACAATCGGTATTAGCAAAATACGCTGACGGCACTTCCTGGCCTTCAGTTAGCACTGTCTTTTTACTTTCGTTTGTTGCAGTTTGAGTACAGACATCGAAATCTTCTGTTAGTTCAAAACTACTCGGAAAATAACTTTCTTGATGAGCTTCAAAGGAAACAAACACTATCTTGATGTTTTGTTCTTTTGCTTGTTTTTTTGCTATCTTACACATTTCATATGCCAAAACCGGTTCATTCATCAAAGAAAGCCTCTCTGTATCTCTACTCAGCATCATAGTGTCTTGCACAACAATACAGTCTGCCTTAATGGTAGCAGACAAATCAACAAATTGTGGCAATTCTCTGATATTTTCTGTTGTTACCACATACGACAAGGTGATATATGGATTCTTCGTTCGGTATTTCTCGCGCAAATCGGTCAAACCGCAAATGTTTGCTATCAGACGTTCGAATTGATTACTTCCTGCCACGTTACGATAGGTTTCTTTTGTCGCAGCATTGACTGAGAAATTAACTTCAGCGTTATCGATGGCTACGATTTTCTCAGACCATTTTTGACTAAACAAAATGCCATTAGTGCTAATAATGATGCCCAAACCTGGAAAATTTTCCATTATATAATCGAATATCTTCTCATAATCAGTGTTGAACAACGGTTCCCCCCACCCATAGAGAGCAATCTTGCTAGCGCTACTTAAACTCTGGTTCCAGCCTTCATATTCGATGACGGAGCGAAATTCTCCAAAATTAAGATCTTTATAATGATAATCTTTAGCCTTTTCCCCTTTCCTCTCCGTACAAAATTGACATTGAAGATTGCAACGTGTTCCAGTCGGAAACTGAATATGAATGGGAAAAGATTTCAACTTATCTTTTCTGTAATACTGTTCCCACTGATTAAGCATTCTATTTTTTTCTCTGACCAATCTATGAATGTCCTGTAACATCTTTCTGTTTTTTAACATAAGGCCTCTCATATCAAGGTAGAGAGAAGTAGCACCCCTAAAAATCCTTCAAGGGGTGCTACCCTCCCTAATCAGGCATTAGAGTTTTTCAATACCGATAATTAATAATATTCCTGCGGCCCAATCGGTGGCCCCACAGGCGGTCCTATCGGTGGTCTCACCGGTGGCCGTACAGGTGGCTGTATCGGTGGCCTCACGGGCGGCCGCACAGGTGGCTGTATCGGTGGCCTCACGGGCGGTCGCACAGGTGGCTGTATCGGTGGTCTCACCGGCGGCCGTACAGGTGGCTGTATCGGTGGTCTCACCGGTGGCCGTACAGGTGGCTGTATCGGTGGCCTCACGGGCGGTCGCACAGGTGGCTGTATCGGTGGCCTCACGGGCGGCCGTACAGGTGGCTGTATCGGTGGTCTCACCGGTGGCCGCACAGGTGGCTGTATCGGTGGTCTCACCGGTGGCCGTACAGGTGGCTGTATCGGTGGTCTCACCGGTGGCCGCACAGGTGGCTGTATCGGTGGTCTCACGGGTGGCCGTACAGGTGGCTGTATCGGTGGCCTTACGGGCGGCCGTATTGGTGGTCCTATAGGTGGCACAGGCGGCGGAAGCTGAGGTTGAGCAGTTGTAAGGGTTGCTTCATAATCGGCCATGCCCTGGTAATAGGCTTCCTCTTCCGGGGATAATCCGGTATACTCGGCAGCTTCTTCACTTAAAGCAGCCTCGTAATCGGCCATACCCTGGTAATAGGCTTCCTCTTCCGGGGACAATCCGGTATACTCTGCTCCTCCAGCTAAACAAGCCTCGTAATCGGCCATGCCCTGATAGTAAGCTTCTTCTTCTGGAGACAAACCTGTTTGTCCATATTGAGCAGCCTCTCCAGCGAGAGCGGCTGCTGCGTCTGCCATTCCCTGATAATAGGCCTGCTCTTCAGGGGTACAACAATCTTTTTTCTTTTCTTCTGGACTGGAACTCATAATAATCACTCCCCTCTGCGGTTAATTCAAGTAATTAACTCAACGTTTACTAATTATGAATCCTTTTTGTTTTCATCTTCAATTCAAACAGCTCTACGCTCTGAACATTACAAATATTTTTACCTCCTTCCTTTAAAAAAATCACAGGAAAAGAATTTACACAGTACTATTGATACTATCTCTTCCTCCTTTCCTTAGAATATTTAGGATTGCTCTCCTCAAGGTATTTTAACCCAAACGGCGTCATGGACTCCCTGTGGCGATTGATTTGATTGATTCTTCAATTGCATTAGATAATTGTTTGCTTGTTTCAAGGATGCCTTGAAGGTACTCTTTCCATCCTTTAATATATTCTTCTCGTTCCGTTCCCTCTAAACCCCGAATATACTGCAATGACGAATCAAACTCGGCTTGAGCCTGTTCGAGTGATTGTAAGTTCGCTTCGTATTCAGCAATTCCCTGCCCATAAGCATCAGCCAGTTGCTCTTCATAAGATGCACCCCTATAACTTTGATACCCTTGAGAGTAAGAGGGTGTATAATAATACGAATACGGATCGTACTGAATAGTGCCAGTATTGTAAGCCCCCTGTCGCCGATAATAGCCTTCATAACCCCTTATTGCCTGATCGTAGTCAGTAGCTATCCTTTCAAGACCACAGTTCCCAGAACTACCAGGATTTCCTTCTGCTTTTACCTCCTCTGTCTCACTTTTTTTCGTTTGTTTGACCTTCTCGCCTTTCCCAACATTTTGTTTTTCGCCTTTTTCCGGAAAATTGGACATCGAGAACTCCTTTCTTGTAAGCCTTAAAAATAAAAAAGCCTTACTGCAAAGATATTGTTAAAACATCTTCGGCAGTAAGGCTGTCTTTTATAGCAGGCTGTCTCTTAAACTACTTCCCTATAAGTTAAAAGACCCTTTTCTTTGCGCCCCCTGATCACTCAGGGTTTACCTTTATCGTAATGTATTTGTTTTTTACTTTGTCATATGTGATATCGGAGTATAGATAACACATTGACATTAATCTGTCAACATAAAATAATTTATTGCTGGATAAAAGGGGTGTCATATTTCATAAACCGTAACAATTTAGTTTTTTGAAAATCCCAATAATAGCGATGTTTACCATACCGTGTGGGGGCGAAGCATTTGCAGTAATTGGCACAAACACGTCCATACCCAAGCGGGCAAATGCTTCGCCCCTACTTTTTCAAAAAACTAAATTGTTACCATAAACCATATTATTTCTTAATAAACGTTCATGTAAATTGGACCAATAAAACCTGGCACCGGCGTTTACTTTGCTTAACCTTTCTCCAAAACCTTTTGTAAAGAATACCGGAAAATCAATTCCTTCATCTCCGAAACAGCCTTTTGGATGCCAGTAAATACCGACCGTGATACAATGCTATGTCCAATATGCAATTCTTCAATATCGAGGAATTCCACGATCAATCCTACGTTTTGATACGTCAACCCATGCCCTGCATTCACCCGTAATCCCGATTTTTGAGCGACCTTTACCCCTTCCTGAAGTTTTTCAATTATGGTATTCCTGCCAGGCAAATCTCCCGCATTTGCATAATTTCCCGTATGTAATTCAATGTACTGCGCACCCACGTCCCTTGCTGCTTCAATCTGATCTTTTTCCGCGTCGATGAAAAGACTGACCAGGATACCAGCGTCTTGAAATCTTTTCACTGCATCCACAATCGCCTTTTTTTGCGAGACAACATCCAGACCACCCTCTGTCGTAATCTCCAACCGTTTTTCCGGCACCAGGGTCACCTGCTCTGGCCTTGTTTTCAAGGCAATGTCAATAATCTCCGGCGCTGTTGACATCTCGAGATTTAGCTTGGTAGATACGGTTTCCCGCAACAATCTTACATCACGATCCTGTATATGTCTTCGGTCTTCTCTCAAGTGAACGGTAATAATATCAGCGCCGCCATGGACCGCAAGGGACGCAGCTATTACCGGATCAGGCTCAAACGTTCTTCTTGCCTGACGTATCGTGGCAACATGGTCAATATTTACCCCCAATTGTATCATCGTACCTCCACCGAACGCAAGGTTTCACGGATGTCTAAGTGAACTTCGGGTAGTTTATCCATGAGTTCGACATTTTTCGGTAAAATACTTTTTACCGGTTGTTTATATGGCCCTGGTGGCTTTAAAGAAGTGACATCGATGTATAATATAATATCATCTGTATTCAGTTTATCCAGCAAAAGCTTTGGTCCCTTTACCTTTACATCAGCAAATTCATCCTGCAGTTTTATCAGATAAGGATACGCAGGAGGGCCTATGATTTTTATCTTTATTTTCCCGAATACACGCGTATCCTGTTGCTCCATAATTTGCAACCATATCCGGACATCCTCATCGCATACAACCGGCACTGAAATGGTTTTATCTCCACGCTTAACCGTCACCTTCTGGTCTATTCCGATCCTCCAGGGAAATGTACGGTTTTGCTCCCCGGAAATTCCGCCGATATCAATAGGAACCGTATTGATAGAAGAGGCTTCTTTCAAAGCGTTGAGGGGCCCGGTAACCTCCACTTCACCCGGAAATATAAATTCATTCGCAACACTGTACCCAATCGCAGGTTCGCCCTTTTTTTGCAAAACGACTTTTAACTTTTTCCTTTGTAATTTACCCAGCACAACATCGATTTTATCCGGATATACGGAAAGCAATTTAACAGAAGGTGGCAAATCAAGGTGTTCTCTCCGAATAAAAATACTCTGTTTTAACTGATCTTCGATTACATCGGGAGATTCTTTCAGAGCATATCTTGCCGATATTTTACGATCTTTTATCATGCCGTCAATCGTGTCAATCACGTTCTGCGGGCCTTGTAAATGGATGGTAATCTCCCCCGTACTCTGTTCGACTATGGTAATGCCTTCAGGCACGGTAACCGTCAGGCTTACGGTTGCGGTTAAATCTCCTGTATGGCGATTAATAGCATAGAACCAAAGGGCAACTGCCATGACCAGCGCCATAAGTTTTGTCGGAATATTTCCAGTAAATAGTTTCTTCATCTTCCCCGGATACTCTTCGCAACACTGAATCTTTCGGTGGATAGATCATCAAGGATCTTTTTCAACCCTTTCCCGTCAATGCCCTGCTTTAATTCCCCTTTAAAGCCGGTCGATATCGTTCCTGTTTCTTCAGACACGATAATAACAAGGGCATCGGTTTCCTCGGTAAGACCAATGCCCGCCCTGTGACGGGTTCCCAGGCTTCTTGATAATTCAGTTTTTTCGGTAAGCGGAAACAGACAACCGGCGGCGCTTATCTTTTGTTCCTGAATTATGACTGCACCATCATGCAGGGGAGAACCAGGCCAAAAGATGGTAGTAAGCAAATCGCGTGAAACGTCTGCATGGAGTTTTGTCCCCGTTTCCACAAAATTACCCAGACCAACATCTCGCTCAATGGCAATTAAAGCACCAATTTTGCTTTTGGATAAAGTCTCAACTGCCTGTATAATTTCGTAGGTCATTTCCTGCTGTTCAGACTTTAAAAACATACTGAAAACAGGGTTTTGTCCAAGCCGTAACAAGGCGCGTCTGAATTCCGGTTGAAAGAGAATAATAATTGGGATGATAAATACCGGGACAAACTCAGTTATCAACCAATCAATAGTAAAGAGCTGTAATTTTCGCACAAAGAAGAGTACGCCAATGGATATCAAGACAATAATAAACGCCAAACCCCGCAAAATACTGGTTCCGCTGGTTCCCTGCATGATTCTGAGTACGACATACACCACCATATAGATAAGAAAGATCTCACCCAGAGATCTTCCGATCATCCAGCCGTTGATATTGTCGAATAGGCCAAATATGCTCTCAAACATTAACTGTTCCTGATTGCATCACACAGAGTTACTACCTGGACCGCTTCACGCACATCGTGTACGCGCACGATATGGGCGCCGTTCATAACGGCAACGGCAAGGGTTGCAAGCGTTCCACACAAACGCTCCTGAACGGGAAGATCCAATACGGCTCCGATAAACGTTTTCCGGGATGTACCGACCATCAAGGGAAAACCCAAGCACGTAAACTCCCTTAACCTTTTCAGAATTTCCAGATTCTGTTGCACCGTCTTCCCAAAACCAATACCGGGGTCTAAAATAATTTTGTTTTTCTCTATTCCTGCTGCCGTCGCAAGGGAAATTGATTTTATTAAAAAAGCCATAATCTCCACGCATGCATTTTTTCGGATGGGATTTTTCTGCATTGTCTGCGGGGTGCCTTTTTTGTGCATAATGATAACGGGCAAACGCGACCCTGCGGCGACCTGCGCCATCTTTTCGTCCGCCTGCAATCCACCAACATCATTGATCATTGATGCCCCGGCATCAATCGCCCTTTCTGCAACCTTTGCTTTACAGGTATCAACAGAAATAGGCGTCCGTATCTGTTTTGACAACATTTTGATAACGGGAATTACCCTTTCTATTTCTTCTTCTTCCGATACAGCAGACGCGCCTGGTCTCGTAGATTCACCACCCACATCAATAATAGCTGCCCCGTCGTTTACCATCCTGAGCGCCTGTTCAACGGCTTCTTCACGGGTATCATATCGCTTGCCATCATAAAACGAATCCGGAGTTACATTCAGGATTCCCATGACACACGTCGTTGTACCGAGATGCAAGGTACCATGCGGATATGGCACATCATAATGCCCCCGATGAAAATTATCAGAGGCATCATCGATCGTTTGTCCGTGTGCGGTGAAAGGCGTGTTCCACATCAGCACCTCTCTCATAATCACCAGTCCTCTTCCATTGCATCCACAATGCCACGGGCAACGTTTACAAAGGCCTCAGTCCTGGAAGAAGTAAGCGTTTCATGCCTCAAAACGATAAACTCCGCTGGGTTTCTGATATTTTTCCGTTCAATGATTGACCTTCCCGTCCTCCTGTCAACCCACCGGATATCGATAGCAACAGACGCCCGGCTCTCGACGATGTTATCATTTGAGTTTTCTATTAAAACATTTTCCTCAAAACTGGTAATTTTCCCAAACAATATCGAATCGGCCTCATCTTTATCCACAATATGAAGGCGTGTCCTGAGTAAGATTTGATCACGAACGGCCCTGGTCAGATCAAACTCATATCCCCTGCGAAAGGTGTTATTATCAAAAATCGGTATGTAGACACTCCGGACATTGGAACGAAGTAATGATCTTGAAGAATAACCACAACCCATGTCAGAAATAACCAGAGGCAATAGCACCGCGAGGCAGGCAAAATACCTGAAGATGCTGGCCGGCAAAAACATCCTCCTCAGCCCTGTTTTCCTGCATCGCAAGGATAAAACAAAAGGGAAACTATTCATAATTCAATCGTATAGGGATTTTTATTTTATTGCCTCTATCATCTTCAGGAATTCGATCCTTTCATTCGCTCTTTCCGCCCAAACCGTATCAGGGAAATCAACCTTAACATATTCAAAGTACATGGCTGCCGAAACGGGTTTTTTACGTCTGAGATAAAACTCTCCAATATTATATTCCCTTTCTGCTTCAAGAATCCGTATTTCCTGAATCATGTTCTTTGCATCCTCGGTATGTATGCCATGGGGATTTGAAACCAAATATTCTTCAAATCCCTCACGTGCAGAGATCAGGAGACCATAATTGCGTTCCTGCTGCTGCTCATGATAGACCTTTGAGAGTGGTATCTGGTATTGTACATAAGGAACCCATTCACTCTTCGGATAATTTTCCAAAAACTTTTCATATGCATCAAGAGATTCCTCATATTGAGCAAGTTTGAAGTAACAATCCGCTATCTTTACCTGTGCATCCGGGGCAACCGGTCCTAATGGATGCTTTTCGATAATCTTTTCGAAGACACCAATGGCCGCATTCTCATTTGTCTCTATTTGAGCAATACCCACCTGATACTCCCGTTCAAGTATCTCTTCTGTCCTTTTTGTACCCGGGTATCTTTCCAGGACATCTTCATACGTCCTGAGCGCCCGCTTAAAATCTTTATTGAGAAAATAAGCCCTGCCAATGCTTATGAGAGAAGCTTCCGCATACTCAGTTCCAGAAGCATCACGGATAATCGATTCAAATTCCTTTATTGCAACCGTATATTTCTGCTCTACCAGAAGGGAAAGTGCATATTTATAGCGTTGTTCCAACGAGGTAATTGCAGCAGAGGGAGACTCCATCCAACCCGTTTCTCTGTTCCATATCCATTTCCCGTATGCCGGGGAAACTGCCAGACAAATCAGACTACACACCACCATAAGGGCATAAGACAATTGCATAATCATAGACTGCATCTCCCTCGTCTTTTGCAAAATCTTTGTTTTAACAAGGTTTCTCACCACCCACATAATCCCCCTCTCCGCAAGAAGACCTGGCTGATGCTTTTCTGCATCACGAAACAGTCTCATACTTTGATATATTTCCAGGAATTGAGCTCTTTGTTTAAGAGAAAGGTGATATAATATCTCAACATCTTTTCTATCTCAACACAAACGGACAGGTGCAACCTGACACGGTCTAATCTTTGTAAGTTCATCTCCGCCAATCTCCCGGCAATAAGCATTGCACCAGAAGGAACTACAATTCCACGGGTAAATTTCATTTGACACCTCTTGCACACCCCCCCCCCATCTTTAGCGCTGAAGTATACCCCTGACGCCTGCTGAATACGGCTCTTACACTCAACACAACAGCCCCAATCAGGCAAATACCCCAATATTTTTAATAGTTTTATTTCAAAAACCAATGAGCGAAGGACAGAATCGTGATCCGTTGATATCCCTGCCAAGGTTTCTGTCAAAATATCAAATAATTGCTCATGGGGATCATTTTCCACCGTAAATTCATTCGTAAGTTCTGCCATGTACGATGCCCTATAATACTTATCCAGATCGTTGCGAAGGGTTGGATAATTATTCTGTAATACCGCCTCGGTCAAAGTATGGAGAGAGGTCTGTTCTTTTTTTATAAAAAATATTTGATACTGCGACAACAGGTCTACGGCTTTGGAACTGTGCCTTCCTGACGCGCGCTTGAATCCCTTTGCAAGTGCACGGATTTTTCCATGGTCACGGGTGTAAAAAGTAACGATCTGGCTGGAATCGCTATAATCTGACCTCCCTAATGCAATTGCCTCTGTTCTTACGACAGGCATATCATCACAACAAAATTATGAATTAATCCGGGACAGGAACACAATACCCAAACTTTGCCAGCAATGCCCTTTCTCTTTGGTGCATCTTCTTTGCATCTCCCTTTTTTCTGTCGTCATACCCCAGCAGATGCAATATTCCATGGACCAGATAAAGGGCAATTTCGCCTTCGACCGGGTACCCATGTTTGTGTGCCTGCTGAGCCGCCATTTCTGCAGAAATAAGGATTTCCCCGGTAATGATATCATGAAGGGAGTGTTCATGATACGCAAAACTCAGAACATCAGTGGCATAGTTGTGCCTCAGAAACGTTTTGTTTATTTCCTTTATCTGTTTATTGTCGACAAAGACAAGATTAAGCTCTGCGTCCCTCTTCTCAATTTTTAAAACTCCCCGGGCCAGTTTTTTTATCTCGTTTTGTGCTATCGGATAACATTTTTGGAGATTGATAATTTTTAATTTCACCTTAGAGGTACCTGGCTACAACTCGTACGCATCAACAATATCCTGAACTAATCTATGCCTGATAATGTCTGCCTTCGTCAGGTATACAAAAGAAATATCTTTAACATTCATGAGCCTTTCCTGGACGTCAATTAAGCCAGACAACTCTCCACCCGGCAAATCAACCTGAGTGATATCCCCGGTTACCACTACCTTTGATTTCACACCCAGTCTCGTTAAAAAGGTTTTCATCTGCTTAACGGTGCAATTTTGTGCTTCATCCAGGATAATGAATGCATCGTTGAGCGTTCTCCCCCGCATATAGGCAAGCGGTAAAATCTCTATGAGGTCGCTTTCCAGGTATTTCTTTACATGCCCCACATCCATCATATCTGCTATGGCATCATAGAGCGGGCGCAGGTACGGATTCACCTTGGCTTTAATATCGCCCGGCAGATACCCGAGTTTCTCGCCCGCTTCAACGGCCGGTCTGGCAAGGACAATTCTCCGTATACGTCCACTTTTCAGGAAAGAGAGCGCCATCGCCACCGCCAGATAGGTTTTTCCCGTTCCGGCCGGGCCGATACAAAAGACGAGGTCATTTTTTTTAATTGCCTCTATGTATTTTGCCTGTCCGTCCGTCTTCGGTTTGATAAAAAGGCCTCTTTGAAATACATCAATCGTCTGGCCGGTTTCATCCCCCGTTTCACCCTTTATATCAACGATAGCCTGTTCTACATCGTCCAGATCCAATCTTCCCGTAGTGCGTACAATTTCCAACAATCTGTTCAAGACTTCTCTGCTGGTAGTTACCCGTTCTTTTTCACCTTCGAGCTTTAATACTCCACGACGGGCAACCAGTTGTACCTGGAAGGCGTCTCTCACAAGACGGAGATAACGGTCATGACTGCCATATAAGATGGATGCTTCGGTGTCGTTCTCGAGGATCAGGGTACTTTGATGTGTGTATGGGTCATGAAAATATTCCTGCACGCCGGGATGCTTTTGTACCTTCATTTTTTGATTCATCGTTCAATAAAATTACCCCATACAAAAAAATAATATGCAACCGGCATGCTTACCAGCAAACAATCAATTACGTCCAGTACTCCGCCAAAAGCAGGCACGAGACGCCCGGAATCCTTTACATTAACATCTCTTTTGAGCATCGATTCCGCCAGGTCACCCATCATGGCAGAAAAACCCACCACTCCCCCAAATACGATTGCCCACGGAACGCTCATCACCCTGATTGAAGGAATGAGATTAAATAGTAGTGACACCAGGATGCTTGATGCCAACGCAAAACCAGCGCCTTCGACCGTCTTATTCGGACTAATGATTTTTGCCAGTTTGCGTTTGCCATATTTTCTGCCTAATAAATAAGCGCCGATATCGCCAAACTTGGAAACGAGCAAAACGAGAATTACGATAGAAAGACCGTGGGGAAAGTTGCGCAAGGCAATGGCAAAACTCAGGAGAAACACGACATAGATAATACCGAATATGGTTACTGCAATATTCTTTATGGCGTCCTGCGTACCACGGGTGAAGGCCTGAGCGAGTAAAAGCCAAAAGACGAAGATAACCATCGTTTCCTGTCTAAAAAAATGGTACTCGGCAGCAGCATGGGTGCGGGCGGATAACCAATAGAGCACCAAGAATGCAACACCTGCAATAATACCCGATACACGAAACGGAGAGTAACCGTTTTTACCTGCAATATGGTAAAACTCATATAAGCCAATTCCACCCGCAAAAATGGCCAGGCTCCCGAAACCGATATCGGTGCAAAACAGGGAATCGAGCCACAGAATGCCAAAGAACAGCGAGAACATGATAACGCCAAGGGTGATTCTTGTCTGAAGCGTACTCACTCTCGTAACCCACCAAAACGCCGTTCCCGGCTTGCATATTCTTTAATCGCTTCTTCCAAATTTTTTTTTCGAAAATCAGGCCAGCAGACAGGTGTGACCCAGAACTCGGTGTAGGATATTTCCCATAAAAGAAAATTACTTACCCGCATCTCACCGCCCGTCCGTATAAGCAAATCAGGGTCTGTCATTTCACATGTATAAAGGAATTTTTTAAAGGTCTCCTCGGTAATTTCTTCTAAAACCATCTTCCCAGAGGTAATACTCATGGCAATATTTTTTGCCGCATCCACAATCTCAGAACGTCCCCCATAATTGAGCGCAAGACAAAGCACCATGCCAGTGTTGTTCTTACTTTCTTCGATACTAACAGCAAGTTCTCTCTGCACGTCCTCCGGAAGCCCGGTTATTCTGCCAATAGCCGTTAAACGGATATTGTTTTCTTCAATCTCTTCCCGCTCCCTGATAAGAAAATCTTTCAGGAGTTTCATCAGCAAATTTACTTCCCGTTTTGGTCTCTTCCAATTTTCCTGGGAAAACGCATATAGCGTAAGCTGTTTTATATGCTTTTTTGCACATTCGCGCGTTATCTCCCGGACTGACTCCACCCCTTCCTGATGCCCGCGAATCCTTACCAATCCCTTCCGCCTTGCCCATCGCCCATTCCCGTCCATAATAATTGCAATGTGGGAAGGCACCCGTCCATTTTCACTCATATAAGATTTACAACCTGACCTCGATCAGGACCAACAGAAAGCATTTCTACCCGAATGCCCAAAATCTTTTCAAGGGTGCCAATATAACTTTTTGCCTGAGAGGGAATATCTTTTCTATCGCGCATTTCAGATGTGTCTTTCAGCCAGCCAGGCACTTCCTGGTATACCGGCTGACAATCCGCGCGTGCGGCTAAATCCGTAGGAAACAGGTCATAGATTTTATCACCAAATTTATACCCCACGCATATCTTTATCGTTTTTTGTTCGTCTAATACATCCAGCTTTGTCAACACCGCGCTGTCAACACCGCTGACCATGATCGCATGTTTTACCGCCACTGCATCAAACCAGCCGCAGCGCCTTGGCCTCCCGGTTGTAGCGCCATACTCTCCTCCCTTTTTCCGTAAATATTCACCTAATGCATCATTTAACTCGGAAGGGAAAGGGCCACTGCCAACCCGTGTTGTGTAGGATTTCATGATGCCAAGAACTTTGTGAATCTGCTTGGGGCTAATGCCCGCACCAATCGCAGCACCACCGGCAGTCACCGAAGAAGAAGTAATATACGGATACGTTCCAAAATCCACATCCAGCAGCGAACCCTGGGCGCCTTCAAATAAGATCTTTTTTTTCGTCTTTATAGCGTCATCCATAAAGACCACGGTATTGCACACGAAAGGCCGTATCTGCTCTGCGTATTCGCAATACGTGTCATACATATCTTTCCAGGATAATGCCTCAGCATCATACAAACGCACAAGGATCTTGTTCTTTTCCTCGACGACTTTTTTCAGCCTTTGCTTAAAATGATCAGGATGGTAAAGATCCGCTACCCGAATGCCGTTACGCGCCATCTTATCGGTATAACAGGGACCTATGCCCCTGCGGGTTGTACCAATCTTATCATCCCCTTTTTCCGATTCAGACAGTTCATCGAACTTCTTATGGTAGGGAAACACAAGATGTGCCAGTTCACTGATGCGGAGATTATTGCCTATTTCTATATTTTTCTTCCGTAACTCGTCGATTTCTTGCAATAATTGGAGGGGATCGAGGGCTACTCCACTGCCGATGACACAACATTTATTTTTTCTGAGGATGCCTGAGGGAATGAGATGTAAAACAAATTTTTCGTTATTTACGATAACCGTATGTCCGGCGTTACTGCCACCCTGATATCTGACAATAATGTCGAAAGATTCGGTAAGGATATCAACAATCTTACCCTTGCCTTCGTCTCCCCATTGGAGACCAACAAGACAGGTATTCAGACCCCTGTTTGTATTTTCCATAAAATTTGGCAAAACCCTCCGAATTCCTTATAAATAAAGCTTTTGTCGAATTATAAAAAATGGGATAATGAATGTCAAGGGAATACACGTTCATAGCAAGCTACAGCAAAGATAAGAGCAATCAATAAAAGAAGGAAAATAAACTGGCTTTTTGAAAACGGTTCTCGTTTATTATTTTAGCTGCATGAGTACCCGCACCGTATCTTTCAAAGCTTCCAAAATTGCAGTATTGCAGTCTGAAATAATTTCTTCATTTCATTGAGATGGGTGACAATGATACGACCCTTTCCGTTGCATACCGGGCAATAGTTTATATCTTATAAAAACCTCTATGCCCTGTGCCTGACTATCTGTGCTCTTACCGAGTGTTTTTGGATGATATGACTCTCCTTTATTCCAGCGTCCGTCATCTAAAATAACTATCTTATCTGTATGGTGTTCGTATTCCGGGTCATCCCCAACATCAAAATAAAAGGCATTGTTATCATACGCTACCCAGATATCTGTTTGGTATGTTACGTGTCTATCGTGGTGGTAGAATGGAATACTCTTCCTCTTCCTCTCACCTCTTACCAGGTCAAAGGACAAAGGTTCGTAACCTTTTCTTTCTCCGATAAAGGCAATGCTGCCACCTGATATGTTTACCTGAATAATATCACCGTAGCGTGCATTTCTATAAAGCTGTAAAATGCGTTCTTTTTCTAATCTTATCGCCTCAGTCTCTTCTCTTTCCTTTTGTTGTCGGTATTCTTCCTGTCTTTCTATGATAAATTAATCACTAATGGGTGATCCCGTGGTCT
>JAJTXE010000002.1:771168-777933 GCA_021463795.1 Candidatus Brocadia sp. | reverse complement strand
GCCGCGGTCGTCAAATCCTTATCCTTGCAGGTATTGGCAAAAGGCTTTCTTCCAGAGAAATCTGTACTGCGTATCTCTTGCGATGGCGAATCGAAATCATGTTTAAAGAGCTCAAGCAATATCTTCATCTGGGTTCGTACCGGTTTCAAGAGTTTGAGGCGTACGTGAACCATATCCTCATAGTAATCATAGCATATGGTATTCTCAAACTTCTGCACCCACATCATACGATTGCTGAGGCAAAGAAGATTGTCACCGAGTCTTCTCAAACCTCATTCTTGCATGAACTCAAACATGATTTGACTAAATTTCATGGAAACAGAATTGTTAAATCCAAGATTTTTCAGGCTCTTTCAGCCACAACAACCTTGTTCCCCTTGCGTATTGCCAGTTAGCTGGTTTTTATATCAGCTTTTATGCAACTTATGTGTAAATTAGAGATACTTCCCATATTTCTCTCACATTTTATTCCCTCAAATTATCAGAAATGCGAATATCCCTAAAAACAAAAAAGCCCTACTGCAAAAATGTTTGTGGAAAACATCTTCGGCAGTAAGGCTGTCTTTTCCCGGTGACTTCCTTAAATTCTTCCCAAAAGGCTTTTCTAGCCTTTCCGTACTTCCCTGTGCGTCTTAAAGACCCTTTCCTTTGCGTCCCCGGATCACTCCAGGTTTGCCTTTATCGTATGTCTTTCTTTCGTTGTCGTTAAAACTATCGGGCATTATCCCAAGTTCGCAGGTATGCGTCAAGGAAAATATGCAATATTTCAAGACAGATGAAACCAGCGCAGGATATTCAAACAGATATTTCTTGACAAAAGACATCACATTCATTAGAAATAATGAACATGAAAATTTGTTGCGAAAAATATACTCCTTGTGCATAAAGGTTACGAGTTATGTCCAAAACAATAGATGCTATTTTTGAAAACGGTGTCTTTAAACCGCTTCAGCATGTTGAGATAAAAGAACACGAAAAGGTTTCAATAAAGATAATCTCTCGAGATGAATGGCAGAATCGTTTTAACCACATTATAGAGAAAATACACGAAAAAGCCGTACAATATAACCCAGAAGAGATAGAAACTGACATAGTCCATACCATAAAAGAGGTCAGAAAACAAAAACGTGGTCGTAAAGGCTGTTATTGATACCAATGTCTGGGTGTCTTCTTTACTCAATCCTTTCGGATTTCCCGCCACATTAAGAAAATACTTCGAAAAAGGCTCTTTCCAAGCCATCGTTTCAGAACCAATACTTGAAGAACTTGCAGAAGTTCTTACTCGCCCAAAAATAAAAAATAAATATGGAATTTCTGAAAACGATATTAGCGAACTGCTTGTGCTCTTAGAAGAACGGGCGGAATCTGTTTTACTTTCAGGAGACGTTGCTGTCTGCCGTGACAAAGACGATAACCTCATTATTGAAACGGCAATTAAGGGAAAAGCTGCATTTCTTGTAACAAGAGACGACGACATTAAGTTTGACAGGGAAGTTTCTGTATTCTTATTACAGCATGGGGTATCGGTCATTTCATTAGCAAAATTCTTGTCTACCCTGTCGTAGCCATCCACCGTTGCTCCTTTTTCAAAAATTTTTTCGAAAATCTTTGTCTAAAAATAAAAAACCCTCACTGCAAAGATTTTTACGAAACATCTTCGGCAGCAAGGCTATCTTTTTCAAAGCCGTTTGAACGGTTTAAGCGGTTTAAACTGTTTAAACGGATCGCAAGACCCTGTTACTTTGCGTCCCCGGATCACTCCGGGTTTGCCCTTATCGGTAAGCTTCGGATTACACTTTACTCCACTCTCCCGGATTTATTTTTGCCTGTTTTAAGATTCTTCTTATAAGTCCAACATCAACATCACCCTTATGTGGATTGGGAATGATAATTCGTACAGTCCCCTTCTCCATCCAAGAATGCTTGCCACCTGGAAATGGCCCTTTAAATCCAAATACCTTTAACTTTTTAATTAATACCCGCCTTTTACACGGAGTCAGATTAGACATGAACCTTTTTCTTTTTTGCTGGCTCTCTACTCACCGCTAGCTTACATCCATTGATTGTTGGCATTTCTTCGCCGTTTCTTAATCCTACCGTAATCCAAAGCTCTATAGCATCAATGAGGTTTTCTCTGGCTTCTTCAAAATTCCTGCCCTGCGTAAAACATCCTGGTAAATCCGTTGACTCAGCAATAATTACATCAGAACTTTCGCCTTTTTCATAGATGGAATTCTTTAAAACTTCAATTAGATATTCTCTAAACGTCACTGTTTTCATAAATTTTTCCCCCATCAACATTCCTGGCACTTGTGCCTTTGCGGAACTTTAAAGATCTTTCCTTTGCGTTCCCGGTCACTCCGGGTTTGCCTTTATCGTGTGTCTTTCTTTCGTTATCGTTTAAACTATCGGGCATTCTCCCAAATACGTTAAGCATGCGTCAAGTAAAATATGCAATGTTTTAAGGCGGATAAAACCATCTCAGTATACTCTTGACAGAGTATTATCCTTTTGATAATCTTTTTCGGAGGGTCGTACATGTCAGAATACTTAATACCAATAACAATAGAACCTCCCGAAGAAGGCGGTTATCTGGCTATAAGCAAGACAATTCAACGTTAAAGAATTTCAATCCTCCCCCATAATCCCTCGTAAACGTGGGGAAACAGGGGGGTGGATTGAAATTCCTTAATATTAACATTTAGATATTTATGCCTGCCAGTCTCCCCAATCAGAATCCCCCTTCCCCATATCCAATTGATATCCGACCGGAAACGCACACTAGTCCGGCAAATCAACCACCTCAGAAATTATACGCAGAAGTGGTTGTTAATATTCCTTTACAGAAGGTGTTTCATTACCGTGCCCCCCCCCACTTACAAGAAAATCTTAAGGCAGGAATGCGGGTAAGAATACCCTTTGGTAACAAAATCATGACGGGGTTTTGTGTCGGGTTTACTGATACCCCATGTACTGACAAAATAAAAGACCTCATAAGTATCACCGATAAAGAGCCGCTGATTGATGACATCATGCTGAAGATCACCCGCTGGCTATCGTCCCATTACTGCTGCGGATGGGGGGAAGCAATTTCTGCGGTTGTTCCGCCTGTTGTTCGAAGCAAAATAAAGGAAAAATGGAACACCTTTGTAAGAGGTACTCCGCATACCCTGGCCTTCAATCAGGAAGCCATGGCGCAAATGAAAACACGCGCACCAAAACAGGCAAAGGTGCTGGAAATACTTTTAGAACATCCTGACGAAATAAGCGCCAAAGAAGTGATCCGCATCAGCGGCTGCAAGATGCCCGGACTTCGTCAATTAGCGAAAAAGGGTTTCCTTACTCTTGAAAACAAACTCCAGGATGCTGCAAACACGCCTCGTAACACCGATCAATTGCAGCAACATCTAACCCTTACCCAGGAACAGCAAAACGCCTTCGACACTATTTGCAAAAGACTTGCAGAACTTTACCATCGCAACCAAATTCCTTTATCTCCAACCACCCGTCTATCCCCTCCTTCGCAAGGAGAGGCCTTTGCACAGTCAAATAACAAAGGAGCGATAAAAGTGGGTATTTGGGAAAAGGAATTGTTATCTTGCACTACTTCACAGCCCAGACCAAACATTATTTTACTTCACGGTATTACGGGCAGCGGAAAGACGGAGATATACCTACAGACCATATCAAAGGTACTCGATCAGGGCCGCAAGGCCATTTACCTTGTCCCTGAGATATCCCTTACCCCGCAGACCATTCAAAGGATAAAGGCGCGGTTCAACAAGGTTGCCGTATTACACAGCAGCCTCCTGGGAACTGTCCACCAATCACAGTGGAACGATATTAAGGAAGACAAGGTGGATATCGTCATCGGCGCCCGATCCTCCATTTTTGCCCCTCTGAAAAACGTTGGACTAATTATTATCGATGAGGAACACGAGAATACCTATAAACAGGAAAATAATCCGCGCTACAACGCCAGAGATATTGCCATTCTCAGGGCGACCTATGACAATGCCATGGTGATTATGGGCACAGCCACGCCCTCACTGGAGAGTTACGATCAGGCCATGAAAGGAAACTATGAAAAGATCGTCCTTTCCAGGAGGATTGGTGAGCGACAACTCCCCCCCGTCGATATCGTTGATATGGGGGAAGAGGTCCGTAAACGCAGGGGATTTAACATCATTTCCCAGCGGTTGCAATATTACATGAATCAGTCCCTTGCCCGGAAGGAACAGGTGATCTTGTTCTTGAACCGCAGAGGTTTTGCGCCGTATATTAACTGTAAACGGTGCGGGTTTGTATTAAAATGCCAGCGATGCGATATCCCTATGACCTTTCATAAAAAACTCAATACGATCTTATGCCATTATTGCCACGCAGAGACCCGTCCGCCGGAATCATGCCCGGATTGCCTGGCCAGCAATATTAACTATCGTGGTTTCGGGACAGAAAAGATTGAGGATGAGATCAGGAACAAGTTCCCCAATTATCAAATCATTCGGATGGACAGCGATACCATGCGGGTGCGCGACTCCCATGAAAAGGCGCTGACTGCATTTGAACAAGGTGAGTTTCAGATATTACTCGGCACCCAAATGATCGCAAAGGGACTGGATTTCCCCAACGTCACCCTTGTGGGGGTAATCTCGGCAGACACGATATTGAACCTGCCCGATTTCCGTGCCGGTGAGCGGACATTTCAACTCATCTCACAGGTTGCAGGACGCACCGGCAGAGGAACAAAGGGCGGGCGGGTGGTGGTGCAATCCTACAACCCCAGACACTACAGCATCACGTACGCAGCGGCCCATGATTATGAAGGATTTGCGGGAAAAGAACTGGAATACAGAAAACAACTGAATTACCCCCCTTTTGGAAAACTTGCACGGATCGTCCTCCGCAGTCCGCACGAGAACAAGACCAAAGAAAAATCCGCACTTGTTGCCGGTAAGCTGAAAGAGATTGCAAGGACACCGGGCATTCATCTGGAAATACTCGGACCATCACCGGCCCCCGTAACGAGAATCAACAATCTGTTCCGGTGGCATATTTTATTAAAGGCGCAAAACAATTCAAGTATTCACAACGCCCTTCAGGACATCGCAGACATGTTGAAACCTTCAAAAGGCGTGCAAACGATGGTTGATGTTGACCCCTATATGATGTTATAATAAAACTTCAAAAGGACAAGTTTCTATACCGAAAGAGTTCAGGAAAGCGTTGCATACGAAAGCAATTTTAAAATATATGAGATAAATACATTACTAAATCAGCATGAAAAAGAAAATACTCGTTGTTGTGACCAGTTTTGGAAAATATCCTAGCCTGAATCGCCCCACTGGCTTGTGGCTCGGAGAGGCTGTTCACTTTGTCAGAAAGGTCGAAGCGGCCGGATATATCGTCGATTTTGTCAGCCCGAAAGGTGGATACACGCCCATTGACCCACACAGTCTGGCGATGGCGGAGCCAATCGACTGGGAGTGGTATCAGAACAAGGCTCTTATGAACCGACTTGGCACGACGCTGGCACCGAGTGCTGTCAATCCCGATGACTACGTCGCCATATATTTCGCCGGTGGTCACGGCGTGGTCTGGGATTTTCCGGACAACGCGGAGCTGCAAGCTATTAGCCGGCACATTTACGAGAGGGGAGGAGTTATCTCCTCGGTGTGTCACGGTGCGGTAGGCTTGCTCAACATCAGGTTGTCGGACGGCACATTGCTCATCAAAGGCAAGAGGGTCACGGGTTTCTCCAACGCGGAGGAGAAGTTGACGGAATTGGACAAGCATGTTCCTTATCTGACTGAGACCGCATTGACCGCTCGAGGGGCAGTTTACCAGAAGGCGGATAAGCCCTGGGCTGCCTTTGCAGTTGAGGACAGGCGGGTCATTACTGGACAGAATCCGGCGTCAGGAGGTGCGGTCGCTGACTTATTAATTGCATGGTTGAAGAAACACGATCGTGTCTCCTAATACCAGCGATACCTTCTGATCAGGTCTTTACAGGCGTGCCGAAATTTGTCATTCCGAACTTGTTTCGGAATCTCACACTCTTTGATGACCTTGAAATCAAGGGATTCTGAAATAAGCTTGTCCTGATGAAAATCAGGATTCAGAATGACAAAAGCGGTTTTCTTCTATTCTCGGACAACCTGTTTATTCTTGCTGTTAAGCATTTTCTATAAACATCTCACCCCTACGGGGCTGTTTTTCAAAAAACTAAAGTGTTACAAAAAAACGAACTTAACTAGTGTCTGAACGAAAACGCACTTTTTGTAAAAGTGCGCGGGCGATTTTTTCCTTACCAAGAGATCATTTTAAAATTTGAGATTGGGTTTTTGCTAAAATACGGTTCTTTTACCCGTTTCCCTTGATTTTTTCTTTATTTTAACCTTGTCTGGGCGCACCTTCCGCCCTGCAGACTGTTTTTCTTCGTGTTTTTTGTTTGCTTAGGCGGCTTTTCGCGACTTTTCGCACTGCTTCCGTGCCTTCTCCTGAAGCACGTTCCCCAGCTTGTGCAAATTCGCTGCTAACACGCCCAACGCACAATATCTTTTAAAGGCATTCAACCCTTTATCCGGACAACTATCCAGGCCGTGATGCTCCAAACGATTGATATCCGACTCTATCGCCGAGTGCTTGTGCCTTAGATTCTTAAACGTCCTACTCGATTCCTCTTCCTGCTCCGCCTTATTCTTCTTGCCCTTCTTGGGCATAATTACCGCAGGTATGTACAAACCCAGCAACTCCTTATTCTCT
>JAJTXE010000002.1:758833-771147 GCA_021463795.1 Candidatus Brocadia sp. | reverse complement strand
GGGTGTTGTTTCGTTGATGAGTCTTGCCGTCTCCTGAATGTGCCGATGCCAATGATCCCTGCCGCCAAGTCCCAGGAGGACATAAAAGGATATTTCGATGCCTGCCTCTTTGAGCCAGATTGTCGTTTCTTTTACCATTTCTGGTGTTTGCCCTTTCCGGTGAAAGCGCAGGGTTTCAGCGTCTCCGGATTCAAGGCCGATATGTACCCTGTTCAGGCCGGCACTGGCAAGTGCCCGGATGGCATCTCCTTTGAGCTTCCAGAGCGTTGATACCCTGGCATAACAGGTGAGTCTCTTTATCGGAAAGACCTTGCGAAGATATTCGGCGATTTCACCAAAGGCATCAACCCCTGCCTGCAGTGGATCGGCATCACCAAGGAATGCGGTTTCCGCATCGGGGTGTTGAAGTTTGAGTAGATCGATATCGTGTTTGATCTCTGCCACTGACCGGATGGAAAATCCCGGTTCTCCGAGATGGGGATAGATACCGCAGAAACGGCAACGGTTCCATTTACATCCCCTCGTAATGCGGACGAGCAGGCTACGCCATTCGTTCGGCGGGCGGATGACAGGTATTTCAGGCATGTCGCTTCTTATACTCATACCATTACTTATCTGAAAAAGGGATTGGTGTATTTTTCAATACCCACGGTGGTCATGGGGCCATGAGCAGGAAAGACCATGGTCTCGTCCGGCAAGGAAAAGATATGCTTGCGGATGTGATCGATCTGGCGTTTTGCCTCTTTTAGTGAACCTGTCCCGCCAACCGTTCCGCAAAAAAGGGCGTCACCGGTAAACACGCAACCGGGTATGTAATAGGAGATGCCACACAGTGTGTGTCCCGGTATAGGGATGGCCTGAATGCGTAGATGTCCGACCTCGACGATCTCGCCTCCCTGTAACGCATGGGTGACGGCATCAACCTCTCCCTTCCCGGCATAGCTTTGTACTTGATAGCGACTTTTGAACTTAGTCAACCCTTCAGTATGATCCCAATGGCCATGCGTGATAAAAAGATACCGCAGTAGGATTTGCCGTTCTTGAACAAAGCCCTCAATTTCTTTGCTAAAACCTCCCGGATCGATAAATGCCCCGATCCGCGTATCGGGATCTGCCACCAAATACCCGTTAATCGGGAATCTCCCTACCGTAAAGCGTCTCAATATCAGATCATTTACCATAATGCAATAATCAGCGTGTGATGTATGTGTGATATAAATTTCAAGAAAAGCTTAATGTAATCGAAACCATTAAAAGTACACCAGGGTATGTATGGTAAATGCCATGAAAAGCTTGTCGTTGCGAGGAGGAACGACGAAGCAATCTCTTTGCGACTGTCATTCCGAGCAAAGTGAGGAATCTCATGGGTTTGCTTCGCTTGAACTCGCAACTTCGGCTTCGCTGTCGCTCGCAATGACCAGCACCTGTCAACGTATTTAAGACGTTGACTATATCTCTAATCGTACCGAATCCTCTCCAGGTTTGCGGCTTGACGAATATCGGTATCAATCCACTTCGTGTCGATGAGTCTGGCCTTGTGGAATACCGATTCGGCAAGCGTGCATTTCTCAAAAGTGCAGCGAATGAAGGTTGCCGCCCGGAAGATGGCCTTTTGCAAGCGACATCCCACGAACGTTGTTTCAAGAAAGACCGAAGAGGGGAAGCGGACAAAGGAATAATCTTCCTGTTCAAACCGGCAGTTCTGCCACCAGGTGCCGCTAAAGGAGACCTCGCTGAGCCGGGATCCCCGGAGGTTGCAATTGGAAAAAACAGAGAGGCCAAACGAACTGAGTTCTCCCTTCGTCGCCTCAAACGTGCATCCGGAGTAATGACTGCCGGTAAGAAAAGAACTACGGACTTCCAAACCTGACCACGAGCAGTCCTGATAATACCCCTGATCACCCAAGACGTGGTCAATGAAAAAGTTCTCAAAACGGGTGCCTTGCGCACGGAGATAGCGGCAACGCCCATCCCGTAACGTAAAAGACTGAACCGTACTGCCAATCAAATACCGGCTAGAGAAATCCGCCTTCGTCAGGTTCATCCCTGAAACGGTTTCCTGCATAAATATCGTTCTATCCTGATCTATGTTTGCTTCCATAATGATTCATGATCAAATGCTTATTTGCAAACATTTCTGCCCTTTAGATATTTTTGATAACGCTCTTTACCGACGCATTCACTTCCCACGGGACACTTTTCAATGCAGCTTTCAGGCACTTCACGCTGCAACGTTTTCCCACAACTCTCGCAGGAAAACTCATGCTCAAAACCCGCCACCGATGCAGTGCCACTTGTATGGCAATGCGGACAAGAGACATCAATAATCTCCACCCTCTTGACTTTTTCTGCACCCGGACACTGAAAGATATTTGGCTTTTTAAATCCCTCTGTGGATGGCGGGGCAATCGTTTTTATCTTTGAAAGGGTTTGGGCGGCTAAAACACGAAGGGGCGTGCGTTGTTCTTTTTTCAAAAACTCCTGAAGCGCCTTCATGATTTCACGATTTCCTTTTCCAATCCTGCCAATTTCTTCAAGAGTCTCCTTCACCTTGTCGGTATTCTTATGATACAATCCCTGCAAAAGTTGCTGAATACCAGTCGTGTTGGAAGTAAGGTCTTTCATGATGCTATGAGAAGATATCACTGCCTATGAGAATGTCCGGTCCAAAATGGAAAAATACGGTATTTTCCGCAACAGGTCAAGAGAAATTTCGGAAAGAATCACAAGCCTGGTGGGATGGGCATTACTCACCATTTTGACTTGTCTGCACGCAGCGCGCAAGCGGATACAATCAGGATACAATCAGAGAGTAAGACAAATACACGAATTCTCAAAGTATGTTGTTTAACAAGGTGAAAGCCTTCCCTACTCTTACTTAATATTTAAGATGCGTCCGTCATCACTCCCTCCTCCGGTCTCAAACGCCGGGCGCTGCTTGCCAGGGGGTTGGCATGTGACCCCGATATCCTGTTGCTCGATGAACCGACCAATCATTTAGACGTTGATTCGATCAACTGGCTGGAAGAGTTTCTCCTGCGGTACGGAGGAACACTGCTCTTTGTTACTCACGACCGCACATTTCTCAAAAAGCTGGCTACCCGCATTATTGAACTTGACCGGGGCAGGCTTTCGAGCTGGGCGTGTGATTACGAGACCTTTCTTGTGCGCAAACAGGCAGTCCTCGATGCAGAGGAGAGTCAGCAGGCTGTTTTTGACAAGAAACTGGCACAGGAAGAGATATGGATCCGGCAAGGAATCAAGGCACGGCGCACCAGGAATGAAGGGCGGGTGCGGGCGCTGGAAGATATGCGCAAGGCAAGGCGGGAACGGCGTCAGGTCATGGGCGCGGTGCGCATGCAGACCCAGGAGGCCGAACGTTCCGGTGCACTCGTGATAAAGGCTGAGAACGCTACCTATAGTTATAATACCAAACCGGTGGTCAGCGACTTTTCCGCAGCGATCATGCGAGGCGATAAGATTGGGATTATTGGTCCTAATGGCGCGGGTAAGACCACGCTCCTGCGGCTTCTGCTGGGAGAATTGTCTCCGCAACAGGGTAATGTGCGACATGGTACCCGCCTCAACATTACCTATTTTGACCAGCTTCGCGCTCAACTGAAAGAGGACAAATCGGTTTTTGACAACGTAGGGGATGGGAACGATGTCATTGTCTTTAACGGCAAACCACGGCATGTTATCAGCTATTTGCAGGATTTTCTGTTTTCCCCTGATCGTGTACGAGTGCCGGTAAATGCTCTTTCGGGCGGTGAGCGTAACCGCCTCCTCCTGGCACGGCTATTTGCGAAACCATCCAACGTCCTCGTGATGGATGAACCCACGAACGATCTGGACTTAGAGACCCTGGAGCTTTTAGAAGAATTGCTTTTAGATTATCAGGGCACACTCCTGCTCGTTAGCCATGATCGTACCTTCCTTAATAATGTGGTAACCAGTACCTTTGTATTTGAGGGGAAAGGGAGGGTAAATGAGTATATCGGCGGATATGACGACTGGCAACGCCAGAGCGAAGGAAGTAGGAACGACGTTGTGAAGAGAATTCCTCCAAGAACAGCACCGGTGCGCAGACAGTGTGAACGTCCACGCAAGCTTACCTTCAAGGAGCAACGCGAACTGGAAGCCTTGCCGCAACGGATTGAATCCCTGGAGGCAGAACAACAGCAATTGTATCAAACCATGAGTGATCCCCTGTTTTTTCAAAAGGGGAAAGAGGAGATCGCTAAAATCAATGGCCGGGCATCATCCCTGGAAAGTGAATTGGCAGAGGCCTATCAACGCTGGGAGACCTTAGAGAAATTATGCGATACCACAAGCTTTTGATATTGCAACGGATATTCACTTCGGGTTTTTGAAGTCTTCTTTACAACCATGTATCTCCGTCACAACCTGCAAGCACCACTCTTTGCAGCACAATGTTTATCTATTGCTACGCAATCGTTGTTGTTCCGTTCTAATATGTTGTAAAAGGATTTGCGATAATATGATATTATGCATACCGTTTGCCCGGATAAACTGCAAGAGTTCTTGCCGGTTCTGAAAATCAACCGGTAAGTATGCCTTTTTCTGCAATGATTTCGCCTTGCCATGCTCCCCTGTATCATGTAATTTCGGGAGATCGCGGGATAGGATTTGAGCAGTTGCCTTTATCAATTGTGAGGCAAAGGTAGTGTCCGGGGAGTAATTTGAATGCTGGTTTACCAGAGCAATATCTCTCTCCTCTTCCTCGCATTGCGTACACTCATCACGAAGGATTTTTTTCCAGATATCATAAATCTTTCCATAACTGTCGCTGGAGTCGTGACATTCTACGCAATTCTCCCGCACCGGCTTAAATGCTGCCCCTCCCTGCAATAATTGATGACATCCGGTGCAGGAAACATCTCTGACCATAAGATCCGGGATCTTCGCATGAAATCCCCCGATATTTCCCTCCCGGTATTCCTGTATCCCCGCATGGCAACGCCAGCAATCTTCCGTGTCCTTGTCCTTATGATGACAGGCAAGACAATCCTTGTCTTGCACAATGAGCTTACCGTGAGTTTCTAAACCAACAGCATCGTTAGCGTGACAGAGTCCACAATCAAACCCCTTTCCGGGGGAATGGATTCTGTGACGGAAGATCCTTTTCTGATAGGGACCCTGATAGGCAAGATAATTCACATGGCACCGGTTAATGCACGATTGAGTAACAGCCGGGTAGTCACTGCTACTGCCGATTGCAGGACACGGTGCTAAAACGATCAGGAGAAATGCAGAGGAGATAAGCCGTAAAAACATGTCGGTTTTCAGGAAGGGTTATTGTTAAGCCTTTTGTTTTTTCGTATTATTTGTCTCAATTGCTCAATGCTATAGCCGAGGAGATCTTTAACGTATTTAATATTATGGCTGCCATAGCTCCCGTCCTTTGCAACAAATTCATAATTGAACTCCGCTTCCCGGATTATGGGTAAGGTATCGGGTGTTTGATGATTTGCAGCGGTTTTAACTAAAGAGCTTAGTAGTTTCATCATGGATGACACAAGGAGTTTCTGCTCGGCCAGTATCTTGTTAAATCCACGATCATGGCAGGCAACACATACATCCGGGTTTACCCCCGCATAAAAGCCATCTCTGTGGCACGCAGAGCAATTCACTGTTGCAAGATACATGGGGTCAGGCAGTCCCTGTATACCCTTGCCGCCGGCTCCTCTCATGACCGAACTTTGCACCTCATAGCCGGCTTCAGTAAAGTGCAAAATAGAACGGGTTTTCCCATCACCGGCGTTTTCCCTCACCCAGCCGTGGTTAATGGAGGCGTGGCAGGGGGTGCAGGACGTCTTGTTTTTCACGATATGATAGTAATGCATTCGTGACGCATCCTTTGCAGGACCGGTCTCTTCTGAATGGCATAGACTGCAGCTTGCCTCATCCACCACTCCCTTTCCCCGGACGATGTTAAAATGGCAGTCTGCACAACCTATCTTTTTTTCTTTTTCATATTCACGATGCGAAAACGTCTTTCCGTAGATGTCCCTGGTTATTTCAATGTTCTTATGACATACGGTGCAATCCGAAACTGGCTTCCCCTCGTAAGTGTAAAGAGGTTTCCGGGTATACACGAAATGGCAGGTATTGCATGTCCTTGTATCCGTCTGAAAATGCTTTTCTCCTCCAAGATTTGCATGGCAGGAAGTGCATCTCATGCTCAGATTTTCACGAAAATCGATCATATGCGTTTTGTGCTCAAATGGTGTGATCTTTTTGGACCGGATCTCAGCGGAGGTTAACGTATTCAATGGATGGCATGACTCTTGTGTACAGTACCGGTTCTTTATTATTACGTCCATCGTAGCAAAAGCGTTCACCGTATTCACGAGATCTGCGGTAACAGCACCGGAGTTTTCATGGTTATGACAATCCTGACATGCAATATCCCCTGATGGCAACTTTTTACACGCATTCGTAAAGACGACATCCCCATGGCAACTGGTACAAAACCTTGATTGTTTCGGCACTGATACCGTAGCAAGCATGACAACAACGACAACCCCTGCGGCAATCAGGGAGAAAATTCCCAGTTTGATGGTAAGCCTTTTATGTAATCTTTTTACTTCAAGAAACATGCCCGTTGTGTTTAGCGTAAAACCCGCTGAAATAACTCGAAAATTGTGTACAAAAAAATGCTTTTCCCTGTTCGTGAAAAGGTCATGGGATAAAAAGTATTGACCATCTATTCCACCGCGCAACGCCGTAATCCGTGTCATTAGGATGGCAGCCGTAGCAGGAATTCGTGATAACCGTGCCGGGGTTGTTTGTTTTGCCTTCTGCCGTATTAATGTCGGCCATTGCTCTGCTCGTAGATGGTTTTATAATATCAAAGATATGGGAAGAGATGTCATTGTCCTCGCCAGATTTAGCCGTTTTTGGCATATGACAACCCGTACAACGGCTTCCTCCCGCCTTGCTCCGGCTGAAGTAATGCCTTGCATGCAGGTTTCGTTCCCTCCCGTGTTTCTTTTCCGTGTCTGCATAACGGTCATGGCATGCAATGCATAGTTTATTGTTTTCACTTTTTTCACGGAGTTGCGCAGTTCCTTTTTGACCGTTACCGTGAGACTCGTGGCAGGCAATACATCTCATTCCGGAAACAGAAAAATGCGTATCTTTTTTAAAATCATCCGATTGCTGATGATGTTGCTCCGAGTGATTGTTCCTTGAAGCATTTGCGCCCAGCGCTGCACTATCATTGTCATCCCAGTAGCCGGCAGTTGTCTTACCTGCGGAATCCGTTGTCTCAATGTAGTCCCCCAGTACCTTGCCGGGCACAAAAGGAACGATCCTGTTGCCGTCAACAATACATGGGTATTCAGTCTCAAACGCGGGGCCAGTTTCGCCCGCTTTACTTTTCACCCGTGAATGGCATTGACCGCACACTTCGTTAGCCCTGTCTGCAGCCAGGTATCTTGGATTGATGATGTACGCCTTTGGATTGCCCTGGAGCTTTTGCGGCACGTGATCTCCTCCTGGTCCGTGACAGCTTTCGCAGGACACATTAAATTCCTGGGAACCGGAAATAAACCTGCCGTCACTCGTTTGTGTAATATTTAGCCCCGTTACATGGCACCCCTCGCAGTATTGTTCTGATGAATAGTTTGAGCCGGGGACATTCACGTCAGTAGTTATCAGGGACTGATCGCTGTTGTACCAGTCCTGCGGGCGATATGAAACCCATGCGCCGTGGGGATTGTTCTCCTCGACATTCCGGAGATTGTATTGAACAGGAAGGATATAATGGCTTCCGGCAATTTTCACATGGTAGCGCTGCGTGCCTGCCACCGCCGCACCGCCATGAGTTCGGACTACCGTATATGTTGCCGAAACGGACTCATCGTTTAAATCAAAAAGGGTGACCTTATAGATATTATCGAGTATGAACGGCTTAAATTTAACCTTGCCGTCGCTTGTTGAAATAATTTCTCCGGCGAAGGGGGCAGCGACGGTGTCCGGCGTAATGTTAGTACGTATGTAATTGGCGTGTGCCGTCTGTTTCCATCCCTTATATTCGCCATGGCACCCCAGGCATACCTCGCTCCCTACGTACAATGCACCGGCAGGAATTGACGAAGAAAGTTTCAATCTGATTCGATTGGGTTTTTTTGTTGAGTTTATTGTTATTACGTCATCGTTCGGTAAGTAAGATTCATAAGAAGACGGGGTAGCCCTGACGAGATAGGTACCGCGGCTTATATTCGTTATCCTGAATTTCCCTTTTTTGTCAGTAGTAGCCACATCTTCGAATGCAGACCCGTACGGTGTAGTCTTCTTAAGAGCCTGAATGCTAATGGTTATATCTGCCAGGGCCGCCCCGGAGGTATCAAGCACTTTCCCCACGATCTCTCCTGTGTCAGGAGAAGGCTGTGCGCGCGGCCGCATTTCTTTTAATTCTGTTGCAGAAGCGGAAGCCTGGGATCCAAGAATATCTGAAATAAATACCATTACGGGGCAACAGCATAAGGTAAAAACTATTAAGAAGGTATTGGTCATTTTTACATATTTCGGTTTAACCATAGAAATCTCCTGAGTTTGTTGTAAAATTCCTGATTTTCAGACATATCATAGCACCACAACCAAATTACCCCTATCGGGGACAGAGATGGAAGGGGAATCTGCGAAAGGAAAAAAATTTTATGCGGTAATGCTTACTGTCTTTCACAGCTCATTTTTCATTCATTAGCCGGAATTCTTTTCAAAGACAGTCTGTTTTTGGGGGTATATCTGATGGCATTTTCAAGAAATGGCCATAAAATAAGAAGCAATGCGCAGCATGCTATAAAAAAAATCAACACAATGTCATTTTGCAAATACTTACTCAGCTCATAAAAAGGCAATCCAAACCAGGGGACATAATCCGGTTTATTCATAAAGGTAAACGGCAGCGGCAGGAAAATGACGGCGAGACATTCAACAATGAGTAAAAAACAAGATACGATGATATACCGGAACATCTCATTGGGGAAAAATGGTTCGAGCATCTCCGGGGTCCTTCCTTGGGTATAATCTTTCACGCAAACCTCCTTGTTGGTAAAAGCGTCTTATTAAAAATAATGATACGTAAAATTATTACAACGGTTCATAAATCCCTGTTTTTCTGATCATAAAAAAGTGCATACCCATAAATAAACCCATGATGGACGGAATGACCGCCACATGGACAGCATATAAAAAAGACAGGCGGATGGGAAAAAGTTCACCTATATTGCCGACGGACAGTAGATTTCCCGTAAAATACATGAGCAGGGTGAGGATAAACAGGCACGATCCTGATACCCAGTGCAATTCCCGTGGATGCCGGTAAATACCTTTAAAAAAAATACGCACCATATGGCCTATGACCATGCCGATCATAACATGGGGGCCTACCGCGTGAATGCGCTGGATAAACCACCCGAAGGGAACGTAGTGCGTGATATGCTGAATGCTTACCAAAGCCTCTTTTGTGCCGGGAACAAAATAAAACATAAGAAATATGCCCGTAATTGTCTGTACGAGAAATGCAACCAAAGATATTCCGCCCATACATCCAAACCAACTCATTCCTTTGGGAATCAGTTTCCTTGTGATATTTTTTTCGATAACCTCTTTTAAAAAACTGCCTTCTTTATTCCTGACTTCCCGGACTTCATCCTTTTTATCAGCCATAGGCACCTCTCTTCTTTTCTCCATGGTTATGTCCGGTTTTTCTCCTGGCCTGGAAGGGCGACAAATTTTAAAAGGCGGACATGCCGTCTTTCTTAAATAGGTCCGATACTACGAAAAAAGTCCGGCAGAAGAGGAATCCGTTTTGCCTGGAATCCTCCATCTTGTCTGACGGTTATACAACTAAGCCGGTCTGCCGTTAAAGAAAACGGCAACGATATTGATACTAAGACTCAGCATCTTTTTGATATATAATTATCAAAATAAAATTTAATGTCAATGAAAATTTTATAAATCCTTTATTTGTGAAGAGGAGAACAATGGATGGAACTTTTCCGTTTATTTCCCGAAAAACATCTGGCTGTACACGATTCTCACATCTGCTCTTAATATCGTGGGGTCGGCCTCCCGATGCTTCTTGCAGACAGATTCCGTGTGGCAGGTGAGATAAGTCTCCGATGAAGAAATTCAAACTTATCGTGAAGGCGCGAAGTTGCAGGATGCCGTAACTTTTTGATATTGCAAAATGTCGGCTCATTTGTATAATCAGAACATTATTGCCATTCTTTTAGTCGCGTAATTTATATGGGTATCTTTTTGGGAGTTTAACCTATGATCTGGAAAAACTGCACATCATTTAAATACGGGTGAGTGCACTTACCGAAGTGGCGGCGCCATTTCCAGGTTGAGTGGATAAGGTATAGACTCTTAAAGGATTGCCTGTAGCAGATCCCCGAAAAACGCAAGTGTTTCTTCTCTCTTGCAAGGTATTTACACCCATCCCATAAGAAATTCTAGCCTCTACCGTCTCAGTTTCATCTTACCAGGAATAGGTACCGTCCCTTCGTCCAATAGTTAATTGGACAACCTCTTTATTTGGACACAGATTCGCGCAGATAGTTACCGATCGAAGAAAAACTGCTGCTCACCCCTACTGCTATTTCTCCGCGAATTCAGTGTTCTCTGTGGCTAATTTAACTGACTTATTTAACATGGAGGGTGTAATCATGGTATCTTTAGTAATCGATGGAAAAAAAGTGAAGGCAGAACCTGCACAAACCATTTTACAGGCAGCACAAAAAGTGGGGATTCATATTCCTACCCTCTGCCACGATCCGCGACTGGATCCTTCCGGGGCATGCCGGATGTGTGTGGTCGAGGTAGAAGGTGCGCGATCCCTGGTTGCTTCCTGTGCAACCCCGGTCACCGAAGGCATGAAGGTCTCTACCCGGACTGAATCGGTAACACGCGCACGAAAACTCAACCTCGAACTTCTTTGGTCTCATCATCCCAATGATTGTCTGACATGCGATAAAGCAGGAGAATGCCAGCTCCAAAAACTCATGTATGAATACGATGTAACGACGTCACGATTTGTGGAACAAAATCCACCCCCTAAACCAGATACTTCGAATCCCGGTATCTATCGGGACATGAACAAATGCATCCTCTGTGGAAAATGCGTCAGGATCTGCGATGAGATTCAAAACCAGCACATATGGGCATTTTCAAATCGCGGGATGCAGACCTCAATAGCAACGGCCTTTGAAAAATCCTTAAAAGACGCCGATTGCGTATTTTGCGGACATTGTGTTTCCGTGTGCCCGGTGGGCGCACTGATGGACAAACCTGCCGCAAAAAAGGGACGATCATGGGAAACCAGGAAGGTAAGGACGGTCTGTTGTTATTGCGGGGTGGGTTGTAGCCTTATGCTTCATGTTAAGGGGGGTGAAGTTCTGAAAGTGACAGCCGATACCCATGACGCCCCAAATTATGGCAGTCTCTGTGTAAAGGGACGATATGGGTTTGAGTTTTACAAGAGTCCCGACCGTTTAAAGTCCCCCTTGGTTCGCGATAGCATTGACCAGCCATTCCGGGAAGCAGGCTGGGATGAGGCCATCAACCTTGTTGCCAGAAAACTTTTGGAAATTAAGAAGAACTACGGTCCTGATGCGTTCGGATGCCTGAGTTCTTCAAGGGGCACAAACGAAGAAAATTATCTTGCTCAAAAATTTACGCGTGCCGTTATGGGAACCAATAACATGGATAACTGCGCACGTGTTTGCCATGCCCCGTCGGTAACGGGACTCCGGGCTGCCCTGGGAAGCGGTGCCGCTACGAATTCCCTGGCTGATATTGAGGGTGCAGAAGTCCTCATTGTCAGCGGTTCCAATACCACCGAGGCCCATCCCGTAGCTGCCTTAAAAATCAAAAAGGCGGTGAGGCAGAAGGGTGCCAAACTTATTGTGATCGATCCACGGGAAATTGAACTCGTCCGGTACTCAACCGTATGGCTCCGTCTAAAACCGGGTACGAACGTTGCGCTTATCAATGGTATGTTGCATGTCATTTTAAAAGAAGGTTTGGAAAACAGGGAATTTATTCAACAACGAACCGAGAACATTGACATGTTGCAACAGGTAGTAGCCCAGTACACACCGGAAAAGACCGAGGAAATTACGGGTGTTCCAAAAGAGGACATTATCAGGGCTGCCAGAATTTATGCCGGAACACGGAAGGGCATGATTGTTTACGGATTGGGAATGACTGAGCACAAGGCGGGATCTCATGGCGTCATGTCCCTGGCTAATCTGGCGTTAATTACGGGCAACGTGGGC
>JAJTXE010000002.1:739899-758812 GCA_021463795.1 Candidatus Brocadia sp. | reverse complement strand
AGTGCGGATAACATCAAGACGTGGTACGCTGGAAGTAAAGGCGCATGTCACAACAAAATCCAGGCCCGGAAGCGTATTTCTGTCTTTCCACTTTCCGGAGACCCCAACAAACGCCCTGACGGGTCCCGGAGAAGATCTCCTGGCACTTACGCCGGAATACAAGGTGTGCGCGGTAAAGGTTGAGAAGAGGTAACTTCATGCACGAGAATTTCAAATTTTTGATTGTGCGGGCTTGCGAGGTATATCAAATTCTTAACACACCCCTCGCCCCCATATGCGTTAACGCGAGAAAAAGCTATAGCATTTTAGGGCAAAATATCGAATGCAGAACAAGGAATATTGAATTTCGAAGTGGAAAAACTTGATAATTCGGTAACAATTTAGTTTTTTTTGAAAATCTCAAGAGAAAGATGTTTTTCAAAAAGCTAAGGTGTTACATACTTCGATATTTTTTGTTCTATATTCGATATTTAATTGTATTCAAAGCTTGAATCTACCCCGCTGACATGTTATAAAAAAGTGAATAATTTCTTGTTGTCTTTTCGCTAAAAAAAGGTATCTTGTATAACTTTATAGACCACACATTGTATACGACATAATGCAAGAATGTTTTTCCAAAAACGAAAGCAAATTGAGGAGGCTTAATTATGAAAGGCATACAGTATGTGATGGACGATACAGGTGAAAAAAAGCTGTAATTATTAATCTTAAAAAATATGGTGAAATCTGGGAAGACTTTTATGATAGTATGGTTGCCCGTCTGAGATATGAAGAACCTAGAGAATCATGAGAATCCGTTAAAAATAGATTGTGTAAACGTGGAAAGCTACAAGGGTGATTACACTATTACTTTTGCACGTTCAGCTCGAAAGAAACTTGAAAATCTGTAACAATTTAGTTTTTTGAAAAATTTCAACAATGACAACGGTATGCCGTCGTTATGTAGGGGCAGGTTTGAAACCTGCCCCTACACGGCATGTAAAACGTTGTTATTTTGGAAATTTTTCAAAAAGCCAAACTGTTACAATTAATACAGCTTTTCAAATTCCTAAGCTATGAAATTAGTCAGGTAATACAACCGTATGTCTATTCCAAAGGTTTTAATCCTCAGAACGGCAGGAACGAATTGCGATAACGAGACCCGATACGCTTTTGAAAAGGCAGGAGCAAAGGTGGATGTTGTGCACATGAATACCCTCCTTGCTAACAAAAAACTTCTTCGTGATTATCAGATATTAACCCTGCCTGGCGGATTTACCTACGGCGACGACATCTCTGCCGGGAAAATACTGGCAAATCAGATACGGTACCAGTTGGGGGAGGATTTAAAAATCTTCGTGGACGGGAAAAAACTCATCCTGGGAATTTGTAATGGGTTTCAAACGCTGACAAAGGCCGGATTCCTGCCGTCTTTTCATAAGCATGATCAGGGAGCAACGTTAACATTTAATGACTCAAACCGGTTTGAAGCCCGGTGGGTTTATCTGAAGGTTTGTTCAAATAAATCTCTCTTTATCAGGGATTCGGATATAACAGCACTCTATTTGCCCGTAGCGCATGGAGAAGGAAGGTTTGTCCCCAGGGATGAAGCTGTCCTCAGAAGTGTTGCCATGGATCAACAGGTCGTCTTTCAGTACGTAAACGATCGTGGCGAAGAGGCTGGTTATCCATGGAATCCAGCCGGCTCTGTTCGCAATATAGCCGGTATTTGCGATCCGACCGGACAAGTCCTTGGCATGATGCCGCACCCGGAGCGGCATGTAGAACCAACTCAGCATCCGCGCTGGACACGCAGCGGATTAAAGGAATTTGGAGACGGGTTTCTGATTTTCAGGAATGCCGTTGATTATGTGAAAAAGAATTTTTAGCAAGCATTTCCAAAGCAATCGGGGTTGTCTGCGAAATCTGTGGTTGCTTTTACATTCATCCTATTTGGAGGCATGATATTATGCATAAAGCGGTTACCATAAAGAAAGAAGGGGTTCCTGCTGTAGATTTGACCAAATGTCGCACTATCCTTGCAAAACATCCCGGTGCAACCTCTGCAGACCTTATTCCTATCCTGCAGCAGTTGCAGGACGCGTATGGATATTTGCCCCAAAATACCCTGGAAGAGATAACGGCCAGCACGCGCATTCCCCTGAGCAAGATTTACGGTGTGATTACCTTTTATTCACAATTTTCCCTCGAACCGAGGGGCAAACATACGATCAAGGTCTGTATTGGTACTGCCTGTCACATTAAGGGTGCGCCCGATATAAAGAAAAAAATTACCGAAGCCCTCCATATTCACGAGGGGGAAACAACAAAAGATTACAAATTTACGTATGAACCCGTAGCCTGTCTCGGCACCTGTTTTCTGGCCCCCGTCATGATGATTAATGAACGATACTATGGAAAGCTAACGACGGAAAAAACTGAACAAACTCTGAAAAGTTATTAAACCGTAAAGGAGTATTTACCGTGAAACATCTGAAAACCCCTGATGATCTCTTTCAATACAAGAAATCCCTTGAAGCAAAACACCAGACTGATACTGCGCGAATATTCATTTGTGCAACAGGATGCAGGGCTCTTGGCGCAGAGGAAGTATGCAAGGCGTTCAAAAATGAAATCGCAAAACAATCTCTTGCCGACAAGATAGAAATTGTAGAAACAGGATGCCAGGGACTCTGTACCAGGGCGCCCGTACTGACCATAGAACCCTTGGGGGTTTTTTATGGCAGGGTTACCGAAGCAGATGTACCTGAAATTATTTCACGCACCATACAGAAAGGTGAGATTATCGACCGGCTCTGTTACTCTGAGGCAGGGAAACGCATTCCCTACGTTCGGGACATTCCCTTTTACCGTAAGCAAAAAAAGATTGTGTTAAAAAATTGCGGTAGTATTGACCCGCGAAATATCGACGAATATATTTTACGGGACGGCTATGCTGCCCTTGCAAAGGTGCTTGGCGGTATGACGCAGGAGAAGGTCATTGATGAAATAAAGAATTCAGGGCTGCGCGGCAGAGGCGGAGCAGGATTTCCCACAGGAATTAAATGGGAATCAGTGCGAAATGCCCCTGGTGACATGAAATACCTGGTATGCAACGGCGACGAAGGAGACCCCGGGGCTTTTATGGACAGGGCTGTACTTGAAGGTGACCCTCATTCTGTTATTGAAGGGATGCTCATTGGCGCATATGCAATTGGCGCAAAGAAAGGATTCATTTATGTGCGCGCTGAATACCCCATTGCAGTAGAGCACTTAAAAATTGCCATAGAGCAGGCAAGAAACCTGGGACTCCTTGGGGAAACTATCCTCGGAAAACAATTCAGTTTTGATCTGGAGATCAAAATGGGTGCCGGCGCCTTCGTTTGCGGAGAAGAAACCGCTCTCATTGCCTCTATTGAAGGGAAGCGGGGTATGCCCCGCCCGCGTCCGCCATATCCTGCCACCAGCGGCATTTGGGGAAAACCCACGAATATCAACAATGTTGAGACCCTGGCAAATGTGCCGGTTATCTTCCTCAATGGTTCGGCATGGTACAAGGCCATCGGCACCGGGAGCAGCAAAGGCACCAAGATATTTGCCCTTGCAGGTAATGTAAAAAACACCGGACTCGTCGAAGTACCCATGGGAACCACACTCCGTGAGATCGTATTCGACATCGGCGGAGGCATCCCTGGCCGGAAAAAATTTAAGGCCGCTCAGATGGGCGGTCCTTCCGGCGGCTGTGTGCCTGCACAGCATCTTGACCTCCCCATTGATTACGAGACCGTAAAAGAGGTTGGGGCAATTATGGGATCTGGAGGACTCATCGTCATGGACGACTCCACTTCCATGGTTGAGATTGCACGTTATTTTATGGAATTTTGCCAGGACGAATCCTGTGGAAAGTGTGTGCCGTGCAGGATAGGGACCAAGAGAATGCTCGATATCCTCACGCGGATTACCGCAGGGCAGGGCAAGCAGGAAGATATCGGCTTCTTAAATGAATTAGCGGAAGTCACAAAGACAGCTTCTTTGTGCGGATTAGGGCAAACTGCTGCAAACCCGGTACTCTCTACGATTCGTTATTTCGCAAATGAATACGAAGAAACTATCAATAAAAAGGCTGCTCAAGTGGCACAAGAAAGCTCTCCATCACAATCGTAACACTACCCCAGCTTATACCAAAACTATACAGCGGGCAGGATGTAGTCATACTCAAAAAGTGCTCATAAATAACCTTGATACCCTGGTGGCACGGACAAGTAAAGCTTGTCCGTGTTTTTTTATACAGCATAATCCTAGAGCGGCTCTGCCGCAACCGAAGCTGTAAAACCGTCCTCCAATAGTGTATATTAGATTTTATTAAAGTGGAATCGTAGCCACTGAATGATTTATACACGATAGAGGAGGACGGCAATGGAGAAGTTTTGGAGAGATATGATAGCAAAATCACTGGGGTAATATCAACCTTTGATCGGATGATATTCAAAGGGCATATATTGTCCTTTTTTCAAAAGGGGAATAGACATCATTATTTATTTCAGGAGAAGGTATTGTTTAAGGATTTTGGTAAGTATGCAAAGAGAGTGTCCACAAAAGGCCGGAAGGCCACCCCGCTTCCTGCAACGGTATCAAAATAGGTGCTCGAATATTGTGAAACCCTTAGACCGCCGAAGATATAGCTTTCAACAGGGCCAATATGCTGTTCGTACTTTGCCCCATCAAAGAGAATATTTTCAATAGAGTATACATACTGACGGCCGAGGCGAAGACTGGACTTGTCAATGACCGGATTCTTAATATCTGCGTACAAATAGTACATGCGCCCGTTGTATTGATGGTCGTAACTGTCAAGAATATCCCGAAAAGCACTGGACTCAGGCTCTCTTCCGTCGAGGTCGGCAGAAAATCTTCCTGAACCTGATATGGTTACCTTATCACGGAAAAGAGGTTTTGTCTTAAACCGGAGATAGTCATAGGTATCGTGATCCTCGTCACTACCATCCGCCCAACGGCCTTCATATTGGACCCGAAAATTTCCCGAAATAAAATCTTTATAGGTAAAGCCCGACTCACTTACGCCCGTTATGATATCAGCAGCGTTCTCGGTCGATGCAAAAAGAATAACAGGAAGCAAGATGTTCCCCAGGATGAAAATTACTGTGATCTTTAACATGAACAAACGCATCACGATTTCATTTCACCTGTCTGCAGAAGGGCGCATTCCCAATTTTTTGTAAATAGCTGACATATTGTATCGCAAATATCTTGACATGATTAACCCTGACAGGGTTGTTTTTCCAGATCCCATTACGATCGCAAAAGACGGGAATGCTCCCCCCCTGCAGAATCAATCAGGATTATCTGCAGAAGTTTTTAGGAAAGATACAGATTGTATCTGTTTTGTTTTTGTGTAGATGAAATCTCCCGTGGGATTACCATCGCCGTCTGCTTCATTTCCAGCGGCATAAAAGGTTATTGGGCCGGTTTTGTCTAAGGGGGACTTCCACCTAACCCTCCACGTCTTCTTTTTATTGCCGACGGCCGTATGCTCTATATATTTACCCTTGTCCTCTTTTCTTAATCCTCTGGATTTATCGTTTGGGGAGATGACGCGAGTAAATTTCCCCGTCTTTTTAAATTTCCCAACCCTGTTATCATGCGCATCCAATGCCGTCATCTCAAACCCGTGAAACGTTCCGGCTGATTCTGCAAATGAAATTTCTAGTTCAATGAATTTGCCGGGAATATATGTGCCAGCCCCGGTAATTAAAAATTTCGCTTCTCCTGAATTGAGTTCGAATGAATTATGGCAACCGGTATCATGACAGGTGCCTTCGTCGCCGGGGGCGCCTGTCCGGTAAGCTGGAGGTCCACCCGACCAGGCAAAGAGAACGTTCGTGAACAAGCTATACAGTATAAAACCTGTTGCAATACCAGCCACAAATTTTCTGACACACTTCATAAAGATCCCTCCTTTTTTCGCTAAAACTACCTAGCGCGGCTACTCCGCAACCAAAGCTTTAAAACCGTCCTCCAATAGTGTATATTTAATTTTTATAAAGTGGAATCCTAACCACTGGAAACATACATGACAGAGGAGGACGGCAATGGAAAAGTTTCTTGTGCGGTATCATAGCAAAATCACAGGGATACTTTCAACCTTTGATCGAATGATATTTAAAAGGCATATTTTGTCATTTTTCCAAAAGAGCAATAGACATTATTATTTGTTTCAGGAGAAGATTTTTGGAAGGCCCGTTGTCGCCTTTGACGTTGGAGGTCCCCGGGAATGGCTTGTAGATGGGAAAACAGGATTTCTTGTTAAACGAGGGGACGTAAAAGAATTCTCTCTACGAATTGAGCAATTGCTGGAAGACGCTCCCCTGGCGAAGAGGATGGGACTTGAAGGTCAGAGACGGGTAAACGAGCGCTATCGTAAAGAGATACACCTTAAAAGACTTCTTTCAATTTATGAAGAAGTGATACAAATAAGAAGGCAAAAAGGCCTTTAAAAAAATGGTAACAATGTGGCTTTTTGAAAATATATTACCGTTTATGTTGGGTGGCACGGACAAACTCTGTTTGTCCGTGCCACCCATGTTGCTCGAAAATATATGCATCAATTTTCAAAAATCTAAAGTGTTACAAAAAATGATGTTGTCTAACATTTTGCCTGATTCAATATTCCAAAAAAATTTTAATATCTTAAACAGCTATAATTTTAGACCTTGAATTATGCCTTCGGCGAAGTCCCCTCCTGTTTCCCCCCCGTAAACGGGGGGGATTATGGGAGGGGGTGATTGAAATTCCTTAACGTTAAAGTTAGGCAGGGAAAATAAAATGGATTCCTTACGTATTACATATATATTACCCGTCTATTGGCCCGTCATTGGGGGATGTGAGCTTCACACCCATGAACTGGTTAAGAGACTCTGTGAGAAGCATGCTGTTAATGTCATCACCCTGATCAGCAATCAAAAAGACAAGGAAAGAGGCAGAGAATTCTGGCATTCGTGCATCCTTTCAGCGCCTCCTACCCCTGAGATTTATTATGACCACAAAGCCACGGTAACAAGAATGGCACTCACGCCCTATGGAAAATATTTTTTGTATCTCCTGCTTCGTCTTCAAAGTCCACGGTTACCAGGGAAGTTACGCAGATATGCTATGAATCTTTTTGCGAATTTCTACAAAAGAAAATTAATGAATACTATTGGCGAGTGCGACGTTATCCATGGTATTCACGGTGATGTATCCTGGATAAGCTATGCAGCACTGAGAGTTGCGCGAGAAAGAGGAATCCCCTTCGTTTATACCCCCGTTTCTCATATCTTCCAGAAAGAAAAGGTGCTGAATCATTCATACATGAATACAAGTTCTCTGCATATTTCAAATCTTCCCATGTCCACAAGGGGCCCTGTAAATGAAATCTGGCTTAAAACGTGTTATGAAGCAGATGCATTGCTTACCATGACAGAGTTTGAGAGAAATTTTTTTCTTGAGAATAATATCAATACATCTGCACATACCATAGGGGTGGGACCAATCGTATCTGAGCGCCCTCCGGAAAATTTTAAAGAAAGATACGGGATTAAATATAACCGGATGGTTTTGTTTCTTGGAAGAAATAACAGGGACAAGGGGATTCTGGAAATATTATTGGCAACACGGTTGGTATGGGAAAAATTTCCTGACACCTGTTTTCTCTTCGCAGGTCCAATGGAATGGGGAATTGAAGAACTATTTCATCGCTACCAGGATTCCCGAATAATAACCCTGGGACCGCTTGATGTGCATGAAAAGTCTGCAGCCTTAAAGGCATGCGATATTCTCTGTGTGCCCTCCGTCACAGAAAGCCTGGGTGGTGTCTACCTGGAGGCTTGGTTTTATGGGAAACCTATTATAGGAGCTGATATCTTATCTTCCCGTGAAATTAATGAAAATGGGAAAGGGGGATTGCTCGTGAAACCATCCCCTGATGAAATTGCTAAAGCATTGCGTTTTTTATTAGAAAATCCCGCAATAAGAGAGAAGATGGGAGGGTGGGGAAGACAACGAGTTTTAGAAAGATATACCTGGGAAAACATTTCCGGGAAGGTAGAAAAAATATATTATACCCTCTTATCCAAAAATCAAAATCTATCAAGGCAGTGAGAAACGAACTAGCCTAATAACTTTGGTAACAATTTAGTTTTTTGAAAAAGTAGGGGCGAAGCATTTGCCCGCTTGGGTATGGACGTGTTTGTGCCACTTACAGCAAATGCTTCGCTCCTACACGGTATGGTAAACATCGCTATTATTGGGATTTTCAAAAAACTAAATTGTTACTAACTTTGATTACACCATAAAAAGCATGATACACAGAGAACTGGAAAAAAGAAAAACCATTGTCTGCTTTTCTCATCTGGCCTGGGACCGTAAGCTTTTTCAGCGCCCACAGCAGTTAATGTTACGGTTTTCAAAAAGGTTTAATGTCCTTTATATCAGCGGTCATTCATTCCGGCATTTTTTTATTGATGTATTCCGCAGAAAAAAAATCCATCGCTACCACGTCACGGATACCCTTGCTGTGTATTCACCCTTTGCACTACCTCCCATCAGAAAGTGCTCTTTCCTCATAACGCGTCTGAATAAAATCCTGTTGTCGTTTCAAGTCAAAAGAATGTTGAAAAAATTGAAATTTAAAGATCCGATATTGTGGATATACCACCCAAGATACCTCAATACGATTGGGAAATTTAAAGAGAAATTAATTGTTTATGACTGCATGGACGATTTTACGTCACTCCTTTCAACTTACGAAGACAGGGAAAGAAACGCCGGGAACGAAGAAATGCTTTTAAAAAAAGCGGATATGGTTTTCGCAGGGGGCTATAGCATTGCAGATCTCAAAAGAGATTCAAGAGAGCATATCCACGTATTCCCATCTGCGGTTGAAATAGACCATTTTAAGAATGCCCTTTCAGACAACCTGGTATTGCCGGATGATATGAAAAGCATTCCACACCCGATTCTCGGATACTGGGGTGCAATTGATGAGAGGGTGGATCATGATTTGTTAAAAATGCTGGCAATCAAGCACCCTGAGTGGTCGATTGTCCTGTTAGGCCCCATTGTTAGACACAAAATCGGAGACTCCTCCTATTTACATGAGATCAAAAATATCTTTTGGTTAGGACCAAAAGACTATTCTTTGCTCCCCGGTTATGCAAAGGCATTTGATGTCTGTCTGATTCCCTTTGTCCTGACAAGAGAAGGAAAATCCCTGAGTCCTACAAAAACACTTGAATATCTCGCAACCGGCAAGCCTGTGGTTTCTACACCCGTAACTGATGTTGTAAGGTTTTATGATAGGGTAATCGGGATTGCGGATGGTCCGGATGAGTTTGAAATGGCAGTATTGAGGTGCTTGAAAGAAGATGACACGTCTATGAAACAAAAAAGAATAAACTTTACCAGGAACAGATCCTGGGAGGATACCGTAGAGAACATGGAGAAGCTAATTCTGGATAAAATAGAAGAAAAAGTGTCTATGAGGAACCCTATCAAGGTATAATATGAAAGAATATATGAAGAAAATTATTGTTTTAGGTGCAGGGCCTACTGGTCTTGGGGCTGCTTACAGACTCCATGAAACCGGATATACAAACTGGAATATCTATGAGAAAAATAGTTATGTCGGGGGCCTTTCAGCAAGTTTTCAGGATAAGCAGGGTTTTACCTGGGACATCGGAGGGCATATCCTCTTTTCAAACAATGACCGGTTTAACCGGTTAGTAGAGGCCTTGTTGCATCATGATGTGCTTACGTTCAGGAGAGAGAGTTGGATATGGCTGAGGGACTGCTTTATTCAGTACCCTTTTCAGAACAATTTTCACCTGCATCCGGACAAGGAGCTTGTTTTTGAATGTGTCTCGGGGCTTATTGATGTCCTCCATAAAAAGAGGTCTTACAGAAACTTTGAGGAGTGGATTCGTCATTTTTTTGGAGAAGGAATTGCCCGGTATTTTATGGCGCCATACAACAACAAGGTATGGGCATGTCCCTTACACATGATGGATTATAACTGGATAGCTGAGAGGGTCAGCGTTATCGATATCAGGAGGATCCTGAAAAATATCATTTTTCAGAAAGATGATAGTGAATGGGGACCGAATAACACCTTCCGGTATCCTCTTTTTGGGGGTACAGGAGGCTTGTTTGATAAGTTTTTGTCCTATACGCACGGTCATCTTTCCTTAAAGAAAAATGCCGTAAGAATCGCCACCGGCAGAAAAGAGGTTATTTTTGAAGATGGAGAAAAGGTTTCATATGATATATTAATTTCCACAATGCCCGTCAACGAGCTCCTGGACAAGATAGAGGGCAAACCTGAATCGATAAGAATATCCGCTGAGGAATTCATCTGGAATGGAGGATACATGGTAGGCATTGGCATCAAAAAGCCCTGTCCCAGCAAGAAAAACTGGGTCTATTTTCCTGAAAATAATTCTCCTTTTTATCGGGTCACCTACCTCTCCAATTATTCACCCCACATGACGCCATCCGGGGAGTTTTTTTCTTTTCTGGCTGAGACCTCTTACTCAAGGTTTAAGTCTGTATCAAAAGAAACCATTATTGAAGAGACCGTACAGGGATTGATCAACTCAAAACTCTTAAAAGAGGAAGACCGGGCTCTGATCGTTTCAACCTTTCTTATTGATATACCATACTCTTTTCCAGTTCCTTTCCTGGGAAGAGACCCTATAATAAAAAATATTCAATCATATCTTTCAGGACGGGACATTTATTCCCGGGGGCGATTCGGTGGATGGAAATATGAGGTTGGCAATATGGATCATTCGGTTATGCAGGGGATGGAGATCGTAGATAAATTACTGCTGGATAAAGATGAGACCGTGTATAAAATCTGATAATCATTCAATGTGATATTACAAACCCGATAAAAAGGCCGGAGTTGGTTCAAGTTGTTACGTTTAAGTCCCCCTTAATAAAGGGGGATTCAGGGGGTTGTGCATTTTCTGTGCTATGTTACAACTCTCTCACCCCCTGGTTTCTAAGGGGGATTTTCTACGTCATACAACGTATAACCCTCATAAAAAAATGGAAATTCCTATACAATTTAAATACTTGTATGCTGAAAAATGAAGATATCATCTGCATCTCGTGGCTAGTCTGGGATTCAATTCCTCTTGTAATGCACCAGATGATGACCAGGCTGGCAGTGAACAACCGGGTCTTGTTTGTGGACCCGCCGGTGGCATATAGTAACATGATCATCCGCCCCTCACTGTGGAAAGACCGGCTGAAAAAAACATTTCTCTGGTTACGCGGAGTGCGGCGGGTGAACGACACACTTTCCGTATACTATCCGCCCCCCCTCTTATTACAATACGGACACCTGAAAACGGTGGACAAATTAAACCAGTCTTTTATGGCCTCCGCCATTGCAAGGACGGCCAGGCGATTGGGTTTCACAAACCCCATCGTCTGGATATATCACCCATATGCCATCAATCCCGGAGGAGAGTTTCATGAAAAATTGGTTTGTTACGATTGCAATGATGACGTAGGATTCTTCTTCTGTTATCACTTCAATAAGAGAAACCGCTTGTCCGGTATAGAAGAAAAACTGGCGAAGAGGGCGGATGTCGTGTTTGCCACATCGAAATACCTCTATCGAATCCGGAAGGAGCAAAACCCTAATACCCATTATCTCCCTTCCGGTGTTGATACTGAACTTTTTCAGCAAGCCCGATCCGCGGACTGTAAGATCGCTCCGGAACTCGAAGGAATTCCCTGTCCGGTTATTGGCTTTGTTGGCGGTATGGTAAACTCCAAGATGCATTGGGAATGGATACGGGATGCTGCAGCCGCAAAACCCCAGTGGAACTTTGTCTTCGTTGGACCATGTGTCGAAAACCCGCCGCCTTATATTGCGCAGCAAAAAAATATTTTCTTTGTGGGCACCAGGCCGCAAAATCTTTTGCCTTCTTACATTAAAGGTTTTGATGTGTGCCTGATTCCTTATCAGGGAGAGGATTTTTTAAGGGCATGCCAGCCAACCAAGGCATTTGAATATCTTGCTTCCGGCAAACCGGTAGTATCATCGTGGATTCCTGAACTGGAAGAATATCAGGAAGTCATTCGTCTGTCCCGTACTTCCAAAGAATTTATCCGGAATATTGAAGCCGCCCTGGATGAGGGTAAAAAAGAAGAACTGGCACAGAAATATATCCAGGCAGCACAGGGATGGACGTGGGAAGGCAGGATGGAAAAGGCTTCTGAGATTATTATTAGCACCCTTAAGAAACATGAGTAATGTTTTAGGCCTAAAGTCCGGCATAAAAAATATTTTTTTCTCTCTTTTAGAAACATTGGCGCCTCTCCTCAGTAGAAGCAATAAGCCAGTAGCCCATGCAGAGGTAAGAAAAATACTTGTTGCTGAAGGTGGAGGAATTGGAGACCTCATACGCGTGTTTCCCGCCATAGAATGCCTGAAAGAGAACTTCCCTGGAGCTTCTCTTTCTGTTCTGGCATCTCCGGAGGCAAAAGAGATTCTGTCTCTCTTTTCTAAAAAGGACATTATATCAGATGTCCTTGATTACGACCTCAAGGGCATGCATCGCGGGTTTCTCAGAAAGTTCCGGCTGGTTTCCGCTGTAAGAAAAAGACATTTTGACCTTATCTATGCCCCGGACAGGGGAGAAGGCATGAGAGAAGAGATTCTCATGAACTTTCTCACCGGCGTACCCCATCGGATCGGTTTTCAAAAAGGCAGGGCAGGTTCCTTAAATACCATAAAGACTGAACTCAATGAAAAGACTTCAATAGGAAAACAAAACTTGGATATTTTAAGGAATGCCGGATTGCAGGTGACGAATGAAGAAATAAACCTCAGCATACCCGAAAAGGATATTCTGGGAGCGAAACTGCTGATGCAACAGCATACCCATGAAATCGCTTGCCCCTTTATCATCATCCACCCCGGGGCATCGTGGAATGCCGGATACCGGTGCTGGCCGCTTGAAAATTATATTTCCCTTATTCAGAGACTGGCAAAAGAGCTGCGACAAAAGATAATCATCATCGGAAACAAAGGCGATTGTGAAACAGGCGAAAGAATCCTCAAAGAAGTTGAGATCCCCGGTGTCATAAGTGTGATGGGCAGGACAACCCTCGCACAGATGGCCGCCCTTATCAAACTTTCCAGCCTGTTTGTAGGGAATGACTCCGGCCCGCTCCATATCGCACTGGCCTTAAAAACACCTTCTGTCGCTATCTTTGGTTCGACTTCGCCGGAGCAGGTTATTGGACAGCAGGAACAGTGTGTTGTGGTAAGAAAAAATCTGCCGTGTGCACCTTGCTACGTACATCAATATGACTACAGGCCGCACTGTAAGGATTTCAGGTGTTTGAATGAAATCTCTGTCGATGAAGTTTTTCATGCAGTGAAACAGACATTGTCTGTTTGAGCCATGGAATCTGTTCTGAACGAGAATAACAACCTCTTTTCAAAAAAAGAAAGGCGACGGTGACAATGATCTTTGCACAAGATGTTTGTCAAAATCTTTCTGTATCCTTTGAAAAAGAATGGCTGGAAACCAACGGCATCGGAGGGTATGCATCATCCACAATATCTGGAGCAAATACCAGACGGTATCACGGCCTTCTCATGGCGGCCACAAGACCACCTTTGGGGCGCACCTTGTTGCTCTCGAAGCTTGAAGAGCGTCTCTGCCTTGAAGGAAAGGAATCGCATCTTTCTGCCAATGTCTACCCGAATGCAATCTATCCGGAAGGGTATAGAAATCTTGTCCGGTTCAGCTTGCATCCTTTTCCCACCTTTGACTATTCGGTAAATGGCATACCCATCAAAAAAACGGTGTTCATGGTTCACGGGGAAAATACTACCGTAATTCTTTATCAAATACCGGACAGGGACGAATGGCCGTTCGCCGTTACGTTAAAGGTGCGGGTCATGATTGCATTTCGTGACTATCATTGCGTTACCCACGAGAATCCGTATTTGAAAACCGGCTATAAAATCCTGACTCATGGAGTATGCCTACAACCTTACGATGCACTTCCGCCCCTGTATCTTTTTCATAATGCCTGCTCAACAGACAACGCCGCCTTCTGGTATAAAAACATGGAATATCCGAAAGAGATTGAACGTGGCCTGGATGCCCACGAAGACCATTTCAGTCCATGTGCCTTGCACTTCGATCTGAATGCAGGGAAGGATTTCTTTGTTGTAGCATCTGTGAAGGAATATGACAAAATAGATGTTTTGGGGTTATTCAATGCGGAAGCCGCCCTCAGGAAAAACACCGGTAGAGCGCAATACGCTTATGATCACACCACTCTTCTTATTTCCTCTTCTTCACAAGGTTTGGATGATGAGGAGGAGAAAAGACTCGCTGAATTGGTTGAAACCCTTTTGTCTGCCGCAGATAGCTTTATCGTACGGCGAGAGAATGACAAAAAGAGCGTCATTGCCGGATATCACTGGTTTGGGGATTGGGGGAGGGATACGATGATCTCACTGCCAGGCCTTACCCTTGTGCAGGGCCGGTTTGAAGATGCGCGGAAGATATTGCTTTCCTACGCACAGTATACAGACCAGGGGATGATACCAAACCGGTTTCCGGATCATGGCGAGCATCCGGAGTATAATACCGTTGATGCCTCATTATGGTTCATCAATGCGGTATATCAGTATGTGCGGTTTACAAGGGACTGGAAAACGGTACAGAGAGATTTGTATGATGTTTTAAAAGAGATTGTTGATTATTACGAAAAGGGTACCCGCTATAATATCCATATGGAAACCGATGGTCTGATTTATGCAGGTGTTGACGGGGTACAACTGACCTGGATGGACGCAAAGGTGGGCGACTGGGTTGTTACGCCGAGGATGGGAAAGGCGGTAGAAGTCAATGCCTTGTGGTATAACGCACTGATGATAATGTCATTCCTTGCGCATGAAATGAACTTGCCGGATGAAAGGATGCGGTATGATACCTTAGCGGGGAAAGCAGGGAGATCATTTCATGATGTCTTTTGGTACGACGAGGGGCAATATCTCTATGACTTTGTTGATGGCGAAATAAGGAATAGCGCCATTCGCCCGAACCAACTCTTTGCGGTAAGCTTGCCTTATTCGATGCTGTCAAAGACGCAGCAGAGAAAGGTTGTTGAGGTTGTGAAAGGGCATCTGTTGACGCCGCTCGGTTTGCGAAGTTTGTCACCGAAAGACAACGACTATAGAGGACGTTATCATGGGAATCCCTACGAAAGAGACAGTGCATATCACCAGGGCACGGTGTGGGCATGGTTGATAGGTCCGTACACGTCCGCCTATGCCAGGGCTTATGCAGGAGAACAGGAAACGATATCCTATATCAAAAGACTTTTCTTACCATTTCATGCACATGTGTCTGACGCCGGTTTAGGAACAATTTCCGAGATATTTGACGGTGATTATCCCCATATTCCCCGTGGTTGCATTTCCCAGGCATGGAGCGTTGGCGAGATATTACGCGCTTATTTTGAACACGTGCACGGATAAAAGAATGCCTGAAGTGTACGTTTTTTAAGGCAGACAAGCCTCATATTAAATTTTCTGCTATAAAGCGTGACATGGCACATTTGTTCGACGACACACAAATGTGCCATGTCCCACTTTTTTGTTTAATCTGATCCGCTATATTGCTGATTATATTTACCTCCTCAAGGTTATAAATAATTGCATTTCAAAGGTTAATGAAATAATCTCCGGCAACTCCTTCTTTTTCCTCAAGTATTGGCATTTCTTTTGTTAAATCTTCACATCAGAAATATTTTGATAAGGGCAAACCCTGAGTGATCAGGGGACGCAAAGTAATAGGGTCTTGCGATCCGTTTAAACCGTTTAAACCGTTCAAACGGCTTTGAAAAGACAGCCTTACTGCCAAAGATGTTTTCGTAATAATCTTTGCGGTAAGGCTTTTTTTGTTTTGTTGGAGTATGTAAGTTAACGTTAGACGTTAAGGAATTTCAAACGCCCCCCATAATCCCCACGTTTACTGGGGGAAACAGGGGGGAAGTCGCCGAATGCCTAATTTAAGTTCAGCTATTTGCAATGCAAGGTACTTTTTTAGCAGAGAGGAGGTGGTGGTGAAAGGATGATATTTTCATAGATTGAAGATTGTTTATTTAGAGTAGTTTCGTTTTGGCACACCACGAGGGAGAATATTCCTGTACGTAATGCAAGATAATAAGTTTTACTTTAATAAGGAGTTTTTGCTATGTTTACAAATAGAAATTCATACTTAAGCATTATTGCGATGGCTCTTATTCATTGCATATGCTTTTCGGTTATGGCTGAGCCTGCACAAAAGACCTATCCCTTGTCTCCTGATGATCCGGAGGCACAGATTGATGCCTCTTATCTCGACATTCCAGCGATTGTTCCGCCTTCACCCGATCAGTGGGGTAAAGCTCCCAGGAGAAAAGCACAAGGTCTAAAAGTATATGATGTGGAAGCAGGACAGGAAATCTGGGATTTTCAGGATAATTCGATTTCTTTCAAGGAGGGAAAGAAATTGCCCCGGCAAGCTTTTGAGCCTGGTTATCAAGGAGAGGTGGAACTCTACGATTCCGATGCTGAAGCTGCGATACAAGAGAACACAACAATGGAAGATGACCCGAATTCTGATGCTGATTCGCAAGATACCAATTCTGCAATAGTTCCGGAAAGTGTGTGCGGAACCGATAATCGCGTCAAAATTAATCCTGCGACATCTTATCCGTGGAGGACTCATTGTAAAATATACATTACTTTTCCTGATGGGGCGAGGTTTGTTGGATCAGCAACAATGATTGGTACAAAAAAAGCGATTACTGCAGGACACTGCGTCCATGACAAAAGCCACGGTGGTTGGGCGAAGAGCATCGAGGTTATTCCTGGTTTCAGTTGCGGCACCAAGTCTTATGGTTCCGCTTGGGCGACGTATTATTTGAGCTGGACCGGTTGGACCAATTATAAAGACCCCAGTCATGATATGGGCATAATCTGCCTCGATAGGACTATAGGAAACACCGTTGGATGGCTGGGTTATGGGTATTGGTCAAGTCTATCTGGTGTTACTGCTCATATTTCAGGGTATCCGGCAGACCGAGATGGTGGATTATGTCAGTACTATCATTATGGTGGTTTATCAAGCCTTACTACGAGCTATCGCATCTACTATGAAATTGACACATATGGTGGTCAGAGTGGTAGTGGCGCTTATCAGATAATAAGTGGCAATCGCTATGTTATCGGGGCGCATGCTTATGGTCCTTGCCCTAATTCGGCAACCCGTATTACCAGCAGTAAGTTTTCTAGTATCCAAGGCTTTTGCAATTAAGAATGGGTAACCTGCCGTGCAGAGGTGTGGGCTATCATGCCTCTGCACAGCTAATAACATACAAGCATGATAAGGAAAGTAATAATGAAAGAATTTGGGTTCGAAAGGGGAGGTCTAATAATCATTGTTTGTAGCATTCTGTTGATACCGTTTTTTACTTGTCCGTTTTGGGCACAATTGTTGGCCAGCAATGTGGACTGGCAAGCAGAGGGAAACATGCGCAAAGAATCTTCTGAAAATATTCCAGACGCAAAGATCGGGGGGCGTGATTTGACGCCACCTGCCAATTTTAACCTCCATGCATGGCTGGAAGTACCCCCGAAGTCATGGGCCGGTGAAATGGTGAAATTCACATACACCGTAAAGAACCGGGGGAAAACCCCCATTGAACTGCTAGTGCTGGGAGACCCAGCTTGCGATTTTGTAGTAAGCACTCCTGCCGGTATCAAAATATGGCGATATCTTAATGGTAAAGATATTAAGGAAATCGCTGAATTGAAGATCCTGAATCCGGGTGAAAAGCTTGTATATGAGGTAAAATGGAACCATCTGGACAAAGATGGCAGGCCTGTTCCTGTTGGGAAATACTGGGTAACAGGTGTTCTTCAGATATCGCCTCCTGCCGGGTTTTGCAAGAATCAAAGGCGATTGCTTATAAAAAACCGTTTACCATAAACTTCTTTATTTATAACAACTCTTTCTCATCCATTCACATACATCCTTTCTCTTGCCTTCTCGCCCCTTCTTTCTTGGATTTCAAGGCTTTGACGTTATCTTGACAATAAAATACTTATTAATAAAGTTAAATTGTCTGTTTGTCCTTTGAGGGTATTATCTTTTATGCTGTTGAGAAAGAACTATTATGGAAATTTACCCACACAAAACTTAGAAGACCCAAAAAATTATATGCAGAGGCAGGATACCGGTTCTACGTTTCAGAAAAGAAACGTTGTGATTAATCTCCGGATTAGTTTCCTGCGGATGGTTTAAACAACAATCCCCTTTTATTCAGGTGTTTGAATTTAATGACCATGAGCAGGGTTTTTATGAGGATTTTAAAATTTAGCTTTGTTTCGCCATGGATGCGGTCTTCAAATACAATGGGGATTTCCTTGATAGAAAATCCTTTCAGATGTACGCGGTAGAATACCTCAGATACGATGGATGGGCCGGTTGAGACCAGGGAGTCCAGCTCAATTGCCTCCAATACCTTACGCTTGAAACACCGGTAGCCGGAAGAAACGTCTTTAATCTTTAATCCTAACAGAACTCTTACATAGATACCAGCCAGGTTTGTGATTACCTTGCGGACAACCCCCCGGTTCACATCCTTGCCTCCGCCTATGAACCGGGAACCGATAGCCATATCAGCATGCTGCATAGCTTCTAAGAGAGAAGGAATGTATCTGGGATGGTGAGAGAAATCTGCGTCCATTTCAATTACATAGTCTGCTTCGTGCTCCAGGGCATATCGGAAACCAGTAATGCCCGCGGAACCCCTCCCCCTTTCTTTTGTTCTGAGGAGCAGCGCTACT
>JAJTXE010000002.1:690659-739878 GCA_021463795.1 Candidatus Brocadia sp. | reverse complement strand
AAAAGGCATATTTTGGGCGTAGTGCTCCCCTCCGGCTTAGCAATCTACTACATGGAGAAATCTTTCCTGAACCTCAACAGAGCATGGGATACGCTTTGCGAATGTTTTTGAACGCAAGCTGAAAGATCTCTTTATAAGGATAAGCGCTGGACAAACAAACGGCTATTCTCCTTACGCTTACCTTCACCCGTGCGCCAATCTTGAGCAGTTTTGTGCGGATCGTGTTGCACGGTGCCTGTGAGAATTCTGTCGAACAAAGCCCTACCCGTCTTAATTCGTTGAGCAACACATACGCCACTGACGAGAACCACAGCCTCAGTTGATCATAATCATTCAAGTCCTCATAGCCTAACGCTATCCCGTATATCCTCTGTGATAATAACTCTTCTACCGTATACCCTATTGCCTCCCGATCACGATAATCGCTAAAACACCTGGAAAACTCTTCCATGAAACCTCGCGCTTGTTCTATTTCTCTCAGGAAAAGACCCCCAGCGTCTGTTGTTATTTGCTCTCCATTAAATTCCGGTATTACCTTCCTTCGGCTTAACTCCTGATACTCTATTGCATCTGTACACCCTGTTTTTACCTTCATCCCTCCTCTTGTTGTGTATAATCTGTTACTTACAAACATCTTGTACCATAAATACTGAGGATTGTCTAACATATCAGTGAGAAATCCGGGATAGTAATTGTTGGTGATAATACCAGGATACCTGACCGGGTAAATGACCACCCGGATACGGTCCCCTGTATTGTATATTAAAAAGTTTTGACTCCTTTATCGTTCTAACAGCATATTCAGACTCCCCACAGTAAGCAAAGAAACTAACCGGTAAAAAAGCGCTATAAATTAATAAAATTGCACACATTAACCTGCCCTTTAGTATAGACATTCGCCCACTCCTTTCCCTTTTGAATTAAGGTTCAATAGTTTCCTTAAAAACAGAAACAACGCACTCTTTTATCTAAAAACAAAAAAAGCCTTACTACGAAAAATGTCTATGGAAAAACATTTTCGGCAGTAAGGGTATCTTCAACTAAACTGTTTAAACCGCTTAAACCACCGAAACGGTTTAAACAGTTTATTAGACCCTTTCCTTTGCGTCCCCGGATCACCCCGGGTTTGCCCTTGTCGTCCGTCTTTGTTTCTTCAAGCGTTTCGTATGGCAGAACATGACAGCAGAATAAATTTTCTTGTCAATAAAAAAATTGAATAAGCAAAGGAGATTAGTTTTCGCCAACGCTAAACCCAGCGATACTCTTCATTCATAAGCTTGAAATTTCAAATATATGCATATGATTTCTGCCTGCTTCATGGATTTTTAAATATAGGTGATTCAAACCATAGATTGTGGTAGAATTTTAACATCGCCTGTTCTAGCAGTTTATAGGGATTTCGAATTATCGTGATCAGAGTAGCCATTCGGTGACTTTTTTTCAATACGTATGCCGTTTCCTACACATTCGAAAATACCAAAATCGTTTCTATGAAAATAAGCAGGAAGACATTTTTTTATGTAATCATGGCCGGATTCGTTGCTACCTTCCTGGGATGCGGTGTATATGTATTCATTCCCATCTTTCTCGAAAACATCCTGATTCCCCGCCTTGCCGTGAGTATCGGATTTATCAATTCAACCGTCGAGGTGCGTAAATTAGGATTGACAAGGCTCGATATGGCCTCGTTGCGATGGGGAACACCCAACAATCCTTTTCTCTTGCTCGACTCTGTTCGAGTCGATTATTCCTTACCTGGTTTATTGAAAAGGCATATCAAAAAGATCATTATCAGTGGCATTGAAATCAGGGCTGAATATAAGGATGGAGGCATCGTGATTCCCGGGGGGGATTTTAAAAATATTTTTGAAAACCCTGCAGAGATAAAACAGAAATGCCCGGATGACCCATGGCTGCCAGGGCTGCCTGTCAGCTTTGAAGAATTTGAAATCCGCAATGCAACCATGATCCTAACATCGGGAAAATTCGTTGTTAGAATTCCCTTCAGTATTAAGGCAATGCCTGTTGCAGAAGATGAAAATGACACCCCTCCAGGTTACACGATACACATGGGGCTAAATTTTGATTTCGGCGATGCACGAACGGCGGTGAATCTTGCTTCACAGATAAATATTGATACAACCGTTAATTTTCAAACGGATGAGATAAGCGCGAGACTTGCATTCTCAGATATGAACATAGCATACGATGGATACCAAATCCAGAATTCTCCCGGCAATACGCCGCTAACCATAGAACTAAGAAAAAAACATGACGTTCTCCATGTCAACTTTTCCCGCTTTTGTATTGCCACCCCTCTTCCTATTGAAATATCTATGGACAGGGCTGCCGATTTCCGTATTCGTTTTACGCAGGATGGAATTGATACACAAGGCATTATACATATGAATTTCCAGAAAGAACTTCCGGATTCGGCTTCTGTTATGGGATTAACATTTTCTGAGACAGAGTCAATCCCCATAAGGTTTCGGGGTCAAAAACAGGGAAATAACTGGCAATTTTCTTTAAATACGTTACGGTTAAAAAAACCACTGAAATTTCGCAGACAAACAGAAACGATCCGTTTGCATCCTAAACATCTTTCCATCCGGGGCAGAGGAACGGGATCACAGGGAAATATGCGATTTGCACTAAAGATGTCTGATATTGTTTATGATTCGGATAATGTTCATGCAATCTGCGCAAATATGACGGTCTATGGCAATTCAGCAATAAAAAGTTCACATAGCATTCCCATAAAAACCTTTTTAAAATTTACCGATGCTACATTCAAAAGCGGTGGTTTCTCTGCTGAAAAAATAGATGCTAAAATTCCATTTCAATGGCCATGCCCTTCACTCGAAAAGGAGTTGAGCAAGCCTAAAAACAAAGAAAACCGATGCTTTACTATTGATAAACTGAAATATTATGATATGAATATTGGAACCATTGCTTCCACACCCTATCAGGATGGCCTAGGTATTCGTTTTACCGGGCAATATGCGGATCTGCTCCCGGATTTTCGTCTTGATTTCTCGGGAAGGGCCGGAATAAGCGATACGGGTACTTTTGTAACAAACATTGATTTTCAAGCCTCTGAGCCCGATAAGGCGATAAAAATCGACCTGGGAAAGTTTTCATCCCAGTTGATTGATACCTCTTTTGAGGGGAATATCGGTATGAACGGCAGTTGCCAGGTAACTGGGAGCATAGTAACAGGCAATGCGGTATTATCAACGCATAATGCAAAGATAGAAATCCCCGGGAAAAAAATGGCGCTTGAAGGCCTTGATCTGAACCTGCATCTGCAGGATCTTTATCAATTTCGCAGTGACCCAGATCAGGTATTGAAATTTAAACGGTTTGCCTGGGGAGATATTGAAGTGAACGAAGGAGAGGTCTCATTTCAGATAGAATCATTATCATCGTTTTTCCTGAAAAAGAGCAATTTTTCCTGGTGCGGCGGCCATGTGTATACCCATGGTTTGCAAATTAAATCTGGTAAACGAGAAATTGATATTACCTGTTATTGTGACCGTCTTAAACTTGCAACACTATTACAACAGTTTAATGCAGCAAGCGCAGAAGGTGAAGGCGCCGTGAATGGACGGATTCCCATAAGTTACCAAGACGGGAAAATAAAAATTCTTGATGGCTTCCTCTATTCTACCCCTGGCGAAGGAGGCACGATACGTTTTCACACAGATACCCTATTACCAGGGGCGTCAGGCGTTCAGCAGAGTATTCAAATGCAAGTTGCCCAGGAGGCCCTGAAAAATTTTACCTATGACTGGGCAAGGCTCTCATTACGAAGCAAGGATGAGAACCTTATAATCCGTATGCAAATGAACGGAAGGCCTGCCGGGCCGTTGCCTTTTGGCTTTAACAAAAAAGCCGGGCTTGTAAAAATAGAACAGCCTCGTGCCTATTTCCAGGGAATTCTTTTTCACATTAACTTTAAACTGCCTCTCGATAAGATGCTCTATTACGGTTCTGGATTCAGTGGACTTATGCAAAACAAATGATTCCCGAAATTTGCTTACCTTTAGAGGCTGCGTCATGGTATAGTAAAATTTTCATCGTATTGGCATTATTTCTTTAAAACAAGGAGGAACAGATGAAACAAGCGTTGATAGCACCTTGTATCATATTTTGCATCTTTTCGCTTGGATGCAAAACGGAACACAAAGTGGAACTGGAAGTAAAGCCGATGCAAATTACGATCGATGTAAATATTCGTATCGATCGTCAACTTGAAGATTTCTTTGGCAGCCTGGATGAAGCGGCAAAAAGTATCAGCGGGGAAACAACGGAAGCGGGGAAAACTGAAGATTCACAGAAGCCGGCCCAATAGATTTTTGGTAAAATTTAATACTTTTATACAGGAGACAAAAATGAAATTAACTATATACGTGTCTTTTTTACTTGTTACGATTATCGGTGGGGTTCTCATGTGCACGGCGTCCAGCGCTCAGGATCTCAATGCTATAAAGCAACAGATGGAAAAACGGAGGTCGCTTATTGTTGAATTAAAAAACAAGGGGACCGTCGGGGAAGATAAGATGGGATATCTGCAGTTTATCGGTGGAAAACGGGAAAAAGAGGACGTTGTTAAGGCAGAAAATCAGGATAGAAGAAAGGTTTATGAAGCAATTGCACAAAAAGAAGGGGCAACCCCTGAACAAGTGGGCCAACGCAGGGCACTGCAGATTACGAATCAGGCAAGGCATGGTGACTGGTTGCAGGATCAAAATGGGAAATGGTACCAAAAATAGCAGACATTACCAAGCGCTGACACTCAATTACCTTTTTCAAGTTTTAGTCAGGAATCGGTCAGGAATTGTCTGTATGAGTCGTGCATCCGTTAAAAAGGGTGCACGACCCTATAAAATACACCCGTGAAAGTAGTTATTTTTTCGAACGAATCTTATCATTAAGGGCTTGAAGGAACTTTTCGCTATCCACATTATGCATCTTGGTAGCCATTTCTACACTTGCAACACGGCCCATGGTATTACGCATAACGGGATTTGCCATCTGACTAAAACCAAAGTCGAGAAATATTTGAAGGGTTTCCGGGTATTGCTCCACGATATCAAAGACCTTCGTGTCCTTTGTGACCTCAGTTAGTTTCCCGGCTATCGGTGATTTTACCTCCTGTGTGGTATTCATGGTTTTCCACAGATTATAACCAAAGATGCCTATCGCTGCTACTTCAAACCAGCCGGATGATCCCATAACCGCATAAAATAAAGGCTTTTCGTTAATCCCCACCAGGGTCTGCGAAAATACCCTGAGGAAACAACCAGTATTGAGCAGGATAAAGGTCAAGTTTGACAACTTCAGGCTGTACATATCAATCCCTTTAAAGGTAGGAATCATCTTCGATGCATAGCCGATAATCATCATCGTAATAAAGCCAACCGTAACGGCATGATTGAGCGATCCATGAAATCTTCGCTGTATATCAGAATCTTGTCCGAGAAACGGAATAATAACCAAAATAACCATGGTGACAATGAGCCAGAGATACGCCGTACGAATGGTCTTGGCATAACTCCGGTCCATAACGACATCCTGAAGCTCCTTTGTCGATCTTTCAAAGATACGTAATCCATATATGAATGAAATCAGAGCGAAGGCTATAGGAAATACAATACCTTGTGTAACCCTGAGCGCTATGGTAGAATGATGTGCAAACAGATGGGCAACAAAATAAACCGGAACAGATGCGTTCAATACCCAAAAGGTGATATTGACAGCTTTTTCCCTGACTGGTTTGATATCAAGAAAGGCAAAAACGGTCCTCACATTGATGGCAAAGATAAACATGAACACAAAACCAAACAGATAGAGATGCACAAACGGACTAAAAACGAACTTGGGTATCTCGTAGATACCGTGTTTATAAAGGTATATGATCATTCCACAATTGATGCATATGGAGATAAGCAACCAGATAATACCCGCCTGAAAAAACTTATCAAAGATGCCCACCTTTTCTTTGCTGGCCAATATGGTCCGCAAGATGATAAATGCAAAGAGGCAAACCGAAATCATCTCTAAAAAAGCGGAGGTGAGCAACAAGAATCTGAGGGCAGAAAAAGGTGTTGATTGTAAAATAATCCTGAGAACTAAACCAACGATAATAAAACCATAACAGGTACTTACCAGGTTCCTGTGTTTGAGCTCGGTATTTTTTACTCTCGGTATGATGTATAAAGCGAATCCCATGATGCAAAGACCAACCCAACCAAAGAGCTGTGCATGACCATGCGCCTGAATCAGTGCATAATAAATGGAATTGAAATCCAGCTTAACGGCAACGTAACTCAGGACGGCTGCGCCAAACGTCACCCCGACCGTGAGTGTTAAAATGATTGCTGTTTTAACGAATCTTTCATAGACCTTGTCTTCTTCCAACGCCGGTATTTCAACTGGCTCCCCGCCCCCTTTTGCAATTGCCTCGTTTAGCTCCTGCACAAGAATGTCATAATTAACCTCATGGGCCTTGGCAAAAAAGGCAATGGGTTCATTCGGCCCACGAACTCCACCTGCAATTACAAGATTATACTTTTTGAATACCGCAAGAGTCTCCGGATGCGTCTCTATGAGGTCTTTAATGATAGTATTTCTGTTTATTTCCATAGTGAAATATAGTAACAAACTTTACATAAAAAATTCAAGAAAATTAAAAATTGTTTATCATTATGACCTTTATTACTGTCATGTTGTAATGTTATACCGCCATAATGGCAGCAGCAGTTTCCTGAAAGATTGATTTTACAAAATTACGTAACTATCATTACAAAGGTATGTTACAAAATATATTTATAACAATACCAAACATGGCATAGTATTTGTTAATATCTTTATGCAAATGTATTGTTTATCATCTATAAATTTATTTTTGAAAGGAGTTTATTATGGCTAAGGATTTGATTAAATGGGCGCAATTGCCAACCGTTTCTTCTATGCAGGAGGAAATGAACCGGATGTTCGACCGGTTTTTCAAGGGTGGGGAGTTATCTGATTTTGCAGTAGCTGGCACCTGGGCACCTCCGTTAGATCTGTCGGAGACGGCCGATAAAGTCACGGTAAAGGCAGAAATTCCCGGCCTGGATCCAAAGGAGATAGACATTTCGATCCAGGGCGAAACCCTGATCATTAAAGGGGAAAAAAAGGAAGAAAAAGAGGAGAAGGGGAAAAACTATTACCGCATGGAAAGGCGGTACGGAAGTTTTTCGCGTGTCGTTGACCTTCCTGCCTCAGTAGATACAAACAAAGTAACGGCAGAATGCAAAAACGGCGTGCTAGAGATTACCATGCAAAAGAAGGAAGAAGTAAAACCGAAACAGATTTCTGTAAAGGTTGGCTAACATAGTAATCCTGGATCTCCGGATGGGTTAGTCAGGAAATCCACAACACGAATACAGCATATGGCATCTTAGAGGATGGGAGGTTGGTGGGAATATACCAACTTCTCATCCTCTCTTTTCACAACGTTCTCAACGTTACAACATCACCACTTTCCGCCTACAGCTCTCCAACAACGGTAATCTCCGTTTCCAAGTCATATCCCAATTTCCGTTTAACCTCCGTTTGCACATACTGGATTAACTGTAAAACATCATGGGCTGTCGCCTTACCTTTATTAACGATAAAATTTGCGTGCTTTTTCGACACTTCAGCTCCCCCAATACAGGTACCCTTAAGGCCGGCCTGTTCAATCAATCTTCCGGCACCTACATCCTTAATTTTTTTAAATACCGACCCACAACTGGGATATTCCTCTAATTGCGGCTGCCTGGCATTACGCCATGCCATGTTTGCATCCATAATAGCCCGGATTTCCTCTTTTTGCTTTGCGCTCAACTGAAAGGTCACGTCGAGGACAATGTCTTTTCGCTTCTGTAAGATACTCGTATCGTAGTCAAACTGAAAGTAATCGACCCCAACGGTACGACACCGCCCTTCTTCTGTAAGAATACGGCTGGTCTGAACTATTGACTCAATAAATACCGTCCGCTTTCTATCGGGTGACAAAAAATGCAAATTTTGCCACATGGCACCGCCAACCGTACTCGGAATACCGACAAAGTGTTCGAAACCGGATAAACCACGGCTACAACATTGCCCTATAATATCGGCAACAATTGCACCACTTTCGGCAACCACCTTCTCACATTCGGAGAAAGTGACCTTATTCGCCGCATTACGAACAACCAAACCCCGAAACCCTTTATCAGTAATTAAAATATTAGCCCCACAACCAAGCAAAAAAAAAGGCATGGCATTACGACGCACCTCAAATAATGCATGTATCAATGCATCAATGGTATGGACTTCAACGAAAAAATCGGATAATCCCCCGATTTTATACGTTGTGAACGGTGCCAAGGGTTTATTTCTTTCCAGATTCGGGATGTTCAGTGACATTGTGCAGTAAACAGTAAAGAGTACGCATCTGGCAGTCGGTAAAATTTCTGTTGCTAATTGTCAATTGACAACGATATATTATAAAAAAAGATATTTCATGCAATGACACATTAGCTTATTGTAAGGTACCTTTGCAATAGAAATTTCATCGTTTAAAGGAGATGTGCCATGCCCACCACGTTCGCAAGAATCATGCTGGTATGTATCTGCTTCGGTCTATTACCGTTAAAAATTCAGGCTGCCCCGGCTCCCGTCGGGATTACTCCCGGGCTCATGGCCTACCTTGAAGGACTGGATGCTCTGACCCAGGGTCAATTTCCTGAAGCCGTAGCTGCGTTCTCACGGGCGCTTGAGGCCAGTGGAGACGATCCCGCCTTTGTGCTTGCGCGGGGAGTTGCTGAGACCCTTGCCGAACAATTTCAACCGGCAAAAAAAGATTTTGAACGATTCCAGCGTCTTGGCGGAAAGGGACGCGAGGCGGAACTCTGGACGTATGTTGCAGAGGCAATGAGCGGCATTGCATCTCCGGAACATGGTATTTCTGGTCCCCGGAGCCTTCAGGGCAGAGAAGGAGTATCTGCGGATTCGCCGCAGGTGCAAGAGTACAGCTTTGTTTCAATTCCCGGACACATGATTCAGGGGCGGGATGACTACCCAACGGCCTATGCGTCGTTTATCTATTATGAGATGGCTGGTTCTTATGGAAAAACCAGGCAGAGCGGAGGCAACATGAAAACGGGTCCCGTTCGCGAGAACATGGTAAAAGCGGGGCGCTGGTTTGCGAAACGTTTTTTAAAACGGCCTGACCTTGCGCCTGCGCATTTCGCCCGTGCGAAACAATTGCACGAGGCTAGACATTTTGATGCGGCCTTGCGGGAAATTGAGTTTGCCCGTGCAGCTTACCCGTCTGATCCGGATTTGCTGTATATTTCTGCGGATAGCTGGCTTTCCCTTGGTCGTCCTGCTACCGCCCGTCGTGAATTTACCATTGCCCTCACGGGCCGCACTGACTTTGCCGCTGCCTACCTCGGCCGGGCCATGGCGGCTGCACGATGGGGAGATGCAAAGAGAGCCCGTGCCGATCTGGACATTGCATCCAAACTGGATGCTGCAGCCACGAAAAAAACCCGTCCCCTTGTTGAAGATGAACTGAAAAAACAAAAAGTCGACGGCTCTCCTGATAAACTTTTGACCGCGCTGGAGCAGGCAGCACAAGCTGGTTCTTCATTGGATCAGCTCATGAACCTTGCCGTCAAGGTTCAAAAGGCCATGGGAGAGCAACGTCTGCGCTATGATGAGACGTATCAGGATAAACTCCGCATCCTCGAAGATGCCGTGCGCGCCCGTCCAAAGAATCCCGACAATCTGGTCAATCTGGCCGAATATATGCTTGCTGAATCTGACAACCGGGGGGAATCCGTCGAGCCCAGACGGGGGTTGATCTACTACCGCTGGCAGGAGTCGAAGGAAAAAGAACGGCTTCGGGCGATAGAAATCCTCGAACGCGCTTTGACGCTTAACCCGAAACACGTAAAAGCGATGATTCAGAAGGCCATTGCATTGAGTCTGCTCAAGCGTTACGACGAGGCTGAACAAATTGCAGATCAGGCATTGGCGTTGTCGGGCAATGATCCTGATGCGCTGCGCCTCTATGCGAAATTTCGTTCCATGAGGGCAAATCAGTATTCTGCTGAGGCATCGAGCCTCAGACAGACAGAGTGCACAAGCTCTACCTCTACGGAAACGCGATACGACGGTATCTATGAAGTTACAACGACAACGTGTTATCCGCCTTCCTCTGCCGATCTGGAGCGGGCTAATCAACTCGACTCTGCGGCTGCCGGGTTACGCGAGAAGGCGCGTTCCGCCATGGAGGCGGCTATCAAAGCTGCCAGGGGCACGGTGGACAGATACCTCATCCAGGCCGACCTCCATATATGGTCGGGTCACTATGACGATGCACAGCAAACGCTCATAGATGCTGTTAAGCTGTATCCTGAATCCCTTGAAGCCCAGGATGCCTTAGTTGATCTGTATGCAAAGACTGGCCAAGGGGTGAAGGCAGAAGAGCAGCAGGCCATTGCCCGTAAGTTGATCCACACCACCGCTGCGCCCATGCTTCGTCTGGCCTGGGACCAGATTACCAAAACAGCCTGGCAGGGAGCAAAGGGCAGGCTTGCGGCTGCCCGCCAGCTTGATCCGGCTGACGCCAGGAATCCCGCTTATTTTGGGGTGACTTATGAGGAGGAAGGCAAGACCAAAGAGGCAATCTCCGCTTTTCAGGTTGCACTGGCGCTGGAAGAGGCGCGTCTTAGCCTCGATGAGCCTTCGATGAAGGGCGGAACGTTCATGACTCGCGATCCCCTTGATTTCGGGCTTGCCATCCAGTCTTATTTCCATCTTGCGCATCTCCTGGAACAGGCGGGAAAGCAGAAGGAGGGGCTTGATCAGTACCTTGCATCTCTCAGGTATGAACCGAGGATGCTCCTGGGTTGGGAGTCCTGGCAAATGTTCACCGCCATGCTGCCGGATCAACAACCGGAGAAAGGCGCTGTGACGATTGCCCCGGTAAATGCAGCCACGTTAATAGCCGAAGCGCACCTGAATGCCGGCAAGCTCCTTGCATCCATGGGCAGACAGGACGAAGCTATACAGCAGTTCTCGGACGCGGCCCGTTTGGGTCCGCAACGTATGGCTGGTATTCCTATGGTAGGGAATGCGCAGGGCGACACGAATTTTAGCGGACTAGCCGGGGCTCCGGCATCAGAGGCATCGTTTTACCTGGCGCAGTCCCTTTTGGCTAAAGGTGATACGGAAGGCGCTAGTCGTGCCCTTTACGAAATAGGGAGAACGATTCCCGAACACCTCCGCAACGATCTCAATCAGCTCAATATGGCCATTGCACGGACTCATTCACCGGGACAGCAGCAGGTGCGGGGACAGGAACCGTACGCCGGTATGAGTCCGGAACAACGCCATTATGCGGATATTCAAAATCAGCAGCAACGTAAACGTCAGCAGGTGGTATTACAGCATTTTGCATCTCAGGCAAAAGTAGTTCCGGAGTTAGTTGGCGTCTGGGAGATGTCTCCTGACAATAAATTCCTGCCTTTGAAGAAGACCCTGACCATAGAGTCAAACGCCAATTTCACGATCGTATCCCAAAGTGAAGGCTTGTCGTTCCGGGGAAAAGTAGCTGTTCAGCAGAAAAGGAATAGGTCACAGGGCGGATCAAATGCTTCCAGCGGTCAAATCATGATGTGCGATGAGTCGGGCGAAATTACCAGCATGTGGTATGAATTTGTAGATCGTAATCATATGAAGATTACAGATATTGACGGCACAGATTACGAAGCGCGCCGGCGCAAGTAAAATACGATGTGAAATCAAGGTTTTCTGACTAAAGCGGGATGGTTTAACCATGAAAACATGCCTTTCCCTTTCAACCTCTTCGGTGGACTTCTCCCGGATTTCTCATTCATACCCTCTGTTGTTGCGGTTTGAATTTTTCTTTAATTTCTATCATTTTAATCTTAGAAATGGTTATTTCTTTTTTAACTCAATTTTCATGCCGATAGAGTCACCTTCCAGGAGAAATCTTTTTTCCGTTGATTCCACATAACCTTTCTTTCGTACTTTTACTGTATAAGTATCTGCCTTCAAATCAGTAAATACAAACGATCCTTTTTCGTCAGAAGTGGTTTTCTTTACCCCCTTTTTCTTTCGCCCTTTGAGGCTTACTTTGGCAGTTTTTACAGGGTTACCTTCGGTGTCGGCAACATCACCGGAAATCCTACCAAATCCCACCAGTGCCAGACTAACCGTAACTTTATAAAATCCTCCGAATTCACAGTCTTCAACGTCAAGGGTGCCATCCATTTTGTTTCCGTTAACCAGGAAATCACCATAATCGGTACCAACGCAAATGGTTTTGCAATTCTTACATTTAACATACGTATCTTTGGGTATTGTAAAGGTAAAATTATTCCCCTGTACGTCACCCTGTAATGCGAAATCGGACTTGTCACATTTTCCCGGACAGGAATCGGGACTATGAAGTTTCCCGGAAACACTACAACCCTCCTGATGCAATTTAAAGGTGATCTCATAACCGCTTTCAAAAACGATCCCCGTCCAATCTCCTGTAATATTGATGCATTCTTCTGAAGCCTTGGAAGTTAAGTTCTTACCTGGCTGGGCACTCTGGTCATTGGAATGAAGGATAGATAATTTTCCGTTCTCGTCAAAAAAGAGATTACCAGTAGTACTCCTGTTGCCTTTTTCAGAACCTGTGTATCCAAAATTGCACACCATCAAGGAAAAAAGAATTATCCCTGCTACTGAAAAATATGCTTTTTTATTCATATCTCCCCCTCTCTCCAGGAATTTGAATTTTGTTGCAGGTATTCATCTGGTATCTCCTTACAAAAAAACGTTTAATCACAAAACACACTAAACATTACACAAAGGACACAAAGAAAACTTACAAAAAAAGTTTGGGTCATCGTGGAAACGAGTGGGTAAAATTTGCATTTTTATATCTCCGGAAGCATACACGTCAGAATTTTTAAGCGAAGATATTGTTCGTCTCTCAGGCCATAAACCCGTCTTTGTATAACTCGGATTTTGTTATTCAGTCCCTCGAAAAAACCTGAAGAAACATTGTTCTCTGGGTTACTGTATGCAGCAATTCCATTCCAGTGCCTTTCTATCAGCTCAGCAAATTTCTCACAGGGTTTCAGCCTCTGCCACTTTAAAGACCTTTTCCAGTTTTTGAAAAACCGTCTTGCCCACCCCTCCGACTGGTAACTCCATAGCTGCCCAAAAGACTCTCTGGGTATATAAGCGATATTGAGCCGTTTATTTGCCTCGAACAGCTTCTTGAGCGCATCCCTCCCGTCTAACGTGAGGTTTTCCCAATTTGACAACAAGGCATACTTGTGCCCTTTGATAAACGAACGACCCTTTCCCTTCAACCCCTTTTTCACCTTCTTTTATGCCTCAAAGCAACCTTTTTTTTCTAAATTTTACCCACTCATTTCCACGATGACCCATTTCTTTTGATATCAAGCGAAAATCAAGAGTTATCTTTTTCCCAAATTTTGAGCTGACATGTGAACACGTGAGAACGTGACGGGGAGAGATCAGAAACCCGGCGCCAACGGGGTTGTTGTTCAGATCCAGAATGCGCACAATGAATCTTTCTCTTTCTGAGCCAGACATCGGTTAGCCCTCTTTCTTGTTTTTCCACTTCAGAGAGACTTTAAAGGTTGCCTCGCTGTCAACAGAAGCAAACACAGCACCCGCCTTTGCGTTAAACTTTATGCCAAAATCGAGGCCGATTTCATCCGGTGTATGCATTTCCTGAAATATTTTTAACACGGCTTCTGCGGCAGGTTTTACTTTTGCTATTGCATCCGTGAAACGATTTTCTGATTTTTCTTTTTCTTCATTATCACGGCCAGCACGCTGAAAACCAGCGCTCGTTTCCTGAACCTCTTCAACTTCAATGTATACCGGGCTTCCATCCAGATCAAAAGAAATGATTTTCTTCATATCTCAATTGCTCCTTCTAAAAAATCATGTAAGTCACAAGGCGGGACTGGTATAATATAATAACAGGGGGAAAAAAAACAAGCAGGTTCTTTAACGTTTTGGTTCTTATCCCAAATAGTCAGTTACGGAGGGAAGTTCATGATATTTCTATGAGCTGAGCAGACAACGAAGATAATTTCCTGTAAGACTCACCAAATATATATCAATTGAACGGGCACCGTTGGCATGAGTGCATAGAAAAGGTACACAGGAAAATACATCCCTGAATCCATGGATCGAATTTTCCTTATGACTTTATGAAAAACCTAACCAGAATAAATCGGAGTGCATAGCGCGGGTGTGTCCTCCGCCGGCGGGGGGATCAAGGGGGTGGATTGGCAGAATCAGGGATTTCATCAGTCTCGTGATCTGAATGTCTATAAACATTTTTAAACCATGGCGCACCTGCGATGATTGGTGAATCAACTCACGATTAATGGTGAGAACTCGTATTCATAATAAAGGGGTGCTTGAAATTCCTTAACGTTAATCAGGTCTTCGCGATTTATTTAAAGAAAACACCGAACCGTAGAACAAGGAATATCGAATAGTGAAGTAAAACACTTCATCATTCAGCATTCCTTGTTCGATATCCGGCGTACTGCTTTTCCATGTAAAGCGACAAGGCTTGTCGCTCTGCAACCATAATTTTGAGATCCCTATACGCTGAATTATTATAAGATCTTATAGTTTTCTATCTTTTCATAGAGCACCTTCCGGCTGATGCCCAGCAGTGTTGCTGCCTTAGACTTATTGCCTTCCGCTGATTTCAGAGCGTCAGTAATCATCTCAATTTCTAACTGTTTTTGAGCTTCATACAGGGTTCCTGCGGATTTATATTTTTGCAACCGTACCGCGGATCGATTACACACCTCATTCGGCAGCATCTCAACACCGATCACGCTATCACCAGGAGCAAGGGTAACAATCCGCTCAATGACATTTCTTAATTCTCTCACGTTACCGGGCCAGGTATAATTTATAAAACTGGTCATTGCTTCAGCGGTAAACCCCTTGATACGCTTCCCAACATCAGCACAACTCGACGCCAAAAAATGCGTTATCAGCAAAGGAATGTCTTCTTTCCGTTCACGAAGCGGAGGTACGTGGACCGGCACAACGTTTAACCGGTAAAAGAGGTCTTCCCGAAACTCACCGCTGGCAATGGCAGCCTTCAAATCTTTGTTGGTCGCAGCAAGGATACGCACGTCGATCTTCACTATCCTGGTTCCTCCCAAACGTTGCAGTTCCTTCTCCTGTAACACCCTCAGAAGTTTTGCCTGGGTATGGGCAGGCATTTCCCCGATTTCATCAAGAAATATCGTCCCTTTGTCTGCAACCTCGAAAAGCCCTTGCTTTGTTTGCAACGCACCCGTAAACGCACCCTTTTCATAGCCAAAGAGTTCGCTTTCAAGCAAATCCTGTGGAATCGCAGCGCAATTTAAAACCACGAAAGGCAGGTCAGCTCTTGCACTAGCATAATGGATGGCCTTGGCAATAAGTTCTTTGCCCGTTCCGCTTTCTCCTGTAATAAGCACGCTGTAAGGAGATTTACTGACCTTTCTAACATATTCCAGCGTTTCTTTGATCTTTGCACTGGCACCAACAATATCGCTGAGTGATGAGTGAACTTTTTGCTGCTTCTTGAGATTTTTATTTTCATACTCGATACGTTCCTTTGCCATTTTGAGATCATCAAGCAGTTCGGCGTTATAGATCAACAGCGCCACCTGCGAGGCGACACCCGTAAAAAGATCCAGATCCGTCTTGGAAAATTCATAGGTATTGCTCCTGCTCTCGATCTGTAATATACCCAACGTTCTTTGAGGACTCAGGAGAGGAGCGCACAGGATGGAATTCGCTCCAATAATCTTGATGCTCATGCTGACCGTGGAGTCCATTTGGGTATTCATGATGAGCAATGACCGCCGCTCGTCAATTGCGCGACGAGCAAGAGTTTGGCTCAGGATGCATTCCTGCCCAGCAAGGGCTGGGTCTTTTGTTTGAATCGTCCGGATTGCAAGGGTGTCACTTCCATGGTCTTGCAAGGCAACAAAACATCGTTCAGCATGAGGGAATATGGAAAAAACGATCTTTATGATCTCTTTGAGCAATGCATTAATATCAAAAATATTACCAATCGCCCTTGAAATTTCCTGAAAGACCTTTAGGTTCTTCTGTAATTTCTCAAACGCCTCTTTACCAGCAGTCTCGCAACTATTCTCATCTGCAATCTCAACTGGCAACTGATCCTTAGCAGCCACGACAATTTGGGTATACTCAACGGATGGAGGCACAACACTTGCGGGATCTGAGGATTCAGCACTCCGGAAGATCAGGGTATGCGGACCGATGCAGATTTTGCTGTTATCAGGAAGTGGCTGAGAGGAGGTTATTCGTTCATCATTGAGAAAGACACCATTCAGACTGCCCAGATCCTCCACCATATACCCTTCATTCCACTTGCTGACCCTGGCGTGGTGCCGGGACACCATAAGATCGTCGAGTTTGATATCTGTGGTGGATGCCCGGCCGATAATGGTAATGTCTTTGAGCGGGTAACTTTTTTTCAGCCCTGGAATGGTAATATCGATTAGTTCTGCCATACGCACATACAACGACAGATTCCAAGGTTATAAATTAAAGCGTTAACAATCGCATTATGTCGTTCCGCGTGGCATAGATTACCAGGGTAATAATGAGACCAAAACCTATGTATTGAGCAATCGAGAGTGTCCTTTGGCTCACCGGGGAACCCTTGATTTTTTCGATCGCTAAAAATAACAGATGGCCGCCATCGAGCACGGGAACAGGCAAAATATTCAAGAGCGCAAGCTGAAGGCTCAAGATGCCCAGAAAATATACTAACTTTCCAAAACCCACCTTTGCCGATTCATAAGAAGCTTGTGCAATAAGGATAAATCCACCCACATTTTTTGTTGAAAGCCGCTGTGAGAAAAATCCCTTTATCGTCAGATATAATCTCTGGACATTAATAATTGCTTTTTTCGTACCCACGACGCACGAACCAAACAGGCCATACTGTCTTATCACCGTTTTTTCCCTGAATTTCACCCCGATCGTGCTCACAGCAGTCTTTTCATCCTTTTGTGGTTCAATAGGAGACACAAACCGCTCAGTGCCCCGTATCCACTCAATCACCATGGGTTTTCCCTGGCTCATCATTACCTGCTGCAGGAGGGAACTCCAATCTTTTATCTCCTTCTCATTCAGAGAAAGTATCCTGTCGCCAGGTTGTAATCCAATCTTTTGCGCCGGATACCCATCCACAACAGAATCCACTTTCAATCCATAGAAAGGAGCAAGTCCATCCAGGAATTCTTCTTTCGCCTTCTCATCACCAAGGGGCACAGAAATCAGGGTTACCGTTTCATTCTTTTTCACCGTAAAGACAATGGTTTCTTCTTCGGCGTTCATAATCAGATTCCTGACATCAGAAAAACCCGTCACCGGTTTTGCATTCACTTCGACGATCTCATCACCTTTCCGGAAACCAGCCTTGTTTGCAAGGCTGTTATTTTTCACGCCGTCTAATATAGCGGTTGCACAGGAGAGACCAAGCATCCAGCGGGTAGATTGAAAAGGAACTACCTTGATCTCCTTTTCCTCATTGCCGCGCAGCACCGTAAGCGCAATCTCTTTTCCCGGGCTTGTCACCTCAACCTCACGAAATTCATCCTCGGTAGCAATCTGTTTACCATTGACGGCAACGATGACGTCTTTGACTTGAATGCCAGCATCTCTGGCGGGGGAATAATTATTTTCAAAGGCAAATATCTTATCAATCTCCAGGCTGGTGGCAGGCATAATACCAATGCGCTGGATACCATGCTCGGCATCGTACTTGGGCGTGACTTTGACATCAAACGTCTTACCGTCCCGTTCAATATCAAGATTAACCCCGGTAGAAGGATCGCTCAGGGCAACAATCGTAAAAAGGTCTTCAAAATCCGGGTCTTTGCTTCCGTCAATCGCAACAATCTTGTCCCCGCGTTGAATTCCCGCATCCCAGGCTGGCCAACCAGGCGCTACCTGGCCTATCTCAGGAGTAATAAAAGGCACCCCAATCCGGAAGGCAACGACAAAGGCAAGAAAGGCCAGGACAGCATTTAATGCAACCCCGGCTACAAGCACAGAGGCGCGTTGTCCAACGCTCTTCGCTGAAAACTCCCAGGAAGAACCCGTCTTTTCTTCTTCTGGCCCTTCACCTGCAAGCTTGACATAGCCGCCCAGCGGAAAAAGCGAGAGCCGGTATTCGGTTTCTCCCCACTGTTTTTTAAATATCGCAGGGCCAAAGCCCAGCGAAAAGGCCAATACCCTGACCCCGATCTTTTTTGCCATGAGAAAGTGGCCCAGTTCATGGACAAAGATAAGCAGACCGATACCCACAATAACCAGAATAACATTGGTTGATACATTTAGATAAGGCATTTTTTCATCTCCTGTCTTGCCCAGGCATCTGCCGCCAATATCTCCTCAAGGCAAGGATTTTTTATAAAGTGATGGTGGTTTATCACCTTTTCCACATACACGGCAATCTCTGTAAATTTAATTTGACCATCCAGGAACGCTTGCACTGCCACTTCATTAGCAGCATTCAGTGTTGCCCCCGTCGTACCGCCTTCCCGGGCTGCCTGATAACCAAGACGCAAGGCAGGAAATTTTTCAGCATCGGGTTTCCTGAAAGTCAGGCTTCCCAACGCCGGCAAATCGAACGACCGTACACCGAGAGGGCTTCTTTCGGGATAGGTTAAGGCATACTGGATTGGCACCTTCATATCTGGCAATCCCATCTGGGCAATCACTGATCCATCACAAAATTCCACCATTGAATGGATAATTGATTGTGGATGAATAACGACATCGATCTTTTCCGCAGTGAGGCCAAAGAGCCATTTTGCTTCGATAATCTCCAACGCCTTATTCATTAATGTGGCGGAATCGATAGTGATCTTCTGTCCCATCTGCCACGTAGGATGCTTCAGTGCCTGTGCAGGCTTTACCTCGGGAAGTTTATCGGCAGGGTAATCGTAAAATGGCCCTCCTGATGCGGTAATAATAACCCGCTTAACCTCACATGATCTGCCGGAACGAAGAGACTGAAATATCGCGCTATGCTCGCTGTCTACCGGCAGGATCTGATCCTTTTTGGCCAGGGACATCACCATATGCCCGGCCATAACCAGAGCCTCTTTGTTCGCCAGGGCGAGGGTTTTTCCCCGTTCAATGGTGGCAATGGCCGCAGGTAATCCTACAGCACCCACGACGGCAGAAAGCACGATATCCGTATCGCAGTTTAAAACAATTTCCTGTAAACAATTGTTTCCGGTAAGGATTTCCAGATGACTGCCCTGAAAACGACGCTGTAACTTCCTGACCAATTCGCAATCATTTAGGGCGACATACCTGGGCTTGAATTCTTCGATCTGCTCCGCAAGCAATTCCCACCGGGAATTTGAAGACAAACCGATAACCTGAAATGTATCCTTAAGATTTCTGACGACTTCTAAGGTGTTTTTACCAATTGAGCCTGTAGAGCCGAGGACGACAATATTTTTCATCATTATGCCATGTGGGCAATTTCTTCTAAAAGTTCATCTACCATGCGATCCTCCGGTATCTTTCTCACCTTTTCACCCTTTTTAAAAAGGAATCCGAACCCCTTGCCTCCTGCAATTCCAATATCAACCTCCCGCGCTTCGCCTGGACCGTTCACCACACATCCCATGATAGCGATCTGCAAATGCTTTTTATCGCCCGGCAAACGTTGCCGCACCTTTTCTACAATATCCACTAAATCTATTTCACATCGCCCACACGTGGGGCAGGAAATGAGTTCTGCTTCATGGCGTTTGTGAAGTCCCAGCGCTTCAAGGATATCATATCCTGCCTTGATCTCTAATTCAGATGCGCCGGTGTAAGAAACCCTCAGGGTATCGCCAATGCCTTCAGAGAGCAAACCACCAATACCGATAGCAGACTTTATTGTTGCCATCTCTAATTCAGATGCGCCGGTGTAAGAAACCCTCAGGGTATCGCCAATGCCTTCAGAGAGCAAACCACCAATACCGATAGCAGACTTTATTGTTGCCAAACTCGGTGGACCGGCTGCGGTAACCCCTAAATGCAGCGGATAATCACACTGGGTTGCTATTGACCTATAGGCATCCAGTGTTGCAGGCACATCTGAAGCCTTCAGTGATAATACAATCTCTTTAAACCCCAGCGATTCGAAGTGATCGCAATACCTCAAAACTGTTTTCACCATCAACGTGGTTAACTCCACACCTTCGTCATTCTCACCACGCACAGAACCTGAATTCACTCCAATACGAATAGGAATACCCTTATCTTTCGCCGTAAGAACGACTTCTTCCAGTTTCTTTTTATCTTTCATGTTTCCAGGATTAATTCGTATCTTGTCAACCCCCTGGGCGATAGCCTCCAGAGCAAGGTGATGCCCAAAATGGATGTCGGCAACCAGCGGAATCTGTATCTGTCTCTTAATAGCACCGAGACACTTGGCGGTAACAATCGTGGGCACAGCCACACGAACAATATGGCATCCGATCGCTTCCAAATCTTTAATTTGTTTTACCGTGGCGTCAATATCTTCGGTGTGGGTCTTGGTCATGGTCTGCACGGAAACAGGATTATCTCCCCCTATCGGTACACCGCCAACATTAACTACCCGCGTTTTTCGTCGTCGAATCATATGTTAGATAATTATTTCAGAGAAAACCGATGCATTAAGAGATACGGCATCACGCAAATGAATTAGGTCTTTGGCGACTTCCCCTCCCTTTTCTCCCCGTAAACGTGGGGACTATGGGAGGGAGTGATTGAAATTTCTTAACATCAGGTTAAAGGTGGATAATGGCGTTGGTTTTACGCTGTATACACCTTTAACATTTTTTGATATTGGTGGATTCGTTTCGCTTAATCCACCTTACTACAAAACCGTTTAAATAAAACGAAAATTCCTATACGATACGTGTTTCCAGAAATATCAATTATATTGATATCCATCTATTTTTTCAAATGTTAATTTCAAGCTAAACGGGCTCCCCCTTGACTATTGCCGTTGAAAAGGTATTATTTCTCTTGTTGCATTACATAAAAAAATTCCAGTGAGACTCAACGCCTCACTGGAATTTTAATACAGAAATCTATCTTACAAAGACAACAGATAGTTATCTTACAACTATCTTCTTCTTTTCAGATCAAAATCTACCTTGGTAGCCTTTCCTGCCTCTACGGTAACTTCCTGTGACAACTCCTTAAGTTTCTCGTGCCATGTCTTTACCGTATATTTCCCCGGCGGAACGCCTTCAATCGTATAGTTCCCATCCTTATCGGTAATAGCAAAATATGGATTCTCAAAGGTGACTGCAAAACCTGCCATCTCACTGTGTACATTGCAAAGGAGAGGCGTCTCACCAACGACGTCGAAAAGCACCTCTTTTACCACGCCCGTTGGGTATGTTCCGAGGTTAAATTGCAAGGCAGCAGTGGGAGGCGAAAATACGTTGTGACGTACAGCATCGCTGTTCGGGAAATCCACCGTAGTACCTTTCTGCATGGCAACAACGCGAGGTACATACGTAAGATTAAGCTGATCAACAATTGCATGCTCTGTAGGAGGAGCAAACTTATTATCCCCTACTTTTTCAATAAAAACAATGGCATCCGCACTATTCCTCATCTTTTGGCAAGTTACAACACCGGTAATAGAGCCCGCATTATCCTCTTTTGGCAAATTTTTGACCACTTTCTTTAGCTTTTGCTGCGCTTCTTCCAGCTTCTTTGCTGCTGCAGCCATCTCTTCAGGCGTCAATACCTTCTTTTCCTCTTCCTGCGCCCATACCAACGAATGTGACGAAAATGCTATCGACGTAATTGCAAGCATACCAGAAATAAGATATTTTTTCATAAACCCTTTGTCTCCTCCCATCCTTAATAAAATTTCCTAAAAACAAGCGAGCTAACAAATGCTTCTTGTCCATCTGTTAGCTCGCTTTTATTACACGTATTATGACTTCTCCACTTTTATCAACTCACCGTTCAGGTATTTCTTCATAAAGTCATTCTCATTGCCGGTTGTATATCCGGTTTTTGCCGGATCCCACAATCCTTTACCGCCAATACCGCCATCCTCAGCCTTGGTAACCTTCACCAAGGTCTCCTTGGGAACCGTATTGATGCCATGGTTATCTGCCTCAAAACCAAAGACAAATTTCATCCCGATCTTTGCCTTGTGGAATAGACTATCCAGCTGATGCATGGGCATCGACCAATCCCTGGTCAAACTTTGCTGAGAACCATAACGGAAACTTGATTGATAACCGGTACCTGCAGACAACGCCCTGCCGTCAGGCCTTGTTTCGTGGGCTTTCACACTTCTTTCCGTTGCAATCCATGATGAATGTTTAATCATCGTTACATCGTAAGGATAAGAAGAATTATACTTTGCCCTCAGCATAAGCCTCGAAACCTTATAGAAGGGATCGTTTGGTTTCCAGCCTTCATAAGGTCTGTCAGCCGGATTGGCATCAACATAAACATAATCTCCGTCATTAATGCCCAAATCTTTCGCTGCCTGCGGGTTAATATTAATCTGATGTTCACCAACACCCGGCATTCTCTTGTCCATTCTGTATGGATCACCAAAGTTATTATTCCAGATAAAATTCCAGTCAGTCACCGCCCATTGAGAATGTACCGTATGCCTTGATTTTGGCGTTACACAAAAGAACTTGTACCCTTTTTCCCACAGGAAGTTCTTTGTTTGCTTTGTCTCAGCCCAGGATTTTTTAATATTCCTTACCGTTCTTTCGTCCCAGTGCTCTGCACTCTCTGGAACTCCGTAATCATCCGGACGGATATACGGATTCGTGCTGACAATCACATTTGGCAAGTACTGAGTTGCCTCAGGCCCTTCACGATGTACAATAAAGTTTTCACCATACTCAATGATCTCTGATTCGTCATTGTAAGCCTGCAGTCTCCCTGTTGGCGTATAGAATGGCAGACTTTCGTGTACCTGTTCCCAGAATGGCTGTCTTGGATACGTTCTGTAATTTAGCAGGGCAACACCAGGTTCACCGTATTTTCCTGCTACAATATCATCGAAGGTATATCCCTTCGCAGTCGTACTACCATCAAGCAATCTGTTTATATAAACCTCCGGCCTGCCTTCCAAAGCAAATTTCCAGAAGTCCCTGAATCTCATATCTCTGAGCAATTCACCCAGTTTGGCGGCCATACCGGCAATGACCATCACATCATCCTTGGAGTCATTTACAGGCCTGATACCACCCTTCCATATCTGGTAGAACGGATTTGAACAGGAACTGGTAATCTCGTGTGTCTCAAACTCCATCCATGAATTAGCAGGGAATGCAAAGTCTGCATACTCGATGGAACCCGTCATCTCAATGTCAGTAGACATGATCTGCTCAATATTGGGGTTGACATTCTTCAGCATCTGGTACACATGTTTGGCGTTATTGACCAGGTTTACGTTGGTAAACCACATGATTTTTGTCGGCGTTGGCATATGTGTCTTACCAGTAAAGCATTTGCGTCCATACTTCGGTGTATTTACGATTAATGGCCTGTCATTATGATTCCAGTATGCAACTTCTTCATCGTAGGCACGACCCTTTACCTTTAAATCCATTGCTGGTGCATTTGGATCAAGGGTAGGATTAAATACATCCTCTGCCACCCATCCATAGAATCCGGGACCACACCATTTTGCAGACTGGAAATTACCAGCCTTGTAATTTCCTGCCCAGGTATGTGAACCCGAACCCATATAACCAACATTACCCGTCAACATTAACGGCAAGTATGTCGATCTGTTCATCAATGTCGCATGGAAATAGTGATTAATACCCTCACCATAGTGAATCGCTACTGGTTTTATAGTCGCAATATCGTGTGCTAATCTCACGATTAACTCTTTTGGAGAGTTTGTCATTTCAACTACGCTGTCAACATCATAATCTTTGAGATGTATCTTATACATCTCGAAGAGCGGCATAACCTCAATCTCTTTGCCATCTATCGTTTTAACTTTGAATGTGCCATCGAGAACGGGATCAATCCCTTTTGCCGTCAGCTTATCACCAACATCATCCCTGGTAATCGGCTTTGGACCTTTCGTCTTTGCGTCCCACACGACAAAATCGCCGATGATTTCTCTCTGATCATCGTGTAAACCATGAATCTTATAACTGGCACCATGTGAAATGTCTTCTAATTTGTAATCGGGAAAGACATCCTTTGCCTGTAATCTTTTTAAGGTATCCGTCCTGACGAGCAAAGGGAAATCGGTAAACTTCTTCACATAATCTGCATCATAGAGCTTCTCATCCATTAATATCTTTGTCAAACCAAGGAAAAGCGCCGTGTCGGTATTACATTTGATCGGTATCCAGTAGTCGGCCTTTTGGGCAGATGGACTATACTCAGGCGTAATAACAACGAGTTTTCCACCTCTCTCCATAACCTGGGTCAGCCAGTGTGCCTCAGGCATCTTATTTTCAATGAGATTTTTCCCCGTTTGGATAACCAGCTTCGAAAACCGAATATCGTTCATATCGACATCAGAGGTCTGTAATCCATGAGAAAATGGATGGCCAGGGGCCTGATCTCCGTGCCAGGTATAGTTTGACCAATTTCTTCCACCTAATGCCTTGTCAGGCCCTACACCCCTATTGTGGCTATCAACCAGGGAAAGCATGTTATTGAATCTGTACATGCCGTATTTTCCAATAACTCCCAACAGGCCCATACCACCACGGCCCTTAAACGTTCTGGTGCCAGCACCCTTCATGGCATCCACCATTTCTTTCGGATACCCTTGCTCGATAAGTTTCTTAGAGCCCTCTTCGCCACTGTATTTTTTGGTGATATGGATAATTCCCTTCGCGGCATACGTCCACGCATCATCCCACGATGCCTTTAAGAGTTCATCCTGTCCCCTGGCATCAAACAGATATTTTGATTTATTTTCCGGTGTCAGTTCAGGAAATCCATCATCCGCCCATTGTTTCCATCCCTTTCGAATAAGCGGATATCGTAGTCTATATGGACCATAAACCCTACGATGGAAAGTATACCCTTTTAAACACATCCTTGGATTCCAGTTCCTGGTCGCCTTATTTCCGTACAGATCACCATAATTCTGATGATCATAATTCTGCTCTACCCTCATAACCACTTCATTTCTTACGAACGCCCTTACCCTACAGGCATGGGTGTCATTTGGCGAGCAGGTAAAGGTAAACGTCCGATCATACCGGTACTGGTCACGATAGACGCTTTCCCATGCACGGTCCGGATAAGCATCCAAGGGATTTCCTACTTCCACGGCAGGTTTCAAGAGCCTGAACGCCATTGCCTTGTTGGCAACGGTAAAGGTTGCACCTGTTGCACCAGCCATTTGTAGGAAAGTTCTTCTGGTAAGTTTCATATTTCCTACTCCTTTCTCAATGTAAAACCATGTATATAAAAATTTTAAACTAATTTATTGTCGAAGATCAACAAACAGATTTCCTTACTTTATAAGCCTCTACACACTGTCCACACACGCCATCCTCCGGCTCCCAGTCGGGGAAATCCTTTTGTATTTCATTCACAAGATAGGCATCTTGTTCAATACCTTCCGCCCACTGATATGTCCGAAACTGGCAGAGCGGACATTGAGCGCCAGGCAAGATGGTTTTTTTCTTTTTCAGAGAATGCTTTATGGGCAATCCTTCAGAAATTTTTATTAATTCATTTACATCTTTTGCCAAACCCAGTATCTTATCATGCGTTAAATGCTCATCCTGCCACAGGACATCGAAGATAGCAATTTTCACTTCATCAGGAATCTTTCTATAGAGGGCATCAAACTCTGCATATCGTCCTGCCTTATCAGACAAGGTTTCTTTTCCCTTTCTGATTAATCTGCTATCAACATAGATATCCCAGAAAGTACAATATCGTTCCTTGACGATACTTTCTTCCATAGGATTGCCACCGAGGCGTTCATCACGATAGCCATACGTTTCACTAAGCATATCTGAGGCATGCATTAATTCATGCCTTACCAATTTTTTGAGATACGGAATCTCCATGAAACGGTCTGGCATTAATTTAACAACAATTTTTTTTTGTCCAGACTCCTGATTCATCCCTTTTGTAAGATAAGCACCTTCATCAAAGTTATTCGCTGCCTTTGCAATTGCCCCCCCACAAGCCTTTTTTTCCAGCTCAGGAAATTCATCAAAAATTTCTTTTATTAACTTCGGAAGTCCAAGCTTCTGAAAGAAATCCCACTCAATCTTTTTAAATTGTGAAGGCCTTTCATCCAGGGGAAAATTTTCGTATATCGGGTCGATGCAGGAATGATAGTCGAGAGTCAAGGTAAAATCCCCCTTTTCCTCCCTGGACTTTAATTCACTAAAAATTACTTCCTCTATTAAACTCGGATCAAATTCCAGCTTCATATCATTCCTCGCTGAAGTCTTCAGAAGATGCGCAGGACAGACATTCATCTGAAGCTCCTGCCACTGCCTCCTGATTGAGATCTGATTCCTTATACATCTCAGTCTTCACCTCCATCAATTTCATCTCCAATCTCAGGAACTCTTTCGTTAAAACACTCACCGCAGAATAAAATCCTTCCCCGGCCTTCCTGGCAAAGAGAACTGAGAAGAGTGGCACCCATTTTCCTATATGCTCTTTCAGAAATTTCTTTTGTGCATCCACACATATCTGTGCCTTTTCATCACCATGGTTCTCTATGGCATAGGCTTGCTTGTACAACAAAAAGTGCATAAACTCCAACTCTACACTGACATGATCGCACCGCTCTTTCTCTATCTCTGAAATATCAAGCCCAAATGCCCGATAAAATCCCTGAATATCTCCTAATTCATGCACTTGCTGAAACACATGGGCTGCGCCATATTGCGTTTCGTACAAGGGGCACTCTTTTGACATCGTGTGTCCAACAGTACGCTGGTATTCGGATTGTAAGGTTTCAACAGATGTCGCTGCAAATACCGTCAAAACCTCACGAAAACACCGTTTTAACTCAGCACCATCGTCTATAGCTTCATAACACAGCGCCAACGAATTCAGATGTTCCTGAACTTCAGGCGATTTCAACATTGATAAATTTTTCTCTGTTGGATAGAGATAACAGGCAGATAAAACCTGATACATAGCGCTTCGCGTAAGCAAACCATCTACTTTGGATACAGCTTCCTGATCTATAAGACTACTCCTATCGGCTTCCATAATCAACCTCAGTTCTAAATTGAATTGTAATGTTTCGGGTCTCTGATGTAGACAGGCTCTTCCACCGTAGTCCTTACAACCTCTTGTCCATCCTCACCAAGCCCAATAACGGTATCATTGTACAACTCGAACTTCTTACCGTGAATCGTTGTCTCAAACACCTTTGGCCCTTCCTCAATCTTGTATTCAAAGATAATCGTTTGAGTCATCCTGAATAAAGACAGAACCGCCAATCTTTCCCGGGAAGGCACCATAAATTTATCAATCGCTTCATCAACTCCAGGACCAAACATCTGCCTTAAATAAGACCTTGGCGCCCATCTCGGCGGTATGTAATAGATATTGGGCTCTGTACCAAATTGAGGATAAAGAGGCAAAGCTAATTTATCATGCTTGATTAACCATGTAACAGGGTTTTTTGGATTTTCATCCAGGAACCCCTGTAATCGAATTTGTCCTACACAGGCAGCCATACACCTGGTTTCCATCGGACGACCCTTGGTTAACGGATCACGTCCCTCAATTCTGGGGTAACAGGCAATACACTTCTCACTTACCCTTGTTAAACCACGGTACATCGGTTTTTTGTAAGGGCACTGCTCAACGCATTTCCGGTATCCCCTGCACCGTTTCTGATCTATCAGGACGATCCCGTCTTCTTTTCTTTTATAAATAGCCTTCCTGGGACAGGCGGCGAGGCAACCCGGATACGTGCAGTGATTACACAACCTCTGAATATAGAAGAACCAACGGCTATGTTCCGGTAACGAAGAATATTCGTCAGGTTTGTTGCTCTTTGCCACATCTTCTCCAAAATTTGGGGCACGCCATTCTTTATCTTCAGGAATATACCCAACTGCCCACTGATTAATATTTTTCTTCGCGGCTGCTTCAAATATGGTATCCCCTTCATAAACACCATAAGGAGATAACTTCTCATCCTTTTCATCGGTATACCAGGTATTTTCACCATTATCAATCAACTTAAGGGTTTTAACATCCCATGATTGCGGATAACCACCGTAAGGTTTGGTCTCTACGTTGTTCCACCACATGTATTCCTGTCCTTTGTTGTATGTCCAGGCACTTTTACATGCCATAGTACAGGTTTGGCAGGCAATACACCTGTTAATATTAAATACAGCCGCAAATTGACGTTTTGGTCTGGACTCAAAATAGGGATACTCCATCCTTCTCCCTAAATGCCAGTTGTGTACTAATGTCATTTTTCAATCCTCCTATTTACTTTAAATCTAGCAGATTAAACTATTGCCAGGCAACTCGTTCAAGTGTTACCGGATGCCATTGGATAGAGATATTCTTTTGACCATTCCTGTCTTGTTCTCCACCATTCCATACCGCCATGTTAAAATAGCTCGTACCGCCAGGCACAAACTGCACATCATGCGGGTCATTGGTAATTAAAGAACGATAAAAAATCACCGTCCATACCCCATCATCATATTTACTACATCCGTTCACGTCCTGGTGATCCTGGGTGGTCAACGTACCGAAACCCTCGGCGTTTAAGTCCTCTACCGACCTTCCCCTCCATGGCTGAGAGAGCAGATTGTTTGCAGCCCTTCCTCCAGACAAAACTTCAACACTCGTTATAAGTTCCCGGTGATAATAGGCGCTGTATGGATTCAGGTTAAAATCATCATGCATATTTGGGTACTGTGCCTCCACATCTTCCAACTCGCCCTTTACTTGCAAATCAGCCTCCCAGTCTGCCTTCCAATGCCAGAGATTTGTTGGTTTCTCACGATCTCCCATCCTCGGGCTAAAATGTTCTGCTGGAGTTATCTCCACTGCTCCCAAAGGAAACATTAAGGCTACTGCATCCCTGAATTCCTGAACCGCAATTGCCCTTGCATTTTTTGATGGATCGCTCCAGGAAACCTTAAAATAGACCGTAAGACCATCATGGATGGCCTTAACCTCTGCATTATTCACCGAGCCACCACCATTTGGAAACGCCTTGTCTTGTTTTTGAAGCGGGACAGTAACGCCCTTTGCATCATTAAAGAAACCATGCAATGTTTCAACATCCAAATGATATGGTTTACCCACATCTACATATTTAATAGTCAACACTTCTTTTGCCGGGATAAATTCCTCATCGCTTGCCCCTTTTACCCCGGGCGCTTCATCAGCCGCAAATAATGCCGTGCTAAGAAAAGCACTGCTTAAGAGGGCTACGCCATATCTCTTTAAAAACGAATATGTTTTCTTCATTTTCCCTCCTCCCTAATTAATATTTCTTGTTACAAAAACCTAATCCTATAAATTATACAATGAAACAAAATAAACTGCCATCTAAAAAAATCGAAGACCTCCTTCCCAATGAACCGGCCACCCTTTTACCATTTTCAGCATATTACAATAACTTTCAGATTTTATTATAATAGATTGTAGTGCACGCGCATTTCGCTTTTGAAAGAGATAATGCACCGTCGAAACAGAAGTTAATGTCGATAAATACAGGATACGAACAGGATATAGTTTCCATTCGCAAAAGGATGGCACCAAGATATATTGGCTTGAGGAAAAGACGGGAGATACATGTAGTTCATATACCGCTTTTCAGATACTATGAATTGAATTGTCACCCATAATTAACGCCTTTGCCTCGTCTACAATCTGAGTTGTTATTTCCTGATAACCCTTTTCCCGTGCAAAATCTTCGATTTTTTTCTTAACTACGCCTCTAATAAAAGAAGGAATCCGATCGGTTTGTATTTGCGCTTCCAGCGTCCAAACAGGTGACTGCTTTAATAACTGCTGTTTATCGGAAACATTCTGAACGCTTTTTCCTACCCTGACAAAACTGTCTTCGCTATTCTGATGCCCAATGGTATTTGTTACAGGCATATACTCTTTTTCATTTACTGGTCTATGGAACTCCATAAAATCAGACGATACCGTTCCACGCCCTTCAGCATTCCCACCCGTAAGCAATACGTTGCATGGCGCCAGTCTTAGAATATTCTCAGTTGTACTACCAAGATCTAATCCATTGGTATTATGAATCCCGGTACGCCCAAGCACAACGGTGGACGAGTTTTCCTTTCGGAGATACTGTAGTATTTTATCATAGGGTTTACCATCCATAAGAACGGTGTCAAGCTCAACCCCAGCATCTCTTGCCATACTGCTTGCACGATCCAGATGGTTCTGGTATATCTTTGCCAGCCCCTTGTCAATAATCTCCTCATGAAGGGTTTCCTGCTCCTTAAATCTAAAAATTTGACCAGCCTCCTGAGAAAGTACATTTGCAATACTTTCAAAGGCTATGCGATGATAATGGGGATCAAAGACAGAAACCGCAACAAGTTTTATATTGAAAGCCTTTGCAAAACGAAGAGCAGAGACAAATCCGGCAAATGAAGCTACGCTACCATCCACCGCAATCACCACCTTCCCTTCAAAACAACGATTCTTCGCTACCAGGACATCGGTTTTAATACGCCTGACAACACGTTCACAAACGCTGCCAATCACCTGTTTATTTACCGCAGCCAGGCCAAGCGCCCCCAATATTACCAAGTCATACTGGTTTCCCTGAATTTCTTTAATAATTTCGTAATAATTTTTTCCTTCTATCAGGAGTTCCTCGTGCGGGACAGCCATTTCAAGACACTTTTTTTTAAATACATCCAGATAAGATTCTGATATGAGCTTGAGTCCCAAATTGATAAGTGAACTATGAAGGTCACGTTGCCGTTGCAATACACTTTCATCCTGATACTGTGGGGGCAATCCCTTTTCCATATCACGGAACCTTCTTTGATGCAATGTCGCATCATAGACGTGACATCCCACCAACGAAGAACCATACTTTTGAGAAAAGGCCACGCCTAAATCGATGCAAAAGTTGGAATGTGAAGAATTGTCAATAGCAATTAATATTTTTTTATACATAGCATTTTTTTTAGAGAGGACTAACACTTCGGTGCTTCATTTCGCAGTTTCTTCCACTCACAGATCGCACCGCCCGCCAATGCAATGGTAATGATCGCAATGAAACCCCAGCGCATCATAGATTTTACCGGACTTTCTTTTTCCTCAACCGCTACGTGGCTTTTTGCCGCAGAAACCTGGCTTTCAACTTCCTGCGCAGAAAGTCCTCGTATATAGACAACCAACTCTTTAATCTTTTTATCGGTAAGCGTCTTTCCCCACGGAGGACAAAGATTCGATTTATCAACAGACTTTGAACCGTCAGTAATCGACTTAATAAGCTGATCGTCCGTCCTTTTTTTCATATAGTCCGTGTCGGTAAAGTTTCTAGGCTTTGGCTTTAGATCAATAGTGAAAAAGGTACCATCACCTTTTCCTTTAAAACCATGACAAGGAGAACAGTAATATTCATAGGTTTTTTTCGGTGACAGTAAAAAGGACTGATCCCTCGGAGAAACTTCAATACCGTTTGCCGTTGAAAACCAACCAGTTACAACATACACAAGCATAGCGCTTAAAGCGAACTTTTTCCAACACGCAAAATATCGCATCATTTACCCTCTTTCTTCTTTACATGGTCCATCAAAAAACCTACTAATTGCTTCATTTCTTCATCCGATAAACCAAAATTTGGCTCAACCCCCTGTGGGTTTGCCTGTTGTGGATTTTTAAGATGATATAAAATATACGCAGGCTGCAGCCGATCACCAACCGTTGCAAGATTAGGACCAACGACACCGCCACCCTTGGTAATATTTTCTGCATGACAGGTATTACACCCCTTTTCATAGAAAAGCTTCTCTCCTGCAGCAATAATATCAGCAGTCGGGGGGCCCTCTTTATAAAAATCTTGCAGAGGTTCTTTAAAAAGCAGATTTTTTTCAATAAATTCAGTCGCCGTCTTTGCTTCACTCTCAGCCAAATTGAACTTCGGCATCTGCTGGCTCAATGGACGGATAATATCAGGTGACTGTAAAAATTCACCCTCCCAGTCCATCTTCATTTTACTGCCGGCAAATGTGAGGTTTGGGGCATATGTGCCTCCTTTGTCTTGTATGCGGTGACACGTCAGGCATCGGATATCATACAACACCTTTTCAAATCCGGCCAAGCCATCACGTTTTCTTTCCACTACCGGCATTAACTCAGGGATGCCTTTTATGTCATGACAGACAAAACAACGTGCCTTTTCAACAATACCTCGCCCCTTTTCAATAAGTGCGGTATCATTACGCATACCGGTAAATTCTTTTTCCGTTAAAACTCTTATCTCTGGCTCAGCAGCATCAGCAACAGATTCCTCGTCCTTCTCTTCAGGGATAAATTGAGTATCGCGCATAACAAACTCGACGAGCCCTCTGACGTCTAAATCCGTGAATCGATACTGAGCCATCATAGTATCAGGGAAATGGCCTTTCGTGTTTCCAAGCCAGGAGTGCAACCAATTCCTGTTAATTTTAGTTGTAATTTCTCCCAAATCTGGACCAACACCTACATTTCCACCAACCCCTTTTATCGGATGACAGATCGTACAGCGGGCACGCCCCCAAACTCCTTTACCTGCGTTGTACACCTTGTCCATCTTATCGTATTCATCTTCAGAAAGATCATCTTCCTTTTTCAATAAAAAATCATCCCAGGCCACCTGCGGTACGTCCTTTTCAGCAATACTGCTCAAGAAAACGATAACTGCCTGAATCTCATCAAAGTCGAGACCAAGGGTAGGCATCTTCGCATTTGGCACTACTTTTTTAGGATTTGCAATCCACCGGGACAACCATTCAACGTTTGCCTTATAAACAATATTAACCAACGGTGGTCCGTTCTTAATTCTCTTATAGGGGTCCTCCAACTCAAAGGGCAAGGCAGACCATTGCTCAGGCATCCGGTATTTTTTATCCAACTCCAGAAACATGTTATCGATCTTTCTCTCCTGACCGAATGAAAAATGAAGACACGATGCAAAAGATATGCAAAAGGATATTATTATTAACCATCTTTTGTGTATGCTCACGATAGAACTTAACCTCATCAACAACTCCTTAACATATTATGTTATTCTTATTCTTCCAATTTTGGTGGAAACCTGCGTAACCTGGCAATAAACCACATCTCAACACTTGCTCCCATAATAAGAGCTATCAGCACATAAACAAAAACTGTCTTCGGTACCGGCTTTTCAAGAGATATATAATACCAGGACGATACTGATTTTTCTCCTCCCACATCACTATTCGAACCATCCCAGACAGCAAAAGCAACAGGAATGAGCTTGCCGATCTCAAATTGAATGTCCCCCTTGAGATCCTCTGTGTTCAACGTTCTCTTAAAAACCACCCTCCACCTTCCATTCTGATATACGCCTTTACCAGTAACGTTTTGACTTTCCGGTGGCTGCATCGCAACATTCTTTATACCCTTAGCATTCAATTCACCTACAACCCCAGGCTCCGTTTCAGAGGCCTCTATAACCGCTCCAAACCCTTCCTGCCAATGCGCCTTCCAACTCCATAAATTCACGGAACCGCTTGAATCACCCATGGCAAAATACGGTTTCTTCAACGATTCTGGTATTTTTGTGGGAAACTGCAGGGAAACGGCATCTCTGAAAATCTCCTCTTGTTTATTGGTAGAATCATCCCATTCCAGTAAAAAAACGATTTCATTATTGTTGTACAACGCCCGTACCATAATGGCATCGATGGCAGGCGCCCAGTGACGCGGACTCACCAATATCTGTCCTGCCAATGGTATCTCTACGGCAGTCGATTTACTCCAGTTTTCATCCAGTGGTTCAGAAGGTAATTCTTCACCCTCAAACAACTTCACCTTCACGACAACATCCGACGCCATGTCTTTCGCCAGACTTTTCACATAATGGGAAACGTGCCAACGGTCTTCATCAGAAAGTTTTTCTAAATATGATCCCATAGGAGTTTCATTGAACCCCGTTGATATCGTTCGATAAATGTCCTCAATGGTGTTCCCGCCTTTAAAGTTCCAACCCTCTGTTAAATCCCTGGCACGGAAAGGCATATTCCATTCCGTCTGCAATGCCACCGTTAACGGACCATTCCCTCTGCCGTCCTCACCATGACATTCGAAACATTTCATCTCCTTGAATATTTCCTGACCTCTTTTCACGCTTTCAGGAGTTGACGGAACACTTACCACAGGGATAACCTTTGGCGGAGCATCCTTTTTAAACTGCTCGTTAAACGTCTTCACATAATACAGCACCTGCCAGCGTTCTGTCTCACTAATCGTACTCCAAAAAGGCATTGCCGTCCCTTCAATACCACTGGTAATAATCCTAAATAAATCCTCATCCGTCGGAACCGAACCAAACGCAGTTGACCGTACCTTGTACTCATTCCTGGTAAAGTTCCTGGGTTTCGGAAACATCGTTATCGCAGCAGGACCGTCACCCTTCCCCTCAATTCCGTGACAGTACCAACACCTCTTTTCGTAAACCTTTTTCCCCTCTGTAACAGCTTCCGGAGTCTCTGACAATTTTTGTGGTACTTCACGCTTATACGTTCTGAACAAAAGTGACGACTGTGCTACTGCCTCATACTGCAAACCCATTACGCCGCCGCAGGCAACAGCAAATACAATAGTTACAAATCCTTTTTTAAACATGTTTATCATAGTAGTACTTGAATTTTTTCCTTGCTGTTTTTAAATTAAATCCAAAACATATCCACGCTCGTTTAACACAGCCTCATTCGAGCTTTTCCCTCTGCCTGGGCATTACGCCTGCCGTATCATACTCACCCATAATAATCTTCCACATCTCGTCATCTTTTAAGTCATCTTTCCAAGAAGGCATCGCAGAATCCCAAGGCGTAGATTCAGTAGGTAACCCTGGCCCACCCTCTTTGATACGCCAGAAAAGATAATTGTCCACGACCGTTGCAATAGTGCCAGGGTCCTTAAAATTAATCGGTCTCAGACGAAAAGAATTTGCAAAAGGCCCGTTTCCATCCGCCTTAGAGCCATGACACGGTCGACAGTACGTTTGAAAAAGGATCTTCCCTTCTTCAATGCATTTTCGCTGGGTCTCTGCATCAGCTTGCCTAAATGGATTTTCAAGTTTTTCAAATTCCTGAGGCAACGTAGGATGCTGAATTCTCAATTCCACTGGTGAAGCAGCGCCAGGGATCGCCCAGGTATACACAAACCATCCAACGAGCAGGGGAAAGCCTATGAAAAGAATTTTTCGCAAGAATGATTTTATCAGAGGTCCGCGATCCGGGAGCAAAAAACTTAAAAAATCTACGAATTTTTGATTACTGGTAGTTGCATACACCAGACCCGCCAGCACTCCCATGATCATATACCACATCATTAACGTGCTCGGCGTTGGCATTGGGTGATCCTTTGCCATCAGCATCTGAAAAATTTTTGGGGACGCATACTTTAGAAATCCATACAAACAGCCTACAGCTGTAATGATCCATATTAACAAAAATGTATTGCGCTTATTAGCCATCATACGCTCCTAACTATTGATTCTTTCGCATATACAACGACAGGTTCTAATTTTATTTTAAACTCTGCAAAAAAGACACGATTCCGTAAAAATCATGCACACTTAAAAGCTCTCCAATATTTCCCGGCATGATGGAAACTTCCTGTTTCTTCATTTCGGCAATATCAGATTTTGGTATAGCAACCTCTTCAATCTCTCCGCTTTCCTCTTTCAACAACACAAGCTCTTCTTCCGTTTCGCTCTTGATCAATCCATTGTAAGGTATTCCGTCAGTGGTAATAACATACATGGTTTCATAGCCTTTAACTATTTTGGCACTTGGTTTAAGCACTGACTCCACAAAATATTCCGGAGTCTGAATTGCACCTATACCGGTAAGTTCAGGTCCTACCTTCTTTCCCTTCCCATTTACCACATGACATTTACCACAGGTCACAGATCGTGTTTCATCAAAAAACACCTTTTCCCCTTCCTTAGCATCAACCACAATCGGCGGTACCCACGGCTTCACCTTTTTCTTAGACACCTCCGGAATCTTGTCCTTATATTTCATCAGCGCCCCTAAGTCCAGCTCACCACCCAACGTCTGCAGATATGCCAAAACCGCCAGAATCTTTTCGCGTGATAACATAATCGGTGGGTCATACACTTTGGGCATAATTTTATCATACCCCTTCACAATATATTTATCCGGCTCTACAATAGATTCCACAAGGTAGTCTAATCCTGTAGCCAGTCCCAACTCTTTCGCACGGTCTTCCGCCCTCGCGGCCAAACCTTCCTGATCAGGACCTCGGGTTGCGCTACCGCTTGTTCCTATCTTGTGACAGGTACTACATTGTCCGTCACCCCAAAATATCTTCTCACCAGCCTCCGGACTCACCCCACCAGCGGACTCACCTCCGCCTGTGCCAGAAAGCCCTGCCACATACATAGTGATATAGATATAAAACCCTATAACCGCTACTCCAAAAGCTGTAATTTTTAGCATGCTCTTATTCATAACTTTTTCCGGGCCTTCATTTCACCATAGTAAAATTCAATCATATTAACTCCTCTGAGAACTTACCTCAACTGCACAAACCACTCATCGCGGCTATCACAACTTATTTTACCCTTTTACTTTACCCTATCTTTAATAGAGCACTATTTTAGCTTCAAGTCAGTTTTTATGAATACTTCTTATAATGCTCAGGGTGCGGCTCCGTCAATTCAAACTCCTCTGTCAAGGCACCTTTTTCCTTTTTATCTCCCAGATTTGCCAACCAGAACACGAATGCAACCAAACCCAGGAAGAGCACAACGATCAACCCTACTATCCTCCCCATGTATGACAGTGCTGGAGTATATGCCCATTGCGAAGTGTCCTGCAACACGCCATAAATGTGCCAATCCATTCTAAGACCGGAACGAATGAACCCCATCAGGCCCATTAAGATAACAATAACCACACACAGAAGAATCAGTGCGTATTGAGACCTTACCGGCATCTTCCCCCAAACTATACCTCCGACCAGTTTCGCTTTCCGGAACATGAAGATATCTATAGTGGCATTCATGATGAGACAGCTCATGACAATCGAAACTTGTGTTACCGATAAATAACGTAATACCAGATTGGCTTTTTGCATGACCTGAAAACCGTAGTACCAGAAATAGAGCACCGCAATAGACGCCGTCACCGCAAACAACAACGCCTGCCCTAATTTCCCTCTATTCTTGAAGGTCAGAAAAGCCGCAAGACCGACTGTAAATGACTGGATATACAGCGACAGGATCAACGGCTTTACGAAAGCTTTTATATTTTCTTCCAATTCCACAAAATTGAGTGAAATAGCATAAGAAACCAGCATCAATAAACAAAAGATCAGACCAGAAAATATCCCAATCTTACCAGTCTTTCCCTGCTCAGAAAAAGGACAAATCTCACCTTTATTGCTTCTTCTATAAATCAGAAAGGAAAAGAAGGTCGCCAAAATAATCAGGTTTACCACGGCATTCTTAGCCGCCATAACACCAAAATACTTCGAGAAGGGATGATATTGCTCGCCTATCATTGCCCGCTCTTCACCACTTAAGGGTAAATTATGAGGTGTGAGCCAAACCGCAAAACACATGAAAATAATAAAAATAAGGTATTTAAAAAATTTCGTGTATCGCTCCGACCCTTTAATTCTTCCCATGCCAAGCCATAAATAGTAATTCGCCCCAATAAAGAGCATACCAATCAGGATGGCCTGGATTATAAATGTCCATGAGAACGCACCACCCATCATGATATTTCCCATGACAGGGCTTGAGCTATACACTTCACGCCCCAGCCAATATCCGGCAAATGGCAACGGAATCAGAGCGCCAACACCAATAAAGTTTCCAACATATCCCATCCAGTCGTAATGAGCTCTTTCCTCATCCGACTTTGCCCCTAAAAATTTCACCGCAGCATAAGCACCAACCACAAACCCGCCAAAGCACACATTAGCTATGAGCCTATGGATATTCACTGGCATCCAGAGTGGATTATAGAAGGCATGATACAAACTGACAACCTTTCCTGTCGCCGGCACAATACCCGCAGGACTCATCATATAGGTTGCCCATGAATTTGTTAAAAACATAAGACCGGTACCGAAGAGGTTCAGCAGTACTCCAAGAAAGATGTGAAACCACTTTTTCGCTGCGGTCCCTTTCAGTATATCCCAAGAATAATAGTATCCATACAATGTAAACGCTTCACCAAAGAACATCAAGGCATAAACATACATGGTTGGAGAAAAAACGTTCGTCATATGGCCCATGAACTCGGGATACAGTCCGAACAGGCAGAAACCAAGCAGACCACCAAGTGAGGCAGTCGTAGCAAAGGCAGCAGACAAAAGCTTGGTAAACTCTTTGGCCATCTTGTCATATTTAATATCACCACCCTTAAAACCCACGATCTCCACGATTACTGCAAAAATTGGTACGCCCAGTACAAATGCGGCAAACATAAGATGTAATTCAGACACAATCCAGACGACCACCCGTGAATCCAGCCCAAAAAAAGTACGGTACTGAACGGGAGGCAGCTCTTCTTCCTCTATTGCCGCAGTTGCTGTTCCTACGCCCGCTGCTGGCTGGCCTTCAGCCAAAGAAGGCGATCCAGATGGTTGGGCCGTCTCAAACTGAGGGAGCTCTACGCCTGGCGCTGAGCTTTCGCTTGACTTTGCAGGTTCTTCGGCTACATCAGCGGCGAATATCTGTGGAGTAACGGGCAGAAATGAAGGGAGAGTAAGAAACAACAACAAAACAAGAAAAACACTTCTTTTTGTGAACTGCTGCACTATCTTCAAATTATTCATTCGCAATGCGCCTTTTTAATCGAGTAAATTCCACATTCCAGTAAAAATAGAATCACGCTATTTCTTAGCATATACAAAATCTACTGCTGCTTCTTCTTTTGATTTCACGGTTACATCGGCTGTCTTTTTCCCAAGCTTCTCCTGCCAAGCCTCGATTTTATAAGAGCCTGCCGGCACATTCTCTATCTTAAACCGACCATTTTCATCCGTTACTGCAAAGTAAGGATTGGCCTTCACAACAATAAAAGAACTCATCCACTTATGAACATCACACGTTATCTTGACAACCTCAGGGAGATCAAATTTTTTCGTCATTTTCCCACCGCCAGATACCCCTTCGTTAAAGCCAGGGTTTTTTATTGACCAGGAGTGGAGATTATGCATCACGTTGTCACTATTCAGCAAATCTACACTTGCCCCCGCGAATACTGCAAGCACATGAGGGATAAACAAGCACTCCTTTTGGTCTAACGTGGCAGTCATGCTCTCTGCCTTCTTGCCTGCCGCGATATCAACCAACGAGACGACCGCGTTCTTAATCCCTTTTGATTCCCCGTTGATCACCAATTCCTCGGACATTTTATTATCATGCCCGCACGTCTGCTCATCCTTGTCAACCTTGAGCACCTTTGTTGCAGGGGCATCCCCGTCAAACTTAACAACGCCGGCGATTGTTCCTCCATCCTGCACATCAACCTCTTTATAAGCCTCTGCCATTGCAGCAGGATTGATCCATGACACACCGCACATTACTCCGAATACAAAACTACCAACAAAAGCTCCGTATCGCAAACTTTTCACCATCATTACCTCCCTATTAGCTTATAAAAAAGAAAATACTTGACCATAGCATAATTAAACGTTAGAGAATCGCATAATACCTTTGAAAAAAGAATTTGTCAACCGCAAAATTATCAGAAGAATAAATGAGATACCCGCGGTCCTTAAAACCTGTGAAAAGAAATATTAAACGCAAAAACATAATCAATATTCATTCCTTTTTTATTAAAATATCTGAAAATTTTTAAAAAATATGTAACTAATGAAGTTTCAAATTCTTAGTTTTTGTTGAATTATACCAAAAAAAGACAATCCTATCCTGAGACCTAAAATTAAAATTTCAACAATGAAATAATAGTTTCAATAAAGTATTACAGAATTATTTATTGTTACTGAAATATCATGACATGGCTTTACGATCATGAAGATTGTGTCCGGTATCTCATACATTTGCCTAGTTTAACGTCCTTTTCAATGTTTCAATGTCCTTCGGCTTGGTAAGCTTACCGGAATTTACCACAACATCCGGCTCCATTTTGAATCGCCGAACCCATGCAGTCTCAGAAGGAGGCTGCCAGTACATCTTATACATACCCGGAGATACATTCATAAAATGGTATACCCCTTCATTATTCGTATTCACTTCGATCTCCAATGCCCCTTCTACCGGACGATATCCCTTGCTTAACAACCCGACTTTTTCTAACATTTGCAGCTTCACCCGACAGCCTGGAAGAGGTTTTCCGCTGTGCAATATCCTGCCTTCAACCCTGCCAAGAGTCGGGTCATGGTCAATGGGTTTATTCTTTCCCGCTTTCTCTTCAGACTCTTTTTCCCTTACCTTGTCTGCCGGTTCATCTGACTCATGCACCGGCTCCTGGTTCAAGTCAGGCGTTTCAGTTTCCATCTCCCCTGTAATTTCATCCGTGACAGATTCACGCAATCCTGAGGAATCTGTTTCTGATTTCGTCAATACACTCTCCGCCGGCACTCCTTCCCCTCTTGGTTTTTTCATCCTGAGACGATAGTTTTTCTCACCCGCGTCACGTTCTGAAGTGTAAGCCCGCAACCCATCACGGATCCCATCCTCCCTGACATCTTCAGCAACCGATGATTCAATTCCCCCTTCACTGAAAGATTCAGGGCTGTTCTTTTTCACAACAGTATCTCCGGTTTTTAAACGGCTTCCACCCTTGTTTGAAAAGGTGATTTCCCTATGATCCCCAGACGGAGAAGACACGGTAAGTGAGGAAATCGCAGAAACAGGAATTTGTAACCGAACAAAATCATCCGCAACTTCTTTAATCTTACATTCCAGTGCAGTATGCGTAGTATTCAAAATAATTACATCGGCATAACCGTTCGTACCAGAAAATTCCATGCTCAAAGATGTTATGTAATTCCTTGACAGGATAGCGTTGATATATTCTTTCCTGACGCTGATGATCTTAAGATCGATATTTGCACTACCATTCCTTAAAACTATGGTATCCCCATACCCGGTGGAAAGGAAAACCATAAACAACCACACCGCAACAGCCACAAATTTCACCATCGACACCAGTCCCCCCCCCCAACCAAGTTAAACGGTATGAAATGTTTCCCCTTTGCGTTAACCCATCTCTAACTTCGCTGTTACTTGACAACCTTTACCTTAATAGTCGTTTTGAAATCCTCATATCTGAATTGAACCCTTGCATTCCCAGTCTTATTTCTAGCAGTGATGGCAAAAACGGCTTCACCGTTTTCATCTGTCATTGCACTTTGAGGCAATGCTGAAACACGCTTCCTGCCGGCCTTATTTACTTTCACCACAATAGTCTCACCCGCCTCCGGAGAACAACCCTCAACAGGGATTAAAGCCACGGCCACTTGATTTGTTTCCCCTCTTTTGATGGTAAACTCGTCAGGGGATGCTGCCATCGATTCCGTTTCACACCCTGAAGGTGTTGGCGTTGGTGTGGGAGTAGCACGATTTATTTGTACCGTAGTGGTATAAATATAATCGCCTTGATTCGTATTATTCCCGTTTGCCTCATTCCCTGCGGCATAGAACGTAATCGGATTCGAAACTTCCTGTGAGGGTGCTGTCCATTTTACCTTCCAGCTCGCATTTCCGGATTGACTACTGCCTGCAAAGGTATGTTTTATGTAGTTCCCTTTTCCATCATCGGTCTGCGTCTTGTTGTCAACACGATGAAACGAACCGGCATGTTTGTTGTTGGCATCTAAGGCTGAAAGTTCAAAGCCGTGCCTGGCAGTATTGGATTGAGTAAAAAAAACGGTTATGTTGACGGTTTCACCGGGCGAATACTGACCAGGCAAAGAAAGAGAGAATTCCGCTCCCCCTGCATTTAATGCAAAGGAATTATGACAGCCGTCCCGACAGGTTAAGAAATCATCGGCAGGCGAACCGGTACGGTTATTGGGAGGTCCGATGGAAAACGCAAATACCGTACGCACAATGATCCCCATTACCCCGCATACCAGAAGAAAACAGGCAATATTTTTAGAATGGCCTTCCATCCCCTATCACTCTCTCGGTATTTCATGTGTGAATAACGTCAGATACTGGACCACCGGAACAATTTTCTGACATCAACTCCTCAGATCCATCATATCTTCTATTTCTTACACCTTGTAATGTAAACAACGTAATTTCCGGCCGCACAAGAAACCTTACAGGGAACCAGGAGACTCCAATACCCTTATTTACATACATCGCCGTATTTCCCTCGTAAAACAGTCCTGCTGCATAACGAACACCGCTTCGGGTGGGCACCGCCGGAGGGCCGTAAAAAGGAAAACTTACCTGCCCGCCATGGGTATGGCCTGCCATCACAAAATCGACATCGGCATCCTTAGCCATCTCAATAACATCTGGATTGTGGGCTAATAAGAGTTTTGGCTTGTCATCAGTGCCATTCAAAGTCCGCCGCAGATCTACCCTGCCTCTCAACAAATCATCCACCCCGGCAATAAAAAGATAATCACTTTTCCGGTATAGCGTAACATGTTCATTTACCAGTACACGGATACCTGCTTTAGATAATACCTGTATGGTTTGGTCTTTTTCATCATGATTCCCCAACACAGCAAAAACACCTTCTTCTGCCTGCAGTTCTGACAATTCCTCTGCAACAGGGATAAGAAATTCACCGGAATGATAAATATAGTCCCCTGTTAGCACAACAATATCCGGAGACAGAGCATTCACCTTGAGAACGCATCTTCGAACAAATTCCCTGGGAACATATTTGGAATGATGAATGTCCGATATCTGGGCTATCGTCATCCCCTCAAACCGTTTCGGCAGACCAGCAATCTTTATCCCGGTAGTATTTATTTCAACCCATCGCGGTTCGAGCAACCGGCTATACCCCCCGACCGATAAAACCCCAACCCCACACCCTAGAGCGCCCCGCATGAACGTACGCCTCGAAATCATGCTTCACCGCCGTCCAAATCTTTATCCACCCCACCAGCGTCCATCGTCATCTTTTGAGATCGCATGGCGACAGGCAATCCGAGCAGATACCTTCCTCCCATTCCTCTCTGACAAAAGCCAACCAATCTTCAGGGGTATTACGGCACGGCAAACATATCCCCAGATCACAAAGCCCTTGTATCGCATCATTTGAGTCCTTTATTGCCGCACCGCAACAAGCGCATTGCCACGTAATCATATCACTGCTTATATGACCGCCAACATCACACATGGAATACTCCTTATCCTGAAAAACTCACTTCTTCTTTTTACTCTCATCCACAAAATATTGCAATACATCTGTTTCAGTAATTAAACCAATCAGCTTATTTTTTTCCCTTACGACCGGCAGCGCCCCCACCTTCTTATCAATCATAATCTGGGCAGCATCTTCTATGGTTGCATCCGGTGCAATGGTAACCACATGCTTTGTCATTACTTCTGCAACCAAGATAGAATCCAGAAACTCCTTATTTTCCTTCCAGTTTGTGAGAATGGAAGTTAATGATGCACGGTAAAGGTCTCTTTGCGTCAGAATGCCAACGATATACTCTCCTTTCACAACGGGTAAATGCCGGATTCTTCCCAAATACATAATATCATTAGCAAATCCCAGTTTTGAGTCATCATTCAAGGTTACCAGCTGTGTCTTCATTACCTCTTTTACAAGCATCTTTTTCCTCCATTTCTATTGCACTTTTAAGCCTCGATTCCCATTCCTCTCCATAGTGGCTTTTGAGGTTATTCTGTATCTTTTCTTCCCACTGGGAATACGCATGCCGTATCGTGGCAATCGGCTGATGTTTTTCCGATATATACAAAATGTTTTCTCTTTGTTTCCGTATGGGGATAATAATATATTCCCGATCCTTTCTGCCTCCCAATATGGCCGCACGTTCAACCCCATCCGCCTCCAAAATCATACTTCTCACTACCGACGGATCATCATGAACGCAGATACCGCTTATGGCATCGGGCCGGTCTAATATTGCATAAAATGCTTTCCATTCCCTTTTATAGACCAATTTCTTGTAGGCAGGCGGAGCGGCATATTCATTAAAGATGCAAGGGCCGCAGATGCTCTGATACACCGATTCCCCCGCACGGTCCGGATACCCCACACATTGGATGGGGCGGAATTTATAAATACTGCAGCGCAAGTCCATGGCAAGATGATGTCGGGTGGCGTCCGGAGAAATGGTGAAATTCAAGAACTTACAGGAGTCATACAATTCGTCTTTGTATCCCTCACTGGTCACCAGCAATTTAACGTAAGAATACCCTGTACCGCTTTTCCAGAAAGACTTGAAAAAACCGATATGTCTATTACCCGGCGGAATGACACAGGTAAAACAACACATCCCGTCCGAACATTCACCCTGGGCAAAGGTTATGCTTTCACGATTTCCACGAATCCGGCCATGGGTTTTCATAAAGTTTTATACGGCTATACGAGTAACCTTCTCACTAATCAATTCGCTGGCAATCTTATATCCCCCGCTATTTTCATCGTAATTTGGTATCCTCTTGATTATTTTCCTTGCACTTTCCTGCAAATCTATAGGATTAATAATGCCATTAATATTGGTAATTAATACCCGTCCAAGCTGCTTTGAATAGGCGCCAACAAAGTCATAAATCCCACCAATAATAGTCAACTTTCCTTCTTTTACCCTTTCACCGTAATATTTTAATGCCTTTTCTATCTGGTAGTCCACATTGGTCTGACTAAGATACGCAAGCTCCTTCATTTCGTTTTGAATCTTTTGTAATTCAGGGATCCCCCGTTCAATAGGAATCGTTAAAGGAAGCATTTCAGACTTTATCTCGCGACTGAGTGAAGAATAATCTGACTTCATGAGATGATCAACAGACTTCGACAAATTAATAATCTCTTTCGACTGTGTTACACAGGCATGCGTGGCAAATTTTACCGCGCCGCAATCGGTGTGTCCCAGCACCAGCATAACGGGCGTATTCAGTACAAAGAGCGAATATTCGATGGAACCCCGGTTGACGGCAAACTGATTCCCGGCATTTCGGATAATAAATACCTTGTTGAATATGTCTTTCCCTAAAATGTCCCCCTGCACACGGGAATCAGAACAGGTAAGCAGGGTAATGTACGGATTTTGGTGTGTAGCATATGCCAGAAACTTCGTTGATTCAGTATTCTTTACAAACGCCTCATTATGCACCAATAAGTGGCGAAAAATATTTCCAATTTCCATATCCGACTCCTTAATATAGCCAAGCTGTTCATAAATAATAATCCTTTAAAAATAGTGAACGATCCCTGTTTCATATTGTTTACGTTGTCTCAAAATATTTTTTATGTTCCCACTCGGTTACCTGTATCCGGTATTCATCCCATTCTGCCATTTTTGAATGAATATATATCTGGTAGGTGTGTGAACCTAATGCCTGTTCCATCACCTTATTCTTCTTTAATTCCTCAATGGCCTCACTCAGGGAACCAGGGAGGGTAGCAATATTCCGGTATGCTAATTCGTCCTTATTGAATTCATACACATTCTCTTCTACAGGATTCGGCGGTGTCATGTCTTTTTTCATACCATCAAGCCCCGCTTCAAGCATGACCGCGAGGGCGAGGTAGGGATTATTACTGGGGTCCGGGCATCTCAACTCCGCCCTTGTTGCCTGATCCCTCCCATGAGAAAAACGTGGAATCCGTATCAGGGCAGATCGATTCTTTTGCCCCCAACAAACGTATACCGGAGCCTCATACCCAGGCACTAACCTTTTGTAAGAATTCACGGTTGGCGACAGGATGGCGCTCATAGCGCGAACATGCAGGAGTTGCCCGGCGATAAACTGCCTTGCCACTTTACTCAGTTTATATTCGTCCTTTTCATCAAAGAAGACGTTCTTTCGCGTTTTCATATCGAAAAAACTCTGATGACAGTGCATCCCGCTGCCACACACCCCAAAAATCGGTTTTGGCATAAACGTGGCATATAAATCGTGTTGGTGCGCAATCGACTTTACCACCTGCTTAAACGTCAGGGCGTTTTCCGCTGTCTTCAATGCCTCGGCATACTTGAAGTCAATCTCATGCTGACCAGGAGCCACCTCATGATGGCTCATTTCAACTTCGAGCCCCATTTTTTCCAGCGTGAAAATGATATCTCTTCTTACATCTCCCGCAAGGTCTCTTGGCGAAAAATCAAAATAGCTTCCCACATCATGCGGCGTGGGCTCCACCTGTCCATCGCTTTTGGGTTTAAACAGGAAAAACTCCAGCTCGGGGCCGACGTTATACTCAAAGTTCATCGCCCGAGCGTTTTTAATAGCCCTTTTCAGGATATACCGTGGATCACCTTCAAAAGGGGAACCATCGGGCATAAACACATCACAAAAAAGCCTTGCCGTTGGCTCCTCCTTCTCCCAGGGAAGCAAAGAGTAAGTGCTCGTATCAGGCTTGAGATACATGTCGCTCTCGCAAATCCGCGTAAAACCCTCGATTGACGAACCGTCAAACCATATCCCTTTTTCAATCGATTCCGCAAATCTCTCTACCGGTATGGTAACGGCCTTGATATTTCCGTTGATATCGGTAAACTGCAATTGAACAAGTTTTACATCGTCCTCTTTTGCCCGATTGATAATCGCTAAATCTGTGTGCTCGCTGGTCATGGATATTTCACCTTTCTATAGCATGATAACGTAAACAAATGGAGTCTCGGTAAGACTGAGTAATTTTAATCATATTGCTGCTAAAAAACAAGTAATTTATAACCAACGCTGCACCCGGTTCGTCCTTGACACCATAAATATGTCATGCTAGTATTTGTTAAATCAGGTCGCCTTTGACAGCGACTTTAAGCTACTCTCTTGGTAAGGCAACCAGGCTTGTCGCTCTACATGAGTCAAAAAGATTGAAACTCCTTAACATAACATTAAATTCGAAACTCACATGGGAAAGATTGTTGCCGTCTGTATCAGTGAAAAAAAGGGCACCCAAAAGCGCGATGCCGGCACCGGCATACTGATTGAGCATTTTGGCCTCGAAGGGGATGCCCATGCCGGAAAGTGGCACCGTCAGGTCAGCTTACTCGCCCGGGAAAGCGCAGACATCATGCGTGAAAAGGGACTCACGATCAAAGACGGCGACTTTGGAGAAAATATCGTTACGGAAGGCATCGAACTCAAATCCCTTCCCGTCGGAACCGTCTTAAAAATCGGCGACGGCATAACCATCCGGGTAACTCAGATCGGCAAGCTGTGCCATGACCGCTGCGCTATCTACTATACGGCTGGAGACTGCATCATGCCCAGAGAGGGTGTCTTTGCCGAAATCCTCTCCGGCGGCACGATCAAGGCAGGGGATGAAATTGCAATCCTCGAAAAAGGTACGGAAATAGAAGCAAAGACATGATACGTGCAGCTATTCTAACGCTAAGCGACAAAGGCTCACGGGGCGAACGTGAGGACAAGAGCGGCGAGGTAATCCGTGATATGCTTGCAGGCATCAATGCCACAATCACGGACTACGAAGTCATTCCTGACGAAAAGGACCTGATCACAAAAAAACTCTTTGAATTCGCCTCAAAGGCAGACCTCATCATCACCACAGGCGGAACGGGCATAGGCCCCAGAGACGTTACCCCGGAGGCAACACGGGCAGTCATCGAAAAGGAATTACCCGGCTTTGGAGAGGCCATGCGCATGGAGGGACTGAAACACACCCCCCGCGCTATGGGTTCACGGGCCATTGCCGGTATTTACCAGCAGACCCTCATCATTAACCTCCCGGGCAGCCCCAAAGGTGTTGCTGAGAACCTTGCCGTCGTACTCCCCGTCATCCCACACACCATCGGCCTCATCAAGGGACAGGTAAGCGACTGTGCAAAAGACCGCGAAAAGAACAAAGAGACATGAAGAAACGCTCGGAATCCCTGGAGGCAATTCCAGGTGTCGGCCTCAAGATAGCACAGGCATTGAAATCCATCGGTATTCACCAGGTTCGCGACCTGAAGGACAGGAATCCTGAACGACTTTACAAACTCCTCGAAAAAACCGCTGGGGCACACGTGGATAAATGCGTTCTTTATGTGTTCAGGACAGCAGTCTACTACGCCAGCCATAAAGAGCATGATCCAGACAAATTAAAGTGGTGGAACTGGAAGGACAAGGAGTAAGGGAAGGGCAAAAGGCATACGATCATCCAAATACTACGTTGGGCGGCAATCGGAGCCTGTACAAGAAGGATCAGGTACTCCGCCCGCCACCTGACGAGGAGATCAATCGCATTTTTCAATGAGGGGGATTGTACGTGAACGAGATACTCATCGGCAAGGGCGAACAACCTGTCCACTTGCTGGCTAAATACGCTAACCGCCATGGACTGATCGCCGGCGCCACCGGCACCGGCAAGACCATTTCCCTGCTCGTCCTGGCGGAAGGCTTCTCACGTATGGGCGTACCGGTGTTTATAGCCGACGTGAAGGGTGATGTCGCCGGCCTGGCGCTGGCCGGTGCCCCCAACAAGGAGATGCAACAACGCGTTGCGCAGATCGGTATCAAAGATTACCTTCACGAGGCCAGCCCGGTGGTGTTCTGGGACTTGTACGGCAAGGCAGGCCATCCGGTACGCACAACGGTCAGCGAGATCGGTCCGACCCTGCTTGGACGGATCCTCGAACTCAACGATACCCAGTCAGGGATGCTCGATATCGCCTTTAAACTGGCGGACGACCAAGCCCTGCTGCTGCTTGACCTCGACGACCTGCGCTCACTCCTGGGATTCATCGCGGACAACCGCCAGGAGATCACAAA
>JAJTXE010000002.1:668816-690638 GCA_021463795.1 Candidatus Brocadia sp. | reverse complement strand
ATTCCCGGGTACAATAAACAACCTCTCTGCCGGCAGCTTCAATGTCAAAAGCAGTTTGTCGAAAAATGTTTTAGCCAGCGCATATTCTTTCTCCTTACCACTATAGGCAACATCACCACTCATTATTATAATTTCAGGCTGGAAACCGTTTCCCCGGTCTTCTTCAATCCTTTTAATCAATGGGTCGAGGACGACAGACCGGTCGAAATTTTCCTGCGAATTAATATGGAGGTCAGAGATATGAAGGATTTGAAATTCAGACATACGTTATCTCCTTATGAATTATGCCTTCTGCAACTTTCCCTCCCTGTTTCCCCCCGTTTACGGGGGGATTATGGGGGGTGATTGAAATTCCTTACCATTTAATTAGGCTGCCTTTGGCAGCGACTTTAAGCTCCCCTCATGGTAAGACGACCAGACTGGTCGCTCTACATGAGTCGAAAAGATTGGAATTCCTTGACGTTACGTTAAGGAACAACAATCACCGGCAACCCCTTATGCGTACTGCATTCACCATGTCCCCTGCGAGCTGTCCCCCGCTGGCTGGGGCGAAGGGGGTGGATTGGACTTCCCCTTCCGCTTTAAACACCCCTTCATTATGGATAAGAATTTCCACCTTTACCCTGGAGTTGATTCAACAATCATTGCACGTGTGTCATGGTTTAAAAATGATGAGAGATATTCGGATTATGCACCTGCCGAAATTTCTGGTTCTACCAGTCCACCCCCTTGATCCCCCGCCAGCGGGGGACAACCTGCTGCCTTACCAGGGATAGGGAGCGATTAGTTTCGGGTACCGGTCTGATTCGTTGCTCCAGCAGCCTTTTCTATCTCCTTCAGTGTTGATTGAAACTCACTTGACCATAGTTGCGTCTCATTCTTTACCATGTCCCGTGTTTTCAAGATAAAATCTTTGCATAATTCAAGGGCTTCTGTTGCCTGTTCCGGAGTGGAAACCGTGCCGGAATAACCAAGCATTTTCTTTTCCCAATCGAAACAAAAGGTTTCCAGTGCACGTCCCAGTTCCATTTGGGTAATCATGTATCTCACCCAGCCACTGGTTAACCCTGCAAACCGGTCCAGTGCAATGAGGATGGCGGCAACTGCTATGGCTATGGTCGCCCAAAGCGGATTGAGTTTGTCTGTATTAAAGATCTGAGTCAACACAGGAATAATACCTGATGCACCGGTTACTATGATGGCGCTCAACCGCAAGGTGTATCCCCATACCCTTTTACCCCGGCGTTTATCGTCGTACCACGCTATCGCCTTCCGGGTCTCCTGGATAACATACTCATACAGTTTTTTCAATGAAATGTCGAAACCGTTTGAGTTCCAGGACAACACGGGAAATGAGTTTTCATTTTTGTTGTTTGATGAATTTGCCACTTTAAAAGAATCTCATTATTCATGTAACACGTTACAATTCATCTTCCTCTATTTGTGCAATTTTCAAGATCGCTCTTAATAAACCAATTTTTAAATCTTTATTACCATGAACCGGAACACTTATCCTTTCTTTTCTGTCTGCCTTCATATACACATGGTGACTCCCGCGGATTGTTTTTAACTCCCAACCTTTCTTCTCTAAAATTTTGCATAAATATTTACCAGAAACGCTTTTCATACAGTAATTTCCAATATCTTGTCCTCCGGTTTTAATTCGATCTTTTCTGTATCAACTGAAAGACATGCCTCAATTGCTTCATAGATATTTTGCAATAATTCTTCCCATGTATCGCACTGTGTAAAACAGCCTGGAATGGCAGGCACTTCAGCCCAATAACCACCTTCTTCTGCCTTATGAACAACAACTTTGAGTTTCATATGGTATTCCTTTATCTAATAATATTTTTCTGAATAATCAGACACTTTCTTTTTCTCCCGTTGTTGATTTATCCCTTCTATTGCAGAGATGTTATCCCATTTAGACGATACTTTTTTCCCAAGCATCCCAACGTAAGGAATCAGGTTGCCAAAACCACCGATGAAACCGATAAGAAATGACAAAGGAATTCCGGCAATGGTTAAACCAATGCTATAGATGAGAGAAAGGATAAGGCAGATAATAAGCTGACCACGCAGAAAACACCGGAGATTGTCGTTTACCCGGGACAAGAGGCCGATCGCCTGGTCTCTTTTTGACAAAGGAAAGATGGTTTTTATCTTTTGGGCAATGATATTGAAGTCCTTAAGCAGGTAAACGGATACAACGCTAAAGATGATAAAATTCAGGATGATGCCGAAAAAACCGAAGGTACTGTAAAAAATATTCCTGATGATATTGGTAAGAAATTCCATAACCTGTGGCAGATGCTTTTTTAATTTCCACAAGATCTCTACGAATGGGATCCTTTTCGCATGAGATTTTTCGTCAGGTGCAGACTCTTGCGTGGAAACCATCTCCTCTTTTCCAGGCTTATCAACAGGTGGAGGTTTCATTTTTTCGTGATCATGGTCATGAACCGGTTCTTTAATTTCTGTTAACAGGGATTTGACTGACTTGGCAAATTCTGTGTCTCCGTGCGTTTCAATCCACGATTCAAAGGCTGCCTGATATTTCGGATAGTGGTTTTTGATGATACCGCCAACCTGATATACCCCGCTGACCGTTTTCGGGATTGCATAGCTCAGAAATCCGGCAGTGGTAAAGAGAACGATCATGATGATGAATACGATGCCGAATCCGCGGTGGATGTGTTTCCGGGTAAATGGCCAGGTTCTTCGCTCAAAGAAATCAACTGCAGGATCTACGATGTATGCGCTGATAAAAGCAAGAAGCAAAGAAATAAGTGTCCCTCTCAGGAAATAACACAACACAAAAAAGATAACAACCGAAATACCTGTGAGCATAACCCGCACCCACAAATTATCCAACATTTTTTGCCGTTCATTTTCCATACGTTCTATTCCTTGTTCTCCAGATCCGCACTGGTCGTGGACGAGCCTATTTTCAAGTGATCTCTGATAGCTTCTGTAATGGAATGCCCGATGCCTTTTACCTTATCAAGCTCGTCCAGGGTCTTAAAATTGCCATGTTTTTCACGATATGCCACAATCGCTTTTGCCTTTGCTTCACCCAATTTCGGCAGCAAAACCAGCTCATACCAGGGAGCGGTATTAATATCAAATTTGATCTTTATCTCCTCCGGTTGGAGACTGCTGACAATCTCCGTTTTGGGTAACCACCAATGATAATCCATACCTACTTTTATTATTGCACTGATAAAAAGCGTCGTCCCCAAAAAGTAGATGACCACGAGTTGCTTTTTTGTAGGGGAAGATACATCAGACGGTTTTTGTGATATAGACATAAGAATAACCCGGCTTTTCGTGTGATCTTCTTGTATTACACCATAATAGTATATGTTTTTTTACTCCGCAGAGTATAACGTTTCATTAACATGTTCGCATGTCATCATAATCTTTAGGTTGCGTTATTTTATTGATTTTACGCAGGCTAAAGCCTGCGACTAACCATACGTGGGAATGTCAACATTTTAACGACACGATAGAATGGTTTTATCTCTCATGGTGTGTATTTTAGCAGTAATTTCAAAGGATTCAAGACAATAGCCTGGACGCATTTGTAATAGTAAAGAAGCGTGGGACGGACATCATCTATTACAACCGGATAGCATCTTTATTCAGCAAGCATTTCCAAATATTTTTTCGCCTTTGCATGATTTGGGTTGAGACCTAATACTGCTTGCCACGCGTTTCTCGCTTTTTCGTTGTTGCCCTGCTTATAATAAATAGTTCCTGTATAAAAGATAGCCTCGGTATGGGCAGGAGCAAGCTTTCGGGTAATTTCAAATTCCTTCAAGGCGCCTTCCCAATTGCCTTTTAAGAAATAGCTATACCCGATATTGAAATGAAAATCGGGCTGTTCTGGTAGTAATTCCACCGCCTTTTGAAATGATTCCACAGCGTTTTCTATGTCTCCCTTTTTTATCAGCGTGGCGCCAAGATTATTATATGAATAGGGATAGGCCGGACTCAGCATGATTGCATGCCGATATTCAGTAATTGCATCTTCCAAAAGGCCTTTTTTATCATACACCGTGCCCAGATTATTATGGACATATACTTGCGCCGGATCGAATTTCAGGGCATTCTTATATGCTTCAAGGGCACGATCGTACTGTTTTCCTGCCTCGTAAACATTGCCTAGATTATAATACGCATCGCCATACTGAGGATCTAAGGACAGTGCTTTTTGGTATACCATGATTGCATCCTCTTGCCTGCCAAGCTTGTGGTACAGGACACCCAGATTATTGCAGGCATAGGCAAAATCAGGGTCAATTCCCAGTGCGGTGTTATATTCATCCATGGCATCATTATCGTGCCCGAGGGTAAAATAAATTTTTCCCAGGTTGTTGTGTGCTTGCTGGTAATTGGGTTTCATCTGAATTGCCTTTTTATAAACGGTGGCGGCCTGATGAGGCAAATTTTTCTTTTCGTATATATTTCCCATGTTATAGTACACGATGGCATAGTGGGTAAATCCGACCTCCTGTGCCTTTTGTAAGGCCTTCTCGTAACAGCGCAATGCCGTGTCCGGATCGCCCCTTTTGTTGTATTGTGTCCCCAGATTATTATATGTCGTAAAGCTGCACAGCGGGCTTTGAGAGGATTTATACCACAGCGTAAATTCATCACGCCATACGTTGTTTCTGGCAACCGTCATGATCACGTAAAATATGAGTAAGGAAATAATTACCGGGCGCTTTATTCTTCGAAAAATAGTTAATCCGGTTGAAATGCATAAACAAAACCCGATGAGAGGTAGATAGAGATAGCGATCTGCCATGATATTTGCCAAAGGAATAATATTTAGTACCGGCAGCATGGAGATAAAAAACCAGAGGATGGCAAATAGCATGATACGGTAACAATAACCATTGTTTCCCGTCAGCGCATTTTTCTTTTTACAAGGAGCGGAAGGCTGATTGGCATTTGCTTTTTTCATCAGACGGAAGGCGATGATGGTGATGGAAATGAGGATAAAAAGCGGGATAACGAAAGGTAATGGCAGAGACGGTTTAAGGTACAGAACGTGGTAATCAGCATTAAGGCTGAAAGGCAGGAAGACCGTGGCAATATATCTCCCCAATACCTTTGTCATGGTAAGGGTGTTGATGAAAAAACTGCCTTCCGGATAGCCAATCTTTTCGCTGGGATTATGAATAATGAAGAACCGAATTACAAGATATAAGAAGCTTATTCCCAGGTATCCCAGGAAAAAAGGGGTTTGAATTGTTTTTGCGGCCTTTCTGACGAAAAAAAAAAGAGACGAATGTTCGTTTGCTGTGACACCTGTTTTAAAAAGCATGCTGAAGAAAAAAATCAGGGCAGGCAGCACAATGGCGGATTCTTTAGCAAGGAGGGCGAAGAAATAGGCAGTCAAGGCGACTATAGAAAAAAAAATGTTCTCTCTGCGACAGATTTCAGGAACGGCAAGTCCTTTTGGATTTTCTGCTCTCACAAGGGGAACAGAGGTGTTTTGTGGAAACATCCTTTCCTGGTAAAGCACAAAAAACAGGAAAGATGTAATCAGGAATGCCGTTGCCAGCAGGTCTTCACGGTAACTGATGCCATTGACAACCTCACTGGTAACGGGATGCACAGCAAAAAGCACACACGTCAGCGCTGCGAGTCTGACACGGGACAAGGCTTTTCCTGTAAGCTCCGTTTTCCCTGTGTCAGTATAACGAAAAAAGAAAAGCAAGAGAACATAGAGAAGTGTCACATTTATGGTATGCAATACGACATTTACGATATGATATCCTGCGGGATCTGTACCCCAGAGGGAATAATCAATCATGTATGAAAGGGTAACCAGCGGCCGGTAGGTAAGTTCTCCCGAATATTTGAAATAATCCCGGGTAAACAGTACCCTGAGATTTCCCCAATCCCTGATGAGGTGATTCCCGGTAATCGTAGATGTGTCATCGTAAACGAACTGATTAGGCAGGCTATTCAGATAGGTAATTGCCGTAAGGATGGCTATGATACCGATAGGAATGCCGTAAAGATACACCTTGTTTTGATATGATGTGACCATAGATTTCCGGGTAGTGAGACAGGAGTGAACAGTTGTTCTTCCCACAATTCATTCTTTCTTTCCGTGCTTTATCCGCAATCTGAGTAAACCTATTGATAAATATAATAACGGAAGGTCAAACGCCTGCCGTTACCTGAAATAACTCTCTTTTCAAGCATTCCACTCTTTCCTTGGCCTGGTTTATTTTGGTCGGAACCAACTCGCGTATAGCACCGAATAACATTGCCGATTGCTGCTCATCGATAATGCAGATATAGGCATCTATCGCCTTTTTGTAATATTCTTCCTGCTCTTTCTCATAGAGCAAGGCTAATTCTTCGTAAAGATTGCCAATACGATACTGGGCATGAACCGGTGTTATTCCCTCAAATTTCTCTATGATCTCTTGAAATTTTACGAGCGCTTTTTCATAATATATTTTTACCCCCTCGTCATCACCAACGTCGTACAGCGCCAGACCCACATAATGATATGCCTCTGCCAGGGCATATGAATGTTCTTGCGCATCTTTCAGGTGCCCTTCTTTCAGTTCATCAAGCATATTTTTATATCGTTTTTCCATGACCTCAACAAGGCTGATACTTAGTGGAATATCGGTATCTTCCAGCTGATTTTGGCTCTCAACGGTTACCTGGGGAAGAAGTAATTTCGACAAGCCTTCCAAACTCAACCCATTCACCCGGTAAAGTTCGCCCACAGAATGAAAGCGCTTATGTTCACTCTTATAGTGAAGGATATAAGCTATCTCATCCTCTGTCATTTTAAATTCTCTTTTCAGGAAGAGAGAAAGTTCGTCATCGCTTGCAGTATTCAGCTTTTTGTACAATATCAATAATTTGTTGAGAATGACTAATTTGTAAGAAGGTCTTTTCCCATGTAATACTGAACGTCTGAAGAAGATAAGCCATGGTTCCCTGCACGATGATTTTGCCTGCCCTTCATTCTGATAAAAGACCCTCAGCGCAATTTCGAGTTTGTATTTTTCCAGATCCCCTGATTCCTTGTAATAGTTTTCTTTGTATATTTTATCAGTCAGATGAAAATATTCTTCCAGAATATCTTTCATTTGAATGGAATTTACTTTACGGTAGAGATTCAATTGGGGGCTGTATTGTAACGACTCCCGGTAACAGGCAAGTGCTGCCTCATAGTGATGGTTATAATAGTTTTTATCGCCGAGGTACTCAAAAAACCTTTTGATCATTATCTTGGATTTCAGCCATATTTCATCTCTCCTGCCTGAATGGCATATCTTTTTAAAGCGTCCTATTAAAGCTTCTGGCGTCTGAATTGGCTTATTCGTGAGGTCATCCAATCCTTCAATATATTCGTACAGAGAATCACATTTCTGAATGAAATCCTCATGGAGGTTCTTACCCATCCTTGCATTTTGTATGCATTCCTGTGCCTTTTGAAACATGCCAAACTCTGCATACGACTCTCCCAGTTGAACGAGCAAATTGCCATCAACCCTTCCATGATCTTTTTTCATAGTATTACAGCGATTAATACATTCACTAATCGCTGTTGTATAGATGATAGGAATAATTTCAAGGTTATTATGGGTAATACGAACTACATATACGGTTACTTTTCCTGTTTCGGGATCCAGTTTTACCCCCGGGACATCTTTTCCATCAGGAAATTTTATCCACGGTGTCTTTTTGATGACACAGGCCGTAAACACCATATCCTTACCGCTGGCCAAAGCCTCTGAAGTCCACACGGTATCCCAGGATTTCTCCCCTGATTTTTCGGTGCCAGGTTTTACAATTTTAAAATTCTTTAAGATATCTCTTTCGTTCTTCTTAAAGAGATTCCAGTTGTTCTGTTTTCCCAATAATTTTTCATCCTGTGTTACATCAGCGGGTAATATTCTTAAACTCATTTCTCCGCCCAGTTTTTCGATAATAATTGCGCTTAAAATCGCCTCGGGGATTCCACCTACACCGGTAATCAGGTCAACTTCCCCTCTCGTCGTTGCAAGGGTAGGCGTTAGATCATCATCCTTAACAAGAATTAATTGAGCACCAAGCTCTTTGACCGTTTTAATGAGTTTCTCATGCCTTGGTCTGTCCAGAATGACAATTTTCATTTCCTTGATTTCATTTTGAATATTCTGAGGAGAAACCTCATTGCCTTTAGCTTTTAAGGTGTGCTCTGCCATAAGTCTTAGATTTTTTGTAATGCCATGGGTTACGCTGACACCAGCACCTTTATGCTTGTTTCCAACAATCGTCTTGGCTCCATACATATCAGGAGCGTTAAACAAGCCTCCTCTTTCACTGTAACCAACGGCAAAAATTGCCCCTCCCACACATCCCTCATTGACGATACACCGGTCATTTTCAAATGCGCTTGGCACAATATCTGCTACCTCTGCATTCCCTGATACGATGCCGAATTTTTCCCCAATGTATAACATAGGCATATATTTCCGTTCACCCTCTGCATTTACCACGTAGGCGTTCCACCAGTTGAAACTGTTATAGATATGCCTTAGCCGCCAGACAACCATATCTCGTATGCGGAAGATATTAAAATCTTGGCCATTTGTACTGAAGTACCGCAATGACCTCGCTGCAACCACACCAACAGGATGTCTCAACTCATTTCGGTTTGCCAATTGAAGGCCTTCGCCAGAAATTTTCAAATTGTGTTCTTCGGGGATATGTGCCTCGATGATATAATGATCGTCTATCCTTTTGGAATCAAGACTCGTATCTTTTATGAACATCTTTTTTCCTCTATTCAAGTAACAGACGCGGGGGAGATACAGGTGCTTTGTATAAGCCAGTCCATACCGATTCTGTCACAAGGATCTCAAGAGAAATCATTTCATCGTCAATAAATGGAAAGGATGATTGTTTCCGTAGAATAACCGTAAGAAAGAAGCGCATGTAAAAAGAGTTTAGCACATACGGTAGGTGAATGCAAGTATCATGTGAGAAGGGACGGTACCGAAGAAAAGACGGAAAAGTACAGTAACAGTACCCCTGGCGGCCGAAAAGAAATCTTATAGCAATTTAGCCTTTTGAAAAATTTGAATAATGGCGATGTTTACCACGCAGTGTGAGTGCAAAGCATTTGACATCATTAGCTTACAGGTGTTTATATGCTAGACGGCAAATGATTTGCCCCTACTCTTTCGAACAACTAAATTGTTGCAAAATCTTTTTTACCCTTATAAAGGTTACGACAAAAAAAGTAGCGGTATCATCACAATCCATGGGTGATAATCGGAGAGAACAACCGTACAAAATCTCTTGATCTGATGACGATCTTCTATGGTGTGTTTGCCTGGGTATGCTCTTTGTTATTCTCTCGTTCTGCTTCTGTTTGAAGGTATCTTTCTAACTCCCCGTGATTATCAACAATGAAGTCTGCTTCTTTCAAGGAGTCCCTGGTGAGATAGGTAGCAATGGCTATGCAACATAAGCCGGCGCTTTTTGCTGAACGTATACCAAGGGGGGCGTTTTCAATGACGAGACAGTGGCTCTTTGGAATATCAAGTTTTTCTATAGCCCGGAGATAAGGCTCTGGCGACGGTTTGCCTATCCTGGTTTCTTCTCCATCAATAATGACTTTAAAGATACCCGGGAAAAAGGTAGTGAGTGTTGTCTGTACTGTCTTTCTATTAGAGCCGGAGACAACTGCAAGTTGGTATTTTGGTTTAAGAAATTCAAGGAGTTCTGTTACACCGTCAAAGGGTCTTACTTGTTCTATCTGCTCGAAAATTGCCAGTTTTTTTCGACCAAGTTCTTGTATCTCAGATTCTGTTGGGATTCGTCCATGCTGCCTCAGAATGATATCAATCACCTGCCGGCAATTTGCGCCTTCAAGCTCATAGATGATGTTCCGGTCGATACTGATTCCCACCGTTTTCAGCACCATATCCCATGCCTCAGCGTGATAGGGCATGGAATCGACAAGTACGCCGTCCATATCAAATAGTATCGCCTTCATTCGGGTACGTTCGTAACAAAGGGGCAGTATTGACTACCTCTTTGTTATTTGCCCCTCCATGCTTCTTAGAACCCACGTTATTAATAAAGATTGTCAGTATTATTATACAATACCAATGACAATATCAGAGAAAAATAAATTGTCAATTCTAAAAAAATTACTTCTCCACGCATTCTGTCTACGGGATTAAGGGCAAGGATTTAACACGATGTTTAAATATTCAAAACGGTATTGAATGGCAAAATAAATGTTTTGACAGGAGATTTATTTAGGCTAAAATCAATTTGCAACCAAGAAGGATTCGTTTATTAGGAGGAATGGTCGTGGATACAAAAAACAACAATCTTTCACGCAGAAATTTTCTGAAACATACAGCGCTTGGCATTGCCGGATATGGGGTGGGCATGGAAGGCTTAGAAGCTGTGCAATGGGCAATTGGGTCAGATATACGGTCTGCCTCCGCTGAAAAAAGCAAAGTAGTTGCGGTGAAAAGCAGCGGGGTTATGGGCAGTGGAAAACCTGAAACAGAAATTGTCCAGCGGATGATGGAGGAAGGGATGTTCTCTCTTACCGGGAAAAAGACGGTTGCGGATGCATGGCGAACGTTTTTTACTCCGGAAGATATCGTGGGGATAAAGATAAATCCGATTGGAGGGATAAAACTTTCAACAAGGCCAGAGGTTGTTCATGCAATCATCCGAGGTCTCATAGCTGCCGGGGTTAAGGAAAACAATATCATTATATGGGACCGTTTCAGCTATCATCTGATTACTGCGGGCTTCCCTTTGAATCAGGGCAACAGTAGTGTTCGCTGCTATGGCACGGAACCAACTGCCGGATATGATAAAAAGATATATTATGAATCACTTGATGACGACTTCTCCTTACGTCAGGACGACGGGGCGCGGTCACTCTTCAGTATGATCGTTACTCAACACGTTACCGCCATTATTAATGTGCCGGTTATGAAGGATCATGGAATTGCTGGGGTAACATTATGCCTTAAAAATCTGGCATTCGGCGCCATAAACAATACCCCCAGATTCCATCCGTCGCCCTACTTCTGCGACCCGGCCTCTGCAGAAGTCTGTGCACATCCGGCGCTCAGAAAAAAGGTGCGTTTACATATTGTTGATGCATTGCAGGCCTGTTTCGATGGTGGCCCTGCCAGCATGAAAGCATGGACAATATGGAATGAGGAACGCCTTTTTTTGGGGACAGACCCCGTAGCCATTGACAGGATAGGACTCGAAATCATTGAGAGAAAACGCAAAGAACATAATCGTCCATCGGTATTTCAAAAGGCCAAACATATTGCCACTGCCGGGAATAAAGGATTGGGTGTTTATGACAGGCAACATATTGATTTTATAGAACTTAATGTATGAATAGTTCGTTGCCGTACGGATTCGGAGTGTATGCAAAAACATACATCATTTTGAATAGGAGAGTAATAATTTTGTTGCAATTGTGTCGGGTATGTAACATATTATACTACGAAGAAACAAACCGGATATTCTGAGAGCGTTCTCAGCGGCTTGTTTCAGGTTTCTGTATCCATAGGAGGAGAAGGAAATGTTGAAGAAGCTTGGTTATAGCCTGTTGGTGGTTGGTGCATTGGTAGTTGGTGTTGGTGCAGTAAATGCGACATTGGTTGGTACGGTTGTTGCCAATGAGGCAAAGTGCGACAAATGCGGACACACGGCAAAAGAGGGTAAAGATTGCAAGTGTGAATGCCATCACAAACACTAATGTAGTAAGCCAGATGTAACTATTTGGCAAGGTGTAAAAGAATATGCGAAAAGGCAACTCAAATGAGTTGCCTTTTTCGTTTTATGAAGATTGACTTGAATTTGCTCACCGGCGCTGATAAAATTGCAATCAATAATGTAAAAGGCCGATCAAATTTATCAGAAAAGCATCCTTCCAAAGTAGTATGAAGAAGTATTGTTCAATAAATTTTACGGTTAAAGCCGGTTCTATTATTTTTCTCTTGATACTTGCAAATGGTTGTGCTGTACAACCTAAGAAGACAGAGGCGCCGGTGCCTCTGAAAAGTGAAATAAAATCCCTTGAAGATCAAAAATCCGGCGCAACGTATCGGACGCAGATTCAAAGCCAGAAGGCAACGTATTATATTGTAAAAAAAGGTGATACCCTCTGGCGTATATCAAAAAATTACGGAGTATCCGTAAATGCAATTCTCGGGGCCAATCATATCACGAATACAAAAGACCTGAAAGTAGGACAGAAGCTCCTTATCCCTGTTTCTGGAAGATCGCAGACATCGTCTTCTTTTGTAACCCGTTCAGGTTATGAGCCAGCAAGGGACACTGCGGGCGATGTGTCATCCCGGGGTTTTATCTGGCCAGTAAAAGGGCAAATCGTATCGCAATTCGGCGAAGTGAGAAATGGGACGAAAAACTCTGGTATTCATATCCTGCCCCATGCAGGACAAAAAGTTGTTGCCGCAAAGAAGGGCACCATCGAGGCAGTTTCTGACGCAGGAGATGGCATGTCAGTTATTGTAATTAAACATGAGCAGGGAATACGCACCATCTACGAATCTTGTGGTAGTCCGGTGGTGGGAGAGGGCAGTTATGTAGAGAGGGGGCATCCGATTGCAGATATTAATTCAACGAATGGCGGTAAATCACAAGAGATTACTTTTAAGATTTACGTCAAAGATAAGCCGGTAAATCCCCGGAATTATTTGCCATGATGGCCGGTAAATAAAAATATTTCGATGGAATTCTCTGAAAAATAAGGAGAATCAGATTGTCGGTGGCATCGATTATGACCCGTAAAGTAGTCACGGTGGAAATGGATGATACCCTCTTGGCAATCCGCATGATTTTTCAGCATGTTAAATTTCATCATCCGGTGGTTGTGGAAAACCGAAAACCCGTTGGGGTAATATCTGACCGCGACGTTCTCAAAGCGGTCTTCAGTTTTATTTGGATAGCACATGAGATTTTGTCTGTACCGGAGTATTCATTATGCCAATATATGATTTTCAATGTAATCAGTGCAACGCGAAATTTGACGAATATTTTCGGAGCGCATCGGAACGGAAAAATTTGTTTTGTCCGTCTTGTCAGAGTGAAGCAGTCCAAAAGATATTTTCCGTATTTGGCGTGTCTGTGAAAGGCGGTGGTGGCGCCGCTTCCGATAGTGGCTCGGGTGGTTGTGGAACTTGTACTGCATCTTCATGTACAGGATGTGGGTCATAATCTCTTGTATATGCAGATTTTTTCTTTCATAAACACAAGCGGGTGATTACCAATGAAAAATCTCTGGGCACCGTGGCGTATGACCTATATCCAGGAACATCCGAAAGATAATGGCTGTTTCCTCTGTAACGCTTTCCTGGATAATCAGGATGAAAAACATCTCATTGTGGTTCGGGGGAAGGAGTGTTTTTGCATCCTTAACAAATATCCTTATAACAGCGGCCATCTCATGATTGCGCCCAACAAGCATAAGCCGGATATTTCAGACCTTACTGATCATGAAATGCTTGAAATTATGAAACTGGCGAGAGACATGAAGGAGCTTCTGGCGTCCATGATGAAACCAGAAGGTTTTAATCTTGGCATCAATTTGGGAAAATCTGCCGGGGCAGGGCTTATTGGTCATTTCCACCTCCATATCGTGCCGCGCTGGAACGGTGACACGAACTTTATGCCTGTTATTTCAGAGGTAAAGGTTATTCCGCAATCACTGACAGATCTCTATCATGAATTCAAAAAACACGTGTAACTACCCATCCACATGCTGACCCGCAAAGAAATAGAGTCGAGAGAAGACCGGGAGCTTGCCGCCTATGCTATGAAAAGCAAGGATTCCCGTGGCAGGAAATATCCCGAGAAGGAGCATCAGTACCGTAGTGTTTATCAGAGAGACAGGGATCGCATTATTCATTCCACGGCCTTTCGGAGACTTGAATATAAAACCCAGGTATTTGTGAATCATGAAGGAGATTATTACCGGACCCGATTGACCCATACCATGGAAGTTTCACAAATAGCACGAAGCATTGCTCGAGTATTGAATCTGAACGAGGATATTGCGGAAGCCATTTCCCTTGCGCATGATTTGGGGCATACACCCTTTGGGCATTCAGGCGAAGACGCATTGAAAAAACTGATGGAAGGGCACGGGGGATTTGAACACAATCTCCACGGGCTGCGCGTTGTTGATATTCTCGAGCGCAAATATCCTGACTTTCGCGGACTGAATTTGTCGTGGGAGCTTAAGGAATCCATAGTCAAGCATAACTCTCCTTATAACAATACATCAGTCGTAACGGAGTATCATACTAATGAACAGCCATTGCTGGAGGCGCAAATCGTGGACAAAGCAGACTCCATTGCCTACGACAACCACGATCTGGACGACAGCCTGAAGGCTGGTATTATCACGGATGATGATTTGCAAGCTGTTAATTTATGGCGGGAGACACAAAAAAAAGTAAAACAAAAATATACAATTTATGATCGCGATATCGTTATTGCCCAAACGATCAAAATGTTAATTAATCTTGAAGTCACCGACCTCATTGAGACTACGGTGTCCAGGATGAAACAAGAAGGCATCAAAACTGTCCGGGACGTCAGAGAGTATCCCCGCCTGATCGTGTCATTTTCCCCCACCCTGTCTGAACAGAAAAAAAACCTCCAGGAATTCCTGTTTAAAAATGTCTATCAGCACTATCGGGTAGTCAGAATGGCTGATAAGGCAAAGCGATTCCTGGAAGAACTTTTTATTGCATTTATTAAAAACCCCAAACAACTTCCCTTTGAATATCAAAGATGGATAGAAGAAGCAGGTCTTTATCAGGCAGTATGTGACTATATCGCTGGGATGACAGACCGTTTTGCACAGGATGAATACAAAAAGCTCTTCTATCCATACGAAAGGGTTTAGAACGGTTCAACACAAAGGGCGTAAAGTCATGGAAACTTTGCGTCTTTGCCTCTTCAGAAACAATTATTACGGGATGTAAAATGAATGTATCCGTCGTATTGGTCGGAGCAGGGCTTGGATTGCGCATGGGCGGCCCTGTCAAAAAACCTTTCCTGCAACTACATGGTAAACCCATCTTTCTTTATACGATTGAACGCTTTTCTCAAATCGAAACGATTAGCGAAATCATTTTCGTAGTTGGTCCGTCAGAAATTCCTATCCTCCGCGATCAATGGCACGATACCCTGTATGCGCATAAGGTTAAGAAAATTGTTCCCGGAGGGAAAAAGCGTAAGGATAGCGTGTATAACGGACTTTGTCAGACTGGCACGGACGCCGAAATTGTATTGATTCATGATATTGTAAGGCCGTTTGTACGAAAAGAGCATATCGAGGCCGTGATAAACAAGGTAAAAGAATCTCATGCCGCTATTCTTGCCGCACCTATGAAGGCCACGGTCAAAGAAACAGGTGACAATTTGTGCATCCGGAGAACCATCCCAAGGAACAAGCTGTGGATGGCACAGACCCCTCAAGGATTTAAAAGGGAACTTATTCTAAAAGTCTTTGACCAATTCAAAACCGAGGAGGGAGAATTTACGGACGATGCGGAAATGGTGGAAAAGGCAGGCTACAGGGTAGAGATTGTTCCTGGCACAGATGACAATATTAAAATTACCACGCCTGAAGATATGCGTTTAGCCGGGGCATTGCTGATAAATGGATAGATGAGTCGTTTTCTGGAGAACACGATCCAAATCACGAAACCGTTCAAACAACCCTTTTAGGGCATCAGAATAAGCATAGGCATGACAGGTATTCCAAATTAGTTGGAAATGAGAGAACCACTTCAAACGTAAACACATAATTCAAACATCACAGCACCCATTTCTCATTCCCGCCATTTGGTATATACTTGACGAAAAGCATATGGCGCTTTTACGTTTATTTTTCTTCCTATTCATACCAGGATTTGCTAACATTTATTTATGTTGCTGGCTGTTTATGAGATGCCTGCCGGTAAAATGTAGTGCATGGCATTTTTGTTTTTCATGTTAATGGAGGAAGATGTATGAATCCGGTTAAGCTAAAAGAAGGAGTTTATTGGGTTGGAGAAGTTGACTGGGAATTAAGAAATTTCCATGGATATTCAACCCAAAGGGGTTCAACCTATAATTCGTATCTGATCCTTGATGAAAAAATTACTTTAATTGACGGCGTAAGACCGTACCTTTATGACAAAATGATAAAGAGACTGTCGTCTCTCGTAGACCCTGCAGATATTCACTACATTATCTCAAACCATGTAGAGATGGACCATTCAGGTAGCCTGCCACTCCTCACAAAAATTGCGAAAAATGCTACTATTATTACCTCTCCGCATGGGCAGAAAGGATTGATGGCTCATTACAAGAGGAAGGACTGGAATTTTAAAGTCGTCAAGTCGGATGAAACTGTCAGTCTTGGTAAGAGAAATATCAAATTTGTCCTTACTCCGTTAGTACACTGGCCCGACAACATGATGAGTTATCTGGCCGAAGATGGCATTCTTTTTTCAAATGACGCTTTTGGACAGCATATCGCTTCTTCTGAACGGTTTGATGATGAATGTCATCTTGGTATAGCTATTGATGAGGCTGAAAAGTATTATGCAAATATTGTTTTGCCTTATTCAAGCCAGGTTCAAAAGGCTATGGATGCTCTTACTCCATTAAAGATTGACATGATTGCCCCGAGTCACGGAATTGTCTGGCGTTCGCATATAAAGACCATTATAGAAGAATATAAGAAGTGGGCTTCCAATCAGGTGGATAATAAGTGCCTGATAATTTATGATACCATGTGGAAGTCCACGGAAAAGATTGCCGGTGTTTTACAGGAAGTCTTTGAATCTCATGGAATTCCCGTAAAAATGATAAATCTCAGGTATAGTCATATTTCAGATATTATTGCTGATGTCCTGACTACCAGATTTATTTGTGTTGGTTCGCCTACCTTAAATAGCAATATGCTGCCGACGGTAGCGGGGTTTTTAACCTATTTAAAAGGTTTGTCTCCAAAAAACAGAATCGGGATGGCTTTTGGTTCGTATGGCTGGGGAGGTCAGTCAGTTACCCATGTGGAAGACATATTAAAAGACTGCAGTTTCGAAATGATGGAAAGCAGAAAGATCCAGTACGTACCAGATGAGACACAATTACAAGAAATTTTCAATCAGGTAAAACAGGAAATCCTGATGCGTGAATGGGTCTGTCATAAACCGCCAGTGGCAACGAATGTTTAAGAAGTATATGAGGAGGAGGTAGTTGATGCCGAAAATGAGTTAACAAAACTTTTCCGATGCGGCATCTTGGATGATGCGCGTTTTTGATGACTCAATACCCTGTGATGCATAGTGTTTTTTTCCAACACCTTCACAAGTTCAGTTGCAGGCATAGGTTTACCGAAAAGATATCCCTGTGCCATATCACAATTATGAGAACGTAAGAATTCCAATTGTGCCTCCGTTTCCACCCCTTCAGCGACTATCTTTTTGTTAAGGCCGTGTGCCATATTAATAATCGCCTTGGCTATTGTTGCAGCGCCAGGACTTGTAGCAACGTCTTTCGTTAAAGATAAATCTATTTTTATTCCGCTCACGGGCAAGAACCGTAAGTTATTTATTGAAGAAAAACCTGTACCAAAATCATCAAGCATGATTTTTATACCCATGCCGTTTAATTCTTCCAATGTTTTAATGCCTCTATCCATGTCCTCCATGACGCTACTTTCCGTGATCTCTAAATCGAAAGTCTTCGAATTCATGCCAGTTTCTTCCAAGATTCCTTGTATTACCTCCGGCAAGTTATGGCTACGGAACTGTCGTGCTGAAACATTCACGGAAAGAGACGTGTTTGAATATCCGGCATCATGCCAGATCTTATTTTGAGAAAGGGCCTCTCTTATTACCCATCTGCCGATAGGTTCAATCATCCCTGTCTCTTCCGCTAGGGGTATGAATTCTGCGGGAGATACTAAACCACTTTGTGGATGTTCCCAACGAATGAGAGACTCAACGCCGATAATGTTGCCGTCTGTCAGTGATACAATGGGTTGATAATACATTTTAAATTCATTGTTTACAATGGCCCTTTGAAGGTCTGCCTCCATCTGTAAAGCCCTTACCGCGTGAGCATGCATCTCCTTGTCAAACATTGCGTAATTAGATCTGCCATTCATTTTTGCACGATACATGACAGTATCGGCATCTCTCAGGATATCCTCCGGCCGATCGTAATAATTCTCACTTAAAACAATTCCTATGCTCGTGCCGGTAAACACACTGTGTCCATTCAGGCAGAAAGGCTCTTTCAGTTTTTTTAAAATCTTTTCTGCAATGACTTTTGCACACGAACTTTCTCTTATATCGTTAAGGAGGATAACAAACTCGTCTCCGCCAAAACGCGCAACGATATCATTGTGACGCAGGCATTCTTTTAGCCTTTCCGCAATCGAAATCAGTAACTTGTCCCCGATTGCATGGCCAAGACTATCATTTATGACTTTAAAGCGGTCGATATCGAGAAAAAGCACGGCAAATAAAAAGTCTTTATTTGTCTGTGAGCAGCCAATAACTTTTTCCAGATGATTCATAAAAAGCTTTCTGTTAGGAAGGCCAGTCAATGAGTCATGAAAGGCATTATACAACAGTTGTGCCTCAAGGCGTTTCTGCACGGTGATATCGCGTGATATGCCAATAATTCCCACTTCTTCGCCCTTCAAGTCTCTCATAACAGACGCAGATAAATATGAATGAAAGGTTTCGCCGGTTTTCTTTTTCTTGAGTACTTCTCCGGAAAACACCTTTTCCTGCTTTATTGTTTTGCTGATTTGCAGCCATTCATTGTGATGAGCAAAAAGAAAATGAAACGGCTTGTAGAGCACGTCATATTTGTTGTATCCAAATACCTTTTGTGCGGCAGGATTAAACTCGGTAATCAGACGATCCGTATTTGTGGCTACAATCATGTCAATTGAGCTATTTATAAGATTCTCTGCATAATCTTTTGATGCAACCAAGGCTTCTTCTGCACGTTTTCGCTCTAAAGCATGACGAATAGAGCGCTCAAGCAAAGATGAACTTATCTGCCCTTTGACCAGATAGTCTGACGCACCGGCTTTCATTACCTCTTTATCAATTTCATGATCGTCTTGTCCGGCCAATATAATGACCGGTCCCTTGTAGCCAATTTTTATTACTTCCTGCAAGAGATCCAGTCCTGTTTTTGAGCCGAGACGATAATCGAAAAGGCATAGGTCAAATTGGTTGTCACTCAATAACCTGAGCACATTCACATGAGTTTTTTCCCATGACAAATCAAATTTCATTAATCGTATTTCAGAAAGCAGATCCTGTGTTATAATGTAATCGTCTTCGTCGTCATCGACAAGAAGTATTTTCAACTTCTCTTTGTTCATAACATTCTCCTGGCCATTAGGTATCGATTGATTTCTCTAGCCATAATAAACATTTCATATGATCGGCAGTCTCAAACAAAATGTTAATAGTAAATAAGTTCCAATTTTTACAATCACCTTTGCCAGTCTTTAGAGAAAGAATGATCGTATTTATTTGCATGTAAAATATTGTATAAAATGCTTTAGTCCAGAATTACGTTAAGGAGAAGAACCATGATATCTGACCCAAAGAAATATTTCATATTGATTTCTATTGCGCGATGTATGCTGAAAAAGTACTTTGCATGGTATTTTCTGATTGCGATTTTGTACTGCCTTTCCGTGACAGCTTCTCCTGAAGATATACTCATACCCGGAGACCAAAATGTAGAAGATGCGTTCTTAGAATTGAATAAAAAGGGACAGGTCGAAAGGGAATTTCATCTGTATGCTACGGATGGTTATCAGGAAATGGCCGATGGAGAATTGATCTATTTCTGGGGATTTGCCCATGCAAAAGATTTTGTCGATGCCGGAGAGATAAAGACAAGAGAAGAAAGGGACATGAAATTACTACCACTAAAAGTGCCTGGTGACGAGATACGTCTCACATCAGGCAAGAACTATGTTGTCATTTTACATAACGCCGGATTCTATGAAATAGAGACACATTCCGGTGTTCATGGCGTCCCGCACACCATCCATTTCCATGGATTGGATTTAATTCCAGCTTATGATGGTGTGCCGAATCTGCCGTATACACCAGTTTTTCCGGGGGAAAAGTACCGGTATCTGTTAACAATACCGGAAGATATTGAAGGGTCGTACCTGGGACATTGCCATGTGGATACCACGAATCATCTCATGGCGGGGATGTATTTCCCTTTGATACTGGAGAAAAGATCGAATGAAATCTACGGATATACTTTTGACAGGGAGTATACGCTTGTGATGAGTGAAGTTGATAGTGAATATATGGAGATGCTCAGGACGGAAGGCAGCATACGGCGCGGATTGGATTGGAAGTCAAATTATTTTATGCTTAACGGCAGGATATTCATGGATAATTTGACCAATCCTTTGTCCACAGTGAATGACCCTAAGACAAGGATCGTTGCATATGAAGGCGAGACAGTTTTGGTTCGATTAATGGCCGTTGGGTACAACCATATCTTTGCGTGGCATCCACACGGGTTCCATGGATTGGTAATCGGAACGGACGGCAGAAAGCTAAGCTATCCCTATGAAAAAGACACCTTACTCATTGGATCGGGTGAGCGATATGATATTTTGTACAAAATTCCAGATTTTTCTGCCAAACGGAGATGCCTGTCGTGTAATTTAGGACATGGTATCAGCATAGCCCATGACCATAATATGATGGGGATGGTGAGCCAGGGAATTTATCCCCATGGTCCACAAACTATTTTTGATGTGAGGCCAAAAAGCATGAAACCAGATGCGAAATGAGTTATCATTTTGTAGGGATTAGCTATTTTGATTATTCCTTATACAGTACAGCCAAAAGGGCATTCCAAGAACAACAGAAAATGTACTTTTCAGATTACCTTTTTTAAACAAATAAAGCATTATATCAGAAATATTGAATTGGATAGTTGTTACCTTTTCTCATAATCCTCTTTACAGAGGGGGGCTATTGGGATAAATTCGAAACGGTTTATATGGCTATACGCTTGATTACAATACTCACAATATACAGTATATTTTTTTACATAGACTGTGGCTATAAACGGTTTGCATGTTGTATCAACAAGCTTTTGTGTTAGCTGAGCCTATTTTTGTTTCATGGACCGGAATTTCCGCAGATAGACCCGGAAAAATGCCATTTGCTTTCCCTTGGGAGAAATAGGTGGTAAAGTATGAGTGGTGGCGAATTCAAACAGGGAATTTACGAAAGGTCGTGGTGATGCTCATGCTTTAGTCAGGAGGGAGGTCTCTGTACTACAATCCATCAACTTCTTGTTTTTTCTGCGAGTTTTTCATGCAGCCATTTCCGTAAGCGCTTTAATATCAAGGGCTGAAGCAGTTATCAGCGAACAAGAGAACTTCTGGCCTTTCTCCGTCAAAACATAGCGGTTGGCCCGCGGAACTTTGCGGATGAGGCCGTGTGCCCGCAGCAGCTTTATCCGTCGGGTCGTACGACCGGAATACTTCTTTTGCTGATTCTTGCTGGCCTGTTCTGATTCCCGGTAAAGCCACTTACGCAAATCATGGTTACGGAATCCGTTTATCGCGTTTTCACCTTTGGACAGGAACATCAGCATCTGGTAATCATCCTGCTGCCAGGGATTCAAACCCCGATACCTCTTCCCCTCTTTGACAACCTTGTTACAAGCGCCACACACCACTTCCTTCAATTT
>JAJTXE010000002.1:666364-668795 GCA_021463795.1 Candidatus Brocadia sp. | reverse complement strand
GTGCTTTGTCTCGCCGCGATAGAGCCAGACGATAGAAAGGATATGCTGCAATTGTTCAGGACTGAAGTCATAGATTTTCCGGGTTACCTTTCGATAGATGTTACGCGCGTCGATCATTAAAACTTTATCCTTATGCTCCTTGGACTTGTCCTTATTTAAAAACCATAATTCACACGGCACGGTTCGGGTATAGAAAAAATTGGAGCGGATCGCAATCATTATGTCCACATGCCCGGTTTTAATCAGCTTTCGTCATACTTCCGCTTCTGTCTTGCCTGTGCTTGAGGCCTGAGACGACATAACAAATCCTGCCCTGCCTTTATCGGAGAGGTAGCTGTAAAAATAGCTAATCCAGACATAGTTGCCGTTGCTCACCTTTCCTTTCTTGTTCACGCCGGGCAGGCCAAAAGGCAATCGGGGGTCGTTTTCGATCTTATCCGCGTCAATCTCATCCACATTAAACGGCGGATTTGCCATTACAAAATCGGCTTTTTTAAACAGATTCTGCGGATCCTCGTAATACGTAATCGCTTTTTTGATGTCACCTACCAAACCATGCACAGCAAGGTTCATCTTGGCCAAGTTAATCGTCGTGCCGTTCTTTTCCAACCCGTAGAAACTCAATGTGTCGTTTGGGTTTTTATGCAGGTTTTCTACAAACCGGGCGCTCTGAACAAACATCCCGCCGCTCCCGCAGGCAGGGTCAAGCACCGTGCCCTTTTTAGGCTCCAACACCCTGGCAATCAGCGACACCAGGGAAACAGGCGTAAAAAATTCGCCGCCGTCATGCGCCTTTAGGTCGGCAAACTGGGTGAGGAAATATTCATAAATCCTGCCAAAAACATCGCCATCAACCTTTTTGAGTTCTTCAGGATTTAAAGCCCGAAGCAGTTGTCCCAGAATTTCATTATCCAGCTCGCGGTATTCCTGCTTGGGCAGTACGCCGCGCAGGGTTTCATAATCTCCCTCAATTGATTCCATTGCGTCAATAATTGCCTTTGCGCGGTCATCGCTGTCCTTCAAACCCACCAGAGAGTCAAATTGTGCCTTAGGTTGTAAATAAATTGCGGATTTTTTGCTGAAATCTTCCTTGGCCAATGCCCTTTTTGCACCGCCTCTCGTCGGCAAACCGGCTTCAATGCCATCTTTTACTGCCAGATACCGGCTATAGGCATGGCGCAGGAATACCAGACCCATCACCGGCATAAAATATTCATTGCTGGCGTAATTGGAATTGGCCCGGAGGGTATCCGCAGCGCTCCAGAGCCTTTTTTCTATTGCTTCAATGTTTTCAAGCTGTGACATGGTTTTTACCTAAAAAGTAATCCTTTCTCCTTAAAACTGATATAACCCTCGTCGGTAATAATAATATGATCCAGCACTTCCATATCAAGAATAGCGCCTGATTGGATCAGTTTTTCTGTGAGTCTTATATCTGCCTCTGACACCTCCATGCTTTTTGACGGGTGGTTATGCGCAAGGATAACTGAGGATGCAAGGTGACGAATGGCCGGTTCAAAGACCTCGCGTGGATGCGCCAGGGCTTCTGTAAGCGTCCCAATGGAGATGGTCTCTTTATGAACTAACTGCTTGCGGGCATTGAGATAGAGCGCCAAAAAATATTCCTTTTGCTTGCCCCGCAAATCGGCAAGCTGAGCCACCGTTGCTCTAACGGAATCAAGAACCGGCAGGGAATCATTGAATGTACCAACCGCACGCCTGCCAAGCTCCAAAGCCGCCTTGAGTGTAATGACCTTTGTATGCTCCAGTCCCTTAATGGAGGCCAATTCCTCTTGAGTGGCGGCGAAAAGTTTTGATAGGGGATATTTTTTCAAAGTCTCACGGGCAATATCCAAGGCGCTCTTACCCGCCCGGCCGGTGCGAAAAATGATTGCCAGCAATTCAGCATCGCTTAAATTTTCTGCCCCCTTTTCAGAAAGCTTTTCTCTGGGACGCTTATGTTTCGGTAAGTCCTTAATTTTTGCCATAGCGGTATCTCATCGGTGTTAAAGAAATATGCTTGTATGGTTTCAAAAGGAGATTATTGCATACCTATTTATCTTGATATATTCATTTTGGTAAGCTTACCTTACTCTTTGTAATATGCTGAAGACTTGTATTTTGAAATGATCTCGTCGATAAAGACTTTTACCGTTGATGCGATGGGCACGGCCAGCAACAATCCCAAAAATCCAAACAACTGGCTGCAGATCAGGATAGAGAGGATTACCATGACAGGGCTGAGTCCTAACCCCTTCCCCATAATCCGCGGCGTTATCACGGTTCCCTCAAGCATTTGCCCGATACCGAAGGTTAGAATCACATACGCGATATGTGTGAAATCGTGAAAATGGAAGAGTGCGAGTGTGGAAGCCAGAACAATTCCGATGCCGGTGCCAACGTAAGGAATCAGGTTGCCAAAACCACCGAT
>JAJTXE010000002.1:630105-666343 GCA_021463795.1 Candidatus Brocadia sp. | reverse complement strand
GCTTTTGTACCATCGGCAACTGCGATGCCTTGTTGCAATAGAGTTAAAAATAGGTGCTTTCAAGCCAGAATATGCCGGTAAGATGCAGTTTTATCTTTCTGCCCTGAACGACAGAGCAAAACTTTCTGATGAAAATCCTTCCATTGGCATCATCTTATGCAAGGACAAAAGCCGCACGATCGTCGAGTATGCATTGAAGGATACGAAAAAGCCGATAGGCGTATCTACTTACAAACTGACGGAAAAGCTGCCTCGTGAATTAAAAAAATATCTGCCATCTCCCGAAGAGATAATAGAAAGAATAAAGTGTTTGGAGTAGCAATGTCACCTGTTTTTATCTCCAGATGTGGAATTAAACTGAAATATTTCTATCGTCAAACCCGCATGGGAATTGATATAGAATACAAATAGAAAGGAGGTTTGTAAAATGAATACGGCAATTGAGAGAATAGTGATCGATCCTACGATATGCAGTGGGAAACCCTGTATTAAAGGCACAAGAATACCCATACATATAATACTTGACCTCCTTGCCGCCGGAGGGGAAACATCCACCCCCTGCGCCCCCGCCTGCGGGGGACAGTGAGTGTCCTCCTCACCGAGGGGGATTCAGGAGAAGGTACTTTTGTTTGAAATTCTTAATATCAAATAAAATATTCGATGCTTGACCTCAATAAATATCCCACAAATTGTTTTTCACCTGTTTATCAACAGATTGTAAGATCCTTTTATACCGATGTAAAGGATGAAAGGTCGAACGGCAGTGCACCCATGCATGTCCTGGAAGGTACGGAAAGGCTGATTAAGGAAGAGCTTGTTCGATGTGTCTGGTTTGGACAGCATATCAAAAAGGACAAACTCTATACCGATGATGGCTCACGACTGGAAGTCCTTTCGCCAGGCTGGTGGAATTCGGAGGGCGGACCTGATTTCAGGCATGCAGAAATCCTCCTGGAAGGCAAAGGGCTGGTAAAAGGCGATGCCGAGGTGCATGTGTTTTCATCTGATTGGGTACGGCATCAACACGACAAACAACATACGTACGACACCGTATGTCTGCACGTCGTTATGTGGAACGATAATCAGGGAGAATACATTAAGAATTCCCGTGGGCAATGCATTCCCCAGTTGACGCTAACCAAATATTTAGACACGGAATTGGACGACCTGGTAGATGTGATTGACGTTGAATCCTATCTAAAAGGAAAGAAGGTAAACCCAGGACATTGTCAGACGGCAATAAACAATCAGAAAGCCGATGAGAAATGGTTGGGTTCTTTCCTTGATTTTGCAGGTGACGAGCGCATTCTTCAAAAGGCAAAGAGATATGAGCAATGGGTAGAAAAAAGACCGTTTGAACAGGTGCTCTACGAGGCGATTATGGAATCGCTGGGATACAAAAACAATAAGGAACCGTTCTTAACGTTAGCCTCCCGCCTGCCGCTTGAAGACATCAGATATTTAATCCCGGAAGACGCCTCCGTTCAAAGGAAGAAGTTAGCTATCCAATCGCTCCTCCTGGGTGCGGCAGGTTTGCTGCCGCAACAGGGAAATGCGATATCGTCGCCTGACAAAGAAACTGAAGGGTACATAAGCAGCGTTGAAGATGCATGGTGCGAACTCCAAAAGAAAACTGGCCGGGCTTCTATGGAGAGAAAAGACTGGAACTATGCAGGGATCAGGCCTGCAAATTTCCCGGAAAGAAGGATTGCAGCCATAGCCAATATCCTTTCCGAATGTTCATCTCTCAGCATCTTCCGGCACATCTTATCGGTACTTGAAAAGGTGGAAGGTTGCCAGGAAGAGCAGAAAATCATGAAAACGTTTCCGGAGCATATCCAATCCCTTTTTCTAGACATTTCCGATTCCTATTGGTCGCACCATTATACCTTGCAGGGGAAGAAACTGGCGAAACCCGTTAAATTGCTTGGAAAAGAGCGGGCATCCCATATCTTCATCAATGTTATTATTCCCATCCTGCTTGTCTATGCCAGAAGGCATGATAACACAAAATTGGAAAAGATACTCCATCTCACGTACCGGAATTATGCCCCTCTTCCCGGCACCAGCGTGACAAAATTCATGAGCAGTCGTATCTTTGGACAACCAGATGCGTCAAAAAAACTTATCACATCTGCCAGGCGGCAACAGGGATTGTATCAAATCTTTAAGGATTTTTGCGAGAACGACAATATGAGCTGCAACAGATGCGCCTTGTATTTGTCTATGATTGCAAGGTAATTGTTCATCGCAGAGCACGCGGAGGTCGCAGAGATGAATAAGGAAGAAAGACTTAACAAAACAACAAAAACAATTACTGGTGTGGCTGTTATATTTAAGATGTTTATAAAACGTGAATTTTAAGTTGGTAACGGGGTGGCACGGACAAACTCCGTTTGTCCGTGCCACCCCGTTAGATTATGGCGACTTTGTATCAAGTTTATAAATCACAAATTGTGAGACCCTTGAGTATAACATCCACTGTTCGTTATGATCGGGACCCCTTGAATCTGCTTATGAAGCATGTTGAAATAGTAAAAGACGGTATTCAGCCAGTTGTTAATAATTTTCCTGATTCTCTGCAATCTCAGCGTTCTCTGCGGTAAAAAGCATCATGAAAAAACTGAAATTCATTCTTGTGGGAATTCTGGGTGCATGGTTTATAAAATTACTGGCTTTAACTATCCGTATTCAGGACGACCCCAGAGGATATAATCAAAAGATCACAACCACGCATGCTATTTACACCTTCTGGCATTGCCTGATGCTCGTCCCTGCCTATGTAGGCCGTAATAAGAACATCCAGGTACTCATCAGCCAGCACTCTGACGGTGAATATATTGCACGGGTAATACAGAGGCTTGGCTTCGGCGTTATACGAGGATCAACCACGCGGGGCGGCGCGCGGGCAGTAAAGGCCATGGTTGATAAGATCCGGGAAGGATATCCGGTTGCAATTACCCCGGATGGACCACGCGGTCCCCGATGCCTCGTCCAACCAGGATGCATCTATCTCAGTCAAAAAACGAGACTCCCGATTATTCCGGTTGGTATTGGATTATCCCGGTATTGGAAGCTTCCCAGTTGGGATGAATTCCGCATCCCGAAGCCGTTTTCCCGTGCATTGGTAATGTACGGCGACCCGATCCATATTCCACCTAAACTCACCGAAGAGGAAGCGGAACACTACCGGCTTCTGGTAGAAAACGTTATGAAGGAAATGACGGAAAAAGCAGATAGCTTAGTCCGGGGGAAAAGACAGTGAATCGGCCTGTTTGTAACAATTTAGCTTTTTGAAAAATTCCATGAATAACGATGTTTGCCTCATGGTGTAGGGGCGAAGCATTTGCCAGTTTGGGTATGAACGCATGTATGCCAATGATAGCAAATGCTTCGCCCCTGCTTTTTCAAGAAACTAAATTGTTACCCCTGTTTTATTTCTGCGGTCTTTCGATGGTAATATCTCTTGTTTTTGCAAATATTACTTCGATGTATTCTTCCTCTTGCGCCTTATTACGGAAAAATATATTGCCCACAAGGCAACAAAACCAACAGCATAGAGTATTACAAAACCGGTATGGTTCATTCCTAAAAAAACCCAAGCAACGCGCTGTCAGTTACAAGAAAACCCTGGCATGCACAGGGTAGCAATCAGCTGCATGAATGCCTTTGGAAAATTACCTTAGCCCTGACGCAAAGAGAGTAACAATTTTGGATTGTTTCATCAAACCGTTGCCCGCGATATGGGCTGCTGTAATGATGACTGTGCTGCAGCAAGCCGGGCAATGGGCACTCTGAATGGTGAACAACTCACGTAGTTCATTCCCACGTTATGGCAGAACAAAATAGTCTGCGGATTGCCACCGTGCTCACCACAGATACCGACCTTTAGCTGTGGACGAGTACTTCTTCCTTTTTTTATACCGATTTCCACCAGTTGCCCCGTTCCCTCCTGATCTATTACCTGGAACGGGTCTTTCTCAAGGATACCTTTTTCAAGATATTCGGGCACAAAGGAACCCACGTCATCACGGCTAAAACCAAAGGTCATCTGGGTAAGGTCATTCGTCCCGAAGGAAAAGAATTCGGCATGTTTTGCGATCTTATCAGCAATCAGGGCGGCACGGGGTAGCTCAATCATGGTGCCTACCATATATTCAACCTGTATACCCTTCTTCTTCATAACGTCTTTCGCAATGTTATGGACATTGTCTTTTAAGAGATTGAATTCCTGCTCCGTACTAATGATGGGCAACATGATCTCCGGATAGACGGCAATGCCTTTTTTCTTCACGTTGCAGGCGGCCTCAATGATGGCCTGCGTCTGCATGTCGTAGATTTCCGGGTATGTAACACCCAGCCTGCAGCCACGATGACCCAGCATGGGATTTAACTCATGAAGCGCAGCTACTTTTTCCTGAACCTCTTTCAGGCTGATCTTCATCTGCCTTGCCATTTCCTTCTGATTGTATTCTTCCTGGGGAAGAAATTCATGAAGCGGCGGATCGAGGAATCGTATCGTAACCGGGAGTCCGTTCATCGCTGTGAATATTTGTTCAAAATCACGACGCTGCACAGGAAGCAATTTTTTCAGGGCTGAGGTATATAAATTCAATGGTTCTTTGAGCTCTTTTTTGACTTGTATCAGCTCCTTTTTAATAGCGTCTGTTTTATTATGGGTCGCCTTTGCCAGTTCCTTTTCCAGCGCGGCAATCTTTATCTTTAAATTTTTTACGTCCGGGGCAGAAAGGATCATCTGCCGAACAGAATCAATTCTGTTTTCACCAAAGAACATGTGTTCAGTTCTGCAAAGTCCAATACCCTCTGCCCCCAATTCCCTCGCCTTTTTTGCATCCGTCGGCGTGTCAGCATTAGTTCTGATCTTCAGTTTGCGCACTTCATCAGCCCATTGCATAAGGGTGGCAAAGTCTCCGCTGAGCCTTGGCTCAATGGTAGGTACCATTCCCAGCATTACTTCACCCGTACTCCCGTCGATCGAGATATAATCTCCTTTTTTAATAACCTTTCCATCCACTTTAAAGGTTTGACTTTTATAATCAACCTGTAAGGAACCGCATCCGGCAACACAGCATTTCCCCATCCCTCTTGCCACTACGGCTGCGTGTGACGTCATGCCGCCGCGCGTTGTCAGGATACCCCTGGAAACATGCATTCCTCCGATGTCCTCAGGAGAGGTCTCCTTTCTTACGAGGATAACCTTCTCTTTCTTATCCAGAGCCCATTTTTCAGCGTCTTCCGCATTAAACACCACCTTCCCCGTTGCCGCGCCCGGAGATGCCGGCAGCCCCGTAGCGATAATCACCTTCTTTGCTTTCGGATCAAAGGTGGGATGCAACAACTGGTCAAGTTCGCTGGGGTTGATACGCGCAATGGCAGTCTTCTTGTCAATCAATCCTTCTTTGACCATATCAACTGCAATCCTGACTGCCGCCTGGGTAGTGCGTTTCCCCGTCCGTGTCTGCAACATGAACAGCCGGTTTTCCTGTATGGTAAATTCTATGTCCTGGACGTCTTTAAAGTGGTTTTCCAGGGTGTTTTTATAGGTAACAAGCTGTTTATACACATCCGGCATTTCTTTTTCCAGATGCGCAATCGGTTCAGGGGTACGGATTCCTGCTACAACGTCCTCACCCTGGGCATTAATAAGAAATTCGCCATAGAATTTGTTTTCGCCCGTTGAAGGATTCCTGGTAAAGCATACCCCGGTGGCGGAGTGATTTCCCATATTCCCGAAGACCATGGCCTGAATGTTTACGGCCGTTCCCAGAAGCCCTTTAATTTCATAGAGTTGCCGGTATTTAACGGCACGCGGGTTATTCCAGGATGCAAACACTGCGTCTATTGCCTTCCGGAGCTGTGCCTTTGGATCGGACGGAAAGTCTTCGCGGGTCTTTTTTTTGTAAACGGACTTAAATTCTTCGACAATTTTTTTCAATTGTTCAGATGTTAGATCGGTATCACTTTTTGCCCGCGTCTTCTTTTTGTAAGTATCAAGGATCTCTTCGAAGAAATGACGCTCAACACCCATGACAACATCGCCAAACATGGTGATAAACCGCCGGTAAGCATCCAACACAAAGCGTTCGTTGCCGGTCTTTTTTATAAGCCCGGTAACGGCATCCGGCGTTAACCCCAGGTTTAAAACCGTATCCATCATACCGGGCATGGACGCCGCTGCTCCGCTTCGCACAGAAACCAGGAGAGGATTGGCTGGGTCACCCAGCCTTGCTCCCATGAGTTTCTCCAGGCGCGAAAGATTCTGTTCTATTTCTTTGGCAAGACCATTAGGGTACTGTTTATTGTTCTTATTATATGCGTCGCAAACCTCAGTTGTGATGGTAAACCCCGGAGGAACGGGAATACCCAGATTAGTCATTTCTGCAAGATTGGCCCCCTTGCCTCCAAGCAGGTGTTTCATATCAGATTTCCCGTCAGCAGTGCCATTGCCAAAGAAATAGACATACTTAGGCGCCATCCAGCTACTCCTTTCACAAATAGTATTATAGAGCCGTGTAAATAATTCTTTTTTTAGCAAGACTTGATTTCCCCTTCATCGTTCGGCTAAGTGCTTACGAAGAAGTCCTCATCCTTATGTAGGATGGGAATCTGGGATGGTCAATTTATTTGTGGCTTACTACGCTATAGTAATATTGTGTAAAAACTTCTTTTTTTGTAAGTTTTTTCAACTCCCTTTTCTAAGGGGGGTCTCTTAATTTCCCCTTAACACATCGGGATACCTGGGGAGTTGTTTCCCTTACTTCATGGGCTTTGGTTGTGGCATCCCTGCACCAGGAAATTATTTGCTGCCAAAAGCACGGTTTTTCTCTGTTTCATGCGCTTAACCTATCCATAAAATAGGGCATGTATGCTAACAAAAACGAATTTGACGTGCAAGAAAATTTCGGGAATGATGAAAAGTTATATGAATGTCAAAAAAAATATGATACCATAAAGAAGCAGGACTGCAATCAAATAAGCAATAACGTGTAAAAACAGCAAGCATAGGGCGCTCAGTAAGTAATGCTTCGTAACCATAGAGTTCTTAAAGAACTCTTATAGTAGTACCCTGATATAGTTTATCGCATAAAATCTTTTTTTCGGGAGTTTTTTGCACCAGCCCTTCTGCCGCCTCTCCCCATTCGGATGAGGAAAAGGGGGGAGGATGGGGTTGCAGTTTTGCTGCGGTATGAAAAAAGGCGCAAAAGATATCCATCATGCAAAAGCTGCATTTTTCTCTGGCACGATCTCTCATCTTCGTGAATTCCTGAATAATTGTTTCTTCTTTGTGCTCAAGGTGACGGGCGTTGTGTTGTTGAAAGGGTTTTTTCATATCCAGGTTTATAATGCAGGATATGTCCCCCGGAAAGGCCCCCTAATTGTTGCCGCGAATCATTTCAGTTATATGGACCCCGTGGCGCTTCAGTCCATGTTTCCAAGGCGCATCGCCTTCATGATGACAGAACTTTATTATGAGGGCCGCGGGAAATGGCTTTTTCAATTACTGCATTGTATCTGTGTTAAAGAGCAAGGTTCAAACAGGGCTGCACTGAAACAGGGCATGGAGGTGCTGAAGAAAAACGATGTTTTAGGCATTTTCCCCGAAGGAGGGGTAAGCAGGGAAGGTCTCCTTCAGGAAGGAAACCCGGGCATCGGTTTTCTGGCTCTAAAGAGCGGTGCGCCCGTTATTCCTGCATTTATCTCCGGCACTTACCAGGCATTACCAAAGGGCGCAAAGATACCAAAAATTTCCCGAATTACGATAACCTTCGGCAAGCCGATGACATTCCCACATGCAGGCGATCTGGAAAAAAAGAAGGGGATGGAGGAGATTACCAGGGCGATTATGGAGCACATTAAAAAATTATCTTTTTCTGACAAACAAGAGAAATAGCTTTATTAATTATTGTTGATAGAATCAAAATAAAGGTAAAATATTTAAAAATAAAAAAACATAACGTAAAAACCATGTCAAATAATTCAATACTCGATGATTTAGCAATTTACAGCAGGGAATTCATGCTTGGCCACGGCAAGGTGGCATGCCTCCTTGTGCATGGCTTTGGCTGCGGACCCATCCAGATGCGTGAACTTGCAGAAAATTTAAGCAACTGGGGCTTTACTGCCAGGGGTATACTCTTGCCAGGGCATTGCAGAAATATGGGTGGACATTCACTAAACGTGCATCATGATTGGATGGCAAAGGTAGAGTCTGAATATCATCAGTTAAAAAGTGCATACCAGGAGGTTGTTGTTATCGGGTTTTCACTCGGTGCGCTTCTCACCTTGCAATTATCTATGCACTATGCTCCGGAAAAAATAATCCTTATGGGTACCCCTCTCTATTTAATCCGGAGGTATCTGCCAATACCTTCTGTTATCAGAGTATGCAAACGATTCTTCAAACAGGTCAAAACCCGGAAGAGGAGATGCTACATGGACTCGGAAGGATACACCGGATACCTGCACCAGCCAGCCGATACCCATTTTTCAATTCCCGCATTATACGGACTTACCGAGATCATTACGGCCGTCGATCTCGGACTCAAGGCGGTAAAGTCACCTGCACTGGTTATCCATTCCAAAAAAGACCTGATCGCTGCCCCTGCAAGTGCAAGGCGCGTTATGAAACACCTTGGTTCCGGTGATAAACGTCTGGTGTGGCTTGAACAAAGCCATCACCTCATGATGTACGATAAGGAAAAGGATATGGTTTTCCGGGCGATAAGGGAATTTATAGCATAACCTGACCCGAACGAGCCGGAAAAGACAAAGTCTGCGTCCTTCATTTCAAAAGGCTCGGTTTGTTTCGATGCATGAGGTCATTTGTCGGTTCAACACCGGGTAATTTCCATTTGCCTTTGAGTGCCTTGTCTTTTGGTTGCCACAGATGAAGCATCAGCCAGAACTCCCCTTTCGGTGCGGGAAGCCAGTTGCATTTTTCCTTCTGGTCTGTGGGCTCATCTGCCTGAATGAGGATGGTCAAACTGCCGTCTTTATGATACTCAAGTCCGCTGGTTATGCTGCTTATGCTGTAGCGGTTTGCGGGATTTCCGAACATTATACCATTGTTATCATACAGGGTAAGCGCCCATGCCCCGTCAACAGGGGGTAATCCGTCTTTAAAATGGAGTTTGTATCTTTTCTTTGCGCCATCCAGTTTTTCACCGTGAATATCCGTATTTGTGCGTGGGCAAAGCTGTTCAGCGGCGAGACCTGCAAATGGGTCGAATGCATAACACATGGCCGCACGGTCAAGGAACCGCAATCCTGACCACCCTGTTGCCAGGGTTGGATAAAACCAGCCGCTGGTATAGGTAAAGAGAGACTGTGCGCGTGAAACCATCATCTGGCGGGCTTCCGGAACGGCCTTTTTTAATCCGGCCTTGGTGTGTTCCCCAAGGGCGCCATAATCAAAACCATGCTCGGAAAGACCTATGGTCTTGAACAATGCATACATACCGCGTTCTTCCTCCCGCGGGGACACGATTTTCATTGTTTCACCCAATATGTGGAAAAACTGCAGATCCTGCGGTACGAGACCCGGATTCACTTTTTCAGAGGATTGAAACGGTTTGGGAGGCAAAGAAGGGTCGAGCCACCGGCTATAGGGGATCACGCTATAGTACTGCCGCATGATATTTACTACGGCTGCGATTTCGGCTGGGTCTTCCTTCTTTACGACGATCCTTCCCTGACCATATACATATCGGGTTGGACATGGAATAACGTTGAGTGTCGGGAACGTTTCTCCCCTGAAATGCGGGCCAACCAGGAGAAATTCCCCGCCTTTGCCTCCTGTGGCGCGTGTTCCAATTGTCCGGATGAGGTCTCCCCGGTAATCGTAGAAAGACATACTGAAATATCGTCCGCCGTGATCGTCGGGAATCTCCATCACCATCGGTTCTTCTGACAGATCGAGCCAGACCTGGCCAAAGATAACCTCATGACCGGCGAAACGGGCCTTCCACTCCGGTCCTAATAATCTTCTGCTTGGGTTTAACACATTTAATGGTGCGTAAATTCCGCTTGGCAGTGGCTTTTCAACTGCGCTCATTGCAAGGCGATGATTATGATTCATTACCAGGGGATAGCCCCACAGGTAAGCCAGCACACCGATATGGAATGCCTCGGTTTCCTGGAGTTGTTCTTTCGAAAGTAGGGTGGTTTCCTTTTCTTGTTCCTGGAGTAACTGCGCAAATGACAGGGGTGCCATCATGCTTGTGCTGATGAGTACAAAGATAGCCGCGGTAGCGGCTTTTTTGAATGTTTGCTTCATGCCAGCCTTTCCTTCTTTAAGAATTAGATTGTCAAATTTTTGTAAGTTTTTTAACTCCCCACTCTGTCCCTTAACAAAGGAGATAGAGGAAAGGGGACTTAGGTTGCGGTGATGTTGTACAATGACCTTTTTCATTGTAAAAAGTGTCGCGGTGATTTTCAATTTATTTTTGGAGAATTGGAAAGTATAATCATCAATAAAAAAGCGTCATACCCTTTTACAAACGAACCTTGGCAATTCCAGGAAAATGAAAGCATTGTCTCAGATTCCTGACAAACCTGATGATGATGCAAACAAGCCGGTTTTTTGTCGGGGGTCTAACTAATTATCTTAACGATAATTAAGAAACTTTTGCTTTTTAAGGCCGGAGCTTTAGCATACATATTGATTATGAGTGCAGCATAAGATATAATGTGGTGAAAAAATAATGAGTGACACCTTGAAAGAGATAAAATCCATTGCGCTCCAGATGGAGACTGATGGAGTGAAGTTTTATAGCGAATTGGCTGAAAAAACCCTGCATCCTATGGGACGGGCTATGTTCGTGTCGTTTGTTGAGGATGAAAAATCACATATTAAAAGACTTCGTGCCCTGTTGTCCGGCCATAGCGGGAAAAACCAAACGCAGGAAATGAGCGCGGCAAGTCCCCGCAAAAGATTGATTACCATCTTCAGACAGATGGGCGAAGAGGTAAAGAAAAAGGTGGATGCCGGCACAAACGATATTGCGGCTGTTAAGCTTGCCATGGAGCTTGAGGAAAAGGGAGTGGAGTTTTATGAAAAGGCTGCCCGTGAGACGCCTGATGCCGTTGACCGGGAGACCTATCGCTTCCTTGCGGATGAAGAGAAGGTGCATTTTGACATATTGAAAAACACCCTTGAATTTTTGGAGAAAACAGAATTGTGGGAGGCCGAACAAGAGGGTCGTATTTATGATATGTGGATTAATATGATAAATAAGAACAGGTAGAGGAGATTCACCCGTTGGCATTTCGCATAGAAAAAGACTATCTCGGTGAGATGAACGTGCCCTTAACGGCTTATTACGGGGTCCAAACTGCCCGGGCACGGGAGAATTTTCCAATCAGCGGGCAGACATCACTGCCGGTATTTACCCTTGCCATGGTTTTCATTAAAAAAGCCGCAGCGATGGTTAATATTGGACTGGGCTGTCTCGACGAGAAGATTGGCAACATGATAATCCAGGCATGTGATCGCATAGTAAACGGTGAGTTTCGTGATCAGTTTCTGGTGGATGTGTATCAGGCCGGTGCAGGGACGTCTCATCACATGAACGTCAATGAGGTCGTTGCTAATGTTGCAATTGAAATGCTTGGCGGGGTAAAAGGGGATTATTCAGTTGTCCACCCGAATGATCATGTTAACTACGGTCAGTCAACGAATGACGTATATCCTACTGCCATGCGCATCGCCGCCTTGCAATTGTCAGAAAGGCTGGTGAAGAATCTGGATGACCTGTCGGCGACGTTTACGAAAAAGGCGCAATCTTTTGATTCCATCGTAAAATCCGGGCGCACCCATCTGCAGGATGCTGTACCCATTCGTGTGGGGCAGGAATTTTCTGGTTACGCAGATTCCCTCGCTAAGGCAACCAGGGGGGTTGAAAAGGCCGGTGAATCGTTAAAAGAATTGGGCATTGGTGGAAGTGCAGCGGGCACCGGTATTAATACCCATCCGGAATACGCTTTCAGGATTGTAGAGGTACTGAAAAAAATTGTCGGCTTGGACATAAGACGGGCAAAAAACCGGTTTGAGGCCATGCAAAGTAATGCTCCCTGCGTTGAACTCTCCGGTGCGCTTCGCACCCTTGCCGTGGAACTTATCCGTATTGCGAATGACCTCAGATTGATGTACTCAGGGCCAAATACCGGACTGGCCGAGATTGAGCTTCCGGCAGTGCAGCCAGGGTCTTCTATCATGCCGGGGAAAGTTAATCCTGTCATCCCTGAAATGATGAACATGGTCTGTTTTTCGATTATGGGTAATGATCTTTCTATTGCGATGGCAGCACAAGCCGGACAATTTGAATTGAACGTCATGATGCCTCTCATCCAATATAAATTGCTCGATTCCCTCTCGATTCTGAGCAACGCAACGAAGATATTCCATGAAAAATGTATAAAAGGCCTTTCCGTCAACGAAAAAAGGTGCCAGGATTATGCCCTGCGAAGCCTCGGCATTGTCACCGTATTAAATCCGGTCATCGGCTATGCAAAGGCGTCGGAAGTGGTTAAAGAATCAATGAGGACAGGGAAATCACCACGGGAGATTATTCTGGAACGTAAGATACTCTCCGTGGAGGAGGTAAATGAGGTATTATCTCCCATGTCGATGACAGAGCCCTGTGTTCAGCGTTATAAGACAAAAGGCAAGATTTTGTAATTTATTTCTTTTATGGTTATTTTAGAGAAAGGGGTGTAATGTGAAAAAGGTGACTCTGTTGATTGTGGGTATCTGTAGCATAGGTTTAGCTGGATTGACACACAGCGTTTGCACGCGTACCGTGAGTGCGGCTGAGGAAACGGCAATGTCCCATGAGGGGGTTGCACTTCCGACCAGGATGTTGATGAGTGATATAGCAAAGCGGATGAGCAACATACTCGAGGGAACGCTTGCAGGCAGCTTTAAATACGTTGCCCAGGAGGCCGGCGGCATTGTAGATGACAGTTATAAGATAAACGAAGTCTTCTTTCCCGTTGACCCAAAGGAAAACAAGTGGTTTCAGCGAGCGAAAATCGATCCCAATGACTCAAAAAAGATCACAAAACTGAAGGAAGGATTCCATGTCTACATGAAAAGCATAGCGTCTTCGGCGCTCGAAATTCAAAGGGCTGCAAAGTCGGAAGATCAGAAAGCAACGTTTAAGGCCTTTACAAATATGGTGGAAAAGACGTGTTTTGAGTGTCACGCAGAGACCCGTGACAAAATGGTACCAATTGAAAATCGTTAATCGCCAGAAATCGGGCACGAACGGCAGGAAAGAAAGTGCAGATGATGTGGATTCTGCACTTTCTTTATTTTAAAGGTTGATTACAGAAGAGGAAGTAGGGTAGAATATTTCATATTTTTTGTTGGAGATGACCTATGTCGAAGTGGGAATGTCGTGTGTGTGGTTACATTTATGACCCGGAAAAGGGTGATCCGGATAACGGAGTTAAACCGGGGACATCATTTGAGCAGTTGCCGGATGGGTGGGTTTGTCCAGTCTGTGGCGCAAGCAAAGATCTTTTTGATAAGCTTGACTCATAACTCTTTTCATACGTATGTTTTTTTAAGGAAAATATTTCGTGTTAGCATTGGCAAACAGACAATATGCTGCAGCTTGTCTCATAATTGCAGGTCTTATAGCATGTTTTTCTCTGGAAGGCCTTTCCCTGTCTCATGCTGAACCGGTAGAAAAAGTTACCCCTAATGTTACCTATTCAAATCCGTATTTTAAGGGCACCAGGGAGGATAAGGACGCTCAAATCAGGAGGATAACGTCGCTCTTCGGAGTGGAATGTGATTTTTGCCATAATGAAGACTTAACCATCTTTACGGAAGAAGGGAAAAAATCGAAGGAGATGATGAAGGCCTCTGTTGCGTTAGGGGTTGAGTGTGATTACTGTCACCTGGACCGGAAGCGGTATAAAGAAAACGAACAGCAGGCAAAAAAAATGTTTGAGCTTAGTGAAGTCATGGGCACAGAGTGTAATTTTTGCCATGCCGGAAAAGGCAAGCTTACCCCGAAAGGAGAGACATCGAAGACAGCATTTGTGACGCGCGATTGGGCAAATGAAGGGACGAAACGGTGTTTGGAGTGCCATATCGAAAAAAAGCAGTTTGCATTGAATTTTTATGGATGGCAGGTCTTAAATGCCTTGAAGGGACTTAAGGGAATGTGAACACTGATTACGACGTGATTATTGTCGGTGGAGGGCCAGCTGCCCTTGCTGCGGCCGTTTATACCTGCCGCGCCCTATTGAAGACCGTGATCTTTGAAAAACAATATGTGGGCGGGCAGTTAGTTGGCACCGATCTTATTGAGAATTATCCGGGTTTTCCTGAAGTTATCAGCGGTGTTGACCTGATACAGCGCATGGAAGCCCAGGCCAGACGATTCGGCGTTGAGATACGGTACGAAGAGGTCATGAAATTACAGGTCGAAAACGGCCTCAAAATTGTGACGACCGATACGGGCGTCTATGGAAGCCACGCTGTCATCTTAGCCGCTGGTGCAGAACCAAAAAAATTGGGCGTGCCTGGCGAAAATGAATTGTATGGGAAAGGGGTGAGCTATTGCGCTACCTGCGACGGCGCTTTCTTCCGGGGGAAAGACGTTGTTGTCGTCGGGGGAGGTGATTCTGCCATAACGGAGGCTATCTTCCTGACCAAATACGCAAATACTGTAAATATTATCCACAGAAGAGGTGAGTTCAGGGCTACAAAAATTTACCTGGATGAAGCGATGTCAAATCCAAAGATCAAGGTTGCCTTTAATACTATCATTGAAAGTATTCATGGGCAGGATAAGGTGGATGGTATCGTAGCCCAAAATGTTATAACAAAAGACAAGAAAGAGATGGCGTGTCAGGGGGTGTTTGTTTTTATTGGAAGCGTGCCCAACACGGGTTTTTTAGGCAATTTACTCTGTGTGGACGTCGGGTGTCATATTGAAACGAATATCCACATGGAAACATCCATAGAAGGGTTGTATGCCGTTGGTGACATCAGGAAAAATTCGTACCGGCAGATTGCAACTGCCATAGGAGAGGGAGTTACCGCCGCAATTGCTGCGGAACATAAGCTTTCCGAATTAAGGGCATTAGGCAAAGAGAAAAAAATTGATTTAGGAAAAATAAAAAAGGAGGATTGAATGGCCACGTTGGATGTAAAAGAAATTATAAAACAGGCTGCACAGCAGGAAGATAAGGCGTATAAATTTTATATGGATGCATTAAAATTTGTTAAAGACCCGGCATCGCAGATATGGTTAAAGGAACTTGCTGATGAAGAGCTAAAGCATAAGGAGATGTTACAGAATTTCGATGTCGCCAAGGTGAAAAAATTTGAGCCGGAAAAAATTCATGATCTGCATATTACCGAATATCTGGTAGATAAAGATATTACTGAAGTCAAAAATTTTCAGGATGTATTAATTGTAGCAATGAAGAAGGAGCAAAAATCCTATAACTTCTATGTAGGAATGGCAAAATCCTCTGACAATCCAGACATGAAAAACTTATGCAAAATTCTGGCGCAGGAAGAACTCAAACACAAACACAAGCTCGAGCTGTATTATGATGATAATATATACCAATGGGACTAATACGTTGTCGTGGACTTGCGCACGCCTTTCTAATCAAAACAGCCGTGAATAAAACTAACCCTGTCAGGGTTCTAAACCCTGACAGGGTTAACTTACGAATTTTCTTGCCACAGATTTTGTCTTTTCCGACTCGTTCTGGCCCAGTATAATCGGCATACCCTATCTTAAAAGCATTCCGTTTTCCTGTTTTATTTCCCCACACAGCAGTGCGTTTCCCAGAAATCAGGTAAAATTAATTTTTCAACAGAAATGTTTAAAAGTTATACGTTGTTTCCTGACAAGAATACGGATAATTAACAAAAATACCGGTAAATCAGGGTGTTTTTGTTGCAGGCACATCGGTTTTCACATCCTTTATGGCAATGGATAGAGAGGTAGTTTATCTATTTTCATGCCCTTCTGTGTATTGGCAAAGTAACAATAGTTCATAAAGCTTTACCTTACGACAGGATAAGGCTGCCATCCCTATCAAGACAAAAAACTATCGTCACCAAAGCCATTTCAACAGTGGCAGAAATATTGGTATAGGGGTTGCTCAGGTTAGAGGCCTGTCTCATGAAGTTTTTGACATCTGGCTATTTCCCAGTGCTCTCTTCCGAAGAAATTTTAAACCGGAAAGAGCCCAAACCTAAAAAATTTTCCGTTTCAGAAGAAAAATTGAAAATATTCGAAATGAGATGAAATGGTTATTGGAAAAAATGGAGGTAACCAATGCGACCCGGCACAAAGCGAAGCTGAACAAGCCACCGGGCATCGTGACGGTAATTATGGCAGACGGGCGTGTTTAAAGATTCGGTGGAGAGCGATTCCCAGACAGCGCTCGACATCTCTTGTCTCCCTTTGGGTTCCCCACCACGGCATCACAGGCGCTGAGCAGGGTGGAAGATTGGGACAGGAATATGGCCTGGATTGAAAGCGGATTCAGTTATCACTTCAACATTTGAATAAACAATGCAATGCAGACCACTCAAGCGCAAGGCATTAAGCAGTATTGAAAAAACACGGACAAACATGGCTTGTCCGTGACACCCCGTTAGATTATAACGACTCCGTGTCAAGTTTATAAATCCACAAATTGTGAGCCGCTTGAGCATACATCCATAGTTGCTTCAACGAACTGATTGTCTCCGACACCTTTTCGGCCTCTGAAATGACACTACCATGCGAAAATTCCGGACATGGGCATATTCAGGGCGTCAAGATGGAGACGAAGATCGCCATAAGCAACGGAAAATTATTTATTTATGAACTATACCTTTCAGAATGCAGAAGATGGGGATGGGGACGGAGATGGAAAACAACCGCCCGATCAGCATAAAGCACTAGGGCCATTTTGGGGTGAGCGCACATCTATCAGTTTTAAGCACTAGCAAAGAGGGAGATACTCTTTTCACCCCTTCGGGGCTGATTGTTGCCGTTACGCTAGTTCAGGGGGGGATCACGCCATAAGTGCTAAATTGTTTTCAATATTTTTTACAGGAATCCAACATCGAGTATCGAACAAGGAATAATGAATGCCGAAGGATAAGAGGATATTTGATCTTGAAGAACGCTTCATAGCATTTGCCGTAAGAATTATTCATGCAGCGGCATCCTTGCCAAAAACAAAAGAAGAAAATCACATTGCCGGGCAACTTATTCGTTATGGTACTTCACCCGCTCTCAATTATGGTAAAGCTCAAAGTGCAGAATCTCGTTCTGACTTTATCCACAAGATGAAAGTCTGTCCTAAGGAGTTGTGTGAAACAAAAGCATGGTTGTTGATGATGGTAAAGGTCAACCTCATAAGGCCGGAGTCAAAGCTTGAACCCCTGATTCTTGAGAACGATAAGCTTGTTTCTCTTTGTTCAGGCCTGGAAGGCCGTTAGGGAATAGCAAGGGGTGAAGCCCCCTGAAAATGAATAATGCGTGATTTAGCCCTGATCCGGCGAAAGGTAGTTGCAGGACATAACATACCCCCAACCCTCTCTCAAAGGGGATTAACGGGTGGGTTTCATCTTACAGAAATCGCTGATATTACTCCAAAAGATTGTGGTGACGCTGCGTTATGAATAAGCAAAAGAGGCTATTTCGCATAGTGTTCGGAGTGGGAATACTGGTCATTTTTGCAATCTCCCGTATTTGTTATTCAGCATCAGAGGAATCGGCTGAGTCAGAAACCATGAGCGAAGACAGCATGCTTTTTCAGGAAATACCATCGGTCTTCGGCGCCTCAAAGTATGAGCAGAAGGTAACCGAGGCACCTTCGTCAATAAGTATCATCACCGCTGATGAGATAAAAAAATACGGTTACCGGAATTTTGCTGAGATTTTGAGGAGTATACGGGGATTTCATCTGACCTACGATAGAATTTATCATTATCTTGGGACAAGGGGTTTTGGATTACCAAGGGATTATAATACCCGTGTCCTTCTGCTCATTGACGGCCACCGGACAAATGACAATGTATACGATCAGGCAATGCTCGGAACAGAATTTCCCCTTGATATTGACCTCATTGACCGGGTAGAGATCATCCGTGGTTCTGGTTCTTCGCTGTATGGATCCAATGCATTTTTTGCCGTCATCAACGTGATTACCAGAAAGGGAAGGGACGTCAAGGGCTTCGAGACTTCCGGAGAAGCCGGAAGTTATGAAACCTATAAGAGTCGTTTCAGTTACGGCAACCGATTCCAGAATGGACTGGAGATGCTCCTTTCCGGCTCTTACTATGACAGTGGAGGACACGACAGATTGTTCTTTCAGGAATATGATGATCCTCAGACAAACAACGGGGTTGCGGAAGGCCTGGATTATCAGCGATTGGGCAGTTTTTTTGCCGAAATCTCATTTCGCGATTTTACCTTGCAAGGAAATTATTCTCAGAGAAAGAAAGGTATTCCAACCGCGTCCTGGGGAACCGTATTTAACGAAGATGAATATTTTTTTGATGAAAATGCCTGGGCCGATTTGAAGTTCGAGCACGTTTACGACGAACAATTAGGGGTTTTGGCGCGGATCAGCTACAATCATTCCTATTTCGATGGGAAATATCCCTATGAATCAGGAAATGCCAATTCGGGTATAGACACCTATCGCGATCTCACCACAGGCCGGTGGCTCCGAAGTGAGATACAGGCTACCAAAACCCTCTTTGATGTGCACAAAGTGACAGGGGGCATCGACTACCAATATAATCTTCGCCAGGATCAGCTTAACGAAAATGAAAGCGTTGCCGACGGTATGACTCTTGATGACCGCCGCGATTCACAGTATGCGGGAATTTACCTGCAGGATGAATTTCCCCTCCTTGATACCCTCACCTTAAATACCGGTGTCCGTTTTGATTATTACGACCTCTTCGGAGGTACCATCAATCCGCATGGCGCCCTCATTTATAATCCCTTTGAGAAGACTATATTCAAGTTTATTTATGGCCGGGCATTTCGTTCCCCGAATGCATTTGAGCTCTACTACAATGATGGTGGTTTTTCACAAAAGCCCAACCCCGATCTCGACACAGAAACCATCGATAGCTATGAAGCTGTGTACGAGCAATACCTGGGAAAGAGCTATCGCGGAACGATCGTTGTTTTTTATAATTCCATGAAAGACCTCATTAGTCTAACAACCGATCCAGGCGATGGCCTTCTGGTTTTTGATAATGTAGATAATGTTGACGCAAAAGGGATTGAGCTGGAAATGGAGGGAAAATGGCCTGGCGGTCATGAGGGCAGAATCAGTTACACCCTTCAGGAAACGGAAAACAAAGAGACGGGTAAAACCGTGGTAAACTCTCCGGAACATCTGCTCAAGCTTAATCTCATTGGCGCGTTGCTCAAAGAAAAGGTCTTTTTGGGAGTGGAGGAACAGTACACGGGCAGGAGAAAAACTGTTTCAGATAATTTTGCTGAAGACTTTTTCATCACCAACGTAACCTTGTATACAAGGAATATATTTAAGACACTGGAAATTTCAGGCAGCGTCTATAATGTGTTTGACAAAAGATATGATGATCCGGGGGATGATGCGCAATTGCAGGATGTGATCGAACAGGACGGACGGACGTTCCGGTTCAAGCTTACGTATGCTTTTTAACACAACATAGTTGCAGAGCGATGAGGCTCGTCGCTCACACATTTCGGTTCAACGGGGGTGGCTGAACCAGAGAAAACATTACGTGACGGGATGTTTTTTCTCCCCTTCAGAGTTGATTGTGGCCGTTACGCGAGTTCCGGGGGTGGCACCCCATAAGCGCCAGGTTGTTTTTGATGTTTTTTACAGGGAGTCCAATATCGAATATCGAAGGACAAGAGAATATCTGATCTTGAAGAACGCTTCATAGATTTTGCCGTAAGAATTATTCGTGCTGCGGCATCCTTACCAAAAACAAGGACGGAAAATCACATTGCGGGCAACCATTCGTTATGGTACGTCACCCGCTCCCAATTGTGGTGAAGCTCAAAGTGCAGAATCTCGTTCTAGCGTTATCTCCACAAGACAAAAGTCTGCCTTAAGGAGTTGCGTGATACAGGGATAGTTATTGATGCTGGTAAAAAGCCAACCTCATAAGGCCGGCATCAAAGTATGAACCCCTGATTCTTGAGGATGACGGGCCTGTTTCTCTTTTTGTAATAAGCGTAAAGACCGCGAAACAAAGGGAGGTAAGAAAACTTCATAATTCAAAATTCCTTGTTCGATACTCGTTATTCGATACACGGTGACATTCACCGATAATTTTCATTTAGCGCTTATGGGGTGAAGCCCCCTGACAATTGCGATCATGGGTACTGGTAAAACAATAAGCATTACGAAACGGGCGATGGTCGCATTCTTTGCATTGTGCATCATGGTGAGTGCTGTTTACGCGAAAGACGTTAAGAATGTTGCTCTTTTAAGCAATAGCACCGTGCCCTATAAGGATGTCTTTGCGGGGTTTCAAAGCTATCTCAGCAAGCATGGAGCGAAGGTAAATTACCATATACATATCATGGACGATACTATATTCAAACCAAAGCAGGTTATTCAAAAAATGAAAGAGGAAAAAACAGATGTAATATTTGTCGTGGGAAATAAAGCTGCAGATGTAGCTCTGGATTATAGTGCCGACACGCCCGTAGTCTTCAGCATGATTTTAAAGAATAAGAAGCTCATGAATGCAAAAAACGCAACGGGGGTGATACTCGAATTTCCTGTAGAAACGGAGTTTTCATTTTTAAGACAGATGCTTCCTGAAGTCAGAAGGATTGGAGTTGTTTATAATCCAAAGGAAAACGATGAGAAGATTGCCGTAGCTGAAGGCGTAGCAAAAAAAATGGGACTTGTTCTCTATGCCCAGGAGGTGAATAACCCGAAAGCCCTGCCAAATGCATTAAAAAACATAGCGAAACACAGTGATGTATTATGGGGAATATCAGACAGCCTGGTGCTCAATGCCCAGACAGCAAAGCAAATTCTGCTCTTTTCGTTCAGGAATAACATCCCCTTTTGTGGTCTGAGCCCAAGCTGGGTGGAGGCTGGAGCGCTCTACTCCCTTGGCTGGGATTATACCGATATTGGGATTCAGGGCGGAGAGGCTGCATGGAAGATACGTCAGGGAAATGAACCGAATGACGTGCCCGTTGTCGCCCCCCGCACAATACGGTATTCCTTGAATCTGAAGACAGCAAAGCACATGAAAATAAAGATCTCAGAAGAATTAATTAGTAATGCTCATCAGGTATTTAAGGAGTAATGTATGCATGCCGCACGAGAAAAAAAACGTTTCACCCTTGCCACGAAATTTAATCTTTTAACGATAGGTTTAATCTTGCTTACTGCAGTGGGGCTCAGCATCTTTCTCATCCGGTCGCAAATTTCGCACTCATATCGCAACCTGCTGAATCATGGCCTAAGCGTTGCCGCCATGGTAGCACAGAACAGCGAATATGGCATCTATACAGAAGACAAAGAAGCCATCGGGCAAATCGTCAAAAGCCTTGCCGTGGATGCGGATGTTGCCTATGTATGTCTGTACAAAAAAAAACGGAAACTGATTTGTGAAAGTTTTCAATCAGAGATAAAAATACCCGGTCTTCATCATTATAAGAAGGCCTATCGATCCTTAAAAATTCTGAATGAAGAGTTTGTAAATAAAAAGGACAGTCTCCGGTATATTGACATTTTGGCTCCGGTTATAAGTGCCACCGACAGTGATTCAGTTGACGTTTTAGGAAATGGACAGGGCGTAACTAAGCAAAAAATTATCGGATATGTCCAACTGGGGTTAACACAGGCGGGGCAGCGGAAGAGGGTCCGTCAAATCATTACAACCACAGGGTATTTTACGGTTCTCTGCGTTTTAGTGGGTGTTGCAGTTACCCTCTGTTTAACAAGAAGAATCACCTTACCAATCAGAGACCTCAATATCGCGACACAAAAAATATCTGAGGGAATTCTTGTGCAGCATATCAGAACTACAAGCCGTGATGAAATAGCAGAACTTGCGCAGGCCTTCAACCACATGCTGGGACGGTTGCGAAACTTCCGGAGTCAGGTAGAGGAACGTACCACACAGCTGGTTCTTGCAAATAAAAAGATGGCACAGGAGATTTCCGAACGTAGACGGGTAGAACGTGCCCTGGAATTAAAGACGAAGGAACTCAGCCGTTCTAATTCCGAATTAGAGCAGTTTGCCTATATCGTGTCGCATGATTTACAAGAACCGTTGCGGAAGGTTATGGCCTTCGGTGACCGCCTGCTTGATAAATGCGGTGAGACGATCAGCAATGACGGGAAGGAATATATCACAAGAATGCAGAATGCATCTCAGCGCATGAAGACGCTGATAACAGACCTGCTGGTGTTTTCCAGACTGAGGACAAAGGCTCAACCCTTTACTCAGGTCGATCTTGCCAAGGTAGCACGGGAAGTATTGTCGGATCTGGAAATTAAAATCGAACAGACCGGGGGTACCGTAAAATTGGGAGATTTGCCAACTATTGACGCGGATCCTTTGCAGATGCGTCAATTATTTCAGAACCTTATCGGCAATGCATTGAAATTTCACCGGAAAGGGGAATCGCCGGTTGTTGACGTACAGGTCTGTATGCTTGACAACCAGGAGGATGGTTCCGTCGGAAATGGCCATGCTGTCTTGTGCCAGATTACCTTTGAAGACAACGGAATCGGATTTGATGAGAAATATGCGGACCGTATATTCGGCGTATTTCAACGATTGCATGGACGCGATGAATATGAGGGAACGGGCATCGGTTTATCCATTTGCCAAAAGATCGTCGAACGTCACGAAGGGACGATAAAAGCAAAAAGTGCAACGGGAAAGGGAGCAAAATTTATCATAACACTGCCGGTGAAACAATCAAAAGGAGGAAGCCATGAGTGAGAAGAAAAAACCCATTACCATCCTGATGGCCGATGACGATCCGGATGATCGCTTTATGACGAAGGAGGCGTTCAAGGAGGCCATGCTGATCAACGATCTGCGCTTTGTGGAGGATGGTGAGGAGTTGCTGGAATATCTTTACCATCGCGGCCGGTACTCTGATCCTGAGAGTGCGCCAAGGCCGGGACTTATCCTGCTGGATCTGAATATGCCCAGAAAAGACGGGCGTGAGGCGCTTGCAGAAATTAAGGCAGATCAGGATTTGCGCCGTATTCCGATTGTGATCTTAACCACTTCAAAGGCAGAGGAGGATATTATTCGCACCTATGATCTGGGCTCCAATTCCTACATCACCAAGCCGGTGTCGTTTGAGTCTCTGGTCACGATCATGAAAGCCCTGTCGAAATATTGGCTGGAAATCGTACTTTTGTAGAAAAGGAGAAAATCATGCATGAAACGAAAGAATCAATCACCATTCTGATGGCGGATGATGATCCGGATGATCGCTTTATGACAAGGGACGCATTTAAAGAGGCGCGGCTATTGAACGATCTGCGTTTTGTTGAGAACGGTGAGGAATTAATCGACTACCTGCGCCGTCGTGGGAAGTATGTGGACGTCAAGGACTCACCACGGCCTGGCTTGATCCTGCTGGACTTGAATATGCCCAGGAAGGACGGGCGTGAGGCGCTTGCGGAAATTAAGGCAGATACGGATTTGCGGCGCATTCCGATTGTGATTTTAACAACTTCAAAGGCGGAGGAGGATGTTGTCCGCACCTACAACCTGGGTTCCAATTCATATATAACAAAACCCGTGTCATTTGAGGGCTTAGTCACAACCATAAAGGCGCTGTCAGATTATTGGCTGGAAATCGTGCAACTACCAACCAGTTAAATGGGAGGACGGGAGATAATCGAGGAGAGAAGCAATCGCACAAAGAACAAAGAATGATGATGAAAATGAAATTGGGGAAATGGTAACAATGTAGTTTTTTGAAACAGTAGGGGCGAAGCATTTGCTATAATTGTCTGAACGCAATCACATCAAAACGGGCAAATGCTTCGCCCCTGCCCTGCATGACAAATATCGCAATTATTGAAAATTTTCAAAAAATTACATTGTTACGAGAAATGTTATTTGGTCTAATAAGAAATTTAAGCCCTTAATTTTTTAAAACCCTGGTACTGGCAACCGGAGTCCGAGAATGGAACGCAGGGGACAGTGGCCAGATGACAGGGAAAGACTACGTATTCTTCTGGCTGATGTTTGGCAACCGGAAACTGACATCTGATCATGGTCTGATGAATAAGGGGATTGAGATATAGTGCAGTGCACTGCAGAGTTCTGATGACAGACTAAAAACAACGTAATTATCTACAGGCTGAAGAATGGGTGGTACGGACAAACCATGTCCCACTATCTTTTAAGCTGGGATCGTGTGTCCGTGCCACCTATGGTGAATGAAAACAGGTGCATCAATTTCCAAAAACTAAATACTCGTGTACAGAGATCTTCAGAAAATAATCTTTTTAGATAAAGGTAACAAACATGGAAACCAATGAAAAGAATCTTGTGGAAATTTCGGTTGCCGGCGAGGTCTCAAGTCCGCAAAGTGGTTCGTCACCATACAGTATAACCCCCGACGGGAAGCCTAAAGTATTGCCGGGCATAGGTGGAATTACTTATAATGTCAAAGTGGGTGACAATGCTATCCAATGGGAAGCTGATCATGTAGAACCCTGCGTATCCATGAGAAACAAGGACAGGGAGGAAAATGGCGCATTGAATTTGCTGTCCTGTATTGGAAATGTTGCAAGGGTGATAACGGGCGATGCAAAGGGCAGTACGGGTATCGTAACGGGAAAACATGGGGGTGTTGAAAACGTCCTGGTTGATTTTGAAGATAAGACGCTGGAAAGGCTTGCTATCGGGGACAAAATACTTGTTCGTGGCGTTGGTGTAGGCATGTCTCTTTCCGGGTACCCGCATATTAAACCATTGAACATGTCTCCCCGTCTCCTGAAAGCGCTCCCCATTCGTGAAGAGAAACCGAGGCATGTCTTGCACATCCCTGTGACGCATGTTATTCCTGCGGCTATCATGGGCTCAGGTTTGGGGTCTCAGCACTGTTACCGCGGAGATTATGACATACAACTTTTTGACCAGCAAACCGTAGAGCAGTATCATCTGCGGACGTTGCGTTTTGGTGATATCGTGGCAATTATGGATGCTGACCATACCTATGGAAGGATCTACAAAACAGGTTCGGTAAGCATCGGGGTGATTGTGCACAGTAATTGTGTTACCGCAGGGCATGGCCCTGGCGTAACTACTTTGCTTACCTCTGCTGAAGGCAAAATAGTTCCCTTTCTGGATAGTACAGCGAATCTCGGCATATACCTGAAGATTGGACGGTTTCGAAGGGGAACAACGAGGAAAGGGTGAGGGTCGTTTTTGTTGCAGTCTGCCCTTATGAAAATAAGCTTGACATTTCATCCATAACGAATATAATTTTACATCTTCGAAACAGAATATCTTGATTTCATTTATTAACAGGAGAGGAGATGATTTGTCTACGGTGAGTATTCAGGAATTAGTGGATGCGGGATTCCATTTTGGTCACAGGACAAGCAAATGGAATCCAAAGATGAGGCCTTTTATCTTTGGCAAGAGGAATTTGATTCACATTATTAATTTGCGTGAGACGGTAAAGGGACTCGTGACCGCAAGTAAGTTTTTAACGAATCTTGTCCAGACAAGAAAAGATGTGCTCTTTGTAGGCACCAAATGGCAGGCGCGGGATATAACGATCCGTGAGGCGAAGCGTTGCGGCATGCATTACGTGAGCGAACGCTGGTTGGGAGGCACATTAACCAATTTTGATACCATTCGGAAACGGTTAGAACGTCTGGAAGAACTGGAAAACCTGGAAAAAACCGGTGGCATTCATCAGTTTAGCAAAAAGGCAATTTCCTCTCTTAACCGGGAACGGAAAAAGATCCTGACAAATCTTGAGGGCATCCGTAAGATGTACTCTCTTCCCGGGGTGTTGGTAATTGTCGATCCAAAGCACGAGCATAATGCTGTCAATGAGGCAAAAAAGCTTGGAATTCCAACAGTATGTCTGGCCGATACAGACTGCGATCCTGATTTGATCGATATTTGTGTACCGGGGAACGACGATGCTATCCGGTCGGTTGATCTCTTTTTAACGAGGACGGCAAGCGCTGTTTTGGCTGGAAAAGAACTCATGACTGCTGGTGCAAAGGTTTGACATGAATAGAGAAGGTTCAAAATAAAATCCTTCCAAATCCTGTAGAAGATAGACGTTTTTTTCCGCTCCATTGCAAGTCTGACTACTGCCTTTAAAGCGCATTTCAAAAGGATTCTGTTTTTGGATTATTTTTTGCAGCCGAAATTAACGTAACCGAAAAATAATATATGTTATACTTTTCCGTAGAGAGTGGAGGGCCTTCATGGCGGATACATCGAGTATCATGAAGTTGAGAGAGCAGACAGGCGCCGGAATATTGGAGTGCAGAAACGCCTTAGATGAGGTGAAAGGGGATTTTGAAAAAGCCCTGGAAATTATCAAAAAAAAGGGGATAGCCAAGGCAGCAAAAAAGGAACAACGAACGACCGCGGAAGGCAGGATTGGCACCTATATCCATACAAATGGGAAGCTGGGGGTAATGGTAGAGTTGAATTGTGAAACGGATTTTGTGGCAAAAAATGAGGTCTTTCAGCAATTGTTAAAAGATATTTGCATGCAGGTCGCTGCCACAAAACCGCTTGCCGTAAGAAGAGAGGATGTTCCCGGACATCTTATCGAAGAGCAAAAAAAGATATTTAGTGAAGAAGCAAAAGGGAAGCCAGCCAACATTCTGGAAAAGATTACGAGCGGAAAGATGGATAGCTTTTATAAAGAGAGATGCCTGATGGAACAGCCCTTCATAAAAGACAACACTCAGACGATCCAGGATTTATTAGTTGCAAATATCGCTAAAATAGGGGAAAATATTAAAATTAATCGCTTTATCCGGTTTGAGGTTGGTGAATGCTAACCACTGCGTACCTATTGTTCTGTCTCTCCATTCATGAAAAGAGCTATTCATTATAAGCGTGTATTGTTGAAATTGAGTGGTGAAGGTTTTGGAAACAATGACGGACGCGGCCTTGAAATGGAACGGTTTATTGCCTTGGCGAAAGAGATTCAGAAGCTTTCCCGGTCAGGAATCGAACTGGCGATTGTTGTGGGCGGCGGTAATATCCTCCGTGGTGCCAAATTTGGCGGCATGGGCATATCAAGGGTAAAGGCAGACCAGGCAGGCATGATTGCCACCGCAGTCAATGCGCTCCTCCTCCAGGATACCTTAGAAAGATATGGTGTTAATGCGCGCGTTGTCAGCGCCATAGAAATTAAAAGCATAGCCGAACCCATTGTGTTGCGAAAGTGTTTGCAGTACTTAAAGGAAAACAATGTGGTTATCTTTGCTGGCGGAACAGGAAACCCTTATTTTACAACCGATACTGCAGCGGTGCTTCGGGCAGTTGAGATCGGCGCGGATGTCATGTTAAAGGCCACGCAGGTTGATGGCGTATATACGGAGGATCCCGTGAAAAATCCATCCGCCACATTATACAAAAAACTGAGTTATATGGACGTCCTGAATAAACGGCTGGGGGTAATGGACCTCACGGCAATTTCATTGGGTATGGAAAATAAATTGCCAATTATTGTTTTCAACATCAATAAACACGAAAACGTTGGAAAGGCAATTTCAGGAAAACCGGTTGGAACGTATATCGGGGAATAACGTGATATGACAAAAGATTTCATATGTAAAGAAGCAAGAACGAAAATGGAAAAGGTCTCAGCGCATCTGCAGGAGGAACTGAAGGGATTGAGAACCGGCAGGGCAAGCACCGGGTTAGTGGAAAATTTAAGGGTGGAGTGTTATGGCGATCTCTCCCCGTTAAAGCAGATAGCAGTCATTTCAACTCCGGATGCCCAGTCCATCCTGATTAAACCATATGATGCTTCTCTTGTCTCGAATATTGAAAAGGCGATATTACAGTCAGATATTGGGTTAACACCATCGGCCGAGGGAAAGTTCCTGCGCATCCAGATTCCCCCGCTTAATGAGGAGCGAAGAAAAAAACTTTCCGCCCACGCAAAAGAATTTGGAGAAACGGCGAAGGTGTCCCTGAGAAATATTAGACACGAAGCAAACAAACAGGTGGATAAGGAAGAGAAAGAGGGCATTTTAACGGAAGATGACGCCAAACGGGCCAAAGACGAGATCCAAAAAATTATCCATGAATATGAGGGTAAGCTGAACGATTCGGTTAAGAAAAAAATAGAAGAAATACTCAAGGTGTAAGTACAGGGTTCAAAAGCAAAAGGCGTATAAAATATTTTTTCCGTTGAATGAGAAACAGAATAGATATAATGGGGGGCATAGCTCAGTTGGTAGAGCACCGCCCTTTTAAGGCGGGCGTCGATGGTTCGAGTCCATCTGCCCTCATAATATTATGGCAGATTATTACTGAAAGATACGGATTGTTTCTGGAAAAGTAAGGGGTGAAACAGCGGTTTTAAGAGGGTGTAGAATAGGTTTTTTGTTTATGGTCATTGTGTAATTGTCTCCAGGAAACACTTGCATGGCCCCATCGTCTAGCCTGGTCTAGGACAACAGATTTTCGATCTGTGAACTGGGGTTCAAATCCCCATGGGGTCATATTTTTTTGAAAAAGCCATGTGATAGAAATGTCACATGGCTTTTTTCAAAAAGATATCTCAGTTTTCAGCCTGCATAGATAGCGCTAATCCTCTGCCTTGTTTCATTTTCTGATATCGATACCAATGCTTTGGTTTCTTCTCCGGAAGTGATTAAACTTTTCAGGCCTTCCACGGCTGAGCAAATGAAATTGGGAAGGATTCTGGTGCTTTCCGATACCGCGCAATCCATATATTTCCGCATGGATATGCAAGGACAAAGCTGTACAAGAGTTACTATCCATGAGTTTATACGCTAACCGGCGAACATTTCACTCCTATAAGAAGAGATTAAGCTATGTCATATGATGCGAAAAGTATTTTGGAAACGGCCATTTCTGAGGAGATCAAGGCAAGCCGGTTTTACTCAAACCTGGCGCTCCAGATGGAAGAAAAGGGAGTGCGTCTTAAATTTGACGACATGGCCGCCGTTGAAATGAACCACTATGAGCTGCTCTTCTCGTATTATCAGAAAAAATACCAACAAAGGCCTGTAGTGCAGGAAATGGGGGAATTAAAAATTGTACGGCCTGAGACTCCCTCCAAAACAGCATCCTTCGCGGACGCCATTAAGGTTATTATGGATACTGAATTCAAGGCGTATGAGTTTTACCGAAAGGCCGCCGCCTCCGCAACCATCGGAAAGGAACAGGAAATATTTACCATGCTTGCCAGGGTTGAACGATCTCATTATGAGTTTTTCAGGTCTGAATATCATTATACCACAGAAGCCACGATCCGTTTTGCCAGTGAAGATATCCCATGGATGATGGAAGTGTCGTAACGGGTGCATTCCTGGTTTGACCACAACTTTGATGAGATCAGAGAAAATCTTGTGGTGACGACCAATTGGTCAGGAAAAAAATTTTCTGACACAAGTAAAAGCTTGAAAAATTTTGGCTACCGCATGGACAGCCAGAAAGGTAATTTGAAAGAATTGCGGAATTTCCTTTCAGGGAAAAGGGATTTTTTGCTGCGTCTCCTGGAAAATCCCAATCTGCTGGAACATGAGTCATTTACAGAACTTCTGTGGGCAGTATCTCATTTGACGGAAGAATTAACCGCAAGGGGGGATGTGGGAAAGTTATCAAATGCCGACTATGCGCATTTTTCTGGTGACATAAAGCGGGCATACCCGGTACTCATTTGCGAATGGCTGGAAGATATGAGGCATTTAAAGGATGAATACCCGTATCTCTTTTCCTTTGCCTTGAGAACGAATCCTTTTGATCCAAATGCGAAGACTGAGATCAAATAATGGGTTTCACATTCTTGTAAAGCGCTCACCGTTAAAATGCATTTCGGGCGGAAACATCTGCTCAGACACTGTCCGCCAGGTATGCACCTGCAGAAGAAAGGTGTTTTATGGTGATTGTAAAGGGAAAATATCTTATTCAAGACCGGGAGAAATGTATTGAAAACGGGGCAGTTGCCATCAAGGGCACAAAGATACATCGTGTCGGCACCTTTGATGAGATCAAGGCATTGTCTGGTGACAATACCCTGGTTGATTTAGGAAATGCAGCAATCCTTCCCGGATTTATCAATATCCATACCCACCTTGATTTGACCAACCTGCACAATCGCATTGCACCTACGAATAATTTTACCCACTGGGTCTTTCAGTTGCTGGGTGCAAGGATGCGCTGGAAAGAGGCTGACTATACCGCATCGGTTGATAAGGGGATTCGGTGCAGTCTTGAGGCAGGTACGACCACGGTTGCAGATATTGCTAATACGGAGTGTTCATTTTCTGTGCTGAAAAAGAGCCCTTTGCGTAAGGTTGTTTATAAAGAGGTCATAGACCTGAATCCTGAACATGTACAGGACGTTGTTCTGAAAGTGCAATCTGAATTGTCTGCATATGAATCAGATGGCTTGTTTCACATAGGACTCTCTCCTCATGCGCCGTATTCTGTCTCGAAGGAGTTATATCAGGCGGTGTCTCAACTTGCCTTGCAAACAGGTCTGCCTCTTTGCACCCATATTGCAGAGACGCAGGACGAGATTGAATTTTTGATAAAAGGCACCGGGAATTTCCCCACCTTTTTGCGACAGTTGCGTGCAATACCTCCTGACTGGCAGCCGCCGGGACTCACTCCCATACACTACCTGAAGGGGACGGGGATTTTAGAAAATCGTCCCATCCTTATCCACTGCAATTATATTACCGATGAGGAAATCTCCCTTATTAAATCATCAGCGTTAAGTGTAGCATTCTGTCCCAGAAGCCACCGTTTCTTTGGCCACACCAACCATCCCGTGCGGAAACTCATGAACGCAGGGATCAATGTCGGTCTGGGCACCGATAGCCAGGCGAGCAATGATACGTTGAGCATCCTGGATGAGATGAAATTCCTGTCGCTTCACCATGCCGTTCGACCAAAGGACTTGATTGCTATGGCTACGGTAAACGGGGCAAGGGCGCTTGGCATGGAAACACAGACGGGACAAATCAAGGAGGGGTTTGAGGCAGACCTCTGCGGCATCAGATTGCCGGATGGCAATTCGGTGGATGTTTACGGCCAACTGCTCGATGCTGCCTCGAAAAATATATTTACCATGGTTGCCGGTGTTGTTTGCTACAAGGCATCTTTTCCCTAATGATTTTAGAAATTTCGTAACAATTTAGCTCTTACGCTTACCGACAAGCCACGTAAAAGAATCTGTAGCGCGGGTGGTTTATCCCCCGCACAAACCGGCCACAAGGAATCGGCGCTACCTTTTTCAATAGAAAGATTCTATAATCATTTCAGCCCTTCGGGCTTTTTTGGAGTAACAATTTAGTTTTTTGAAAAGGTAGGGGCGAAGCATTTGCCCGCTTGGGTATGGACATGTTTGTACCAATTACAGCAAATGCTTCGCCCCTACACGGTATGGTAAACATCGTTATTATGGGGATTTTCAAAAAACTAAATTGTTACTTTTTGGATTTGTTTTTATTGAGTGTGAATATCTTCGGGTACTCACCTACAGAGAAAGGTAGTTTTCAAAAAGCTAAAGTGTTACGAAAGTTATGACGGAAACGATTCGTTACAAATCCTTTGCCAACACGCACACCCGCCTTACCGTACAGGTGTCATCCCAGAGGTGTGATGGTATCTCGTTCAGCATACTCCAGTAATTCTTGTCGATTAACGGAATAAGCTTGTTTAATGACGATACGATATTTGATACATAGCCCTTGTCCTTCATCAGGGATTCCGTAAGCGGGCAGTATTCGTCAATGAGCAGTTCCAATTCTCCGCTATCCGTCAGATTCGGGTAAAAGGGATACAGGCGGCAGGCAATGGGGCGATGCGCGTGGATAAAGCACTGTACGCCATCGGTAAAGTTACACGTGTTGCCAATGATTTCAAGGGTGCCGCCCGGCAAGGCGAGCCTTTCGTTGCAGATATGTTTGCCGCTTCGCGTGAAGATAAATTCATCTTCGTACGGCAAGAGCACGGACAACGGTTTCTGTTCGCATCTGCCGTCACACTTTTCTATGCAGGACATGAAACCAAAACTGGTTGCATAGATTTCAGCATAAACGTTAAACAATTTGTCTTTATCCATCGTTATTTCTCCAGTCCGTATGTCCATGCCAGAATGCTACCGTCCATATACTTTACATTGCTGAAACCTGTATTTTTCAGGATGCGATAGGCTTGGGCGGCGCGCAGGCCTGCACGACAGTATATAATAATCTCATTGAAACCATCGAGTTCTTGTGTTCGTGAAGCCAGTTTATCCAGAGGAATATGTTTGCTTCCCTTGATATGACCCCCCTTGTACTCCATTTCCGTTCTGACATCGAGCAAAAGAAACTCCTCACCTCTGTCGCGTCTTTCCGCAACCTGAGAAGGAAGGATACCCACCGTCTTTCCCGATAATTTGTTCCCTAAGACGTTTGCAGCCACAATGATTGCATCCATAGACATGGCATAGGGTGGGGCATAAGCCAGATCGAGTTTGGAGATTTGGCCAACCGTCGCGCCAAAGGTCAGGGCAGTGGCAATAATATCGATGCGTTTGTCAACCACACCCTCCCCAATGATCTCTGCACCCAGGAGCTTTTTTGTAGTCTTCTCGGCGATGAGTTTGACAATAATGTCCTTTGTCTCAGGGTAGTAATGGGACTTGTCTCCCGCAGGGACAATGGCAGATTCAACCTCATAACCTTCCTTTAGAGCCTCCCGTTCAGAAAGACCGACCTTTCCAACATTCAATTCGAATACCTTTACGATCAGAGTACCCAGAACCCCCTGAAAAGTATCATTGCCACCCGTGGCATTTATGGCGGCAACACGACCCATCTTGGCTGCCGTTGACCCAAGGGGTATCCATGCAGGTTTTCCCGTTACCAGATGGACGCTCTCGGCACAATCACCTACGGCATATACGTCGGGGACATTTGTCTCCATCCGTTCATTTACCTTTATGGACTGTGAGATGCCAGTCACGATGCCAGCCTCCTGGGCCAGTTTGGTATTGGGTTTGATGCCGATAGAGAGGATGACCATATCTGCAGGTAGTTTTTGCTTGCCCGTAATTACCGTTGTCACAGCGTCACCGCCGTTCCCTGCAAAGGATTTAACACCATCCGATGTAATGATCCCGACCCCCTTTTCCATCACGTGTTTCTGGACGAGCATCGCCATATCCTTATCCAGTGGCGGCAGGATCTGATCGAGGAGTTCAACTACAGTCACCTTGATACCTCGCAGAACCAGATTTTCTGCCATTTCCATACCAATAAGCCCGCCACCCACAATCACGGCATTTTTTACCTTTCCGCTATCCACACATGCCCTTATCCTTAACACATCGCTAACCGTTCTCAGGATAAAGATATTATCCAGAGAAACCCCTGGCAGGGGAGGAATAATGGGTTGTGCCCCCGTGGCGATAATAAGCTTGTCGTAACTCAGGGTGAGGTCGCTGCCCTTCTCAAGATCCCTAACGCTAACCTGTTTGGATGTAATGTTAATGGCTGTAGCCTGATGGCGGGTAAAGACGTCGATATTATGCATGTGCTTAAAATAGGACGGTTCCCGGAGGATGAGCTTTTTCGAATCCTTGATAACATTCCCGATAAAATAGGGCATGCCGCAACCTGCGTAGGAGATGTACGGTTCATCGGTTACAACGGCAATCTTCATCGCGGGAGACTCACGACGCGCCTTTGCTGCCGCCTTCATCCCCGCTGCCACGCCGCCAAGGATAAGAAGGTCTTGACTGTTGCTTGCCATAGTTACCTCAATTCACAATTAAGGGTGCAGAAGTACTCAAGAGGCTCATAATTTGTGATTCTTAAACCTGTTACATAGTCGCCATGATCTAACGGGGTGGCACGGACAAGCTATGCTTGTCCGTGTTCTTGCGATACTGCTTCATGCCTTGTGCTTGCGTGGTCTGCCTGGTATTATCTATCCAAATGTTAAAATGAATACTTCGTAAACAATGTTGTGCAAGTCCAACACGGACAAACGGAGTTTGTCCGTGCCACCCTGTTACCAATTTATAATTCATCTTTTATGAACATCTTGAGTATAACAAAAAATGGCAATCGTTTCATTTTTTGAAAAACGCCAATAGTTAAATGTCAAGGAATTTCAAAGTTTGTATCATGGTAACCAGACAACCCCCTGAATCCCCCTTTTCTAAGGGGGCAAGGGGGTCGTAAAAAATCTCGCCATAACGGAAAGATTTTACAAGGTAATACGGTAAATATCAACAAACAATCACGAAAATATTTGCATTGTTTCTCTTGACAGGAAATTGGGTTCTGCTGAATTATTCAGCCACTCAGCTATTATGAACGTATTTTGCTGAGTATTGAAACAAAGGCAGATGACAATGGTAAACCCTGAGTATTCCTGCAAAACAGGATTTGAAGAAGATATATGATTACATAGCAAGAGATTCGAAATACTATGCAGAGAAAGTATCTCATGACATTTTAGAAAGATCAGAAAAAACTCAATGAATTCCCTGAAATAGGCAGGATTGTTCCTGAAATTAGCGAAGTGAATATTCGGGAAGTGATTGTTTACTCATATCGTCTTATCTACGAAATATCATCCGATAAAATTGAAGTTCTCGCACTCATTCATTGCAAGCAGGACTTTTCACCCGAAACTTTAATAAATTAATATCCTTAATTTTCGTCTGAATTAACAGATTTTGTTCCCAGGGAATTTCTCTAACAAGTTGTTGGAGATTTGGATAATCCTTATACTCAGGCTATTGTTGCACCTTTCCATACCCTTTTGTCTTCCAATCCTTATCATAAATCGTAATATGATCATCTTTGATAATTACATGCTCTTTCACCTTTCCCTGGCTATCGTATATATCAATTGATTGACGTTCCGCCTGATTGTCTTCAACAGAGAGTAAGGACGTACAACCGGCAATCATAATGGTTAAGATGGTTATAACTGCACTTTTAATTATTGTCATTTTATACTTTCCTGACAGATTTTAAGATTTCCTGAAAATCTACTATATACCATATTTAGTGGTAATTTTCCATTGACAAATGTTTTACAATTATGTAAATATAATCAAATGAGTATAGTAAAGCAAAGAAAGGAAGATGTAAAATCCATAAAATTCCTGGAAAGAAAAATAAATCCAATTCCTATAAAAAAGGATGATCCCTTTTTTTCATCTACCCCGGTGGATATAGGTCATACTAATAATGAAATAATTGATAAATTATTGTATGGCATAAAATGTCAGAAATAATCTTTGCAGACACATCCTTCCTCATTGTTTTTTACAACAAGAAAGATGATAAACATTCAATAGCAAGATTACTTGTCCAAAATCTTATTCATCAACAAACATTAGTTGCATTCATAATTACAGACTATATTTTTGATGAAACCCTTACCACCGTTATGAGACAGGGAGGTAAAAACCTTGCAGTAGATATAGCCCGAAAGATTTATGAATCTCCTTCTATAAATATCTTTCCTATAGATTCTGAAGTCTTCAACCTTTCCTATGATATGTTTATCAATTATCGGGATCAAATGTGGAGTTTTACAGACTGTACATCTTTTTGCTTTCTGAAAAGATATAAGAAAGCTTTAAAAGTTGCTGCCTTTGACCGCCATTTTATGGCGGCAGGTTTTCATGTAATCCCTGAAACCCAATCCTGAACATCAAATTGTTTCTCCTGTAAAACATAGCCTATCATCCACTTTATTACATTTCCCTGATTATCTTCAAATTGAAATCCATAACTATGATAAACAACATGCCTGAATCTTATTTCCTCTTGGAGTTCATCGGATGTCACAGTATTATTCTCCCTTTACTTGCGATGTGCCTGGTGAATCGGGATGGTGGACTCAAAGGGACGAGATCAAGTGGTGCATGCAATTCTTCCTCCAGCCTTGCCGCCAGTTCATAAAGTTTCCATCCGGCAACACCGTCACAGGCAATATTAATATCCTTTGCTTGCGCTGGAG
>JAJTXE010000002.1:593045-630084 GCA_021463795.1 Candidatus Brocadia sp. | reverse complement strand
ATTGATAATGGTTGAATCGTGGCATATCTCCTTATTAAATAAATGGTTAAAAAAGAAGAGGTAAATATTTAATAAGTATGCCATCTTTTTTGACCGTTCTCAACCCTTATTTTTCAGGCTATTTCAGCCACAATAATCTTGCTTCCCTTATGTATTGACACTTAGCTGGCTTTTATATCAGCTTTTATGCAACTTATGTGTTATTTGAAAACGATGTACAACAGACGAGTCCAACCGACATAGGCAAGGTACGCAGAGTCTCTCCCTGCGACCAATCTAGTTTTTGGTTTTTTCATCTCATGAGTTTACAGAAGTGATAAGAAAACAAAAATTTAGTTTGACAAAAAACTGAACGCCTTGTATATTCTTATTCATAATTAAAATTCAGGCGATGGAGTTCGCCTCAATTGCTATAATATGGCTGATAACTCCTGTTGAAGGTTTGCTTCGATAGGAGTCTTTTTATTTACAAGAACCCCTGTCGAAACCACGGTCTCGACAGGGGTTTTTTGTTATGCTACAAATAAATTCCTGTCCTAAATTCATCGGAGGGATTTATGGAAAAGATTATTGGTATTAGGGATCTCCAGAACTCAGGCTTGTTGGATGTTGAATATACAGAGTCAGATTTGTGTGATGCCTTTTTGATGTACTGGATTTCAAATAATAAGTTGAATAATGGCCATATCGTTTTGCGTAACGGCGATCTTACGCTTGATATCCGTAGCTATTTTGCGGCGTGTAATTGGATGGTTTAAGCAGAAAAGGGTAGGAGTCGTGAAGGGAGAAAGGCAAGCGGTAGACAATAAACTTTCCAGATTCGAAGGTTATTGCACCCAATGCTTTTATTTTTGAGGAGGTGTTGTTTCGTGTTGGAAGAATTTATAAGGCATAAAACAGAAATAATAGGCACCATTGAAAATATCGAGTCACTGACAAAGGATGACATGGGCGCCGCGGACAACAGGTTGCTTATGGTTAAGGAACAGTTGTTAGCAAATTGTTTTAATCTGGTGATTTTGGGACAATTTAAAAGGGGCAAGACGACACTTATCAATAGTTTGATCGGCAAGGAAATCCTCCCTTCTTCCGTAGTACCATTGACATCTATTGTAACAATCCTGAAATATGGCGAAGAGGTTCGCTGTTTGGTCTCTATGGACGACGGCAACGAGAAGAAAATTCGTATAGAGGAACTTTCTGATTATGTAACAGAGAAAGGAAATCCAAAAAATATACGGGGCGTACGATGTGCACGCATCGCGTATCCGTCCCCCTTCCTTGAAAAAGGAATACTGCTGGTAGATACCCCCCGGAGTGGGGTCCACCTTCCTGCACAACACAGAAACGACCTAGGAATTCCTGGACCATCTGGATGCGGCATTGTTCCTCATGAGCGCCGACGTCCCTATCTCGCAGGTGGAAAAAGAACTCCTCGACACGATTAAAGGTTCCACCCAGAAGATTTTCTTTGTTTTGAACAAGATCGATAACCTGACCCCGAAAGAGATTGAAGAAATAGCCACCTTCAATAAACAGGTATTGGAGGAGATGGGATTTACCGTTCAGAAAATCTGACCTATCTCTGCCAGGGAAGCATTAAAGGCAAAAACAGCGAATCATGACGTACAGCTTTTACAAAGCGGCCTTTTGAACCTGGAAGATGCCTTAGGGGGTTTTCTTTCTGTAGAAAAAGGGAAAATCGTCCTGAATACCACTATATCAAAGACAATGCGGGTCATCGCCCAGAAACTATCCCAGATAGCGATTGAGAAAAAGACCCTGGAGGCATCTGGGGAGGAGTTAGAAAATAAGATCAGGACATTTCATCATCTGGTAGCAAACCTGAAACGGAACAGGGAAGATGTGAAATATCTGCTCAAGGGCGAATCGGACAAACTGAGTTTAAAGGTGAAAGCGATGTTAAAGGTTTTAGAGGAAAAGGAAGCTCCGAGAATAAAGCAGTGTCTCACGGATTTCTATGAAAAAAATTCAGATATCAATCCCACCGTCTTAAGGGATGAAATGCAGAAGGTTATCAAGGATGAAATTGTTAAAGGATTCGATCTGTTTAGGAAGGATACCGAGCAGGTAATCTCAACGAATATCCAGGAAACCTGTAATCGTTTTACAAGACGTTCTAACAGCATCATCAACGAGTTTAAAACGGCCGCCGAAATTCTCTTTGAGGTATGCATGGAACAATACGAATTTTCCGTTGAACTAGCCAGGGATACCGTTTTCTATTACATGGTCCAGGAATATACCGCCCCAACGGAAGAAGAGGTCAAGTCCATCCTGCGCACCTTCCTGCCGAAATCCCTGAGCAGAAAAATGGTCCTGAACGAGATGTTGGAATGGGTGCCCTCTGATGTTAGCCGGAACTGTGGCAGGACACGTTCTGACCTCACAGCAAGGATCAGGAAAACCATCGACCATTATTCGAAACAGATGAAGGATCTCGGGAGCGATCTTATTGCCCAGATAGAACAGGCCATACAAAAGGGACAAGAGAGGCGAAGGGCGGGTAGCGAGTCGGTACGGCTTGAGCTGGAGGTATTGGCGAACAGGACAAAAATTCTGGAAGAGCATAAAAAAAATCTGAAGAAGGTATGGCATACCATAAACCTGACTGACACAAAAACAGAACGAATAAAGATGATAATGGTGTAAGTAACAGAACAGGTTGAATTCGGGCAGAGATATGCGCAAAGAAACCTCTTGTTCTGTCTTTATGAAAGCGATGGATTTAGCTTAACTGCTACCTTGTAGCCGATAACTCCTGTTGATGTCAGATGCCTCAATAGGAGCATTTTTATTTTTAAAAACCCCAGATCTCCTGCCGATATTAGCTTGACATGACTTGTTTCAAATTATAGTATGACGGCTGTTATCGAAGAAATACAATAATGAATATTAGCTGCAAATACGATATGAAGGAAAGGAGAAAACCATGCAAAAGGAACAATATGTCTGTACCGTGTGCGGCTTCAATATGGTCGGCTACTATCCGGACTTTTGCCCGTTCTGCGGGGCCCCACATGAAAAATTCATTACTTCCAAATAATTTCCAAAATCCAATTTTCAATTTTTCTTTCGTCAGATGTCTTATGCCCTTTTTACTTTACCGGGATAACTAGTATGATTTTTTATGAGATTCCTTGTATCAACGATTACATTGGAATGTTTCAGGATGATATCAGGGTCGTAATCAGCATGCGCGGTTGCAATAACAACCGCATCATATTTCGCAAGATTCTCTGCCCGTAAAGGAACTGAACAATTGTTAAATGAGTATTTCCTTAATTTCGGGAGAACGGGTATATACGGGTCGTTATAGTCAACATGGGCATCTTTCTCCTCAAATAGCTCCATGATCTTCAGTGAGGGCGATTCACGGGTGTCGTCTATATCCTTTTTATAAGAAAGTCCCAAAATTAAGATCTTTGCGCCCTTAATGCTTTTCCCTTTCTCATTGAGCGCCTCAATGGTTTTCTGTACCACATAATAGGGCATATTGGTATTTATTTCCCCCGCAAGCTCGATAAACCTGGTGGAAAACTCGTATTCCCTCGCTTTCCAGGTTAAATAAAAGGGATCGATCGGTATGCAATGCCCGCCAAGCCCCGGTCCCGGATAAAATGCCTGAAATCCAAAGGGTTTTGTCTTCGCCGCCTCTATGACCTCCCATACGTCAATTTCCATCCTGTCGAAAAGCATCTTCAGTTCGTTTACCAGCGCTATATTCACCGCTCTATAAATATTCTCAAGGAGTTTTGCGGCCTCTGCAATTTTTGTTGAAGAAACCGGCACGGTCTTTACCACTACCGAATCATAAAGGGCCTTTGCAACGGTAAGACAAGTATTTGTATAACCGCCCACCACCTTCGGGATGGTGCGTGTTGAAAAATCCTTATTATTCGGGTCTTCCCGCTCCGGTGAAAACGCAAGATAAAAATCCTCACCTGCTTTTAACCCAGACTCCTCCAGTATGGGTCTCATGTCCTCATCCGTAGTGCCGGGATACGTCGTTGATTCAAGGACAATAAGCTGCCCCTTGCGGAGATTTCCGGCAATGGTCTTTGTTGTGTTAAAGACATATGACATATCGGGTTCCCGGTATTTGTTCAGCGGTGTCGGGACGCAGATGATGATGCAATCTATAGCCGGCAACTTCGAAAAATCCGTGGTGGGGATGAAACGCGACCCGTGAGCCGTGATCCGTGAACCGTCAATGTGTTTGATGTAGCTCTTGCCCTGGCTCAGTAATTGTACCTTTTCAGGATCGATGTCAAAACCGGTCACCTGAAACCCTGCCTTGCAAAATTCAATGACCAGTGGCAATCCCACATAACCGAGGCCAATAACGCCAAGCTGTGCTTCTTTAGATGCAATTTTTTCAATGAGTTTCATAGCTGTTTTAAGAAATTCCAAGTGACAAATAACAAGTAATATCCATAATATGAAATAACAAATCCCAAACAACAAATTACAAACAAAATGTTAAATTCCAATACTCAAATCCCAAATTTCAAATAACTTTCAAATTACAATTCTCAAAATTCAAAACTACATTATTCAGACTTTGTAAGTATAGAAGAGAATATTTTTTTAAATTCAACTGCTTCATTGTGAAGTACCATATCCTCTTGCCCGTACTTTTCATCATTCGTTTCTACAATTAGCCTTTGCCAGTAGGTTGATTCTTTTGCTTCTTTACGGCATATCTTTATCCTCATGATAAAATCTTTCTTACTCAACGATTCATTTGCTTCTATATAATTAGCACCAACTGTTCCAGAAGCTCTGACTACCTGTTTTTCATATTCTAAGTTTGAAATGCTTTTTGGTAATTGTTTTACATAAAGAGCAATATTCTCCGCAAACTGAAACGTCCTTTCCTCCAAGTCGTATTGTTTTGCAGTTTGAGTTTTGTTCATTGAATTTTATTTGTTATTTGAATATTGTAATTTGGTGCTTTTCAGTATTTAAATTCCAAAACTCAAATAACAACTCCCAAATAATTGAGAAATTTCAAATGACAAGTAACAAATTTCAAATACTTTCCAAGATCCAAAATGAAAGCTTACAAGCTAGTGCTTAATTGCATAAATTGCTTATTGTATTTCTTAATTGCGAACCCTTAACTTCTCTCCTGCGCCATACGAAAGGTTTTGCATTGGGTTGGTAAGCTTCAATGAATGCCTCAATTGCACACCTCAGTTGCTCAACACTTTTAAAGCTGGCGTTCTTCAAAGCTTTTCTCGAAAGAATACCAAACCATATTTCTACCTGATTGAGCCAGCTTGCAGAAGTAGGCGTAAAATGGAATTTAACATTCGGGTGCGCTGTCAACCATTCCCCGTTTCGCTTGTGAATGCAGTAGTTGTCGAGAATAACATGGATTTCCTTCTTGTCGCTATCCGGCAAATCCAAAAGCAGTTGATCCATGAATGCCAGAAATTCCACCCGTCTTTTTAATTCTGTTGTTTGCGTATGAATAGTTCCCGTTGCCACGTTGAGAGCCGCAAACAGGTTCAGTGTCCCATGACGCTTATAGGTACTTTTAAGACCATGTACGATTTTTCTGTTGCTTGTACATACATAGCCTTTGGTTCGCTCTAAAGCTTGCATACTTGGCTTTTCGTCAACAGAAATCACTATGCCATTCTCTGGCGGGGACAGGTATAAGCCTACGATATCAGCCGGCATGCGTGATTGCTCTTTTGCGAATGATTTCAAAAAACAATCGTTTCGAAAACCTCAATCCGCAGAATAAAACAAAGGAAACCATACCGCCTATAAGAAAGACGCTTCCTGGGAATCCGCTGAGATGTATGTTAAAAGAAGAGAAACCTGGAATACCAGGATGAAACCATGAAGGCGGGAGAATCAAGATAATCACCATCACCACGGACATCGATACTGTTTGAGCAATGGCAATATTGACCAGCTCATTAATGCCCACATATCGCCAGGTGATTTTATAAATTCTAAAGCACAGAAATACCGCTAGTTTTGTCAGAACAAAAGCCGGCAATGCCTGCAGAAACATCAGGTTGTGTTCCAAAGGTATCGAAAATTCAAAACGAATATAGAAAGAAATATAAAGGGAAATGGCGATTATTGCCAGATCGAAAAACAAGAAAAAAAGCAGGCGTTTACCATACGTCGGCTGCATCAGGCTAGCATAAAAATTAACCTGTTGGTTTCCTGAACTGCGGATAACTTGTTCCTGTTCTGTGGTTTCTTCACAATCCATTGCACTCAGGCCCTCCCTTTAAAAAAAAAGCCTTACTGCAAAAAAATGACCACGAAGAAAACATTTTCGGCAGTAAGGCTGTCTCATAAACCGTTCAATCCGTTTAAACGGTTTAAACGGATTAGCGAGACCCTTCATTTTGCGCACCACGGTCACCCGCGGTTTACCTTTGTCGCAATACTTGTTTTTTAAACTTTGCGAAGAGCAAAAATATAGTCTCACATACTATCTTAAAAAGCAACTAAAAAATAATCAGGTTATCCATTTTACTACAACTAAGCTTGAGTGGCTTTGCTTATTACCACGTAGTGCTCAAATATCTTGACCCCTCACGGGCGCAATGTTCATCGATTGTTGAATAAGGCGACAGAACAACGATCCACGTAATCAGAAGTTATTTCAATTCTCATAGATTGAGAATCTTTCTGGATTTCTAAGCATCGTCAAGTTCTCACTGGAACAAACATGATACCAGGAGTTGAAGCTCATGCAGTTGCCTGACTTACGTTTGCCGCCATGTCCCTTTTCTGTTTCCTTCTGCTGATTATTGTGCTATACTTCTGTCCTGATTTTCTGCACACCTGTCTGAGTGCATCACACAGCAGGTCTGAAATGTCCCTTTTTCTGGTTATTGGTTTTTTTGCAAATCCCATTTCAACCGGTAAATTCCGGCATTTCAGCGCTTCCGCTAAAACAAACCTAGATTGAATAAGGTCAAGAAGGAGAATTTTCTCTATTATCCTATGATTACCATAAACGACAAACTAAAAACCGCGTGGCTCAGACAATTACATGAGGACTGGAAGACGGCGAATTTCCTTTACTTTCATGAAGCCATGCGCCCGCCAAATTGTGAGCTGGTGTATTCAGGGATTGCCCTGGGGAAATGGAAAGGCGGCTGTCACCGGCGTATCTCCATCAGTATTATGCTGATCAATACGTATCCCTGGGAATACGTACAGGAGGTTCTTTACCATGAAATGGTGCACCAGTACGTAGAGGAAATTTTAAGAATTTGCGGAGAACTTCCCCACGGAGAGGCATTTAAGAGGGTTTGCCAGGAGAAGGGAATTGATCCAATGGCTACCGGCGACCTTCACATCTGGATGGAAAAACGCAAAAACAGATGCATCGTGAGTTCGGAAAACCACCAGATACTGGATAAGATTCATAAGCTGCTGGCACTGGCACAAAGCCCCAACGAACACGAGGCGCAGACTGCCATGGCCAAGGCCCATGAGTTGTTATTAAGGCACAACCTGTCACTCCTGGATACTCAAACGAAGGGGAATTACATTCATAAGCACATTGGTGAAATAGGACGGAGGGACCCTGCAAAAGCCACCATCAGTGCAATACTTACCAAATATTTTTTCGTAGAGGCCATCTGGGTATTCGGCTACGATCAGCACAGAAACCAGCGCGGCAGGGTTTTGGAAATTTATGGAACACCGGAAAATGTCGAAATGGCAGAATATATGTATCATTACCTGCACAACGTCTCGGAGCTTTTATGGACGGAGTACAAAGAAAAAAATACGATAAATGGGAACAGGCATAGAAGGACTTTTATCTATGGCCTCCTGGAAGGTTTTTATCATAAACTGGAAGGCAGGGTGCAGGAAAATGTATCCCAAAAACTGGTATGGAAGGGAGACCCCCGGCTGAGGGAATATTATTGCCAAAGGAATCCCCGGCGTAGCCGCACCTTTTCCCGGTATTCCAGAACCTGTCAGAATGCCTACAATTCCGGATTGTCGCAGGGAAAAAAACTGATTATTCGCAAAGGCGTTCGGGAACGTGGTAGCGGGGAAGTCAAGCATTTAAACTAACCGTTTCAAACCAATATCACCTTAATCAGCTAGAATGCCAACGTAAACCGGAAAAGAACTAATCGCTCAGGAATAACGAATAAGATTCTGGGGCACAATCTGGAGATTGAACTCTTTTTGAAAGAACACAAGATAAAGGCGGTCGATCATGTGCGGGTTCAATGTGAAGATAAGAAAACGTTTTCGTGTTTCATCAACGGAGGGTTTCACATCCTGTCCGTTGGTGCTTCAAACGAAAAGTTAGCGTTTAAGACTACATCACACGGAGACTGGCAGCGTCTGGAAATTACCATGCCATCAGACCTGAGACAAGGGGATGGCGTAGTGCTGGATATTGCATACGAAGGGGTTCTTTTTGGTAAGCCTGCCTCCCTGGAGTTGGAGGACGTTGGCGCAACAACCGGCATTATTGATGAGGCAGGGGTATATCTGAGTCCTGCATGTGCGTGGTATCCGGATGTCCCTGGCTCTCTGTCGTCTTTTCAGGTGACGGTTATTACGCCCGCAGGATACGAGGCTGTGACACTTGGCGCCCTCGTGGACAGAAAAGTGGTTGGTGATAAGATATCTGTTACGTGGGAAGAAAAGAACATGTCTGAGGGATGTGACCTTGTGGCCGGGAAATATCAGATAACACAGCTCAAACATCATGATATCGATGTCTATGCCTTCTTTTTTCCGGAGGATCAAGGTTTGGTGGATACCTACCTGAAGGCCACGACACGGTATCTGGATATGTACCAAAAGCTCCTGGGAGAGTATCCGTACAAAAAATTTGCCATTGTGGAAAATTTCTTTCAGACAGGATATGGGATGCCTTCATTTACCCTGCTGGGAAATACCGTGGTTAAAATGCCTTTTATTGTGGATACTTCTCTGGGACATGAGATTTTACATAACTGGTGGGGTAACTCGGTCTTTGTGGATGAATCTCAGGGGAACTGGTGTGAGGGGTTGACCACCTATATGGCAGATTATTATTATAAGGAACTCAAGGATAGCGCATCGGCAGAGGAGTATCGTAATGATATATGCAGAAAATACACCAATTACGTCAAAAAAAAGAACGATTTTCCTTTAAAAAATTTTATTGGCAGAAGGGATCAGGCAACCCGGGCTATTGGATATGGAAAGACTGCAATGGTATTCCACATGCTCAGGCGGATGGTTGGGGACGAAGTGTTTTATACATCGCTGAGAAAGTTTTATAAAGAAAAGATATGGCAGCGAGCAGGCTGGAAAGATATCCAATATATATTTGAAGATACCAGCAAGATGGACTTGTCCTGGTTTTTTGAACAATGGATTAGCCGGGCGGGAGCTCCCTTTCTGGTGTTGGGTAAAACGGAGGTTGAAAAGGACAAAGACGGCTGGGTCACCAGAGTGGAGGTCATTCAAAAAGACAAAGGGTATCGCTTTTCCTTGCCTGTTCAACTGGAGCTTGACGAGGGCACGTGCAATACGGTTGCGGAATTCAAGGAACCGTCACAAGTCATTTCCATTCAGACTAAATCTGAACCGCGTGCTGTGGTGATAGATCCACGCTATGAGGTATTCAGGCGTCTCCATCTGGAAGAAATTCCTCCGACCATAGATTTTGTCCTGGGAGACGAAGAAAAGGTTATTGTGTATCCGACAGGCGGTGAGCGCGCTTCACAAGAGGCATATAAGAATCTTGCAGCATCTCTGTCATCCAAAAAGAACGATGTAAAGTCGGATGCTGAGGTTACGGAAGCGGAAATAGCTCAAAAAAGCCTGTTCATATTGGGTGGGCTGACAGAAAACAAACTTGCGAAGATACTCACGGGCCAGTTGCCATCGGATTTTTCGCTTGCAGAAGTCTCGTTTCTGGTGAATAAAGTAAGGTATCAGGAAAAAGGTAACGCCATTCTCGTAAGTGCCAGAAACGCCAAGAACAGGTCAAAAGGAATCGTTTTGTTTGCCGGTCTTAGTGCAGATGCGATTAAAAGTACCGGATTTAAAATCCCTCATTATGGAAAGTATAGTTACCTCGCCTTTGCTGACGGTAAGAACATTGATAAGGGAGTATACGCTGTAACGGGTAATCCGCTTCGGGGGTCTTTGAGTAAATAGGCACATTTCCTCCGAGAGAAGCATTCATGTTTTGGCAAACAGTATTATATTATGAAAACATCATTTCATTCGTGAAATTTTACAGAAAATATACTTCAGGAGAAATGCACGGGAATATGAATATTTAAGTATTATTAAAACTTATAACTTAGAAGATATTTTCATGTTTTTGTATTTTTATCTTAGGTAGGAACAGTTTTTGTCAGGTGTCTGTAGGCATTATTATTGGAAGGAGGAAAAAATTGTAAATTATGAAACTGATATACGTACTTAGTATCCTTTTTGCATTTTTATGTTGTAATTTAATATCTTCAAAGGATATACTAGCTGATAACAAATATTCTGAGACAGAAGTTCCAGATGGTGGTACTATTATTGGCAATGTTAAATACATGGGTGAGTTGGCTGCTGTAGGATTAAATCTCTATCGTGATTGGGAATTATCAGATACATCGAAAACCACTTCTGAAAAGCTTATCTGCAGCAAGATAAATAGCGGGTTAAAAAACGCCGTTGTTTCTCTCAAGGATATTACTCAGGGGAAAAAAAAGATAATACCTGCGATCCGTCCGATAATCGACCAGCAAAACAATTATTTCATTCCTCATGTAATTGCGATTGTGTCAGGCACAACCGTTGATTTCTTAAATGGCGATGAGCAGATGCATAACATTCATACCAGGTCAACAAGAAACCAGCCTTTCAATTTTGGCACTACGTACAAACAAAGAATTTCAAAAAAATTCGATTACCCGGAGATCATCAAGCTAACGTGTGACCTTCATAAAAATGCATATGCATGGATTGTCGTTCTTGATCACCCTTATTTTGATGCGACAGACAGAAACGGCTATTTTGAAATTTGTGATGTCCCGCCCGGAACCTATACATTCCAGGTATGGCATGAAGAATTAGGAACTTTAGAAAAGGAGGTAACGGTACATCCGAAAGAAACTACGACGATAGAGTTTGTTTATTCACAGAATTAGCAATGAAAAAGATGCGTGTATTAATGAGGATAATGTGTTTGTGTTATACAACGGCAATTGGAAAGGAGGATAGGCGATATGAAACCTAAGGTCTTATTGGATAAGGTTGGCTTTTGGTGTGCAACGGCGGTAACAAGCGCAGCTCTGATGCTAAGTATAGCGCCGGTGACTGCCAACGCAGTTAATATACCGACAGAGGTTACCGATTTAGGTAAAGATACGTATAAAAAGTATTGTAGCCCCTGTCATGGCGAAGAGGGTAAGGGAGACGGGCCTGTTGCAAGGTCGATGCTTCCTAAACCACGTGATTTTACCAGAGGTGCTTATAAATTCAGAACGACGCCGAGTGGCTCACTTCCTACAGATGAGGATATCTACCGTACGATTTCTTTTGGGGTGCCGAATTCTACGATGATTCCGTGGGACATTTTGACGGAAGAACAACGGGTGTCGGTAATCCCTGTCCTGAAGAGTTTTTCTGAGGCGTTTGAAGTCAGGAAACCTGACGCACCCGTAGAGGTTGGTTTGCGGGTCAGACCTACGGATAAATGCCTTGCAGAGGGGAAAAAGATTTACGAAGAAAAACTGGAGTGCTGGAAGTGTCACGGCATTGAAGGACGCGGAGATGGTCCCAGCGCAGCCGAACAGGAAGATGATTTTGGTTTTCCGATAAAACCCTTTGATTTTACTACAGGAAAATTTAAGGGAGGCAATTCACCTCAGGATGTTTACCTCAGATTTACCACGGGGTTGAACGGCACTCCCATGCCATCGTTTGCGAAGGAGCTTACTGACGAAGAAAGATGGTGTTTGACCTATTATGTAATGTCACTCATTAAACCAGAAGAAACGAAAAAATAGATAGCATCTAATACCTATGGAGGTGAATGAAATGAAAAAATTTGGAATAGGGTTGTGTTTGTCTGCGATGCTGTTTACTTCTGTGGCGTGGGCAGCCGAACTACCACCCAAGAAGGAAACGCCACCAGATCTGTATGAGGGGACGCCTGACTGGTATAGGGCGACTTATAAAGATAACGTTGGACTCCGCGAGGGTTCAGGACCATTTAAAGATTATTTCAAACCACAGATGTTGGATATGTACTGGCAGCCCAACCGTCACTATGAACCCATGAAAAACCTGGATCATTCTATCTTTATTGAAAAAGAAAGAAGGGATCTGTGCATAACATGTCATGAAGAAGCAACCCCGGGCGTTGTGAGAGACTGGAGAGGTTCTGGCCATAAGAATCCTAAAAGCACTCCTTATCTGTCTGCAAGGACGTCCGAAATTGAAAAACGCACCAACAGGATTTTAAATGAAGTTGATTGTTTTGATTGTCATGCGGACACGAAAAAGAAACAGATCAGGATGCCAACCGGCGAGGTGTGCGGTGAATGCCACAGGCCGCAGTTTGATGACTTCCTGCGCGAGAGAGAAATGGGACGTCCCAACCACATCCAGTCGTGGGAGGCAAATACGATCGTGCCGTGGTATGCAGAGGCTGCGCGAAGAGGGTATTTGTACGGGCAGCACGGTTGTGATTTGTGCCATTCCGGTGCCGAAAAATGCGATGTATGTCATACCCGGCATAAGTTCAGCGCCGCCGAAGGCAGACAGCCAGAGGCCTGTATTACCTGCCATATGGGTCCAGACCATCCTGATGCCGAATCTTATGGCGAATCAAAGCATGGCGTAATCTATCATAAGGAAGAAGAGCATTTTGATTTTAACCGACCATTGTCTGAAGTAAGACCAGGAAAGGACTATCGCACCCCAACATGTCAGTTCTGCCACATGTATGAAAAGCATGGCAGGTTTATTCACAATCCTGTTATGAAGGGTATCTGGCGTATGGGTACGATACCGCCGAAGAACCTGGAATATACTTCTTCCCTGAAAGATTATCCTTACGGCATTAAGATTATTGGTGATAAAATCGATATCTACTCAGAAGAAAATGTTGCCAAGAGGTCGTACTGGTTAGAGGTCTGCGCGAAGTGCCATAGCGACCGTTTTGCTGATACCTATTTGAAATCATTGGATGAGTTCATGTTTCAGGCTCATACCCTGGCAGACAGGGCGCAGAAGATTGTTGAAGACTTAATTGCCGACGGTTACCTCTATCCCAGCGCTGCTGACAGGGATCCGTATCCTTTAAGCGACGGGATTGAGAAGCAGTTGAGTCCGGCATTCCTCGGTGAACCTATTTATAACGCCTTTAAGACTTTGAAGGGCAAATTCCCGGTAGTGGGGCCAATTCTTGGTGTGTATGGTATGTTCATACAGCAGCAAGACAATCCGTCCAATATCGAGAATATGTACAATCGGTTATGGTTCTGGTATAAACTCCAGGGTTACAAAGGTACTGCACACGTCCAGCAGGACGTATCCTGGTGGTGGGGTCAGGCGCCTATGATGATGGAGTTTACGAAGATTCAGTCAGAGGCAGCAAGGCTGCGCAGGGAAGGACGTATTGAGAAAGTGACTCTGACAAAATAGCAATTGTAGAGCATTTGTAAAAAGATAAGACAGAGTAGTAAAAAAAGCCCATGATTTTGTTCGTCATGGGCTTTTTTATTTGGTCGAAGGCAGGAAATAAATTTGAGACCGTACCGTTAACCGTTTCCGGAATAAGTAACGCTTTATATTTGATCGACGCGTGCCTGAAATTCCTGACGGATTTCATGGAGAATCCGCTTACCGCCGCTTTCCAGCATTCTTTCGGCAAGTGCTTCTCCCAGCCTTGCAGCTTGAGTGGAATGGCCGCTGTAACTGTCCCTGATGGCATGACCACCGTCCACGGTACAAATGATCGCCTCAAGGAATACTTGATTGTTTTGTATTTGTGCATATGCCCCAATAGGCACCTGACAGCCGCCTTGCAGTTTCGCCAGAAGAGCCCGTTCTGCCTCTATGACAATTCTGGTCTGTGTATCGTTAAGAGCAGAAACGATTTTCAGAACTCGTTCGTCATCTTTTCGGATTTCAATACACAGTGAACCCTGTCCTACTGCAGGAAGCATAATATCGAACGGTATAATCTGGCTAATCGGTCCCGCATAGCCCATTCTTCGTAACCCTGCGTGGGCAACAACAATCGCATCCAGGTCGTCCGTTTCAAGTTTTTTGAGCCGGGTATCCAAATTACCCCGCAGATCCAAGATTTTGAAATCAGGCCTGAAAGCTAGTAATTGTGCCCTTCTTCGAAGGCTGCTGGTGCCAATACGCGCATTATCCGGCAGCTTTTCTAAATTGGCATTGTTGTTACTAATAAGGGCGTCATGGGGGTCTTCACGCGTGGGTGTTGCGCCGATCATTAACCCTTCGTGCAGCTCTGTTGGTACGTCTTTGGCGCTGTGGACGGCAAGGTCAATCTTGCCCTTCATTAGCGCTGTTTCAAGCTCCTTGGTAAAGAGACCGACTCCCCCTAAACGCGATAGGGGGGCATCGGTAATCTTGTCACCTTTGGTAGAAATTTTTTCGATCTGAAAATCATATCCGGGATTTAACCTTTTGAGCTCTGATATGACCCAATTTGTTTGGATAAGCGCAAGTTTACTGCCCCTGGAACCTACGATAATCTGTTTTTCCTTTGCCAATGCAGATTCTCTCCATTTTTGATAAAAATATTCATGAATTAATGCAAAAAGCCGTGTTTGATAATATCATAATATGCTATAGGTGTCAAACTACTTTGTCTGCTGTAAATCTGGTGCACAGGACTATTTTAGGGGTGTATGTAGAATTCTGGTGTTTGAAAAATAATCAACTGGTGTTTTTGAAAAGACTCAATTCCTTGCCAGCTGATATACTGATAGCGTGTAGTAAGAAATTCGCTTGACAGAAAAGGTTTACCGGTTTATAGAATAAAGGGAATTGAGCAATTTGTTCGATAGAGGCAAACCCTGAGTGAACAGGGGACGCAAAGCATAAGGGTCTTGCGGGCCGTTTAAACAGTATAAGCCGCTTAACCCGCTCAAACGGCTTTGAAAAAGACAGTCTTGCTGCCGAAAATGTTTTCAGGAGAATATCTTCGCAGAAATACTTTTTTATTTATGAAGGCCACACATCTTTTTTTGATAAAGGGGAAGGAGTGTCAACCATGAACATGTCCAGAGTAAAAATGCATGGTTTCATTACCGGGGCAGTTGTATTGATGGCGTGCTTGGGAATAGATCTGATGCCATCTAAGGTAAATACTTCACATACCGTATTTGGAGACCATCCGGAACAGACGATGAAGCGCAAAGAAATGGAAAAATCGGCGGTGACCCTTGAGGATGTGGCAAAATTTGTCGAAGAATACGTGCGGAAAAATTCAAAGGACGGACTATTTAAATACTATGATAAATATACCAAAAAAGAGCTGGAGCTCATTTTTGATAGGATACATCGGGAAAAACTCTCGAAGATAAAAAAGAATGAGTATTTTGCCTGTGTCGATTTCAAAGGAAAGGATGGCAAGGCCTACGATCTTGATTTTTTTGTTGAGGGGAAAAGCAGGAATTATTTTGCTATCGATAAAAAGGACATTTCCGTCCATAAGGTAAACGGAAAGGAAAATTATACCTGGCACTTTAATAAGAAAAAAGGCCTGTGGGAGAAACAGGCGATTATCATTGAAAAGGAATATCCTGAACCCACGAAAAAGACACATCCCGGCTATCCTTAAAGCGGTTTGCCGTACCAAATTCCCCTGGCTATCGGTAGGATAAGGGGCCTCGCATGTCGTTTATGATACCAACCTGGAACGGTTAGCCTGGCCCGGCAAGGGAGAGGGTTGGTGCAGGGATATTTTTGTACTCTGTAGGATAACATGGGTTAATCGTGACGAGTACGTCAGAAAGGAACGGGTTACAAGCAAAAGGGTCTTGCAATACCAAGGCATTGCTCTTTTGTTAGGTATGATATTCTACAGCGCTTCAACTGTTACCTACGCAGGCGATACGGTTAAAAAGATTTAGGTCCAGTACTGAGCAAACTGCCAAATTAATAACAGAGATGAATTTTGAAGATACATTAAAACGCTTTGGTATCCAATTAACGCGTAAAAACCCGAAAACGCTCCAGATAAACGTAGGGAAGTTATGCAATCAGTCTTGTATTCACTGCCATGTAGATGCCGGTCCCAAGCGAACCGAAATGATGTCGGCAAAAACCGCGGACCGTATCTTAGACTTGCTAGCCAGGATGCCTTCAATTGAACTCGTTGATTTCACGGGAGGCGCACCGGAACTTCATCCGGCGTTCCGGTATATGATTCTTCGGGTTCGTTCACTGGGACGTCGTGTTATGGACCGGTGCAATCTCACCGTCTTGCAGGTTAAAGGGCAGGAAGACCTGGCGGAATTTTTCCGGGATCATCGCGTTGAAGTGGTTGCTTCGTTACCCTGTTATTCCAGAGAAAACATGGATAAACAACGTGGTCGTGATGTGTTTGATAAGAGTATCGACGCTCTACGAAGGCTTAATTCGTTGGGATACGGGCAGGAAGGAAGCAGATTGAGATTAGACCTGGTCTATAATCCTGGCGGTGCTTTTCTTCCACCGTCTCAGAAGGAGTTAGAAAATCAGTATAAAAAGGAACTATGGGAACAATTCGGCATTGCTTTTAATCATCTGTATACCATGGTGAATATGCCCATCAAGCGATGGGGGAAATATCTTGCACATACCGGTCAAGCGGAAGGCTACAGGGAACTCCTTGTTAACGCCTTTAACCCGCAGACGATTGATAATGTGATGTGCAGGACGCTTATTTCGGTCGGTTGGGATGGACTGCTCTATGACTGCGACTTTAATCAGATGCTTGAAATCCCGGTTGGGGGTCGTCTCAGGACAATATGGGATATTGAATCTTTTGAGGAATTTAATTATGGTTTCATTGCAACCGGAGCACACTGCTTTGGTTGCACGGCGGGGGCTGGAAGCAGTTGCGGGGGTTCGCTGGTATGACGTTTCATGAAAATAGTTGCTGACGCCGTAACCTTGAAATTACACCAGTTCCCGATAAGTCAGAGGGCAAACCACACCTTTCTTTCTGTATTGCATATCTCATTCTTTTCAGATATAGTAATAAACCCGATATAATTGAATTTATTTGAAACAAAAACGATTGGAAGATGCTTTGAAGAAACCTGATGTATCTCCGGAAAATGACTTGACTAACACCGCTGAAGAACTGGCAAAGAAAAACAAAGACCTGCAAGCTGAAATTATTGAACGCAAACGGGCAGAGGAAGAACTTCGCAAGTTATACCGCGCCATAGAGCAAAGTTCAAGCACGGTTGTTATTACGAACAACCGGGGCATTATCGAATACGTAAACCCCAAGTTCACTCAGTTAACTGGCTACCATCCCGAAGAAGTCATAGGAAAAAATCCACGTATCCTAAAACCCGACAACGTATCGTCGGAGGAATTCCGTCAAATGTGGGAAACCATTACCGCGGGAAAGGAGTGGCGGGGAGAATTTTGTAACAGGAAAAAGAATGGCGAACTCTATTGGGAGTTTGCATCCATTTCAGCGGTAAGGAACGCACAGGATGCCATCACGCACTTCGTTGCCGTTAAAGAAGATATTACTGAACGCAAGCGGGCGGAAGAAGAAAGAAATAAACACATTAAGGAACTCGAGGATTTCATGTCCTATTCCACGGCCATGAACGATGCGGCAACCGAGGATGCGGTATTTAAGCATATGGTTCTCGCCTTACGAAAACATTTTGACCCGGATATTGTTGCTGCAATAATGCTGGACAGAGAGAGAAACATGCTGTATGTGCCTGTCATAGATCCCTCTATGCCGGTAAATGAGCTCATCAGGAACGAAGTCATCCTTGATCCCTCTCTCTGCCGCATAATGAAAACAGGCAAAGAATGCTTCATACAAGACATCACCAAAGATGATTCTTGTGAGTGTGTAATCCACAAAGAAGAACAGGGTGGTTATGTATGCATTCCTTTAATAGCAGGCGGGATAACATTTGGAATCGTTCTGTTGATAAAAAAAGATATTCGTTGCTGGGACGACGAAAAGACTCACAGGCTTATATCAAACTATGTGGGGCTGACTGCTTTATCTCTCCATCGGCTAGAACTCCTGGATATCGCGAAACATAGGAATATAACAGACGAGCTTACCGGGGTATACAATAGAAGATTCCTCAATGAGATACTGGACAAACAGGTAATCCTGGCAAAAAGACGGAATGAACACGTTAGCCTCCTTCTTCTGGATTTGGATCATTTCAAAAATTTGAATGACACATACGGAAATAGGGCAGGTGATCGTTTGTTGCAACAAATAGCCAGGGTTCTGAACGACTCTGTGAGTAAATCAGATATTGTCGCGCGGTACGGCGGCGAAGAATTTGCCATTATTATGCCTGCATTGTTCGCAACACAAGCCCTCGTGAAGGCAGATGCAATTCGGAGAATTATTGAAGTCACTGACTTTGATGATATTATATCGGGACAGACTCTTAACATAACCATAAGCATTGGGATTGCTGCATACCCTGAGCATGGGACAGACCAGGAAACCCTGATAAAGCTTGCAAACAAGGCGTTGCATAAGGCAAAAGAAGAAGGAAGAAACCGGGTAGAAGCGCTTTAAAGGTTTCTATTCTGAAATGATATCCGCCAGGTGAAATTGTAAAACGTGCATGAAAAAGGTTAATGGCCTTCTTTGGGTTTCTCCCATGTGTGACTCGCGATCGTATAGCCGGTGATCTTGCTAAGAAAGGGAATTGCCAGCATGCCAGGTAAGTTAGTGCAGCGCTTGGTATCCCGGAAACCCCTGAGTCCGATGGTCATGCCTTTGTGGCCCATGCGCGGCTGAGCCCGGTAGGTGCCTAACAATCGATCCCACCACGGCAGGTTGAAGCCGAAATTACTGTTGGTTTCGTTGTCTTCCACTGAATGGTGTACCCGGTGCATGTCTGGTGTGACTATGAACCAGCGCAGTACATGGTCTATACCACGCCGTATACGTACATTTCCATGGTTAAACAGGGACGTTGCATTCAGTACCACCTCAAACACGATTACCGCGATCGTGGGTGGCCCCAGCGTTATAATTACCGCAAATTTAATTAGCATGGAGAGGATAATCTCGAAAGGATGAAATCGTGTGCCGGTAGTGACATCGATATCCAGGTCGGCATGATGCATGCGGTGTATCCGCCACAAAACAGGGAGTGCGTGGAACATTACGTGCTGAAGATAGATGGTGAAGTCCATGGTAACTATCGATATAACGACAACGGAACTGTATGGTATCCGGTAGTAATTGAAAAGACCCCATCCGTGTTTCTGCGCAAATACCGTTATGCCCACTGCCGCTGTTGGAAAGATGATGCGCAATAGGAAGCTGTTCAGGAATGTAATACCAAGATTGTTCATCCAGCGGAGTACCCTCGATACCGTGAGCACCCGCCTGGGCAACACGAGTTCCCAAAGAGTCATCATCCCCAGGGTGCCGAAAAAGGCACTGAGGCGGATGATAACCTCGTGACTGGTGATAAAATCACTCATGTGCATGTATTGGTTAAACTTTGATGTTGAATTCGCGTCTTGTTTTCTATGGAAATTCTTACAAAGAGTCCTTCTTAAAATACTATAGCTGAATGCAGGCCGTTTATCAATACGAAGCTATCATTATCCGGTCTTTTTAAAAATTTGTAATTGACAGATGGAAGTAATAGGCAATTATAATTTTCAGTAAAGGACATAAAAGAGTATATATCCTCTTTTTCCTCTCTCACCAGAGGTGCGGGAATTTCTGAATCTTTACTATTTGAGATTTGAGAGAAAAGATGAATAGACAAAACACAACAGGTTACAAACGGGTTCTCGCAGAGATATCCAAAACCAGGGATGTTTTTACTGAACTGGACGATTATTTCCGCAAGGCGGATGATGATATTTCCCATGATCCGGATGACCCGCGGGAAGGAATCGTCCGTTTACCTGGTCTTGGCCGGTTGATGTTCCTCATACCCTGTGTAATCAACCGCCTTGAGGAAGATATACCTCAGATGCAGGAAGGTGAAGACGTTGCGTTAATCATAGAAGGACTGCAGGCGATACAAAAAGGCATGCAGGGTGTATTGATCTATTATCTGCAGGATAATATCGAAGACACACTTAAATTACTCGGCAATGTCCTATCGAAGATAGGCAAACTTTCCGGTAAGAAGATCCAATCCGGTGTTCGTGTCTTCCGCGACATCGCGAGAATTGCGCCGGACTTTCAGATTATCTTTGGTATGCTGGAAGGCTTTCAGGGAAACAGAAAAATCAGGCACAAAGAACCGGAGATCAATACGGCGTGGTCACCTGAATGCTGGTTGGATTATTACCGGGAACAAGCCAGACTTGAAGAACCCCTTATAGCAGTGGTTGATGCCGAAGGACTCTCTGAGGCAAATCTTGAAAAGGGCTTTCAACGGATGATGGAAGAAAGCGCACAACGGGACAAGATGATGGAAAAGCAGTTCATCACGCATACAATGATGAGAAACAGGGATGCTGCCTTCAGCACCGAATATCCGGAAGGGTTCCTGGATCTTTCAGAGATTCCTGACATAAAAGACAGGGAAGGCGATGATGATTATGAAGTCAGGGCTATAGACCTCCGTTACGGGGAGGAGGAAGAAGAGACATCAGAACCTTGGGCAAGTTCCCTGCCAGAGCTTTGCAATTGGAATAAAACTACCCCTGAATCATCCTTTGACGATTCAGGATTATGTCGCCAGGATTTTGAAGATGATCCGGTTTACCGTCTGCTTAATCCTTTTATGCATAGCCTTTTTGAATGCCTGAAGCAGCAAGACAACCATCAGGATAAGCTGGGTAAAAGCGGGGAAAGTGAGACGCGTTCACCTCTGGAGCACTATGTAATAATCCTGGCCCTCAAGGCACAGGTGCGTATATCTTCATGTGGAGTTTTGGCTGAAAACCTCGGACACGATGCGCCAAGAAAAGGTGTTTATCTGTTTGCCATGGAATGCCTGGAAAGGATTGATGAAGCCGCAAAAAGATTCCCCCGGAAATATCTTTGTCATCTTGCTGCCGAAGCACGAAATATTAAAAAACAGATCGAGAGGATACTTACAGAAGACGTATAGTTTGTTAAGGTTGAAACCCAACAAGATTATTGAAGTAAAGAACGTTTGATGTTAGGGGTACTGCAATCGAAAGGAATTTTTCAGAGGATAAACGACGTAATGGTAGGCAAATTAAAGGAGAAAATCAATAGGAAGGTAGCTGGCCGTGTTTCTCCGATAAACGCAAATTCCCTCCCCACAACTTCTCATGATTGTTTCACAATTTTCAGGTTTTTCTTTGAACCTTTTTCGCCTCCGCTGGTGAGTGTTACAAAAACATTGACACTGTAATTTTACCTGTGATATAATCCAAAATCAATTTTTTACCTGTTCCTATATTAAATGACCTTCTTTTCATGAAATATTTATCTGTATGAAGATTCCTGTGACAATTCCTTTTCTCGCTGTAATGCTTTCTGCCGGTATCCTTTTCAACCAGGCAATCACCGGTGCGGAAACGAAAGCTCCGAAATCCTCAAAGAGCGAGCCTCAAATTATTACCGATAAAAACATTGTGGCGATGGTAAATGGTCAGAAGATTACCAAGCAAGAACTTTATAATTTATTAATTGATACCTATGGAGAGGACGCATTAGATGTGCTTATTCGCAGGACACTGATTTGCCAGTCGGCGGAAAAAGAGGGGATCAGGGTTACTGATGCTGAAGTAGAGCAAAAATTGAAAGATCTCATTAACAACGAAATTGATGGTTTACTACGTACGTATCGGATAAAAGACAAAGCAGACCTTGAAAAAGAATTAGCCAGGGCCGGTACCAGCCTCGCAAAATTGGAAGAAAAGATGGCAATAAGGATGAAAAAGCAGGCAGAGGTTGAGCTCCTTGCTGATCGTCTTATGAAAAAGACCATTACCATTACTGATGAAGATTTGCAAAAAGCATATGAGCAACAGTATGGTGAGAAGATTGAAGCCAGTCAGATCGTCTTCAGAACCCATCGTGAGGCTGAAGATACGCTCAAAAAATTGCAGGCGGGCGCTGATTTTGCCACCCTTGCAAAAAATGAATCGGTTGATCGTATTTCTGCTGCCCGGGGGGGGAAGATGCAGCCCTTTAGCCCAAAGGACGCAATGGGCGCTGAGGTAGCGCACTTAAAGGTCGGTGAGATCAGTGGTATTATAAAAACCGACTATGGCTACCATATCATTAAAATTACGGATAGAAAGCCACCGAGTAACAAGAGCTTCAAGTCTGTCAAGGGAGAACTGGAAAAGATCGCCAGAAATCAACAATATAAAGAGAGGATTGGTCCCTGGCTGATTAGCCTGGTTGAAAGTGCGTCGATCTTGAAAAATTTAGGGAATGATTAAGCTTTCGAATATTGGTTTTCCATGGAATGACCAGAAAATCGAAACGGCTCTTTTATAAAATATACCATTTGATTCTTTGGAAGAAAAAAAGTCACCATGCCTGAAGAGTTTGTTATTAACGTTGCCCAGAGGGTAAAACAATTACCTCCGTACCTGTTTGGGAGACTAAATGCATTAAAATATGAAAAACGAAGGAATAATATCGATGTAATTGATTTGGGTATGGGGAACCCGAATGACCCCACTCCCCAGCCGGTCATTCAGAAATTGTGCGAGGCTGTACAGGATCCAAGGAACCACCGATACACGGTTTCAGCCAACGGTATATATAATCTCAGGCGTGAGGTTGCAAAATATTATGAAAGGCAATTTGGCGTAACCCTTGATCCTGACGAAGTGGTATGCACCATTGGATCAAAGGAAGGGATTTCTCACCTCTGTTTAGGGTTACTCGAGACGAGTGATACGGTGGTAGTTCCCAATCCCGCCTTTCCAATTCATATCCATGCGGTAAACCTCGCTGGTGCTCATGTCGTTAGTGTGCCACTTACAGATGATGAGCAGTTCTTGCCGAATCTTATCAAGGTAACCAAAAATCTCAATCCTCTGCCTAAGCTTATCATTTTAAATTTTCCACATAATCCTACTGCGGTTACCGTTGAACTAAGTTTCTTTGAAGAGATTGTGCCGTTTGCCAGGAAGCACAATATTATTATTGTCCATGATTTTGCTTACTGTGGAATCGCATTTGATGGATATAAGCCGCCCAGCTTTTTGCAGGTGAAAGGCGCTAAAGATGTGGGTGTGGAATTTAATACTATGTCCAAATCTTTTAACATGGCTGGCTGGAGATTGGGCTTTTGTGTCGGGAACAAGGAGATTGTAAGTACCCTGGCAAAGGTCAAGGGCTATTATGATTACGGTATCTTTCAGCCGGTGCAAATTGCCTCAATTATAGCGCTCCGGGAATGTAATAAATATACCAGTGAACAGGCCCAAATTTACCAGAATAGAAGGGATGTGCTTTGTGAAGGACTGAACCGCATCGGCTGGGATGTCAAAAAACCAAAGGCATCGATGTTCGTATGGGCCCCCATTCCCGAAAAATGGCGATCGATGGGTTCGGTGGACTTTGCCTATAAACTCATGAATGATGCCGAGGTGTCTGTGGCCCCAGGAGCAGCCTTTGGAGAGCGTGGCGAGGGGTATTTGAGATTGGCAATTGTAGAAAACGAGCTGCGTCTTAAACAAGCTGTCCGTCAGATTGATCGTGCCCTGAGAGATAAGCCTTGATCCTATGATGACCCGTGTTAAAGCGCAATTAAAAACGTTTCTCGGCGGCATTCATCCGGCAGAGGATGGAAAAATCCTTACCCTTGGTAAGCAACAAGCGACCATTCCACTTCCCAAAACTGTGTATTTGGCTATGAGCCAGCATATTGGTGCTCCGGCCAGACCGATTGTTAAAAAAGGCGACATGGTTAAAAAAGGGCAGTTGGTTGGCGATGCACAAGGTTTTATTTCTGCGCATGTGCATGCATCTGTTTCAGGGAAAGTTGTCGATGTTGCTCCGTGGCCGCATCCAGTTACCGGGATAAAGTGTCCTGCCGTTATTATCGAGAATTCTGGGGAAGATGCCTGGGTGGAAGATATGGACGTGGCCGTGGATACCGATCACCTTTCTCCCGAAGAGATCAGGCATTGTATCCAATCAGCCGGTATTGTGGGACTGGGCGGCGCAACCTTTCCTACGCATGTCAAACTCACCCCACCGAAAGATAAAATCATTGACACGGTGGTCATGAACGGTGCAGAATGTGAGCCCTATCTTACCTGCGATTACCGGCTTATGCTCGATAAACCCCATGAGATAATACAGGGTTTGAAGCTGATGATGAGATGCATTGGCTGTAAGAAGGCGCATATTGGCATTGAGGAGAACAAAAGGGACGTTTATACCATTTTCAAGGATATCGCATCGAAGGATCCTGGTATAAAAGTAGATCTTATGGAGGTAAAGTACCCGCAAGGGGCAGAGCATCAACTCATTAAGGCTCTGTTAAACCGGGAATTTAAACCAACGCAATTGCCTTTAGAAGTGGGAGTAATTGTGGTTAATGTGGGGACAGCTTTTGCTGTGTATGAGGCCGTAAAATTTCGTCGGCCACTCATAGAAAGGATTGTTACCGTTACCGGGAATGGTGTCGAAAATCCGCAAAATTTTTTAGCGCGTCTGGGGACACCGGTCAGACAATTACTGGAGGAGGCAAAACTTACCGCGGACGTGAATAAGATCATCTTTGGCGGCCCTATGATGGGTATTGCACAGGGAGATGTTGACACCGCTGTTACGATTAAAGGGACGGGCGGTATTCTGGTGTTGCGCGATGCCCAAAGATGGGAGTCTCACGCGTGCATCCGGTGCGGGCGTTGTGTTGATAGCTGTCCTTATGGGCTGAATCCCAGTGAGTTAAGCATCGTGTGTGAAGCGAAAGAATTTGACCTGGCGCTCGACAATAACGTTATGGAGTGTAAGGAATGTGGTTGTTGCAGTTATGTATGTCCGGCAAAAAGACCGATTGTGCATCTTATTAAATTTGCAAAAGGTGAAATTGCCAAACGCAAGTCGAAAGGGTAAATATTCGTCTTTGCTGCATGATTTTTAAAAAAACGGTTGGAGCGGTAACTAACTTACGTGTCAAACCAAACTGAAATTCGTTGCAATTTAATTATGAGTGTTTCCCCTCATATCTATGATGGGGGAAATATTCCACGTATTATGTGGACCGTGGTGCTTTCGTTGATTCCGGCGGGAATTGCAGGGGCTTTTGCCTTTGGATATTATTGCCTTTCTGTTGTTTTTCTCTGTTGTATAGCGTCTGTTGTTACCGAGGCAGTTATTTTGTTATTACGGAAACAACCGGTTCTCAGCGCTATGAAAGATGGTAGTGCGGTGGTAACGGGTATCTTGCTGGCATACACTTTACCGCCAAGTGTACCGTGGTATATCTCTATTGTCGGGTCATTTTTTGCCATTGCCATCGTAAAGCATACCTTTGGGGGTTTGGGAAATAATATCTGGAATCCGGCTCTGGCAGCGCGGGCATTCCTGCAGGTGGCCTATCCTGCCGCAATGAACTCGGACTGGCGTATTCTGCAGCATGGCATAGGCAACATCGTTCACAGTATTACCAGGATCGATCCTGCCGGTAAACTGGTGGATGCTGTTACGCGGGCAACACCGCTGGCAAAAGAGGCGGGAGCAGAAACCTATACCCTTGGCCAGTTGTTTATGGGAAATGTCCCTGGTTGTATCGGAGAGACCTCCGCGATTGCTTTATTGCTGGGCGGCGCTTATTTGATTTACAAGCGCTGCATTAAGTGGTACGTTCCTGTTTATTATATTGCAACCATGTTCATTATGGTACTTATTTTGCCTTCTCGGGTAGCAACTCCCTGGGCGAATAATCCCTTGTATCATATCTTTTCAGGGGGGTTATTTCTGGGGGCATTCTTTATGGCGACCGATATGGTGACGTCTCCTTTAACAAAGCGGGGGCTGGTTATATTTGCAATTGGTACCGGCGTGCTTACGGCGTTGATCCGTTTTTATTCCGGCTATCCCGAAGGGGTATGCTATTCCATTTTGCTTATGAACACAGCAACACCGCTCATTGACCGGTATACAAAACCGAGACTTTATGGGACCAGGGTAAAAAAGGGTTAACATGCAAAAAAAGGCTCAGTATACCATTACCCTGGCGTTAGTTTCCCTCCTGGCATCTCTGGGTGTATCCTCAATTTTCTTGCTTACAAGAGATACGATTAAGAAAAAGGAGCTGGCCGTGCGCACTGAGGCATTGTATGTGGTATTACCCGGCCTGGAAGGTGCTCCCGGGGAAGTGACGCCTGCAGAGGTATCCGAGCAGGAGCGCGTTTATAAAGGACTCAACAAGGCCGGTCAACTGATTGGTTACGCGGCGTGCGGAGAGGCTCAGGGATATTCAAGTAAGATTAAGGTTATGGTAGGTCTGGATCCTCATCTTGAAAAGATCATTGGCATTAATATCCTGGCTCAGAATGAGACCCCGGGGCTTGGCACAAAAATGACCGAGATTGAAAGCACTACTACCCTGTGGAGTGTAATTTTTTGGAGAGAGCTGGAAACGGTCGACTGGGATAGTGAAGAAGCATGGCAATTACCAATGTTCAGGCAGCCTGAAAGAATAAAAAAATACGGGTTATTGAAAAAAGAGAAAAAAGTTCAACCTTGGTTTCAGCAGCAATTTAAGCAGAAAACCTGCAATCAATTGATTGTGGCAAAGGTAAAAGATGATGAAAAGATTACGGCCATTACCGGAGCAACGATATCAACAAAGGCCGTAGTCAATGCGGTTCAAAATGCCGTGAATAAAATAAAGGGCATTATGCAGCCGCCAACATGGGAAATGAAATAAGTTTTAGAGATTAACGGCTTTGTGGTCTATGAAATGTACGGAAGAAATTAAACCCATCGTTGAATCCCTGATATTCGCTGCTGAAGAACCGATTCCCCTTCGTAAACTCGCCGATCTGATCGAAGGGGTCGATGGCGCTCAGATTCAGGAAGCGATCGCTCAGTTAAGGAGTGATTATGATGTGCAAGGCAGGTCATTCCAGATCGAAGAAATTGCTGGTGGCTATCAATTCTTTACCAAACCTGAATATTATGAATGGATAGCAAAGTTACGGAAGAAATCAGGAGAAACGAAACTCTCGCAAGCGGCATTGGAAACACTTGCGATTATTGCCTATAAACAACCCATATTACGCGCAAATCTGGAATCCATCCGCGGGGTTCAGTCAGGTCAGATCATCAGATTGCTTATGGAGAAGGATCTGGTTAAGGTTGTGGGAAGGGACGAATCCTTGGGGCATCCTTTACTCTACGGCACAACGAAAAAGTTTCTTGAATATTTCGGGCTGAAGGATATCAAAGACCTTCCGCAGGTTGAAGAATTGGAAGTGCCTTAACGAGAGTAAACGCAAAAAGAAAGTGTTATTGCGGGGTGCTCGCCAAAAAGCAATCTCTCTATGACTGTCATTCCGGCCAAAGCGAGGAATCTCACGGGTTTATTTCGCTTATGCTCGCAACCTCGGCTTCGCTGTCGTTTGCTGCGACCCGTACATGTCAACCTATTTAAAGCGCTTATTCTACTTCATGAAACTGACATTCCGCCTGGCATACGTAAAGAAGTATGAAATTCAATCAGTTACATTCATGGCGTCTAGACTATAAAAAGGCCATTGAATTACAGAAGACTTTACGGGAACGGCTCATTTTAAAAAGGGTCACGGGAAAAATCTGTACGGTGGCAGGGGCAGATGTTTCTTATGATAAACACGGCGATCTCTTTTTTGCCGGTATCGTTGTATATACATTAAGTAAGCAGCTAGAGAAGGTTGAGGAGGTTACGGCTATTGATAGGGCAAGATTCCCGTATATTCCCGGTCTCCTCTCCTTTCGCGAAGCGCCTGTACTGCTGAAGGCATTTAAAAAACTGAAAAGCGATCCTGATGTTATCCTGTTTGATGGCCAGGGAATTGCGCATCCACGCCATTTTGGGTTAGCGTCACACCTGGGGCTCATTCTTGACAGGCGGGCAATTGGATGTGCAAAAAGTCGGTTGGTAGGCGAGTTCCGGTGTGTAAAAAATGTTGCCGGTTCGTATTCTAAACTATTTTACCAGCATGAAGTTGTTGGGGTTGTATTAAGGACAAAGGTAAATACAAAGCCAGTCTTTGTATCTCCCGGCCACAAAGTAAATTTGGCATTTGCAATTCGTATTGCTTTGGCAACGTGTGTCGGATATCGTATTCCAGAGCCGGTACGACAAGCCCATTTATTAGTAAATAGGGTAAGGAAAGAACATACACGATAACACGGTATCATTTTTGCTTGATATTTATAACGCAATAAAGCTACAACGAAAGCCACATTGGTAAAGAGGGTTATAAAAAAATTACCATGAAAAGAATGTAACCAGCGGATACAAAGAAAAACTTGTGTTACGGTAAGACGTTAAGGTGAAGCATGTCATCGTGTGATATTTCTTGAATTCCAGGTATTACACTCCGTTAAAAGGTAATGAAACAAGAGAGAATATTTACTCAGTTGAGGGTAAAGCATATGAAAATAAAGGCAGTGATCTTTGATCTGGACGACACATTATATGATTGTACAGGTTCACTTATTGAAGCATCAAGGAGACGTGCTGCCAGGGCAATGGTGGAGGCTGGGCTTCCATGTTCCGAAGAAGATGTTTATCAAATGCAAAAGGATCTTACGGAAAAATATGGCGCGTATCATCTTGTGTTTAACGAAATAGTGGAAAAATATCATGCGGATAATAAGTTAGTCAATATTGCTTACAAGGCATATAACAGTAGCGAAGTCTCGGAGATACAGCTATTTCCGTATGTTATTTCTACCCTTAAAGAATTAAAGGAAAAAGGGTATAAACTTTTTCTGCTCACCGTTGGTGTCCATGAGCGTCAGGAAAAAAAGATACAAATTCTTGGACTGAAACCATTCTTTGATGAGATTGTAATTAATGATCAGGAGATTGGACTTCTCATGGAAGACTGTATGGGGAATCTTGTCAGAAGACATAATATTAGCTCAACAGAAGCCGTTATGGTAGGTGACAGGGTACGGGATGAATTACGTATTGCCAAATCACTTGGCATGACTACCATCCAGATGCTGCATGGGCGATTTAAGAATGAACCTTCGATGAACGAGTATGACAGGCCGGACTATAAGATCAAACGTATTTTTCAGATTCCTACCATCCTGCAACTCAGCAATATGGGAAAGACGCCAGAAAAGCTTAAGATTGTTGCCATTGGAGGCGGCACAGGGCTTCCCATCATGCTTGATGGTTCAAAGACCTACAGCAAGTATCTTACTGCCGTCGTAACTGTCACTGATTCCGGGAGGAGTTCTGGTATTTTGAGAGAGGAGTTTGGCATCCTGCCGCCAGGTGATGCAAGGAACTGCCTGATAGCGCTTTCTGAAACAGAAGAGCAGGAACGGGAGTTATACCAACTGTTTCAATACCGGTTTGACAGGGGTTCGCTGGAAGGCATGAGTCTTGGAAATTTATTAATGACGGCCTTAACGGACATAACAGGAAGCTTTGAACAGGCTATTAAAAGGGCGAGTAAAATATTAAACATACGGGGAAAGGTGCTTCCTTCAACGCTTGCAAATACCCATATCTGCGCAGAACTGGAAGATGGAACCTATATAGAAGAGGAATTTAACGTGCGTGCAGTGGGTAAGTCGCCGATTAAGGACGTCTTCCTAAAAGATAACAATGTAGCTTCTCCTCCGGAGGCCATAGAAGAAATTCAAAAGGCCGATATTGTCGTAATAGGTCCTGGGAGTCTGTACACCAGTATTATTACAAACTTACTGGTACCAGGTATCAGAGATGCCATCCGAAGCAGCAAGGCGGTCAAGATATATATTTGTAATATTGTTACCCAGCCTGGCCAAACCGACCTTTATAAGGTTTCACACCATATTAACGCCATTACCAAATATCTTGGAGAAGGCGCGCTGGATTACGTGATTGTAAATAATAACATTCCCCGCAGAGATATCCTGGATAAATATCAGAAAGAAGGGGCTGAGGTGGTTTTAATGGATGAGGGCGTGTATAATTTAAACGTCAACGTCAAAAAAGCCGACTTAGTTGAAGACCTTCACCAGAAGCGTATCTTATGGGAAAAGCAAGATTTACTCCGTCACGATCCCGACAAGCTTTCTGACTCAATTTGCAGGGTCTATGCAAATTTACCATTATTAACGGCAAATTAAAATGTTCGTAACTCATTAGCTTTTTGAAAAACATCTTTCTCTATAGGCGCGTATCTGCAGGTATTCACACGCAACAAAACCAAATCCGCTACGCGGTAATAAACGCCTGAAGGGGTGAAATAACATCGCCATTACATCGCCATAACAAACCAAAGTTGCCCCTGCGGGGTTAACAGGCAAAATTACATTAATTGGCTATAGTCAAGCCATCCTTTTTAATACAATACAGGAATTAAGATACTGGATGGATTGAAGAAAATGGGGCAGAAATATTCACCCACTTTCCTATGGCTCTCATGGAGAGGATTGCCTGATTCAGGAACTGCAACCCTCATGACCCACCATTGTTTAAAAATGCGTAAGTGCTGGTTTTCCTATTGGGTAAACGTTAAAACCAATTTTGTAGATTTCCTGATGATCCAAAATATTGCGTCCGTCAAAAAGAAAAGCGGGTTTTTCCATACCCTCAAAAATCTTTTTATAATCCAGTGTTTTGTATAAATCCCACTCGGTCATAATTGCAATAGCATGTGCACCCTGTGCTGCCGTAAATGGGTCGGATTCAAACACTATGTTTTGACGGACGTCCTTTAAATCCTGTTCCGCATTCTGTAATGCCTCGGGATCCGTTATCACAACGAGAGCACGTTCCTCGACGAGCTTTCTGGCAACATAAATAGCCGGAGATTCACGGGTATCACCCGTATTCGCTTTAAAGGCAAAACCGAAAAGAGCAATACGTTTTTGTGCAATCGTATTAAACATGGTGTGGATCATTTTCTGAACAAAACGTTCTTCCTGGTATTCATTAATTGTTACAACATTTTCCCAATATTGAGCAACCTCATGAAGACCGTAATGCTCACAAATATAGACCAGGTTGAGGATGTCTTTCCTGAAACAAGAACCACCGAAACCAACGCTTGCATTAAGAAATTTTGAGCCAATCCTGGAATCCATGCCAATTGCATGTGCTACCTTTTTAATGTCGGCCTCTGTTCTTTCACAGAGGGCGGAGATGCTGTTAATCGAAGAAATTCTTTGAGCCAGAAATGCATTTGCCACAAGTTTTGAGAGTTCTGCACTCCAGACATCGCAGGTAATAATCCGATCCCTTGGAACCCAGTTGGCGTAGATTTCAACGACTTCCCGGATTGCCCTTCGCCCCCTTTCAGTCTCCCGGGAGCCAATAAGAACACGATCCGGATTTTCCAGATCGGAAACGGCAGTTCCTTCGGCGAGAAATTCCGGATTTGAAATTACATCGAAATGGATGCCTGTATTCTTTCCATGGAGAATTCGTTCCATAGCCTCAGCAGTCCTGACGGGCAGGGTGCTCTTTTCAATAATGATTTTGTCCGATTCTGCAACACGAACAATGTCTCTGGCTGTTTTCTCCCAAAACTGCAGATCCGCGGTTTTCCCTGCCCCTTTGCCATACGTCTTCGTAGGTGTGTTGACAGATACGAAAATGATATCTGACTCTTTAATATTCCCTTCGATATCAGTAGAAAAAAACAAATTTCTCCCCCGAGCTTTCTTGACAACTTCCAATAAGCCCGGCTCATAAATAGGCAGATTATCGGTTTGCCATGCCATAATTTTTTGTGAGTTTATATCAGCAACAGTCACATTATACTGTGGACATTTAGCCGCAATCATTGCCATGGTAGGCCCGCCAACATATCCTGCACCGATACAAAGAATATTTTTGTTAAATTTTTTATCAGACATATCTTTCTATTCTCTGAATTAAGGGTAAGGAGATAAATTAACAGTTCTCTATTATGTGCTTATTTTATTTCCTGAAGCAGATTCAAACTTTCGTAACAAGGTAGTTTTTTGAAAAAGTAGGGGCGAAGCATTTGCTATTATCATGAACGCATTTATACCAAAACGGGCAAATGCTTCGCCCCTACCCTATACGACAAATATTGCAATTGTTGAAAATTTCAAAAAACTAAATTGTTACTAACTTTCTGGTATGATTACTATACCGTAAATATGCCTTGATTCAATAAATATTTTGATACTCAATAGATGCCTCTGTTGAATAACCTCAGTTTATGATGATGGTTAGTTTTTACAATTTTGTTCTCTGGAAAATTAAAATAGCGCAAGTTTTGAAGAAATACCGGCAGAGGCTTTTTAAATAAGCCATACCGGGCTAGTATTCGCAACCACACGTGAATAAAATCGCAACTTTAATGGGCTGTTGATTAATCAACAAAAACAGGTATTGTATTTTATTAATCTAATGGTATTATAAATATTGTAATTCTTTAAAACTGGATCTTCATTACAGTAAAAAAGAATAAATAGATGAATAACTTTATAACGGCTAAAAATTCGGATATTCAAGGTGATATGAGGCCCTGGTACAAAAAAGGTTTGAGGTTTGAGTGCCAGCGATGCGGCAGGTGCTGCCGGGGAGAACCCGGTGTGGTGTGGGTTAATGAAAAGGAGATCGATAAGATATCATTGTTTTTGGGAATCGCAAAGAACGTATTTGCTAAAAACTATTTGAGAAGTATTAACGGCCGGTTCAGTCTCCTGGAATACGGTAACGGTGATTGTATTATGTACGATAATGGCTGCAAGATTTATCATGCAAGGCCGTGTCAGTGCAGGACGTTTCCGTTCTGGAAACCAAATCTGGAAAATCAATCGGAGTGGGAGAAGTTAAAGAAGACATGTCCCGGTGTAGATAAAGGGGAGTTACATACGATGAAAGAAATTGAGGATAATTTAAAAATAAATGAAAATCGTTTTGGTTAATATAATATTGTAAATTTAAACCAACGACGATGGCAATGCGTGCTCCACCATTCCATGGTGGTAAAAATATTCAAGGGTTCATTCATGGAAAATCCCTCAAAACTAGAGAATCTCTATGCAGAATTGGAAAAACTCTATCAACTTTTAGAAAAAGAATTAACAGGGCTAAATCCCGGTTGTGACAGGTGCGGTACCTGTTGTGATTTTCGTGCCTTTGATCATGTGCTTTATGCAAGCAGTATTGAGGTTGGTTTGATTGCACGGAAGGTAGAAATACCGGATTTTAACGTTGCAGACAACATATGCCCCTTTCTGAAGGATAATCAATGCAGTATCAGGGATTTACGAACGCTTGGGTGTCGAATTTTCTATTGTAACCCCTCTTATAAGCAAATATTAAGTGAGATGTATGAAAAATATTATCACATGATTAAGGATCTGGGCATCAGGTACAACGTCCAATGGAAATATTGGCCTTTTCTAAACCACTTAGTTTATTTCAAGCAATATCATGAGGGCTTGTTGTTTAATAAGCAAGCATAAGATGATTGTACGGATTATTTAACCGCCTAGCAATGAATAATAAATATCAAACAATGCATTCCTATATGCGGAACATCGGATGGTTCATAAAACCGGTTAAGGTCAATCCACCACCGGAATGAATCAGGAGTATATTCCCTTCAAGGTTTTTGTCTAAAACCGTTTGCCGCGCCGTAAGAAACAGCTTTACTGAATAGATGGGGTCGGTGAGAATGCCATCCACTCTGGCAATGCGCTGTATTTCTCTGAAAATTGCCTTGTTGGTACTCCCAAATGACTTTGCGGTCGTTGGATAGTACATGCAATATTCAGGTAATGGTCCAGGAGCAACCCCAAGAAATTCCATGGTGTATTGAATAACCCGGGATAATCCCACCTGAAAATCCTCAAGTGAGCCTGCCAGTACCACGATATGAAAATTCATCTTCCTAACAAGGGCAGCAGCCCCAGCCATAAGTGATTGTGCGACCATCCCTGTTCCGGCATCGATAAAAATGTGGTCGAAACGAACCCCCGATTCCCTCTCGTTGCGCAGAATATCGACAAGCAGGCTTAAAGAACCTGGCAGCGCTAACGGATGATGCGCCCCCTCGGGAAGCACGAAGATCTTTATTCCCTGTGACATTCTTTTCTCTGCGTAATTGTTGGCCAAAATTTCACAATCGGCCCAGTGGGCGCGGGAAATCCAATGGATGTCGCTGTCATCAACAAACAGTGAAAGTAACTTTGCGTTACCGAGTTTTTGAGATGGAGGCCCAAGTAAAAAAGGGGTTATCCTGATATTGTTTTCCGTCAGAGTTTGAGCCGCTGAAAGTACGTTGTTTGAATTAGCCCCGCCAATTACAACCACTTCCTCAATCCCCTGTTGTTTTAATGCAGGGATTATCGATGCATGTTTCCGTAACTTTGTTCCCGATACTCCAAAACTCAGCTCATCATCCCGCTTTACCCACATATCGAGACGGTCAAACCAGCGTAAACGATGAATACGGCTCTGGAGACGAAAGGCTTCTGCTGCTTCCAACCGGCAGGCGTCTGCAATCTTTTTATAAAGCTCGTTTTCCTGAATCATAGTAAATAATTACAGTGCAAGAAAGCTGCAACCAAAATGTTTTAACCACGGAGGCACGAAAAATACGGAGTAAAAACTTATAAAAAAGAAAGGGTTTCATAAAGTAATACTATAACAAAGAAAGCGTGTATTGAACATCACGTAATTTTATATCATGGCACATTCATTTTGCCTATCCTGCACTGTCCAAAGGTGCATGTCAATTATCTTCTTTGTAAATTAGGTTGGGTTTAAAAAGACAAAAACCCAACGGCTTTTTGCCTACCCCTAAATCCCCTCCCAAGAGGGGACTTCTCAAATTTCCCTCTTGAGGGGGGCAAGGGGTATGTAGGGCAATAACAAAAAGTTTGAAATTTCTTAACGTTAACGTAAATCAGGTATGCGGCGACTTTTCCTTGGAGAACGAAGAATCTCTCCATACTATAATTGCAACTTTAAAATTACGAAATATCGTAGACAATAAGCGTATTTTCGTTATTTCTTGTAATTTCGTAAATGTCTCCGTTGGTTCATTGAAAGTCATAACTCATTCATTATATTGTTGTTGAGTCTTGTCTGAATGCATCGGCATATGATTTGTTCTTTTAAAGTACAAAACAAATAGGGATTCATGTAACGGCGTGTATATTTCCAGGTTATTGAGAAAGGAGGCTGATGATATGGTAGAAGGCTTGCAAGATTGGCATAAGACCGTGACAGTATGTACCGTTACACAACAAACGTTTTTTAGGAGGGCTTGCGATGAAGATCTATATTTCAAGAATAGTGGTCTTGTTCATTGTCGCAGGTATATCAACGTGCATTTTCGCGGCGAACGGGAATAAAGGTGATTGGGGATTTGATCCAAAGTATTACAAATATGCCTTAATCGAGGGTGAAATAACTTCAATCGATAACAATAATGGGATACTCCGAGTGAAAGGAACAGATGAACAAATATTTTTCTGTGAGCACACAGAATTTTTTAACGGGGATATTTCATTACCAATGGAAAGGGTGTTCCATCCCGTGAAATTCAGCAAAGATCAAAAAATACAGGCGATCAATGTCAGCGTTGGGGACATGATTAAATCCCGATATAGCAAATTCGATAATAGCAAGATATATCTGGACACTTGTCTGGTGGGAAAAAACCTGGCATCTAAAGATATAGCAGGTGGCAACGGCGATACCTTGCTATCGGAAAAGCAAGGTTGTTCATTTAAGATTTTAAATTCTTAACCAATTATGCCACAAAGACACAAACACTTCATGTAATTGTGTCTTTGTGGCTAGAGAAAGGAGGGAAAAATGTTAGCAACACAAGATATCGTGAAAAGAGTGCTGGTTCTCTCTTTGGTGCCCTTTGTAATTTTTTTTTGCCAACTTTTTTTATGTCATTGTCGTACTCAGCTTGGGGAAAATAATTGATATGTTCAGCAGAGTATGTTATTTTCGATACAAAACCCATTGCAACTCTTAATTCTCTTCTTCTTAGGAGAAGAATATGTATAGCATACCAACATTTATCAGGAAAGGGGGGTGATTCATATGCTATCAGTCAGTTTTGTTTCTTAGGAAATATTGTTTAATGTTTGAGTTTTGGTTACTTTACATCACGGTAAAGATGTGAAAAAGGAGGAGATAATGGGTAAATTTTTAAAAGTAACATTAGCGTCGGTTATAGGTTTTGGTGCCATGGGTGTGGCAGCCAGCCTGATGACGAAAGAGGCAAAGGCAGTAGAAATTATCACCCACTGGGTACCGCACGAAGTATACGGACAGATAGGCGAACCGGATAACAACGGTAAGGTGTTTTTCTCTGGTTTAGGTGCAAAATATATGGGATATCCTAAGGACTCAGGTGCACCGCCTTATCCAGGAAAATACAGCAAATTCTGGAAGACGTTGCCTGCATACCGTTATTACATTCCTGACTATATGTACAACAGGGATGAGGTAAGGCCTTCAAACCCGATTAAGGGTACGTTCCAGTTAGAGCAGTGTATTGCCTGCCACTCAGTTATGACCCCCGGCATTGTAAGGGATTATAAGAAGAGTGCACACTCCAGGGCAGAACCAAGCCCAACGGGTTGTGATACCTGCCATGGCAATAATCACCAGAAGTTGACCATGCCGTCATCGAAGGCTTGCGGTACGAGCGAGTGCCACGAGAC
>JAJTXE010000002.1:584048-593024 GCA_021463795.1 Candidatus Brocadia sp. | reverse complement strand
CAAGTTCAGCCGCACCTGTTGCCTGACCACGCAAAAGCTTACCTGCTCTGCGGAAAGGAGCAACAAAGGCATCGGCAAGGTTATCTCTCAGCGTTCGATGTTTCTGCTGTAGCCTGCCAATACAAAATTTTTTACTAAGTCCTTCCACGTGAATTGCAATATCATTCATAGTCAATAATGGATTAAAGATGTGTGCTAAGCGCTTAGAGACAAAAAATCAATAGTACTACAGGTATTTCATTACGTTCGTAGAAACCCGTTCAATGAATTAGGCCTTCGGCAAAATCCTTCCCCGTAAAAGGTGGGTTATGGGGAGGATTGAAATTCATTAACATTAAATTACATCAGCAAAGTTTTTTTCCATGCGCCGAAAATAAAAAGCACCGCTGATTAGGAGTATCAAAGCCACCGCCGTAGAAACAATCATTGCCAGTCCTGGTGGTGTGCTCGTTCCCAACAATGCCCAGCGAAAACCATCTACAACGCCTACCATTGGGTTAATACCATAGATGGTTTTCCATGGTTCAGATAACAGGCTGCTGGGATAGGCAATAGGTGTTGAAAAGAGCCAGAACTGGGTCAAAAATGGTATCGTATAGCGTACATCACGAAACTCCACATTCAGAGCAGAAAGCCAGAGAGATACACCAAGAGAAGTCGTTAAAGCAAGTAATAAGAAAAAAGGAAGCCAGAACACGTTGTGTGTTGGAAAAAAACCAAAGTATGTCATCATACCGATAAGTAAGATAAATGATAATATAAAATCTACCACGCCTGACAAAACAGTTGCAATGGGTATCACCAGACGTGGGAAATAGACTTTCTTAATGAGATTAGCACTCCCTACTAAACTGTTAGATGCCTGGTTCAGTCCATTGACAAAAAATGTCCATGGCACCAACGCAGCGAAACTAAAGATTGGATAAGGGATACCGTCGGAAGGTATCTTTGCTAAACGTCCAAAGAAAAGGCTAAAGATTACCATGGTAAAAAACGGCTGGACAATAGCCCATGCTACCCCCAGCACCGTTTGTTTGTAGCGAACCTTGATGTCTCGCCATGCAAGAAAAAAAAGTAATTCACGGCACTTAACCAGTTCCTTCAGATTTAACGTTTGCCAGCCTTTTTTCGGACTGATAACAGTCAATGAAACGTTACTTATTTTTGACATATCATTTGATCCCCTTCACTCATTTACACTATGTGTTTGCATCTATCGACTTCCCCAAATCTTCAGGTGTAACCATGTCCCGAATATTGCCGTCCAGAAACAGCACAGAACCAACATGCATTCTATGTTCTCTCGTTATTTATAACTTTAATTAAACTTTCGCCATACAGGTTTAACGGGCCTGCCGATGAGGTATTTTTCAATTCCTTCATTCAGGGCTTTTCGATAGATCCGGAAAGCCTCATGAAATGCTTCAACTGTTCTGTCAATATCTGCGACAGTATGAGAGTAACTGACGATCAGACTCGTGGCTAAGATACCGCGTTTCATGGTCTCCTGTAGCAATAAGGTTCTAAAAGGCTGTGACGGCTTCTTCTCATGATCTTTTGACCCGTAAACAAGACAACATGGTTTACCCAATATTGGTATATAATCGGTCAGTTTATTTTCATCTATAGATCTTTTAATCTTTTTTGCCAGTAGCTCCCCCCGTTGCCACAATGTATCTACAATCGGCTCTCTTTCATATATTCTCATTGTTTCCAGTGCCGCAGCCAACTCATGTGTTTCTGCCCCATGGGTTACTGACATCAAAAATACCCTCTCCCTATCATGTTTGAGGCCTCCGAGCTGCATTATTTCTCTTTTGCCGACCAGTGCCGCTACAGAAAAACCGTTGGCCATAGCCTTTCCAAAAGAAGACAAATCAGGAATCACATCGTAAACTCTTTGCGCTCCGCCATTATGCCAACGAAATCCTGTTATCATTTCATCAAGAATAAATACGGTACCATTTTCTTTGCACAGTTTCTGTAATTCATGTAAAAAATTATTTTTTGGTACTTCTTCTTTTTCAGGCTCAAGAATAACACATGCTATTTTACCTGGGTACTGCAGGAAAAGTTTTTTTGCACTTTCAATATCGTTATACTGAAATTTAACCGTTAGGTTCTGAATTACCTCCGGAATACCTGCTGACATCGGTGTAGTTCCAATAAACCAGTCATCGACCGAAAAGAAAGGATGATTACCGCATATTGCAATCATGTCTCTGCCGGTATAAGCACGTGACAGTTTTATTGCTCCACTCGTTGCATCAGACCCATTTTTCCCGAATTTAACCATTTCGGCACCTTTTATCATGCTTAATAACTGTTCGGCACATTCAATTTCAATTGCTGCCGGTCGTGTAAAGTTGCTTCCCATAAGTATCTGTTTATATGCAGCGTCCGCAACCGATTTATACGCATGTCCAAGGGTAACCGCACGGAGTCCCATACCATATTCTATGAATTCGTTACCATCCATATCCCAAACATGGCAACCCTCCCCTCTTACTATATAGGGAAGCGAAAACTCAGGGTACTGATCATCTCCTTTTGCGTACGTATGTGATCCCCCAGGGATGACCGAGTGAAATCTGTCATTCATCTGCAGAGATTTTGAAAAATTCATTTATTATCTCCTTTAAAATCAGTTCTGTGCGGTCTGGATAATTTTGCTGAAATGCTATTTGGAAAAAAAGTAAGCATCCTGCTCTGCCCTTAATTTATCGATCAGACGACCCTTTGGAAATTCCACATCCGCATTTGTAACAGGCTGATCTTTTGGCACATCGCGTATGAGGCGGCAGCCTTCTGACAGTCCCATGAGCAAAAGATTTTCTTTCCGGCATGTGACGGTATTTTCAATCATACCATAGCAGGTAAACCCTCCTGCTCCGTCCAAAACTTCTCCTGCCTTCAGACCCCGCTTGGCAATGGTTATAACATCGCAGACCGGACTGCCAAGGGGAGCTACAGCAGCATCATGAAAAAGCACTCCCCTAGCCGCAGTAAGAGGCACCTCCAATGATGGCAAATGATATGGTGTGTAGAAAACATATAGCGGTCCGTCACCGAGTTTATAATATCTCATATAGGGTATCCGGTGCTGATTTTTATCATAGCCCAGCACAAATACTCCAGGACCTGGCCGTGCACCGAGGATATAATCAACAATGCCGCCTTCAAGGAGCACCTCAAGAGGAAACATATCTTTTGCGTTATCAACATGATCACATTTAGGACCGAACATCCCTCTCTTGCCTATTTTAAACCCTGTAGCATTGGCGACAAGAGTGTTCTCCATGGATATTTTGGTGCCATCGGCAAAGGATGTGGCCATTCGCGGAGACAGTCCATATGTAGCAGCAAACTCTTTCTGAGTGTCAGGAGTACGATAAAAATCCTGGAGCCCTTTCATATTACCGATCAGAACAGGGAGATAACCTATAGATTTGACAAAACGGTATAAATTCATCATTGTTCCTGGCTGGTCACCGTCTGTAGCACTGATAGTAACTCCAGCTTTGTCAGCATATACTTTGAGAATCGGGCCAACAGTGGCATCACAGTCTGCATTCATAAGAACAATATTTTTTTTGTTCTCTATGGCTTTTATAGCAATCGTTGCTGTAAATTCTATATCACTGGTAGCTTCAATGATCGTATCAATGCCCTCTGCTTCACAAAGAAGCATTGCATTGTCTGTTATCGCGGAACAACCTTTCGCAATGGACTCTTCCAACTGCGCAACGGTCTCAACAATATTGATAGTACTTATTCCGGCCTTTCTCAAGGCATGCTCAGCTTTTGAACGCGTCCGGTTTGAGATTGCAACAAGTTTCATTCCTTTAACATAATTCTGGATCTGATAAGCAACGCCGCTACCCATGAATCCTGCTCCAACCAATGCAACCCTGACCGGATTGTTTTCTTCATGTCTCTTTTGAAGCGCTGAATCAACTATAATCAAGGTATCTTCTCCATATGGTATTACTTAACGAAATTAATTCCTGAGCTAAACCACCCGCTATGCGGGTGTGAATAGCAAAAGCTATGCTGCAGTATTTGACAATTTAATACGATAAATCATCGAAGAAAGCATATAGTCAAAAGAAGCTATGCGTATGAACCGATTTTGCAAACAAGTATCAAAAAACTATAAAAATATTTCAAGAGTATGGAATTCTGAAAAATAGGTATTTAAAAAAAGCTAAAACCAGATAAGAACGATGGAAAGATATGCAATAAAATCAAAGAGCAAGTATACAAAGATGCAGAGAATATTCTCGTAACGGTAATAGTTTAAGGGCAAAATTTAGGAACTTTGAAAAGATTTAAAGCCTTAAATCGAAAAAACGTATATTAAGTTCATAAAAAGTTATAAAGTAACCCCTTAAGGGGGGCCAGTAACAATGCCCTTTTAGGGCTAATCAAGCCACCCGCTATGCGGGTAGTTACTGACTTTTTCAATTCAATTCAATGCTATGACATTTAAAGTCAGGCCACTTCTGGTCCTTTTCAGAAATAATACGATAACCGTCAGGCCATTCTATTTGAATGGCAGGGTCATTCCATCTGACACCACCTTCTGCATCAGGCGTGTAATATTGTGATACCTGGTAGAATACCTCACTGTTATCGGTCAGTGTTTGATAACCATGGGCAAATCCTGCGGGTACATAGAGCATTTTTCGGTTTTCCGCAGTTAATTCAATGGCTGTCCATTTCATATATGTCGAAGAATGGGGACGCAAATCAATGATTACGTCATAAATTGATCCGGCTGTGCAACGAATCAGCTTAACCTCTTCATGGGGAGGTTTCTGGAAATGCATGCCCCGCAATGTTCCCTTTTTATAATTAAAAGAAATATTACTCTGGGTAAGCACGGTGCTTAGACCGTGGGCCTCAAATTCCTTCCTACACCATGCGCGGGCAAAAAACCCCCGGTGATCCATTATTCTCTCCGGCGTAATGATGCATGCCCCATGCAACGGGGTTTCTGTAAAAATCATAATTTCACCATATCTTCATAGCATGAGATTTGATCATTGATTATGCTATGAACATTGTCACGGTTGTGATATCGTTTATAAAATTCGCATGTCCACTCCAGAGCAGTGGACAGGCTCAGTCTTGGCTTCCACCCCAAAAGCGTTCTGGCCTTTGAGCAATCAAGCTTCAGATAATGTGCTTCATGTGGGTGATTGCCTTCATCCACCCGCCAACGCGCCCCCTCTCCCCACAATTTTACCAAGTATTCTACAATCCAGGATACAGGCTTCATATCTTCATCATTAGGACCAAAGTTCCATGCTTGTGAAAAAAATGAACCATCATGCCAGAGATTCTCCGCAAGGTCTGCATATCCTGAAAGAGGCTCAAGCACATGCTGCCAAGGGCGTTTGGCATTTGGATATCTGATTACAACAGATCGGCCATTAAGAAATGCCCGCATGATATCCGGAACAAGACGATCTTCAGACCAGTCTCCACCGCCAATTACATTACCTGCTCTTGTAGTTGCTACTGCAACACGATGGAGGTCAAATTTCTCCGGTGAAAAGTAGGAATTGCGGTAAGATGATGTAACAAGTTCGGCGCAGCCTTTGCTGCTTGAGTAAGGATCATAGCCCCCCATAGGATCGATTTCCCTGTACCCCCAAACCCACTCTCTATTTTCATAGCATTTATCACTGGTAATAATAACCACAACACGCACGCTATCAGTATGTCTTACAGCTTCGAGGACATTAACTGTGCCCATGATATTGCTTGCGAATGTCTCTACCGGATGATTATAGGAATATCGAACCAACGACTGAGCAGCCATATGAAAAATTATTTCAGGTTTGTATTTTTGAAGTACCGATTGAAGGGTCTCTAAATCGCGTATATCTCCAAAAATAGAATTCATTTTCTCAGAGACGTTTGCATCTTCAAATAAATTTTGTTTTATACAGGGACTTAATGCATAACCTGTAACTTGAGAACCACATCTCTGCAACCATAAAGACATCCAACTGCCTTTAAACCCTGTATGTCCAGTCACAAGGACTTTTTTATTTTTCCAAAAGAGTTTGTTTGTCACCATACCTTCCAAGGGGCATTCCCAGAATTCCAAAGCTCTTCCAGATACATCTTATCTCTCAGAGTATCCATTGCCTCCCAAAATCCAGCATGTCTATAAGCAGACAACATGCCGTCTTTTGCGAGATTCTCCATGGGTTCTCTCTCCCAAACAGATAAATCTCCCTCTATGTAATCCATTATACTTGGTTCAAGCACAAAGAAACCACCATTGATCATTGCACCATCACCCTGAGGCTTCTCTTTAAATGTCCTGATCATACAACTATCCTTGTCCAGTTTGAACGCACCAAAGCGCCCTGGGGGCTGAACCGCAGTCAACGTTGCCAACGTATTCTGACTCCTGTGAAAAGAAATTAACTCTTTTATATTAACGTCTGAAACTCCGTCACCATAAGTTAGACAGAATGTTTCTTTGCCCACATAGTCTTTTATCCTTTTTATCCTGCCTCCGGTCATTGTTTTTTCGCCGGTATCAACCAGCGTTACCTTCCACGGTTCAGCGCAATTATTATGAACCTGCATGCTATTATTTTTCAAGTCGTATGTGATATCAGACATATATAAAAAATAATTTGAAAAAAATTCTTTGATTAAATGCCCTTTGTAACCCAGGCAAATAACGAAGTCATTCATTCCATATGCAGAATAGATTTTCATAATATGCCAGAGAATGGGCTTCCAACCGATTTCCACCATGGGTTTTGGGCGTATCGTACTCTCTTCGGATATGCGCGTGCCATAGCCTCCGGCAAGTATCACAGTTTTCATAAATGATCACTCCCTTTCAATCGTATTTATACGGTGGTCCTTTGCCACGAAAGAAAGACACATTTGTATAGTGTGGTATAATGGGCTGTCCAAAAAGAAATTTGAATGGTCATATACAGTATGATATTGGTTTATTAATCCCATATATTCTATGCTAAAGTCGGTTTTTTGAACTTTTTTGGACAGCCCCCTACCATGTAACATTGAATCTCAAGAGTCGTAATTATATAGATATTACCATAGGAAAATCAACAATTAAAGTGAATTACCATAATACAAATCCAATATTTCTTGATCATTTAGTGCCCTATTGTAAACCCGGACATCGTCAACTTTGCCATCCATATGGCCATAATTCCAGGTTAATGTCCCTATGGCCATATTGGATATAGCGGTATATGGCACGATCGTATTCCCCGCCTGGTGGGTCTGCGTATTCACGAGTTGTCCATCCACATATAATTTCTGCTCCCCCGTAGTTTTATTGTAAGTGCCCGCAACGTGAAACCACTTATCGGTCGAAGTAATTAAATCCTTAATCGCATACTTTTGAGTTTTTGTACCCCCAGATGTTTTACTCGTTACAATAAATCGTATGGTATTTTTTGTGCTACTGTACTGATCAAAATATAATCCGTACCCTTCACCCCCTGCATTCCATGACCAGCCTCCAAAAATAGTATCCGGGTCCACGGTATCTACTGAATTTCGGTAAAACCATGCTGAGACTGAAATCTCATCATAGTTTAAGGAAGGAGTCGATACATAATTACTGGTACCATTAAAATTCAATGCCCCCCCGAATCTCCCGGTAGTCCATGTGGCACCATTGATAGTGCCATTCCTACTATTTCCCGATGAATCAGCCGTAGTCGCCCCAGTTCCTTCATCAAATGCATAGTAAGCCTGTTGACCACCAATACCATTAGGCGCTTCTGTCGTAAAGCTCCAGGTGTAATTAGTTGCCATGGGATTGCCGGCCACATCCGTTACCCCCGTGGTAATTGTTGCCGTGTACGTGGTGGAATATGCCAGAGGACCTGACGGCGTAAATGTGGCCGTTGTCCCGCTGTATGATACCGTCCCCGTCACACCGCTTACAGTAAAGGTGGTGTTGTTTATAGTAGCAGAGGTCATCGCCTCGCTGAATGTAGCGGTAATGGCGTTGCCGACAGCAATATTTACCCCTCCACTTACTGGGTTCGTTGCACTCACAATTGGCAGTATTATATCGGACCCTGCACCGTCATTAAACAGAGACAACACATCCCCGACACTCAGTGCTCTATTATAAACATGAACCTCATCGACTTTGCCATTCATATGGCCATAATTCCAAGTTAATGTCCCTATGGCCATATTGGATGTAGCGGTATATGGCACGATCGTATTCCCCGCCGGGTGGATCTGTGTATTCACGAGTTGTCCATCCACATATAATTTCTGTTCACCCGTGGTTTTATTGTAAGTGCCCACAACATGGAACCACTTGTCAGTCGATGTTATCAAATCCTTAATCGCATACTTTTGGGTTTTCGTACCCCCGGATGTTTTACTGGTTACAATAAATCGTATGGTATTTTTTGTGCTGCTGTACTGATCAAAATACAACCCATACCCTTGTACATTAGACCATGACCAGCCGCCAAAAATGGTATCAGGGTCCACCGTATCGACTGAATGCCGGTAAAACCATGCTGAGACTGAAATCTCATCATAATTTAAGGAAGGTACCGATACATAATTACTGGCACCATTAAAATTCAATGCCCCTGCAAATTTCCCTGTAGTCCAGGTAGCTCCGCTAACAGTTCCATGCCTTCCATTTCCTGAAGAATCCGTTGCCGTAGTTCCGTTTCCCTCATCGAACGCATACAGCGCCTGAACACTGCTTGAATTATTTGTGGTGGTGCTGCTCAAAGTCACAAAAGACATTTCATTTCCACAAGTTATCCCTGCACTGTTCTTTCCTACTATCCGGTAATAATACGTCTCGCCTTCTAATAATCCGTTTATGACGATAGTTACAGTCGTATCACTCAACCCATTGATACTCTGTATCGATGATTTGTTTTCATATGATCCGCTGCTCATGCCGTACTCAAACCATATCGTTGT
>JAJTXE010000002.1:579593-584027 GCA_021463795.1 Candidatus Brocadia sp. | reverse complement strand
ACAGAAGCAAACACTTATCTAATGAATAAGAAGGAGCAGGTTTTGCATGAAAAAGCACTTTAAGAGCGATTGCTCGCATTGTAACGAATATCCTCATGAGTGTGATGTCTGTTATAGTGAGGTAAAGGCATTGGTCTATGTGAAATCTCGCTATCGTAATAATAAAAAGCGTGATTTAAAAAAAGACAATGGGATAGTATACAACAATTAATTTGTTGTGTACAAGGGTAATTCCGGGGCATACAAAGATCATCCATGCCACCAATGGGTAAAGTAGAGACCTCCCATTTTGAAGAAGATTACCTCAGCTATAAGCATCATATGCAGTGTCATAAGAATCTTAATAACTATGTGTCCTGCGAAGAAAGGAATTGATAATATGGTTATTAATGGGAATAATATGCAAAATGAGTTTGTATGTCCTCATTGTAAGGGTTATTCTTTTACCTTTATCGGGTTGCACAAACAAAAGGGGCTATTCGAAAATCACGAATTGTGGTGCTGCAAGAGTTGTCGTGGCACATTTGCCAAGGAAACAATAGACGTAAAAAAATCTATGGAAAATGAGTCTTTTAATAAAAGAGCTTTTCAATATTACTGCAAAAGCAGATTTGCTAACGGATGAAATTGCCTGATATAATCTTTGAAACACTGGCGGTAGGTCCCCTCGCGGTAAACTGCTTTATTATTGGATCTAAAAAAGATAATAAGGCGGTAGTCATTGATGCCGGCGGAGACCACGAAGAAATTCTGAAACTCCTCAAGAAACATGATCTCACCCTGCAATTTCTCATAAATACTCATGCTCATTTTGATCATGTGGGTGGAGTACGGCTTTTACAGGATTTGACCGGCGCAAAATTTCTGCTTCACCAGGAAGATATTCCTCTTCTGAATCATCTCAATGAACAAACGGCTGCTTTTGGCCTGCCCTCCATAGCTATTCCCAAGATTGACAAATCACTTGTTGATAATGAAGAAATATTTATTGGAAAGAAGTCACTGCGTGTTATACACACCCCCGGGCATTCTCCAGGTAGCATTTGTTTCTTCATTGATAACGCGGTATTTGTAGGAGACACGCTATTTGCAGGCTCGATAGGGAGGACAGATCTCTACGGTGGTTCATATACGAAGCTCATTAACTCAATAAAAGCACGCCTCTTCACCATGGAAGATCATGTAATCGTATATCCTGGACACGGGACATTCACCACCATTGGAGAGGAGAAACAGCATAATCCCTTTTTTTAATACCTCAGAAAAAAAATCGTAATTTTATATCTCTTTCGATAAGGGTTCATCCATCACGAACAGCTAGGACTTGCTAACTATTGTCCGAGCAATAGTAATCAACGCTGTTGTCATTCCGAATTTTTCCAGTATATTTTTGCGTGTTGACCCTGCCAAAAACAGCTTCGACTCTATTCTTTCTCTCGGCTTTTATGAAACTTCGTAACTTTAATCTAAATTCAATGCTTTCATAAACAGCCAGATATAGCCTGATGGCAAAGTCTTGAAATACCATACCAATTTTTCATATATACCGTGAGGTAGAGCGTTGTGGTGAAAAAGTGATGAGATGGGTACCTATGGGTAAGGGTGTATTTCATCTTTACCGTTATGCTGAGGTATCGAAAAGCGCCAATGAGCGTTGTTTGGGGGGCATTATCGGCAGTTGTACCCCTACACGATTGCATAAAAGAATTAGAGCAACTTGCTCAACCGGTCCAGGATGGACAAAACCGTCACACCGGATTAATCCCTTGTCTCCGGAGGTAACCAGAGTATTTGAGGCCGTTTTAGATGGCGCTCACAATATAAATGGTTTTAGAAATAAAGATTTGAGAAATCTCTTGTTTGGTGATAATGCCGGGTCATCTGAAGAGCTGAAAACGGCAAGTTCAAAAATAACGCGGATAATAAGAAAGCTCAGGGCACACTGCCTCATATCGAAAATACCCCGTTCAACGAGGTATAAAGTTACTCAAAAGGGATATCGTATTTTGGGAGCATCTCTTGAAATGAAAAAGAAGTATCTCCCTACGAATATGAAAAATGCTGCCTAAAAAAACTTACAAAGAAAACAAGTTTTTACTGGGTAATACTATACTGTGACGATATCTCTGCTATCATCTTTTCCTCCTTGATCGCTTCCAATGCCCCCTTTGCCATAAATTCTGTATCAAAACTCTTCCTCATTTTCAGACCCTCCCTATCCTACTCTATCTTACCATGATGCATCTTAACTACTAGTCTGAAATTGCCAGTCCATTATATTTTTACTCTCTACAGCTTGAAATGCCTTCATTTTTTCATAATATTTTAGCCTTTTAAAAAATTGCCTTTACATAAACTGCTACTGCTTGTTTCTAAACTCCTGTTTGTTTTATTACCAGCATAAGGAATTTGGTTTCATGCATGTACGGATACAGACGTGGTTTCCCTTTCAGATACAAATTTATATCAACGGGCGTGAGTGGTTGTGTAAACGGCTGGACGGCGAGGGCGTAGGGTATCAGAGATACGATAATAGTATTATTCAGGTAGATGATGTGAAGAGGGCGCAGGAGATAGCGGAGGGGTTTGTTCATGTCAATTTTGTGAAGGCATTTGATGCACTTTCCCGGCAGATAAATCCTGTTTTGCCCCGAATAAAAAAGGTATTTTCGAAGGGATATTATTGGGTGCTGGATCAGGGGGAATATGCAACCGATGTGATGTTCAAAGATCGGCAAAGCTTGGCAGAAATCTACCCGGAACTGGTAGACCATGCCTTAGTGAACTTCAATGCCTCGGACGTGATGACCTTTTTGGGGAGAAAACTCACGGGCAATTTTCAAGGCGAGATAATAACAGATACGAAAAAGAGGCCGCAAGGGGTCCGCATCAAACACCGCATGAAGAAGAATTCCCTGAAGATGTATGACAAGGGGAGTGTGTTACGAGTAGAGACAACCATTAATAACCCCCGAGAATTTAAGATATATCGTAAGGTAGGGCGGCAGGGGAAAAAGGTCATGAGATGGGTACCTATGGGTAAGAGTGTATTTAATCTTTGTCGTTATGCTGAGGTATCGAAAAGCGCCAATGAGCGTTATTTGGGTGCATTATCGGCAGTTGTACCCCTGCACGATTGTGTAAAAGAATTGGAGCTACTTGCTCAAACTGTCCATGATGAACAGAATCGTCACTCCGGATTTCATCCATTATCCCCGGAAGTAACCAGAGTATTTGAAGCCGTTCCGGGCGGCGCTCACAGTATAAATGGTTTTAGAAATAAAGATGTGAGGAACCAATTGTTTGGTGATAATACCAGGTCACCGGAAGAGAAGAAAAAGACGGGCTCAAAAATAACGAGGATAATAAGAAAGCTCAGGGCGCACGGGCTCATATCAAAAATTCCCCGTTCAACGAGGTATAAAGTTACTGAAAAAGGATATCGTATTTTGGGTGCATCCCTTCGGATGAAAAAGAAGTATCTCCCTACAACTATGAAAAATGTTGCTTAAAAAAACTTACAAAAAAAAGATGTTTTTACACAGTAATACTATAAGGCATGATAGGTTACCTTTTCTCTGCGGTAGAGCAGCGCCATTGGGGTCGCCAACTACGAGAAAGGCGTATAGTTTAAAAGGATATATTAGTCGTTGTCTATTGTATCTGGCGACGAGTGGGGGCTGGAGGCTCTATCTCCGGTTTATCAGCTATTTTTCTGTACATTCATCCAGGGTTTTTTCCCATTTCCCATGTCAAAAGTATTGGCCACAAAGCATTATCTTGTAAAAATTTTTTTGTGAATTTTCCCTTGCGCTCCTGGTATTTTTGCAGCTAAAATCTTTTCGGTTGCAGCTATGCTGCGTTAGGAAATTGTAAAAATACTTGTTGAGTAGAAGAGGATGTACATGAATAATACCCATATTGCAAAGATTGCTGAAGAACTTCGTTTGACGGCAAAGTACGTGCTGGCAACTGCTGCTCTTCTTGAGGAAGGCGCTACCGTTCCCTTCATTGCCCGGTACAGAAAGGAGGCTACCGGTTCTTTGGATGAAATTGCTGTTACTACCATTCGTGACCGGCTTGATCAGCTTAGGGAATTGGATAAACGGCGCGAAACGATTCTTAAATCTCTGGAAGAACGGGGACAACTTACCGATGAACTCAGGGGAAATGTCCTTGCTGCTGAGACAATGGCAGTTCTGGAGGATATCTATCTGCCATATCGCCCCAAGCGCCGCACCCGGGCAACTATTGCCAGAGAAAAGGGGCTAGAGCCTTTGGCCAGGCTCATATTCAACCAGGATACAAACGATCCTCATGCTGAGGCCGGGGCATTTGTGAATGCAGAGAAAGGTGTAGATTCCGCTGAAGATGCACTTGGAGGTGCCCGCGATATTATTGCCGAGTGGATCAATGAAGACCTCAATGCCAGGA
>JAJTXE010000002.1:572683-579572 GCA_021463795.1 Candidatus Brocadia sp. | reverse complement strand
ATTTATGATCTATGGGGAGATACGGTCAATACGGCTAGTCGTATGGAGTCTCATGGGGAATCTGGTAAAATCCAGATTACCAACTCGACTTATGAACTCATTAATAATGAGTTCATCTGCGAACCAGGCAGCAGGATCAAAATTAAAGGAAAGGGTGAGATGCAAGTATGGCATGTAATAGCCAAAAGGCGCAATTCGCATACAGCATAACAAGTCGTTGCAGCCGACTGCAAGAGCGGCGGCTGAACTTAATCGTTGTGCGGCGAAGAGAGGCATAGCAGCCTGACCTATTAGAGGAATACTTAATATAGACTTACTACGTCACCCGCCTTTTACAATTATGGTTTCCTATAGAAGTCCACTATGGAATGTAATCCCAAAAAAACAATTATCGTGTTTGTTTATGTCCTTGTTGGGGTGTGGATTGCCTATGCATTCTTACGGACGGAAAAAACGGACGAGTTGGTTTTCACTATCGGAGCCGGTACAGAAGAAATCAGGGTTATAAAAACCCTTATAGAACAATTTGAAACAAAAAATCCCACCATAAAAGTCACCATAAATGCTCTCCCCGCTCCTACAGATCAGCAGCATCATTATTACCTTACCGCCCTGGGAGCGAAAAACAAAAGTTTTGATATCATGAGAATTGATACTATCTGGATAGCTGAATTTGCATCTGCCGGATGGCTGGAATCTCTTGAAGATTGTATGAATAAAGCAGACCGTACGTCCTTTATTCCGGTAACGGAAAAAACAAATGTCTTTCAGGGCACCTTGTACGCCATACCCTGGAATGCTAACGTAGGCCTTTTATACTACAGAAAAGACCTGTTGGAAAAGTATCATATGCGTCCGCCCGGCACGTGGGAGGAACTTATTGAGCTCTGCACACAAATCTCAGCGTCTGAATCAGTGTACGGGTATCTCTGGCAGGGAAAACAATATGAAGGGTTGATCTGCAACTTTATTGAATTCATTAGCAGCAAAAACGGTGGAATTATTGACAGTACAGGAAAAATCATCATCGATTCCGAGCGCAATACCATGGCGCTTGATCTGATGCGCGATTTGATATGGAAATACCGTGTATCTCCGCAAAACACTTATAGTGAACTTGAGGAAGAGTCTTCCCGGCATCTCTTTCAACAGGGGAAAGGCCTGTTTTTGAGAAACTGGACCTATGTGTGGGGATTATGCCAGGAAGATCCCTCAATGAAGGGCAAGGTGGGCGTATCCCTGCTCCCCCGGTTTTCTGATGGAAAACCGGCATCGGTGTATGGTGGCTGGCATCTCGCTATCAATGCATATTCAGGGAAAAAAGAACAGGCATGGCAGTTGATTCAATTTTTAACTTCACATGAAGCACAAAAGGAATTGGCCATGCATGCGTCATGGATGCCATCCAGAACAGCATTGTATAAAGACCAGGAACTGGTTGAAAAATTGCCTTTCCTGCCCGTCGTTGAATCGGCATTACACGATGTTCAAATACGACCGAACGTTCCCTGCTACCAGTGGATAAGCGATATTTTGCAGAAACACGTTAACAAGGTACTGTCAAATCAAACAAGCAGCGAAGAGGCATTAATGACCATGAAAGTAAAACTCGAGGGGATAAAACGTGATTTTACGAAAAACTAAACTGCCCTATCTGTTTTTACTACCCGGCATAATGCTGGTACTGACATTTAATTTTATCCCATTTATAGCCACCCTCATCTTATCGTTCAAGAATGCGAAACTCATCCTGCCGGAGGAAAATTTTGCAGGACTTTATAATTATCAGGCAATTCTGACGCACTCCCGTTTTTGGTACTCGCTTTTTCTTACCCTTTCATTTACCTTTGTTTCGATATCCCTGGAAACGATTCTGGGGTTGTGTCTGGGACTCATGATGAACCGGCCATCACCCGTTAGTAACTTTTTGAGAATCCTTATCCTTGTTCCATGGACAATTCCAACGGTGGTCACTGCCAGGATGTGGCAGTGGATCCTTGACTATAATCTTGGCATTGTAAACTATCTCCTGCAAAGTATAGGAATAGATCAGGTAAACTGGCTTGGGAAGCCATGGTTGGCCTTTTTTTCCATGGTCATTGCGGATGTCTGGAAGACAACGCCGTTTGTAGCCATTGTTGTCTTAGCAGGACTCTCTGCCATTCCACAGGAAATGTACAAGGCGTCTGTTATTGATGGTGCAAACAGCTGGCAACGGCTTCGTTTTGTCTTCCTGCCATTGCTGTTGCCGGTATTGGGTGTCGCCATTCTCTTCAGGGCGATTGATGCCATGAGGATATTTGACCTCGTGTATGTCCTCACCGGCGGGACTTTCATCACTCGCTCCATACCCTTCTTACTGGTGAAAATCGTGGATATTATCTCGATTTCGGAAAGATTGAGCATCTGGCGAAGTCGTTAAAAGAGGGCTTTGTTTACTCAGGAGGGTATTCACAGTTTAGAAGGAAAAACCACGGCAATTCTTCAAAGGATATACCTGCAAAACAAATGGTAGTCTTTTCACAAAACCATGATCAGATAGGGAACAGGATGCTGGGCGAAAGGCTCAGTGCACTTGTATCGTTTGAAGCGCTGAAACTTGCGGCAGGGACCGTTTTTCTCTCCCCGTACATACCCCTGCTCTTCATGGGAGAAGAGTATGGGGAAGATGCCCCATTTCTTTACTTTACAAACCACTCTGATCCTAACCTTATCGAAGCTGTACGTCAGGGAAGGAAGAAAGAGTTTGGTGAGTTTAAATGGCAGGGCGAGCCGCCAGACCCGCAAAGTACAGAGACATATTTGAAATCAAAAATAGACTGGGAAAAGAGAAAACAGGGGAATTATAAGATTTTGCTGGATTTTTACAAACACCTGATGAGGCTAAGAAAAACTCTTCCGGCGCTTTCAAATCTTGACAAGAGGAATCTTTTTGCAGAGGCTATCGAAAGACAGAAAATTCTGTTTATCATACGCCGGAAGGATTCGAGTCAGATAATGATTGCCTTAAATTTCAATTACTTTGATGTTGCCTGTGTTCCTCCCCTATCCGAGGGGGTATGGAATAAGGCAATTGACTCTTCAGAGCAAATATGGTCTGGCCCTGGTTCTGTACTTGCCTCTGAGCTCGTTTCCGGGAGTGAAATAACTATGAGGGGCAGGAGTATTGCCCTCTATATCAGAAAATCTCAGGCAAGTATTTTAAAAAGTTAGTTGGTATTTGTGTTCATGTTATGCTAAAAATGAAGTCAATTTCATTGCACAGAAAAAAATCCGGAGGATTAAGAATGACTTTGGAAGCATCTTGCAGGCCACGGATACCCATATCCACATACAGACTCCAATTCAACAGACGTTTTAAATTTACCGATGCACGTGGAGTTATTCCCTACCTTAATCAACTCGGCATCTCGGATATTTATGCTTCCCCTTATTTTAAAGCAAAAGAAGGTAGCCCCCATGGTTATGATATTGTCGCCCATGGTGCGATAAATCGTGAAATCGGCACAGACGAAGAATATGAAGAAATGATCCGTGAACTTGGGAAATATGGGATGGGGCAAATTCTTGACATTGTGCCAAACCATATGTGCATTACCAGCAGAGAAAATGTCTGGTGGATGGATGTCCTTGAGAATGGGCCAAGTTCTGTCTATGCAGAATACTTTGACATAGACTGGGAACCAGTAAAAATAGAGCTGAAGAATAAAGTGCTTATCCCTGTTTTAGGCGATCAGTATGGGAATGTTCTGGAAAGACAGGAATTGCAGCTTGTTTTTGAAAACGGAGATTTTTTTCTTTCCTATTATCAGCATAAATTTCCTATCAGACCGAAGACATATATCGATATATTACAGCACCGTGGATATGAATTAAAAAGCCGTCTTCCTCCTGAAGACCCACATTTAAATGAGCTTTTGAGTATTATCACGGCATTAAACCATTTACCCTCACCTACAGAAAAAGACCCGGGAAAAATTACGGAACGATACCGCGAGAAAGAAATTATCAAGAAACGACTCCGGAGTCTTTGCCATGAGAATCCTAAGATTAAAGATTTCATTCATGAAAATGTAACGATATTCAACGGAATAAAAGGTACACATGAAAGCTTTAATCTGCTTGATAACCTTTTGAATCAGCAGATCTACAGGCTCTCGCAATGGAGTGTGGCTACCGAGGAGATAAACTACCGGAGATTCTTCGATATTAACGATCTTGCAGCAATCCGTATGGAAAACCCGTTTGTTTTCAAGGAAACCCATACATTGATTTTTAAACTTATCAGAGAAGGCAAGGTTACCGGGTTGAGGGTTGATCATCCCGACGGGCTCTATAACCCTTCGGAATACTTCCAGAGGTTGCAGAGGAACTGTTTTCTTTATCAAAGACTTGATCTTCCGGGTTATGCAACGGAAGGTTCCGATAAAGAAGCCGGAATCTTGAAACAATACCATGAGCTCCTGTCAACTAATCCTCAAATGAAGGCCTTTTATATTATCGGCGAAAAAATCTTTATCAAAGGAGAAAAGGCGCCGGAAGACTGGCCCATCTACGGCACGACAGGATATGTCTTCCTGAATTCACTCAATGGCATCTTTGTTGAAACGACGCATGCAAAAATATTTGACGATATATACTTCAGGTTCATCAGATCGAAGATCAATTTCCAGAACATTGTGTATGAAAAGAAAAAATTAATCATGGAAGTGATGATGTCCGGTGAAGTCAATACCCTGGGACACTACCTGAACCAGCTATCGGAAAAAAACCGGAATACGAGAGATTTCACCCTAAACAGTCTTACAAACGCTATAAAGGAAGTTATTGCCTTTTTCCCGGTGTATAGAACCTACATAAAACCATACGAGGTAACAGAAAGGGATCGAAGGTATATTGAGATTGCTGTGTCAAAGGCAAAAAGAAAAAACCCTGCCATGAACGAATCTGTTTTTGATTTTCTCAAAGACGTCCTGTTGCTTAAATATCCGGAGAATTTTAAAGATGCCGGCCAACGGGAATGGCTTGATTTCGTCATGAAGTTTCAGCAGGTTACTGGACCTGTTACGGCAAAAGGGCTTGAGGATACGACCTTCTATCTCTATAACCGCCTTGTTTCCCTCAATGAAGTGGGAGGAAGTCCGGAAAGATTTGGTACACCCATGGAAACCTTTCATGGGCAAAATATAGAAAGAAGCAAGTCCTGGCCGCACACCCTTAGTGCTACTTCTACTCATGACTCAAAACGCAGTGAAGATGTGAGGGCAAGAATTAATGTCCTTTCGGAAATTCCTGATGAATGGAAGGAATGTTTAACACGGTGGAGAAGGCTAAATAAGAAATATGTTGTAGTTGTGGAAGGTCAGAGGGTACCAGAACCAAATGAAGAATACCTTCTTTACCAGACTCTTATCGGTATATGGCCTATCGAACCAACGACTGAACCTGAAATGTTTAAGAAACGGATTAAAGATTACCTGGTAAAGGCATTAAGGGAGGCAAAGGTCAATTCAAGCTGGATAAATCCAAATACCAATTACGAGGACATCCTGATGAGCTTTCTTGAGGCTATCCTGAATGATACACGGAGAAATAAATTTTTGAAAGATTTTCTCACCTTTCAAAAGAAGATATCACATTACGGTATGTACAACTCCCTTTCACAAACATTGCTTAAGATAACCTCTCCCGGCATTCCTGATTTTTACCAGGGAACAGATGTATGGGATTTCAGTCTTGTTGACCCGGATAATCGCCGGCCCGTTGATTACAGCGTGAGGATCAGGATGTTGGATGAATTGAAGAGAGATGAGTCAGAAATGCCATTGCCTGAACTTTTCAGAGAATTAGCGCTCTGCAAAGATAATGGGAAGATAAAGCTCTACCTGATATATAAAGCCCTCAATTATCGAAGAGCAAATAGAGAATTATTTGAACGCGGAGAATATTCTCCCCTTGAAGCTATGGGAGAAAAGGCTGCGAATGTGTGTTCGTTTGTCAGAAAGCTAGAGCATTCTCTGCTGCTCATTGTTGTCCCAAGATTTTTTACGAGACTCATACCGCAAGCTAACAGCCTGCCATTAGGCAAAGACGTATGGAAAGATTCGTTTCTTATCGCACCCTATGAGGAAACAGGGAAAAAATACCGGAATGTTTTTACCGGTGAAGCTGTTGCACCCGCAAGGTATAAAGGATCAACCATATTGTATCTGTCAGAAATATTTACCCGCTTTCCTGTGGCTCTCCTGGAACAGATTGGGGAGCATTCCCCGTCTTTTGTAAAAAGACCTTGACATTAGCCATACAAGGCTTAAACGATCAGGAGTTTGGTGGTATATCAGATACGCTAATAATATACTCAAGATCAGATGCGCCAAAGATAACAGCGCCTATGATAAAATGATAAATAAATACAAAAGAGATGGCCAAGAAAGAATTAAAAACAAAATATTTAACCATAATCTTTGTATTGTTAAAGAATTGGCAAAAATTTGGGAATGCACCCAAACAAGCATACCCCGGAAATCCACAAAATCCGATTTTCATTTTACCCTTGAGTTAGGCATCTAGCGGCGGCTTTAGGCTCCCATCATTGTAGAGCGACCAGACTGGTCGCTCTACAATGATGGGAGTGCTGTAACCGGTTTACCTACTTCTCAATCCCAAAGGTAGGTCAGCCATCCTCGGTTAAAATCATAATGACAAACGCGGACGCTTGTCCTGCCAATACATGGGAAATTACAAAAGGCTAAAATTTCTTACTGTTAAAAGAGCCTCTTCTGACTTGATGAGCCTTCGAAATGTTTACCCCAATTCATACTGCACAGCGGTTCTTCGGTAATGTCAGGATTCTTGCAGCCGCACACATAGGCATCTATCCCAAAATCCC
>JAJTXE010000002.1:565209-572662 GCA_021463795.1 Candidatus Brocadia sp. | reverse complement strand
CCTGTGCCGTACCAACATCGTTCGCTTTCTCAATAAATCCCGTATCGGCCTTATCTCTTTCGGATAAATGTAACCTTCCGGTAATATACCCAACCGTAGCAGATGTGCCAGCCAATAGGAATCCCATGTGTCGTCCGTGTACTTCATGCCAGAGTACTGCTGCATTTCCGCTGGATTTGCCAGGTGTACCTTGTATTTCGCCTCCTGTAATCCGTCCACCAACCAATACCAGTTGTACGTCGACTCTACCACGATCCCTTGTATCTTCTTCTGAAACGGTTCCAGTGTCTTTAATATCACCTCAAGATCGTTGGGGAGTTTCTTGTCAAATATCCGACTGGCTTTCTTATCTATCACCCCTATATAACTATTATCCGAATGTAAATCAATCCCTACATAATAACTCATACATGCTCCTCCTGTTTATCAGCTTTAACAGTTTATTTCACGATGCCTTTATGATACCATTTGGCATCTGATTGTTAAGGAGCCTTCTATATGATTATCAAACCTTCATTATTCAACGAAGAATGTTTTTTGAATACTTCGACTTCCTCCCTGAATTTATTTTCTTGTAACAATTTAGTTTTTTGAAAAAGCAGGGGCGAAGCATTTGCCCGCTTGGGTATGGACGTGTTTGTGCCAATTACAGCAAATGCTTCGCCCCTGCACGGCATGGTAAACATCGCTATTATTGGGGTTTTCAGCTCTCTTAAGAGCTTCACTTCCTGTTGACCTTTGTATGCCAAAATACCCCCCGTTTCTGTATTCTTCGCATTATCCATGATCATTGATACCTATACTGAGGAATCTCTTCATCGGGTTTTTATCCCTGTAACATCATCCTTATTTGTGCTACGAACATTTCACTACCGGGGAGAACTTCAGCTACCACAACAAACCGGAAAAGACAAAATCCCTGTCTGCCCGCCAGGCAGCTGAGGCACGAAGTTCATGAGTCAACCCTGTCAGGGTTAACTTCTGCCGGTATTTATCATAGGAAAATTATGGACTGTCAGTTGACATCTCTCATTCTCGGCCAAATACAACCATTCATCAATGAATATCTTGCTGAATAACACCTATTCCAAACACTGTGTAGCAGGCATATTTTATGAAGAAGTGGTGGCCTTTGATAATTTAAAACGTGCATCTTATGGTAAATTTTATTATAGTAAAAAATTGTAAAACTTAAGGTATTTATTTCTTTGAAATAAGGATTTATAAATAATGCATAAGATGCCGAATGAGGTTTCCGGTGGCCAGCTAACTGCTGCGAAACTGATTGAGTTAACGGAAAAATATATCATGGAAACCTATAGCCCCTTGCCGGTTGTTCTGGTTCGGGGCAAAGGACCCTGGGTTTGGGACATCGAAGGCAGAAAGTATCTTGATATGCTCAGCTGTTACTCAGCTCTTTCCCACGGCCACTGCCATCCCAGGATTCTAAAAGTTTTAACTCAGCAGGCAAAGACCCTGGCTAATATTTCCAGGGCTTTTTACAATGACCAGATGGGACTTTTCTGCAAAGAGTTGGCCGAATTCGCCGGTTTCCCTAAAGTTTTGCCGATGAATACCGGCGCCGAGGCAATTGAAAAAGCAATTAAAATTGTCAGGAAATGGGGCTATACCGTCAAAGGTATAGCCCGAAACCGGTCCAAAATTATTGTTTGTGAAAATAATTTTCATGGCCGGACAATCACGATTATCAGTTTTTCTTCCGAACCTCTGTATAAAGAAGATTTCGGACCACATACGCCCGGATTTGAAATTATCCCCTACGGTGATTTGCAAGCCCTAAAGAATGCCATTGATGAAAATACCGTTGGTTTTTTGGTTGAACCTGTTCAGGGAGAGGGTGGGGTGATAATTCCACCCGAAGGCTATTTGAAGGGCGCCAAAGAAATCTGCCAGAAGAACAACGTGCTTTTTATGCTCGACGAAATTCAGACCGGTCTTGGCAGATGCGGCAAGCGTTTTGCCTACGAATATGAAGATGCCAAACCCGATGTTTTGACATTAGGAAAAGCACTGGGGGCGGGGCCTTGCATTATTTCAGCCGTTCTCTGTGGAGAGAAAGTTGGCGATGTCTTAAAGCCGGGAGAGGATGGCAGCACGTTTTCCGGCTCTCCGCTTTCTTGTGCCGTAGCCAGGGAAGGACTGAAGGTTTTGATTGAAGAAGGACTGGTCGAGAATTCCTATGAACTGGGAAGTTATTTTATGGCAAAACTGCAGGAAATAGAAACTCCTTTTGTTAAAGATATTCGGGGCAAAGGACTCTTCATCGCCCTGGAAATCAAGCCAGAACATGGTGACGCAAGATTCTTATGCGAAAAATTGTGGAAAGAGGGCTTGCTTTGCAAGGAAACCCATTTTAAGAATATTCGCCTTGCTCCACCCCTGATTATCAAGAAGGGAGAGATTGACTGGGCGATAAAACGAATCAAGAAAGTCTTACAGGCGCCACAGGACTAATCTGTTGTCGGAAATAACACAGGAAAGCACTATCAAAAATAACAGCGGTAAGCATCCAGACAAATACGTTTTCGTGTATGAACCCGATAAAAAAAGATAACGTTCACGAGCATCGTGCACTATAGATAGAGGATAGTATTCAAACATGGAAGTTGCCGAATTTTTCTTAAAGTTTTTAATAATTTTGATCTCTGCAAAGTTTTTTGCTGAGATATTTGCTTATTTACACCTGCCTGGAGTATTAGGGGAGGTTACTGCCGGTATAATTTTGGGGCCGAGTCTCCTAGGGTTCGTAAAAGTTGATGCCACCTTCTATCTGCTTGCAGAAATAGGCATTTTATTCCTTCTCTTTGAAGTTGGACTCGAAACGGATGTGGGACAGGTTGTAAAAGTAGGCGTCCAATCATTTTTAGTAGCTATTACAGGCGTCTTACTTCCGGCAGCCGCCGGTTTCTGCATAAGCAACTATATTTTCCATTTGTCGCTGATGGTTTCCCTTTTTATTGGAGGAACAATTGTTGCAACAAGTATTGGAATAACGGTACGGGTGCTTGTTGACATAAAAAAACACCAGACAAAAACCGCTAAGATTGTTCTCGGCGCAGCGATTCTTGACGATATTATCGGTGTTGTTATCTTAGCCATACTCTATGACTTTGCTGTAAAAGGGTCTGTTAGTGTTTATGATACTGCAAAGGTACTGGGATTTATTGTCGTTTTTTTATTGATTGCTCCGGTAATTACGAAACTTCTTACCCCTCTTATTGCTAAAGCATCATTAAAGAGCAAAACACAAGGAACAATACCGACAATCATGGTTTCCCTGATCCTTGCGATGGCCTTTATTTCACATAAAATTGGCGCACCGGGAATTCTTGGATCTTTTGCGGCCGGTATTGCGCTTGCACGGCGGTTTTTCCTGCCTCTGGGTTCAACGATAGATCATTACAGCCCAGGTCTGGCGGAAAAGATAGAAGAGAATATGAAACCTATTATTAATCTTTTTGTCCCGGTATTCTTCGTGGTGGTGGGGGCAACCATTAATCTAAAGGCCATTGATTTCCAGTCTGTAACATTCTGGCAGATGGCTGGTTTCTTGACGTCTGCGGCTATTATCACAAAGATGATCAGTGGAATATGGGTTAAGGGTAGCTTAATGACAAAACTTTCTACGGGCATCGCCATGGTTCCCAGGGGGGAAGTGGGATTAATATTTGCGGAAGTAGGAAAAAAGAGCGGCATATTTAATGATTTAGTTTATGCAATCATTGTTTTCCTTGTAGCATTAACGACATTAGTTGCGCCTCTTTTGTTAAGGTTTGTTATGAAGGGTGAAGAATGAATTGGTACCAGCTCCATATATTGGATATACGTAGGAATATAAGGCAGAACAGGGAGTGCTGGCGCTCAAGAAGACGTTCATACCGAAGGCGCGGGTTATAAGAAACGGTAAAGAGAAAGAATACCAGGCGGACAACTGGCACCGGGCAACATTGCCTTCCTTGCCTCCGGCACTAAGGTGCCGTCTGGCATGAGATTGATCAAAACGTATGACTTGCAGATTGAAGAAGCCATGCTTAACGGTGAATCAATTTCCTCTGAAAAATTCATTGCGGTAATACGAAAGGGACTTCCCATTGTCGTAACCATCGTCATGGATATTGGGTGTTGCCAAAATGACGCCGCAGAACACCATTAGGATAACAGGCGACCAGACTGGTCGCTCTGCGTGGGTCAAAAAGATTGGAATTCCCGTACATTTAGTTAGGTTTTCGGTGACTTTCCCTCCGTTTACGGAGAGATTAAGGAGGTTGTAAAATGAACAATACGCTGACTCAGGGAACATGGAAAATTGCGACGGTCATGGGCATACCCTTACGGGTGCATTTCTCGTGGTTTATCGTCTTTGGTTTGATAACGTGGTCCTTGTCTACTCGTTATTTCCCGAAGGCAGCGCCAGATCTTCCCGTAGCCGCTTATTGGATTAAAGGCACACTGGCGTCTCTGCTGCTTTTTGCTTCCGTCTCCTTCCATGAGCTTTCCCATTCGTATATCGCCAGAAAGTATCATGTTTCTATTACCAGCATTACTCTGTTCATCTTTGGAGGCGTTGCACAAATGAAAGGTGAGCCGCCCCATCCAAAGGCGGAGTTCAGAATCGCCATCGCCGGACCCATTTCGAGTTTTCTCTTATCTGGCATTTTTTTTCTGATGGCAATATATTTCACCGGTGGACTCGTTGCGCTTTTTTCTTACCTTGCACGCATTAATTTTATCCTTGGTGCTTTTAACCTCATTCCGGGCTTTCCCATGGACGGAGGCAGGATACTCAGGGCAGCGCTATGGAGCAGGACAAAGGACTTTTTTTATGCTACCCAAAAGGCCTCTGTTTTCGGGCAACGAATCGCCCTATTCTTTCTCTTTTTTGGTTTATTTTTGATTTTTTCTGGTTCCTCCGGTGGATTGTGGATGTTGCTTATCGGATGGTTCCTTTACATGGCGGCTCAGTCTAGCCAACAACAGGCGAACCTTCATGAGGCACTCTCAACGATCAAGGTCAAAAATGTCATGGCGGTGAATCTTGTAACTGTTGCTCCATCACTTCCTATCGATGAAGCGGTAGATAAATATTTTCTGAGATATGGATACGGCGGTTTTCCTGTTGTGGATGAAGAAAAATTTCTTGGCATTATAACCCTTAAAGAGATCAAAGATGTTCCACGGACAGATTGGAAGAAGGTAAAGATTTCAGATATTCTGATTCCCCATAATAAAAAATGGGAAGTAACTCCCGATTCTGACGCCATGCGGGCACTTGAGTTAATGATTAAAGAGGACAAAGGGAGGATCATCGTTATGGAAAATGGCAAGCTAACCGGTCTCATTACACGAAACGGCATTGCACGATATTTGCAGATAAAAAGCAAATAACCATGCTTTTTGCAAAAAAACGAACTTTCTGATAGCATCTTTTGTAATCCGGTCTATCTGACCACACAAAGTTCAAGTATAGGAATTTCAATTCCCCTCCATAATCCCCCAGTTTACGGGGGGAAACGGGGGGGCGTCGTCGAAGACCTAACTAAAATATACAGGAATTTCAATCTTTTTGACTTATGTAGGGCGACAGGCTGGTCGCCCTACAATGAGAGAAACTTAAAGTCGCTGCCACAGACAGCCTAATTACATTTACTGTGGCTCCTGAGTGTTTTATATTACGCAAATCTCTTACCTTTCAGTAAACACACCATGGAATGGATTATAGTAATCGTATTAGTCTTTTTTAATGGCATATTTTCATGTATGGAGATGGCATTTGCTTCTGCTAATGTGCCCCTTTTACGAGATATGGCCTCTAAAGGTAATACCGCTGCAAAAATATTTATCATTCTTAAGGAACGCCCGGAAAGGACATTTGCCGTTATTCAGGTTGGAATCACCCTGGTTGGAATATCATCTGCTGCAGTGGGGGGTGCAGAAGTTGCGTCATCCCTTCTTCCCTACCTGAAGAAATTGCTCCACGTCTCAGGCACATCGGCTGAAATCCTTGCAATCGTGCTTTTCGTCATTCCACTTACCCTGTTTACCGTGGTAATTGGAGAACTTGTACCCAAAGCTATCGCTATCCGTTATCCTGAAGGGGTGTCTTTGTTCTCCAGTCGCTTGTTACTTCTTACGACAAAGATCGCGTCGCCTTTAGTTCATATCCTTGAAAAATTAACAATAAAATTTCTCTTCCTTATAGGGATTCGTCTCACTCCTTCTTCTGAAGAAACGGTTTCAGAACTGTCCCTGAAATCATTGCATCCATTTCACCGGGATTACCTGGTAAATTTATTTGCCCTGCATTTTAAGAGGGCATCTGAAGTTATGCTTCCCTTTCACAAGGTTATTACCATTCGTAGTTCTATGAGTAAAGAGGAAATATTAAAAACTATTATTGCCTGCGGACATACAAGGATTCCTGTCGTATCTGATGAAGCAGAACCACAAATAGTGGGTATCCTTCACACAAAAGAATTTGTTGCCATGATGGACACCAAAACAGAATTTTCTATAAACGGTTTACTCCGAAAACCATATTTTGTTGATGTGAATGAATCCATCGTCAGGATACTCAAAAGTTTTCAGGGGAATCGAATTCACATGGCAATTGTACGTCAAGGTACCCGGTCGCTCGGCATTATAACCCTGGAAGATATTTTAGAAGAAGTTGTGGGTGAAATTTACGATGAAGACGATGATGGAATAGTAAAAAGGGCATGGAGTCAACGAACCAGCTCAAGAAGGTATTAGACATAGACAAAAAACCAATTTTGTCTGTGTCGTGATTACATTTTATTATATCTTTACGCTTATTGTATCTCACTGTTTTTTCAATTTAACACCTTTGCCTCTCCCCCCTTATACTGAAAAACATCTTTCGATTCTCATCATAACCTTATCAATTACCCTTGACATCTGTTATGTCGCGAAATAACATGTTATTGGCCATAGAAGAAAGACTCCTGTTAAGCGCAATATAATGATAAAATTCGATACTTAATGTAACACGAACTACTCAGCACCTGACAAAGGCATTCCATGCGGAAGTAAATGACTATATCACTCTTTGTAAAAAACGGGCAAAGAACCCTTAAAATCATCTAAGAGCAGTTTTAATGTCCGTATATTCCCGGCAATACACAGGAACGCAGTTGCATAGGCTATCAGGAGAGGATTATCGCTAAACCAGTTTGTACAAAAAGCCATAGAAAAAGAATGGGCAAAAAAAATTAGCTATGAAAAAATTATTCGGAACAGACGGCATACGAGGTATAGCAAATAGATTCCCCATGACGCCTGAACTTGTGGTGAACATAGGGAAGGCCACGGCTCATGCATTCAAGGAAAAATACGGGAAGACGCGGCCTAAGCTCATTATAGGCAGAGATACCAGGCTGAGTGGCTGTATGATAGAAAATGCACTTACGTCAGG
>JAJTXE010000002.1:481921-565188 GCA_021463795.1 Candidatus Brocadia sp. | reverse complement strand
CTTCCCCAATCACCTATCGAGAACAAACCTTTTCATGGGCAATGTGTGTAGCGTGTGACTATATCATACCTATCATGGATTAGTCAATTATTTATTTAGGATTTTACGGTATTTTTATGGATTCTTGTCTACTTATATTTCTTTGATTTCTCGGTAGTTTAAGGCATTCAGGGCAAGACAGATCTTGCTTCTTTCATCTCCCACCTTGATATGTTTTTTTACCAGGTGAGAGAGCGGGTCAAGTTGTGAAACTTTAGACTTTGAAGGATTTTAATACGTATTTACGCCTCTTTATTGAATGATTTTGTATTGATTTCTTCTGGTAAACTGCTATCATAATTATATCAGCAAACAATCCTTAAAAAGGGACTTCCTGTCTCTCTTACAAACCTATTGAATTGCATATTCAAGCAAAACTCTTAGCGTTATTATTAAATATGGAAAATACTCCTGAAACGGATTTTGTGAAATTTCTTGGTACGGCTGGCGCCAGGATTGTCGTGTCCAAACAACTGCGTGCGTCAGGAGGGATGTGGTATTCCCTTCAGGGTTGTAACGTGTTGGTCGATCCCGGGCCGGGATGTCTGGTCAGGTGCATTTCAAGCAGACCGAAGATGGACCCTATGAAACTGGATGCCATTATTCTTACCCATCGACACCTTGATCATGCCGCTGATGTGAATGTCATGATCGAAGCGATGACCGAGGGAGGGTTTAAGAAGCGAGGCACCCTTTATACGCCTGAAGATGCCTTAAGAGAAGACCCTGTAGTTTTTCAATATGTAAGAAGCTATATCCCACAGATAGAAATCATCAGAGAGGGCGGCAGATATAAACTTACTGATACGGTATCTTTCGAAACACCCCTGAGGCATCAACATCCAAGTGAGACATACGGTATAAATTTCTTTACTCAGGACTATACGATTTCATTGATTGTGGATACCCGCTATTTCCCGGAATTATTAAAGCATTATACGGGGGAGATTCTCATTGTTAACGTAGTTCGTTATACCGTGGATAAAGATATGAAAAGCTGGCTTTATCACCTCAGTGTTGCGGATGTGAAAGAAATTGTCAGAATCCTGAAGCCGAAAGTAACGATATTGAACCATTTTGGCATGACAATGATTAAGGCACAACCTCGTATCGTTGCTGAAAGATTATCTCAAGAAACGGGACGAAAGATTATTGCTGCTGGAGATGGAATGAAATTTAGCTTCACTGCTATGAAAAATGAAGAATAGCGACGTGTCGTTAACCTATTTTTAGTTTCGTTATTGTATCGATGTTATCCTTAATTTCTTTGACCTCTTTGATTTCTTTCCCTACACCTTTAAAACCTTGCCGGAGATTTGCATAGCTTTTTCCTGCATTCTTCATGATATTCGGAAGTCTCCTGCCAAATACCACAAAAACAATGATGCCAATTACTATCCACTCCCAACCGCCTGGCATACTAATCATATTCATCTTTCCCTTTTATATCCGTCTTGTAACAATGTAATCAGCCAGCTCCATGAGTGTCATTTTGTATTGAGATTCAGGGAGCGGGGCAATTTCCTCCTGAGCCTGTTTTACCATATTTTTAGCAGTAGTAAATGCATATTCTACCGCATCATGTTCTGTTAACAACTCCATAATAGCGCTCTTTGTCTCTTTTGCGTCATGCTGAAATATCAATTCCCTGGCCGATTCAAGCTTATTCTTAGGAAGCTGGTTCACCAAGCGGATGAGTGGTAATGTAAGCTTGCCTTTCTGGATATCTGTGTTTAACGACTTTCCAATTTCTTCTTCCGTGCCCATCACGTCAAGACAATCATCCACAATCTGAAATGCCATACCAATCTTTAAACCATACGTGGACAACATTTCAGAAACTTTGCGATTTGCTCCGGCAAACACGGCCCCTAAACGGCAGCTAGCAGCGCATAATGAAGCTGTCTTTCTCTCGATAATGTCAAAATAATCATTTTCGTTCAAGCCGATATCATATCGCCTTTGCAATTGGATAAGTTCACCCTCCGACATGACATTTACCGTCTGAGAAAGCAGAAGGGTTGCAATTTGAGAATCAAGGGATGACAATATGGTAAATCCTCTGGAAAACAGGTAGTCTCCAAAGAGAATGGAAATTTCTCTTCCCCATTTTGAATTAATGCTTTCAACGTGCCGCCTCATCGCGGCTTCGTCGATAATATCATCATGAACAAGGGTTGCAGTATGAACCATTTCCACGACTACGGCAATGTCTACATGCTGCGGGACAACATTTCCTGCACATTTTCCTGACAATAATACCAAGGCAGGCCGTAACCGTTTCCCTTTATATTTGCTGATGTGAATAATGAGATCGGCTAAAGAATTGTTGCTCGGTTGCAATTCTTTATGGAATCGCGTTTCAACCTCATCCATGAGGGTTTTTATTGAATCAAAGATACCCACAGGTTCCACAATTGACAAGCTCCTTTTATTAATTATCGCGAGTAGTAGAGAAAAATTATATTATCAAGCGATATTGAAAAAGTCAATCTTCTTTTCTGCAGATTCTTCATTCCACACCTATTTGGTACTATTCCGTTCTTTTTGCCCTTATGACAACGTCAGATACCGGTCATTTCGCATCTGAGGTCGACGGTAATTTCAGTAACTCAAGAACCGCCTGAAAGACATCCTCCGGGGTAATAGAAGAGACGCAGGTAACATGATCACAGGTTCGTTTCTCGCAAGGGCTACAAGGCATGTCTTTTCTTACCACTAGGGCATTATCATCGTAAGGAGCATAAAGGGAAGGATCCTTAGGTCCAAAAATTGCGATGGTGGGTATTCCCATACACGAAGCAAGATGGGTGGGCCCTGTATCCCCGCCAATAAAAAGATGTGCATATTGCAATAAGGCTATTAGTTGTTTTAGTGATGCAGTCCTGCATGCAATCGTGGCATGATCATGATACTGCATGAAAGAAAGAATATCTTTTACAAGGGTGTATTCCTGTGCACTCCAGGTAAAGACAACCGCATAGTTCATTTCTTTTATTAATTTGTCCGCAAGAAAGGCGTAGTTTTCAGGCGGCCAGCGTTTATATTTACCAAACATGCTGGTTCCCGGATGAAGTACCGCAATAAGCTTTTCCTGAAGATGATGCCGGGAAATAAAATCCTTTATAGAAAGGCGGTCGCTATCTGAAATCGAAAATACCGGCCTCTGGTAGCATGCCGTTATACCCATGCCCTGCAGAAGGCTGAAATATTTGTCAATCCTGTGCATCTTCTTTTGTTGTGGCTGAATCCGTATATTAGTAAAAATAAAATTTCCTTCCTTGCAATATCCTTTAGAAAAACCAACCCGTGTCTTTGCACTACTCAGATAAGCCAAAAGCCCGCTTTTGAAATTACCATGAAAATCGAAAGCAACGTCATATTCCCTTCCCCTTAATTTCCGTAAAAACGTACGCAATTCTGCAGCTATCTTAAAATATTTATGCGGATGCCGCAGGGCCGTTTGCCATTTTTTTCTGGGAAAGACAATGACTTCATCTACTCCCGGAAGCGCTTCAACCAGGTCTTTTACTTTGTCCTCCACAAGCCATGCAATAGAGGCGGCGGGAAATGCCCGCCTCAAGTTTATTACAGAAGGCATAACGTGAACAATATCACCCATGGCGCCCAACCGTACAACCAGAATATTCCTGATATTATCGAATTGTCTTTTCATCTTTGTAACAAAAATTGCGTTTGTATTCATTTCCGTGCCGATATATAATCTTCTGCAAAGCAGTTTTCCAAAGACGGCATGCCGATGAATGGTTTTTTTCCTTAAATAATAACGCTTATGTTACCGAAGTCCATGGCATTACCAGCTTTTTCCGTGGTGAAAGAAGGAAATACAACTTTATTGGTAAAAGACCAGTATAAAGAAATTCTCTTCACTATGGCTTTTCATCCGAAAGCTTTTGAAGATAGCAAGAAAGAGACTGGTACGGTAAAATTTGGAAGAGGGACGTATTTAACTATTCCTGTCTCCGGAAACAACAGGGAAAGGTTTATTATCCGAAACTACCGGCATGGTGGCCTATTCGGTAAACTTTTGGGCGGTATCTTTTATAATGAGAAAAGACCGGTCAATGAAGTAGCGGTCAACGAAATTGCCCTACAAAAAGACGTCCCATCTGCGGAAGTAGTTGCCGTAATCAAGAGAAGATTGTGGGGTTTGTTTTATAAGGCAGACTTTATCTCCAGGGAAATCCCTGATGCGGTTGACCTTATCCAGTTGATAACAGAATCTTCCCTGATATTCATCAAAAGATTTAAGAAGCCTATCATCCTTGTGTTGGCAAGGCTTTTGAGTGATATGCACGATGCCGGAATATTTCATGCAGACTTACATCTGAAAAATATCCTCGTGAAACGCAATGCAACCGGAGAGTTTCATGCGTATATTATAGACCTGGATAAATCCGTGGTTGTCGAGAAGCTTGACATTGATAAGCGCATGGAAAACCTCCTGCGTCTTGACCGATCCGTAGAGAAACTCCGATGGTTGTCATGCAGAACCAATACGTCTTTGTATGAAAAAATGGGCTCCATTTCCCGGGCTGACAAGATTCGGTTTTTTCGATCGTATATGCTCTGCGGTAATGTACTTGATAAAGATTGGAAAAATTACGCCCGTCGGCACCATTCCCGGCATGCGTTCCATAAACTCTGGTGGCATACATCACGTCTTTTTAACAAAATCCCATAAAAACAAGAAAGGGTTTTACCTGTGTTCATACAAGATATTTTAGGCCCAGTTATTTCATATTTCATTGGCAGCATCCCTTTCGGATTTCTCATCGTTAAGATGGTAAAAGGTATTGATATCCGGCAAGTTGGCAGCGGTAATCCGGGGGCAACAAACGTTACCAGGGTTATGGGCAAACCCTATGGCATATTGGTATTCATTTTAGACATGCTGAAAGGGTTTCTCCCGGTATTCATCTTTGAGCATTATTTTGCAGGACATGAGCATAGCCTATCCGTGATATTCTGTGGAGCAAGTGCGATATGCGGCCATACATTCCCCCTGTTTCTTGGTTTTAAGGGAGGAAAGGCTGCGGCAACGAGTTGCGGGGTATTTTTGTGGTTAGCGCCACTTCCACTCGTTATTTCTGCTGCCGTCTGGCTGTTGATAGTGTATATATCCCGCTATATTTCTTTAGGCTCCATGCTCAGTTCAATCGTGTTAGTCATATGCATAATAATGCTTCGCAATGATCCTTTTGGACAAGGGCTTTATTTGACCGTATTTTCCCTATTCATCTCTGTGTTCCTTATTATACGCCATAAATCAAACATCAGAAGGCTTTTGAACGGCACAGAAAATAAAATCGGAAAAAAATGTAAAGCCGACGTCTCTGCGAGTTCCAATCTATAATTACCTGGCTTACTCCTTTATCCTCTTCATCCGGTTTTGCAGATAAGCATCCTGAAGTGCGGTATAGGGATCAATAGCCGGTTTTGTTACACTCTCATACGTATCACCTGTATCGATGGAAAGTTTGTTGACAGACTCATAGGTATAATTCCCCACACCCTCAATAGGTTTGAGGAAAAACCAGGAAACCCATGTTAAGGGATCCAGCACGGTATCACCTACAAGCCCTATGGTATCGCGGGTATTTGATGGGCCGAGAAAAGGCCACACGATATACGTGCCAGATTCCATCTTGTATTTCCCAAGAGTCTGACCAAAGTCTCTCTCCTGCTTCTCCAGGTGAAATTTTGATTTTGCAGGATCGAGAAACCCCGCTACCCCAACCGTGCTATTAATGACGAAACGCAACATTTCCGTACCTGCGCCTTTAAAATTAGACTGGAAGAGGCAATTAAAAAAACGGACGGGCATCCTTATATTTGTATAAAAATTTCTAACGCTTACCCGCGCCTGGACAGGTATCATAGAATTATACCCAGTGTATATGGGTTTAAAAAAATAATGAAAAGCCTTGTCATTGAAGGCAAACATGGCTCTGTTAAAGGGCTGAAGGGTGTCTTTTACCAGAGGCGTCTCTGCTTCCATCCCGTATTGCCCTGTCTCGTCTGATTCCGCCTCAGTATCGGTCACCGCAATGTCTTTGTCGGAAACGCTGTCTTCACTCAATTTCTCATCCGCTAATTCTTCAGAAGTAGTTATTGGCATATTTTCAGCATATAACATTGTCACCAAAAAAAATGCTGTTAAACTAAAAAACAGCGTCCCAACTACACATCTTCTCATCGTTTGACCTTTCTTAGATTGACAATAAGCTTTGCCATGTATTGTGAAGTTTCTTTAGGTTGTTTCTTTGCCGCTTTTCTCTTTTATTTTTTGTACAAGTTCTTTATAGGATGATTTCATCAGGATGGTGTTAAACTGGCTGCGGTAATTATTGACTAGACTCACCCCTTCAATGATTACATCATAAATCTGCCACTTTCCTGCGTTGCTGAGCATACGATATTCTACCAGTATAACCGCTCCGGTATTCGTAATGATTTTGGTCTGGACACTGGCATAATCTTTATCGTCTTGTTTGTCCTTAACAAAAACAATCTTTTCGCCGGAATAGGTATCGGTTTTGCCGATATAGGCATCTTTCAGGATATTTGCAAAGAGATCCACAAATTCTTTCTTCTCTTCTGGAGAACGTTTTTTCCAGTGCTGACCAAGTGCCCTTTTGGACATTTCTTCAAAATTAAAGATGGGAGAGATTTCTTTCCATAACCTTTGTTTGCGTTCCTGTGACTTTTCCGCTCCTTTCAGGGAAGGATCTTTCAAAACCGCCAAGCCTCTGTCGATTGTTTCCATGACAAGGGTTCCTGGGTTTTCATCAGCCCACAGGAAAGAAGACATGCCTATCAACAAAACAACTCCATAAAAAATTGAAGACATCACTTTTTTCTTGTTCATTTCCTTATTCCTTTACCTTTCCAAAGACAAAATTTCCTATTAATTTTTCCAAATCAATTGGCGGTTCTGTTTCATGCAAGGTATCTCCAGGCTGTAATAGCTTATCCGACCCACCCGGCGTTATCTCCACGTACTTTTCCCCAAGAAGCCCTTTGGTGCGAATAGAGGCAATCGCATCATCCTGGAGTTTTACATCATCCAGAATACTTAAGCTAACAACAGCCTCATAATCAATGAGTTTAATAGTATCGACCTTACCCACGGAGACTCCTGCTATTTCTACCTCGGTATTCTTTTTAAGTCCCTTGACGGTGCTAAAGACGGCCTTTACCGGGTAATAATGCCCCCCGATCAGATCAATCTTTCCGAGCTTTACCGAAATAAAAATCAAACAAAGCACTCCAACAAAAACAAAGATACCAACGACTATTTCCACATCAAATTTCTTCATTTTGTCACCTTTTCGAATATTGGGATATATTATTTTAGAGAAATAGGGCCTTCCAATTCCCCATGAATGAATTGATGAACCACAGGATCCTGAGAGGCCTTTATTTCTTCCGGAGTCCCCGTAAAAATAATTTTTCCGTTGTATAGCATAGCAATAGAATCGACAATAGAGAAAATTGCTGGAATCTCATGGGTTACAATAATGGCAGTAAACTTGCAACTCTTCTGGCACTCCCAGATCATTCTGTGGATAGCTTTGCCTATTAACGGGTCCAGTCCGGCTGTTGGTTCATCAAAAAGAACTATCTCTGGATTCATAATGAGACAACGGGCCAGGGCCACTCGTTTTTTCATGCCTCCGCTTATTTCTGACGGATATTTCTTCTCCGCACCTGAGAGACCTACCCGGGATAGCTCGTCAAGCACCTTGTTCCTGATTACCGGCTCTTTCAGCCTGGTCTTTTCCCTGAGCGGAAACGCAACATTATCAAATACGGTAAGTGAATCAAAAAGCGCACCGCCCTGAAAAACAATACCAAATCGTTCTTTTAATTGTTTGAGAGGCCTTCTTCTCAGCTTACTGATATCCTGATTATCTATCAACACCGCGCCCTTGTCAGGCCTCAAAAGACCAATAATATGCTTTAATAATATTGATTTTCCTTGCCCACTACCTCCAATTAACGCTGTGGAATCTCCGCCTGCTATCGTCAAGTTGACGCCGCTGAGTACCTCATGACCCTTAAAACTTTTAAACAAATCAACAACCTTAATCATAGCTAGTCACTAAAGTATCATTATAGAAGTCATAAAATAATCCCATATCAGGATCAAAACTGAGGAAAGCACTACTGATTGAATAGTTGCCTTGCTGACACCTTCAGCCCCATATCTCGTATAATAGCCCTTGTAACAGCTGATCCATGTTATTAAAAAACCAAAGCTTAAAGATTTGTACAGACCCTCAAGAATGTCCTGGGTTTTTATAAAATCTCTAATGCCCTGAAAATACGTACCGCTGGACAAGTCCATGAGTCCTACGCTTATAGCATATCCTCCAAAGACACCCAACACAACAAAGATGGCATTTAAAAGAGGAAGCGACAGGATGCCTGCCAGTATATTCGGCACAATCAAATACTTGTAAGGGTTTAAGGCCATGGCATCAAGGGCATCAATCTGTTCGGTTATCCTCATAATACCGATTTCGGCCGTTAATGCAGAACCCGCGCAGCCCGTGACCATTAAAGCCGAAATAACCGGCCCTAATTCCCGTATTAATGACAAAGCAACGACAGGACCAAGACTTGCTTCAGCGCCAAACTTGACCAGGGCGTAATACGTCTGTAATGCCAACACCATTCCCGTAAATGAACCCGTCAGGACGATAACAGGGGTGGTTTTTACACCAACAAAATTGATTTGTTTAATAATCCGCTGTAACAGGTAGGGCGGGAAGAGCATCCAAAATAAGGACGAGATAATAAAACAAGTCATCTTCCCTAATTCGCGTATAAACCGGTGGGTATAACTGCCTATTATTTTAAATGGGATAAATATCCAACTCATGAGTGAATTTTACGAAAATATTTTCTATAGTCCCCTGCACATCAACAATTATGAACCCTCAAGTAAAGTCAATAAAATACAGTATCCTTATTAACAACAATTGTACCAGTAGTCCTGAATATTTTACTAATTTTACCTATGTATTTGATTTTATATGGCTTATTGATTATTTATTTCTTTGCAAATATAGTTGGCATAAAAATACACATTGGGTTTTTAAGAAAAACTTGCATAAATAGGAGGCAGACACTGAAAAGATTAGAAAAAATTTCGTTTTTGGCCATCCTTTCTTAGCCTATACCCAATTTTTTCTTTATTTCTGATACAAGAATACTTTGTCGGGAGATACCATATACGATACAATGCCCAATTATTTGCATAAATTTTTAAATGGCAACATCATATAACGATATCAAATAATAATCAAGAATTATTCCAATAAAAAAGAAACAGGTTATTCAAGTTCATCCGAAATCCTTACTTTATTACCTGCTGGCAGCAAAACAATCATTGTTTGCACGTGCTATGCTATTTTCGGAGAAAATCAAATAACCTTTAATAAAAACGAACAATTATCACGCTATTATGAAAAAACCTGATCTCCATGTTTCAGGTAAACATTACTCCAAACCTCTCAAAATTTGGAGAAACTCTTTTGCAGGGACAAAACCGGTAACGGTTTTGTCCCTGATCACCGTTCCATCCTTACCGATAAAAACAATCGTGGGCAAGCCAACCACATGATACTTCTCCCAAAGCTGTTTCACCTTCGGATCGTCACTTTTGGTGCTGTCGATCTTAACATTTACAAACCTACGCGATTCTTTGATAACTTCAGGGTCTGCATAGGTAAATTTATCAAATTCCTTGCACGCTGCGCACCATTCTGCCCAAAAATCGATGATTACTGTTTTACCACTCTCCCTGCCCTGCCTGAGACCCTCTTTTTCGTCATACACCCAGCTAAGCTTCTCTTGTGCCTCAACTGATTGACCAGGAGTCACAGTCGAAAAAGGCGGTAAAATGAACCCACGGATCATGAGATGTCCCACGAGAAAATAAGCCCCAAAGATAAAGGCTATAAGACCGAAAGCCCTTTTTGCCCGTTGAAAGGCAGTGCTCTCATGAGTCAGCCGGTCAAAACCGCCTGAAAATACTCCTGTCACGATTAAAAATAGTCCCAGACTTATGATAAAGGCGCTCTCTGAGATAATGAACCTTAGGTAATACAGCGCAACCCCGATTAAAAGGAGACCAAAGATCCTCTCCACCGTCACCATCCAGCCCCCTGATTTCGGGAGGGACTTTATGGCTCCGGAGAAGGTTCCCAGCACGATCAGCAGTACGCCTAATCCCCAGGCAAAGACAAAGAGCATCAAAAACCCCAGGAATTTGTTGCCCGTGCTGGCGATATAGACTAACAAGCTGGCAAGTGCAGGGCCAATACAAGGCGATGCCACAATTCCCGATATTAATCCCATAACAAAGACGCCGAGAAAACCCTTTCCTGTCTTTGTCCCCAGCCGGTCTGAAATAAAAGACGGCACCCGGAGGTAATATACCCCAAACATACTCAAGGCAAGTCCGATAAAAACCACCACGACAAACCCTATGACCCATGGACTCTGCAAGGCAGAACCAAACAATGCGCCGGTAGAGGCAGCCGCTACACCCATGGCAGAATACACAATGGCAATACCCGATACGTAAACCAGAGAAAGAAAAAAGGCCGCGAGGGGTTTCCTGGCTGTGGATTGTTTGCCCGTAGCCTGACCACCGATTACTGCCACCGTAATGGGTATCATGGGATACACACATGGGGTAAAACTGAGACCCACACCAGCAAGAAAGATAAGGATGAGCGATACAAAAATTCCACGGCTCTCAATGGTCTTTTGAAAACCAGTTGCGCCTGATTTCTTCTCAGGTTTAGAAACCGGTTGAGACTGTCTGGCTTCCGTTGATGACACCGGCATGCCCCAACCAGCAGGCTCTACCCTGACGGGGATGAGGAACTCCTCAACCTTCGGGGGAAAGCAGAGTTTGTCCGAGCATCCCTGATAGTGCACCTTAAGCTTTAGCTCCTGAAGTCCGGATGGTGTTTCTCTTGGTACCTGAACAAATGACTTTGCTTCTATGTGCCCTTCATAATTTTCCACCTCTCTCTCCAGGAATTGATCATACTTGATCTTCCCGGCAGGAAGTTCTGTGGAGGCTATGGTAAATCGGGAAGGATCTCCACTCTCCACTTTGACTTGATCCTTGTAAATATGATGATTGGGGGCAACCGTGAAGGTTACCACAACAGGGATAAGATCACCGGCAGGAATACGATCCTTTAAAAGAGACACCTTCACGATAAAAGAAGAAGTTTCTCCAAAGGTAGCTAAGGGAAAGAGATATAAGATGAAAGCAATACCAAAAAATCTTCTCATAAAGAAAGTTGTTTTCATGGTATATTCTCCTCGTTAATTTGAAAGTGGGAAACCATTTTTAGAAAACTTTAAAAGTTTATTATAGCGAATGTTCACCCCAAGTCAAAAAACAAAAAGGCTATAAACGGCTTGATTTAAAGGTTTTTTTCGTTGAGAGAGAAGTTTTTTTCGTGACTACCCGAAGGTTCCTGTTTAGCAAAGCCTCCGGCAACTTTATCTGCAGTGCCTCTAACAATTCAGGTGATTGTTGCCGTGGGCGGGACATCCGCTGACAATGTGCCTTTTGACCTTTCACCTGCACCTTTTATAGAACAAAGGGTTGCCAATGTTTGATGCCCTCCTCTGCCGTGAGATCAAAACTCGTCCATGCCCTGCGTAGCCTTCAGAGTATCATGTACGCGAGCATTGCCACAAACATATGCCCTTGCGTGCTCTCCTCCTTTCTTGTGTACACGGGATGCACCTCAGGATTTACCGTCTTGCACTCCAGAAACACCTTTTCTGCCTCTGGGGATAATAGACATTATCCCCCCAGCGGTATGACATCATCGGCTGGCAGATCAAAAGGAGAAGGGTTGTAAAGAATGAGGAGCACAGGAATGGCTGTGATGGAAAATTTATTTGTTTTGTGCTTCAGATATTTTATATGCTTGATTAGCAGGAAAAACCATTTTGCATTTTGTAGTTATTGCAAAGTTCCCATGGTAAAGGAAGGGGTAATTTCATCTATCCGGACCGAAACAATTGAATTTTTGATGGTATCCGGGCCATCAAATAAGACCTTGATATACCGCTCTGAATAACCACATAATTTGTTCGTTTCGATATCTCTTTCCGCTTCCACAAGTATCTCTGCACATGAATTTACGAATTGCTTTTTATAGGAAAAAACCAAATTTTTTGCCGTGACCTCTAATCGTGCCTTTCTTTGTCTGATGGTTTGTGGTTGGCAGTGGTCTGTCATCTTTGCAGCCGGGGTTCCTTCCCGTGCGCTGTAAGGGAATATATGTACCCGGCTGAATCCTGCCTTTTCACAGAGATCCACGGTATTTTGATAGTGCGATTCCTTTTCGCCGGGAAAACCAACAATGACATCCGTAGTAAAGGAGGGTAAATGCATTTTCGCACGAATGCCATCCAATAACTCTAAGTATTGAGAAGAACTATATTTCCTGTTCATCCTCCTGAGAATAACGTCATTGCCGCTTTGCAGCGGAATGTGGAAGTGGGGGCATATCTTTTTTGTGTGGCGGACAAGGTCAATAAGATCGGTGGTTATTTCATTGATCTCGATTGAACTCAGCCGGAGTCTTCCCAGATCTGACAAATTACTGAGCATATGAACAATATCCGGCAACCGATATTTTCCCTGCACGTCTTTGCCATATGCCCCTAAATGAATTCCTGTCAGGACAATCTCCTGATAGCCATTTTGAATGAGTCGTTTCGCCTCTTCCAGGATATCCTGTGGCCTGCGGCTCTTGATACCTCCCCGAACGTAAGGGATGATGCAGTAGGAGCAATACATATCGCATCCATCTTCAATCTTAAGGAATGCCCTTGTGTGTCCAGCAAAGTGGCTTATCTTAAGACTATAAATAGATTCTTCAGCAGGGACGCGGTGCACCGTGTCCCTGCTGATAATTTCTGCCAGGCAGGCCTCTTTATCCTTGGTAATCACATAGTCTACCCCTTCCATGCTTTTTATTGTCTCAGCGTCTGCCTCTGCATAACAACCCGTAACAACTACCGTTGCACGGGGATTCTTCCTTTTAACCTTTTTGATGTGTTGTCGTGATTTTTCATCGCTGGCCGAAGTAACGGTGCAGGTGTTGATTACGTACAGGTCGGCTGCCTGTTCAGGGGTGGTTTCTACGAAGCCTTTTGCAGCAAGGGATTCACGGATGGCCTGTGTCTCATATTGGTTCACCTTGCATCCAAGCGTGATAAAGGCGCATGTCTTCATGTTTTTTTAATCTCCCTTCGTCCAGGACAACGTCAATTTCTGGCTGAATCGGGGAATCTGATTTAACTTGACAAAAATTGCCGTCTGTGTACACTACGTTTGGCAGAGAGATTACAAAAGAATTATGGAGTCACGCATCGGTGGCACACGTTTTCAAGAATTTTCCTTGAATGTGTTCTTATTCGCACCAATTCGCGGCAAAAAGTCAGGACTAATTTTATCAGATGATATACTCTTTTTGAAGAAAAATTCAGATGATCATTGGCATACCAAAAGAAACGAAATCAGACGAGTATCGGGTGGCTCTTGTTCCGGCAGGCGTAGAAGAGTTGTTAAAACGCGGTCACACGGTGATTGTAGAACAGGGCGCTGGTTCAGGGAGTGGCATCTCTGACGAGGAATATCAGCGGGCGGGCGCAAAACTCGTTGCTAAACGGGAGGAAATATATGATAAGGCACAGCTCGTGATGAAGGTTAAAGAGCCCTTGCCGGAAGAATATCCTTTGCTGAGGGAAGAGCAGATCGTCTTCACGTTTTTCCACTTTGCCGCATCGAAACAATTAACAGATGCGACACTGAAGGCAAAGGCAGTGGCCATTGCCTACGAAACAATACGGGATGAGCATGGACAGCACCCAATCCTGACACCCATGAGCGAGGTGGCAGGGCGGATGTCCATCCAGGAGGGCGCAAAATATCTGGAGAAACCCATGCTCGGACGCGGAATACTGCTGAGCGGAGTTCCGGGAGTAGCTCCTGCAGAGGTGGTTATTGTTGGTGGCGGTGTCGTAGGTACCAATGCCGCCAAGGTGGCATCGGGATTTGGCGCACGGGTTACCATGCTCGATATCAATACCGGACGCCTCCGGTATCTGGATGACATTATGCCGAAAAACGTCGTTACGCTCATATCGAATGCCCAAAATATCCGCCAGAAGGTGCGTGATGCCGATTTGCTTATTGGCGCGGTATTGATCGAAGGTGCGCGGGCACCGCATGTCGTAACAAAGGAAATGGTTCAAACGATGAAACCCGGCGCAGTGATTGTCGATGTGGCCATTGACCAGGGCGGGTGCATAGAAACCAGCAAACCCACGAACCATAGCAACCCTGTTTATCGGGAAGATGACGTCCTCCATTACTGTGTGACGAATATTCCCAGCGCTGTGGCATGCACATCTACCCATGCACTGGCCAACGTCACCTTGCCCTATGCACGGGAGATCGCTGACAAGGGATATGAACGTGCAGCCCGGGAGAATCCAGCCATATTAAGGGGAATAAACATGGTAAAGGGAGTGCTTACCAATAAGGCCGTTGCCGATGCCTTTGGAATGTCTTATCGTATTTTCCAAAGTTAATTATGATGTTCCCTGCTCAAAACATGCAGGGACAAGTCTTAGTAAAAATAACCAACCATGACAGGGCTGACCACGATTTTCATGCTTCGTGTTTTATCTTTTCCAACTCGTTCTGTCCAGAATTCTCAATAGTTCCCGCTCCAGAATAGGGCTGAAATGTACCACACTTCAGGACAACTCAGAATCGTGAGGAAATAGTAGGGCTAAGATGCTCCATGTTTTTATCGAAGATTGATTTGTTATCAGTGTTGTCCGGTTAAGGAATTGCGTATGAACGCGATTGTTGTTCTTTGAGATTAGAGAGACCCGCCTGTTGACAGAAGGGAGTTGATTGGTCATTATCTCCCCCCGACAACAACGTTCCGTATACGAACGTGCGGACCGCCATCGCTGACCCGCAGCGGCGATTGCCCGCCTTTGCCGCATCCCCCAAGACCTCCGTAAATTTCAAGATCGTTTCCAATAGCATCAATATTCATCAGCGTCTCAAACACATTTCCCGTAAGAACAACATCCCGCACCTTTTCCTGCAACTTCCCGTTTCTTATCATATAAGCCTCTTCAGCGCTGAAGGTAAACATTTCCATGTTTGTCTGTCCTCCCAGGGATCCAATGGCATAAATACCGTTATCCACCTCAGAGAGCATTTTCTGAAAGGTGTAATCGCGGGGCTCCATATAGGTATTGGTCATGCGTACGATGGGTGCATGGCCATACCCTATTGCCCGTGCATTGCCAGTCGGCTTTTCCTGCATCTTTGCAGCTGTTTCCCGCGAATGGAGGCGACTTGCCAGGACACCATCTTTTATAAGATATGTTTTTTGCGTCGGGGTACCTTCATTATCATATTTATCGTACCCCGCTTCACCCACCAGAGACCCATCATCCACAATGGAAAGGGTGTCAATTCCAAAGCGTTTCCCGAGTGTCATAATCTCCCGCATCTTCTTGTTTTCATAAATGAAATCCGCCTCGCTGAGATGTCCGAACGCCTCATGAACAAAGACACCACAAAGTTTTGGATCGACAATAACGGTATATTTACCCCCCATTACCGGCTTTGCAGTAAGCTGATCAATCGCACGTTTTGTTACTTCCTGACATCTATTTTCCATATGCTGGACATTGCTGAATCCGCGCAAATCACCAACCGAATGATAGGCCTGTTGTATATTCATACCGTCCCTCGCCATGGCAAGCAATGAAATGCCACAAAAAATCGTTTCCTGCACAATAAAACTACCTTCCGTATTGGCAAAATATACCGTTCCGTGAGAATCAAGATACCGCACATTCGAGGTTTGTATCTGCTTCGACGAGAGGATTATATTGTTATAGGCATTACAAATAGCCTGTTTATCCGTTAAAGAGATATCGGCAGGGTCTATTTCCACCTTTGTCTTCACAAAATCATGGATTACCGGTACGGGAGCAAGCAGGCTCTTCTCCTTCCCGACAAATTGGGCTTGTTCGCAAGCTATTTCCACATATCTTGAAAGATTCGCAATATCATTAAAGGCTACAAATCCCCAGCCTCCTCTAACCGATGCCCGCACACACCCGCCAAAGGAATTATTTTCACCGATATTTTCAAGTTCTTTCCCTACGTACGTAATTCCTGTGTTAACACCTTCCTGAACTCTTATTTCAACATAATCAGCCTTTACCGATTTCAGGGCATCTTTTATGAGTTTTTCCATGGGAATTATTCCTTTGTATTATAGATCACGTGTTAAAAACAACCTCTTTTTTTATTACGGCCCATTATTGTATCATTTTTTCAAAGGCTTCTTCATCCAGGATCGGGACATTGAACACCCGGGCATTATCAAGTTTGGAGCCCGGGTCTTCTCCTACGATAAGATAATTGGTTTTTTTGCTTATCTGTGATACGATCCGGCCTCCCTGCCGTTTGATCAGCGTCTCCGCTTCCTTGCGGGAATAGTTTTGCAAGGTGCCGGTAATGAGAAAAGATTTTCCGGCAATTTTTGTGTTTTTTCCTGATTGCTGAATGGTTTGTTTTCTGACATTAACACCAGACTCCTTCAGTCTTTCGATAATTCCCTGCGTGTGTTTGTCCTGAAAAAACTCAAGGATGCTCTTGGCAACTACCGGTCCTATTTCATAAATCCCTTCCAATTCTTCCAGAGTTGCCTGTGCTAACGTATCGAGTGTATCGAAGTGTTCCGACAAGACTTCTGCCGTATGAATACCTACATTAGGTATCCCCAGGCCACAAATTAATCGTTCTAAATTCCGTTGTTTGCTTTCCCCTATAGCACCCATCACGTTTGAGGCTGATTTTTTGCCCATCCGTTCTAAATTTACCAAATCGTGGTGCCGGAGATGATAAATATCAGCATAATCTTTTAAAAATCCTTTGTCAACCAATTGTTCAACAAGTGCTGGACCAAACCCTTCTATATCCATGGCGTGGCGGCTTGCAAAGTATTGAATACGCCTTTTCGCCTGTGCCCGGCAAAAAGGATTGTGGCAGCGCAGGTACACGCCATCTTTCCGGACGACGCCCTTACATTCAGGACAAAACGCCGGTTCTTGAAAAATCCGTTCCGTACCATTCCGTTTTTCTTTTACTACGGAGACGACCTGCGGAATAATCTCCCCGGCCTTTTGCACTATCACATGGTCTCCTGCCCGTATATCCTTTCGGGAAATCTCTTCAAAATTATGAAGCGTAGCACGACTGACCATTGTGCCTGCAAGAAGAACCGGGGAAAGATTTGCAACGGGTGTTATCGTTCCGGTCTTCCCAACCTGCGTGACAATCTCCTCAATATTTGTAACCGCCTGTTCGGGCTGGTATTTGTAAGAAATCACCCAGCGCGGAGCCTTGCTCGTAGCGCCTAATTGCTCATGCAGGAGAAGAGAATTAACCTTGATAACCATGCCATCTACCAGATAATCAAGATCGTTCCGTTTCTTGTCCCACTCGTTGCAATACTGAATAACCGATGCGATATTCTCGCATACGCGGGTATGCGGATTCACAGGCAGCCCAAAACAGTGAATCAGTTCCAGGCACTGCAGGTGAGTTTTGAGTTCACAGCCCTCAACGTATCCAGCCGCATAAGCAAATATGCATAAACGCCTTTTCGCTGTAACACGGGAGTCGAGCAGTTTCAGGGTACCTGCAGCAGCATTTCTGGGATTGGCGAATTGCGGCTCGCCCGATTCTTCCCGTTCCTCATTCAGCCTCTGGAATTCTTTGTTGGGAAGATAAATCTCTCCCCGAATCTCTAAAACAGGCGGGATTTCCTGCCTTCCCTCAACAGATTTTAATTTCAGCGGAATTTGCCGAACCGTTCTTAAATTTGCTGTTACATCATCACCCCTAAAACCATCACCCCTGGTGGCCCCCCACGCAAACAAGCCCTTTTCATACCAAAGCGTGACCGCAACTCCATCAATCTTTAATTCAACAACGTATTCAATATCCTGATGAACGTCAATACCTGCCATCCTCTTTATGCGCCGATCAAATTCTCTCAATTCCTTATCTGAATAAGTATTGTCGATACTCAGCATGGGAATTTTATGGCTAATCGTGGGAAACTGCGTAAGGGGTTCTCCCCCAACTCGCTGGGTAGGAGAATCTGAGGTAATAAGGTGTGGGTGTGCCTTTTCGAGTTGCTGTAATTCTTTTATACGTTGATCATATTCATAATCAGTAATCTCCGGGTTATTTTCTACGTAGTATTTTCTGTCGTGGTATCGTATTATGTCACGAAGCTTTTCAATATTTTCTTTAATGGATATCATAGAGAGTACCGTACAGTCACCATCAGATACCTTTAAAACCTGCTCTAGCCTACCATGGCTTGCTGAGAAGTACAAAAATGTTTGGTTCGGTTTTTTTTGTACTTTTACGGTAACTTTACCAACGGAATTTAGTATATCACAATTTATACCTCTGTCAACGAATTATGTTTTAAAGATATAAATCACTTGACTTTATCATGTGTCTCGTATAAAATTCCACAAGAAAGTGATGCTTTGGTACAACTCCCATAATAATAGATTCTTACGAATTCAGGAAAACATCCTAAGCATGGAGTGGAAAATTTATGACGAAAGGAAGTGATTCGAGGGAGTTTTTTGAGATATTTAAACCGATGCAGAAGGTAGAAAATGCACAAAAAAGTGAAGTTCAACCTCAAGAGGAAACAACAGAAGAAAGCCATCAACCAAAGCCATTCAACCACGATGAAAAATCTGACACCAAACCTGCGCCAGTGCAAGACCCGCTGGGCTGGATCAAAAAGACAAGTGGAGAAGGCCAGTTTCTGAAGGAAAACAAAACAGTAAATAAGCCCGTTTTTGCTCCCCTGAAGCAAGAGCGTCCTTTACGCAAGGATGAGGTGGTCGTAAGACAAGAGACACTGATTATTGGGGCTATTGCAGCAACTTTTCTCTCGATAGCATGTTTTTTCATTGGGCACAAAGTTGGATATCATAAAGGTATCCTGAGTCAGACTGAAGAATGGCTGGAAACGATAGAGCCGCAGGATGCAAAAAAACCCGTCTTTCATCAATCGGTACCTGAAGATGTCCCACAAAAGTCAGCAACAAAGCCTGCTCCACCCCAGGCAGAAAAACAGAGTGAACAACCGAAGCCGATTATCAAAGATACATGGACTTTGCGTGTGGTTTCTTACAAAAATACCAAAGAAAATATAGAAAAGGCAAAAGCCATGGCAAAAACAATTCAGGATATCGCCGGCCACGATGCTTTTATCGTAAATACCGGTAAGGAAATCTTTATTTGTGTCGGTGAATTTGAGGAAGCTGGCAGCGCTGATTTGCTCACAACGCAAAAAAAAATTACCGAGTTTAAATATCAAAACAAAAGACAATTTGAGGGATGTTATCCCATCCGTATGAGATAGACTTTAGGAGGAAACATGAGTATTGATAAAAGCTTGAGAACAACGGGCAAGTTAGTAAGGCCAAGAAATGTATTTACCAAGGTCGAGCGTATTAAGTTGCTGAAGGCAGAGGGAAAATGGAATCCTGCAATGTCTGTTTTTGGCATCCCCAAAGTGAAAACGATTAAGATAAAACGAAAGGCTAAATCAGAGAAAAAAGAGTCGAAAGCTGAAGGCGCAGCAGCTGCAGAAGGAACACCTTCAGCATCTGGCAGTAAAACAGCCGCAGCTGCCGGTAAGGAAAAGGCCAAGAAATAATGATCGCTCACAGGATGTCGAAAATCGACTCCTCAGGAATAAGAAAAGTCTTTGATCTGGCGCAAAAAATGCAAAATCCGGTGAACCTCAGCATAGGTCAGCCGGATTTTGATGTTCCTGAGGAGATAAAAATGGTCGCCATGAAAGCCATAGAGGATGGCGCCAATAAATATACCGTTACACAAGGTATTGCAGAACTCCGCAATGGATTACTCAAACGGCTTCAGGAGCAACGAGGTGTAAACGCAGAAGATATTATAATTACGTCGGGAGTATCAGGGGCACTGACGCTCGTTTTCATGGTGCTGATTAATCCTGATGATGAAGTGCTCATACCCGACCCTGCCTTTGTAAGCTATAAGCATTTAGTGAACTTCTGCGGCGGCAAATCCATTTTTATTGATACCTATCCCGATTTTCAATTAACGGCTGCACGTATCGAGCCCCACATTACAAAAAAAACCAAGGCCCTCATTATAAATAGCCCGGCCAACCCAACGGGAATTATGTGCAAAGCCAGGGATATAAAAGAGATTGCAGAAATTGCAAAAAAACACAATCTTGTTGTCATTTCAGATGAGATATACCACGATTACGATTATCATCATGAATTTGAGAGCATTGGCAAATACTACGAAAAGACCCTGACTCTTGATGGTTTTTCCAAATCTTTCGCCATGACAGGCTGGCGTATGGGCTATGCGGCAGGGCCAGCATCCATGATCAGCGAAATGATCAAGCTGCAGCAATATACGTTTGTTTGCGCACCTTCACCTGCTCAGTATGCCGTAGCAAAATCCTTAGACACAGACCTGAGCAAATACATCGCGAGCTACAAAAAGAAAAGAGATTTAATGTATAATGGGTTAAAGGACACATTTCAAATCGTAAAACCTGGCGGGGCTTTTTACTTTTTCCCAGAGGTGCCCTGGGGTACAGACGAACAGTTTGTTGCAACTGCCATCAAAAATAATCTCCTCATTATACCCGGAAGTGTCTTTTCTGAACGCCATACCCATTTCCGGATTTCTTACGCAGCTTCTGAAGAGACGATTCACCGCGGTATAGACATCCTCAACAGCATTTCCCGGCAATAACCTTCAACTACTTTCTGACACATGAAAAAATTAAATAAGATATTACGAATCGTACCCCAGTCATAATAAATCCCCGATGTTCTTAACTTTTTTAGTATCCCTTCAAGCATATGATAGGCCACTACCGTTACGTGCAGGGAAAAGATCCTGATCTGCAACAGTACCAACTGGAAAATATTGAAGAGAAGCTGAGAAACAAGGGGATAACACCATGAAAGACATACTAACGTATAAAGGCTTTGCAGGGTCTGTTCACTCCGTGCTAAGGACAAGGTTTTTCATAGGAAACTACGTAAAAATATGCGGTAATTGTAACTATGCAGCGAAACGGACAGAGAATGCTTTCTCAGAATAGTTAGGAGCCAACAGGGAAGGCAGGCAAACGGGAAAATCCCGAAGGGATGACATGATTATAGAAAAAAACTCATAGTGATTGTGATCAACGTACGCTGAATAGTTACATGTTTGTTTCAATTTCATGTAAAAAAATGAATTCTTTCTATCACAAAGCCAATCATCTTATTTTTTAATAAGATAGCTTAATGCCGTTTGCCTCTTATGATTGTCAATCTGCTTCACTGCCATTGAGAGCGCCTTCCTGCTGCCAACAAAGACGCACAATTGTTTTGCCCTCGTCAAGCCAGTATATACAAGATTCCTAAACAGCATCTTGAAATGTTGAGAGGCAACGGGAATGATAACAGCATCGAATTCACTCCCCTGCGATTTATGTATGGTAATCCCATATGCAAGGGATATCTCCGTTAGGTCTTCCCGCTCATAGGTAACTGGGGCATTCGTCCCGAACTGAATCTGACAGGAGTAGCTTTCCAGATCAATTGCCTTTATCCGCCCAATATCTCCATTGTAAACACCTAAGTCATAATTATTGCGGGTCTGGATGACCCTGTCACCCTCACGATAGACACGCTCACCTATCTGAATCTGCTTCTTCCCCTGCTGTTCAGGATTCACCGCTTGCTGAATGACCTGATTAAGGTTGTGCGTTCCAAGACTGCCCCGTACCTGCGGAGACAGAATCTGTATCTCAATATCCTTCCCATAGTATTCCGGGATAGTCCTGGTATATAATCGCAAAACCATATCAAGCCCTGTCATCCCATGATGAAGCGCTGACCACGGGTGAACTGACTTGATTATGGACTTTAGCTGCTCAATACCTCCCTGGGCCTGATGAACTTTCATCAAATCGACATGCTTAAACTTCTCCGGGATGTTGAATACAGGTGCATAAATCTCAGACTCTTCCCTGCATTCTTGCACAAGAAGGCTATCAATCAGCAAGGTATCTTCTTCACGTTTCATAATCCCTGTGATTTTATCCCCTGCTTGCAACACTTGTTCCTCTCCGGTCGTGACGGTATGCCTGATAGCTGCCTTTGCCCTGCCTAAGAAGTGTAATTGTTCCTGTGTTGCTTCCTCCGCATCAACAAAAAGGCACCCTGTTTTGTCCTTCCACAATTCAGGTTTAAAGAACGGTGAGTCAATCTTCGGAATCTGTCCCTTGTTTATTTGATGGGCAAACCGGATAATCATCGACTCCTCTGCCTGACGGAATACCTTGGTCAATCTGAAGCTCGGCACACAGGTTGTCTGGAGAATGTCGTGCAACACATTTCCCGCGCCTACGGACGGCAATTGATCCGGGTCACCCACAAAGAGCACCTGTGCATTCCGGGGAACTGCCTTGAGGAGTGAGGCTGCTAAGTTTATATCCAGCATGGAACATTCATCAACAATCAGGTAATCAAGCTGAAGCGGGTCGTCTTCACCTTTTCTAAATCCATTCTTGCCGGGTGCCCATTCAAGCAGACGATGAATCGTTTTGGCCTCAGATCCGATAACCTCGCTCATCCGTTGGGATGCCCTTCCTGTTGGAGCTGCGAGAACGACCCTTTTTTGCATTGCTTGAAGGAGTTTAACGAGCGCCTTGGTTGTGGTGGTCTTCCCGCAGCCAGGCCCACCTGTCAGAAGAGAAAAGGACTTGCTTACAATCCCCGCCACGGATGCCTGTTGCTCTTCAGAAAGGACGATGTGTTGCCTATAGCAATAGCGTTCAAGCCAATGGGCAATTCTATTCTGGTCAACAATAACAGACTGGGCAACCCACTCTCTGACCCGTCTGGAAACATATTGTTCATCGAAGAAGATGGAATTGGAATAATAAGCGATGACTTCCTGCCCTTTTTCATCGGGCAGAACCATCTTCTTTATCTCATTGGTCTTTGTCAGGGAAAGCAATATGCCTGTTATCTGCTCTGGCTCTCCCGTTTCAAGCAACTCCTGAGTGTTTTTAATAATCTGTGACTCTAAAAGATAGCAGTGGCCATTATCCCGCGCCGACGCCAGGACGTGCTTAATGCCTGCCTCGATACGGGGAACTCCATCCTTTTCGAAGCCCATATTCAGAGCAATCTTGTCGGCTGAGAAAAACCCTATTCCATAGATGTCTCTGGCAAGCTGATAAGGATTCGCTGACACCGTGCTGATTGCATCATTGCCATAGGCTTTATAGATCTTGACCGCAAAAAGAGTGCTGATGCCGTATCCTTGCAGGAAGATCATCACGTCACGGATTGCCCTATGCTCCTGCCAACTGTTTTTAATATCGAAAAGTTTCTTTTCAGCAATGCCCGGAACCTTGAGAAGCTCATCGATATGCTCTTCCAAAACCTCCAGCGTACGTTCATTGAAGAACTTGACTATCTTTTGTGCGGTCTTGGGGCCGACATTCCTGATAAGACCCGACCCAAGGTACTTCTCAAGCGCTGCACTAATTGACGGTTTTTTCTCGATTGCCCGTTCTGCCTTGAATTGCTCACCGTGCTTCTGATGGTAGCTCCATGTACCGTAGAACTCCATTGAACTGCCGGCAAAGACCTTTGCCTGATGGATAATAACGGTTACAAGTTTATGCGGTTCGTTAAAGGGAGATACTTTCAGAACAGACCAGCCATTTTCGGCATTATGGAACGTAACCCTTTCAACAATTCCGGAAAGACGGACAAGATTACTTGCTGGTTGTGCCTGGGATACTTGTTTCATGATTTGGTGATTATACAGCAGAACCGCCTGCCGAGGAAAGCAGGTTTTCTCCAGGATGAAAATGGTGAAGCCACCGAGGTACTGGGCGTATTTGAATACTAACCCAGACTCATCCCACCAAACAATGGTGTGATTGTCGTGATTATGATCCTGTATTGTGCCAAATGAGCCTTTTCTCAAGGTGATTCGCTATATGACATAGGGAATGTTTTGTTATTTTCTGTTATTTGCTGCGGACTCTTAATAAACTTCATTCGGCTTGATGTGTTTTCATGGAAATGATTTTGCATTGATTTGTTCCGAGAAACTGCTATCATAACCAGCCAGCTACCCTTGAAAAGGAATTTTTCTGTCTATGCTACAAATCTATTGCATTGCATATTCACAGTTGTCATACTAAACGCATAGCATGGTAAGAATTTTTTCCGTTAGAGAATGGGAATTCAGATGACGCTACAACAAAATGATATGAACATGGTGATCTTTCTTTAATGGAGATGTTGATACCGTAAATTGTACTGGAGGTGTGATATGAGTAAAACAAGAATTAATATATTATTACCCGAAGATGTTGCGCAGATATTATCATCAGTCAAGAATAAATCAGCCTATATTGCCGAAGCAATAAAGGAAAAGAAACTACATGAAGAAAAGAGAAGGCTCAGAAATAAATTAGAGGCTGCATATGAAGAGGCAGTTAATGAAGATTATGAAGTATATAAGGAATGGGAAGAGACCCTTGGAGACGGGATCGAAGAATGAAGCGTGGTGATATATATTTTGTAGATTTTGAGCCATCTGTTGGCGCTGAGATAAGAAAACAAAGACCTGCGTTGATCATTTCATGTAATGAAGCTAACAAGTATCTGAAAACTGTCATGGCAATCCCTTTTTCATCAAAGGTTGAGAAAGTATTCCCGTTTGAGGTTTTTGTAAAGAAAAATGACAGCAGGCTTGATTATGACTCTAAATTAAAGATACCGCAAATGAGGGCTGTAGATAAAAGTCGTCTCAAAAGTTATATTGGAACACTTAGCAGCGATATTCTTGAGCAAGTGGAAGACGCCATAAAGATTCATCTTGCAATCGATTAGATACTATAAAACATCAGCTGTCAATGGCTGTGGTCAAAGGACGTGTAACTACAGGCTATAATTCATATTAACCTGAGATTGTTTTTATGAAACATTTAAAATCACTTTGTACGCCACAAAAAATTGAACAAGACACCGACGTTCTGGATATTATCGACCTGGCAGAGGGTCGTATTGATCCAGCCCTGTTTTTTGAGACCAATTACAAAACGCAGGGAATGGCGGTGCTCTTAAAAACAGCATTTGAAAGATTTAAAGGTAAGAGCCATCAAAAACTTATCAAGTTAACGCAAAGCATGGGCGGTGGTAAAACCCACAACATGATTTCTTTAGGCTTATTGGCAAAACACCCTGAGTACCGAAAAAAAATAATGGGAAATGATTATCCTGATGAAGGATTAGGAGAAGTAAAAGTGCTTTCATTCTCAGGCCGCGAAAGCAATATCCCAAATGGTATTTGGGGTTCATTAGCAAAGCAATTAGAGAGAGAAGCAGAATTCAAATCGCTATGGGAAGGTGGATTAAGAGCGCCTGGGCCAAGTGAATGGATAAATATGTTGAAGGGCTCACCCAAGCTGATTTTGTTAGATGAGTTGCCGCCTTATTTGGAAAATGCAAAAACCATAACTGTTGGCACAGGTGATTTATCCATTGTAACTACCACCGCATTAGCAAACCTTTTCAATGCCTTAAACCGGACGGAATTAGATAATGTTTTAGTAATTATTTCCGACCTGAAAGCCACCTATCAAAGCGGCACACGTTTATTACAATCAACCTTTCCTAATCTGGAAGGCGAGGTAAATCGCTTTGCTTTGGTAGTTCAACCGGTCAGTAGTTCATCAGATGAAATCTATGATATTCTCAAAACGAAACTTTTTGCTGCCCTTCCCGAAGAAGACGAAATAAATGATATTGCTAAGGCATATAAGGAGAAGGTTGAAGAGGCAAAGAATCTGGGGTTTACCAATTACAACCCCGACAAAATATTCACCGGCATAAAGGAATCATACCCTTTTCATCCTTCGATCCGAGAACTCTACGAACGTTTCAGAGAGAATCAAAACTTTCAGCAAACCCGCGACCTCATTCGTTTGATGCGTAAGGTTATCACATCCATGTGGACAACTGGCTTGTGTGACAAAAAATATCTCATCAATGCATTCGATATCGACTTAAATGACACCGCGATGAATACAACTATCACCCAAATCAAACCTTCTTTGGGTAACGCCATCAGTAAAGACATAGCAAATGAAGGTCGTGCTACCGCTGAAGTAATAGATACTCAATACAAAACCGAATTCATTTCTCAGGTTGCAAAGTTGTTGCTGGTTGCCTCATTGGCTGATGTGCCAAACGCATTATTAGGCCTTAATCAGAACGAATTGGTAGGATACCTGGTAGAGCCTGGCAAAGATATCACCAACTACCGTAAGGCATTTGAGGAGTTCCTGGGTCAGGCATGGTATGTTCACTCCTTTTCTTTATGGTCTAGTTTTTCTCCAAAACTATTTTTTACCATAATTGGAGGGCTTTTTCTTTAGCCAGGTCTCTCTTTTTCTACTCTACCAAACCTTTAATGCAAATACATACAATCAAAAATTTTTATCGTATCCATAGTTATCTCTCAACTGGTTGAAAACAAGGGATAAGTTCGAGCCAGGCTTTTAAGACTGCCTGACCGCTGCACTCTGGTTCAACGAAAATTCCTCCCCGTATTAGCGAAGAATTCATATCTCATTTTAAAATCCTACGGGAGTTGCGCTCCTCTTGCGGCTTTTTTTGAGGTCTTGTTCGTAGTATTTCATCACACCCTTGAGTGAACACAAGCTGCCACACATCGTGCAGGTATCCTCGTCCATAGGAGGACGGCTATTGCGAATTTCCTGGGCGCGTTCTTTCGTAATGGCCGTTTCGTACTGAGTCTTCCAATCCAAATCCCTACGGGCGATGCCCATCTTCAGGTCTAAATTCTTTGCCTTGTCTTTTAATTTTACCATATCACCAACATGGGCAGCGATACGGGCGGCCATGACGCCTTCACGGACGTCGTCAGGTCCGGGGAGCGCCAGGTGTTCTGGTGGTGTAACATAGCAGATGAAGTCAGCTCCGTAACATGATGATAATGCTGCGCCGATGGCCGACGAGATGTGGTCGTATCCGGGGGCTACATCGGTGGTAATCGGTCCAAGCATATAAAACGGGGCGTTGTTGCTGAGTCGTTTTTGGATAAGCACGTTTGCCTCAATCTCATCAATAGGGATGTGTCCTGGTCCCTCTACAATGATCTGCACCCCTTTGTTTTGGGCATATTCGGCGATTTCCGAATTGATAATGAGTTCCTGTATTTGGGCACGGTCCGTGCTGTCATGAATGGCTCCTGCCCTCAGTCCGTTTCCGAGACTCAGGATGACATCATGCTTTTTCATGATGTCGATGAGGCGGTCGATCTGCTCATAGAGCGGATTTTCTTTCTTGTTGTGGTTCATCCATGCGGTGAGGAAGGAGCCGCCGCGACTGACGAGTCCGCCGTAACGGTATCCTTGTTTTTTGAGCCGTTCCAGGGTTATGAGGTTGATGCCACAGTGGATGGCCATAAAGCCAATCCCCTCTTCCGCCTGTTGTTCAATAACATCAAAGAGGAAATCGGCCTCCATGTGTACCACAGAGCCTTTTTTCTTGTCGGTTTCGATGGCGGCCTGATACAGTGGTACGGTACCCACGGTGAGAGAAATGGAGTCAAGCACGCGTTTTCTGATCCTGGTCAGGTCTCCGCCGGTTGAAAGCTCCATCAGGGTATCTGCGCCGTATTTTTCTGCGGTTTGTGCTTTTTTCACCTCCATATCGATATCAACAATGTCAGGTGAGGTGCCAATGCTGGCATTTATCTTTGTCTTGAGACCTTTTCCAATGCCAATGACTCGGGCCTTTCTGTTTGGGTTTCCATAGATGACGATCTGTCCTTTCGCGATGCCTTCGCGGATGAATTCCGGTGAAACATCATCATAGGCGGCCGCCTCCTTCATGGCTTCTGTTATAATACCATCGCGTGCAAGTTCCAACTGCGTTTTCATTCTAGTTTACTCCAAATTAAACTGACATCTTTAACTAAATACAAATGGCATGAGCCGCTGGTTCAATCGTCCACGATTGAACCAAAACGTTTGGTAATTTTCATAATCAGTGCTCATTCAAAACGCACAGCACAGTCAAAATGTCTGGTTCAAACTGCAAGTTTGAACCAGCTTTAAGCTTTCATTGACTTAAACAACAAAAACCCAACAAAAAGAATTAGGCTGGCCTCCGGCAGCGACTTTTAGATACATAGCAAATGCCGGTTAAAAACAACCCCCTCGCCCCCTTTACTAAGGGGGATGTTCGGTTTGCCCTTTGTTAAGGGGTGACTTCCTCAAGTCCCCCTTAATAAAGGGGGATACAGGGGGTTGTTTCCCTTACCTGACGGGCTTTGGTTGCGGCATAGCCGCACTAAGTAATCCCGAAGGGATGTCATTATTACAGCATGTTATTATGCAATTATTGTTAACCTAACCCCATAGGGGTGACATGATACCATTACTTTCGCACTATTTCACCCCTACGGGGTTGAATATTGTGGTTTGTTTTGTCATCCCTTCGGGATTTTTCCGTCTGCCTGTTTACTCTGTTGTAAGGGCGTATTGCCATACGTCCCTGCATCTCTGAGAAAACATTCTCTGTTAGTCGAGTAGGCAAGTAGGTTGGGTTGAACATAAGTGAAACCCAACATCAACCTCCGTGAAGCAACTCATAGATGAGATTGCTTCGTTGCTTCGCTTCTCGCAATGACAATTTTTGCCGTTGTTATAGCACAAATTGCTCACAATGCATCATATTATAATATCTTTGTCTATATTATCACGAAAAATTTTAAGCAATACCTCTTTATCGAAGGTGTTTACATCCAGCCTTTTATCAAAGGGGATCATGCCCAATATAGGAAGATTGGTGAGTCTTTTTATCTCATCGGCATTTGTCTTTTTGAGGACATCATCACAATTTTCCGCAGATTCATTCATGATAATGCCTTTCACGTCGAGACCGTGTTCACGCGCATACGATATGGTCAACAAGGTGTGATTTATGGTGCCAAGGCTAGATCGGCACACCACAATGAGCGGCAACTCCATTTCATTGGCCAAATCCACAACAAAATAGTATTCATCAATAGGAACAAGCAATCCGCCAATACCTTCGACAATAAGATACCCATGTCTTTCGCATAAGGAGTCATAGGCCATGCGTATTTTCTCGATGTCGATTTTTGTATTGCTGAGACGTGCCGCTACCGTTGGTGCAAAGGGTTGCTCAAAACCGACCGGGTTGATAAGTCCGTATTCGTCGTCTACTTCCGCTGCACGTTTTAAAAAGACGGCATCATCAGAGATAAGGGTGTTATTTACCCTTTTACAGCCGGTAGCGATGGGTTTCATAACGCCGACATCCAGACCTTTATCTTTATACAGGGCTGTCAACCCGCCTGCGACAATGGTCTTTCCAACCCCTGTATCCGTCCCGGTTATAAAACATCCTTTCCCCATAACGTTTTCTCCCTGTTTCTGCCATTGGAATAACCATTCAATCCTGAACGTTTTCACTATTAATCGTAACGTTCCAGGTACACCTCTTTCAACGCCTTTACTTCTTCAGGAGAAAGCCATTTCATCCGTAGATGCTCATCTTGTACAAATAGAGCACCAATTTTCCTTTCGTATTTCAACTCCATATCCGGGCTTTTCTGTGCTGCTGCTTCAACAACTGCGGGTAAAAATTTTGTAATAGTTTAGTTTTTGAAAAATACCGTGAAAAGCTCCGTTAGGAGCGGTATGTTTATAGGCGAGCCATTATACCACAATCAAGCTCCATCGGAGCGGCATGTTGTTTTGTGTTTCATATGCCGCTTCGATGGAGCTAAGGTTTTCTATATCACATTTTTCTATAAACATTTCATCCCTACGGGGCTATTTTTCAAAAGACTAAAGTGTTACAAAATATTAAGTAAAAATGTTTAGACACTTCGTACATCCCATGCAAACGAGTATAGTCGTAACCCATCATGCTTGCCCCGTGACGCGCCCGCCGTCCTTCACGATGCCATAATTCCCAGAATACCCATTGCACTTTTTTTCAGTCCGGTCATGATATTGATAAACAGGTCTCTGGCTTCTTGTTTGCCGCTGGCGCGGATGTTTAAGTTGTCCAAAAGTTCTTCTGTATTGACAAAGTCATTGATCACGTCCAGAGAGACCTGGCTGACCCAGGCGACGTGACGGTATTCATCCCAGTATTTGGCGGTATAGACCTGTGCCAGGGTGGTCTTGCCAATGCCACCCATCCCGTTTACCAGCACCACTTGTTTTTTGTCGAATAACCGGCGGTGCAAATCGCCTAATTCTGCTTCGCGGCCAACGATCTTGTCGGGTGCGGTTTTCGGGATTCTTGCGGTAAGTTCTTTGGGAAATATTTGTTCAGGAGCGGCGTGTTCGATGTAGGTAGAACCGGATCCATGGGTGATCTGACGTTCAATCCTGGTCTGGTCGCCTGTGACGTTGTCACCGGTGCCGAGTGGCGTTGATTTGGCATAAGCGTTATCCCCCATGGTATTGCCCTGCAAAAAGGTCTTTTTTTATCGTACCAGTCTGGATGTTTCGGTGAGTCCTCTCACCGAAACAAGAATCAATCCTCCCCGCCGAAACGAATCGACAGTCATCGACCGTGGGTTTCGGCGTGAGGATATGCCGAAACATCAGATATCAGATAAAGGTAACGCCGGTCCCGTCCGCCTGGCTGTCAGGCAGGCAGGTGTGGTCGGCCTGTGCGAGGGATATCCACCCCTTAACCCCATACGTGTTACTTTAAGGAACAACAATCGCCGGCAACCCCTTGTACATGTCCCCCGCTGGCGGGGGTTGGGGGGTGGATTGGACTTCTCTTGTTGCTTTACATACCCCTTCCTTATGGATACGAATTTTCACCTTTACCCTGGAGTTGATTCACCAATCATTGCAAGTGCGCCATGGTTTAAAAATGCTTATAGGTATTCAGATTATGAGCCTGACAAAATTCCTGGTTCTGCCAGTCCACCCCCTTAATCCCCCGCCAGCGGGGGACAGATTAAGGATGAAGTCCATGCCGCGCTAAAAAACCGCTTAAATAAAATGAAAATTCCTATACAATCACGGTAAAACAACGGCCAGAGATTTGTACATTATATCAAGCATCCTGTCTAACTCGATATTCTTGATATTTAATGGCGGCATGATAACTATAATATGTCCAAGTGGTCGTATAAGCAAACCTTGTTTCCTGGCTTCAAGGCAGACCTGAATGCCTATCCGTTCTTCCCAGGCGTATGGCTCCTTCGTGGTTTTATCCTTCACCAGTTCAATGGCGGCGATAAGGCCGCGTTGTCTTACCTCGCCGACGTGTTTTAACAATTCAAAGCGTTTAAGATTGGTTTGCAAATGGTTAATCTTTGATTCCAGATTTTCCAGGATATGCTCTTTATCAAATAATTCCAGGCTGGCCAGTGCAGCCGCACAACCTAAGGGATTTCCCGTGTAGGTGTGTCCATGAAAAAAAGTTTTTAACTCAGCATAGTTACCTAAGAAGACGTTATATATCTCTTCCGTAGCAAGCGTGGCGGCCAGTGGCATATACCCTCCATTAATACCCTTGGACAATGCCATAATATCCGGGGTGACGTCTTCGTGAAGGCAGGCGAACATCTTTCCCGTTCGACCAAAACCGGTAAGCACCTCATCCAGAATCAAGAGCACGTTATATTTCCTGCACAAGTCACGCACACCTGATAAATACCCGGTTGGGTGGATGATCATCCCACCAGCCCCCTGAACAAGGGGTTCCATAATCATAGCGGCAATTTGATCAGCACGGTTTTTTAAGATATTTTCTAATGCTTCAAGACATGCCAGTGAACAATTTTCGGCCTGTTTTCCGAGGGGACATCGGTAGCAATACGGCGCCGGTGCAAGGTGTGTCTTAAAATAGAGCGGTCGAAAGACCTTGTGGTAGATGTCAATACCGCCAACACCCATGGTTCCGATGGTGTCTCCATGGTATCCGTACTGCAAGGCCACAAACTGTGTCTTATCTTCCAATCCTTTATGCTGCCAGTATTGAAAAGCCATTTTTAAAGCAACTTCGTTAGCGGTAGAACCGTTATCTGAATAAAAGACCTTCGTCAGACCCCTCGGTGCAATTTCAATAAGACTTTTCGCCAGTTCGATAGCTGGTATGTTCGACGGACCCAGGAGTGTGGTGTGAGCGATCTTGTCGAGTTGTTGTTTTATAGCATCGTCAATCTCTTTTTTGCGGTGACCATGCAAATTGCACCACATAGAGGAAATCCCATCGAGGTATTCTTTTCCGTCAGCATCGCACAGATATATTCCTTGTCCTTCTTCAATAATCAAAGGCATTTCTTTGAGATAGTCCTGCATCTGGGTAAAGGGATGCCAGAGATACTCTTTGTCCCAGGTTTGTAATTGCTCTTGATAAGTTTTCCGAATCATCTATTTTGGGCCTTTGAAAATCCAGGCGTAAAGAGGATATTTCTTCAAAAAATATGCATAACGTAGCACAAGCAACATAATTACAACCAAGTCCCACTTCTCAAAAGAAGGGGGGGTAAAAAACTCGCTTAAATAAAAAGATTTTACACGATAATGCTATACATAGTATTAAGTGCATACATTTTATGTCAAGCGAAAATACGCTATGAGATGAGGAATACCAAGAATGCATTAAAACAGTTGCAATGATATAATACATTTGATTGTAATATTTCTTGATATATAATAATGTACTCCTTCGCTGAGGTTATTTTTATCCACGGACAGTTGAGAAAAATGAAGGGAAAATTGATTTTTAACCATATAATTTAAGTAAAAAGGAGAAAAATCATGAATGACGAAAAGAAACTCACAACCACCGCCGGATCGCCCGTTCCTGATAACCAGAATGTCATGACCGCCGGACCTCGCGGTCCGATGTTGCTGCAAGATGTATGGTTTTTGGAGAAACTTGCCCATTTCGACAGGGAGGTGATTCCTGAACGCAGGATGCATGCCAAAGGTTCAGGCGCCTACGGCACGTTTACGGTTACTCATGATATTACCCGTTATACGAGGGCAAAAATCTTTTCTTATGTGGGAAAGAAAACAGACCTCTTTGTCCGGTTCTCTACGGTAGCCGGAGAGCGCGGCGCTGCTGATGCCGAGCGTGACATCCGCGGCTTTGCCATCAAGTTCTATACGGAACAGGGCAACTGGGACCTTGTGGGCAATAATACACCGGTGTTTTTCCTGCGCGATCCTCTTAAGTTTCCCGACCTGAATCACGCCGTCAAACGTGACCCCCGTACCAACATGCGCAGCGCTAAAAACAACTGGGATTTCTGGACATCTCTGCCTGAGGCGCTTCATCAGATCACCATTGTTATGAGCGATCGTGGCATTCCCGCCACCTATCGCCATATGCATGGTTTTGGCAGCCACACCTTCAGCCTGATGAATGCCAAGAACGAGCGGTGTTGGGTTAAATTTCACCTGAAAACCCAGCAGGGAATCAAGAATCTCACCGATGAGGAAGCGGAAGCAATTGTCTCAAAAGACCGGGAAAGCCATCAGCGCGACCTGTATGAAAGCATTGAAAATCGTGAATTTCCCCGCTGGACTATGCACATCCAAATAATACCGGAAAAGGACGCGGCATATTGCCCCTATAATCCGTTTGATCTTACGAAGGTGTGGTTCCACGCGGACTACCCTTTAATCGAAGTGGGTGTACTTGAACTGAACCGTAATCCGGACAACTATTTTGCTGAGGTCGAATTATCTGCATTTAATCCCGCCAATATCGTGCCAGGCATCGGTTTTTCACCGGATAAGATGTTACAGGGACGCCTCTTTTCTTACGGCGATGCTCAGCGCTATCGGCTTGGCGTGAATCATCATCTGATCCCGGTCAATAGACCGCGTTGCCCCGTACGCAGCTATCATCGGGATGGCGCTATGCGGGTTGATGGGAATTATGGAGGCACGCCCGGATACGAGCCGAATAGTTACAGCGAATGGCAGGAACAGCCGGAATTTGCAGAACCGCCACTTGACCTGGAGGGTGCCGCCGGCCATTGGAATCATCGCGTTGACGACGATTATTACTCCCAGCCCGGAAAGCTGTTCCGCCAGATGACTACAGAACAGCAGAAGACGCTGTTTAGCAATACCGCCCGTGCCATGGGAGATATTCCCCAAGAAATCAAGATCCGCCACATTCGCAATTGCCTCAAGGCCGACCCGTCTTATGGCGAAGGGGTGGCTCAGGCAACAGGCGTTCCGATGAGTGAGATCCCGAAGTAGAGGTATTTATTTCACCTGAAAATAACAACGCACGTCATTCTGAGCGAAGCGAAGAATCTGGTCTTAGCGAGACACTTCGTCTTCGGCTCAGGGGGACATTTTTAGTATCTTCTGTGAACCAGCGGCTCATGGATGTTTCATAACACCTTGATCTGAAAAATAATTTCAAAACTTTTACAAGAGGAAGACTCCATGAGTAATCAACCGGATAAAATCATCTATTCCATGTTCAAGGTAAGCAAACATTATGAAAAAAAACCGGTATTAAAGGATATCTCCCTTTCATATTTCTATGGCGCCAAGATTGGCGTCCTCGGCCTGAACGGGTCGGGAAAGAGTTCCCTTCTGCGTATTCTTGCCGGAGCAGATAAGGACTTTAACGGGCAGGTAACCCTTTCACCCGGCTATACAGTGGGATTTTTGGCACAAGAACCACACCTGGACGAGGCAAAAACGGTTCGTGAAATAGTGGAGGAGGGTGTTCAGGAGCTGGCAGACCTCCACAAAGAGTACAACCGGATCAATGAACGATTTGCCGAGCCAATGTCGGATGACGACATGAACAATCTGATAGCGCGACAGGGTGAGGTACAGGAAAAGATCGATGCGCTGGGTGCATGGGACCTGGATGCCCGTCTGGAAATGGCGATGGATGCACTCCGTTGCCCGGAAGGGAATACGCCGGTGAAGGTGCTATCCGGTGGAGAGCGCCGCCGTGTTGCACTCTGCCGGTTGTTACTCCAAAAACCGGACATTTTACTGCTCGACGAGCCAACGAACCACCTTGACGCAGAATCGGTTGCCTGGCTTGAGCACCATTTACAAAGTTACGAGGGGACCGTCATTGCCGTTACCCATGATCGTTATTTTCTTGATAACGTAGCCGGCTGGATCCTGGAACTGGACAGGGGATATGGAATCCCCTGGAAGGGGAATTATTCGTCATGGCTTGAGCAAAAGCAAGAGAAGTTACAACAGGAAGAAAAGCAGGAGACCGAGCGGCAAAAGACCTTGCAACGTGAGCTTGAATGGATCAGGATGACCCCCAAGGGCAGGCATGCAAAATCGAAGGCACGTATCAAGTCTTACGAATCCCTGCTGGATCAACAGGGTGAAAGCCGGATAAAGGATTTGGAAATCTATATTCCGCCAGGGCCGAGATTGGGGAATTTGGTCGTTGATGCAGATAAGGTTACCAAGGCATACGGAGACTGTATTTTAATAGAGGGGATGACTTTTTCCCTGCCGCGCGGAGGGATTGTCGGAATTATTGGCCCGAATGGTGCCGGGAAAACTACACTATTCCGCATGATTAACCATCAGGAAAAACCGGATGCAGGCTCCATTCGGGTGGGAGAATCGGTTAAGCTTGCGTATGTTGACCAGAGCCGCACAACCCTTGATCCTAAAAAGACAATCTGGGAGGTAATTTCAGGAGGCCGTGATATTATCAGGCTTGGCGGCAGGGAGGTGAATTCACGCGCCTATGTGGCACGATTTAATTTTTCCGGTGCAGATCAGCAAAAACCAGTGAGTGCTCTGTCAGGGGGTGAGCGAAACAGGGTACATCTTGCCTGTATCCTGAAAGAGGGTGCTAATGTGCTTTTATTGGATGAACCTACGAACGATCTCGATGTGAATACCATGAGGGCACTGGAAGACGCCCTGGAAAATTTCTCTGGCTGTGCGCTGGTGATCAGCCATGACCGCTGGTTTCTGGACCGGATTGCCACCCATATCCTTGCGTTCGAGGGAGACAGCAAGGTCTTCTGGTTTGAAGGCAACTATTCTGAGTACGAGGCGGATAGGAAAAAACGTCTCGGCGTTGCAGCCGATCAACCTCATCGTATCAAATACCGGCATTTGACCAGGGCGTAATGTATCTAAAAATTAGCCTTTCCACAGATGATGCCAAGCACATAAAGTGCGGTATAACCGTAACAAATAATATTACGGTAAAATGCATGCCGTTTTTTTCTCTTTTACGTATCTTTCATGTTCAAAACGTCTGAAAGAATGAAAAAGGCTTGCTATCTGCTTTGCTTTTTTTTAGTATTTCTTTGTAATGTAAAAAATAACTTCCTATCACCAAGGTCATGGAGTTGGTCTCCCCAACAGAGAAAAGGAATTGTTTGAAACTTGATTTCATACAATGTACGTGTTATGACAGTAAATAGCAGTAAACCCGCCGGGCTTAATGCATTTGAAACAAAATTCCGCCAGTGGCGCGCCCTGCACAAAACACCGGATACGGTTATTGCCGCTCATCGGGAAGTCATGCTGGAGCGAGTGGTACAATCAATGACATTCGAAGGTGAACCAATTACACTGACGCGTCTTAAAACTTTATTAGATCAATGAGACCAATGAACGAAGAAGCTGGACAGACAGGATCGACCCGTTCGTTTGAGACGACCGAAGGCGTGTTTAACTATCCGGAAATCTCAGAGAAGCTTGCTATCTCGCTTGCCAGGATACTTGATCAACTTTTGCAAGACCTACCCGGCAACATCATTATAACACCCGAGTGGCTTTGCCAGAAACACCGGGAACTCGCCGGACACCTTTTCCCCGAATGGGCTGGCCGGTTTCGTACGACGGACGTGAAGGTCGGAACATTGGAGCCTCCGGTTTACTATAAAGTGCCGATTCTTGTGCGGTCTTTCTGCGACGATTTAGCCGAGCGGTTGCGGCATGTGGACGATAGCAATCTGTCCGAGATAGCGGAGTTTCTCGCCTGGGTTGACTGGCGATTTCAGTGGGTTCATCCTTTTAAAGATTTCAACGGTCGCATTGGTCGTTTGGTACTGGCCGCACTTCTTTACAAGCTTGCCCTGCCGCCTGTCGAAACTGCGCCCACGGACGCAGAGAGACGTCGTGAATATCTCGATGCCCTGCGAGCCGGTGATGCGGGAAATCTTGATCCGCTGCAAAGATTATGGATCCGGAGACTCGGAGAAGCGATCTAGCCAATGTCGTTTTCCGTGGAGATACCCTCTTCAGAGGTGTTGAGACAAAAAGAACCCGGCATGAGAAAAAAGAGAGACCGAACCTCGTCTTCAGTATCGCCGGAATACTGAAAATAGCTTGCAATCTTCTTTGTTTTTGTTAAGCTATCACCGCAATAGGAAACGACGATTTTCAGCCACGTTTCTGACATCTTATTTATCAACCTTTTATTGAGGAACGTTATGCGAACAATTCATCTCGTAGTATGGTCTCTTGTGGCCTCCCTCCCATTTCTCACGGGTTGCGCGCAGCTCAAATCTCTAAAAAAGCCACTGGAACCCCTTGAAGCTTTTTCCCCTCAGGATTTAAATTCACAATTTCAAAACGTGGAATATGTGCCTAAGATCGAGAGTTTTGTGATTATTTTAGACGCATCGGCATCTATGGAAGAAAAATATACCGGTACCGTTAATAAGGGACATCCCAAATTTACTGTGGCCAAAGATATTCTCATGAGGATGAATAATACCCTGCCGGAAATTGATATAAAAAGCGCCTTGGTAACTTTTGGCCACAAATTTTTTACGCCACTAAACAAGACATCAATTGTTTATGATCTCACGAAACACTCACGAGACCATTTAGCAGATGCATTGAACAGGACTAATCCTCCCCAGGGCAGCAGTCCTGCAGGTGACGGTATCGAAGATGCATGGAACCTGTTGTTGACGTCAGGCGGGCAGAATGCAGTAATCCTTGTCAGTGATGGTAAAGAGCTAATCGGCAGTCCCGTGGAAAAGATAAAGGATTTAAAGGACACGTACGGAGACAGGGTGTGTCTTTACACGATCTTTGTGGGAAATACTCCTGAAGATGACATGGCGCTTCGGGAGCTTGTGCGGGTTGCAAAATGCGGTTTTTCGGTGACTGCTGATGAAATTGCATCCAGCGACAACATGGCGGATTTTGTTAAAAAGGTGTTTTTGAACGCTGTTCCGAAACAGGGCCGCGATATTGATAGCGATGGTGATGGCGTTGCTGACAAGGATGACGAATGTCCGGATACTCCGAAGGGGGCCATGGTGGATGCCCGGGGATGCTGGGTGGTGAAAGGAATTACTTTTGATTATAAGAAATGGGATATCAAGGAAAAGTTTAACTCAAATCTCAGTAATATTGTCGATATTTTACAACAAAACCCGGACATGCACATCCGGATAGAGGGGTACACGGATAATATCGGTTCTCTGAAATACAATATCGGCCTTTCACAAAAGAGAGCACAGGCAGTAAAGAATTATCTGGTGGAGAAAGGTATCCAGGAATCGCGCATCTCAACCGAAGGTTTTGGATTTAAAAAGCCGATCGCTTCCAATGATACGGAAGATGGCCGTGCCTTGAACAGGAGGGCTGAGATTGTTCCCATAAAATAGGAAGAGTGGCAACAATTTGTTGTAAAGGAATTGCAAGATATGTTTCTTTTTCATTCTTGTCACGAGGACACCAAGGTGACTATGATGTGATTGCCTCTGTCTACCTTAAAATATTTTTTGGCATTTCCCTGATTGACCGAGATCTCCAAAAAACCAGCGCTTCCTAAAAGAAGGAGCGGTTCTCCTTGCTTTACATCGGTATAGGTTTTCTTCAACCCAAAGATCTTCTTCCTTCCAAGGATTGTTTTTATCGTATTGTCCTGTATGGGTATCTCGTATTTGGAAGTGTTTTCTAATGTGTCCGGTGTCTGGTTTCTGACTCCTTGCTCCTTGCTTTTCATTCCCGATCTTTGAGCCCTGTTTTGTGTATGGTTGCGGATATATTGGGCAAGGTGTTCCCTTGTAATATTAGTAATAAGGTTTCCAAATCGGTCGATATAGATGATCTGACCTTTCAATTGCCCTGCTTTTGTATGAAACGGTTCTGGCAGATCGAGTTGGGCCAGTTGTCCGGTCGCATTGCCGAGCTGAAGTGGTTTTGCACCAAGCGACAGATGTGCCGCTACGGGAGCAAATAGATCACGGCCGTGAAAGGTATGACTGAGTACAGGCAGGAAGTATTTGCTGTTCGTTACCTGCACAATCCTTTTTGGTTTTTCCTCCTGAACAATGAAACTGAGAATGCCGTTGTCAGGGACAAGGAAAAGGCAATTCCGGATTTCAACGCAGACGATATCTCTCTTACTCCCCACACCGGGATCAACAACAGCTACATGAATAGTGCCTGAGGGAAAATATTTATACGATGTGGAGAGAAGATAGGCGCCGATGAACACATCTTGTGGTGGAATGCTATGGCAGAGATCAATAACATGTGCGGCAGGATTGATGCCGGTGATCACGCCTTTCATAATGCCCACGTATGCGTCTTGGTTACCAAAGTCCGTCAACAGGGTGATTATCCGTGATTGGCGCATCGTTGGGCGATCTCCTGAAAGATTTATTTCTCATCCTTTTTCGAATTGACAGAGATCGCCTGGCCCAAAAAGAACGGGCAGTAAGTCCAGCAATTGATTTTTACGATTCGATGTTGGCCACAGCACCCGGGGCATAGCCAGTCTCCAAGTTCGATACACAAGCGTTCACCATTCTGGCGGGCACATATCTTGCAAGGTACCATTTTTCAAAACAGGCTATTATATGTATCAGTCTAAAACAGGGTGATAAATTATAGTATAGTAATGACAAGATATTTCAAATTCAAGGGCTTTTTCAGATGGTATATTCAAGAGGAAAATAGATAGGAAACAAAAATTTTGGTTTGATTATAAGAATTCATAGAGACAGATTATGGCCAAGGGGAATGAGAAAGAAGATGTAAAACAGGCATAAAAAAAATTTTATTTTTCTTTACATTACTTTCTATATTTTGATATTATAATGCAGTATGGTTCGGTTGTATTGTTACGTCAGCGTTATGTGGAATTATGCAAAAAAATGCTAGCAAGGCTACAAGGTATATAAATTACCGTGTAGCCTTTTTTTGTTTCAAAAAATTTTTATGAATAAAAGGAGGTGATTTATATGGCAACAGGAACAGTGAAGTGGTTCAACGATAAGAAGGGATATGGTTTTATTTCCCAGGATGGGGGACAGGATGTGTTTGTACATCAAACCTCTATCCAGTCGGAAGGGTTTAGATCTCTTGCAGAAGGAGATAAGGTCGAGTTCGAGGTTATCAAAGACGAGAAGGGTTATAAAGCCACGAAAGTCGTTAAATTATAAGGTTATGAGAAAGACACACTCTGATATTTTACAGGATAATCAATTGCAATAGCTCTGGTATATAAAAATATGGAGTAGTCACTGAAAGTATAATTATAATTGCGACGTGAAAGCCCCAATATTCCGGAAAAGGGTATTGGGGCTTTTTGTTTGAAGTAAAATCAAACGTATTTTTTTAACCACCGTGCAGCGTCTTTTGCCCAATAGGTCAGGATCATATCTGCACCGGCACGTTTGATGCCTGTGAGAATTTCCAGGGCAACGCGTTTTTCATCTATCCAGCCCTTTTCCGCAGCGGCCTTGACGACAGAAAATTCACCGCTGACATTGTAGGCAGCAACAGGGTAATCGAATGTGTCCTTTATGCGCCGGATGATATCAAGATAGGCCAACGCCGGTTTTACCATCACAATATCCGCACCCTCGTCTATATCCAGAGATACTTCACGAAGTGCCTCTGACGCATTGTGCGGGTCCATTTGGTAAGATGAACGATCTCCAAATCCCGGTGTGGATTCAGCAGCCTCTCTGAAAGGGCCGTAAAATCCGGAGGCATATTTGGCGGAATATGCCATAATGGGGGTCTGTTCAAAACCATGTTCATCAAGTCCATCACGGATTGCCGCTACCCGGCCGTCCATCATATCACTTGGGGCTATAATATCTGCACCTGCCTTTGCATGGGAAACGGCCTCTTTTACCAGGAGCTCTAAGGTCATATCGTTATCGACATCAAAATGGCCTGTCCTTTCGTCTCTCCTGACAAATCCACAGTGTCCGTGATCGGTATACTCACACATACAAACATCTGTGATCACGAGGATGTTTTTTACAGCTTTTTTTATAGCGATAATTGCCTGTTGAATGATGCCATCGTCTGTATAGGCGCCGGAACCCATCTCGTCCTTCTTCTCCGGAATTCCAAAGAGGATGATGCCAGGGATTCCCAGTCCTTCCAATTCCTTTGCCTCTTCAGTAATCATGTCAACAGACATCTGGTAATTTCCCGGCATGGATGGTATCGGTTGTTTAGTGCCTTTTCCAGGCCGGACAAATAAAGGCATTATTAGATCATCGACGGACAGATCCGTTTCTCTTACCAGTCTTCTGATATTTTCACTCTTTCGTAATCGGCGTAAACGTAGTTTTGGAAAGCTCATAGGTATTCCTTATAAAATGGTTAAAGAGTTAATAATAGTTCACCACAAAAAGCACGGGGAGGTCGGAGAACACGGGCGTCGGTGCATACGTCTCCTTATCCTTGTTATGCCTTCTGTGGGCTTTGCGGCGAGCTGAACGGTACAAAATATAAAATTCAGCTTGCGGTGATATATTACCACAAAAAGCGGATTATTACCTATTTATTTAACTGACAAATTAATTGACTGACTTTAGATCTATTTCGATAGCGAATACGATCAAAGTTCAATATTTTATTATTGGAGATGTCTATTTAAACAGGTGTATCAACGTAACTCACATGAAACGATCACGCAAATAGCATAGTAAACGATCATGAAACGTAAAATTATATGGATAAAAAGAAAATCTCACAATAGAATAACCAAAAGTATAAGTTAGTGGTAGAAAAATATTCTCTAGGAGGAAAGAATGCCAATTCAATTAGGGGGATTAAAACTTTACTCACTAAAAGAGTTATTCACTACTTTTTAATAGAGCATCAAATAATTAGGTGTCATCGCAACTCGTTAGACATATACATAACAACATCCTTACTATGAGCGGTCCGATGTGTTCTTGTTAAAATATTTTGCTGTCATCTCTTCATTTGACTTCAATAAAAATAATTGCTAGAATTCTCTGGCGTAACAACGATACGCCAGAGAATTTCTGATTAATACTTCAGTATGGGCAGGTTTCAAACATGTCCTTATCATGCAAGTACAATATTATTATCGTCGGGATTTTTCAAAATACTACCTTGTTACACTAGTTTTAACGGGATAATCGCATTATGAACACATCTGCAGATAAATTTACTTCACTATTTCATGATTTGGTTGAATTGATGCGGAAATTGCGTAGCAAGGACGGGTGCCCATGGGATAAGGAACAGAGTCATGCATCCTTAAAACCGCATCTGGTGGAAGAAACATATGAGGTCATTGATGCGATAGATTCCGGCGATCCTCTTAAAATCAAGGAAGAGCTGGCAGACCTCTTTTTTCATATCATTTTTCATTGCCAGATTGCAACGGAAGAGGGGACATTTGATATTGGCAGTGTCATAGCGCTCTGTCTTGATAAGATGACGCGGCGTCATCCCCATGTCTTTGGGGATGCCTCGGCATCCACCCCCGAAGAGGTAATTCATCAATGGGAAGAGATCAAGAAACAGGAAAAAGGAAATGAAGAAAGGAAGTTCATTGTGGACGGCCTGCCCAAGCACCTTCCAGCTCTCCAGAAGGCACAGAAATTACAAAAAAAGGTGGCCAAGGTGGGTTTTGACTGGACGAACATACAAGACGTGATTGCCAAGGTAGACGAAGAATTGGGGGAGGTTAAGGAGGCGATCCGGGAAAATAAGCCAGGACATATTGAGGAAGAAGTGGGGGATCTCTTATTCTCTGTCGTCAACTTGTCCCGGTTTCTGAAGCTCGATACCGAGAATGTCCTCCACAAGACCATCTATAAGTTTGTCGACCGTTTTAAAAAAGTTGAGATGGAACTCGCATCCGTGGGGAAGGATATCGAAAAATGCACCTTAGAAGAAATGGATGCCATGTGGAATAAGGTAAAGGGTGATATTGCAAGATAGATGTTCTTGTTCTGTCATTTCTTTGAGCATAGAAAGCTACGCTCTTTTTATCTGGATGCCCGTTTATATTGAACTAAAATATTTATCATAATTCTGTCTCGCTGGGTGACCTGATATCAGGAGTACCATGCACAGAGATGGAACACTCTGCGAGGCTGCGCCTGCCTTGGAGGAAAGTGATGTGAACCGGCCTGTGATAGATGGTGTGAAAACTGCCCATAGTATTATCCAAAATGCCTTGCTCCAGAAGCGGTACGAATTACTTGAACCGGAGGCCAAGGACTACATTGAGGCCTTTGGCATCAAAACGACTAAACAGAGAGTTGCGTCTTCTTGTGAAGAAGCAATTCAAGCGGCGAGATCCCTTGGTTATCCTGTGGTCCTCAAGATCATCTCGCCTGATATAAGCCATAAAACCGATGTAGGTGGGGTAAAGCTCGATGTAAAGGATGAGAACGGCGTTGACCATGCCTATGATGAGATCATGAGAGACGTAACAAAGAGGCAACCAGATGCACGGATTTACGGTATCCTTGTTCAGGAAATGGCAACACCTTCCACTGAAGTTATTGTAGGGGGGGTGAGAGACCTTCAATTTGGTCCGGTAGTGATGTTTGGACTGGGCGGTATCTTTATTGAAGTGTTTAAAGACGTTTCCTTTCGCATCGCACCGGTAGAGGAATATGAGGCACTCGATATGATTCATCAGATAAAAGGCGCCGGGGTGCTAAAGGGTTTTAGAAATAGGGCGGCAGTGGATATTACCGCAGTGGCTCAAACTATTGTAAAGGTATCAGACATTATGATTGCTACAGAGGAGATTAAGGAAATTGACCTGAACCCTGTCCTTGTTTATCCAAAAGGCCTAAAGGCTGTGGATGCGCGGATTATTTTATGTCAATCCTAACTCAACAAATTTTGAATAAAATATCTTGTGCACGGGATAGGGGAAACCTATCCAGATCCTCTGCGTGAACGGAGAGGGCAGCAGCTTCCTCTATTTACGGGGAGAGGAATAAAATACTTCTTGAAAAGAGGTTTCAGTGAAACTCAAAGAAACTGCATTTACGGTAAGGGCTGAACGCGCCATTCTTTTCCGGGTTATGCTGTCCGGAGATCGGGGTGAGGGTGAAGCGCCACTGGAAGAACTCCGGCGGTTAGCAAAGACTGCCGGTGCAAATGTTGTCCATACGGTCGTGCAAAAGAGACCGCATATCGATCCGGTGTATTATATTGGAAAAGGAAAAGCTGCTGAATTATCGCAAATTTCGAAGGATTTTGGCGCTGATGTGCTTATTTGCGATGACGACCTTACTCCGGCCCAGGTCAGGAATCTTGAAAAGGTTATTGAAAAGAAGGTTGTTGACAGGAGCGAACTCATCCTGGACATATTTGCTACCCGTGCCAAGACATTTCAGGCAAAGCTGCAGGTAGAATTGGCCCAGTTGGAGTACACACGACCCAGATTAAAGAGGATGTGGACGCACCTTTCCAGGATCGAGGGTGGCATTGGAACCAGGGGTCCAGGTGAAAAACAGCTGGAAGTCGATAAGCGTATTGTGCTGAGAAAGATTCACGAGCTGAGAAGGAAACTGCACGAAATTGAAAAGAGGCAGGAACGGCTCGTTGCCTCACGGAAGGAATTTTTTACCGTATCTATTGTGGGGTACACCAATGCCGGAAAATCGACGTTAATGAATGCCCTGACGGCGATTGATACCTTTGTAGAAGACAAACTCTTTGCGACCCTTGACACCAAGACAAGTATCTGTAAACTGGAAAACGGAAAAAAGGTATTGGTAAGCGATACCGTGGGTTTTATCCGGAAATTGCCGCACCACCTGGTCTCTTCCTTCAAAGCAACGCTTGAAGAGGCCAGACATGCAGATCTTCTGCTGCATGTTGCAGACATCAGTTCCCCTCTTGTCCAGAAACAAGTTGAAGCGGTAGATACCGTGTTGAAGGAATTAGGATGCGGCAATCAACCGACGATTATGGTATTCAACAAAATAGATGCCTTAAAAGATTTGTCGGTGATCCCTCTACTTCAGAGTTATTACCGGGATGGTATTATGCTCTCCGCAAAGACTTCCCAAGGAATAGAAGGTCTGAAACGAAAAATCCGGGAAATGCTGGAAGAACGGTTTATAAACGTGGAGCTTACGTGTAGTCCGGCCAGTGGGAGATTGATTGCATACCTTCATGAACATGCCCACATTTTAAACAGCCGCTTTGAAGATCTGCGAGTCACATTCAGGATGCTTATGGACGAAAGGCTTATTCAGAAATTGTGGATGCTGGATGATACTATTCAAATAAAAGAAATCTCCGATTCACCTTGAGCTTTTTGCCGCTGTCCGACAAGGTTAAATTCATAAAAACCCTTTGTCCTGAAGATATCCGGTTGTTTCCGTTCTCTGAACGGAGCAGAAGATTTTCTGCCGTATCCGTAGTTATCTCTCAACCTGTCGAAAACAAGGAATGAATGTGAGCCAGGCATTACAGATGGATGGTATTCCGCCGTGAACCGCCCGATCTCGCCAGCCCGTGGCGGCAGTGGGTAAAAATGGCTGAATAGTTATCAATTATGAAGATAATAGGGCAAGAAACCCTATGGATGTATGGACCAAAAGGGAATAAGGGAATTACGAGTTGTGATGCTGGTGGCTGGAGGGTGGGCAAATAAACAGATTGCACGCCATAAAAAAATCAATGAATGGACAATCTCAACCCATCTGGGCGTATCTTTGCTAAACTAAACATGGATAGTTGCGTAGCCATGGTATAGCGGTATAAGCCAACATCCTAATGCGGTATGTTTATAACCGCAGAAGTTCTGTCCCTGTTCGCCTACACACGGGAGAATATTTCTGTGGATCATAAACATTTATGAAGTCTTTACATCATTTATCAAGCCTTTTCTACCTTTAGAATTTCGTACACAGATTCCCCTTCCGGGAGTTTGATGGTTACCGTTTCTCCTACCGTTTTGTGGAGCAGTCCTTTTCCAATTGGTGAAAGGTAAGAGATGACGCCTTTTTCGATATCGACATCCCAGGGGCCTAATATCGTGTAAGTCTCTAATTCTGTCTTTCCCTGGTGCTTTATCGTAACCCTGGTGCCTGGTAAGGCTGCGTCGGGATGAATAGAATGCAGGTCCAGAATAACCACCCGCTGCAGTTCCGCCTTCATGCGCTCAGCTTTTTCCACGAGCATTGCCTGTTTTTCCCGGGCCGCTTTATATTCGGCATTTTCCCGCAGGTCACCCCGGCTAATAGCCTCTCCAAGGTCACGTGCGTTTTCCGGGAATTCCACGTTCATGAGGTGGTCAAATTCTTTCTTTTTTCTGTCATACCCTTCTTTGGTAGCATAAATTTTGTTTTCATCAAGCTTCGGATGTCCTGGCTTTTCAAACAGATCCGGGTAACGGTCCTGAATAACACTTTCGATAGAGACTTTGAACCAATCCTCCAGGCCCTTGCTACTGGAAACAACCGAAAAGATGCTTTCCGCATTCGCATCATTCAGAATATGGATCGCGTAATCAGTTCCTTTATCCTCCAGAAGATTTTTAATCTTGTTTACCATGGCTTTGAAATCTCCATCACGGCCTTTCTGTATCTTAAAGTAGAGATTATCCAGTAATTCAATGAGCCGGTTGAACATGATCGCCGGATCGACATGTTTATAAAGTTCAGGATATCGGCCATGCATGCCATTTTTGCAAAACCAGATATAATGTTCCGGATATGCATTGAAGTGATTAAATGCCTTTAGAGCCACCTCTTCGATGGCGTGCTGTTTGTTTTCAGTAATAAGTTCCTTGATGATGAATTCCCAGAGATTGCCGCTGTTCATAAAAAAGAGGCGGGCAAATTCCTCCTGCCATTTTTCCGGTCTGACCTTTTTTATCACATCAAGGACGTATTTCTTGTATTCCAATATACCAATGGCTTCAACAAGTTCCGCGAGATTGTTGTTGGTGCTGATACGCATTTCAAATTCGTTTTTATATTTACCCGGTTCTGCTTTGAGAGTGTCTTGTAGTTCCTCCAGGAGGATAAGGCATTCTACCGCCACCGCCGGGTTTGTTTCATGCCATTGGTCCGCTTCTTTTTTAAATACATTGCTCAGCTGGATGAGGGTTTCCTTGCACACTTCTGTAGATTTCATTTCTGAAACATATTTTTTGGTAATTTCTATCTTTTTATCGAGGTCTTTTGTCCCGTTTAATCTTTCGAGTATCTCTTGGTGATGGGTCATGGGGGTAGTACGGAGTTCCAGGAAGGAGGTGGTGGGGGTACCTTCGGAAAGTTTTATGTACGGGTCTTTTTTGAGCAATTTCTTTGTGCTTGTCCACCATCTGCTCCAAGCTTCGGGTGGTATGACGCAAGTGATCAGACGATTTTTTACCTGAGAGACAGATGCCTTTCCCTTGAAATATTTTAACGTGAGTTTAATCAAGTCTACGGGTTTTTCATTTACTATTTTCTGTAATTCATCTTTTCGGGCAAAGATCATTACCAATAAATCATCGTTGTCCAGTTTCAGTAATATGTCCGGGGCAATATCTATGGCAACGCTATGGTTGCTCTTTTTTTCAAAATTGATATGCACTTTTTCACTTGAGGTATCAATGGAGACTACCTCTCCGACACCCCAACTCTTGTGAAAGACATAATCGCCACGGTCGAGATAAAAGTGCCTTTCTATCATTTTCATGGCATTTTTAATGTCGTCCGTTGTCTCCGGACAGGTTTTTTCAATAAGGTCCTTCGCATAGGGCCTGTCTTTGTAAATATTTAAATAGCATTCGGCAATCTCTTTTGCCAGTTCCTTTTTTTTGGGGTTGTATTCCAGCAATTTTTTTAGTATCTCCAGGACGTCTTGATAACGACCTTTTTGTTTATAGTGAGGGGTGAGTGTCATGAGGAAATCATGGGCGCGGTTTTTTTCTTCACGCTTTATAAGAAGATCTACTACCTCGAACAGCGCGGACAGATTGTTATTGTTGGATTCGATAAGTCCAAGCCACGCATCGTCCAGTTTTTGGTATTGTTCCGAATTAACAAATGATATCAGCTCACTTACGCCGGATGTATTCCCATTGATAAAACACGCATTTGACATGCACATTCTCCTAATTTGTTATGCAGGGAAAATAAAATATGCTATTATCATGCAAAACCATAATTATAAAACTATTTTGTTGATAAGAAAAGTAAGAAATGGTGTTTTGGTAAAAGAACGTTAGATTTCCTGAAAATGGTATGGCCTTTATTGGTTTTTTAATTAATTTAATGAAAAGATAAATTTTTTTACTATAATTTCTGTAATAATAAAGACAATTTTTGTAAAAATTGTTATTGTCAAAGGCTGACATTCAGAGCAGATAAGGATCTTTTTTACGTTCAGAGGTTGCAGATATGAGAAAAATACCAAGGACGATGAGTACCCAGCATCCTGATAATATAACGATGCCGTTCTTTACTGAAGGAACATGTTTTTCCGGTGAAGACGAAATCAAAGAGGCCTATTATGTGTTTTCGCATCTCCGGTGTGATGAACAGATGTGGGACTGTGAGGGAAAGGAAGTCGATGAGTTTGTCGTTAAGAAACTACTTACCCGGTATGACAATTATTTCAGGAAATACCGTCTGGGAAAAGATTGCTTTATTACGTTACGAGTGCCCAATCCCATGGTAGAAAAGAGCGAAGCGAAGATTCTTCTGGAGACACTCGAGAGTACGCCAAGGTCGTATGATACTGCAAACCAGTTTTACCAGGAAGATAACATACCGCCAATATTTGAGGTGATACTTCCTATGACAACGAGTACAGAGGCGATTAATCGTATCTTCTATTATTACCGTGATTTTGTGGTGGGGAAACAGCACCGGCGGTGTTTTGAAAATGATATTACGATCAAGGAATGGATTGGTGAATTTAAACCTGAAACGATTGAAGTTATCCCGTTGTTTGAGGACATTCCGTACATGCTCTCAGCGGATACAATGGTGCAGAATTATCTCAGGGATAAAAACGTTTCCTATCAAAGGGTGTTTCTTGGTCGTTCTGATCCTGCATTAAATTACGGGATGCTGTCTGCCATACTCGTGGTTAAAATTGCCTTACAGCGTCTGCATATGTTAGAGGAAAAGATCGGGGTTCCCATCTATCCTATCCTGGGATTGGGTTCGAACCTTTTCCGCGGTAATCTGTCACCTCTGAGTGTGAATGAATGTCTGAAAGAATATCCCAGTGTTCAGACGTTTACAATCCAATCAGCATTTAAATATGATTATGATGAAGGCTTGGTGACAGAGGCAATTCAGAAGATTAATACTCATGCAAGAACTGCTCCTGTTTCTCTTCATGAAGAAGCAGCACTGGATATTACGGAAAGATTGGCATCGGCTTACCGGGGGCAAATGAAGGAGCTTGCGTCTCTGATTAATGAAATAGCCAGGTTTGTCCCGCAGCGGAGGATGCGGAAACTCCATATTGGACTTTTTGGCTACTCAAGGAGTATCGATGGGATTACTTTGCCTCGGGTCATTTCCTTTTGTGCCTCGCTTTATTCAATTGGGCTTCCGCCAGAGTTGCTGGGATTACACATTTTAACGGAAAAAGACCTTCTGTTCCTCAGGACAGCGTATCCGTCATTTCTGGAAGACCTTTCACTGGCGGCATCATATTACAACGGGGATGTCAAAAAATTATTATCTCCGAAGATTATGAAGGATATTGAAAAGGCGCTCGGTATGATAAAATACACAGAAAATCTCCTGCACAGTGAATATACATCACAAATCATTCAGGCAATTCTTTCTGGAAAGAAAGAGACCGTAATGGAAAATGTGATTGCTGCGGGAAAGGTCAGAAGATTCTTAGGTTAATTTCAGGGGCGGGTACGGAAAAATATACCATAATGCATAACATATTCAGGCATACCACACTTCAACGATACCTTCTGAGGGAATGGTTCAGGATGTTTTTGCCGTCGTTAGCGTGTTTTGAGCTGTTGATGTTCTTAGGGTTTGCTATTCAACTATTACATAAGGGACTCGATATTGTTACCCTGCGGGTGCTCATTCCTCATCTCTTTATTCAGGCATTGCCTTATTCTATTCCCGCGGCATTGCTCACTGCTACTTCCATGGCGTACGGGCGTATGAGCGCTGATCATGAAATTGTGGCTGTGCAGACGGGTGGTGTGCATATCATGAATATAATTACCCCTGTTGTAGTTACTGGATGTATCTTTTGTCTGATAACATTGTTTTTAGTTTCCGAAGTTTTGCCACGGTCATGCTATCGAATACTCTTGCTTCAGGAACGTGCTCTCAATAATGTGCTGGCGGGGCGTTTAGCAAGCTTTCAGAGAAAACTGGATTTGCATCCATACCAAATTTATGTGGGAAGTGTGGAAAATAACGTGAATAAAGATATTGTAGTGCTTGAGTATGCGGATGACTACGTGACAAATGTGATCATCGCGGAAGAAGGATTGATCGCCATGGATGAGACTGAAAATAAGATACTGCTCACCCTGCGTCGGGGTGAGTTTCTTAAGCCAAATTATAAAAAAATGGAAGAGATTCCCCGTCTGGGAGTGTTCGATGAAACGACGTTCGAGATTTCCCTGAAAGAAAAGAAACGGGAGACTTCTACCCGGTATATGACGGTCTTTCAATTGCGCAGGTATAACAAGGATATAGCGATAGACATGGTCAGGAGCAGAGGATTGCCATTGAATGCAGGAAAAAGCAAGGACAAGGCAATGAAAGAACTTGCCATGTATCGGGAGGAATTAAACGCCCTGTCAAAAAAGCGTGAAAAACTTTTGTTGGAATTGAAACGGTCGAATGAAACGGTAACACGGCAGAAGACAAAGATTGAGGGATTGGAAAATGAGAGTAAACTCGCCAAGAACTATATCCTCGTTGCCAATGAAAACTTAATCCAGGTCAAAAGAGAAAATAAGCCGGGCAGCTCTATGAGTGAGGATAGGGACAAAAAAATCATGCAAATAAAGGAAACGATCGAAAGAGAAAAACAGCGGATTTATAGTATCGAACAAAAAGTCGCTGATGCTCGTGAAATAAAGGCTGAAGAAACAAAGAATATTGCTTCATTATCTCAAACCCTTGCAGATACAAATATCCGGAGAGAGGTCTTGCTGAAAAATATTGAAGTTGCGGAAGATGAGTCGGGCATTGCTGAAAAAATGGAAATAAGACGGAAAAATGACGTTTCTATACATAAGCGGTTGTCTCAGGCACTCTCATGTATCCCTTTTATCATTATTGGTATTCCCATGGGTATCATGCTGCGGAGCGGGCATCTGATTATAGGGGTTGGTGCGAGTTTTATGGTGATTCTGTTCTTCTATTATCCGTTGGTGGTAACCGGTATTGTGCTGGCAAAAGACACCTCCGTTCCAGTAGTGCCTGCCATATGGGGTGCTGATATCATCCTGTTTCTTGGCGGTATGTTTATCTTTAGAAAATTGTTTGTCAGATAGCCTAACGCTGTGTACGCCCCAGTGCTTTTCTCATCAGGACAACGGGGAAACCGTCTGCGGTTTTTGTTGTCTGCATAACTTCTTGACTTTTTACGGAAAAGGATTAGTATTAACACAGGTATTTTTGGTTTAAGTTGAATATTTGTCGTCCTTACACGATGGATTCATAGATGAATAACAGACTCAACTTCGGCATAAATATTGGGAGTAAATGGACGCGCATCATTATGGTGCTGATTATCGCCAATGTGAGCGTGTTTATGCTTCAGTTGCTCTTTTCCACGGTGAGTTTGCAATGGTCGTCTCAATTGATGAATGTCCTGACAGATGAGCAATTAAGTGGTTCATCAGCATATCCATGGCATTATCCGGCCTCTGATAAATTTACCAAGCTGTTCTGGCTGTATCCGCCCGATGCACTGGGGCACTTATGGCTCTGGCAGTTTTTTACTTATATGTTTCTGCATAGCACCACGGATCCCTGGCACTTGGTCTTTAATATGCTGGGTCTTTGGATGTTTGGAAGTGAGGTTGAGCGGGTACTCGGGCCAAGGCGATTTTTAACGCTTTATTTTACGGCTGGGATATTTGCCGGGATATGTTGCTGTGTGTTTACCCCGGGAACTCCTATTCTTGGGGCTTCTGGAGCTATCTTCGCCATTGAAGTGGCTTTTGCCATGTATTTTCCGAACAGCATGGTAATTTTTTATTTCTTTCCCATAAAGGCAAAATATCTGGTTATGATCTTTGCCGGACTTACAATCTTTAGCTGCGCAATTCCGAAGTCTGATAATGTGGCGCACTTTGCGCATTTGGGGGGACTTCTTTACGGATTTTTGTTTGTTCGGTATTTCCACCGGGTAGAGGTGTATCTCAGAAAGTGGCGGGTTCATCAACAAGAAAAAGAGATGATGAAAGACCACGAATTACGTGCAAAAGTTGATGAGATCCTCGATAAGGTGAATCGTGAGGGTTTAAGAAATCTGACATGGAGGGAACGGAGTTTCCTCAAGAGTGCTAGTAAAAGGTATAAAAAGAATAAAGAGTTAAAAAGTTAAAGAGTGGAAACGCAGTTGTAAACCCTATACTATTACCTTTACAAACTTCGGAGCAAATGATGTTTAAAATTGCAGTAAATGGTGCCTGCGGAAGAATGGGGGCGCGGATTGTTGCCCTTGCCTGGGAAGATCCCGAGATAGAACTGGTTGCCGCATTGGAAAGGACTGGGCACCTGTCGATTGGCAAGGATGCAGGTTCTGTTTCTGGGTGCGGAGATACGGGTATTAAAATTACCCCGTCATTAAATGTGAAGGCGGACGTGTTAATTGATTTTTCATCACCAGAATCGGTGGTAGCTATCGCCGAAGCATGTGCAAAGGAGAAGATAGCCCTTGTTGTCGGAACCACAGGATTAAACCCCAGACAGCGCGAGGAACTTCTGCATTTCTCTCACGTAATCCCCTGTTTAGTTTCTCCCAATATGAGTGTTGGGGTTAATATCATGTTTGAACTTGTTGCCCAGGTTGCAAGGATGGTAAGAAACGAGTTTGATATAGAAATTGTAGAAACTCACCACCGGTTTAAGAAAGATGCACCCAGCGGTACGGCCTTGCGGCTTGCCGAGAAGATATGTGAAGCAACAGGCCGCGAAATGACAAATGACGTTGTTTATGGCAGGTCCGGAATTACCGGAGAGCGGCCCGGTGATCAGATTGGTATTCATGCGGTTCGTAGTGGAGACGTTGTCGGTGATCATACGGTTATCTTTGGTAGTCTGGGAGAACGCATAGAGATTACTCATAAAGCACATACCCGCGACACCTTTGTGAGGGGTGCGATCCGTGCAGCAAAGTTTATTGCCAAAAAACCACCGGGGATCTATAGCATGTCAGACGTGTTACAGTGTTAGCAGACAGAAATTTTACAACATAGTACGATAAATTATGAGATTTGATAAATTTACCATTAAGGCGCAGGAAGCGGTACAGGAAGCCCAGGAACTTGCTGAATCAAAAAGGCAACAGCAGATATTGTCCGTACATTTATTGGAAGTCCTCATTACCCAGGAACAGGGCATTGTAACACCGCTGTTGAAAAAATTAGGGATTGATACGAATGCCGTTCTCGACAAGACGATGAATGTCGTTAATAAATTACCTCAAGTGGGAGGATCGGGTGCGCCTGGGCAGGCTTATGTGAGTGCAGAATTGAGGGATACCTTTAACCTAGCCTGGGAAGAGGCAAGCAAACTAAAGGACGAATATGTAAGCACGGAACATCTGCTCCTGGCACTCGCAGGTCAAAGGAATATTTCTGCAGGGAGAATACTCAGTGAAACGGGTCTTACCAAGGAATCCATTTATGCAGCATTGAAGGAGATCAGAGGCAGTCAGAGGGTTACCGACCAGAACCCGGAAGGAAAGTATCAGGCGCTTGAGCGGTATAGCAAAGACCTCATCGAATTGGCGCGGAAAGGAAAGCTGGACCCTGTTATTGGACGTGATGATGAAATACGGCGCGTCATACAGGTTTTATCCCGCAGGACAAAGAACAATCCCGTGCTGATTGGTGAACCCGGCGTAGGAAAGACCGCCATTGTTGAAGGTTTGGCGCAGCGCATTGTGAATGGCGATGTGCCGGAGAGCCTGAAAAACAAAAGGGTCATGTCGTTAGACATGGGCGCCCTGATCGCAGGGACAAAATACCGGGGCGAATTTGAAGATCGTCTTAAAGCGGTGCTCAAGGAGGTAAGTGAAAAAGAAGGCCAGATAATCCTCTTTATCGATGAATTACATACGGTGGTGGGGGCGGGAGCGGCAGAAGGCGCAGTAGATGCATCCAATTTATTGAAACCGGCGCTTGCCCGTGGCGAGCTGCGCTGTGTTGGAGCTACCACCCTGGATGAATACCGGAAACATATTGAAAAGGATGCTGCATTGGAAAGGCGTTTCCAGCCGGTCTATGTGGGTGAGCCATCGGTAGAGGATACGATTGCAATTCTGAGAGGGCTGAAGGAGCGTTATGAACTGCACCATGGGGTGCGTATTAAAGACTCTGCAATTGTTGCTGCGGCCACGCTTTCCCATCGATATATTTCTGACCGGTTTTTACCCGACAAGGCGATTGACCTGATTGATGAGGCAGCATCGAAGCTGAGGATAGAAATTGATAGCATGCCTGTCGAACTTGATGAGATTGAGCGAAAGAGCATGCAATTAGAGATTGAAAAAGAGGCGCTGAAGAAAGAGAAAGATACCGCATCAAAACAGCGTATGGAGAAGATCGATAAGCAGCTGTCAGATTTAAAAGAAGAATCGGGTGCACTCCGTGCGCAATGGGAAAATGAGAAAAGAGCCATTAAGGAGATACAGGAGATTTCCGCAAAGATCGAACAAGCTCGGATTGACGAGCATGCAGCGCAGCGAGAGGGAAATTTAGGAAAGGTGGCGGAAATACGGTACGGAGTGGTCAGGGAATGTGAACAGAAGCTGAAACTCAAACACCAGGAATTGCAGGAATTACAAAAGAACAAGTCGCTCCTGAATGAAGAGGTGGATGCAGACGATATTGCCGCGGTTGTCTCTAAGTGGACCGGGATTACCGTGACACGGATGCTGGAAGGGGAGAAGGAAAAGCTTTTAAAGATGGAAGACCGGCTCAGGGAACGGGTCGTCGGTCAGGATGAAGCTATTCATGCTGTTTCAAACGCCATCCGGCGCGCGCGTGCCGGACTCCAGGACCCTAATCGCCCTATAGGCACTTTTTTGTTTCTTGGTCCTACGGGTGTCGGAAAAACCGAACTGTGCAAGGCGCTTGCGGCTTTTCTCTTTGACAATGAAAATGCAATGGTGCGTATCGACATGTCAGAATTTATGGAACAACACTCCGTGGCGCGACTCATTGGTGCGCCTCCTGGTTATGTGGGATATGAAGAGGGGGGACGCCTGACTGAGGCTATCCGGCGGAGGCCATACTCTGTTATTTTATTCGATGAAGTGGAAAAGGCCCATCGTGATGTATTTAACGTCTTGTTGCAGGTCTTTGATGACGGGCGTTTAACGGATGGGCATGGCAGAACGGTTGATTTTAAAAATACTATTATTGTTATGACCTCAAACATCGCAAGCCAGTGGATACAGGATCTTACCGGCCCCGAAAATGAGGAAGAGTTGAGGAGACAGGTGAAACAGGCGTTGAAAGAGGCATTCAGGCCGGAATTTCTTAACCGGATCGATGAGACGATCATATTCCATGGATTGTCAAAAGAGATGATACGGCAGGTTGCTGAAATTCAATTGAAAGAACTCCAGAAGCGGTTGTCCAAAAACAATTACCGTTTAACGGTTACTGATGGGGTGAAGGAACGGTTAGTCCAGGAGGGTTTCGACCCACACTTTGGCGCGAGACCACTGAAGCGTACCATCCAGCAGATGATTGAAAATCCGCTTTCTCTGGAGATTCTTGCGGGTAAGTATGGAGAGGGATCAGAGATCCGGGCGGATATTCAAGATGGGAAGATGATTTTTAGCGCTCATGATTTGGTTGTGGGCTAGAACAAAGAGGATACCTTCTTCTGCAAATATCTGAAATTTCAGGTAGTGAATTCTCGTATGAATAAATTACTCAAGGTTTTTTTGAATGGAGTCTGTGGTGAATAAAAAAAACGTTATGTATTCGTTATGGCTTTCTGTTTTTTCTGCTATCATTCTTTTGATGACCTCTGGAATATCGTATGCGGGAGATTCAGTAAACAAGATAAAGCTCGATGAGTTAAATGCACTAATTCAGAATAACAAAGGAAAGGTGGTGGTCGTTGATCTCTGGGCGACATGGTGTCCACCCTGCCGGAAGGAAATACCGGGATTCATTAATTTGTATAATAAGTATAAGGGTAAAGGGGTAGAAATTATCGGTATTGCTTTTGATGAAAATGGGCCAGAAGTGGTTCCTCAAGCCGTAAAAAAAATGGGTATCAATTACCCTGTTTATCTTGGTGGCGGTGACATCGCCCAGGCGCATGATCTCCAGGCATACCCAACAACCATTATCTATGGTAAGGACGGTAAGATTGCCAACAAACATGTTGGTTATGTATCGGAAAAAGAATTTGATGATGAGATCGGTATCTTGTTAAAGAAATAAAAATCATATTCTCTGGATTTCAGTTTTTGATACGCCATGAAATTCATCAAAATACCAATTTGATGTAAACGCATCATCAGATTTCCTTCTAAAGTTCCTGCTTTTTTATCATCAACAATAATGTGACATGATACACTAATGTATCGACATAAAAGTGTGCCATGTCACACTTTTCCTGCTTTATACAATTGTATCGCTTTACAACGTTTCTCATATTCTTTTTGATTCCCCACCCATCGCCTTTCTCTCCTCCCAAAAGTTTTTGAAAGAAGTTTAGATGATGCAGTATTAGGTTCACGATGTTATTATTCAAACTCAGTAGCCGATACGATCGGCAACAATAGAGTTGCTCAAACTTTGATAACTACGGTACAACCTTTGAAAATTTAACACACTGATTTGTATGCCTTACGAAGGTTCACTACTCTTCCTGGTGCGTATCTTCTTTATTCGTGCACGATCATAAACTATATCAAAGCACATAAAAAGATATGAGAATGAAAATTCCCTTGAACGCCCTGAAAATGCTGGTAAGATACACGTAGTAAACCACCTGATAAAAGATAGATAAAGCTTATGAATATACTCTTAATGTCCATGCCCGATTGTGCCCCTCACTTTAACGCAAGGCGGTGGAAGTCGCCAAACCTTGCGATCTCATCCATTGCAGGTAATATTGAAGGCCATAACGTCTTCCTGGCAGACCTTATTCTCCGGAGGGATCGGGTTCCTGAAACCGTCAGGGAACTGATGGTAAAATACCGGCCTGATGTGGTGGGGTTAACAGCGATGAGCTTCCAATTTGCAACTGCCCGGAGGATTGCAAGCCTCATAAAGTCTCTCAATAAAGATATCAAAACTGTTCTGGGAGGCTATCATGCCACACTTATGTACAATGAAATATGCACAAGCGATGAGTCTGCCCCGTTTGACTTTCTTATTCGAGGGGAAGGGGATTTGTGTTTTAATGAATTATTAGAGGCTATAAACGCCAGGAGAACCATAAAAAGTGTCCTGGGGGTTTCATTTCGGGATGGCGATAGTTTTGTCCACAATCCTGCACGTCCTTTGGAAGACCTGTCTAAGATAAAAATACCTGACCGTTCCAGAAGGATATGGAATGGATATCAATATTACGGTTTTACCCTCGATATCGTGGAATCCTCCCGTGGATGCGTCATGCCCTGTAATTTTTGCAGCATGGACAAGATGTATGGCAAGACTTTCCGGCGTTTTAGTGTGGAAAGGATACTTGCCGATATTTCCAACGCAAAGCAACAGGGTGCAAATTTCATTGTCTTTTCAGATGATAACTTTACATTGGACATCAAAGGATTTGAGTCTATCTGTGATGCGATCGTTGATGCCGGACATAATGATATTCGATATATCATCCAGGCAAGCAGTTCAGGCATTGCTTCTTCTCAAACCCTCGTGGAAAAGATGGCCAGGGCTGGTTTCCGGATCGTTTTCCTGGGGATTGAGAACGTTTCAGAAGAAAATTTGCGGCTTATGAAGAAGGGCAATATTATTGAAAAGACAAAACTCGCCGTTAAGCGATTGCATGAACAGAACATCATGATCGTCGGTGGTATGATCATTGGCAACCCGAATGACAAGGAAGAAGATATTGCGAGAAATTATGAATTTTTTGTGGATTTGCAAATAGACTTTTTTGCTGATCAGATACTGACTCCCTATCCCAAAACAGGCATGCGGGATGAGTTGTTAAACGCCGGGTTGATAACAAATATCGGTGATTATAGCCGGTACAACTGTTTTTGGGCGAATATCAAGACAAACTATTTAGGACCGGAAGACCTCCAGTTTCTCAGATGGAAATATAACAAGAAATACGCCAATTATATTTGCACAACTCCTGCCTTTATCAAAAACTATCCCCTTGCCTACTATTACCGGCATTATTTCAGGAGGCCATTTTTACGGTTTAAAAACAAATTCTTCGGTAATAATGTGGGTGAGGTGGAGTTGTACGAGAGGGATATGGCAAGCGCGGAAGCCATGAACAAATTCTTTTGAGTATTTTGTTGTAATATCAAGTTGCTTTGCTATAGTTATTTTGATGGTATGGGAATTATGATTTTATTGAAGTGGATTTCCTGACAGTATGAAGCATAAAAATTTTTAAGAGGTCATTCTATGCCCACCGTATCAGTTGTTAAATGTCATGATTATGAGTTAGAAAATGTCTACCATGCCATTCATAAATCTTTGAGCTTGCTCAATGGTATTGACAAATTGGTTAAGCCTGGCATGAAGGTGCTTTTAAAGCTCAATCTCCTCTCTTCTTCGCAACCGCCGGAAAGGGCTGTCAACACGCACCCCGTGGTAGCCAGAGCGCTCGTCAATATATTTCAAAAAGACTTGGGATGTGAGGTCTATATTGGAGACTCGTCCGGCAGCGTAAAGAACGCCTCCACCTTTAATGCCTTTCGAGTTACCCGTATCAATGAAATTGCCGAGGATACCGGCGCGCGAATCGTTAATTTTGATAAGGATGAGTACATTGATGTTCACAACAAAGATTACGAAGTGTTAGATAAATTCCGGATTGCCAGGACCCTGCGAACGGTGGATTTTATTGTTTCGGTTCCCAAACTGAAAACTCATGGTCTGACGCAATACACCGGCGCCATAAAGAATATGTTAGGGAGTATCCCTGGTAATGGGAAAAAGAATGTACATCTCATTGCGCCAAAACCAACGGTATTTGCAAAAGCATTGGTAGACATTTATCATATGGTGCCGCCGCACCTTATTATTATGGATGCCATTGTGGGCATGGAGGGAAACGGGCCAAATGCCGGTCAACCAAAAAAAGTTGGTTTGATTTTAGCCAGTCAGGACAGTGTAGCCATGGATGCAGTAGCGAGCAGTATTATCGGGTTTGAACCTATGGCCATACCGACCATCCGGTTTGCACATCAGCGTGGCCTGGGTATTGGAGAACTAGATACCATTAATGTTGTCGGTGAAACCATTGATAACGTATCCGTTCCGGATTTTCAAAAACCTTCCAGCGGTGCCCAAGATTTTGCCGGAAAATATCTCCCCGATTTCCTATTAGCCATGATGTTTGACAGCACCTGTTCTACCTTTTCTACGGTAAACCATACAAACTGTACGCGGTGTTACGAGTGTGTAAGGAATTGTCCTGCCGGCGCAATGTCAAAGGAAAGTGGCAAGGTGATTGTTGATAAGAAGAAATGCATTGGATGCTTTTGTTGCGATGAGGTGTGCGATTTTCATGCAATTGAAATGAAGCGTTCCTTGCTGGGAAGGACACTCCTGGGTATGGCAAAGGCTCTGGGAGTAGAAAAAGTTGAGTAAATGATGTTGTAACACAGCATAGCCGCAGCAAGTTCTTCCTCGTAGTTTTAAGGATGAGATATAAAAAACTCACAAAAAATATTCAAAATGGAACTACAGTGGACGAAGATATTTCTTCCTGAAATAAAGGAGCTTATCGAAAATAAGGATTTCAAGGGGCTGCGCGATTTTCTCCGGGAGCGTCATCCTGCCGACATTGTTGATATTCTCCGCCAGCTTGATCCTACCGAGCGTGTGATGGGATTCAGACTGCTTGACAAACACAAGATTTCTGAGGTCTTTGCCCTTGTTGAACCCATAGAGCAGGAAGAACTTCTTAAGCAGTTTACCGAGCAGCATGCGAAAGAAATTCTGGTGCAGATGCAGCCGGATGACCGGACGCAACTCTTTGATGAATTACCTGCCCATGTAGTTGAAAAACTTCTGAAACTTCTCCCACCCGCAGAACGCAAGGAAGCTAACGAACTCCTGAATTATCCTCACAACTCTTCCGGACGTATCATGACGCCGGAATATGTAGACCTCCAAATGGACATGACCGTAACAGAGGCATTGGAACATATTCGCAAAACAGGACCGAACCGTGAAACGATTTATATTTGCTATATCGTCGATGAGACCAAAAAACTTCGCGGAGTTGCTTCTTTGAAGAACATTATCCTTGCCAGCCCTGGTCAGCTCATTAAGGACATCATGAATGAAAATGTTTTTTATGTTCACACCACAGATGATCAGGAAAAGGCGGTCCAGGTAGTGCAAAAATATGATATCCTGGCGGTGCCTGTGGTGGATAACGAAGACAGGCTGGTAGGCATCGTTACTGTCGATGACGTGTTAGACGTTGTACAGGAAGAGGTAACTGAAGATTTTCAGAGGATGGCCGGTATTCAAACTACAGAGGAAGAATATTTCCGGGTGGGATTTTTAAAGCGAATTATCAATCGTGTTTCATGGCTTGTTATCCTGGTTATTGCCGCAACGATATCGCAAACCATACTGAAAAATTATTCCGGCGTCCTTAGTTCCGTGATTGCCCTTGCGTATTTTATTCCTATGCTTACGGGTTCCGGGGGGAATACGGGGTCGCAGTCCTCTACGTTAATCATTCGTGCGCTGGCTACGGGGGAAATTAAAGCGGGAGAATGGTGGCGGATTTTATTGCGCGAATTTAAGGTGGGTGTTTCCCTGGGACTTATTATGGGCATTATCGCCTTCATGATTGCCGCAATATCCTTGGGACAGATAACGGTTGCCGCAACGGTAGGTGTTTCTTTGTGTATTGTAGTGAGCGTTGGCAATATTGTCGGCCTTGCTATCCCTTTATTCTTCAGGTTTATTAAACTGGACCCCGCCTTTGTCTCTGCACCGCTCATTGCTACGTTATTAGACGCTACCGGCCTGGTGATTTACTTTGAGATTGCCAGCAGAATGCTCTCAAGGGCTGTTTCATAAAAAACAATCAGCACAGAAACTTTCCTGAAATGTGATTCCTCTAATGAGTTGCCAGCAGTACTCCCAAACAAAGCGATTTATAGAGTACCTCCGGATAGGGTATATTAACTTGACATTTTTCAGGTGGAATGGTATTCTCTGTTTAAGTTGCAGACAATCCATAGCAATCGACACTCAATCCGGCAGAAAGGAGTAAGGCATTGGATAATCTGAATAAATCTTTTGATGAGAATGCAATTCTTTACGGGATTGCTTTTGGCAATAAAGATAATCATAAAAGAATTACGACAGGCGATGGTTTTTACATTGTAGGTGGGTCTGCCAAAACCCATGAAATCCTTGTTGAAGGTGTGCTGGAGTTCAGTGAGACGGTAAAAAAATACGGTAAAAAATTGGACGATCTTTCTGAATCTGAATTTTATGCGATTGCGAAAGAAGTTTCTTCCAAGGCTGAAAAGGCATGCTGGTTTTTTCACTCCTGATGGCAAACGTATATGAAAAATATTTTTTTTACGGGTGTATTATTTGTAATTCTTATCTGTGCCGTTACTACATACGGCAGGGATGAGTTTGATGACTTTGATGTTCATTATCAAATGGGAAATGAATATAATAATCGTGGATTGATTGATCTGGCGATTACCGAATATAAAAAAGCCATTGAACTAAACAGATATTCTCCAAAGGTGTATAATAATTTAGGCGTAGCCTATAGCAAACGGAAGATGTTTGATGAGGAAATTTCAGCATATAAGGCGGCGATAGAGTTGGATCCGAGGTATACTGACGCATACTTTAATCTTGGCATCGCTTATGGCGCCAAAGGGATGGTTGATGAAGAAATCAGACTCTATGAAAAAGTTGTTGAACTTGATTCAAAGAATTTTGAGGCATTCTATAACTTAGGAGATAGCTATCGCGAGAAAAAAATGTATGATGAATCAATTACCGCGTATAAAAAAGCGATCGAAATTGACCCTCAATCAGTTAATACCTATTTTAATTTAGGGGTTTCGTATGGTAAGAAAGGTTTGCTGGATGATGAAATATTGCAATACAAGAAGGTATTAGAGCTGAATCCCAACAGTGCCGAGGCCCACTTTAATTTGGGAGTTGTGTACGGCGAAAAAAAGATGTATGACAATCAAATCAGCGAATACAAAAAAGCCATAGCTATTAATCCGGGATATGCAAAGGCGCATAAAAATTTGGAATCCATATATCGTGAAAAAGGTTTGAAAGAAGAGGCCGACAGGGAATTATCAATGTATCATGACTTAGTAAAGCATTAAGGCTGGTGAAGCATACATGTCTGCGAGAATCTCCTGTATTGCTGTGAAATGTTTCTATGGCATTGTGAATCACAAAATAATGAGAAGGAGAATAGGAAGATGATTGACAAATTAAATCAAATAATTACTGAAAAATCGGAAAAGATCATGGCCAACCAGAAAGTAGAAGGAATGGTAAATAACCTCGGTGGGGTTTTATGTTTTGCTGGCGCTGTTGTCTTTGGCATTATGTTTATTGTATGCGGTGCGAGCCTGATGAAGACCGGAAAAAATTATGTCGTGAAACCATCAGCAGAGGAGAAAAAAGAAGCGGAAGCATCACCCGAGCCAGCCCACGAAGAGGAAGCTGCAGCAACAGAACAGAGCGCCGAATAATGTCAAAATATAATTTGCGAGAGTGAAATAATGATGCTAAAAAACGTATCTTCGCTAATAACTGTTTTTTTCCTGATACTATCTTTTTTTATTATAAAACCAGTGCATGCCGTTTTTTTAGAGCTGTCCGCAGAACAGATCGAGGAGGCTGCTGAATATGGGAAAAAAAACAAAAACATAGAGATGTCCATGTTTGCAAAACCATGGACCGTCCGTAAGGAAAAAGGCATGGGGTCAGCAACTTTATTTACGCCTTTTCACAATGTTGCGTATAAGGTGAGAAAATTTGCTGTGGAACGCAGAGATTTTACTCAAAAGGATATTTTGAACGCAGTGGAAATTGGTGATGCCTTTACCTTTTCGGTCACCGTTTATGGTGAGGAGTATGATTTTTGTACTCATTACACCGCGAAGCTCTATTATAAAGATGAGGTAGTACAGCCAGAGTATGAGTTTATTCCTGATATTGCTGAAGCCAGTGAATTCTGGCCTGATCCACCCAGTCACGCAGCCCGGATGGTATTTAAATTCCCAACGAAAGACATTGATTCGAATGCCCTTGTTTCGCTGGCTGTTGTTGCCCCCGGCGGGGAGGAGAATGTGTTTGATTTTGACTTATCAAAGATGAAATAGATTTCTTTTCGATACATCCAAAATAACACAATAGGGACACGGTATGAACAAATATAGAAGAATGGCTTGCTTCGCATTAGGTATAACTGTTTTATTTACCGGATGTAGTGGAGCTCCTAAAAAATCACAACAGGTGCAAACTGATCAAGGGGGGGTGATTGATCGAAAAATTCAGGAGCTTGAAAGGGCATTGTCGGATGTAAACTCTTCAGAGCGGGATCTTGGCAAACACGTTGAAAGGCTCATGCAAAAAACTGCAGATACGGATGCCAATTACACAAATCTTCTTGATAGCCTGAATAAATTACAGTCTAAATTTGAGCTTAAGGACGCTTCATTTGAGACCATCCTTGCGGAAACCCAACAAGACATAAAAGACCTCGAAAAGAAGATTGCTGAAATTGATAAGGCAAAAACTGATTTGCAAAGTCAGCTGATGACTCTCCAGGCGCAAAGATCTCGTTTGATGGGTACGAAGATCGAACAACCTAAGGAGTCTATGAAAGAAGCAAAGCAGATGATGGAGCAGGGACGGGAGATGATGACAGATGCAAGCAGTGAGATCAAACCGGAGGAAGGCCAAAAAATAAAAGCAATAGCTGCAAGCCAGGAGAAAGAAGCATTACAAAAATTGCTGGATGAGGCACTGATGTTGTACCGGGACGGGAATTATAAGGGGGCTATCAGAAAATGGGAAGAAGTCCTTGTCCTTGAGCCAGAGAATCTTGAGGCGAAGTTTAATATCGAAATTGCAAACGAAAAAATAAAATCCATTTCAGAATAATAGGTTGTTGTCCTACCTACTCACAAGGCAGATAATTTCAAAACAGATCTCTCGTGGCAAGGTAACATTGTCACAACTCTATGCATGGAGCAGGGGGTCTGACTGTTTTTACCTCACCAATTCTCCTCTTTGACACAAAAAATATACCGGTTAATTTATGCGTTGTCGTTCATATCCGTTTTTCTTTCAATTGATCTTATTAGCCACGATCCTCATCCACAGAAGCAAGTTTGCCCTTTTGTCTTTTTCTCTTCTTATCCCTTTTTCCATCTCTCTTGGACAGGATATTGAATCTAAGGGGCAATCATTGGTTAATGAATATCTTATGAGTACGAGTGGAGAAGAACAAGAGAATATCATCAAAACCCTGGATCGATTACAATTCCGTTTTGATCAAATCAAAAACTGGGTTACAGTATCCGCTCATTATGCGCCTCATCAGCCTGGTTTACACCGGGAATTGGTGTCTGTTGGAGAAAAAAAGGGTGAGTACTTTATCTATATACCGTCTTCTTATGATATTGACAGACCATGGCCGATTGTACTTGCATTGCATGGAGTTGGCGGCAGTGGCTATGGGCAAATAATGACGTGGTTAAAATCATCTGCACATAATGAAGAATTTATCTTTGTAGCTCCAACCTATGGCTCTGGACTATGGTGGAATGAGGAGCCGGAAAGATTGGTGCTTTCCGTACTTGATAAGGTTAAACAGGATTATCATGTTGATACAAATAGGGTATATTTAACAGGTTTTTCAAGTGGTGGCCATGGTGTGTGGTATTTTGCCCTTCGTTACCCTTCGATCTTTGCAGCTATAAGCCCGATTGCTGCGGAATGCCCGCTGCCATACTTATTGGAGAACTTAGAACACGTTCCTGTTTATATAATCCATGGGAGCAGAGATACCGTCATCCCGGTAGAAGCTGCAAGGGATGCCAGTTCGAGATTGGAGAAGCTGAATTACAAGGTTGTTTATAAGGAATTCTCTGAACTAAAACACCAATTTCCCGTGAATGCGATAGCTAAGGTGCTCGACTGGTTTCGTATGCACAAAAGAGCACTTTATCCGAAGAGGATAAAATTTTTTACAGAATCTACAGGATATTCCCTTGCGTACTGGACTGAGATAACCGGGTTCTCTGAATTAGTAGGTCAAGTTTCTGGAGTGCGCAGAGATATTTCCGGACGTTTGGTGAGACCGCAGGGTTTTTCTGAAATTGCGGCTGTTGTGGTGGAGATCAAGGAAGACGGCAATGAGGTCTGTATGACTACCAATGGAGTTAAAACCGTGCGTCTGTTTCTGGAAGAAGAACTTATAGACATGGAAAGGCCACTACGCGTAACTATAAACGGCAAGACAGTATATTTTGAAAAAGTGAGCAGGGGGGTGCAGGCTATACTCGATACGGTAAAAAGAAGGAATGACCGGGAGGCTTTGTTTTCCGCATGTTTAGACCTGAGTGTTCCGTCTGAATGATATCCTGAAAGAGAACTTTTGCAACACATTCCCGAGTTACCGTTGTGGTGTGATTAACTTCACATTCTGCAGTATTGCAGCTTCAGACAGGCAAATATTTATGGACAGATGAATAATCCGGAAATTATGCAGGTGTACTACATTTTACTCGCAGGGTTTGATTTTTCCTGCGTGCTACACTGCTTCCAATTCCGCCTTAAATGCTTCTGCTGACGGTATGCGGTTAGCGGAGTTTTCCTCTAAAAGCCCTAAAAGGACTCTGTTGAGTTTGTCAGGGATGGCCTTATTGATTTCCTGTGGGTTGATATTTGCCTCCTGCCATAATTTTCCCGTAATTACCCGGTAAAAAATCAAACCAACAGAATACAGGTCTGACGATGCATTCATCTTTACTTTTTTCAGTACAGATTTTTCCTCTTCGCCATCTCGCAACATTCGGATCATCTGCTTCTGTTCAGGCGATGCGTATTCCTTGCTCATACCACAAATAATCTCTCCGATTTTAATCGTGCATTCGAGATCAATGAGTGCCATTGTGCCCGCTTGAGAATTTAAAATGAGATGACCAGGTTTGATATCGCTGTGGATATATCCTTTGGAGTGCATGTGGTGCAAGGGTACCGTGGCACTGGAAAAATATTGAATCACGCGCTTCATTTCATCTTGATCTGGCAACCCTCTCTTTTGGTAATATTCAACGATGTCTACTCCCTCAAAATGAGTTATAACAAGATAGTTTTGAGCGATTACCGATTTTCCTTCTTTATACATCATTGCATTTCCCTCTTTGAATCTGACCGGAATCTGTGCATGGGAAAAGAGCGGCAATATCTTGTATTCTCTTGAATAATTGTTAGCAGGTGAATACTTCATTCCCCACTGGTTCTCTTTAAATTCGGCATTGCTGAGGACGGCGTAATTTGCCCGATGGCCAGGAGCAATCTTAAATTCTTTAAAATGGTATTTGTCGATTGAATACATGTTCAAATCCCCCCAATTACTTGCATACAAGCACGGACAAATACGTTTGTCCATGTAATCCGTTCGTTTTTAACTCTATGCTTAAAGATATCAATTCATTGGTTTGAGGTAAAATTATTTTCCCGTTACATCCCTAAAAATTCCGAAGATCTTGATCGGTTTTCTGTTTGTGTCACGGACAAGATTACACGTATTTTCAGAAATAAAACGTTCGCCACTTTTTTTCTTGCTATAAACAATAAAGTCTCTACGCGTCTGATTTTCATTCAACGTCACAATCAATTCCTTATGATCTTCTGGATTTACATAGGTATCTTTCACTGGTATCCCAATTACTTCTTCAGGAGAGGCATAACCAAGCATTTCCGCCCCCGCCTGATTCATCCATGTAAACACGCCATTTTCTGTTGGTTCACATTGATAAATTCCCTCTTTTAATAATTTCAATAATTGCCTGGAATGGAGTTCCGATTCTTGCAATTCTCCTTCCAGTATCTTTCGTTCCGTAATATCTCTGAAGATCCCGTCTATCCGGAGAGGTTTGCCCGCTTCGTCGACAACCAGGTTAGAGGTTCTTTCCATATAAAACATTTCTCCGTTATTTCTTTTGCACAACGATGCAAAACTCCTCCATATGCCGTCTTTGTTCAATTTCTCTACGACCTTTCTGCGGTCTTCCTGATCTATATAAATATCCTTTACTCTTGTACCAATTACTTCTTTAGGAGATTGATAGCCCAGGATTTCTGCCCCTGCCTGGTTTATGCTGATAAATACGCCGTCTTCTGTAGGTTCAGATTGGTACACGCCTTCCTTCACAGAGTTAAATAATTCCCTGTACTGCTTCTCCGATGACGCAATCTCCCTCGTCTTCTCATCCAGAGATTTTGCCATAATATTAAAGGAGTTTGCTAAAATTCCAATTTCATCGTCTCTCTTTATGTTTACACACTGGGTTAAATCTCCCAAGGCAATCTTTTTCGTTACTTCCGTTAACTGAATAATAGGTGTGGAAGTCTTTTTGCCTATGATATAGGCTACCAGCACGATGGGAACCACGAGTATGATCAACACGGAACTTACGATATAATTAAGGTTATATGCCGGCCCGTACCCTTCCTCTTTGTCTATTTCCGCCATAACGCCCCAATTAAATTCAGGCAACCAGCGCCATACGCCCAGTACTAGGGTACCCCGGTAATCTTTATAGCCTTTTGCATCGAAACCGTTGACGCCGGCAATACACCGTTTGACACCATTGGTTAATTCGCCCGTTTCCCGGTTGATCAACGTTAGTTCTAAAGCGCATCTTCGTTTTACCAGTCCTATGTCTCTGAGCTGCTGCACGAACCGTGATTCGGTTATCATATAACCATCTTTATTTATCAGATATGTCTCACCGGTTGTTCCCAATTTTAGACTCAGCATAAGATTGTTGAGGGCATTTACGTCTACCCGCAGGACAATGACACCGATAATCATTCCATCTCTATCCCTTAATGGTGATGAAACAAACATGGTAGGCATACCGGGTTCTTTTTCTCCGAATTCATTAACCAACGCGATTTCAGAAGGGACAATACCTGATACATAGGTATTTCCCTGGAGCGCTTGTTGAAAGTACTTCAGTTGAGAAATGTCATGCCCAACCCTTTCTTCCGCAGTGGCAACGGTTATCATTCCTTTGTTATCACTGATAAGTATACCCTTGTAGCCGTATTTGCGTTGTATTGATTCTAAATATTTGACGATATACGGATAGTCCTCATCCTCATTGCCAATTTTTGCACATTTGGTCATAAAAGGATTTTCAGCAATTACACTGGCATTTTTGACTCTTTCCTGTACCCAGTTCGTCACCAATTCTGCCTGCTTATGTCCGATACCGTCAAGGTTTCGTATAAGGATCTCCTGAAGATCAGACTGCACTTTCGGATAGGCCACAATTCTTAAGAGTACAAAAGGTAACAGCGTAAATGCAATGAGCAAGAAAATGAGACGACTTTTAATCGAGATGTACATCTTTTTCTCCTTTAATCAAAGAAAAATTTACGCAACTAGTATACCTACAGGCTTGAAGAGTGTAAATCAAAAATAATTTTCATCTCATTCGTAGACGAAAGAGTGAAGATGGGTAGTTTATGCACTTCAGGCAGGAATTCTTATGCAGGTCGTCTGGGTGATGAAGGACAGGGAGACCGTCTTCTGACAGGATAATTCAACACAATTCAGGTAAGGTTGGATTGCACGTGAGTGAAGCCCGGCAAAATTGGTAAATGTAAGCAAGGAGACTTTGGGTTTTGTTTTGCCGAAACCTCACCCTGTTGATTCTTTGAAATAGTAAATTTATCCCTATTGGCCTTAATCTACCCTTCACCTGAGTCTGGTATGATAGACTCACCTACGAATTATTTCCTATGCACGACGAGAAATTTGTGTAGCTGCAAAGGGTGTCCGGGAAGGGCATTGTCTATCACGTATTCCTAATTTTCAAGACATTTCTGATTTTAAACAACCGATGTTTCAGATCTATGGTATTTCAGCATCTCTACAAATGCCTCGATACGGGTCTTCATGGCGCCGTCAAGTGGGCCGGGGCGGTCACAGTCAAGGGTAAGAATCGGTAAACGGACATGTCTTCTGATGATCTTGTCGTGGATGTGCCGATGACAAAAACTTTGAACGTAGTGAATGAGTCCTATGATGTTCCTCTGCTTAATTTCCTGTTGAATATCCTCAAGCCGTGAAAAGATATCGTAGGGATAGGTATATTGACTGTACTGTTCAACAAGGGTTTTTGTGGGATATGGCATAGAGAACTGCCTTTGAATCTCGTTAAATACGACATGGGCACTGATGGAAGAAAGAAACGGATAGAGGTCTTCGCATATGGGTGGAATACCAATAACGCCAATACGAAGGTCGTGTTGAATCGGTTCACGTGCTTGTACGGACGTTAAAAACTTTACCGCACGCTCGTCAAAAACCGTATAATCCCCCATCAGGTCGCTAGCAGATACCGTCCAGATATGGTTTTCTTCGCCCGTTACGGTGTTCTTTGACCAGGTGAGCCGATCAATTTCGTGTACGTTTGACCGAATGGTATCAAGACGTTTCTTCATCTCTTCCGCCTTTCGGTAATCGACTCCCAGGGCATCTGAGAGCATTACCAATTGATCGTGCAAAAATTGCCTGTCCGTCTTTGCGTGTGGGTAAGCAAAGGGTACGGTTTCAATATCCTCTGACTGGAAGATTTCCATCAACGCCTGATTATTGCTGCAGTCTCCCTGGATGACACTAATAACCTTTCGGATATGGTATTTCCTCGCGGCTGAATAAATACCTTTGATCCAGGCGCAGATATTTCTTGGAAGGCCAGCCGATTCTGCATCTTCAATCATTTTGTAGGCATGCCTGTCACAGATAAAAATATTATTCAGGTCTATCGGTATATAGCCGGCGGCGAAGACAATTTCAATGGGAATTGTCGATGTAATTCCAATTACCCTATCCGTGGGAAGTTCTTCCATGATGGGAAGTGTGGGAAGTGGATGATCGTTAAATTTTAAATTCATAAGGCTGCAACCAAAGCCCCCCTTATCGGTATGACAAGTGTCCACGCTTGCCATTATGATGTCAACCAGGACGGTTTACCTACCCCAGGGAGCAAAGGGGATTGTGAAAAACCCTCCAAATAAAAATGAAGTTTTTTAATTGAATAATACTTTGTTATTGTATCAGCCATGTCAGGAAAAATACATTTTAAATCATCAGGGAAACCTTTCTCATTGACTTATAACTATAAGTGATATAAGATTATATTGTTTTTATCCAAAATTTCTATAGTGAAGTGTGAATCATAAATGAATAATGGTGAAATTATAAATAAAGCCCCCGTAGCAACGGGTCTTGTGAATTATGAAAAGACCTGTCAGGAATTTTTGTGGGAAACCGTTAAGAAAGAACTTTCCCTATCTGACAATTCCAGGAACAAAGTCAATATTGCTTATGAGTCCATCGACAAGCACGCTCAGTCCTGGAGAAAGAATAAGGTGGCATTGTATTGGGAAGGGCCGGATGGTACCTGCTTAAAACACACATTCCTGGAGCTAAAAACCCTTTCTGACAAGTGTGCAAATATGCTGCGGTCGATTGGGGTAAAAAAAGGAGACCGTGTTTTTATCTTCCTGCCTCGTTTGCCGGAACTCTATGTCAGTCTGATCGCCATTGCAAAGCTTGGGGCTATAGCCGGGCCTATGTTTTCCGCCTTCGGGCCAGACGCCGTTCGTGACCGTTTACAGAATAGCGAGGCGAAGGTGTTGATTACTACCCAGGAGCTGAAAGAACGGGTCGATACAGTGCTGTGGGAATTGCCAAAGCTGGAACGTATCGTATTGGTAAATTACCGGAAGGAATATGAGTTGGAAGAAAAAGACGTATGTTATGCAACCCTTATGAAAGATGCATCCGACCGGTTTGAAATGGAGCAGATGGAGTTGGAAGACCCTTTGTATATCCTTTACACGTCTGGTACCACGGGAAAATCCAAGGGAATAACCCACGTCCACAATGATATGATTTCTCATTACATTACTACCAAATGGGTGTTAGATCTGAGGGATGATGACATTTATTGGTGTACCGCTGACCCAGGTTGGGTAACAGGAACCGTATATGGATTGTGGGGGCCGTGGTTGAATGGCGTCTCTTCGTATGTATTTGATGGACGCTTTGATGCCGCAAAGTGGTATGAAATTATTCAGACCTATAAAATTACTGTATGGTATACTGCCCCTACGGCATTACGGATGCTCATGAAGGCAGGGGATGATCTGGTAAAAAATTATGATTTAACCAGCCTGCGGTATATCTGCAGTGTTGGGGAGCCCCTGAACCCTGAGGTAATCAGATGGGGCGTAAAAGTGTATCATTTACCCATTCATGATAACTGGTGGCAGACTGAAACGGGCTCCATTATGATTGCAAACTATCCCTGCCTTCCGATAAAGCCTGGTTCCATGGGTAAGCCGTTTCCGGGCACTAAGGCAGCCATCATTGACGGCAAAGGGTATGAATTACCGGCGGGACAACATGGGTTGTTGGCATTAAAGCCTGGATGGCCCTCAATGCTGAGGGCAGTGTGGGGTGACGAAAAACGATTCAAAGAATATTTCAGTATTAATGGATGGTATGCTACGGGCGATACAGCGTACAGAGACGAGGACGGATATTTCTGGTTTGTAGGCAGGGCAGACGATGTCATCAATACTTCCGGGCACAGAGTGGGGCCTTTTGAGGTTGAAAGTGCCTTGCTCGAACATCGGGCGGTGGCAGAGGCAGGCGTGATTGGTAAACCGGATGTAGAACGAGGAGAGATTATCAAGGCGTTCGTGGTGCTTCGGGAAGGCTTCAAAACTTCAAGAGAATTGGAAGAAGAGATAAAGGTCTTCATCAAGCATCGTTTAGCAGCGCATGCATACCCGAGAGAAATCGAATTTTGTACCAATTTACCAAAGACCCGCAGCGGTAAAATTATGCGCCGTTTATTGAAGGCAAGAGACCTTGGATTGCCAACGGGAGACATCTCTACGCTCGAAGATTAGGCTGACTGTTGTGCAACACCGCACCAAGTCCCCCTTACTTAAGAGCAACACCGCCTGAATCCCTCTTTATTAAAGAGGAAGTAAGGGAAGGGGTAAAAATTTGCAAAAGAAGAAGATTTTTACAAGATAATTTTTTATGTAAGGAGAAAGAGAGATCAATGGAACAGACAAATTTTAATAAATCCTTTTTTAGCTCTGTAGAACCGATCAAGATGAAAGACCCTCTTGCCGTTGCACTGGGTGCGATGGACAAAAACGAGGCATTTGTGTTTACGTATACCGATGCCGTAAAACTTGCAGGACACTCGTGCCCGGCAGTTTCAGGTGCATACAAATTAACCCTTTTGGCGTTGAAAAGTTTATACGGCACTGAAATCCCGGTAAGGGGGCAGATAAAAGTGACGTTTAAAGGGGAGGTTGATTACAAGGTAAATGGGCCAATATCGCAAGTTGTTACCTTAATTACCGGTGCTGCAAGTGAAAGTGGGTTCAAGGGATTGGGCGGGGGCAGATACAACAGGCACAATTTGCTTTCTTTTGATGGGTCAAAACAGGCGGATGAAGACGCTGTGTGTACGGTGATATTCGAGAGAATGGACCGTAACAAAAAGATCGAAATTTCGTATAGCAATTATATGCTTCCTGCAAATCCTAAAATGGGTGACTTAATGCCGCTGGCAGTTACCGGCAAGGGGAGTGATGCGGAGATAAAAGAATTTGGGGAACTATGGCATGAAAGGGTTAAGACTGTGCTGATGAATCCACCGGAAGGGATGTTTGTAATCAAAGAATTAAACTGAATCCTACAAGTGGACAAAAAAATTGGTAGAGTAGAAAAAGAGAGACCTGGCTAAAGAAAAAGCCCTCCAATTATGGTAAAAAGTAGTTTTGGAGAAAAACTAGACCATAAAGAAAAGGAGCGCACTGTAACTGATGAGCCCCACACTGTTCACGATGCCATTGAAGATACTATAAGCATCCGTGCCGGTATTTGCGTTACTGCCTTGAGTCAGAGTGCCAGAAACTACATATCCGCCGGCAATGGTCAGGGTAACCGGGGTATTCGCACCGGTAAGGTAATCCTTCAGCAGTCCGCCTTGCCCTGTTGTGTAAAGCGTGATCTTGTCATTCACCTGCCCTGCAGACCATGCAAGGTCATTGTATGCAGTAAATATATTGGTTCCTGAAATACCCGTAGTAAAGCTCCATTGGTAATTAGCTGTTATTGGGTTACCTGCTGCATCTTTTGCACCCGTCGTTATCGTTGCCGTATACGTAGTCGAGTAATTCAGGTTTGCTGAGGGGTCGAAGGTGGCAGTCCTGGTTGCGCTATTGTAACTTACGGTACCCGTTACCCCATTATTCAGTTTAAACGTGGAGGTAGTGATGGTCGAAGCCTTCATCGCCTCGCTGAAGATGGCTGTAATATTACTGCCTATCGCCACATTCGTAGCTCCATTTGTCGGGCTTGTGGAGGTTACCATGGGTGGTGTGGTATCGGGTAATGGCGCTGTGGTGAAGCTCCATGTGTAGTTTGACGTCATCGCGTTGCCTGTACTGTCTTTCGCGCCGGTGGTTATGGTTGCCGTGTATGTGGTTGAATAATTCAGATTTGTTGAGGGGTCGAAGGTGGCCGTTCTGGTGGCGCTATTGTAGCTTACGGTGCCTGTTATCCCATTGTTCAGTTTAAACGTCGATGTTGAAATGGTCGCAGCATTCATCGCCTCGCTGAATGTAGCCGTGATGTTGCTGCTTACCGCTATGTTTGTAGCCCCATTTGCGGGACTTGTAGAGGTTACCGTGGGTGGTGTGGTATCGGGTAATGGTGCTGTGGTAAAGCTCCATGTGTAGTTTGACGCCATTGCGTTACCTGCACTGTCTTTTACGCCGGTAGTAATCTTGGCAGTATATGTGGTTGAATAACTTAGATCCGTATTGGGATTAAATGTGGCAGTCTTCGTCGAGCTTTTGTAACTTATGGTACCCGTTACCCCATTATTCAATGTAAACGTAGATTTGGTAATGGTATTACGGTTCATCTCGTCGCTGAAGGTGGCCGTGATGTTGCTGCCGACCGCAACGTTCGTAGCGCCGTTTGCCGGGCTTGTGGAAGCAACGGTAGGTGGAGTGGGGTTATAGTACAGATCCTCAGCGAGTTGTGCCATCCGGGTTAAATTTTGGTCAAGCTCCGAAGATTTGCTGCGGAGATCGCGCATCATGTTGATCTGAGCATCTCGATAAGCTTTTATTTTCGGGATACTATTGACGTTATTACTATATTGTTCCTGAATAGCTGTAAGTTCAGGAAGCACCGGATTTAAGGCCGTTTGTATCTTCTCCGATGCATCAGCTTCAAGGTTCAGGTATTGTGTGCTATTATAAAAGGTATACCAGAAGTGGTTATACATTTCATAAAATTGAGCAGAGTAATATATCAGATCGTAGGTGTCCTGACTATATATCAGATTAAAGATGTCTGCATTACTATATGGGTCGCACCAGGTTCCATAGATTAGTTGACAATTATATACCAAATCGTGTACCTTTTTTCGATAATCCTCCAGGCTAAGTATCTGCAAGTATTGGGTAAATTTGAGAAGCTGATATGTTATATCTTCATTTAATAATCCATTTATCTGTTCATAAAAACGTTCCATCTCGGCCTTGACATCTGTTGTTTCCAGGAGGGCAGAGACTTGATCCTTGTATGAATTGTGATAATAGCTAATTGATTGGGATGTATCAGGATCGGAAAGGACCTCATTGAGTTTGTCCTGAGTTTGTTTGACTGATGCATATTCCTCAAAATCAGGAATCAGATTGACCACGTCATTGTTAAGTCTGAGATACTCTTCAAAGGCGGGAAAATCATCTAAGAGTTCTTCCATTTCTTCCTGCACACTGGTAAAGGTTTCAGAATTCTCATGTTTTGATTGAAATCGATTATCCCAGTCAGCGCCCCAGGTAGTAACATCTGCAGTTCCCCAATCTTTTTGGATGATCTGATCAATGTTTGATTTCGTATAGAGCATATAGTCTGCCTGATCAGGATTGAACCAAAAATAGTATTGTGTTTCATAGCCTAATAGAGCATTGTAATAGGTTAGCAATAAGCGCTTATTAAAACGGTCTCTCAGGGTTTGAATATCATTGGGAGGGGATGTCCAGGATGCAATTTCCCAGGAGAGATTGGAAAGGGATGGGTAAGATGGCCGAGTAGTAGAAACGGTGTTGCTATTGAAAATTAGTTGATAGGAGTGGTAAAGGTACCAGGGATCTATATATAAATAGTACATATACTTCAGGTTGGCTTCAAAACGTAAATTGGCAAGGTCAGGATCGGTATAATAAAAATCGATTTGCTGTTTTTCTATTTCACGATACTGGGATGCTAAGGTGTTCTCTGATTGTATGTTAAGCACGTTTCCATTAGCGGACTGTAGGCCATCTCTTGTCAAAGATCCAGACACATAGGAGCCAAAACCAGAATTTAGACTTGATGGAGGAGAAAACATATTGTTCATGCTCATAAGATATTGGGTACCCACGTTAAAAGATGAATATGGGTTATAACCAAGGGTTACTCCAAATATTGGATTTTGTAAGGAAATACCGGGACCGGCATTAAAAGAATCATAACCTTGTCCTGAAAAACTGCTACTTCCAGAGACAGGATAGGATTTTGAGCCTAAGTATTGATTCCTTCCACCAATAACATCACTAAAATATCCAATACATCTTTCACTCTTACATCCCGCAAACAAATCATTAATTAAGCTTGGATTATTATTGTGCATGCCGGTTGCTGTAACATTAAATGGAGAAGTAATGCCTTCCATAGCTCTTTGCATGGAATATTGATTAGTTCCCATCCCAATTATAGGGGTCATTGACGGCATCGTTTGGTTAATCATGTAGTTATCACGGTTGCTAAAATACTGTTTACTTGCATACTCTTTTGATGTTCCAAATCCCCAAGGCATATAATCGAAAATATCTGCATAACAGCTTTTTATCTGAATGATCAAATAAGGCAGACACAAACATAGTATGCCCATGAAGGTTAAAACCCTGCATTTATAGAACGATCCAGGTTTTAACAAATCGGACTTTATTAAAAATTTAGTAAACAACTTCATAATCATCCTCCCTTTCAAAATTTGGGAATACCCCCAGTAAACAAAAAAAGCCTTGCTGCAAAAATGTTTCATGTAAAACATCTTCGGCAGTAAGGCTGTCTTTTCTAAAATACTTCCTTAATGCAATGAAAGGACTGTTCGGAACTGTCCCCGTACTTCCCTGTACGTTGAAAGACCCTTTCCTTTGCGTCCCCGGATCACTCCGGGTTTGCCTTTATCGACAGTTTTTGTTTTTCAAACGTTTCGAATGCTGTATCTACAGCAATATATACCTCTAACCAAGAGAATGCCTGCTTTTCTCGCATCGAGTGTCAAGTAAATTCTAATATATTTTCGCTGAATAGTTACGGATTTTGAGCCTATGACAGTCTTAACAATTTTCTTATTCAGCCGATAATACAAAAACAAAATTACGGTCAGTAATGGATAACGAATTCTTAAAATGTCGGAGAAATAGAAAAATGACAGATGTTGATATCCACAAAAATCTGCTGGATTGCTTATCTGGTGGCATTTGTGCAGTTAACCGCGACAGGGTAATTACCTACTGGAATAAAAATTCGGAAACTCTTACCGGGTATAAGAAATCTGATGCGATGGGAAAAAGTTGCAGGGATGACGTTTTAATGTATGTAGATGAACAGGGACGGGGGGTCTGTGAAAATGAATGTATGGCTGTAGGAACAATGAATGATGGTAACCCGCGGAGAATGGAGGTGTATGCTCATCACAGGGATGGTTATCGTGTGCCAGTCTTAGTCCGTGTATTACCGTTAAAAAATTTAGAGGGACAGGTTATCGGTGCTATCGAGGAACTTTACGACAATTCTGCTAAGCTCGAGAATGCTTACAAAATTGAAGAACTAGAAAAGTGCGCCTTGCTTGATTCTTTCACGGGATTGATGAAAAGGCGGGGGTTAGAAATGAATTTGCGGACTATGTTTGGCGTTATGCATAGGTATGGCTGGTCGTATGGAGTTTTTTTCGTTGACATCGATCAATTGAAAAGAATTAATGATTTGTATGGCCCTAAGATTGGTGATACGGTAGTAAAGATGGTTTCAAAGACACTTTTACACAGTGTAAGGGCGTCAGACATGGTAGGCCGGTGGGGGGGGGAAGAATTTATGGTAATTGCCATGAACGTTACTGAAAATCATCTGCGCACTATTGCGAATAAAATTCGTGTTCTTATTGAACAATCAGGTTTTTTTATGGGGGACGATGCTATTCGCGTAACAGTTTCTGTATCGGCTACTGTTGCACGATCGGATGATACGATGGATTCTTTATTAAAAAGATTAAACCAATTGATGCTCCAGGGAAAGGCTTCCGGTAAGAATTGCGTATCGGTCTAAAAAGAGGTACAGTTTCAATCAGAATAGCCGGTAAAAAATCTGTATTAGAGCACGATTTCTTTCGGGATGCCAATATCCGTTACAATAATTTCTCCTGTATGGGCTGGCCCATTTCCCAGATAAAATCCTCTCTTGCTTGCCGCAAAGGTTATCGTTTTATTCGCTTTAAGTGCGCTACCTAATACCTTGCCATCATTGCAGTCAAGTCCCGATGGTACATCCACAGATATAATGGTTTTGTTGAGTCTATTAACGCCACGAATGAGGCTTTTAAACGGCTCCTGAACCTCACCAGAGATGCCTGTTCCAAACAGTGCATCAATGATGATATCGTAGCTGTCTAATTCAGGTAAGACTCCGGTCGCTGCAGGGATATCAAGCACCTCGCTTACGGGAATTTTCATATGCAAAAGTATCTGGAGGTTTGTACCTGCATCTCTATCCTTTAAAACAACCGGTATCTGTGCAACGAGAAATATCTTTACGGAAATGTGATGGTTGTGAAGGTGTCTTGCTACGACAAAACCATCCCCGCCATTATTCCCTTTTCCACACAGGACGGCCACTTTGGTTTTCTGAGGATTCGTTGTCATTTTTAAAACCTCCTCAGCCACATTCCTGCCGGCATTTTCCATAAGGACAAGCCCCGGAATCTTGTATTCTTCAATGGCCTTTCTATCCAACTCCCGCATTTCATCGCGGGTTACGGTCTTTTCCATACTTTCAGTTCGCTCGCTTGAGATTTATGATCCGCCCAAAATGTTTTGTGTTGTCTGTGGATTACAATAAGGTAAAACAAAGATTAACACATCATAAAATATTGAAGAAAAGCGGCGATGATCAATATTTATTGCCTTCTTTTGCTAATTTTATCATAGCATTAACGACAGAAACGGCAACGGCGCTGCCTCCTTTCCTGTTGGTGTTGGTTATGTAGGGAACAGCGGTATCCTTCAGTGCGGATTTTGCCTCAACTGCACCAACAAAACCCACAGGGATACCGATTACCAGGGCAGGTTGCGCCAACCCTTTTTTTATCAAATCAATCAGTTCAAACAAGGCGGTAGGGGCATTACCAATGACCACAACCCCATCTTTCATCTCGTACGCGGACTGTTGCATGGCCACGATCGCACGGGTCTTTCCTGTTCTTTTTGCCTCGTCAACAACAGATTGGTCTGATATTTTACAAACGATCTTGCCCCCGAATTTTTCTACCGGACCATTGGTGATCCCTGCCTTTACCATATTCACATCGGTAATAATGTTTTTACCACTTTTTAATGTATGAATACCCGTTTCAACAGCAAGGGGATGAAAGACCAGATTGTACGCATAGTCTGTGTCTCCGGTGGCATGTATCGCACGCTGGATAATTGGCCTGTGCAATTCGGGCACCGACTCCAAATCAACCAATTTGTCAATAATTTCAAAACTCTCGTCAACAATCGCTTGAGGTTGTTCGATACGTTGCCTGTTTCCATACTGTTTTTCTATCAGTACTTCATGAATGCGGTCAGCAGCAATGAGGGCAATCCGCTCATCAGCGCCAATATTATTAGAATAGATAAACTCAATCCGAGGATATTTCTTCTTCTCAATTTCCAGCATTTCCGGGATGTCTTTATAGACGTGATTCCCTTTAAATAATAGCAGTGGAACTACCACAAGCCGATCCATACCACTCTCAACTGTTTTTTTTACGACCTCCGGGAATCCTGGTTCTGCCAACTGCAGAAAAGCTGCTTCCACCATATTCCATCGGTTCATTGCACGGAGCATGTCAGCAATCTGAAATAATCCATCATTACCGCTGCTCAGTTTACTGCCGTGAGAAATTAAAATAACACCCGTTTTCATTTTGATTCCTTGTAAATGATGATGCAGGTTTTGTTTATGCCAGCAGGTAGCTTCTTTAGTGCACTTTCCGCCCTCTTCACTCTATTGAATTGCTTGCATAGAGGCTTTTCCATTGCTTCGTAAGATAACGTTACTATGCTGCCACATGCTTTTGAATACAACCATAATGAGAAACAATCAGATCGACAAACTCTTCGGGTCTCTTGCAGGTTACAAGGCGCGGGCGCAATTCTGATGCATTGGGCATACCCATAATATATTTTGTCGCGTGTTTCCGGAAAAGGACGATGCCGATATCATGGCCGTAGTATGCCAGCATGAGCGATAAGTGTCTGCGAATGAGTTCTATCTTGTCGGTCACGGCAACCTGTTCCCTGTCTTTGTACTGGAATATCCAGGGATGGCCTACGGCTGCACGCCCAATCATGATTCCATCGCAACCGGTATCCCTCTTGATGCGCGCAATATCAGCCACACATTTCACATCGCCATTCCCAATGACAGGAATTTTCACAGCCTGCTTGACTTCGGCAATAGCATTCCAGTCAGCCTTGCCATAAAAGAATTGTGATCTGGTTCGTCCATGAACAGCAATAAGAGATGCACCGTTATCCTCAAGAATTCTGGCCACCTCCAGATAATTCCGCGACTTCTCATCCCACCCCAGCCGAATCTTACCTGTTACCGGAACCCGTAAGGTTTTGGTAAGTTTATGAAAGATGCGGCCGATTTTGGATGGATCTTTCAGAAGCCCTGCGCCTGCCCCTTTGCCTGCGATATCCGATACAGAACAACCCATATTAACATCGATGATGTCCGGCCCCAAGGGTTCTATCATACGGCAGGCCTCGACAATTTTGTCTTCATCATTGCCGAGAATCTGGAAGATAACGGGTCTTTCTCCTGGCCTGAATTCAAGGAGTTTGCAGGTTTTTTTGTTCTTCCAGAGTACCCCATCCATCGAAATCACCTCAGTGTAGCTCATTGCCATGCCAAACTCCCTGCAGATAAGCCGAAATGGAATATCCGAAAACCCGGCCATGGGAGAGAGGATTAATTCTCCGTATATTGGAATATTTCGTACAAAAAAAAGAGGATGCCCCGTATTCATAGTATATTTGTGATTGAAAGGCACTATTTCAAACGGCTAAATAATTATAATGTACAATCGAATCACATTATTATACCATAGATACGATAAATATCATTTGTTTTTTTCCTTATGATACGGTATTTTAATAGTGTTTTGCCTCTCTCAGATATCCTGGCTCTGACGTTGAATATTTTTTCATATGCTTACCCAAACTGATTTACTAACAAAAAAAGGTGTATATATTCAGCAAATGTTTGGCTCGATTGCAAAGGTATATGACCTTTTAAATACCATCTTAAGTTTTAACTTTGACAAGAGCTGGCGCAAGTTTGCCGTAAAGATGAGCAACGTCACACCGGATGCAAAGGTGCTTGATGTCTGTACTGGTACGGGTGATCTGGCAATTGCTTACTCTAAGGTTCTCAATGGAACCGGAAGGGTCATTGGAAGTGACTTTTGTCATGAGATGGTACAGCTGGCAGATCTCAAGCTGAAAAAAAGGAATCTTTCTGACAAAATAAAGGTCCTCGATGCCGACACCTTGCATTTGCCATTTCAGGATAATTGCTTCCAAGTTTCCGCCGTGGCTTTTGGGATCAGGAATGTGTCCGATCTGAGAGCTGGCATTACAGAAATGGTGCGGATAACCACCCCGGGCGGACGTGTGGTAATCTTAGAATTCTCACAACCCACAAATCCCATCTTTAAGGCAATCTATTATTTTTATTTCAAGAAGATACTCCCTTTCATTGGAAAACTCATCTCTCGCAGTAAATACCATGCCTACTCCTATCTTCCATCCTCTGTACTAAACTTTCCTGACCGGTATGGACTGCGTGCGCAGATGGAATCCTGTGGCCTTAAAGAGGTGAAGATCTATTCAAGAACGTTGGGCATCATTACTGTGCATGTTGGCACAAAGCCTGGTAATTAAATAACATCAATAGACTTGACTAGCCTGAGAATATTTTGTATTATGTTGTAACTAAATTTTGGACGCTGATATGCGCAGATTATAAGGATCGCTGTGAAAATCTGTGTCCTGAATAAATTATTAAAAATTCCTCATTTTCATATCAAATCTCAACATCAAATAAATGGCGCAGAAGCCTGATGGTGCGTCATTTCAAACACTGGGGAATAGTGTAACGGTAGCACAAATGACTCTGGATCATTTAGTCTAGGTTCGAATCCTAGTTCCCCAGCCAATAAATTCAAGGGTTTCAGGCCATTGATACATTTCCATTACCCCCGACTGTAGTCAAATTGTAGTCAACTTTTTCCAAAACCTCCATTCCATCCCTTAAAGACCCTAAACAATGATGGGCGTACCTCTGCGTCATTCTAATGTCATAATGGCCTAACAGCTTTGATAATTTATAAAGGTCATACCCTCTTTGTGCCAGTCTTGTTGCAAAAGTATGTCTCAAATCATGAAAATGGAAATCCTGAATCCCTGTTTTTTCAAGAGCAGCATAAAAAGCCCTGATAAGATTCTGACAATTAATTTTCGTCATTACATTGCTCAGGAAAATGAGGCCGCTTTTCAGATTCCTTACTTTTGATTTTTCTATCAAGACATCCAGCGCAATTTGATCTAATGGGATGGTTCTTGGTTTGCCGTTCTTTGTTTCCTGGATAATTATTGTTTTACGA
>JAJTXE010000002.1:475935-481900 GCA_021463795.1 Candidatus Brocadia sp. | reverse complement strand
GATTAACATCGTAAGAATTCTCACCCGACAGGATTTTGGAAAGAAATATTAACCTCTAATCTCCTACATTACCTTACAGTAGATATGGAAGCATTAATAATCGGATCAATTATCATAATTTTGATAGTCTGTGCATTCATAAAACATCAGCACAAAAAGAAAGAACTTGCATCATATGAGCATGAAAAACAGACGAGAGAAATGGCAAAAGAGGTTGAGGGACTTATCAACGAAGTAGTCCAGGAATCAGAGTACGGGAAGCAGACCAACAAAGAAATTGAGCAATTGAAAAGTGAGATTAAACAACTGCGAAAAGAATTAAGTGAATCGAAAGGGTATGATTACGAAAAACAAATAAGGAAGGAATGAAAATATGGGTACAGTCTTAAAACAGAAAAAAGACCTTATCAAGGTCAGGCAATACATCATTGATAATGAGGGCCACAAGGTGGCTGCAATAATTGACATTGAAGAGCTTAACAGGCTGGGAGAAGTGTTAAAGAATATTCCATCATCAGAGGCATGGCTCTATCAAAATAGCGAAGCCTTTGAAGGCGTCCAAAGAGGTTTAAAAGAGGCATCGGAAGGGAAAATCTCAAAACTCAATCTTGACGACCTATAGGATCATTCCTTGTTTGAAATATTCTTAACTAACCAGGCGCAAGAACAACTCGACAGACTCAAAACCGATAAGGGACTTTTCAAGAGATACAAGGCGGTAAAAAAAGGCTATTCAATTTCTGTCTCAAAATCCAAGGCATCCTGGCTTACAGACCCATGAATTTACCACCCTGAAAGGGCCGAAGGGAGAAAAGGTTTTTGAGGCTTATGCAGAGCAATCCACACCGGCGGCATATAGAATATTTTGGTGCTACGGACCGGACAAAGAGCAGATCACCATCATCGCCATAACACCACATCCATAATTGCAGGATGACAGTGGGAAAATTTCGGCGCTGCCTACGGCGCGCCCGTTAAACAAACGGCTGCGATATGAGGGGACGAGGCCGGCCATCCATCCTGCAAAAATTTTAAGGCCGCACCCTTACTCTTGTACTAACTGGGAACGTATATGGTGCGGCGGGGACGCCCGATCTTTGACGGCCATATACGGGCCGTAGTGCGCTCCGCTTCGGTCATCGTCCCGGCGCCTTCATCCCTTATTTTACCTTCAATAGATACCGCCCAAAACCCTCACAAATTCTTCAACCGCTCTTGATTCATTCGTTAATATATGGTATTATAAAACCATCATGAAAGCCGAACTTATTTACCATGATAAAGTCATAGAAAAACCAAATAGTATTGTTGAAATCACGGTATGGTCAATTCCAAAAACGAGCGATAAGCCTCATGGGTATAAATACTCTCTTGTATTTGTAAAAGCTGGCAGACGAATTGTTGGATATGATAATGCAGAGGGTAAAGGTGATCACCGGCATTATGGCGATGGGGAAGAACCTTACGAATTTAAGAGCATAGATAAACTATTTGAAGATTTTTATAGGGATCTACGGAGATTGAAAAATGAAGGTCAAAAACGTAACGGTCAGGATTAAAAGCCTTGAAGATGTATTTGAGGAAGCAAAAGATGTAATGAAACGTCTGGAGAAGGGGGAAAAGGTCAAAAAGCATGAGGGCATTTCGTTTGAAAACCTCGATGTAATGAGGAAGGTGCTTACGGAAGAGCGATTGAGGATATTGAAGACCATAAAGAAGGAACATCCTACTTCGATTTATCAGCTTGCAAAGATCCTTGGGAGAGATATGAAAAACACCTTTGATGACGTACAGTACCTTGCCCAGGCAGGCTTCATCGAGCTCAAGAAGACAAAAGAAGGCAGGGAAAAAGCAACCCCGCTCGTAAAGTATGATAAGATACTCCTAGAAATTCCGGTTTAAATTTAAGGAGGTACAGCATGCAAATTAAATTGACGGCAGTCTTCCAAAAGGTACCCGAAGGATATATCGGATTTGTAGAAGAACTGCCGGGCTCCAATACACAGGGAGACACATTAGAGGAGGCACGAAATAATCTGGAAGAGGCAGTGCAATTAGTCCTGGATGCTAATAGGCAGTTAGCGGAAGAATCGCTTCAAGGTCAGGATGTGATAAAAGAATCGTTCCCCGTTTCAACACCATGAAACGCCGTGACCTTATCCGACATTTAGAAACCCAGGGGTGTGAATTTTTACGAGAAGGCGGGAATCATACCGTGTATGCCAACCGTGCTTTGAAGAAAACCTCAGCGGTACCCAGGCATAAAGAGGTTAATGATTTCCTCGTTTATAAAATCTGCAAGGACCTCGGGATCCCAAAACCATAATTGCAGGATGACAGTAGGAAAATTTCGGCGTTGCCTACGGCGTTTCCGGGTATATACCCGGCAGCGATATGAAGGGGAGAAGCCGGCCTTCCATCCTGCAAAATATAAGGGCCTGCAATAGGAAAGGAGGCCGTTCAGACTGGTTTGATGGTCTAAACGTTTCAGGTAACGGCTTTTGAATTCCTGCCAGCGTTCCTCTTTATGACCAAACCACTTTCTGAGTGTGTCGCTGGGGGCAATCTCTTTCATCCAGTAATCGACGGCAGCATCTTCTTTTTTAAGGCCTCGCGGCCAGAGACGATCAATCAAAACCCGTGTACCATCCCTCTTAGCAGGTTCTTCATAAACCCGTTTTATTTCAAACATGGTAAATTTAAACCTCCTTTCACTTCACTAAAGCCAGTCTCATCTGAAACAAGTAGTATAAATTCTGTGACATAGTAATTTTTCGTCTTACACTCAAAATGTTCATACAAAATGAATTTTAAAATGGTAATAGGGTGGCACGGACAAACTTTGTTTGTCCGTGTTGGACTTGCACCGCGTGGGTTACGAAGTATTCATTATTGAATAGACAATACAAAGCAGACCGCGTAAGCACAAGGAGATAAGCGTTGATGCAAAACACGGGCAATCATAGATTGCCCGTGCCACCCCGTTAGACTATGGTGACTCGGTATCAAGTTCACAAATTACACATTGTGAGCTTCTTGAGTATGGCCAATCTCTACGCAGAATATTAGCTTAAAGCTCCAAATGAGTTATTTAGTCGATCGACATCTTCTTGCTGTAATTCCCAGCCAATGGCGCCTAAGTTTTCTTTAAGGTGTTCGACCTTTGTTGATTTCGTTATGGTAACAATTCCTTCTTTAGAAATTAGCCAATTTATCGCAATTTGAGATTGCGTCTTGTTGTATTTTTTGGTTAGTTCATCCAGGATTTTAAACCCGGGTTTTGCGAGTTCACCCTTTGCAAGAGGCCTCCATGCGATAATGAGAATATCGTTTTTCTGGCAATAGGGAATTATTTCAGATTCCATATTTTCTGTAACTCTGCCTTTATCTCTCACCAGTAAGTTGTATTCAATTTGGTTAGCCCGGATCTTATTTTTGGTATGTTTCTGCGTCTCTTTTATTTGCTCGACCGAAAAATTACTTACCCCAATGCACTTGACCAGTTTTTGTTCAACGAGACAATCCATTGCCTTCATGGTTTCCTGTATGGGGATGTCTGGATTTGGCGCATGAATCAGATATAAATCAATATAATCCGTTTTTAGCCTCCCCAGACTCCCTTTTGCGGATGCAAGGAGATCGTCGTAGCGTAAATGCTCCGGAGAAACTTTCGTGGTGATAAATAGATTTTTTCTCTCAAAACCACCGATTGCCCTTCCAACCAGCTCTTCTGCATGGCCTTCAGCATATGCTTCTGCAGTATCAATGTTTGTTATTCCAAGTTTGATTGCATTTTGAATCGCAGAAACATCTTCACTATCATACGTAGTGTCTGCCACATCCCCTCCGCCAATAGTCCATGTCCCGAAACCTATAGCAGGTATTGTGATAGTATCTGTCAGCCTTTTGAACTCCATGTTAACCTCCCATAAAAGCGGATAGGGTATTTCTCAATTACATCCTTCCATTTCGTAAATATAATAACCGCTCTCATTAATGGCCTTTTCAACATCCGCTGATGCCTCCTCCATATGACAGAAGCGACATTCCTTGGTTGTGAGTGGTTGCCCCTCTTGTTCCACTCTTTTGAGATATTCGTGGCCATATTTAAGGACATTTTCATGTGACTGGTCATTTGGGACGATAATATCAAAATGCATCTTTGCACCGTCCTTCTTCACAACGTAGGTATCATAGACAGCTACTTTCATAGATTTTCCTTTCTTCTGTTAGAACGAAATTAAGAGGCTCTTGGGAGTTGGCCCCTAGCAAGCATAATAACCAAAATATCCATTTGAAAACACCTTTACAGTGAAGTCTCCTTTATCATGATGAGACTGCTTGACATTGTTTAATCTCGCGTTAATGTGGTCTAACGTTTCATTAACAAGGTCAAACGAATGTGGTCCACCCAAAGTATTGTTTATCCGTTATGAACAATTGGCGAATCATCATTACAAGGATTACCAAGGGAAGCATATAATAGTTTATAACACTTTAGTACCTAAATTCTCGTATCCAATGAAAAAGAAGCTTAATTACAAACTTATTTTATGATTTTACAATTGATCGGTGCAAACTATTACATACCCCCCCTCTGGTAATATGCTCTGGTTATCATTCTTTTTGGCTACCTATCGCGATCTACCTTTTTTTCGCCAGAGTTATGCTTTCCTTTTACAAGTGCAACTACTAGATTCCTTGCTGCATCCACTGCAAACACCTTTTTCAATAGGCTTACCACATGTCTTACATGGTGTACATCCGCAAGCTTGACACATATTTCTCACCCCCTCTCTATTTTATAAAATGATTCGTTTTTTTCTCATTTGCTCATACTTCATCACCTCCTTTATTGCTATACAAACTGTGTTTCGTATTTCAAGGCTTTTAAAGAATAAATTGATGAAATGAGTCATGGTATATTTATAGAATAAAAAAACAGATAGATTAATGGGCTTTCAGCAGATACTACAATAAATTATTTACAATGTATCTTAGGCAGACCGTCTCTTTGTGGCCAGACACAGAATACGTGGGCAACTTGCAGGTTTGAATGTTTTGCAAATCTACATTCTTCCTTGTATTTACAATGATATGCTTCGGAAGTCAAGATAATATTCTAAATAAAAGGCGCAAAGTTTTCATGCAACTATTTCATGAGATTTATTGAGGAGTTTCTTTCAAATTTTTTCAAATCGATCCTGCAGTGCGCCGCAGTCAGGACAGACCCAATCTTCTGGCAAATCCTTGAAACTGGTGCCAGGACTTACCCCATGATCAGGATCGCCAATTGCCGGGTTGTAGATATATCCACAAACTGTGCATCTGTATTTTTCCATTTTTAAAACCCTTATCTTCGGTAGCCTATTCCAAAGAACCACCCTAAGAAATTCGATATCTTAATTACGCAATGCTGCGAATTTTCTTGTTTGTCTGTTCGTCAGATGAATTTCATATTTTGTAACACTTTAGCTTTTTGAAAAACACCTTTCTCTTTAGGCGTATATCTGCGGACACTCACACGCAACAAAACAAATCCGCCCTGCGGTAAATAAGCCCGAAGGGCTGAAATGATTATAGAGCCATGGATAGACAAAATAAACAACCCTGAAGGGGTGAAATAACATTGCCTTGGCACCGACATAAAAAACCAATATCGCCCCTACGGGGTTAACAGGAGAAAATGCATCAATTGGCTATAATCATGACATCCTTTCAGGATCTGGAAATTAGAAAGACATGTTTTGAATCTGTCTCTCCTTGTTATACGCCCGGATACCGCCGGCAAAACACGGCTTTCTCGTGAGATCTTCAAAAAAACTAAATTGTTACCATCTTTTTTTCATTGAGACACTACCTGCAGGCATTCGTCCATAGTGAGAACGGGTACAATTTTTCCGGTTTGGCTGGGCAGCAGTGGACGAAAAAACTCTACTACGGCATTATAATTATTTGCTTCCAG
>JAJTXE010000002.1:436774-475914 GCA_021463795.1 Candidatus Brocadia sp. | reverse complement strand
TTATCTTCGGTAGCCTATTCCAAAGAACCACCCTAAGAAATTCGATATCTTAATTACGCAATGCTGCGAATTTTCTTGTTTGTCTGTTCGTCAGATGAATTTCATATTTTGTAACACTTTAGCTTTTTGAAAAACACCTTTCTCTTTAGGCGTATATCTGCGGACACTCACACGCAACAAAACAAATCCGCCCTGCGGTAAATAAGCCCGAAGGGCTGAAATGATTATAGAGCCATGGATAGACAAAATAAACAACCCTGAAGGGGTGAAATAACATTGCCTTGGCACCGACATAAAAAACCAATATCGCCCCTACGGGGTTAACAGGAGAAAATGCATCAATTGGCTATAATCATGACATCCTTTCAGGATCTGGAAATTAGAAAGACATGTTTTGAATCTGTCTCTCCTTGTTATACGCCCGGATACCGCCGGCAAAACACGGCTTTCTCGTGAGATCTTCAAAAAAACTAAATTGTTACCATCTTTTTTTCATTGAGACACTACCTGCAGGCATTCGTCCATAGTGAGAACGGGTACAATTTTTCCGGTTTGGCTGGGCAGCAGTGGACGAAAAAACTCTACTACGGCATTATAATTATTTGCTTCCAGAATAATAAAAAAATCATGTTCTGTAACTGTGGCGTAAGCCCCCAGTATTGTTACGCCATTCTTTTCGGCAATTTTTCTTCCCTCCCAGAACTTACCCAGCATCATTGCCCGTTCGTCGCTCCTGCCAGGGCAGTTTTCCGGGGTATGTGTCCAGTGAGCGACATATATCGTTTTTTTACCGGCAATACCGATGTTCCATCCAGACTCCTTCTCATTTTCGTTGGCGTATACGTTAGAACCAATGAGCATCAAGGTTGCCAATAGGACACAGGCGTTAAATAGCATTGTTATATTTTGTCTCATGTTGTCTGTCTCTCCTTTTCTCTGAGTTTTGTGAAAACAAGTTGTTTTATAATCAACTATCAATGTTTACGGGAAGATAAAATTGGCCGATCACCACGTAACAATAGCCATTGTTCATGGCAGTGAACTTCGTTTCTGGTTTCTTCAAATGCTCTATAATTGATAATTTTGATTATCACCTCCTTTTTCACTTAACTCTTGTGTGTGAGAACACGACCCCACAGGCTTTTTGTTCCCCAGATACCTGATCTCAGAGATTCAAGCTGAACAATCTGGCTGTGGTCAACAAAGAGATTAACCTCAGGTCCGTAATTTTTAATATACCACGAAAAGACGTCTGGATCTGCTGCTTCAAACATCACGTTCTCCAGCCCCAATGCATTGATGATCCTGGCCACAACATCGGTCCGCCACATCTTTACATTTTCGGTAATCCCTTCTGACTCGATCATAATCATATGCGCGCCGGCCTCCAAAAAGTGCGTTGCCTGTAAAATTGCCCATTCAGGATCGCGCGTCCCTTCTGCCTCCAGTTCTGCTACGGCGCTTGCACCGCCGGAACCGAATTGAATACCGACTTCCGGCTTTGCGATCAACCCAGCCTTTTGTACCTTCTCAACGAGTCGCACAAGGTCTTCTGTCGGTATGGTGATAAAGCCGCTTGAAATCTCTACGATATCGAAACCGATCTCCTTGCATTCAAGAAGGTAACGGTTTACTGCTTCAATTCCCTGGGTAAGGACGTATTCCATAAAGCCGCCCGTGGAGACACGAACGTTATGCGCATGGCAGATATCGATAAGTTCTTTTACCACCTGTCGTGGCATGAGGCTGAAGGATCCGCCCGCAAACTTGAGTGTATCAACATAAGCGCCCATGGTTTCCAGAATGTCTTGCAAATAATGTCTGCCCATCGGTGTATAGTAAGGGCCTCGTATCTCCGTAACGCCCAGCGTGCGAGGCTTTGGTTGACGCTCGTTTACCTTTAGAAAGGCAAACGCTCGTTCTGTAGTGTGGGTCTTAGATTGCGCCATTTATGAACCTCCTGAATCTGTTTCGTTTATTATTACAAAGATGCCAGGTTGCAAAGAAAACCGTAGTGTTGCTCTTCTTATATCCCACGGAGTGTTAATATCTTCTCAACTATATTATGACATTTTAGCAAAAATTATGAGCAAGAGTAATCCTGACAGGGTTGATTCTCAAGTTTCATGCTTCGGATATTGTCTCTTCCGAGTCGTTCGGATTAGGTTGTGAAGTCAATAGTCATGGTTAATTCTTTCTTTTTATTGAATCCTTCATGTCCCCCGCTGGCGGGGGTGTAGCGGGGGGGGATTGGACTTTTTCCCCACTTCAACCACCCTTTGTTATGAAAACAAGTTTTAAACTTGAACCTTGCCGCAATGGTTCGTCAATCATTGCAGAGTAACAGCCTAAATAAACGCATGGATATTCAGATTGTATACCTACCGGAATTTTCACTCATGCCATTCCACCCCCTTAATCCCCCGCCAGCGGGGGACATTGGATTGCAACATCTCCAGCAGTTTTCATACCCTTGTGGGTTACAAGCAGACACGGATAAAGTCGGCATGTCATGCACCTCAAATCGTTTAACCGAACACCTATGCCCTGTATTACCCCTCATTGAGGGGGAATACAGGCGGGCGACAACAACCAGGAATGGTTAATACGTTAAAATTCTCTAACATCAAGTTGCCGGAATCTGAACCTTTGCCAGCAATCCCAATAGACATGAGATCTGTATTGAATCCAAATCAGCAACCGCATCTACGATTTTGAGGCGCAGGGATCTATCTGTGTATGGCCCACTGAGTCTCTCGAACTTCTGAACTACGGTTTCCCATTGCATGGGATTAGTACGAAAACCCTCATAGTCTTTTTTTTCTTTGATTAGCACTCGGCAGTCAGAGAGCGAAACGGTGATTCGGCACGGTATTTCGGCAGGGAACCGCAAACTAAAAGCTTCTGATGGCTTCACCAGGATTTTTTTAAGCAATTCTTGTACATCGTGACTCCGGATACGGTCCGGTTTGTACTGCTCCGGCATGACACGGCCATCCAGTACTGCAACTGCAATCAGATAAGGGAGACTATGGTCGGCCTCCTCTTTTGTCCTGACCATGGTCTTGTTTCCTTCCTCACCACCTCCGATGATGTGATATGCCACATCAAAGATCTCTATTTCAATCCGTGTTACTTCAGCGGCAGTAAAACCGCAATCTCGCTTTAGTTCCAGGATACCTTCAATGGCTGACTGGGAATGAATCTCGGCATTATATTTCTTCAGTACTGTGCTCGTCACCCGACCTAAATCTTCTTGTATCCAATCAATCTCAAATCGACCGGCAATGGTATCCATAAAGCCCTTATTTCCCTCAAAGATCTCCAGTGGGCCGGTAATGCCCCGCATGGCCAGGAAGGTTGCATGCGTGCAACCAAAAGCAGTGTTTGGGTATGCCAAACCTTTCCAATGGGACAGCGCACCGGTTCGGGTTACCCTCAATGCATTAAAGGCCGTTCCGCTGATTGCAAGTGCGTTGGCAGTTTTGCTCGCATCTAATCCCAGAGCCCTTGATATGCCTGCCGTTACTGCGTAAGCTCCCTGCGTGGTGTGGTCAAAGCCCTTGGCCCGTACCGGAGCAACGTCGCTCAAGCGGCACTGCACCTGATAGGCAACCGCAAGAGCGGTCATGAATTCCCGGCCGCTTTGGTTTGCATACTCGGCAGCGGCGAGTATAGCACCAAGATTATCGCTGGGGTGGCACGTTTCGCCTTTTGCGAGGTAGCTGTCGTTAAAATCCAGATAGCGCACTAATGCACTGTTATAGAACGCTGCACGATCAGGAGATGTTTGACCTCCTCCAATCATGGTGCAGTGTCTGGCACCGCCGAAATCATCAATCAGCGTTCTGATTAATTGAATTGGTTCTCCATCAACAGCGCCGATGGCACAACCGAGGGAATCAAGCACCCGGATTTTGAGCTGGCTGCGAACCGCATCAGAAAGAATGTCATACGACGATCGTCCGACAAACGTCGCGAGATGCTCCACCTGCGTCATGTGTTAAAACGGTTCAAAATCTTCTTTTGGTACTCCGCAAACAGGGCATGACCAATCATCAGACAAATTCTTAAAACTCGTGCCCGGTTCTACACCATGAGATGTGTCACCTTTGGCAGGGTTGTAGATATAACCACAAACAGTGCATTTATACTTTTCCATTTTCTTCATCTCCTTGTTAATATCAACATGGTTAACGTCTTTCTTAAAAGCATGTTTTTTTACTATAACATATTTTCGCTCATTTACAATCTCATTCAGATGAGAAAGGTGATCTCAGGTGATGCAAAACAATTTGTGTTGTTAGTTATGGAATATTGGTTTATAGTAAATAATTAATATATTACAATATGCTTGCGGAAAGATAAGATAGCAACGAATAATTGTTTTTCTCAATTCAAGAAGAGGAGGATGACATATGGGCAAGAATCTGTATGTAATTATAGATGGTGAGGTACATCCCTTTCATTGTTCTAACGATTACACGGAACTGGATTCGATTGTTGCGTGCGCCAATACAGAAGAACATGCCATGGAGTTGGCAACCATGTATGAGCGTGGCGAGATTGAGCCAAGTGATTATCGTTGTGGGAAATGCGGCGGTACTCATGTAGCGTTGCAGGAAAGCGGGGAATAAGTGACCTGATAATTACTATGGCAAGGAAGAGAAAAAAGAAGACAATTTCCCCACGGCACAAGTGTATGAACAGGGCGAGAAGGCTTCAATCTGCCAGACACTGGATTCCCAAGTACCTTGGAAAGAATTTGCTAAGAGGATATAAGAACCATTTTGGGGTAGATTGGCTCTGTGCGATCACAGAATTACAGATGTTGGGTGTTAATCTTGATCCTTCTTATGTTGCAAACTTAAAACAGTCCCTGGAGAATCAAACCAAGTCACGGAAGCGTAAGAAGGAAGATCGAACAGTGGATGCATCTAATTCATATTCAAATGAGACGTTTGCTTATATTGCGGGTTATACCCCTGCTGGTGTCCCTTACGGCATCACATGGGAAGAAATGAATTCAAGCATAACATGAAAATGAGGAGGTTAAGGTAATGAAAAAGGTGCTCATTGGCTATTTTAGCCGCACCGGCAAGACTGAAAAAATGGCAGAATATCTTGCCGAAGGTGTTCGTTTTAGTGGAAATGACGTTGAAATAAAAAAAATATCTGAGATTAAAACTGAGAAAGATTTGCAGGGCTTTGATGGGTACCTCTTTGGTTGTCCAACCTATCATAAGGATATGACAGAAAACTTCAAGACATTCCTTTTTCTCGTACAGAAGGCAAAATTGGAAGGTAAACTGGGCGGCGCCTTTGGACCTCATACCCATAGCGGAGAAGCACCAAAAATAATTTTTGATACGATGGAGTTCGTTTACCAGATGAAAATGACCAATCTGGGCGCCCTCATCCTGAAGGAGCGCGAGGTAGACACGACAGAAGGCATGAGGGCCTGTCAGGCCTACGGTCGCGATTTTGGGAAAAGGCTTTAAATACGTCACCAGGATATTTTATTTTAATGCTTTTTGTCTTTGACCTGCCAGTTTCATGTGTTTCCGTGTTACTCATGACGCCAGAAAACTGGTTTGCATATGTTATTTTTTTATATCTTTATTCTTTCTTTTGTAGGTAATAGTTGAAAGAGCATAGCCGTTTGTCTGCAGAAATTTGAACAGTTTTTTGTTTGCAGCCTGCTCATGAGAATAGGCGGGCAACCAGAATTTTGTAGTGTCAATTCCGCTGATCGTTTTATTATTAGAATTTAAGATGCAGGTTTTTTGTTTTGCATCAGCGCCCGGGTATTTGATGAGGATTATGCCGTCATTAAAGTCGAAATCGATTTCAACGCTCATGCCCTCATCGTCATATATTTTGCCTATGTTTTTTACGAGGTCGATTAACTCGTTTAGCGTTTCATCTTTTGGCATAATTTTGGATGTATAGGAATTTTCATTTTAATTAATTGGTATGCCTTGTATGGTTATCCTTGTATGGTTCTCCTTGTATGGTTCTCCTTGTATGGTTCTCATTAATTTAGTTTGAAAGGACGTAATCAACAGAGTCATCTATGCTAAGGGATAACGTGATTATGGAACAATCATTACGCCATTCTTTTGATTTGCCCTGTCTGGCTATTTTATTTCCCCTCTTGCTCCCCTAAAAATAGGTGTTGGTTAGATCAGATATAATCACCGTCTCTTTGAGAGAAAATATCTCCCATGCCCGCTTTGATGACGCCCGCTCTCGTGCCTAATAGCTCTCCCACCCCACGGGTCTCGTAAACTCATCGCACGGTTTCGCGCTCACTGCCCGGATGAATCATTCTTCCCACGATGAGCATCTCGTTAGTATACCGGGAAAAAACCGCAAAGGTAATAAAAACAATAATATTTAGGCACTACATTGGAGTTCTAAAATTTAATATCTAGCCATACCAATAGGTTACCACTTTTACTTGCTTGATTTTTCACCATTTTTTCACCTCTTTTATGACGCTTTTGTTGAAGTTGGATTAGCATTGCGCATATTGGAACGGCTTGATCCGGACGCCATTCATAATTTAAGAGGCCTGCATATTGGAACGAAGCAGAGAGCATCCCTCGCGCCGCAACGTTCGCCGCAGACGTTCACGGTCCAGGCTGAAATGAAACGTAGTCTCACATGGAGATTGAAATTCAGATACTCAAATTCAATCCTTTCTGCCTTTGCAAAAGGGGGGAATACGTTCCTGATATCCGTTACCCATGGTATAACAGGTGAATAATACGGGATGACAGATATCCCAGCATCAAGCAGCCTATGGATTGCATCATTTCGGGAATCAAGGGGCGGGCTTTTCGGCTCAATGAGCTGTTTGAAGGTGTTGCTCATAGGGTTCACCGTAAAATAGATTCTTTTACAAAATTCCTGGTTGAGCAGAGGGACATATTCCGCTATATAGGGGGAACGAGTGAGTATGACATATGAGACCTTGTGCTTGTTTAAAATTTCAAGCATCTTCCGGGTAAGCCGGAATTCCTTTTCAACAGGCTGGAAGCATTCTGTGGTAGAGCCAAGAAGTACCGTGCCGGGGTGCTTTTCTAAAATTTCCTTTTCGAGCAAATCAGGGGCGTTCACTCTGATGTCAACATAGCTGCCCCAGGGTATCTTCCTCCTGGTCGCTGCTTTGTTCGACCTCACATAGCAATAGGTGCAGGCAAACTCACAGCCCATATAGGGATTAATTACGTATTCCCCCAAATCTATTGATGTGGGATTCAGGATACGGTTTATCGTAACTTCATTAATTTCTGGCATTTTATAATATTACCCTGTAAAAACTTCTTTTTCCCATTCCCCGTTTTTACGAGGACAATTTTTAGCAAGTTTTTTCACAACCCCCTAAACCCCTGAGGTAAGTCAACCGTCCCCGGTTGACATCATAATGACAAGCGGGGACGCTTGTCCTACCAAGAGCGGGGATGTCGTGCGGTTTTGTTGTGGTATGTCTCTTCAGTTTGTCCCAAAGGCTGCAATTATCGTCTTCTTGCCTTTGCTCTGCACCCTTTGCATCTTTGCGGTGAACTATTTCTCAATCAAATTTCCGATAAATGCATTGGTATGCTTAATTTTATGCCGTTTCATTTCGTGAACAAGGATTTCCATTCTCTTTCTGGCTGTTGGATTTGCCCTATAATCTGCCGTTTCATCAGCTGATGTCCCGTCATAATACATGAAGGGATTCATTTGGGCAATCTGAGGTATAATATCCTTGTGCCGGATAATGAAGTCAAGGGTATTTTGAAAATCCTGGTCGGTCTCTCCGGGATAACCAACAATGATGCTTATACCGAAGAAAAGACCTGCGGTATGAAGGTTATTGAAGAAGCTAAGGGCATCTGCAGCGGTAAAACCTTTGTTCATATGCTTAAGGGTGGTATCTGATCCTGATTCCAACCCGACAAATAGGCTATAACAGCCACTTTGCTTCATCTTTTCAAGGAGTTTTTTAGCTATATCGTTTCTGATGGCTATCTGTGCTTCCCATGGAATTGACCCAAAATACTCAATGATGTTGTCGCATAATGATTCCAGTTTCTTCAGGTCGGCATTTATGAGGGAATCGTAAAATACAAAGTACGGTGTCTTGTTGTCTATTTTGTGATGCCGGATTTCATCGATAAGACTGTTGATGGGTCTTGTCCTGAAGTTTTTATAAAGGAGCCTTTCCGAACAGAAGTTACACCTTCGGATACATCCCCTTGAAAACTGAAGTGGTATGGTATTTTTCCTGGGATAGACATTTAGGTCAATGCCTCTATAAAAGGGAAACGGCAGGTCTGCTAAATCATGGAGTTGCTCAAACGTTGCGACCTTTTTACGGTTATTGTTACCCATAAGATAGTGATACAGAGGTATTTCTCCTTCACCCACAATCAGGTAATCAGCCACCTGAAGAAGGAAGCTATGAAATCTGCCATCCGTTTTAAAGAATTGACGGGTTATTTCCGGCCCGCCAAAAATAATCTCGATCGTATTCTTCTTTGATTTCAGGAGTTCCGCCATGCGCAAGGTAGTTTCAAAGTTACTTTTAAAACATGAAAATCCTACAATCCCGTAATTCAGCATCTTTTCTATTGCATCGTGAAATTCGCGGGAATTATTCTCTTCGATCCGTGAGATGATATTTTCTTCTAAAAACGTATTACAACTTACTAGCCACTGCCTTTGTAGTTGGTGATCTGATAAGGTATAAAAGACATGATTGAAGTCGAGGAGATCAGCATAAATACCCTTTTGTGCCAAAAATGCCTGGAGGTATCCAAGTCCAATAGGCGGCATATTGGGCCATGCCGGCGGTAAAACAGTGAGAAGGATGTTTTGTCTGGACATAATAAATTAAAAGAGAGTGTGAGAGATAAGCAATTATATCAGGCAAAAATATAATCCGGCAATTTTAAAAGTTGTATTTCTTCAGCGGTTGTTATAGTATTGTTTACAGGGGAAACAAGTGTTTATTACTCTTTCAAAATTTCTTTTTTAGGTAAATATTTTTACAACTACCTTGATCTCAATTTTGGAAAGGGGAGATTTGCTTGCGGCAATGCCGAGCTAAACTTCTGTCAAACGAATGAGTACATCCCTTATAGAAAAATTTACCGAAAAAATAACCCATGGCAAAAAAGATCATGTCGGGTGTTTTTATGAGATCTTTGCAGCACGGGGATTTTTGTTGGAATTGGACAGGAACTCAGGGCATGTGCGGCTTGATCACGATTCCCACCGGGAAGATGGTGAATTCCTGGAAGCGCTGCAGCATATTGATTATAAAAAATTATACCATAAGCCGCATTGGGACGCTATTGATGAGCACGATAGTACAGATATTACCCGAAACAGGCATCATTATTTTGACGTTATAGATATACAATTGTTTGATATCAATAACAATCACTATTTGACTGAACTCTTTACCCATGAAATTCCCGTTGATCTTTTTCGCTTAAATTGGGAACGGGACAGGTACGGCAAATTTGATGAATTTAAGGCATGCAATCAACTCCCTCCCATACGGGTATATGATCTTGAGCCTTTTATCGCTCGTCTGGTAAAAGCTGTTTCTTTAACGGGGACATCCACATGGTCGTCCTGCGAAGGCCACTGGGGTGAACCTGCATACATAGTATTCGATGGCAGATATCATCGTCTCTGGTTTCAGACGATATTTCAGAGCTTTATTCAAAAGAAGTTACATCTGTCATGTAACTGGGATTGGCTGGGATGGGACGAACGCTGTTCCATTAGGAGTCCAAACGGCGAGTTCCTCACATTATATTCAGAAATCCAGGATGTGGCCAGGTTCATTTACGATCATAGGGGTATTTTGAGGAAGATAAAAAAGAAGGTATGCTCACATCTCACCGCCAGGCATAAAAATATGAAACAGAAAGAACTCCTGAATACATTCAATGGCCATTTTGAAGAATCAATGGCCGAATCGATCAAGCATGCGTAAATTAGCCCTACTTATTCCCGTATCCACTATTGTTTCATTCACTAACAGAACTTTATTGCATATTGAGCAGCGATACCTGTACTTTTTAAAATGCAGCGGCGAGACGAAATTTATCAGTTTCATTACCGGGCATAATTTAAAAAAATAGTTGAATTATGGGATTATTTTACTATATTTAAAAAAATAAGTCTATTTGCACTTCTTGTAATAATTACTATTGCATATTTATGGTTAAACAATTATTAAAATTAATTCTTTCATTAATCTTGATAAGTAGCATTTTCTGCTCTTTCGGATTGGGAGAGGCTATCAGCTTTAATGTTCAGTCAGATCATCAGCAAGATGAGATCTCGATTGATTTACAGCAGGATAGCTTTTCCTGTGCCATTGTTGGCAATCACAGTAATCCTTTGGTCCCCTATTTCACATCTTTTCCTGCAGAGGAATGTGAGCCGGAAGAAGAATGTGCTAAAAAGAAACACGGGACTCTTCATGGATACTATTTCAACAGAGTGCAATTAACAGATCATGTAAATGCACCATCGTTACGTTTCGCCCCCTTATCGAATTACTGCCTTTACCATCCTTCCCTTTACCTTCTTTTTGAAGTATTCATCATTTAATCCTTTCTGCATAAGTAGCCTTTGCTGCCTGCTTGTTTAATTAATTTCCATTATTGTTTAAAGCGTTTTATGAGTGTATGGACGCGTCGGTAAGCTAAGCAGGTTTTCAGGTTGAGGCATTGTTTGCCATTTTTATTTACCAACTCAGCAGGAAATATTTCCGCTTTAATTTTCTAATTGTTTAACACTAAAAATTTAAAATGTCAAAAATATTAATGAAAAGAATGCTCATGCTCGTAGGCCTGATTGCTTTGTTATGTCATGCAGGTTGTGAAACAGAACACGGAGAACATAAAAAAGAGGAAGTGAAATTTCAGGTTACCAGCCCGGTGAAAAAAGACACGGTTATCACCAGGGATTACGTATGTCAGATCCATGCCATACAACATATTGAACTAAGGGCATTCGAAAGAGGTTACTTAAAAAAGATTTTTGTGGATGAAGGGCAGTTGGTTAAGAAAGGACAGCTTATGTTCCAGATCTTGCCCATTATATATCATGCCGAATTGAAGAAGGCACAGGCAGAGGCAAAGGCGGCAGAAATTGAATATTTAAATACAAAGTCACTTGCGGACGACAATGTAGTATCTCCTAATGAGTTGGCATTGGCTAAGGCCAGATTCGAGAAAGCAAAGGCTGAACAGAAATTGGCTCGGGCACACTTGATGTTTACGAAGATCAGATCGCCCTTTGATGGTTTGATGGGTCGCTTCCAGGTAAGGCTTGGGAGCCTTTTGGAAGAAGGCGAACTGCTTACCACCTTGTCGGATAACAGTAAAATATGGGCATATTTCAATGTGCCGGAAGCAGAATATTTAGATTACAAAACAAGGACAAAAAACGACAAACCGATACAAGTAAAGTTACAAATGGCAAATCATGAGATTTTTGAATACCCCGGAGTAGTTACCACCATTGAAGCCGATTTTAATAGTGAAACAGGCAACATTGCTTTCAGGGCAACATTCCCCAACCCGAAAGAACTTTTAAGGCATGGAGAAACAGGCAATATCCTCATGTCCAAACCGATCAAAAATGCACTGCTAATCCCGCAGAAAGCCACCTTTGAGATATTGGACAAGAAATATGTTTTTGTAATAGATGAAAATAATGTCGTAAGATCAAGACAAATTATCGTAGGAGAGGAAATGCCACACTTATATGTGGTAAAAGAGGGCTTGACTGAAAGCGACAAGATACTTTTAGAAGGCTTGCGCAAAGTAAGAGATAAGGATGAAATCACCTATGAATTTTTGGATCCCAATTCGGTAATGTCACATCTGGAATTGTATTCAGAATGATGTAAGCATTAAAAAAGAAAGGTAAAAAAACAAGAAACATGTTTGGTAAAATTCTTCATAGGCCAATCTTCTCAATTGTCATATCGCTCATCATCGTTTTTATGGGTGGATTGGCCATAACACGGCTACCCGTATCGCAGTTTCCTGAAATTGCCCCCACAACAGTAAATATTTTTATCGCTTATCCGGGATCCAGTTCCGATGTGTTGATTAAGTCAACCATTATCCCATTGGAAACGGCTATCAATGGTGTTCAGGATATGAGGTACATAGTATCTGACGCTACCAGCGCCGGAGAGGCGACCATCCGGATAATATTTGAACCCGGCACCGATCCAAATCAGGCGGTTATAAGAGTGAAAACCAGGGTGGATCAGGTAATGCCCCTTCTTCCCTTACTGGTTCAACGTGAAGGAGTTATCATTACACCGATACAGCCCAGCATGTTGATGTATGTGAACCTCTACAGTGAAGACAAAAACACCGATGAAAAGTTTCTTTATAACTACGCCTATACCAAAATGATACCGGAAATACAGCGAATTAAAGGTATTGCTATGGCACAAATACTGGGGAGCCGGAAATATGCCATGCGCATCTGGTTGAAACCCGATCGAATGCGGGCATATAACATTTCGGCAGAAGAAGTGATGGAGGCGCTGGCGGAGCAAAGCATTATAGGCAGGCCGGGGAGATTAGGGCAAAGTTCAGGAATACAGGCGCAATCGTTGGAGTACGTGCTGACATACCCTGGATGGTATAATAAACCGGAACAATATAAGGACATTATCATTCATGCCAATGAAAAAGGCGAAATACTCTACCTGAAAGATATCGCCAATGTAGAGCTGGGAAGCGAATTCTTTGACATCTATTCCAACCTTGACGGTCATCCTGCGGCATCTATTGTGTTAAAACAAACAGTCGGCAGCAATGCCAGGGATGTAATTAAGCAGGTAAAAACTGAACTGGAAAGGCTAAAAACGGAGTTCCCACCGGGAATGGATTATAAGATCAGTTATGATGTATCACAATTTTTGGATGCCTCGATTGAACAGGTGATGCATACTTTACGAGACGCATTTATCCTGGTAGCTTTAGTTGTATTTATCTTTCTTGGGGATTGGCGCTCCACGTTGATTCCAACCCTGGCCGTTCCGGTATCCCTGATTGGCTCATTCTTTGTCATGCAACTTTTCGGACTTTCCATTAACCTGGTCACCTTATTTGCCCTTGTGCTGGCCATTGGCATTGTCGTGGACAATGCCATTGTAGTGGTTGAGGCCGTGCATGCCAAAATGGAAGAAGAAGCAAACCTGTCGCCATACGATGCAACCAAACAAGTATTGGGTGAGATCAGTGGCGCCATTATTGCCATTACCCTGGTGATGACAGCGGTATTTATCCCTGTTGCATTCATGTCAGGTCCGGTAGGTGTATTCTACCGGCAGTTCTCCATTACGATGGCCACCTCCATTGTTATTTCAGGTATTGTTGCACTTACGCTTACACCGGTGCTGTGTGCCATCATATTGAAGAATACGCACGGCAAACCGAGAAGAAAATCACCAATCAAGTGGTTGCTTGGCTATTTTAACAGGTGGTTTGAAAAGCTGACGGGAAGATATGTAGGATTGCTAAAGCTAATAGTGAACAGAAGGTTGGTTACTTTTGGGATATTGCTGGTTTTTAGTTTAGGGATATATCAGGGAAATAAAATTGTTCCGGCAGGTTTTGTACCCGGGGAAGATCAGGGGACAATTTATGCCGTTATACAAACCCCTCCGGGATCCACGCTGGAATTAACCAATCAAGTAGCCCAGGAACTGCAAAATATTTGTGAAGAAATTGATGGTGTTGAATCGGTTGTTTCGTTGGCCGGTTATGAGATCATGACAGAAGGACGAGGCTCTAATGCAGGGACTTGCCTGATCAACCTGAAGGATTGGTCGAAGCGTGCACAATCGGTTCATGAAATTGTAGAGGAATTGGAAGAAAAAACACGTGATATGGGGGCTATCATAGAGTTTTTTGAACCACCCCCTGTGCCTGGGTTTGGTTCCTCTGGTGGTTTCTCCCTGCGCTTGCTTGATAAAACCGATTCTACAGATTACCACGAATTTGAAAAAATAAATAATGAATTCATGGATTCCTTGCGCAAACGAAAAGAGCTGTCGGGCTTATTTACCTTTTATGCAGCCAATTATCCTCAATATGAGTTGGTGATAGACAACAAAATTGCTATGCAAAAAGGCGTGTCTATCGGAAAAGCAATGGAAAACCTCAATATTTTGATAGGAAGTACCTATGAGCAAGGTTTTATCCGGTTTGGCCGTTTTTTCAAAGTTTATGTACAGGCAGTTCCGGAAAGCCGAAGGTTCCCGTCGGATATTAAGAACCTGTATGTAAAAAATGAAAATAATGAAATGGTGCCGTATTCAGCATTCATGAAGATCAAAAAAACACAGGGGCCAAACGAAATTACCCGTTACAACTTATACAATTCGGCGGCCATCAGGGGATTTCCTGCTGCCGGATACACTACTGGCGATGCCATACGAGCAATACGGGAGGTAGCTAAGGAAACTTTGCCTACGGGGTATGACACCGCCTGGGAAGGTCTTTCATTTGATGAAGCCGCGCGGGGGAATGAAGCGGTTTATATCTTTATTGTCGTGCTCATTTTTATCTATTTGTTGCTTGCTGCACAGTATGAAAGCTTCATCTTGCCTTTTGCAGTAATCCTTTCCCTCCCGATCGGAGTATTTGGTTCGTTTTCACTGCTCAAGCTCATGGGGTTGGCCAATGACGTTTATGCCCAGGTGGGAATGATCATGTTGATCGGCTTGCTGGCTAAGAATGCTGTGCTGATCGTGGAATTTGCCGTTCAGAACCATCGGCAGGGTGTGGACTTAGTCAATGCGGCCATAGAGGGTGCCAGGGTTCGTTTCCGTCCGATTCTCATGACCTCATTTGCCTTTTGTGCGGGATTAATACCCCTGGTCAGCGCCACTGGTCCTGGTGCCATTGGTAATCGTACCATAGGCTCATCATCTCTTGGGGGTATGCTTATTGGGACCGTTTTCGGGGTGATCGTTATTCCCGGATTGTATTACATATTCGGAAAACTCACAGAGGGCCGTCAAGTCATAAGAGAGGAATATGACGAACCCCTGTCAGAAGAATATGTACATAGAAAAGAAAGTTAAACGTGATCTCAAAAAACCTGCGGAAAGATAACGATCTAATTAAAAAATTGCAAAGGGGTGAAAAAAGGAGTAATTAAAGAAATTAAATACAATGAAAAGAAATAACATATTAAACTATCTAAGAATATTCTGCATTTTACTGGTAATCGAAGGCTGTGCGCCTGCGTTGGTACAGAAAACGGCAAATAACAGCGTTCCAAAAAGTTATAATAATGCACAGGATGCAACCAATACAGCACAGGTTAGTTGGATGAAATTTTTAACCGATACTAATCTTGTGGCCCTGGTTGATGCTGCGTTGCAAAACAATCAGGAACTGAATATCACTTTGCAGGAAATTATAATTGCCGAAAATGAAGTACAAGCCAGAAAAGGTGAATATCTGCCTTTTGTAAATCTTAAGGTAGGAGCCGGGGCTGAAAAGGTGGGTGAGTATACCAGGGAGGGGGCTGTTGAAAAAAACCTTGATATTAGACCGGGCAAGGAATTCCCTGAACCACTGCCGGATTATCTTATATCCGCCAATGTTTCATGGGAGGTGGATATATGGAAAAAGCTGCGAAATGCTAAAAAGGCAGCAGCATTGCGGTATCTGTCCACAATTGAAGGGAAAAATTTCATGGTAACCAAGCTGATTGCCGAAATAGCCATTTCTTATTACGAACTGATGGCGCTCGACAACCTGCTGGCAACGGTAAAACAGTACGTTGAAATCCAAAAAAACGCCCTGAGAATCGTAAAACTACAGAAACAGGCGGCGAAAGCAACCGAACTGGCAGTGCGTAAGTTTGAAGCAGAGGTGCTCAAAAATCAAGGTTATCAGTACAATATTGAACAAAAGATTGTGGAAACGGAGAACAAGATCAACTTCCTGGTGGGTAGATTCCCTCAGACTATTCAGCGAAACTCACAGGGCTATAATGATTTGGTGCCCGACACAATGCATACCGGTCTCCCATCGCAATTATTGACCAACCGTCCTGACATTAAACAAGCCGAACTGGAACTGGCGGCAGCAAGGCTGGATGTGAAGGTGGCGAGAGCCAGGTTCTACCCTTCTTTGGATATTATTGCAGGCGTAGGCTACGAGGCATTTGATCCGAGTTTCTTAATAAGAACGCCGGAATCCATGCTCTATAACCTGGCCGGAGAATTGTCGGTACCCCTGATCAACAGAAGGGCAATAAAGTCGGCTTACTACAATGCAAATGCAAAGCAGATACAAGCTGTTTACAATTACGAACGCACCGTTCTGAACGCTTACATTGAGGTTGTTAATAAACTGTCAAAGGTTGGTAACCTGGGAAAAACTTATGACCGGAAAGAAAAGCAGGTGCAGGCGCTTACCCAGTCGATTACTATTGCAAACAAACTGTTCAAATCAGCCAGGGCCGATTATCTGGAAGTGTTAATGACCCAGCGTGATGCGTTGGAAGCGAAAATGGAATTGATTGAAACAAAAGCACAACAAATGTACGCAATGGTTAATATTTACCAGGCGTTGGGTGGGGGGTGGAAATAAGTTGTCAGTGTTTTAAGGGGTTTGTAGTCCTTTCCCTTTCGTACATTTATTTCAGTGAAAGGACAGAACAAAACATAAGAGAAGCCAGTACCGCCACGATACTGGCGATACCCGACTTCTCTTTTATCACCGTGAATGCAGTCAATGCATGGTTGATTTTTCATCTGTAATCAATCGCTATTCCTCAAAACTTTACATATCCCTTCGTTTCAAGATAATTTAATACTGCTCGTGTTGATTCATCGACGGTCATCTTTGATGTGTCTACCGTGAGTTCGGGATGCAGGGGCTCTTCATACGGCGCTGATATGCCGGTAAATTCCTTGACCTCGCCGGCACGCGCTTTTTTGTAAAGCCCTTTCGTATCCCGCTGTTCACAGACTTCAATGGGACATTTTATATAGATTTCAATAAATTCTCCGTCTTTGAGTAATTTCCTTACGTTGTCTCTGTCCTGTCTGTAGGGTGATATAAATGCCGTGATGGCGATCATATTTGCATCGGTGAACAGTTTCGCTACCTCACCAATACGGCGAATATTCTCGGTACGGTCTTCCGGTGAAAAACCAAGGTTTTTATTCAGTCCATGACGGATGTTGTCGCCGTCGAGTATGTATGCAAGATGTTTGTTCTCCAGAAGCGCATGCTCAAGCTCGACGGCAATAGTCGATTTTCCTGAGCCTGACAGGCCTGTCAGCCAGATCGTTACCCCTTTTTGTTTCATAAGATTGACTCTGTCGTCTTTTGTGATCTTTCCATGATGCCATTTAATATTGGTAGCTTTTTGTACGGTCATCTCGTCTCCTTTTGCTTTTAAAAAGTACAAAGTGGTAAATATTTCCTAATGTATCTGTTTCAGCCTTAATGCATCACAATTACCGCAGACATCATTCTGATGTTCGCGGAAATAGTGCATGTTTTCACCGTGCCAGATCTCATCTATGCCTTGCTTCAAGAGATTCCCCACCTCATAACGGGGGAGGTCGCAACAGGGGGTTGCCTTGCCATCAATGTTGATGTACAAATAATCATAAGGTTTCGGACAGTATTTATCAAACCGGTACATGACAGGGCGTAGTCGTTTATAGAAAAGCCGAAGTAACCGATTGTCAAATGCAGTATAGTTGGTATCTACTTGCAGGCCATACTTTCCGGCAATTTCACCGGCATCTTTATAAATTTCCAATTCCTCTTTCAAATTCGGCCTCTTAAAACTGTTATTCCCAAGTGGATTGTTGAGTCGCACTAAATATACACGGTCTGCACCTGCTTCTCCTGCAAATTGTATAGTATCAAGACATTGAGGTTTGTCATGCATGGTTATCTGAATGGTGATAATGGGCTTTCGCCTCTTTCCCCGGCTGCGCAAGAGAGATTTTATATTATTCTGGACAACGGTATTTGAAGGATGGCCATCAGTAACTTCATGGCCCTTTTCAATACTGTCTAAGGAAATTGTTAGTTTGTCTAATGTCTCAAGAAGCTTTTCAATAAATGGAGCCAGCAATAAGCCATTCGTTGTTACACCGACATGGTGTCCCTTATGTTTGGTATAGAGAATCATATCCATGAGTTCCGGATGCAGGAGGGGTTCACCCCATCCGGTAAGGGTGATATTATAGCCGGAATCCATCCTGTCGATAATCTTTTTAAAAAGATCCAGGGAGATGTCTTTTTCAGGCAGGTTGAAAGACTCGCGCGGACACATACCACAGGTATAATTACAGCGGTTTGTGATTTCAATCTGGATACGCTCAGGTCTCCGGGGGATGGTATAAAAGGTTCTTCCGACCATACCTTTTATAAGGTGTAGGGGGTTGGTAAGCATCTATTCGTTCAGGACAAGTATCAAATTACCGTATCTCAAATATTTTGGCCCACGCTTGCGGTTTTTTTCTCAACGAGTTTCTTTGTTTCTTCATCAACAGGGGTTGGATATTCACTGGTAAAACAGGCATTACAGAAGTGTTGTCGTGGTTGTGTTGTACAGCTCATCATGCCGTTTATGCTGAGATAATTAAGGCTTTCGACATGTAAAAATTGCCGGATTTCCTCCACGGTGTGATGGGCAGCAATAAGTTCACCTTTTTGCTGGAAATCGATTCCATAATAGCAGGGATAACGGTGGGGAGGGCAGCTTATTCTGACATGGATCTCCTTTGCGCCGGCTTTTCGTAATAAACTAAACCGCGACTTCGATGTCGTTCCTCTTACAATCGAATCATCGATCACAATCACCCGTTTTCCTTCCACGGTCTCTTTGAGTGCATTAAGCTTCAGCTCAACAATACGATGCCGCCGGTCCTGCTCGGGCAAAATAAACGTCCTGCCCACATAATGGTTGCGAATAAATCCCCTGTCAAACGGTATCCCTGATGCATGAGAATACCCAATTGCAGCAGAGTTTCCTCCTTCCGGGACGGAAATGACTACATCGGCATCCACAGGCGATTCCTCGGCAAGTTTTGCCCCCAATTTTTTGCGAAACAGATGTACGCTTTCGCCATAAATTTTACTATCAGGTCTTGAGAAGTAAACCAGTTCAAATACACAAAAGGCAGGTTTAATTTGCTTTGGAGAGCAATAGTACTCACTCCGGATTCCGTCCTTGCTTATGTAAACCGCCTCACCAGGATTAACATCACGAAGGTACTCTGCACCTACCTGGTCCATAGCACAGGTTTCAGAAGCCAGGACATAGCCGGCATTCAATCTTCCCAGCGCCAGGGGTCGAAAACCATGCGGGTCGCGTACTCCCACCATTTCGCCCGGAGTCAAAAACAACAGGGAAAACGAACCCCGTAATTGTTGCAGCAGAAGAGACAAATTATTTTGCATCATATACAGAGGTTTTGCCATGAGATGAACAATTACTTCCGTATCAGAGGTGGTATGAAAAATTGAACCGTTGGCCTCAAATTCTTCACGCAGTCTTTTTGCGTTCGTCAACTGCCCATTATGTGCAACGGCGACCTTTCCCTTGTAATAATCCACTAACAAGGGTTGCGCATTCCCAAGGTTGCTGGAGCCAATGGTAGAATATCGGACGTGTCCAATGGCAATCGGGTTTTTTAAGGATTTCAGCGTCTGTGGTTTTATGACATCATTTACCAGTCCCATTCCTTTATGGCAAATGATGTCTTTACCATCTGTTGAAGCGATTCCTGCGCTTTCCTCGCCGCGATGTTGTAAAGAATATAAACCATAGTAAACTCTCTCTGCGGCATCCTCACATCCATACACCCCAAATAATCCACAGTATTCCTTTGCGTCGGACATCTTCCTAATGCCTATCTTTCTCTTGTTCAAAAAGGATTTGTAACAATGTGGTTTATTAAAAAAGTAGGGACGAAGCATTTACCATAATTGTTATGAAGGCATTCATAATAAAACGGACACATGCTCCGCCCCTACCCTGCATAACAAATATCGCAAGTATTGAAAATTTTCAAGAAACTAGATTGTTACAAGGATTCACATAAGACTCGGGGGTGTTTTCCCCACACGTATCTGTAAATTATGATTTCCTTCCAGAAAACGCAGGCAAGATACGCATATTTATGGTATATTAATGACAGCTTTTTTATACGAAAATTCATACCAGTTTGCTGGATAATCCGTGTTGGTAGGAATATACCGATAGCTGCAATTACCCTGATCATCCTCAATCTTTTAACAAGGAGATAGCACAAGGTGAGGAAAGCTCGTTGCTAAACAAAAAGTCTTTCAGGGAATTGATAATGCAACAAATTATAGCAAACCCTGAATGAGTGTCAACAGATTTATCTTGGGACAGATAGGGGGGAGACAATTTGGAAAACGGTTTTTTTAAAACTTTTTCAGAGGTAAAACTCTATGTTATCATTAGTTCAAATCTTATGAAAAAATCTTTGGAAGAGGTATTGCAAGATGTTATTGAGGGTGGTGCTGATGCCATACAATTACGGGAAAAAACGATGTCCGACCGCGAGTTCCTTATCATTGCCCGTCAGGTGAGAAAAGTCACTGCACAATCGAAAACGGTTTTCATTGTGAACGATCGTGTGGAGATTGCAAGGAAGGCTGATGCAGACGGATTACATATAGGACAATCAGACATAGACATCACTACCGCGCGTAGCATTCTTGGTCATAACAAGATAATCGGCGTTTCAACGCACACTATTTCCCAGGCCAGGAGGGCACAACAATCGGGTGCGGACTATATTGGCGCTGGTCCTGTTTTTTCCACTACTACGAAGAGCTACGAACCTCCTGTCGGGTTGGATTATGTACAACAGGTAAAAAAAGAAATTACCATCCCGTTTGTTGCTGTTGGTGGGATTAACATCGGCAATGTCCAGGAAGTATTACATGCAGGGGGGAGACGTATTGCCATCTGTTCTGCAATTATTTGTAGTGAGAATATCATAGGCGTTACCCGTGTTTTTAAAGACTTGCTTATGGCATAAGTAACGTTTGTATTTATTTTTTGCACGGTATTTTATTTGCTAATATTAGCCAGTATCCTGTGAATACAAATTGTCTGAAACTAAGCCTTGAATAGATTAAGTCATTTGTTGAGAAAGTATTAGCTTAGATTTCTCAACATGGTCATGAATGAACTTCAAAATAATGATCGTACACAAAGTGGGAATATTAGACGTTCTGAGGGGAAGGGTATGAGAAAAATTGTACCATTAATTTCTTTGTCCATATTCATTTTATCAGCTTTAGGATGTAAGTCCATTATGCTGGAAAATAATAGACCGAACACCAGAAATCCTTCTTCAGGAGAAGCCATATCACACCCAAAGGGGAGTGGTTACTTATCCAGCGGACCGACAGTGCTTATTAATACGGGAGAAGAAGGCACAAAGACGTCTTTGCTTGAGCAATTCGACCAAATCAGAAAAGACCTGTCGTCATCGCTTGGTACAAATGCCTCTCTTGAAAAAGAACTGGAAAGTGAAAAGGCAATAAAGACATCGCTCGAATCAGAACTGGAAGAATTCAGGAAGCAGGTCGAAATCACTCAACAACTGATAATGGAAAATGAAAAAGTAAGCAAAAAACTTGAAGAAAGCCAGGCGCCCTACGAAAAAAAGATCAGGGAGTTAACCTTTGAACTGGCAAAGGCACAGATTGAAGCAACGAAGGCAAAGCAGGAACTCATTAGCCTGAAAATGGAACAGCTAGTGGAAAAAAATAAGCAAAAATCACCTACTACGCAATAATCAATGAAAACGGCACAGGGGGTTTTCTTGAAATATCTATCAAATATTCTTTTGGGATGTCTCTTTGTGGCTATTGGTTGTTCAAGTGGTCCGACACAGTATTCTTCAAGCATAAATTACAGCAAAACGGATGTATTTCAAGAAATATCAATTCATCGGGTATTGCTTCTGCCTTTTGAATATGATGTTGACCGGGATGCAATTATAGACGAGGTGACGGAGGCATTTGCGGTAGAATTGAGGAAGATTGGGATTTTTGAGGTTGTGTTACCCGATGAAAGCAAGGCAACAAGTTCTCTTAATCACGGAATATGGAGCAGGGGAACGGTTGATTTAGACACAATATTGGCCTTAAGAAGACGGTATGAAGCAGACGCTATCATTTTTGGAAACATAACTCATTATCGCCCTTATGAACCCATGTTGCTTGGTGTCAAGGTAGGGATGATCTCCACGGATACCGGGCTCGTTATCTGGAGTGCAGACGGTGTCTTTGACAGTAATGAAAATGAGGTCGCAGAACTGGTAAAGCAATACTTTGAAAGTACTCATCAAAAAAATGCCTTATATGGGTGGAGACTGATTCTGCTTTCCATGAGGCGTTACTCCCAGTTTGTAGCAAATCAAATTACAAAAACCCTCCGGTAACAATCGTATAACCATAGTTTTAAAGAGTTAAAAAGTTCGTCACAGCGGCCTTACTGCCGAAGATGTGTCTCCTGCACGTCTTTACCGTGAGGCTTTTTATTTTATAGTATTACCCAGTAAAAACTTGTTTTTACTGGGTAATACTATAAGGCGCTACCTTGCACAACCGTTTGTCCTCAAAATCATGCACCCGTACCAATTCAGGCTCACTACGCCGATGCCATTCACTCCCCCATTAGCAAAATCCCCCACCTTTTCCTTCTTTTTCGTATCCACCGAAATCACGGGTTGTCCACGCAATTGGTAATCCTTAACGCGCGCAATGATATACTCGAACTGGGCGTTATGGTCGGGATGGGAAGTTCCTTCCATAGTCTTTCGATTTGCTTGCAGGCTGTAATTCATATCGGCTAATAGGTTGGCAACTTTCTGTCGCCCAATCGGATGCCCCTGATTGCTCAAAGTTGCCGCTAATTGTCGGGTGCTCTTGATGGTCCATCGCAACGGCGATTCAGGGTCACCACGACTAGCCGGGCCTACAAGGGCATCCAATTTGGCAACAAGCAGAGGATCACGCATCTTTAGACTTTTGCGTCCCCCACCCTGACCACGAATTCTTGGAGAAATAATCTCAGGTCGCTCATCTGGTTTGCTCTTCATTCCTTCGTAACTCGCAGTTCGTGATAGACCAGTAGCTGCTGCTACAATCATCGGACCGCCACGACCTATTGTACGAGCTTCGGTTGCAGCCCAGACCCGACGGCTTTTTTCGTTCAATAACGGACCGATTATTTTAAATTTTTCGGCGATACTCTCAACGACCTATTGTACGAGCTTCGGTTGCAGCCCAGACCCGACGGCTTTTTTCGTTCAATAACGGACCGATTATTTTAAATTTTTCGGCGATACTCTCAATGAGCTCTTCCTTGACCATGCTGGAATTATATCGCCATCCAGCATTATGTTCAAGTTACTTATGGACAACTCCTAAGTAGGGAAAACATTTCACCGTTGTGAGAAAAAAATATCCTGGATTGATACCAGGATTTTATAGTCGAAATAATATTTAAAAGATTAATATCTTTTTTGTGCATGTTAATAAGTATTTGTTTTATAGAGGATTAGGTCATTTTCACGGATGGTTATTTATCTTGTTTTTTTGTCTTGCCAAGCATGGCATAGGTATTGCGAAATTGCAAAAGCAAGAATGAGCATAACCGGCATCTTATCAAAGAGGAAACAACCATGTCAGATATGGCTTTAGAACAATGTGGTGGATATGACTTACTTGAAGATAGGCGTGTTAAAGACCGGCCTTTAACAAACCATGCCGGTTGTCAGATAACTGATAGATCTCCATTTCAATCTGATGCCGACGATGAAATGCTGGGTGAGAAGGAAGCTATTCCATTCCTAAGCCTATTACAGCAACAGGGCATTGACCCAAAAGTACAAGAAACGCAGGTATTAAGAAAATCAAAAAGGTCTCCTTCCGCCTCAGCCACAGAAGAATTATTTCAAGATAACAGAGAAGGGGAGAATCCATTGGAAATGCAAAATACCGGTATTTGTGGAAAATCGCAAGGTATGGATAAATCCGGTGGCTTCTCCACATTAACACAGAAAAGTGTAATGGGTATTAAGCGGGATTTTTCAGGGAATCAAATCATAAACCCCATCGACCCATCAACTCTTTCTCCCGCTATATTGGGAGAATACTCAAAAAGTGACTTCAAAACTCTCAACCACAGTTCGTTGTCCCATATTGACGGCAATAATTCCTCCGCATTTTCACTTCTATCAGGGGAAGTAAAGGAAACTGATTCACAAAGTCATGAAAAATTCAGTTATTTACAAAATTCTGGTTATCTATTTACCACAGAAACAACCTTCATGGATGGCCTGACAGCTGAAACCGTAAGCAAACGGCTGAATATTAGCGAGGCAAAGTTATTGGCGAATCTCAAGAACAGTCAAATGACGGGCCAATTGGTTTCCGGCACGATACCGGCGTCCGGATTCGCAGCTTCACCTATAAGTGAAATCAATATCAAGGAACTTCCTGCGGCTTTTAAATCTCAGTCCCATCAGGTTGCACCAGAAAACGTAAATACCTCTGTTGTACCGGAGATGAATGCCCTAACGAATTCTGGAGAAAAATACCTGCAGAATGATTTATCAAAAATTAATGGTAATGCCGCTTCTCAGGAAAATGTCCCTGTTGCTCAGCAAACAGATAAAGAAGGTGATTTTATGATGGGACAAGATAACACAGGCTATACCCAGGATGGTGCACAATTACACAAGACACCGAAGGGTCTTTTTTCTCCTGGAGACACTCAAAAAACTACCATTGGTGCCCAAGCATATGCAAACGACATTCAAAAAAATACCGAGCTTTTTTGGGGAAGCAATGGAAGACAATTGTCTTCCCTGGAGAACTCTATAAATAAGGAAATTCAAACCTATCACGGCAGCTCAGCAGCAGGGACAGAACATCTCCACGGCAGTATTATGGATCAACTCATTCAAAAAATCAGCCTGGTGAACCATGGGGACAGATCAGAAATCAAACTTCACCTTACCCCGCCGGAGTTAGGCAGTATAAAAATCCACTTTACTGAAGAGAATGATGAAATCACGACGAAAATATTTGTAGAGGATGCAGAAGTCAAGGCTGCCATTGAAAACAGTGTGCATCGCTTAAAGGAAACGGTGGCTGCCAGCGGTTTAGAAATTCAAAAATTGGAAGTATTCATACAGCAAAATAAAACTTATGAAGAAAAATCTTCAGAAAATCCGGAAACAAATAATCAGCAGTATTATGGGGGAAAAAGTCATGAGAAAGGCAATGATGACCATTCCGAACAACAAAGCAAGATAAGCAACAACGTGAAAAAAGAATTCAACGGAAAAACAACAAACTTACTGGTTGACTATATTATATAAGGGGGCAAGAAATGGCTACATCAAGTACTTCGAGTATAAGTTCAGAAATTAGTATGGATAATTTTCTCACGCTCTTTGTGACGCAGTTGCAGAACCAGAATCCGCTAGACCCAACTGATAATTCGGAATTTATGTCGCAATTAGCACAGTTTAGCGCATTGGAACAGGAGCAACAGCAGACAGGGTACCTTTCAAGTATGACCAATATCGAAACAGCCTCTTTGCAATTAGATCAACTTACGATGGCAAGCACCTTTATTGGCAAGACCATAACCTATAGCAGCGATAGCAACAAGGATGAAACCCTTACGGGTGTTGTAGAAGGAGTGAAACTTGAAAAAGACGGGACGGTTTCTTTTATTATTCAAGGGGAATCTGTTTCCATCTCAAATCTCATAGAAGTCAGCGAGACATCAACGGAAAACACTTTAGCATCGTCAACTATTCAATCAATGTCATTAGCCAAAAAATAATTGAAAGGAGGATAAGCTATGGGTCTCAGCAGTGCATTATATTCAGGCGTTTCAGGTATTCGTGCCCATCAAAGTATGCTGGATATTATTGGTAATAATCTGGCAAACATTAATACGTATGGGTACAAATCATCCAGATTGCTGTTTTCTGACATGTTAAGCCAAACGATTGCAATTGGGCCTAACGGTAACCCCATGCAAGTAGGAAAAGGGGTAAAGTATTCCAGTATTTCATCTGATTTTACGACAGGAAGTATGAATCCTACCGGCAGGGTCCTTGACCTTGGTATTGATGGTGAGGGGTTTTTCGTCGTTAACGGCGGCAGCAAAAATTTTTTTACCAGGGTAGGCGCATTTGCACTTGACAACGACAATACTCTGATTGATTCAGGTACGGGTTATAAGGTTATGGACACAAATGGTGATGAAATTGTTATCCCAAAAAATTCAACCGTTTCCGGTCAGGCGTCATCGGAAGTTACGGTTAAAGGGAATCTGAATAATGCGTCGTTAAGTGAAAAGGCCGAGGTATTGATTATGGGTACGAGTCTTCAGGAAAGTTCCACGGCAGCTACAACATCAACTGAATTAAACGACCTTGATTCCAATTCGACAGATTACGCTGACGGAGAAACGATCACTATTGCGGGCACTAAATCAGATGGGAGCTCCCTGACTGCAACCTTTACGTATGGTGCAGGCAATGACGGCACAACAGTTGGTGACCTTATAAGCGTTATCAATACAGCGTTTTCCGGCGACGCAACCGCCAGTTTAGATGCTTCAGGAAAGATTGTCCTCAAGGCTGATACCGCAGGAAGTGACAAATTAACTCTTCAACTTACTGATGATGGTATGACAACATGGACAGATCACGCCTTTATGGGCTCTACCTATACTGCAACAGCAACCATATATGATTCGCAAGGTACGGCGCATCTGGTTAATATGAGATTTACAAAACAAATGGATAACCTATGGGATCTTACGGCTTCTATGAATAACAACGATGGCACATTTGCCAGTGGTGATAATACGATAACGGGTATTACCTTCAATGATGATGGTACGTTTAGCACCAGTGGTGATGCGACACTTCAATTTGATTTTAATGGTATCAGCACTACACAGTCGGTAGTCTTTGATCTTGGTACGACAGGAATGAACGATGGTATAACTCAAAACAGGGGGACTTCAGGCGTTACAACTAGTTCTGATGGTTACGCATATGGCAAATATAATGATGTGTCTATAGATTCAGATGGAGTTATAAACGTATTGTATACCAATGGCATCACAAAGACCCTCACTACTCTGCAGATTGCTTTATTTAACAACAATAATGGTTTAACTAAAGCCGGTGACAACTTATATGAACAGTCAACCGCTTCAGGTGAAGCAATCTATGCAAATGCTAATTCAGGTCAAGCCGGTAAAGTCAGGAGTGGTGTTTTGGAGGGTTCGAATGTCGATATGGCCGTTGAATTAACATCGTTAATTACGGCACAGAGAGGTTTCCAGCTTAATACAAAGGTCATTACCACTGCGGATGAAATCCTGGCAGAGGTCGTCAATCTCAAGAGATAGCAAGGGTAGCATAGTAACGGTTCACCGTGGCTGAAATCTGCGTCATTATAACGAAGTGGCCAGAGAGCAGTTGCTGTGAACTGTTACGCAGTATTGTATTTCAACATCGTGCGAATTTTTAAACAGCATCTTTCCTACCAGGAAAATTTATTCGACTACCTATGAAAAATTTAATCAATTTATTCGGAAGGTGAATGAATACTATTTTGAAAATTCACTTTATGGATGACATAACATACTGACAATAATTGACTTATAAGAAACAGCGCTACGATAAGTATTTGGCCAGACATTTGGTATCGGTATTGCGCTGGAAATATTCGAGAAGATTAAGCTTTTCACTTATACTTGGAGGATCTATATGATAGTAGGACTTTATACGGGGGCATCGAGTATGATGAGCCAGGGTGATTATCAGGCAGTTATAGCACGAAATCTTGCAAACATAAATACTGCAGGGTACAAGAAAAATGTTGCTGTCTTTCAATCGTATATTTCTCAGGCTCAACCACAGGATAAAGATGCGACTACAGCTCCGCATGGTACCGGGAGTAGTTTGGGTACGATTGCTACTGATTTTTCGCAAGGCACCCTCGAATACACCGGCAATGATCTTGATATCTCCATAAAAGGAGAAGGGTTTTTTGTCGTAAAAGCTGATACAGAAATTTGTTATACAAGAAAAGGACAGTTTATGTTGTCGCGTGACATGAAGATCGTTACTCCTGAAGGATGGCCGCTCATGGGCCAAGGGAGTGAGATTCAAATTCCGCAAAATACGAAAAGTATCACGGTAAAAGAAAATGGCGGTATTTCTGCCGATGGCAAAGAAATTGGCAGGATAAAGATTGCGGCTGTTCCTGACTTATCTGCGCTTGAACCTATCGGTGGTTGTGCTTACAAATTATCAGATGCGGTACAGCAACCGAAAGATTCCACTGATTTTAAGATAGCGCAACGCTATCTGGAAAGATCAAACGTAAACGCTATAGATGAAATGGTCAATATGATCTCCAATATGAGAGGCTATCAATTTGGCCATAAAGTAACAGACTCGATTGATGAAACCCTGAAAAAACTTGTTAAACTGGCGACATAAAGGAGAAACGAATGATAAGGGCTTTATATACTGCCGCTACAGGCATGAAGGCGCAGCAGTTGTTTTTAGATAATGTCTCTAACAATTTGGCTAATATAAATACCACGGGGTTTAAAAGAAGTCAGGTGAATTTTCAGGACCTCCTGTACGACAAAAAGTTTATTGCAGGTTCCGAATCTGCACAGGGTTTTGAGATCCCCTCAGGTATCCAGCTTGGCGGTGGCGTAAGACCCATCTCCACCTCAAAGGTGTTTTCGCAGGGAAATCAGCAAAATACTAACAGGCCGCTGGATATTTCCATTGAAGGTAACGGTTTTTTTCAAATCAGTCGGCCTGACGGTACGATAGCATATACACGAGACGGCGCATTTGAACTGAATAGTAAGGGCGAGATTGTAACGGCTGAGGGATTGCCATTGACACCAAGTATCACGATTCAGGATGCCAAAGAAATATCCATTGGAACGGATGGAACGGTATTTATAAAGGGCTCGGATGGCAGTCTTCAGAACGTGGGACAAATTATGCTGGCAAACTTTTCTAATTCAGCAGGTTTAGAGAGTCTTGGCAGAAACATGTATGCAGAGACTATTGCATCTGGTTCCCCGATTGTTTCGGTACCCGGACAACAAGGAACGGGAGAGATCCATCAGTATGCACTTGAAAATTCCAATGTTGAAACAGTTACAGAACTTGTTAATCTTATCACTGCGCAGCGCGCTTACGAAATCAATTCCCGGGCAATCAAGGCCAGCGATGAGATGCTGTCAACCATCAATAACATGTCATAAGAGAATATGAAATCATGCGCCGCATGCACTTCTTGCCAAACAGGTATAGCTCCGGGAAAACAGTTTGCTGAACGGTATTGAGTAGCAAAGGAGTATTATTATGAAATTAAAGTATTTTTTCTTATTGCCTGCAACAATTCTTTTTCTTATATATGCCACAATTGCTGAAGAAATAAAGATTGACCTTAAAGAAAAAATAACTTTACCCGATAAACAGATAGTCCTGGGTGATATTGCAACTATTTTCTGCAATAACCCGGTTCTTTTAGAAAAGGTTGGTAATGTGCCGTTAGGCAATACTCCCTGCCCTGGTAATGTCAGGAGGATTGAAAGGGATCTCCTTGCACTACGTTTTATGGAGGAAGGTATTGATGTAAATAATAATAAGATACTCTATGGTGATGCGGCTTTTTCATTAGTTTCTGTTGAATCGACAACGATAAGCGGGGATGAAATCTTAAGAGTAGCACGCGATTACCTTTTGTCGAATCTGTCCCGATCTGAGGATGAGATTGTCATTGAATCTGACAGATCGATACCGGATAAATTATTACCTGCCAATGACGGAAATATTCGCCTGGAAGTAACGCAAGTTGAGACAAATAAAGACAGGGGGAATATTCAACTCGTCGTACGTGTATTGATTAATGACAAAGTGTACCTGAAGGTACCGGTATTCTTTTATGTGCGCGTATATGAGACGGTTGTTATTTCCAGCGCAAAAATAGACAGGAATGACGCATTGACCCTGGATAATCTGACAATGAGCAGGATGGAGACCACGAAAATATCCAGAACAACGTTTGATAAACCAGAAGACATTATTGGGAAACGGGCATTACGTCTAATTTTACCAAATACTCCCATTACTCCGGAAATCGTGTACAACGCACCTGCAATCAGGAAAGGTGACCTCATCAGGGTGTTTCTTCACTCAGGCAATCTTCATGTAGTAACAAAAGGGGTGGCAAAGGAGGATGGTTGTGTCGGAAAAATTATCCGGGTAAAAAATATTGACTCGAATAAAGAATTGTACGGCACAGTAGAGGATTCAACTGCGGTAAAGATCATTTTCTAACGGAGGTCTAGAGAATATACCTATGAGTCAGAATTGTTCTAAACTGTTTAACTCCGCTTTGAGTGAGGAATTAAAAATACCCACACAAAAGAAAAAAATCTTTCACCGCTATTTTCTGCTGTTTTTTCTGACAAGTATGCTGTTTTTGATGACGGATAGCAACGTTCATGCAGACTCAATCTGGAAAAAACGGGTTACCGTAAACACAAACTTGTTTAATGATAACCGTGCCAGAGGAATAGGCGACATTGTGACCGTGCTAATAAATGAATCTACAGAAATTACCGGTAAGGAAGATTCGAGTGCTGACAGCAAGCAAAGCCATAATGTTACAATAGATACTTCAGAATTTTTAACAAAACCACTGGGTGATACAAGTGGTTATTTGCCAAATTTTAAAACAGATACAGGTCATAGTTTCAGTGGAAAAGGGGCATATGAAAGCAACCGCAATCTTAACCTGGAACTTACTGCCGTTGTGACGGAAATGTTGGCGAATGGGAATTTGATTATTGAAGGGAACCGGGACGTCAACATTAATGGCGAAAAATACAATATCAAGGTGTCTGGTATTGTAAGACCAGTCGATATCAGTGTTGATAATATCATACAATCATCATCAATTGCCAACGCGAGCATTATCCTTGAAGGAAAAGGGTTTTTGACACGGGCAGGGAAGCGGGGTTGGTGGAATAGAATCTATGAAGCTGTATGGCCTTTTTAGGTGCAGTTTATTTTTATGGATGCCCTCTTTGTTGAAGGCAGGATCCTTTATTTTGCTTCGTATTTAAAAATTCTTATCTATTCAATAAAAGCATGAAAAATAATGGCCGTATCGTGAGCATTGTTCCCGTGTACGCACGAACTATTGTATTGATTGTTCTTTTATCATTGCTACATCCTTACTACAATGCAACAATCGCAGCTATACGTGTCAAAGACATTGCTTACGTCAAGGGAGTTCGCGATAACCAGCTTTACGGATACGGACTTGTTGTTGGGCTTCAGGGAAGCGGAGATAGCCAGATATTCAGGGTGACAAGACAACTGGCAGTAAATATTTTCCAAAAACTAGGGGTGTTAATATCAGAAACAGATTTCCTGTCAAAAAACATTGCGGCGGTGATGATTACGGTCAATATTCCGGCATTTGCCCGGCCAGGAGATAAGCTCGACGTTGTTGTATCTTCTATTGGCGATGCCAAAAGCCTTGAAGGCGGTGTCTTGCTTCAGACAGCGCTACAAGGTGCTGACAATGAGGTTTACGCAGTGGCACAGGGACCGCTATCCATTGGTGGATATAATATTGAAGGTCAGGCGCAGAGCGTTCGTAAGAATATATCTACTACCGCATATATTTCAAATGGCGCCATTGTTGAAAAGGAGATTCAGTTTTCTCTTATGCAAGGTAAATCATTAAGTGTTGTCCTGCGTGATCCTGATTTTACTACAGCACACCGCATGGTCGAGGTAATTCATACCCTTTATCCCGGTGCAGCGCGGGCGATAGATGCTGCGGTTATCACGATAGTGCCGCCCAGGGAATTTCAGTCAGAGGATGCCATTATACGTTTTGTCGCAAATATAGAAGAACTATATATTAAACCCGATAGTATTGCCAGGGTCATTATTAATGAACGCACAGGTACCATCGTTGCCGGTGAAAATGTCCGGATGTCTACCGTAGCCATTGCACACGGGAATATAAGTATTACCATTTCGGAAAAGCCAGAGGTGTCACAACCCGGCGCCTTATCATCGGGTACAACGGCAATAGTGCCAAGAACAGATGTTCAAGTAGAAGAAGAAGAGAAGAAATTAAATATAATTCAGGAAGGCGTTACCATTGCTGACGTTGCACGGGCACTGAATATTTTAGGAGTCACCCCAAGAGATCTGATCTCGATTTTTCAGGCAATTAAAAGGGCCGGAGCGCTTCATGCTGAACTGGTTATTATGTGAGCCAAAGACTATACAGTTAAGGTATCAGCATTCTTTATCATGAAAGGCAAAAGAAAGCAGTCATTGCGAGGGTAATAGCCAGAAGTAATCTCTGCTATGGCTGTCATTCCGGGTAGAGCGGAGAATCTCATGGGTTTTCTTTGCTTGGGCACGCAACTTCGTCTTTGCGGAGTTTACACTGAGCAAAGTGCAGGTGCTCGCAATGACATTTCCCTGTACGCCTAATCAAGATATTTGCTATAACTTTTTTGTTGATTCTCATGGAGTATTTTATGGAACCTTATTCATCAGTGAATTCTTTGCTTCTTTCACAACCTTCTTGTGTTGAGGCGATCAAAGCTCTCAATCAGCAAAATAATATTAAGAAAGACGATCTTGCGTTGAAAAAGGTATCACAGGATTTTGAGTCGATCCTTGTGAATTTTGTTATCAGCACCATGTGGAAAACAATACAAAAATCTGATCTCAACGGTGAGAATGATGGAGGCATGGAGGCATACACTGAAATGATGCACGCCTGTCTTTCGCAGGATATTGCTGCTAAAGGGGGTTTTGGGGTGGCGCCGATTATTTATGAACAACTGATACGTAACAGGAAAATAACAGAGCAAACACCTGCGCCCGCCATTTCCAGTTATGATGACTGCCCTGTAATGAAATCATCAGAAGAAGAAGCGGATAAATCGCTTAATAGTATGCATGAAAACGGGACAAAGGGAGTTATGCAACCATGAATGTATGGTTAGACGAGTTCATAGAAACATTCGATCGATTGTGTGTCATCTATGGCGGTCTTTTTGAAACTGCAAAAGCAAAACAACGATGCCTGGTATCCGGCCATATTGAAGAGCTTGAAATGCTTATTTATCAGGAAAAGAACCAGGTAGAGATTGCACAACTCCTTGAAGAAAAAAGACAGAATATTATAAGAAAATATTGTCAGGCACACACGATACAAGAGGAAAATATTATCTTAACATCTTTGATAAACGAAATGGACGATTTTCACAGACGAAAAATGCTCAGCTTGTTAGATACTATGACGCTTTTATTTAAACAATTGCAGGAAATAAACCAGACGAATGCGACACTTATTCACTACTCACTTGAGATTACGGAGGATATCATGAAACTATTTTGTCTTTCTGCGTTTCAATATCCTGCTTACCAGCATACGGGGAAAAAACAAGATAACACGTTTCCCATGATCTTGATAGATACAGAGATTTAGAGGGGGGTCAATATGTCTTCCGATTTACAGATTGGTTTGAGCGGCCTATTAGCAGCCCAGCGTGCTATGTTAGTTACTGCCCATAATATTTCTAACGCAAATACAAAAGGTTATACCCGGCAGTCAACCATTATGGCAGCCAGGCCTCCCTTCGTTACGAGTGCTGGTACGATTGGACAAGGGGTGGATATTGTCAGGATAACCAGGCATAAGGACGATTACATCAATAGCCGGTTGAGAGATATTTCATCATCCCTTGGCAGTGCATCGGTAACGAGCCAATATCTCAGGGAATTAGAAACGGTATTTAATGAAACTTCAGAGGCAAGCCTCAATAATGCATTGGCATCGTTTTTTAAAGGCATCAATGATCTTAGTATGAATACTGAAAACGTGAGTTCCCGTGCAACGCTGTTAGAAAAGGCCAATACCTTGACAGATACCTTCCATAGAATCGCTGATGAAATGAACCAGATGAAGATATTTATTCAGCAAAGTATAGAAAGCAAAATATCCGAAGTCAATAAACTGTCTGAAAGTATTGCGCAAATCAATAAGGAGATATCGGTAATTCATGTGCGGGATATAGAAGCAAACGATTTGTTAGATAAGCGCGAGGCGTTACTCGAAGATCTCAGCAAGTTGTTGAATATCTCTGTGACGTCTCAAAATAACGGTATGGTGAGCGTTTCCACGCCAGGGGGCACCCTGGTATCCGGCGATAGTGCTACCAGTTTTGATTCGGAAATTGATGATTTCGGGGAGATAGAAGTTGTAAATTCCGGGAATAAAAACGTGAAGTATGCCTTTCATACTGGCGAAATAAAAGGACTGCAGGACTTTTATAATGTTACCTTGGTTCGTTATCGAGAGAAACTCGATACCATGGCATTTGGTCTTGTTCAAGAAGTTAATAAAATTCATAGTGAAGGCGTAGGATTGTCAGGCGGATTTACCAGTCTGATGTCCACAAATGCCGTAACAAGCGCAACCGCAAATTTACAAGATGCCGGTCTGGAAATGGCACCATCGAGTGGTGATATTTACCTTACGGTAATAAATAAGAGTACCGGTGAGGTTACAAAAAATGTTATCTCCGTTGACGTTTCCACGGATTCGCTCACGGATCTGCAAACTGCCATAGACGGCGTTGCAAACATATCGGCATCTATTGCAGATAATAAACTGAGAATTCTTGCTGATTCTGGCCACCAGTTCAATTTTTCTTATGCCTTGGATCCTAATCCTGGAACTATGGGGACATCTACGGCTTCCGTGTCCGGTATTTATTCCGGTCAGGCAAATGATGTATATACGTTTACCGCCTTAGGCGCCGGTACGATAGGAAGCACTGCGGGCCTGCAGGTCGAAGTTAAAGATAGCAGCGGGACAGTGATCGCAACGCTTGACGCCGGCGACAATTATATACCAGGAACTACCATGAACGTTGGCAACGGAATTTCTCTTAGTCTTTCCGGCGGCGCAGTCACAGCCGGTGATACCTTTTCCTTGGATGTGATAAACGATTCCGACACAACTGATTTACTGGCTGCCATGGGAATAAATACATTTTTTAAAGGAACAGACGCATCAGATATTCTGGTAAGTGAAGAAATTGCCGGGGATGTCTCGCGGATTGCTGCTTCTACCGGTGAGGTAGGAAATACCACAAACGCATTACGGCTCGCTGCATTGCAACACGACACCAACGCTGTTGAGAATACGACTTTTTCAGACTATCTGCATCAGATTGCATCATCCTTAGGGGAAGAAGCCGGTAATGCTTACCGATCAGAGGAAAGTTTTACAGATTTGGAGACAAGCTTAAGAAACCGCAGAGATGAAATATCAGGGGTCTCCACGGATGAAGAATTAGTAAATCTGGTAAGATTTCAACAGGCGTACCAGGCTTCCGCAAAATACATATCCATCGTTGATGGGCTTGTAGAGAGTTTACTGACTTCCATTGGCTAATCGGTTGTTCACGATTATTGCAGAATCAGCAATCCTCCGTTTGAATTCGATATCAGGTAACTAAGTACCTAAGGGAAGAACGGCTGATAGATACCCATTGATGTGTGTACTCATGCATAACGGATAATTTACAAGGAGAACAAAGCTATGTCGTTTCGAATAACCCAGGGAAATATGAGCCGTACGACCCTCTCGAACATCAATCTCAACTTAAAAAAAATGCAGGAAATACAGGAAAAACTGTCTACCGGGAAACAGATAAACCGGCCTTCAGACAACCCGTCAGGCATGAGAAAAGTGCTTGGACTAAAGGCAGAAGAGCTCAAATTTCAACAATTTTCAGATAACACGGAAATTGCTAAAGAGCGAATGAATTACACATTTAATTCTCTCGAGAATATTCAGGATGTTCTTTCTAAAATAAAAGAATTAGGCATACAAGCCAGTAATGATACGATAGGTCAATCCGAACGTGAAATTATAGCAGGTGAGTTGAATGAATTGTTGGAATCAGTTTTGCAATTTACCAACGCCGAAAATGATGGCCGATATATATTTGCAGGCACGAAAACTACTACCAGCCCATTTTCCGCCACGCGGGATAGCGCCGGGAGAATATCATCAGTCACCTATGAAGGTAATAATGAGGAAATTGACTATCAAATAGGTCCAAATACCTATATAGCAACAAACACACCCGGTGAGATGATTTTTCAGGACAATGGTTTGTTTTCAACGTTGATCTCAATGAGAGATGCACTTGAATCGAACGCCTTTGATTCTTCTGCTTTCTTAGATTCAAGGAAAAACCTGGATGTTGCAATGGATGCATTATCGACAGAAATAACGAGGTATGGAGCAAAGACTAACAGGTTAGAGTTAACATCACAGAGTCTTGAAAATTTACAAATAACCCTGAAAGAACTCATATCTTATACTGAAGACGCTGATGTTGCAACCTTGATTATGAATTTAAAGGAACAGGAAAACATCCTGCAATCTTCCTTAGAAACAGGGGCAAGAATTATCCAACCCACCCTCCTTGATTTTCTCAGATAAGAAGTTGTTTAAAAATTAATCACATCCCACAATAAAATGTGTCAGGCTTAAACACCCAAGATACATGACTGGAACAATTTTTCCCACCTCTTTTAAATAATACTATTTTCACGATGACAATTTAGACAAAAGAGTGCTCGTAACTACCAGGAACATAACATCATAGGATTTTGTTTTTCCATGAGAAAGATTGACCTTTGTCGATGGTATATTGTTTGCTCTTTATTCCTGCGAAAATCACCTTAATATGCTTTTTAAAGATAGGAGCAGAAGATGATAAAGATAAAAGAAAAACAGCAAGAAAACGACAGCATTGTCAATTTGTCTACGGAAAAATTTGGTAATTTGCATATCAAAAAAGAAAATATTATTGCCTTTGATAATGGCATATTAGGTTTTGAAGACTTGAAGCAATTTGTCATAGTTGATATTGAAGAATGCCTTCCTTTTGAATGGTTAGTTTCAGTAAAAGACCCAGGTATTGCTTTTCCTATTCTTAATCCCATGCCTTTTTTTACAGATTACAATCCAATGAAATCTATAGACAATCCTGCGTCACTTATCAGCGGTGATAAAAAAGACATTGAAATATTTTGTACCGTTACCTTAGGCGAGAGTCCCTCAGATGTTACCATAAATCTTAAAGGTCCAATATTTATTAACATGAAAACTAAAAAAGGGAAACAATTTGTATTGACAGAAGACTATTACAGGCTGCATCATCCACTTCTTAAAGCGTAAGATATCAACTTACGGAAAGGAAAATATCGTGTTAATACTAACACGGAAGTTAGGTGAAAGCATTACTATTGGTGATGAAGTAAAAATTACCATTGTGGACTGTCAGGGTAAACAGGTTAAGCTGGGAATTGTTGCACCAAAGCACGTGAAAGTTCACAGGGAGGAGATCTTTGAAAAGATTCAGGAAGAAAATATGAAGGCTGCGAAGGTATCGAAAAATGCAATTATAGAAGCTGCCCAAAGTTTGAAAAAGAATGAGAAGACTAAAAAGATTGAGAAAGAGACAGGTGTTTCCTGTCAAAATTTAATAACGAAGGAAGATTATCATGATAAACAGAAATAATAATATCTTTATAAAACCAGCCACAAGCGACCAGAATACTATAAAGAATCAGGATGCCTTTGAAACCAACGTTTCGCTTGCAAATAGCGCTATAGAAAAAGGTAACTGGAACGAGGCGCATTCCTATTTAAAATCTGCTGTTGAGATAAATCCTGATTATGCACAGGGGTACAATCACTTGGGTATCTTTTATGTCAGGAATAAAAAATATACAGAGGCAATCGAGAGTTTTAAAAGGGCGTTACAGATCGATTTTTCATTGATTGAAGCCCATTATAATATTGCGTATCTGCACATAGAGCGTGGAGAATATACCACAGCGCTTCCCTATCTGAAAGAAGTTGTCACAATGAATCCAAATGATTCTGAAGCCTATTATCTCATGGGCATATGCTGTATCCAGAGCAAAATGGAAAAGGAAGCTGAGATTTTTTTATCAGAGTCTCATCGGTTAAAACCGGAACATATACCAGCGGCAATAAATCTTTGTAAGATCCTGATCAATAAAGACGACTGTACAAAGGCGAAAAATATCCTTCTCTATGCCTACATGATCGATTCGTCTCATCCCGAGGTAAATCTTCTCCTTGGAATTATCTATAAAATGCAAAAGAAATATACGAGGGCAATGCATTATCTGAGGGAAACTTTGCTCAAAGATAAAAATAATGCTGAGGCTTACAACCTGCTTGGGGAATGTTGTGTGGAATCAGGCATGGATAAGCAGGCAGAAGCCTTCTTTTCCATGGCAGTTAAACTCGACAGCATGTACAAAGAGGCATTTTACAATCTTGCGAATCTTTATTACCGGCAAGAAAAATACGAAAACGCCATTTTTGCTCTGGAGGAATATATCAAAACCAAAGAGGCTGCCGATACGATCAACGCCCTCTGGTCTGAAGATGCCCAGAAAGTTGATAATGATGCCGTATCGATTTACAATTTACTGGGGCACTGTTATAAAGCGAAGAAGAATCAAAATAAGGCCCGTGCACTCTGGGAAAAATCATTGACCATACAGCCGCAACAACAAGAGATAAAGGACGAACTGTCAAGACTACCCCAAACGCCACACGTACAAAAAAGGATCAGCCTTCTGATCGATTAGTGACCCTTATCATTGGTTCTTTTTCATCTGATATTTATCAGATGGATGAATACTCTTGTGTCGCCCTGGTTGACATAAAAGAAACCTATCAATCGACTCATTTTCCTTTTGCTGGTATATCAGTATTTTCGTTGTAACTCAGCCTGCTGAAAAATGTTTTCTCCTTTCACAAACAATAATTTTCATTATTTATGATTACACTTTTCCAGCCAGTTTTACAAGT
>JAJTXE010000002.1:407962-436753 GCA_021463795.1 Candidatus Brocadia sp. | reverse complement strand
GTCAATATCGATTTTCCCCCCTCGCAACACAACGTAATGGATGTGAAAGCGGATCTATACGCTGACATCACGAAGCTAAATTTTCCGGCTGAAAGTGTCGATGAAATTCGCTTGCATCACGTGTTTGAACATTTCAACAGGGTGACAGCGCTTGCCCTGCTGATCAAATGGCACCACTGGCTAAAGATCGACGGAAAACTCCACATTGAGACGCCTGATCTCGTCGGCAGTGCCAAAACACTGTTGGCTGAACACCCCTGGAGAACGAAAATGGGAGTTGTCCGCCACATTGCCGGTGATCAGTCATCACGCTGGGCATATCATGTTGATCACTGGTTTCCTGAACGATTTGAACACACTTTGAATAATCTGGGGTTTCGGGTGGTCCAAACCCAGACAACGTCCTGGCCGCACGAGCCTTTTTTATCAAACGTTACCGTGATTGCGGTAAAATCACAAAATGTCTCGTTGGCAGAACAATTGAAGTCTGCTGATGAATTGTTGTGGGAAAGCACGGTTGCCTCCACGGAACAACCAACCTATGAAGTATGGAAGCAGCAGATTCGCTCTCTCTTATCTGATAAATCCGAAATGGTAACATCATGCCTGCCGCAGCATGGTGGTTCTCAATTAGATCAGATCGCTCATATCTTTCAACAATCCGGGCCAGAACAACCAATTCAGGAATTACATGACTTTAACCAGAGAGAGCGTGACAGATGGGTTCGTATGAAGGCATTGACCGTTCCTGCCGGTTCCCGTGTTTTGGATATCGGGGCGGGGACATGTCCCTACCGTGCGTTGTTTGCGCATTGTGATTATAAAACTCATGATTTCAAAAGATACACGGGTGAGAAACTTGGTGGAACGACAGAATACGGCAAGATTGATTACGAATCGGATATCTGCGCTATACCAGTAATGGACAACTCCTTTGACGTAATCGTCTGCACTGAAGTCCTGGAACATACTCCGGAACCAATCGAAGCGCTCCGGGAGATGTCGAGGATCTTGAAAGAGGGCGGCAGGCTATTCCTAACCGCTCCGCTGGGTTCCGGACTGCATCAATTGCCGTATCACTATTATGGCGGGTTTACACCGGAATGGTATAAACATTTTTGCAGTAAATTTGGTTTGTATGTTTCTGAAATCTCGTCAAACGGTGGGTTCTTCAAGCTACTTGCCCAGGAATGTGCACGTATTGTCTGGACCTTGCCACAACATCAACATCTGCATGGAAATCACGTGGATTTCATCAGAGACCTGTTTGGTGAATGGATACCACGCTATTTATTCGAGATGGAGAAAAAACACTGTATTGATCAATTCACCGTTGGTTATCACGTAGAAGCAATAAAAGCCAGGGATATAGATATCGTTCAAAAATTGATTGATAACGATATGAAAAATGTGAATCTCTATATTGAAGCGGCACAATCTCTATTGAATCATGGAAATTTTTCACACGCAAGAAGGTATGTAGAAGACGCATTGGAGCTAAATCCGAACAATTCCACGCTTACTGATATCTATCAGCAATTGACAAATAAATCATGAAAACAAAGCTATGCTATGTTGGAATGCAATATGATTACGGTGATAAAACGAGAGGTCTTTCGTATGAGCACCGGAATTTTTACCATCCACTCAAAAACTATTGTGAAAAGCATGATTGGGATTTTGTTCACTTCGATTTTATGGAGCGGGGACTAACTGATGGTCTGGACGTAATGACGCAGGGGCTCTATGAATTAGCCAAAAAAGAAAGACCCGCTATTCTCTTTGCAGTATTATTTGATTTTCACCGTGACCCTCACTATGAGGTGTTTAAGCAAATAGCATCATTAGGTACGACAACCGTTCAATGGTTTTGTGATGATCACTGGCGGTTTGAAAAGTATAGCTCCGTAGTTGCACCCCATTTTGATATTATCTGTACAACGGCAAATGACGCCCTTTCAAAATATAAAAATTTAGGAATATCTCATAAAGTCATAAAGACTCAGTGGGCGTGTAATCACGAATTGTATATTCCTTTCGACATCCCAAAAGATTTAAAGATAAGCTTTGTAGGGCAACCTCATGGTAATCGGGTAGAAGTCTTATCACAATTACTCCAAAATGGACTTACGCTGGAAATTTTCGGTTTTGGATGGGAAAACCGGCCACGGATTCCTTTTCATCAGATGGTAAGGGTATTCTCGCGAAGTAAAATTAATCTCAATTTATCGAATTCGTCAATGTTAATTGGGCAGCAGATTAAGGGAAGAAATTTTGAGATCCCAGGAACAAGGGGCTTTCAATTATCCAGTAATGCAGATAATCTAACCGAGTACTACGATGATGGCAAAGAGATCGTAATATTCAATTCAGTGGATGAATTAATAGAAAAGGCCAAATATTACCTTAAAAATGAAAACGAAAGAAACGAAATTGCAACAAATGGATACATACGAACCATAGCTGAACATACCTGGCAACATCGTTTTGAAAAGATATTTAATTATATTAATTCAATGCTGATTAACACAAACATGACCGGAAAAAGTATTTTGGATCAAAATAATGATGCGGAGCAGACACATACAATGCAAACTTCCGAGCCTCTCGTCTCAGTAATAATTCCCTGCTACAATCAGGCAAATTTCTTGCCCGAAGCAGTTGAAAGTGTGGTTAATCAAAACTATAAGAACTGGGAGTGCATTATTGTAAATGATGGCAGCCCCGACAATACGACCTTCATTGCTGAATCGTTGATTCAGAAATACCCGGACAAACAAATCCGGCTTATTCAGCAGGTGAACCAGGGATTGTCCTGTGCGAGGAACACTGGAATCAAGGAAGCAAGAGGTGAATATACCCTTCCCCTCGATGCGGATGATCTCATTCATCCTGAAATGTTACAAAAGACCGTTTCATTATTAGGATCTCATCCAGAGATCGCAATTGCCTATACCGATGTAAGGCATTTTGGCGGTGCGGAACGAATTGTGTGTGCGCGTGAATACGATTTTAAGCAATTATGCTTGCAAAATCATCTTAGTTATTGTGCACTGTACCGGCGCAAAACCTGGGAGGCTGCAGGAGGGTATAATAGAAACATGACGTGGGGTTATGAGGACTGGGATTTCTGGATATCCTGCGGAGAAAAAGGATATTACGGAAAGAGAATTCCTGAGCCGTTGTTTCTCTACCGGGTGAAAGAGAGCAGTATGTACGCAAAGGCCCTTGAACATCATCATGAGTTATTGGTTCAAATTGCTATTAATCACCCAAACATTTATAACCAGGATCCCCTTTCAGAGGCAAAACAATTATTAGCTCAAGGTGGTACGGATACGTTAAGAACCACACCGCTTGTTTCTGTTATTGTGCCAACGCATAACAGGCCTGAGACCCTGAAAAACACCCTGGAAAGTATTGCATCACAGACTTACAAACATGTTGAAGCCATTGTGGTCAACGATGCAGGAGAGGACGTATCATCTGTGGTTGACACCTTTCGGAATCGGTTATCTGTTACCTATCTCACTCACGACAAGAACAAAGGACTTGCAGCAGCACGAAATACCGGCATCAGACATGCGTCTGGTGAATACATTGCCTACCTCGATGATGATGATACGTTTTACCAGGATCATGTAGAAACCTTGGTAAAGTATCTGGAAACTCACGATGAGAAAGTAGCCTATACCGATGCATACCGGGTATGTCAGGAAAAAGAGAATGGAGGGTATGTGGTAAAGCGAAAAGACGTTCCGTATTCCTTTGATTTCGATGCCGATCTCATTTTGGCACAAAACCTCTTCCCGGTCCTTTGCTTGATGCATAAAAAGTCTTGTCTTGATGAAATAGGCCTTTTTGATGAATCGCTCACCACTCATGAAGATTGGGATTTATGGATCCGAATGTCCAGAAAATACCATTTTGCACATATGAGAAAAGTTACGTGCGAGTTTACATGGAGAACTGATGGAAGCAGCATGTCAAGTGAAAAGCGGGCTGATTTTCTGAGGACTTTTGAGATTATTTGTGAAAGTTACAGAGATTATTCAAAAGGTAAGCATCATATTTTGACATTGCAAACTGCATTAATGAAACGCCTTCAGAAAGTTTCCATCATTATCCCCGTTTTTAACAAGGTGGAATTCACACAAAAATGCCTTGAGGCAATAGTCAAAAACACACTGGGAGAATTATACGAAGTGATTATTATTGATAATGCATCAACGGATGGCACCAGATATTTTCTGAAAAGCCTGGAAGGTGATGTTAAAATAATCACGAATGAAAAAAATCTTGGATTTTCCAGGGCATGTAATCAGGGGGCGCAGTTGGCCTCCACCAATTACCTCCTTTTTTTAAACAATGATACTGAACCGATGAAAGAATGGCTGGAACCTCTCCTGAATATTCTTGCCCAGGACAGTTCGGTTGGCGCTGTGGGGAGTAAACTCTTGTTCCCGGATGGCACCATTCAGCATGCCGGGGTGGTTATTATCGATGATCAAAAATTGCCTGATCCGCTGTGTGCCAGGCATATCTATTATGGAGAACCCGGTGATACTGCTGAGGCGAACCAATTACGCCAATATCAGGCATTAACCGCCGCCTGTTTATTAATACGGAAATCCGTATTTCATGGAGTAGGGGGGTTCGATGAAGATTATTGGAACGGATACGAGGATATCGACTTGTGCTTTAAACTTCAAACGAAGAATTGGAAACTCGTTTATCAACCTGAAAGTGTTCTCATCCATCATGAATCAAAGAGTGGTCCGGAGCGTTTCTCAAAGGTATCAGAAAATATTCAGCGATTGCATAGCAAGTGGATAGGCAAGATCAAACCGGATATTTTCATGAAAAAGGACGGCTTAACAATTATTACGGAAAACCATAAGATACGGCGTTACCACATGCCCAATGCGGCAATTACCGGGCCGGTGGTTGTCAAGCAACAAAAGTTCGTCTCTATCATTATCCTTACTTACAACGCCATTGCCTACACCAAAATGTGTGTCAGCTCAATCCGGAATCATACAGGATGTCAGCACGAAATTATCTTTGTGGATAATGCCTCGTCAGACGGTACCGTCGAATACCTGCGTAATTTGACCAAAGAACATTCAAACTATAAACTCATTGAAAATCAAGAAAACAGGGGCTTTGCAGCCGGAAATAACCAGGGGGTAGCCATAGCTGGTAGTGAATTCGTTATGCTCCTGAATAATGACGTACTGGTCTCGGATGGTTGGCTCGAGGGCCTTGTGGAAAGTCTCGAAAGGGATGAGAAAATCGGCATGGTGGGACCTATAACAAACTCAATCAGTGGGAGACAGATGGTCAGTGCGGTTCCCTATACCGATGAACATGGATTTCATGACTTTTCACAACGGGTACGAAAAACGTATAAAGGACGACTGACCCCACGAAACCGTATTGCCGGTTTTGCGGTATTGATGAGAAAGGCGCTTTTTGATGAGGTTGGAGGTCTTGATGAATCCTTTGATACGGGCAATTACGAAGACGATGATTTATGCCTGAAGGTGCGGGGAAAGGGTTATGCCATCATGGTGGACGAGAGTGTTTTTGTTCATCATTACGGAAGCAAAACCTTTGTTGAAAACAATATTGATTATCGGAATAGTATGTCGGTGAATGGGTCACGTTTTAAAGATAAATGGCCTGATGTAGATTATGAAGAGTTGCTTGAGTTGCATAAGAGCTTAGTTGATTCGAACACATCTTTGCTGATGCAGGGTCAAGAGGCATTAGATTCAGGAAACATACCTGATGCCCTTGCATTATATGCGAAAATACTCGCCACAAATCCTATTGATGAACTTGCCTTATGCGGAATGGGACGTGCATTTCAAATGAATGGAAAAACAGTTGAGGCCGTTGATGCATATAAAAAGGCGTTAAAGGTTAATCCCACCTTCTTTCCTGCTTATTTCAGCCTTGCACTGGTATATGAAGACATACATCAAACAGATGATGCCATTTCTACGTTGAAAAAAGCATCTGAATTGAATAACAAGGACGCCTCGGTATATAACAATTTAGGGGTATTATATTTCAAAAAAAATAAGCGCATCGATGCCAGAATGTGCTTTGAAAAGGCATTATCACTAGATGCAAATTATCAGGAAGCTCAGCAAAATCTCAAAAAGGTATCATAGCTACCGTCTGGCATTTCAGCTACAAAAATTATCTTATCACGAATTTCTCTTTCCAGTCCTTATAATCAACCACATAATTCCACCCGCAAACCTTGTTTAATTCTCTGCCTTGCAGTATCCCATCGATTTTGGCCGCACTAAGGTGTACAGAAAATAGACAATATAGAGAGGCATTCAATCTGCCGCCCTATTGCCCAGAATTAAATTCTCCAGAGCGGATTTGGCATTATACCCGAATGCAGGCTACGCGTAATCGATACTACGACTCGAAAGATGCGCTCTGCAACCGCAGCTTTGAAATTCCATATCATTGACGACAAAAAACCATCTCCCCAACATTTCCATTGGGTCCATAAAAGGAAAGAGATAGTATGTGCTTGCTCAAGCGATATTTTTTGCCATGACTTTACTGGGACAGGATACTGACGTGAAGCCTTAAGGCTTCACGTTTTCAGGATACATATTTTACTTGACTTGTCATAAAAAAAGATTAGCATCATTTTTATTTATTCTGACAGAACCCATTTTAATTGCGCCCTTAAGATGATGTTAAAGCAGTTTAACAGTAAAAAAGATATTGGTAGTATCTTTCTTGTTTCTTTTCTTGTTCCGTATCTCCTTTTGTGCCTTACGATGGGGGGATTCCATGGCGGCGTGTTCAACTCCAACCATTGTAACCATGAGCTGCAAAATGGGTCTCATGGTAACTATGATAATAAGCAGATCGGGACCAGAGATGATGTTACTCAGCACGACTCCGAAACATGTCAGGTCTGTCAATGGCTGAAAACCCCTTCATCGGTAGCGCCATTGTTAACCATAGACGCGCAATTCGATTTTGTATGCGCTAGTTCCCTGCGGGATTTTAATCTAATACTGCCATCCTTATCTATCCATAAATTCACCATTCGTCCGCCTCCCGATTCCTCCAGGTTTTCTGCATAACCAAAATTTAGGCCACTAAGACGCAAAGGCAGAAAGCCTGTAGGGGCACGATGCACCGTGTCCCTGTATTGAATCCTAAACGGCAAATTATTACCTGCCTTCTCATTTCAAAGTGTTTTCCAGGAGAATGGTATGAAACTGTTAAATTATATATTGTATATATTGTTCCTATGCACACTCATTGCAGGCGGCTACGAATGGCCGTTCTCAACTACCAAAGTGTATGGTGGAGTGACATCAGCAACCGATAAAAATTCTCAACCAATGAGCATTACAGAAGGACAAGAAGAAACATCTGGAGACTCAAAAGAGATCCGTATCAGAAAGGACGAATTTGAAGAAATTGTCGAACAACTCCAGGGGATGAAGGAACTGCTTCTCAATATGAAACAGGACTACGAAGAACGTTTAAGAAAGATGCAGGAGAAGATTGCTGCTCTTGAAAAAGAAAGGACACAGACAACCGACATCGTCTCTCAACCAGCGGATATTCCAAAAGCATCAAATGCTGGCAGTGAAGACGTTCCTATAAAAAAAGAGGAATATGATACAGTTGTCGAAAGACTGCAGAAAATAGAGTCAGATTATAATTCCCGTTTAAAAGAGATACAAGAGAACTATGATTCGCGCCTTGAAGAAATACAGCAAAAGGTTGCCGTTGCTCCTCAACCTGCAAGCCCTGAAGCTGGGAAGTGGTCACCGGAACAACCGATCACGTTGTTGAGTACGGGAAAGAGTTACATGAATATTTCCTTTGACGGATTATTTGCAGCAGCAGGTTCTACGGGAGATTTAGAAATCCTTGAGACTGGTGGACACGATCCCAATCAGCGTGGATTTACCGTGCAAAATCTGGAAACCACGTTTGAAGGAGCAGTGGACCCATATTTTAAAGGGCAGGCAAATATTATATTTCATATCGATAAAGACGGTGAATCGTTTCTTGAAGTAGAAGAGGCATTTTTGACATCAATGTCTCTGCCCTTGAACTTACAGGTAAAAGCAGGTACCTTCTTTACCGAATTTGGGAGACTGAATCCATTTCATCCGCACGCATGGGACTTCGCAGACCAGCCGTTAGTCAATGGCCGTTTTTTAGGCCCTGATGGACTGAGGAACCCAGGGGTACGGCTATCATGGTTAGCACCAACTGACAACTATACAGAATTATTCTTCGCCGTTCAGGATAGCCAGGGAGAAACGGCGTATAGCTTTAGAAATGATGATGCACTGTATGGCCGCGAGGCGGTTGAAACCCGTATCCGAAGCATGGAAGACATGTTGTATACCCCGCGCGTTACTACTTCTTTTGACGTGACAGACGAAACGACTGTTTTACTAGGTGCGTCGGCCGCCTTTGGTCCAAATGCTACCGGAAGAGACAAAGACACCTTGATGTATGGTCTGGATATGTTCTGGAAATGGAAGTCCTCCTATGCCTCCGGCGGTTTTCCCTTTGTGACATGGCAAACAGAGGTGATGGGCAGGCGTTTTGAAGCGGGAGAAGAGGCAGATGCCGGCTTGTCAGACGAGACGTTGAATAATTGGGGCGTTTATTCTCAGATCTGTTGGGGATTTAAGAAACGGTGGGTCGCAGGACTTCGTGGCGATTACGTCGATGGGGAAGAGGAAGCAACAGATCCTATCGGTTTTGAACGTTGGCGGCTTTCACCTAATCTTACCTTTTATCCATCGGAATTTTCAAAGATTCGGCTGCAATATAATTACGATGACATCCTGGAGAACAACAGAACCGAACATTCGGTATTTCTTCAATTCGAATTTTTGTTGGGTTCACACGGGGCACATAAGTATTAAAGATTGCTAATCACAGAAGATGCAGGGAAAGATTAAGAACAAAAAATATAAAAATGGAGTTTGTATAGCGCAATACATTAACAAGTATACGGTATCGTGATATTTTGATATAATTACTTTCAAAAGCACGGATATTGTATGAAACTGGCAAAAGTTCGCCGTATGAAGGCGATCTTTGAAAGATTTTCCGGCAGAAATTAGATAAAATGCAGAAAGCCCTGTCCGATAATATAACCGAAAAGAAACGGCATGAATGCCGTTATGCCTTTAGACGGCAACCGTCTTTGTCTCTCATGGGGGGGGTGTACATATGATTTTCAAAAATAGGAGAATACCATGAAAACAAAATATCACATCTGTTTTTCCCTGCTGTTAACAATAATCTGGGCATCTGTGGCTCATGCGAAATTACATATTGTTACAACAACTTCCGATCTGGGCGCTATCGCCAGGGAAATCGGAAAGGATAAAGTTGAGGTAAACAGCATTGCAAAACCCACGGAGGATCCACACTTCGTGGATGCTAAACCTGGTTTTATTGTTAAGCTGAATAAAGCAGATATGCTTATCGATGGCGGATTACAGCTGGAAATTGGATGGTTGCCTACCCTGGTTACTGGCGCACGAAATCAAAAAATACTTCCCGGGAATCCCGGATACTTAATTGCCGCTACAGGAATTTCTGTTTTAGAAGCGCCTGCCTCGCTTGACCGCGCTATGGGTGATGTTCATCCCCTTGGTAATCCCCATTTCATGCTTGACCCGGTAAATGGAAAGATCGTTGCAGCGCATATCTGTGATCGGTTATGTATAATTGATGCGGTAAATTGCACGTATTATAAAAATAATTTAAATGATTTTGTAAAGAGACTGGATAATAAATTACCCGAATGGCAAAAAATGTTAAAACCTTATCAGGGTTTAAAGATTGTCACGTATCATAAAACATTTCCTTACTTTGCGAAACGGTTCAATCTGGATGTGGTGGATACCCTTGAACCAAAACCAGGTATTCCTCCATCTCCCACCCACATTAGCCATCTTATTCCTATGATGAAACATGAAGGTGTGAAACTTGTTGTGATTGAGCAGTTCCGGGAACGCAAAATACCGGGATTTGTTGCAGATCAAACCGGGGCAAAAGTTGTTATCTTGCCAATCATGGTTGGTGGATTGAAAGAAACAGATGACTATTTGTCACTTTTCGATTATACTATTCAACAAATTATATCGGCTCTTACAACAAAATCCTAGGCAGAAACAATCAGTGGGCACGAAATACTAGCTATGAGAGCAGATTTCACCGGAGTAATAAAAAGTGGTTAAGCCAGTACAACCGTTTCATTGGTGGTGCTGGTTGATCTTCAACATGGATTTCCGTAATGAGCAGCATGGTAGCTATTGATAAACTATGATAAAATACGAATGAATACAGACCATTGTATTACCTTAAAAGACGTCTCCGTAGGTTATCACGGACATCAGATCCTCACCGATATTAATTTTTCTCTAAAAACAGGTGGATTTACCGTCATGTTTGGACCAAACGGCTGCGGCAAAACCACCTTGTTCAAAACCATTCTTGGGATCATTTCACCGATTCATGGGACGATTACCTACGGTGACAGCCATTACCCCAGATTTGGCTATGTGCCACAACGTCAGATATTGGATGAGATATATCCTTTCACTGCTGAAGAGGTTGTTTTTATGGGTACCTTTGGGCAGGTAAAGCCTTTCTGCCCCACCACAAAAGCAAATCGTGGCTGGGTAGAGCAGTGTCTGGAGGATGTTGGCATGCTTGATCTGAAAAAACGTCTGTTTTCTGAATTATCCGGCGGCCAGAAACAGCGTATCCTGATAGCACGGGCACTGGCGACAAAACCGGAAATTCTCCTGCTGGATGAACCTATTACCGGAGTTGATATTATCGCACAGAGAAAGATCATGGAACTGATTTCCCTGTTGCACAAAAAACATGAATTGACGATCGTTATGGTTACCCATGAAATTCATAGCATTCCCAAGTGGATAGACAAATTAATTTGGATTAATGATAACAAGGTGCAGATTGGTAATTCGCTTGAGATCCTTGCGCCACTGCTCGCTGAAGAAGCGTCATTCCAGGGCACCTTGTGGCATTGACCTGATTATGGCAGAGCTATGGAAAAACCAATAAGACTCATTTCCCCACGAATTATTTGAAATACTATTAAACCATGGAACAACTCCTGGAAATATTGAGTCCGCATTTTCTTTTGAAAAACTCCCTCTATGCCGGACTGATTGTCGGATTTGTATGTCCACAGGTAGGAATATTTTTCGTATTACGCCGCATGGTACTTTTGGGCATAGCCTTGCCTCAGGTGTCAAACGCAGGAATTACCTTTGCCTTTTTATTGCACACGATAGGACTGCATTTTCTTCCTCATATGGAATCTGAAAAGTTTATGGCGCTGACCGGTTCCGTGTTCTTCACGCTCGTCGCCATATTTATTTTGGCCATTCTTGAACGGAGACGAAAAGGTTTTAACGAAAACCGTATTGGGTTTACCTATTCAATTGCAGGTGCTGCTTCCATATTGTTTGTTTCGTGGAACCCGTACGGACAAACGGAGGTGCTTTCCCTGCTCAAAGGAGAGATTGTTTCCGTACCGGATATCTACCTGTGGCTGATGCTTGCCATTTATGGTACCATTTTCATCTGTTTAGTTGGGTTTCATCGCAGCTTTGTCGTGGTATCCTATGATGCAGATATGGCTACTACGATTGGCAAAAAGGTAATATTCTGGGATGTGTTGCTCTATCTTATTATTGGTGTTGTCATCTCATTTGGTGTGATGACCGTCGGTCCGCTGGTCATCTTTGGCTTTTTGCTGATACCAGCAATCACCGCCAGAATGATCACGCGCGGGATACTTCCTTTTTGCATCATTTCTTCAATCATTGGCGTTGTCTCAGCCTTCCTCGGCTTTTACCTTTCTTACCGTTATGATCTCCCCACAGGCCCTACGGATGTTGTTCTGCTCAGCGCCATACTCCTGTTATCATTCCTTGGGAAAATGGCTCTCTCATGGAAAAAATAAGGTGAATCAAGAGCCGGACAATCGGTAAAATAATTTTTTTCAAGCCAGAGGGAGAAATATCTGATACACTTTATCTTCATTGGTTATTTTTAGGTCAAATTATGGGAGAAAGTGTAGTGAATAAGAAAAAATTAACGGGTGCAATGGTCAATTGTCTTGCCGTGTTAACCTTATTGCTTCCAGCCTGTTGTTTTGCAAAAGAGGGGGCGGTTACAGCAGAAAGCAGGGGGAAGACTCAAAGAGAGGCACAATTAGGCCGTTTTGATATTCCCGAAGAGCTCTATAAACAAGGTTTGCATTATGCACAGTACGGCTTTTTTGATGAAGCGATTGAGATGTATAAAAAGGCGCTTGCCAGGAATCCCAGTTATCCTGATGTGTATAATAAACTTGGCGTTGCTTATTCACAAAAGGGACTGTACGACCTTGCCATTGAGTCATTTCAGAAGGCGATCGAACAGAAGCCCAGAGACGCTGAAACTTACTACAATCTTGGTTCAGCATATTTTGACAAAGGGAGTTTTGATAACGCTATTACTGCATTTCAAAAAACCATTCAAATGAATCCTGAGTATCAGTCTGCCTATTCGCTTCTGGGTATTGCTTATACAAAAGTTGGTAAGTACGATGAAGCAATTCAGATATTAAAGAAACGGGTGGAATTCGATCCGGGTCTTGCAATAGCGCATTCGAACTTAGGTATCGTGTATTCAATGAAAGGTATGGCTGCGGAAGCCCTGACGGCATATAATAAGGCGCTCGAAATTGACCCGGGACATGAAACTGCACTCTACAATATCGGGTTGTTATATGATAAGGAGGGAAATACAGATAAGGCCATTCAATATTACAACAGAACCGTTGAAATTAATGTAAGTAATGCAGATGCCCAATGCCGGCTTGGTAAGAATTATATGAAGAATAAACAATACGACGAGGCTATCGATGCCTTTCAGACGGCGGTAATGTCTAACCCGGATAATATAGAAATTTATAACGACCTGGGAAATGCTTATAAAGCAAAAGGGATGGAAAAGGAGGCGGAGGGGTACTTTTCTTTATATAAAAAAAAGTCGAAAAAGGTGAAATAGGAAGAAAGTAAAACATTAAAATAGTTCTGCCAATTTTTTTGAAATTACGGTAAGATTTTTATCCTTCGTTAGGAATTCTATCTCGTTCGGATGTATCTTGAGATCATCAAGCATCTTTTTTATCTTTTTCCATCCAGATTCCTTTTTTTTTTCATTGGTTTCGAGATACATGTCTGAGACTAATTCTCCCAGTTTTTGTATAATCCGGAGGTCTTTGTTTTCATAAAAATTTCTGATTACCTTTTTCTGGTATTCAGTGTATCCTTTTTCAATTTTCTGATCCATTGATTTTTCCCTCTGTATCGTTTATTGGATGAGTTTTTTCTGTTTATAAAAGATCACATTACCTTGCAATGAAGAGCGCGAAAAGCCTGAAGCGAAAAAAAATGAACAGGTAAATTATCATGCGGCTTTTATCAATGCTCCCACTTCAATGTCGGTTCTCGTGCTGCCTTTACTTCATCGGGACGACCAACCGGGGTGGTTTTGGGTGCGTTTCGCACCGACTCCGGCTTTTGTTCGATATCTGTGGCTATTTGTACCATTGCGTCAGCAAAGGCATCTAATGTTTCCAGCGATTCCGTCTCTGTCGGTTCGATCATTAATGCCTCCTCGACTATGAGTGGGAAATAGATCGTAGGGGCGTGGAAGCCGTAATCAAGGAGTCTCTTTGCAATGTCGAGCGCAGAAGCGCCTTGCTGTCTCTGTTTTTTTGCGGAAATGACAAATTCATGCATGCAGGTTTTTCCATAAGGAATGTCATAATATTTGATAAGTTTATGACGCAGGTAGTTAGCGTTTAAGATAGAAAATTTTCCCACCTTGCAAACACCTTCTTTGCCCAGGGACAAGAGGTAGGTATAGGTCCTGATCATTATGCCGATATGACCATAAAATGCCCTCACCCTTCCTATGGAATCGGGATGCTGGTAATTCAGGAAATAGTACTTTTGGCCTTGTCCGGTCACAGAGGAATCTTGCCTGACGCCCTCCGTTGTTGATTTCCTTCCTGTTTCAATCCGGGGAACAGGCAAAAATGGCTTTAATTTATCAGTGACACCGATAGGACCAGCGCCCGGTCCTCCACCGCCATGAGGTGTTGAAAAGGTTTTGTGTAAATTCAGATGTAAAATGTCGATGCCCATATCCCCGGGACGGGTAATGCCCAAAAGGGCATTCATGTTAGCTCCGTCACAATAAACAAGCCCACCGGCATCATGAGCGATCTTGCATATCTCCAGGATGTCCTTCTCAAACAATCCCAGAGTATTGGGATTTGTGATCATGAGGGCAGCGGTGTTTCTGTCAAAGGCAGTCTTCAGTTTGTTTACATCAGTGAGGCCGGCTGGATTTGATCGAATGGATTCAACCTCATAACCGCAAAGGGCGGCTGACGCGGGATTAGTGCCGTGGGCGGAATCGGGGATAATAATCTTATGTCTCTTCTCACCCTGTTTGTCCAGGTAAGCCCGGATGATCATCATGCCCGTTAATTCGCCGTGGGCGCCTGCAGCAGGTTGTAGAGTAAAGGCCTTCATTCCGGAAATAGTTACCAGCATTTGCTCCAGGGTGTACAGAAGTTCCAGGATGCCCTGACATTGCTCGACTGGCTGATAGGGATGTAGTTTCGTGAAACCCTCCAGGCGTGCGGCATCTTCATTGATTTTAGGATTGTACTTCATGGTGCATGAACCCAGGGGATAAAAATTGGTATCAACGCAGAAGTTTTTCTGAGAGAGCCTGGTAAAATGACGGACAACGTCAATCTCTGAAACTTCCGGTAATTGTATCTCCCGCTTCCGGAGCATCTTTTGGGGAAGAAGGTTCGTTATCGGTTTTTCTGGCACGTCACAGGCGGGAGGGACAAAACAGCGCCTGCCGGGAGACGATTTCTCAAAGATGAGTGGTTCATTTTGGTACATGATGTACATTCCTTATCTGGAAGGGTCGTTTTCCCAACGCAAAAGTTTTATGGTGTTTCGACACGATTCCGCCCTCCTTTTTTTGCCTTATAAAGGGCAAGATCAGCAGCCGCTATCAGAGTTTCATATTCGGTGCCATGGTCCGGGAACGAAGAGACTCCGATGCTTATCGTTATTTGAGGAGGTTGCCCAGCGGAGCCAATCTGAAATTGAAATGATTCTATATGCCTGCGGAGCCCTTCTGCCTTCTTAATGGCGTTGCTGATATCTATAGAAGGCATAATAATAACAAATTCTTCTCCTCCGTATCGCGACAGAATGTCTGACGAGCGTATGGAATTTTTCATAATAGAAGCTATCTGTTGTAATGCCTGGTCGCCTGCAATATGTCCGTAAGTGTCGTTTATGTTTTTAAAGTGGTCCAGGTCTGCAAGGATAAGTCCAAGTGGTTCGTTACGCCTCTTTGCCAGTGCGATCTGTTTCTTCAGCATTTCGTCAAAGAACCGCCGGTTATATGCTCCCGTAAGTGAATCGGTTATAGCAGCGCGTCTTGTGATATCGATAAGTCTGACTCGCTGGAGTGCCGATGCTGTCAGACCCACATAGACCAGGAGCAGTTTGCGTATCTCTTCGTTGTACCAGTAACCCTTATCTCTTTTTCCAATGAGGACCATGCCAGCGATGGCGCCACCTGTTATCAAGGGAAGGCACGCATATCCTCCCCCCTCAATTTTGTGAATGATGCATTCACAGGGAATGTCTTTGTCGATATTGCCCACAATAATTTCTCGGCCAGTTCTTATTACCTGGCACAACGAAGGGTCTGCAATAACTTCCGGCTTGATAAGTTTATTGAGGGGTATGGGGGGACTCATGTGCGTTGTGTCAAATACATTTTTCGTCTTGTCGATGGTTAACACGGCCAGAAGTTCCGGTTGAAAGTGTTCCTGTAAGGCCTTTACCATATGATGAATTAATTTATCCTCCCGTACTTCTTCATTCATGAGGGTTGAAAAATACATGAGATATCCCATGTCTTTGATATTTTCGTCCTTCTGGGACACGGCTTTCTTCAGGTCTGCCTCTATGCGCTTTCGTTCAGTAATGTCTAGCGCTACGCAAACAATCCCCGCTATGTTACCGTTATTTCCGCGGATTGCATTGCACGAAAAGAGCACCGGTATTTTTCTGCCATCTTTTGATAAATAGGTTTTTTCTGTCTTACGAAGGAGATCTTTTTCGATAAAATCAAACCATGGTGCAGGAGAGGTGTCTTTTTCACAAAAGAGTATATCAATGGGTTTTCCCGTGAGTTCTTCCGCGTGGTAACCCAGGAGATCACAGGTAGACTGATTTGCTATTCGTATCGTGAAATCGGGAGATGTAACCACAAGAGAGTCGTCCATGCTTTGGATAATATTTTCTGCATATTTCTTCGAAGCGATTGTTTCCTGCAACTCTGTGGTCACGGTATGTAAAGCATGAGCAATCTTGCCTGCATCGTCTCCCGATGGTAACTCAATCCGGTGAAGTCGATCTCCTTGAACGCTCTTTCCACTACCAGAAATTATTTTCTGCAGGGATGACGTGAATGCCTGCAGGAGCAACCATCCGATAATCATTGCAGGAAGGGTGATTGCCGGCAGGGAAAGAAGGATGTTTCGTTTAAAGACTACCGCCGCTTGCTGAATGGGTATGTGTTCTATAGAGAAGAAATTCTGCTGATGAAAATGTAATGTGAGACCGGCAAGAATTCCTGCCGGTAAAATTGTAAGTAAGGAAACGAGCAAAATGAGTTTTCTTCTGATACTTCTCAATTGAAAAACTTTCGTGAAATTCACTTAGCAACGCCTTTCCTGGTAAACAGTCAGTGCGTTATAAAATCCATTGTTATTCCTGATGCCAACACATTATAGATTGGTTAACTCAGCAATCAGCCGGTCGATTGATTCTTTGGTCTTTGTTTCAGTTACACACAGCAGCATGCTATTGGCCAGATCAGGGTAAAATTCAGCGAGTTCGAATCCACCAAGAATACCTTTTGTTAACAGGTATTCATTAATTTTTCGTATCGGCAATTTGTCTTTTGCTTTCAAGACGAATTCATGAAAGAATGGTTGTATAAATGCAGGTTCCACGATATCGAGGGTACAGAGCTTTTCATAGGCGTAGTGGCTTTTTTGGATATTCAGCATGGCAAGTTCTGCCAGACCCTTTTTCCCCAAAGTACAAAGGTAGATGCATGTTCTCAATGCAAGGAGCGCCTGATTGGTGCATATATTAGAGGTTGCTTTTTCCCTCCGGATATGCTGCTCCCTGGCCTGGAGGGTAAGGACAAAACATCGCCTTCCGCGATGATCAACCGTCTCTCCTGCAATTCTCCCGGGCATCTTTCGTAGCAGATCCTTTTTTACCGTAAAAAAACCCAGATAGGGACCGCCATAATTCAGATAGTTTCCTAACATCTGAGCCTCGCCAATGGCAATGTCGGCGTCATATTCACCAGGTGGTTTCAGAACAGCCAGAGAAAGAGGATTGACGCAGGCTATAAAAAGGGCGTCGTGCCGGTGAGCTATCTGTGAAATGATTTCCATGTCTTCAACACAGCCAAAAAAGTTAGGGTTCTGAATAAGCACGGCAGCAGTATTACTGTCGATGGCCTTTTCCAGTTGATGAATGCCGGTTATTCCTTCAGGGGCGTCTATTTCCACTATTTCAGTATGCAGCCCTTTTACATATGTCCTGAGCACGTGCCGGTATTCCGGATGAATTGCCCGCGAACAAATGACCTTGTTCTTGTCCTTCAATCGTATGGATAATAACGTTGCCTCTGCAAATGCAGTTGAGCCGTCGTACAGGGAGGCATTGGCTACATCCATGCCGGTGAGTTCGCACATTAAGGTTTGGAATTCGTAAATTGCCTGAAGGGTACCCTGGCTTACTTCCGGCTGATAAGGTGTGTAGCAGGTATAAAATTCACTCCTTGATGACAGATGGTCAACCAGAGAAGGGATAAAATGTTCATAGGCACCAGCGCCTATAAATGAAAGGCATTGATCGGTATTTCTATTTTTTTCACTTAAATGTTTTAAAGATTTTACTACCTGTGGTTCAGAAAGACCGTCCGGTAATTTTAAGGTAATATCCCGCAGGGCCTTGGGAATGTCCTCAAGAAGCGATTCCAAAGAGGATACCCCCATTTCCTGGAGCATTTTTTCTTTATCGCCTTCGGTATTTGGAATGTAATCCATGGCACTTTTGCTGATATACAGGAAAATACAGCGGCGAAAATGTGTCCGCTATTAAAGTAAATATTGAAACAATAAAAGGCAGTACAATCAATGAAAAAAACATTCGTCATGCAAGAATTTGCGCAGTGAATACAACAGTCGTCAGATCATGAAGTTTTTGCTGACCACTCAGAGATGCTCCTCTATCAAAGAATGGCCGTTAAAATTTGTCTGAGTTGTCGGAATGAGAAAGTGAATTTACGCCCGGTAGTACTCCTGAATGGGTTTAACGCCGAGGCTTCCCTCTCTGAGCGCTTCAATGGCTTTTGTTGCAGCTATGGCGCCGGCGATGGTTGTAAAATAGGGGACGTGGTGAACAAGCGCCGTGCGGCGGATGGAATAAGAGATCTCCTGGGCTGCCTTGCCTTCCGTGGTATTAATAACGAGTTGGATCTCGTTACTCTTGATGTGGTCGACAATATTGGGACGTCCTTCATTCACCTTTAAGACTGGGGTGACGGAGACGTTGTTTTCATTGAGCACCATCACGGTGCCACTGGTAGCAACAAGCTTGAAGCCCATCTGTAAAAGCTTTCGTGCAATAGGAATAATAAGCATTTTGTCTCTGTCTCTCACACTCACGAAAACCGTACCTCCTAAGGGGAGACTGCTGTCTGCGGCCATTTGCGATTTGGCATAGGCGCGGCCAAAGTCCGTGTCTATGCCCATAACCTCACCCGTCGATTTCATCTCCGGTCCAAGGATGGTGTCCACTCCCTTGAACTTAATAAAGGGAAAAACAGCCTCTTTTACGGCAATGTGGTTTAACCTTGCGTTCATGGAGAGGTTTACATCGCTGAGTTTCTTTCCCATGATCACCTTTGTCGCTGTCTTTGCCAGAGGAACACCAATTGCTTTGCTTACAAAGGGTACGGTTCTTGACGCACGGGGATTGACCTCTAGCACATACACAACATTCTCTTTAATGGCAAATTGTATATTGATAAGACCGATTACTTTCAGTGCCAGGGCAATGGTCTGCGTCTGGCTTTTTAATTCATGAATAATGTCGGCGCCGATGGAATAGGGCGGAAGAGAGCAGGCGCTGTCTCCTGAGTGGATGCCGGCTTCCTCTATGTGTTCCATGATGCCACCAATGAATACCTCGCTTCCGTCGCAAATTGCGTCGACATCGATTTCTGTAGCGTCTTCTAAAAACCGGTCAATTAAAACGGGGTGTTCCGGCGAGACATGGACCGCATGAGTAATATACTCTTCCACGCCGGCTTCATCATACACAATCCGCATAGCCCTTCCTCCAAGGACATAAGAAGGACGCAGGAGTACCGGATAGCCTATCGCGCTGGCGATACCTTTTGCCTCGGTGGCAGAACGGGCGCAGCCGTTATCGGGCTGTCGTAAATGTAATTGGTTCAGCAGGGCTGCAAACCGCTCCCGGTCCTCTGCAATATCAATATTCTCCGGAGAAGTCCCCAGGATTTTTATTCCTTCCTTTTCTAAAGGGATGGCCAATTTTAAGGGGGTTTGTCCGCCAAATTGCACAATAACACCTTCCGGTTTTTCCTGAGCAACAATTTCAAGGACGTCTTCCAGGGTGAGCGGTTCAAAATAGAGACGATCTGAGGTGTCATAATCCGTACTCACCGTCTCCGGATTACAATTAACCATAATCGTTTCGTAACCGAGTTCTTTGAGCGCAAAGACTCCGTGCACGCAGCAGTAATCGAATTCAATGCCCTGCCCAATGCGGTTGGGGCCGCTTCCAAGGATAAGCACCTTTTTCTTCCGGGTTGATTCGGCCTCACAGGAATCTTCATAGGTGGAATACAAATAAGGGGTAAAGGTCTTAAATTCAGCTGCACAGGTATCCACGTGTTTGAAAACGGGTCTGAGTCCATACTTGTGGCGGTATGTCCGCACTGTTTTCTCATCAACGCCGCAAAGAGAGGCGAGATATTTGTCTGAATAACCATATTGCTTGGCCGTCATAAGCGTGTTCGTATCCATGGCAAATGAATTTCCGGCTTGTGAGGCATGAGCGCCTTTTGCAGCGTTCTGTATTATTTCGGTTTCCATATCCAGCACCTGCTTGATGTTGTGAAGAAACCACCGGTCGATACGAGTCCATTTACCTATGTCATCCAGTTCCGTCCCATACCGTATCGCATCAGCAATATGCCAGAGCCTGTCGGGGTTTGGGGTGATGAGTTTCGTCCTTAAAAACGCGTGTTTCTGCTCCGCGGACCATTTGTCGCTTCCCGGAGGCCACAGGGACTCAAATCCGTACCGTCCTGATTCTAAGGAACGGATTGCTTTGCCAAGGGCTTCTTTAAAGGTACGTCCGATGGCCATAACCTCTCCAACGGATTTCATGTGGATGGTGAGGGTTTGATCGGTATCAGGGAATTTATCAAAATTGAATCGTGGTATCTTCACCACACAATAATCAATGGTTGGTTCGAAACAGGCAGGGGTATAACGGGTGATGTCATTCGGGATTTCGTCAAGGGTATAACCAACAGCCAGTTTTGCGGCAATCTTGGCAATAGGAAAACCCGTAGCCTTCGAGGCCAGGGCGGAACTCCTTGAAACCCTGGGATTCATTTCAATGGCCAGCATCTCGCCATTCTCCGGGTTGATAGAGAACTGGATATTTGAACCTCCGGTTTCCACGCCGATCTCCCGTATGATTTTTATTGCTGCATCCCGCATCATTTGATATTCGACGTCGGTAAGGGTCTGGGCAGGGGCGACCGTTATGCTGTCTCCGGTATGCACGCCCATGGGATCGAAATTTTCAATGGAGCAGATGATAACGACATTGTCTTTCAGGTCGCGCATTACCTCAAGCTCATATTCCTTCCAGCCCAATACGGAGCGTTCCACAAGCACCTCATGGACAGGGCTCGCTTCAAGGGCGACCTTGATGTATTCCCGGTATTCTTCGATATTGTATGCCGCATTGCCACCGGTGCCTGCGAGGGTAAATGAAGGCCGGATAATGGCGGGAAAACCTATCGTTTCTATGATCGTCATTGCATCCTCATACGAACGAACATAGCTGCTTTCAGCGACCATGACGCCGATACGTTTCATGGCGGATTTGAACAGAGACCTGTCCTCGGCCATTTTGATGGCGCCTAATTTAGCGCCAATCAACTCCACGCCAAATTCATCCAGGATTCCCTTTTCCGCAAGGCTGACGGCTGTATTCAAGCCAGTCTGCCCACCCAGGGTCGGAAGTAATGCCTGCGGGCGTTCTTTTGCTATGATCTTTGCCACCATCTCCGTCGTTATCGGTTCGAGGTACGTCTTGTCGGCAATTTCCGGGTCTGTCATAATCGTGGCGGGATTGCTGTTCACTAAAACAACCTCATACCCCTCTTCCCGGAGCGCCTTACAGGCCTGGGTGCCGGAATAATCGAATTCGCAGGCCTGGCCAATGACAATTGGTCCGGAGCCGATGATCATAATTTTTTGTATATCATTTCTCTTGGGCATAATTTCTACAATTTAATGTATAAGGAATTCCAAAGTTTTGTTCTTGCCTTACACACCCCTACCTCTCTCAAGAGGGGAATTTGAAAAATCCCCTCTTAGGAGGGGATTCAGGGGCGGGTAGTAATCTTGAATTTATAGAATCATCTTTTCGGTTCCATCATCTCAATAAACCGATCAAACAGATAATTTGCATCGTGCGGACCCGGTGAAGCCTCAGGATGATATTGAACTGAAAAGGCTGGTATCGAGTGGCACTTCAATCCCTCTACCGATTTGTCATTGAGATTAACATGGGTAATTTCCACGTCTCCAAAGGGGCTCTTGTGCACAGATCCTTCCTGTGGCGGCGTTACGGCGAAGCTGTGATTTTGTGCCGTAATCTCCACTTTTCTGGTGGACAAGTCCATAACAGGTTGGTTTCCGCCATGGTGACCAAACTTCAGCTTGTAGGTCTTTAATCCCATGGTAAGCGCCAATAACTGATGACCAAGGCAGATACCAAATACCGGTTTTTTTCCTAATAAACCTCTGATATTTTCTATCATATATGGAACGCCTGCGGGGTCGCCAGGACCATTGGAAAGAACGATACCATCGGGTTTCATATCCAAAACGGTGTGGAAGTGCGTCCTGGCTGGGACCACCGTCACAGAGCAACCCGCACTGCTCAGTTTCCTCAGGATGTTATATTTTACGCCACAATCATAGACAACGACGTTGAATCTTTTCGATTTTCCCGCGTCTGAATCAGCATCTTTCCACGTATACATATCATTACATGTAACAGCCTTTACAAGATCTATTCCGTCTAGTCCCGGTGATGAATGTGCTTTTTTGGTAAGACGGGGAACATCAAAATCTTCAGTGGAAATAATCCCATGCTGGGCGCCGAAATCGCGTAACCTTTTTGTCAATGCGCGTGTGTCGATACCCTGGATGCTCACAATCTTTTTGCTCTTAAGAAAGGTATCCAGGCTTACCTGAGAACGCCAATTGCTGGGGAAAGGGCTGTATTCTTTTACGATGAATCCCTCTAAAAAGGGGCTGCGGGATTCGTAATCTTTTTCATTGATCCCATAATTGCCAATGAGGGGGTAGGTCATGACGACCATCTGTCCCTTGTATGACGGGTCGGTAAGGATTTCCTGATAACCCATCATGCTCGTGTTAAAAACGATCTCACCGGTCGTTTCACCGGCAGCGCCTAAGGAGTATCCTGGAAAACCTGTCCCATCTGCCAGGACAAGCATTGCCCGTTTTTTATCCATAAACTATTTTGAAAAGCAGAGAAAAAAATGAATACGTAGGTGCCATACATCACAAAGACGGGCATTGGAAATTCATACTGTTGATGTTTCTGCATGGTCTTTATTTACTAGTCGCCACATAAAATCCGATAAATCGTACACTGAAAAGTTGAACGTGTCAAGTCAAAGTTGTTTTTCTGTGATCAACGTTGTTTTTCGCTTGACTAAGGCAGGGTCTCTGCTATATTACATTTCAAAAGTACAAGACCATGGCACAGAAAAGCCTCAACTAAAAGTATCATCTTACAATTCCCTCCTTCGTAAGGAGGAAATTCTCTGCGAGCGTTTGGCCGAAAGATAAAGGACGATAAATAATTTCTCCGAAAGAAGTTTGTATAACGTCATACTCTCCCTTTTTGAAAGGGGAATGATTTCATGACAATTCTCGTTACTGGCGGTGCCGGTTTTATTGGTTCTCACTTGGTAGAAAGGTTGTTATCAGAAGGAGAACGGGTAGTTATCATCGACAATTTTAACGATTTCTATCTACCGTCATATAAGAGGGAAAATATCTCTGCTGTTCTTGGCAATCCAAACCTAACGTTATATGAGACTGATGTTTGCAATACGGTTTTATGCCGGGAGATATTTGAAAAACACGGTATTGAAAGGGTCGTTCATTTGGCGGCGTATGCGGGGGTAAGACCGTCTATTGAACGCCCATTGCTTTACGAAGAGGTTAATTGCATGGGCACCTTAAATCTGCTTGAACTTTCCCGGATATATAAGGTCAGGCAATTTATCTTTGGTTCGTCTTCCTCAGTTTACGGGAATAATAAAAAGATTCCATTTTCAGAAGACGATCCGGTAAATGAGCCTATATCCCCTTACGCAGCGACCAAAAGGGCGGGAGAGCTGTACTGTTATAACTATCATCACCTCTATAAGCTACCGGTTGTCTGTCTGCGATTTTTCACGGTGTATGGTCCAAGGCAACGGCCTGACCTTGCTATCCGGAAATTTGCCGGGCTTATCAATCGGGGTCAACCGGTTACCATGTATGGGGACGGGACAACCCAGAGAGATTATACCTTCGTTTCTGACATCATTGATGGGGTTGTCTCTGCCGTTAACCGGCAATTCAATTTTGAGATTATTAATCTGGGTAATTCAATGCCTGTTCAGTTGTCAAGACTTATTGAACTCATTGAACAGGAATTGGGCAACAAAGCGAAAATCAAAAGACTCCCTGAACAACCCGGAGACGTGCACAGGACGTGTGCAGATATTGAAAAAGCAGGACAGTTTTTGGCGTATCGGCCAAAAGTATCCATTGAACACGGTATCCATTTGTTCATCACATGGTATAAAGAGCATAGAAAATAAAAGGCCAAATCTTTTCCTCAAAGAAAAAACATCGTGATTGAAACTCTAAACATACAGACTACTGTCCATAAGGGTGCTTCAGATTAAAAGTACCTTTATCCTCATTTTCCGCTTTAGGGAATACGCTTTACCTATCTGGCATCATTCGGCCGGGCGTTTTCTATGTCCTTGGCGTGAACCTGGCCGAATGCTGGCGACGAAGACAAATGCCATCTTTGCAGGAGAGGAAAGGTGGGTCGGTAAATTTGATTGTGGCTCTGTTCTGTTATAAAACCTCATTCAGGGGGTTTTCCCATGCTAAATCTCTCAAATAAAATAAGCCTCAGCAGGATATTTTTCATCCCTCCGCTGGTGTTTTGCATAACGCAAGTTCAGCATAACAATCATTACCGGTATCTCTGCCTTTTTATTATGATGATAATCTGGTTCAGCGATATGCTTGATGGCTATTTTGCACGGAAGAGAAATGAAATAACAAATCTGGGAAGGTATTTGGATCCGGTTGCAGACAAACTTGTGCTGGTGGTCTCCTGCATTATACTGTCATCTGACCATATATGGCCGGAACCAAGATTCCCCAATTGGATTACGACGGTGATTATTTGCAGAGACCTGGTACTTATGCTGGGGACTGTTGTTTTGCTTGTTATTACCGGCAGAATGGACTGTCAGCCAACCTTGCTGGGTAAAGCTACAACTGGCCTTCAAATCATTGCGATCATATCTGTAATCATGGGAAATCATATCCCGCTGACCATCCTCATTGCTATCTGGTGGTTGGCTGTTATATTGACCTTTGTTTCCGGACTCCTGTACATGTACAGAGGGGTAAAACAATTGTGATAAAATACCAAGCCTCTCTCTTATATTTGTACAAAAAGGCTTTACATCAACTAGCTTTTGTAATACTATGGATGCAGAGAAAATTTCCGGAATCAATCGGCCATCAGCATTCAGTACTTTGTGTTGCGGTGAGGTTCGCTGTCGATTGTTGAGCCCTTACAAAGATAACTCATCGAAATTGAAATTATGAGGGATTTTTATGAAATTTAACACGGTACAAGAAATCGTAGAGGATCTGAAAAACGGGAAGATGATCATTTTGGTGGATGACGCAAACCGTGAAAATGAGGGGGATATTACGATTGCCGCTGAAAAGATTACCCCGGAGACAATTAATTTTATGCTTACCCACGCACGGGGCATTATTTGCCTTGCAATTCACGCAGAACGGGCAGAAGAACTCGAGCTGTATCCCATGGTATCTCACAACACGTCAAATTTTCAGACACCATTTACGGTTTCTATTGATGCCAGAAATGGTATCACCACGGGTGTTTCTTCAAAGGACCGGGCCACAACGATTTTAACCACTATTGACGAGAAGTCAACCGCAGATGACCTTGTGAGGCCTGGCCATGTGTTTCCGCTCAAGGCACAGAGAGGCGGGGTGCTGGTCAGGACGGGGCACACCGAGGGCGCTGTGGACCTTGCACGTATTGCCGGCCTTAAGCCTGCTGCCGTTATTTGTGAAATCATGACTGAAGACGGAAATATGGCTAAACTTCCGGACCTGAAAATGTTTGCCGAAAAACATCATCTGAAGATATGCACCATAGCCGACATTATTAAGTACCGTCATGAACAGGAACGTCTCATCGAAAAGCGTGTGACGGTAAAATTACCTACGATGTATGGCAATTTTACGCTTCACCTTTATCGTTCCTTTGTTGATGATTATCTCCATCTGGCTCTGTGTCTGGGTGTGGGCAGTGAGAGTGGGAATGCCCCTTCCCCATTGCACAATGAACCGGTGCTGGTAAGGGTGCATGATGAATGTCTGACCGGCGATATCTTTGGCTCTCTCCGGTGTGACTGCGGAGAACAGCTGCACAATACCCTTAAGATCATACAGGAAGCAGGAAAAGGTATCCTGCTGTATATGCGCCAGGAAGGCCGCGGGATCGGCCTGGAGAACAAATTGCACGCCTATCTGTTACAGGAAAAGGGCCTTGACACCGTTGAAGCCAATGAAAGACTTGGCTTTCCCGCGGATAAGCGCGACTATGGCATCGGTGCGCAAATCTTGAGGGACCTGGGTGTAACAAAGATGCGGTTGCTTACCAATAACCCTAAAAAGTTTGCTGCCCTGGCCGGGTATGGCCTTGAAATTGTGGAACGGGTACCCATTATAATGGAGCCAAAAGACGAAAATAAGGATTATCTGCGTACAAAGAAGGAAAAATTGGGACACATTATAGAGAAGATATAAGCCGTATGTGGCGGCGGCAGGGTGATATGGCAAAGGCGGCGTTCTTGTTTTGGTTTATAAGCAAATGGTGGACGAAAACGCACTATAGCAAACCCTCGAAGAACGTTGTCATTGCGCGGGCGTTAGCCAGAGCAATCTCTCCATGGTCCCTGCTTCGCTATCGCTTGCTATGACCAGTACATGGCAACTTAATTCCATACGTTTACTATAAATAATAAATGATGTTAGCAGTGCTTTTTTGCATCCTCCGCAGCTAAAGGATATTTCTGAAAATAATGAAAAAACTGTTCGCGAAAAAGACACTGCGTGACCTTGCTGAAGAATCCAATCATCATCATTTTAAACGGGTATTAGGCCCGTTCTCACTCACCGCTTTAGGGATCGGCGCTGTTATTGGCGCCGGGATCTTTGTTTTAACCGGACTGGCTGCTAAGGAATTTGCCGGCCCCAGCCTAATCCTTTCCTTTGTCCTTTCGGGCATTGCCTGTATCTTTGTAGCCCTCTGCTATGCTGAGTTTGCATCCATGGTTCCTTTGGCAGGCAGCGCTTATACTTACTCATACGCAGCCCTCGGCGAGATCTTTGCCTGGATTATTGGATGGGATCTTATCCTGGAATATTCGCTTGCCTCAAGCCTTGTTGCTGTGGGATGGTCACATTATTTTATAAAACTGATAGGCCTCTTTGGCTTGCATATTCCTTCATGGCTTACCAATGACTATTTGACTTTATCTCATCTGGCACCTGAGCTCATTGCTCAAAGTGTACCGTACCTTTTCGGTATTCCGATCGTATTCAATTTACCCGCGGCATTGATTATTATTGCCATTACGACCTTACTGGTCGTTGGCATCAAGGAAAGCGCCCGTTTTAACAGTATTATCGTGGGAGTAAAACTTGCCGTGATTCTCCTGGTGATCTTTGTTGGATGGTTTTATGTGAAGCCTGACAACTGGGGCAATAGTTTTAGCGCCTTTGCACCTTTTGGTATCGGTGGTATCGGTACGGGTGCGGCTTACGTATTCTTTGCTTACATCGGTTTTGATGCCGTTTCAACGACCGCACAGGAGGCAAGAAATCCAAAAAGGGACGTACCGATCGGTATCATTGTATCACTGGTGCTGTGTACCATATTATACATTGCCGTGACCGCTGTCCTCACCGGCATGGTTTATTACAAAGACATCAACATCGATGCCCCCCTGGCTGATGCCTTTACCCGATACGGGCTGGCGAAGGTGTCTTTTTTTGTTTCTGTCGGCGCCGTAGCCGGACTGACGAGTGTGCTCCTGGTGCTACTCTTAAGCCAATCCAGGATATTCTGGGCGATAGCCAGGGACGGACTCCTGCCCGACCGTATCTTTGCTGCCGTACATCCCCGTTTTGGAACACCCTACATTTCAACCATCATTGTTGGTGCCTGTGTTGCCCTTACCGCCAGTTGCTTTCCCATTGAGGAGATAGCAAAACTGGTCAACATTGGGACACTCCTTGCCTTCTGCCTTGTCAGTGCTGCAGTCATTATCCTGCGCAGGAAAGACCCGCATCACCCCCGTGCATTTAAGTGTCCCTTTGTACCGGTAATACCCATCCTGGGTATCCTCTCCTGTGGCTATATGATGATCCGTCTCGAATTCTCCACCTGGCTCAGACTCATCGCATGGCTAGCACTCGGCGCCATTATTTATGCCGCCTATGGCAGACGCCACAGCAGACTGGCAAGGAAATATGCCCTGATGGAGAAACCAAATGAGTCGTTAGTGGAGCTGGATAAGAGTTACCGGTAGAGGCGTATTGCAATATGCCCCCGCTCTTGATGTTTATGTTCAGGAATGTCATTAAATGGTTATACTGACAAGCTTGATGCATGGGAATTTCAGTCAGGTAGCCGCATCCTTTTAGGGTGCACTTTTGTGTTATATGTAACAGATATGCAGATAAATGAAGTGGTGGTATCATCTGGACATCAGTTGGTTAAAAAAAGGCGAAGGACTGCATATTAAGGTGGGTACGTATGTGTTAGAGACGAACGTACACTTTCCGACAGATATGAATTTGTTGTGGGATGCAGGACGCAAGAGCCTGGACAT
>JAJTXE010000002.1:367593-407941 GCA_021463795.1 Candidatus Brocadia sp. | reverse complement strand
CGGAGTTACGAGGTACAGACGACCTTTTGGGGTGTATGAGTATGGCGTGTTATTCGTGCCAACTGCCCTTTCTCGGTGAAGCACTGACACTGTCCCTGTTAGAGATGATGCAAGAGATTAGGCGAAAACATCTCTGGATAATGCGTTTGAACATACATCACGAAGGGAAAAGGGGTAATCCATATGACCGAGGGAGGACTTACGTCTTGGGAAGAAATTCCCTAACAGCAAGGTATAAGGGAAATCCGAAATCCAGGCTGTATGAGATGGTGACAGACGACTGGCTCTCACAGGTCTGTTTTTGAAGTCGTCAGCATTGCTCATAATAGTCCTGAACTGGCTTCAGGATGAAGGGGCATAACCGTAGTGAGGAGTACTTGGGGACGCATCTTGATTTGTGATTATATTGTTGACAAGATTTGCCCTTTTTGCCATCTTGTCTGCCATGTTAACATAATGGAGCATAGAATTTGAAGGGGCATACTATCACATCCCCGTTTTCACGAGGACAAGCCTTATCACAGAGAAATGAGTGAAAGGAATATTTTTGCTGACAACGATGACCGTAGTTCATTCCTGGAGATTTTGGGAAACATGTCGCAAAGATTTGAGCAGCGAAGTGAATCCACCATATCATCATATTGAAGGTGGATACGGCGTAAAAACCAACGCCTTAAGCCAACCCTTATGGAGTGCTTGGGGCCGCATCTTGATTTGTGGCGTGCCCAGTGCAGGGTAGCGTCTTCTAATGGGTGGAAGTCCCGTCATGGTAAAAGCCGGAGCCATGTAGCTTGGATGGCAGGGGGGAGGTGGAAACGCTACTTTCTGAAGCCCATCGACAAAGTCTGCAATAAGGCCGGTGAGCAAATATCCGGCTTGTAACGAACGTGAACGTAGATGTAGCCTCGTAAAGGTGTAATTTCACTGGTCAAGCATCTCACAAATAGGCGAAGGCAGAATTCTTTTACCATACTGGTTAAAAAGGTATAAGGACGGTGACGGGGTATCAGCGGTAACACGGATAGAAAGAGACGCAATCAACTGGGGAAGCCCTCCTCGTCCCTGATAGAAGTATCAGGAGCAAGGTACAGCGAAACGAACCCAACAAATCTTTATAATTTAAGATTTTTTCTTCCCTAAAGCCTTTTCGATTTTTTTTGGATTCTTACGGCAATCCAAAACCCTCCATACTGTTACAATCTTTTCGTTTTCAATTTTACAATATATTGCATAAGGAAATCGGCTGGAAAGTAATCTATGATATCCATAAAATTTTCTATGAATTCCTCCAAAAAGCGCTAAGGAATCTATATCGGAAAATAGTGTATCAAAGAAATAATCCCCTAAACCAGCACCCTGTTTCTCATAAAAGATTCGACCTTCATCTAAATCTTTTACTGCTGAAATGAGGATTTGAATTTTCATTCAAATTTCTTCCTGAGATTCTTTTTCGCAGTACTCCAGTCCACAACTTCTTCAATACCATCATTCATTCTCTTTTCGGTTTCCTCAAGAGCAGCTTCATGCCATACCGGTGAATCATACTTGTCTTCATCACCAGTTAAATCTTTCCAAAGGGCTTCCATGACTCTTAACTTGTCAATGCGAGACAATTGTTTAATTTCCTGTAATACCCTCATCTTTTTTCCTTTCTGTTTAAGGTAAAACGGGTGTCAAAAACAGATTTATTACTGTTATATAAATAAACTTTTTACCGAAAACTAACAAAAACAAGAAATAAAGTCAATGGATACTTGGGGCCACATCTTGATTTGTGATTATATGGCAGACAAGATTTGCCCTTTTCCATCTTGTCGGCCATGTTAAGATGATCGAGTATGGGCATACAATCACATCCCCGTTTTCACGAGGACAAGTCTCATCACGATGAGATGAGCGAAGGAATATTTTCACTTACAAGGGTCACATGGGGGGACTGACCTTGAAAATTGAATATGAGAGAACAAGCATAATGTTGCATGAGATGAAATCCTTTTGTCTGTAATACGCCTGTTCGCCTTGCCTATGACCAGGCAGGTACAAGTCTCATCATGCTCACTCGTGAAATACATGCTTGCAATGATGCTTTGTAATTTGTTGTTTTTTGTAACTATTCAGCGAAAATATATTAGAATTTACTTGACACTCGATGCAAGAAAAGCAGGCATTCTCTTGGTTAGAGGTATATATTGCTGTAGATACAGCCGCTTATCGGTGCAGCAATTCTCATTGGTGCCCTCTATCTTCTTCCAGAAAAAAGAACAGAGCGCCAGATAAAAGGCAAGGAGATCACCATAGAACACGGGTCCGGCAACGAAAGAATGAAAGCGAAGGACTAATCCACCGATGCCATGGCAGCAGCTAATATTAGGTAATATTCTAAAAAAACAAGGAGGCAACCTATGAAGAAAGTTATATTTATTAGTTTGTTGTTTCTTGTATATCTATGTTTATTTTCTAACCTTGCTTTAGCTCAAAAATCTCAAATATTTGAAGGGAAGTCTGCCAAAGGGGATTTCCAAGAAGCACTTTCAAACGCCATAAACAATGCCGCTAAGTCATCAGGTATACCGGATGACCTCGTAACTTGGAAACTGAGAAAGGTAACCGGTGAAAGCGGCGGGATTGCTGTACTGAACAATATTACTGTAAGGATAGAAGCACGTTTCTCTTCTGATACAAAACGATGAGAGATGGTTTCTTTGAAACGGGAATAATAAACGCATGCATCTGAGCCGTGCAAGCGAGTTTTTTTATCATTTCTTGAGATTTGTACGCGAGACAGCGTTACCGTCCTTCCAAACGAAGGTATCTGTTTTCCCTTTTGGTTTTTGGACTGACAGGTTGACATACTTCATCCCATCGGGTCGCCAGGATGGAGAAATAACACCCTTATGATGATATCGCTCAATCAGTGTGCCCCAGGTAACGCAAAAATCACCATAGCGGTCGTTGATCTCGTCCATAGCGCGTGTGGCGGACTGTTTGTCCCGATCTGAGCGGAAAAGAGGTATCTGGGCAAGATGCCTTGTGAGATTACTGACACTGACGCCTACCAATCGGACTGGTTGTTGGAGTCGCCCGGCATAGAATATCTCCCGTGCAACGAGAAAGATGTCGATGCTGTGGCTCATATACATCCCCACGGTATTACGTTTTGTAACGGTATGGAAGTCGTGATACCGCAAGGTAAGGGCAACCGTCCTTCCGGCATATCCTCCACGTCGCAATCGTCGTCCCACCATTTCAGACAACTGGAGGATATGCCGTTCCAGCGTCTCCGTATCGCTTACATCTTTATCAAGGGTCATGCTATGGCCAACCGATTTTGCATCGGGTTCCTGTCCGGCGGGAATAACGGGGCTCGTGTCGATACCCTGTGCCATGAGCTTGAATCGCTCACCAATGACGCCAAACCTGCCCCTTAATGCATGAATGGAAGCCCGTTTCAGTTGACCACAGGTTGTAATACCCATGTCGGCCAGATGTTTTTCCATGCGTGAGCCTATGCCGCAGAGTGCATTTACGGGCAGAGGTTCCATCAACCGCTCAACATCTTCCTGCTGAATGATGACGAGGCCATCCGGTTTTTTCATGTCGCTCCCCAGTTTTGCAAGGAGCTTATTGGGCGCTATTCCGACAGAGCAGGTGAGCCGTCCGAAATGCCTGCGAATGTCTCCCTTGATACGGTAAGCAATGGCCACAGCGCTTTCAAAGAGTGGTATTGAGCCGGTAATATCCAGAAATGCCTCATCGATGGAATAGACCTCGACGATAGGGGTGTATTGCTGGTATATCCCGACGAGCCGGCGGCAGGTGTCCGTGTAGCGGCTGGTATCGCCTGCAACAAGGACAATGTGGGGACATAACCGTTGGGCATCGTATTTGGTCATACCGGTTTTAACACCATATGCCCGTGCCTCGTAAGAAGCCGTGGTGACCACCGTCCTCTCATTGGAACCGATGACAGCAACCGGTTTTCCCCGGAGGGCAGGATTGACCTGTTGTTCTACCGAGGCGAAAAAGGCGTTCATATCGATGTGCATGATGGTTTTTTTCATAGTTTTTCACAAAACTAAATTGTTACGTCAAAAGTGTCTTTGGAAGATATTCAGTGGATATGCTATACTCAAATGTTAAGGAATTTCAATCACCCCCCCCATAATCCCCCCGTAAACGGGGGGAAAGTTGCCGAATGCCTAATTAAACGGGGTGGCACGGACAAGCCATGCTTGTCCGTGTTTTTGCAATACTGCTTTAACGCCTTGTGCTTGCGTGGTCTGTCTTGGATTGTTTATCCAAATATGAAAATGAATATTTCGTAAACAATGTTGTGCAAGTCCATCACGGACAAACGGAGTTTGTCCGTGCCACCCTGTTACCAATTTAAAATTCACCTTTTACGAGCATCTTGAGTCTAACTATCCGTTTCTACAGAACGAAGCATCCACACCAGGGTATCGGTATTATAGGAGATGGCAAAGAGGTTGGTCCCATCCGTGACCGTAAAATGGTGTATGCTGGCCTTTCCTGCCTTTTCCGTCCAGATGTACGTGATCTCCCGGACGTTATACTTTCGGCTGCCCCATACGAACCAGACGGGTTTGAGCTTCTTTTTATTATCGCCAAAAATGGCGCCCACCTTAATGGGTTCATTAACCTCGGTAGTCATAGGTTTCCCTCAAAAAGTATCTGTCGTATAATAAGCGTAAAAAGAAAGTTACCATTGCGAGCGAAGCGATTCCAACCGTGGAGATTGCTTCGGGCTATCGCCCTCGTAATGACACTTGCATGTATGCTTATTTACTCCGTTTACTGTAGTTGCCTGATCACGGCAGTAACCTTTCCGATGATATGGATGTTGACCTGCCCTTCGGCAAGGGTAATCGGCTTCATGGTGGGGTGATCGGGTTTCAATTCTATGGTGTTTCCCTTCTGGTAAAACCGCTTTACCGTGGCTTCACCATCAATAAGAACTGCCACAATTTCACCGTTATGAGCCACCGGTTGCGGGACAACAAGGACGAGATCCCCTTCCAGGATATGGGCATTTATCATACTATCTCCCACGACCCGCAAAAAAAAGGCCTTATGGTTGCGGCATATTGCCTTATCCACCGGAAAAGATCCTTCAATATCCTCGATATAGGGGTGCGGTATGCCCGCCCGAATCCTTCCCACAATTGGGATATGCCGCACTTCCGATGCTACGGATACCCCAATGATCTCAATGGCGCGCGGGCTGTTGAATCGCCGCCGAATGTATCCCTTGCGTTCCAGGACGTCGAGGTATTTTTTTACCATATTGGTGCTGGACAACCCGACTTATCCGGACGAGCTAAATTCTCAGAACTCTGTTCGCCCAATTCCCGAAAAGACGACTTAAACGGTTCCCCTCCTAAATCAGGATCCTCTGCTTTTAAGCCATCAACAAGACTCTTTACCTTTTCATACCGTTCCTGAGCAAACATGGTTTTTGCTATATCCAAACGACTCTGCCAGCACCATGGTTTGTTTTCTGGCTTTTCTTTAATCCAGACTGAACACCATTCTAATGCACGGTCATATTGTTTTGTCTCTTTCAAACACTGAATGAGTTCCGGTTTTATGGTATCGTCATTCGGAAACTGCTTTCCTAGTTCTTCGTAAAGCCCCAGGGCCTTTTGCCAATCCCGTAAGGCGAACAGCGTTTTCGCCAGCTTAATCTTCGTTTGTGAAACCTTCTCCTGAAGCTCAGGTTGTTTTGCATATTCTGCAATTTGTCTCTCAAAGAGGTGTTCTGCCCTTTTATAATCTTTATTGGCATAAAAAGTCGCTGCCACCGTATCCATACTGTCAAAATTCATCTTCTTAATACTGGCAAGAGATTCAGCAGCCTGTTCAGCCACACGCTTATCGCTATCCTGCAGCGCCTTGATCAAAGATTCTATTGCCTGCTCATTTCCGATTTGTCCCAATGCCTCCACCGCAGATTCTCGCACCCGCGCACTAGCATCGGAGAGAAGCTTTATGAGGGAATCGGCGCAAACGGGATCTCCAATCTTACCCAAACTGTCGGCGGCATACCAGCGCACACGTTCCTGCTCATCATTCAAGGCTGCAATCAAGGCATTTACCGCCCGGCCATCACGGAGCTTCCCCAGTGCCGCTGCCGTACATTCCCGTACCTGTGGTTCTTTGTGAGTTAAAAACCCCAGCAAAGGATCAACTGCACGCGGGTCTCCAATTTGACCAAGCGCTTCTATGATGGCGCAGACGATAGATAAATCAGTATTTTTGCTGAGCGCCGAAACTAACGCATCTCCTGCCTCACGTTTCCCCAGCTTACCCAGCGATTTGGCCGTTTTTTCTCTGACTTCCAGGCTTTCGTCGCCCATAACGCCAATCAGGGGCTGAACAGCCCTTTCATCGCCAAGCTCTCCCAATGCCTGAATTGCTTCGATGCGGACATCTTCCGACGTGTCTGAAATCGCCTGAATTAACACATCCACAACAGACGGGTCTTTGAGCTTTACCAGTTCTTTTGTCGCAAATATTTTCACTTCGGGATACTCGCTCTTGAGGGCTTCCACCAAAGGTTTCGGGTCCGTCTTATCAGGGCGGGTCTCAAGCAGTTTGATCGATTTTTGAGCCACCTCAAGTTTTATTTGCTCGATTGTCGATTCCAGCTGTTTTTCATGTTCTTCCTGTTTAACCACGAGATCCTCGAGCCATTGCTCGCGGGTTTTCGCCTTATTAAGCTCCCACCATTTATTCCACCAGCCAGGATCGGCACTACTTGAAAGTTTTGTAATCTTTTCCAGTGATTTTCTTGCAGCTTCACGCAATCCAGAGTCATCGGCCGCAAGCATTTTAATCAAAGGCTCTATAGCATCCCGGTCGTTCGTATTTCCCAGTGCCCTTGCCAATAATATCTTTGCATTGGGTGATCTTTGAGGATCCAGCATCGCCTCCGATACCATCAGAACAGAATGCGTTGTTTTCAATTCCCCCAGGGTTTCAACCACGGCATTCTGTATTGCAGCCGAATCGCTATCCAGGAGAGAAATAAGGATGTCGGTAGCCCGATCGTCCCTGGCAAATCCAAACGCCCTAATAACAGAGATCTTAACATCCTCACGTTCCTTGGGATCTTTTAATATTCTTACCAAAGGTTCCTGTGCATTGAGCAGATTAAGATTCAACAAAGAAACTGCCGCCGAGCTTCGAATCGTAGGGTCCTGGGAATGCAACTGCCCTGTCCACTCATCCAGTTTTCGCCGAAGTTCAACAGCCGTTTTGAGTTGTACCCGCTCAATTGCAATTTTTTCTGAGATTGCAGAACATCCTCCTATAAACGACAAACTTGCCAATACAAGGACTGAACGACACAATGAATTTTGTAATTTTTGCATAAAGTAACGATTTATACTTTTTTTATACACAGCAGCTAATTTTGGGAAAAGGCTAGCATTGGGCGAGGATATTGATGCAGTAATTCATAATACATGCATCCGTACCTTAACAAATTTTGCTTCCTCAGTCAATATAAAAGACCTGACATCAGATGCATTCATAAATGCATCTATTTGCTTTCAAAGCTGAGATTCTCCGGTCGTTTTACACCCACAGAATGGCAGAGTAATGCGAAAATGCATTCTGAGCAGAGCGAAGAATCCAATTCAATAGTAAGGAATTCAAAGCCGGATTGTAGAGAGGCGAGCCTTGTCACCCCATAGATAAAAAGTTGCCGAAGTCCTGCTTCGGTAATGCAGGCTGCACGGGCACACACAGTTTATCGGTATCCGCGCCTATTGTGATCCTTTACCTTCGTGGGTAAAGGAAAAAAACTTTTTTTTCAACAAACCTGCTACCGTGAAATAATTCACATAGAACTGTTCCGCCTGTCTCATATACCCCTTTTCCAAGGCAACATAATCATCCAGCATCTTTTGTTTGTCCGAAACAATACCTTTAAGGGTGTCCAGTTCTTTCGCGTAAGCATCTGCCCACCGGGTAATCATATCTTTTGTTACTTCTACATGAAACTGGATACCGTATGCATTCCGGCCGTATTTGAATGCCTGATTCTGACAGAGTTCGGAGAATGCTAATCGTTTTCCGCCATAAGGTATGCCAAAGGTATCGCCATGCCACTGAAACACCTTAAAAACTTCCGGAAGGTCTTTGAAGAGGTCGTCATTTAGTCCAAAATCATTAAGAACAATCTTGTACCAACCAATCTCTTTCTCAGGATTTTTCGTTACCCGGGCACCGGCTGCTTTTGCAATCAACTGAGCGCCCAGACAAATTCCCAAAAAGGGCACTTCCTCATCAACGATTCTTTTGAGTAAGAGGTCTTCCTCTTTCAGGAACCGGTATTTCTCTTCTTCATATACATTCATAGGCCCGCCAAGACAAATGACCGACTGAAAATCCTTTTCCCATTTAGGCACTTTATCTCCCTGCGAGAGATCAATAATCGTATACGGCAACGTGTTGTCATCCAGAAAATCAGCAATAGTGCCTGGACCCTCGATATCAATATGTTGTATGAATAAAACCACCGCTCAGCCCCGCAAATAAAATTTAAAAACGTATTTAACCATGAAATATGAAGATTTAAATATACTGAAGTTAATGATTGAATACAAGATGAAAGTCAATCGGTCTTTCATGGACAAAGCCTCTTCCTCTAAGCTATAATGAAAACAATGTATGAATCGCCTTCTTCACTGAAGCAACCGGGAGCCCCGTCTGGCGGAAATCGTCAAGAGAAAGTTTTGACAGTTCTCCTGCATCACCCGTATTCTGCAAATCAGAGATGTACCGGATAACACGTTGTACCGCCGGATCAGATACATCAGGTAATTTTAGGAAATCAAAAGAATCTGGCAAAACAAGTTCGTTTATTATCCCTTGTAATACCCGTCTCGAGCCGGGAATTTGAGCGATCATACGCCGCGTTAAGTCCTGTAAAAAACTGGAGGAGGTTTTTTTCTCAAGCCAGCAAGTCCAGGGTGATTCAGGCAACAGGCTGGCCGCAGATATCTCGGCGATGCTGCCGTCTTTGATAATGTCGTTTTCAACCCAGTCGTGAGCAATTAATGCGCGATATCCAGTGTAAAGCATCGGTGGCCAGCACAAGTACCTGATGCCGGTACAGCTTGTGTCGTTTCGTAAATGCCTGCCAAGCAATCTGAGCGCGATAACGTCTGGATCACCAGGAACCAATGTTTCTAAATTATCAAGCACTATGTCGAACAGAGGCCAATCCTTCTGGTGGCGCTGTAACATGGCGTGCGCACCGACAATACCCAGCATAGGATTTTGAAACTTTCCATACAACAGTAAATCCAGCAGATTATCCGGCACAACCAGATTGCCGGTTCGCAATCCTCCGAGCACCAGTTCCAACGCCTGATTGACTTTCGGCTCAAAGTCGTTGAACCCCATTTCCGGACGAACCATATGGATTGAGGCACTCTGACGTTCAAGTTGCCCGCGAGCCGAGTTGTAGCCTAAAAAAACAACCGTCATCCAATCTTTGGCCACCCACAGAGATTGATTGATTGGCAACACTTCAGTCGCTTCACCCATTTTTGATCCAGTTCCAGTCGGACTCCATTGCAAAGCGTAACCGCCTGGGCTAAGCTGAATGCACTGGCCAGCCCATCCTTCCGCAGTGTTTTGCACTGGTTGATCGTCTAGGTTCAGAATCCTTCGCAATTGCGAATCCCACAATGAGAGACTATCAAGCGCAACAGGCGTTCTGCCATCACTATCAATCGTGCGGACAAAGATCATCAGAAACCCACCCATGCCAAGCTGTTTGTTCGGCTGGTGGCTCAGTGCTGAAGCAGGGTAATGATGAAATTCATGAGTCGTGCTGCTGCCGGTAACCGGCGCTGACGACGGGAACGGCAGATCAACCGTGATAGGAGACAACGTTTCACGGGGATCAACGCTGATACGTTCTTCGCTCTGAGCCGTTCCTGCAGTGTATCGCAGAATATACAAACCTTCCGGCACCCGCTGATGCAGTTCACCAAAGCCGATAGCCAGACGCTTAAACTTATGATCGAACAACTCAATGCGTATCGGCCCGTTTTCCGATACGACGTTGACTTCAGCTTCATATCTCTCTGCAGAGCTCGACATCAATCTTGTCCCCCAAGACCTCAAAAAAGCCTTTATCGCGGAAATCCATTGCACCGGCTTTGTTTTCGGGAGTCACTCGGTACAAACCGTTGGACAATTCGACAACCCAATCACCTTCAGCCGTGTTATGCTTTGCAATGATGGCGTTGTCACCACCTCGCAACTCGACTATTCCGTCATATTTCTTGCCAAATTTTAGTCGTATCTGATATTTGACGGCCCCCTGAGGACCGGATCCCTGCGCCTTTCCAAATATGATCGGATTTCCCGGGTCGGCATCCATTGTTGGAACCTGTTTGTTTGCCCGATGCTTAGTCAATTCGCCGACTCGCCGTACTACATACTGGCCGAGCGTATTCGAATCAACAAAGCCCTCATTATTACGAGAAGCATTGCCCCGTAAGCCTTCCAACAGCGCCCTGGTGAAATAACCGCGCAATTCGTCAGGCTTTTTCGCCTCCTCTTCGCTCGGCTCGTAAGCCAAATCACCAAAGTAGGTTGCGCAGCCAACAATTTTCAATACCTGTCCGTTATTGCGTTCGGTAAGCGTCCATGGAAAACCTCCAAGTGGAGCACCAGTCACACGCTCACGGCAACAATCGGCAAAAATGACTAATTCGTGAAAAGGCTGATTCTTGAGCAAAAAATCGAGCAGCAGAGAACAGGCAACATTTTCACCGTAATCTTCAGGTCCTGAATCAGCCATCAACAATGCAGCATCACGCGGCTCGGGAGCAATACCATGACCGGAGACATAAAAATACAAACGGGTCCGTTCCCAATCGCTGGGATTCTCTTTGATATGATCGTTAACTTTATCACGGAATTTTCTGAGCGCGCAGACTACCTCTTTGCGTGTCGGAATAGCCTTTTCACGTGATGTTCCATCAGGCACGTCAGCCACAACGGTAATTATATTATCCTCTAATAGCGCACCACCCATAGGGTCCTGCAACCACTTAGCAAACTCTTCAGCATCACCTTTTGCAAACTTCAGATCACGAATGGCGGGATACTTATTGATGCCTACAACCACTGCAAAATGCCATTGATTCATCGCTACCATCCATTTTGCAAAATATGTTGAACCGAAACCATTGTCTTCCTGCGATCATCCGTTTCATCAAAACCGCTGTGTTCAATTACGTCAGAAGCCAGCCCCGCGCCACGATCTTCCTCCGACCAGACCTCAGCACGCCGGTTGGAAGCCTCCGACAGAAATTGCCGCAATCGTTTAACCTCTGGTTGTTGATAAACCGCGGCAGCGGTGAAGTAACGCTCCATTCCAACCAGAGGCAGATCATAAGCCGACTTCTCTCCATCTTTCTCGAGCGCGCCTGAAACCAAATAGAGCAGCGAACGTGGATAGACCACAGGCACTTCCCAATAACCCGATTCCAGTTCGTCCTTTAGCGCAAAAAGCCGAAAGTGATCGAACAGCGGTGATTGACGATGCAAAGACAGCACCTCGTCAAATTGCGAAAAACTGCAAGCCGGAGCCAAAAAAATCAGATTCTTGAGCCTGAAATCTTTTGGTAGCGGATGGATTCCATTACGACGTGCCCAGTCCAGGTGCCGCAGCAAGTTTGAAGCGTAAACGCACCCGCAACTGTGTCCAACAACAGAAACCTCCAGCTTATGGCCTCCTTTCAGCAACTGTCCCAACTCTTGGATAAAGAACCAGCCTCCACGTGCCGGCTGTCCACCAAAATTTTCGAACGTATCGGCGGTATCCGTTTTCATAAATCCCCAAACGGCTGCGCCGATATTTGCAATATAAAATTCACGAAAGATCTCTTCGACAACCGTGGCGTAAAGACCGTGATCTCTTCCTTCGCGATAGCGATGAATAACGCTCCATAAAATCTTTCCTGCTTTTACCACCGCTTTCGCCACTGCCAGAACACCCTTGCCTTCTTTCTCTTTATGTTCAGCAACCAGTTCGTCAACGACTTCTGGCGACATCAACGTTTTTGACGATTTTCGATGTACTACCGCGATTCCTTTTGAAGCCTCCTCCTTTTCGTTTGCAGATACTGCACCATTAACAATGGCTTGCAGTTCTTTCCGGAAATCGGGATCGGCAGCCAGAGAGTCTTCGAATTTTTTCCTCTCGGCGTCATTTAAATCCTGCAATGCTGGTGAAGCCTTGATGTTTTCAAACGGTTCTTTTTCCTCTTCACGATTCTTGAACTCTTTGGCCACCGTGATGTCATTAGGTAGCGCTAATTGCCCTGAGGCTTTGCCGCCTGCAAGATCCTTCAGCTTGCCTACGGCATACTGCATCACTTTTTTAACCAGAATCCTGAAGATCTCTTCTTTGTTAATTTCGCCAAGGTTATTTCTCACGGACTCCAGCAGGCTGGACTCCCAAACCATAAAGACCGGATGCACACCCGCTTGTTCATAAAATGGGTGCAATCGTTCCGCTGTTTTTAGCGCAGAAGCTTTCGATACCAACCCTCCATGCAGATGGATGACCAGCTTCGAAGCGTTTTTGAGATCGGCAACCAGTGCCCTGACGTCGTCCTCAGTGGTATCTTCCAGCACGCCGTCGCCACCTGTGTTGATGTAATACTTTTTATCTATCGCCATGATTGTTCTTCTCCAATTTCTGAAATGGCTGAATTTGATGCCTTAATTATAGCAAATCGTTTTTTTGAATCAAATTAATATAATAACACCGATAAGATTGCAAACTTTAATCTTTTCATCCAGTGCTTCCCCAGTTATAATGTTTTCGCTTACAGAGCACGAACCTGTTCACATACAATTTTTAAGGAATAGCACTGATGAAATGGTCTCAAATACTCATTCCCACCCTGAAGGAAAGTCCATCAGAGGCGGAGATTGAGAGCCACAAACTCATGATCCGCGCCGGGCTGATCCGGAGGGTCACGGCGGGCGCTTATGCCTATTTGCCGCTGGGAACCCTTGTCCTGAATAAAGTTATCGCCATTGTGCGCGAAGAGATGAACCGGGCAGGCGCCGTCGAGGTATTCCTCCCGTCGCTGCAACCGCTGGATCTCCTCGAAGAAAGTGGACGCTTACAGATATTTGGAGACGACCTGATCACCTTCGAGGACCGGCATGGCAAGACCACGGCGCTCGGCCCTACCCATGAAGAAATCATCACGGATATTGTAAGAAATGAAGTTAATTCTTACCGGCAACTCCCCATCACTTTGTACCAGATTCAAACCAAATTCCGGGATGAAACGAGACCCCGTTTTGGCGTCCTGCGCAGCAAGGAATTTATTATGAAAGATGCCTATAGCTTCGATATAGATTACGAGGGCCTTAACAAGAGTTACAAATCCATGTATGATGCCTACTGCCGCATCTTTGACCGCTGTGGCCTGGACTATCTCGTTGTTGAAGCAGACTCAGGCGCTATGGGCGGGGATGTTTCCCATGAATTTATGGTTCCAAGTCCGGTGGGTGAGGATGTCCTCATCCGATGCCTGGAATGCGGTTACAGCGCCAATCGCGAGCGGGCGGAACCTGCCCCTCTTTTGCAGGAAAGCGATGCAGCCTTTCAAGCGCTTAAGGAAATTCCAACGCCCGGCAAGCATACCATCCAGGAAGTCAGCAACTTCTTACAGGTGAAACCGTGCCAGGTGGTCAAAACCATGATCTATGTCTCAAATGGGCAACCGGTTGCTGTCCTCCTGCGGGGCGACCATGAGGCCAATGAAACCAAATTAAGCAAGGTGCTTGGCCAGGATACTGTTGCACTGGCAGACCAGGCCACCATAGAACAGGTCACAGGTGCCAAGGTTGGGTTTGCCGGTCCAGTCGGATTGAAAATAGAAATCATAGCAGACCAGGCCGTATCCGTCCTTCGTAATTTCGTTACGGGGGCTAATAAGCCAGACACGCATTTAGGCAATGTAAATGCAGAACGTGATTTTAAAATTAGCCGTGTTGCTGATGTCCGTTATGTGACCACGGGCGACCGGTGCATAAAATGTAATCACGAAATCAATATCTCGCAGGGAATTGAAATCGGGCACGTATTTAAACTGGGCACGAAATACAGCGATGCTTTGAAGGCAAAGTTCCTGGACACTCATGGCAAGGGAAAATCAATGATCATGGGCTGCTACGGTATCGGGGTTAACCGTATCATTGCATCTGCTATTGAAAGGTCACATGATGAAAACGGAATTATCTGGCCGCTTTCTCTGGCGCCGTACAAGATTATTATCATTCCCGTTAACGTCAACGATCCTTCTATCATGCAGGTGGCAAATCACCTTTACGACGATCTCACAAATATTGCCGGCATGGAGGTATTGCTGGACGACCGGGATCAGCGACCCGGCGTAAAATTCAAAGACGCTGATCTGATTGGCATCCCTATAAAAATCATCATTGGCAAAAAATTTACCGAGACAAAAGAGCTTGAAATAAAGTTAAGGAAAGGTGGCGAGACATTCCTGACCACCCCGGATGGAGTTCTGCCAAAGATCAAACAGCTTTTTGAAATGCTGTCAAAAATGTAACCTTTTGGTAACCATTGCGTTTTTTTAAAAAACTAAATTATTACACCTTTTGTAATTTTAACATTTGCAAACAGTAACCACCTTGGGCTGCATCACCAAACCAAAACCGGTAAATCTCATTATTGGCGTTTTGACAAACATCCCTGATCTTCTCGGAGAAATTAAGAAAACCCTGGAAATATCGTTTGGTGGCATTGACATGAAGAGCAACATTTTGCCCTTTCACTTTACCGAGTATTATCATGCCGAGATGGGCAAAGAAATTCAAAGGCAATTTTACAGCTGCAAAAAACTCATTTCTCCCGATGAGATTGCCTCAATCAAAGTACAGACCAATACCATAGAAGAAGCCGTTGCTGCCTCACAGAGATATACCGTGAAACGCCCCATCAATATTGATCCTGGTTACCTGAATGAAAGCAGGCTCATCCTGGCTTCTACCAAAGATTTTTCCCATCGCATCTACTTGCGGGACGGCATATATGCGGAAGTAACCCTTAATTATCGCAGAGGAGGATACGAATCCTTCCCATGGACGTTTCCAGACTATAAGAGCCCGGAATACCAGAATTTTTTCTTGCGGGTAAGGGAACTTTACGTCAAAAAGCTTAAAGAAGGTAATTATAAATGAATCACAGAGACCGCCGTTCAAGACTGAAAAGTGAAAGGAAAGACGTGGAATGGAAAAGACCTTAATTATCTTAAAACCGGACGCCCTTCAGCGCCGTCTCATGGGCAAGATCATTTCCCGCTTTGAGGAAAAGGGATTTCAAATTATAGGGCTGAAGATGATCCACATTACGGAAACGATGGCGAGGAAACACTATGCCGAACATGAGGGCAAGGATTTTTTTGAACCCCTGGTCAGATATACCACTTCTGCACCTGTCATTGTTATGGTGCTGAAAGGAAAAAATATTGTAGAAATTGCCAGGAAGATGATGGGGGCAACCTTCGGCTTCAGGGCAGAACCCGGTACTATCCGCGGCGATTACGCTGTCAGTAATCGGTTTAACCTGATCCATGGTTCAGACTCTTCCGCCGTTGCAGAAAGGGAGATAGCCACCTTTTTCCAGAAAGGAGAACTTTTTGAATACAAACCAGCAGATTTCTCCTGGATCTATGATCTCTCTACCGGCGACACCATCTGAAATCGCACTGCAATGAACCCTGTTTTGTTTGAATTGAATTCAAAGGTATAGATTTTTCAAAAAGCTAAAAAACAACCTTCTTTTACCATACTCTTTCCTTTCCATTTTCCTTGACAATATTCTGAGTTAAAAATATAATTTTTAACTTAATTATCAATTGATAAAAGTTACTAATATCACTTCGTTAAAACGTATTCACAAACAATTATCGTCGTGAGGAGTGAATCAGTTGCGAGGCAGAGCCGGAGCAAACCCTGGGGTACCCCGTTAATCTGCCCGAAACAGGCTCAGCAATCTCTCGTATGTCAAACTCTTCATGAAAAAGCACCCGTGGTTAACACCCTGCTAATAATGAAGTTTAGACCTCGTTTATTTTTGAAAATGCTATGATGCGGATACTCAGGACGTGGGAATGTAACATTGAGAGGGAAATTGAAAAATTCAAACAGCGTTTAAGCATTTTGGATGGATTATCAACCAGTCGATCAGCCGTACTTAAAATTATCCAGGATGTCAGAAAACGAGGCGATAAAGCCCTGGTAAGTTATAGCAAACAGTTTGACAGAGTTTCTCTTTCGCCTGATAACTTCCGGGTAAGAGAGAGTGAAATTGAAGATGCTTACAAGAGAATATCCCTCCCTTTTATAAAGGCCATTCAACGAGCCATTACCAATATTGAGGCATATCAGGAGCACATAAAAATCAGTAAAGTCGGTCCGTTAAAGGTACGTGGTGTTTCGCTCGACACCTTCTATACTCCTATCGACAGTGTTGGAATATATGTCCCTGGTGGCAGTGCATCTTATCCCTCTACGGTATTGATGAACACCATACCTGCTCAGGTGGCGGGGGTACAAAACATCGTGATGACCACTCCACCCGCAAAGGACGGTGCGGTCCCCCCCGAAAGGTTGGTTGCAGCCAGAGAAGCAGGTGTACATGAGATTTACAAAGTAGGCGGAGCTCAGGCTATAGCAGCCCTTGCGTTTGGAACAGAGACGGTCCCGAAGGTTGATAAAATCGCAGGGCCAGGAAATGTTTTTGTAACGATCGCCAAAAAAGAAGTTTTTGGATATGCTGGTATTGATATGCTCGCAGGGCCAAGCGAAGTGCTCATCATAGCTGACGACCTCGCTAACCCTTCATTTGTTGCATCTGATTTGTTATCCCAGGCGGAGCATACCCCTGGAATTTCTATTTTAGTTACTTTTTCAGAATCGCTGGTGGAAAAAGTAATAAGAGCATTAAAACAACAGTTATCCAAACTTAAACGCAGCGCTGATACAAAGAAATATCTTGCGAAATTTGGAGTTATATTTTTGACAAAAAATATCGATGAATGCATAGAAATTGCAAATACATTAGCCCCCGAACATTTACAGATTATTACAGAAAACCCCAGAAATATCCAGACACGGATAAAACACGCCGGGGCAATCTTCTTAGGCCCGTATACCCCTGTCGCGCTGGGCGATTATATAGCTGGACCATCCCATGTATTACCAACAAGCGGAACGGCCCGTTTTTCGTCTGGTTTATCAGTCAATGATTTCCTGAAAAGAACAAGCGTAATAACCTATTCGAAGTCTGCACTAAAGGATACGTATCAGGATGTGCTTGAGATATCGGGGGCAGAGGGTCTGGATGCACATTCCCGTTCTGTTCAAATCAGATTAAACCTTTTAAAAGAAAAATCCAAAGTAAACTAAAAGGAGTACACGGTTGAGTTATTTTCGGAAAAACATTGAAATGATGTCGGGATATACGCCTGGCGAACAACCACAAGACGGTATCTATATAAAGCTCAATACGAATGAAAATCCTTATCCCCCTTCATCAAAAGTCCTGAATGCCATTAAAAGTGCGGTAAGTGACAGCTTACGTCTTTATCCAGACCCTGTTGCAACACAGGCGAGGCAGAAGGTCGCCGAGGTATTAGGAACAAAGCCAGAGTATGTCATGGCGGGAAACGGCTCAGACGATTTGCTGTCTATCATTATCCGGAGTTTTGCAGGGCCCTGTGATAAGGTGATCTTCCCTTACCCTTCATACATGCTTTACAAAACACTTGCAGAACTTCAGGATGGCGATGCTTGTGCAATCGATTTTACCGAAGATTACACGCTGCCCGAAGACTTCATCGTAAAAGGGGCCAGGGTTACTTTTATTGCGAATCCGAACTCACCTTCAGGAACCATGATACCGCCTGATGATATTTCAAAGATAGCGTCAAAGATAGATGGCGTGCTTGTTGTAGACGAGGCATACGCAGATTTCGCCGAGGATAACTGTCTCCGTCTTGTCGAAAAGCACGACAATATCCTTATCCTCCGCACACTGTCAAAATCCTATTCTTTAGCTGGCATCAGATTGGGTTTTTGTATTGCCCAGGAACATCTCATTCAAGGAATGATGAAGGTAAAGGATTCGTATAACGTTGACCGCCTCAGCATTGCAGCCGTGGTGGCAGCGCTGGATGATCAAAAAAGCATGAAGACGCATATTGAAAAAATAAAAGAAACGAGGCTCCATCTTATGAGGTCGCTGCAGGAAATGGGATTTTTTGTATATCCTTCCCAAACCAACTTTGTATTGGCGCGATGCAGGAAAGGAGTTTCTGCACACACGCTGTACCAGACGCTCAAATTGCGAAAGATACTGGTTCGATATTTTAATCTGAGGCGGCTGGACGATTGTTTGCGCATTACCATTGGGACAAGGGAAGAAATCGATGCTTTACTGAAACATCTCAAAGAGCTTGTGAGTGACAGCCATTCAAAGGTAGTGCATACCTGTTGTCATTAAAATAGGTTAGATTTTAAAAGAGAATATCAAACCGCAGAACGAAGAAGCTCTTCGCTCTGCAATAACTTTGAGATCCTTAAACATTAAATAGAGGGCACAACACGCGCGTCAGTGCAATTCAAATGACAAAAAGAACCGCTACCATTCACCGAAAAACCAAAGAGACGGAGATTGCTTTAACCGTCAATATCGACGGAAAGGGGGAGAGTCACATCACCACCGGAATCGGCTTCCTGGATCACATGCTTGACATTCTTACCAAGCACGGTCTGTTCGACCTGAAACTCAAGGCGACTGGTGACCGCATAGTGGATGATCATCACACCGTAGAAGACGTTGGGATATGTCTGGGACTTGCACTAAAAGAGGCGTTAGGAGACAAAAAGGGAATCTGGAGATTTTCAAATTCAAGCGTCCCGATGCAAGAAACCCTTGCCTCCATCGCCATAGATATTAGCGGCAGGCCTGCATTGGTATATCATGCCAACTTCCATACCGGAAAGATCGGAAATTTTGATACAGAACTCATCGAAGAGTTTCTCAAGGCCTTCAGCACCAACGCCGGGATAAATTTGCATGTAAACGTGCCATACGGCAACAATACACACCATATCGCTGAAGCTATTTTTAAGGGACTAGCAAGAGCATTGCGTGATGCCGTTCGGATAGACGAACGTGTGAAAGATGTCCCTTCAACGAAAGGGATGCTCTGATGGCATCTGTCAGGATGCGCCAGATGTTACAAGAGAGGGCATCCGTGTCTTCAAGCGACACTTTATGGCAGCAACGTTTTATGAAAAGCATTAAATGTCAGTACAAACAACCCCCTTCCCCCTTTTGTTAAGGGGGATTCGCGTACGTCCCTCTGAGAAAAGAGGGATTCAGGGGGTTGTCCGGTTGCCATGATACAAACTTTGAAATTCCTGAACATCAAGTTGGTTTTGAGCAACTACTTTAGCATTACCCTATCATCCTAAAAAAGGACCTTTTTATATGTTAAAAAAATATATCGAAGCCCTTACTCTGCCAATATTCATCTTTTTTTTATTCTTTACCTTACTACCAGCCGCACTATATGCGCAACTTGCAGAAAGCCCATGGCCCATGTTCAGACATGACTTACAACACACCGGCAGAAGTCCCTCTGCAGGCATTCAGAAACCTGCACTCAAGTGGGTTTTTCAAACCCAGGGACCCGTGGCTTCTTCTCCGGCAATCGGGGAAGATGACACCATTTACTTTGGCTCAAAAGACAAAAAGTTCTATGCCGTTACCAGAAATGGCAAACTGAAATGGACGTTCGAAACCCAGGACGAGGTTGATTCCTCGCCTGCCATCCGAAAGGACGGCGTAATTCTTTTTGGATCGTGGGACGGCCATCTCTATGCGGTAAATTCCGATGGTAGCTTACGGTGGAAGTATAAATCTGAAGGGGGCATTATTTCATCCCCTGCCATTGCGCCCAATGGCATGATTTACGTTGGATCATGGGATAAAAGACTCCATGCCATTACCCACGACGGAAAACTGCAATGGACACAAAAGACTGCAGACCATATTGCATCGTCCCCTGCCATTGCACCAGATGGTATGATTTACTTCGGCTCAGGAGACTATTATCTCTTTGCTATGAATCCTGAAGGCAAGGCGATATGGAGTTTTGGCACCAGATATCTCTTGGATGCATCTCCCTTAATTGCACCAAACGGAAATATCTATATTGGTTCTGAGGATGCAAGGTTTTACGCCTTTCGTCCTGACGGAAAGACCGCATGGACGTTTAACACTGAGTATGATATCGATTCTTCCGCTGCAATTGACCTGGAAGGAAACGTATATGTTGGCTCCGGAGATAATCATCTCTATGCATTCAATGCCGACGGGAAGTTGAAGTGGAAATTTGAAACAGGCTCCTCTATTCATTCATGCCCTGCCGTTGCGGCAGACGGCACCATTTACGCTGCCTCCAGGGATAAAAAATTGTATGCCTTTCATCCTGATGGCAATTTGAAGTGGGTCTTCGAAACCGGCGATGCCATAGAATCATCGCCAGCAATTGACGCCGATGGTACTCTTTACCTTGGCTCGAACGATGGGAAACTTTATGCTATAGGAGAAACAAGTACCGATCGTGCGCGATAAGACATTGAATTCGGCTTTCGGTAACTTTCCCTCCTATTTCTCCCCGTAAACGGGGGGATTATGGGGGTGGGTAATTGTAATTTCTACACATAAAATCAGATTCTTCGCGTTATTCTGTCATTCTGAGGGAGAGAAACGACCGAAGAATCTCAACCTTGAAATTACAAAACCTAAACCTTTAAACACGGACAAACAAAGTTTGTCCGTGCCACCCCTGAAACCCGTGTAACTAAAATGAAGAGCCTATACGATCCATCCGTTAAAAGATTTGAAACTCCCCGACACCCGGTATTTCACAAAATATGATAATAAAAAAGGGCCGGCGTTAAACCGGCCCTTTTTATTTATTCCATCCGAAACGTCTTTTATCAGCTTTTTTACGATATCATCTGATTTTTCGTTTCGTCACCATTTTCTTACTTCATTCTTACCTTAACATCTTTTATTTCCTCAGGAGATCCACCGGCACGAGGTAAACTTCCTGCTCCGGAACCACCCTTTATGCCCTCCATCTTCCTGGCTCCCCTTTCATCCATGTACGTAGCGAACCAGTAGAGGAAGGTGACGAAGAAGGTGCCACCCACGATGTTACCGAGGGTCACAGGGACAAGATTCCAGCCAAACATCTTACCCCATGAAATTGCCTCCGGGTCATGAGGCAACATATTTGCAATCGCCAATAACGTCATATTTGCCACGCTGTGCTCCATTCCGGTAGTAACAAAAACGAACAAAACCCACCAAGCCATCATAATCTTGGCGCTGTCGCTGGTAACCCGAAAGGTACTCCATATACCCAGACATACGAGCCAGTTGCAAAAGATACCTCTGAAAAATAATTCCCACCATGGTGCATTGCATTTATAGGTAGCCACCTTGTTCAAAAAGGTATGCCATGGATCAGGGGCAAACACACCAGTCATATAAATTATAAGCGCAAAAATCATGGAGCCGCCCAGATTGCCTACGTAAGTCCAGAACCAGCCCAGCATTGAATCGCCAAATGTTACCGTGCCCCGTAAAGTACCCTTAAATAGCAGTAAGTTGTATCCGGTAAACAACTCAGCGCCGGCAATAATTACTAATATCAAAGCAATACCAAATGTTGCACCACCAACTATTTTCCCTATTCCAGGATTTATCGCGGCAACAGGAGCAGCTGCAATAATCATGAGAAGGACACCAAATCCAATAAAAAAACCGGCAACTACAGAAAGCGTCAGAAAGCCTATCAGACTGTGCTTCATTGCAGTAGCCTTCTTTAATGATACCGCTGCAATTGCATCTACATTTCCAGTATATAACATTAATTGTTCTCCTCTAAAATGTTGTTGTGAATATCATCTCAGAACAACACCCCTTTGATTTTTACTACATGTCTACTCTCAATTACACATTGTTACGCTTGCATATCACCTACTCTTTTTATATCTATTCTATTTCATACACCCCCTTTCTTCCTTTTCTGTATTTAAAAATCCCTTCTTCCTAAAAATATTCCCCTTTCAGCTATCGATAATCTTCTCCAATTTACGCACCTTATCAGCCAATTGTTTTTTCTCCAGCGCCTTCCGTACTAAATCAATTACTTCTTTCTGCCGGAAAGGCTTGTGAAGACAATCATATATTCCGTAACTATTCATTTGTTTAGCATCACACCTGCTTCGTGAAGCAATTGCCACAATTTCTGCACCAAGGCTGATACGTTTTATCTTCTTTAAAATCTCATCACCTTCCGATGGCTTTGTGTCTAAATCTACCACGAAGAGATCATAGGCACTTTTTTCACATGCCTCCAATGCCCCATCCCATCCAGTTCCCTCACATATCCCAAAACCTTCCCGCTTTAAGATACTATGCAACGACCGGCGTGTCTTCCCTTGTCCTTCGATAATTAAAATCCTTATCATGATAATCTTTCGGACGTATCATTTAATTATGAGCCTTTAGCGACCATGCTCCCCCCGTTTTCTCCCGTAAATCCGGGGATTGTAGGGGAGTTATTGAAATTCCTAAACCTTAATTTAAGTCTTACTGCTTGGGAAGACTCCACGCGCCTGGTGTTTTAGAATATTCCTCAAGCTGTTTCTTGAGCGCGGCCTTTTCCTTTCCAAGAATGTCTACATTATTCATAAGCTCCTGAATGGTTAAATCTTTGTTGCTCAACGTCTTCTTTGCAAGTGACAACGAGTCTTCTAACTCCCATATCTCTCTTTGCAGTCGCGCCTTTTCTTCTTCCAGCTGCGCCTTTGCGTCTTCAAGGTTTTTATTTGTCAGCTTTATTTGTTCCCCTTGCTCCTGGAAAGATGCTGCGGTCTTTTCTGCCTCCTCCTTTCGCCGTGTTATATCATCCACCATCTTGTTCAGGTCTTCCATAGAACCAAAGGCCTTCATCACCCTTGTCTCAAGCTGATCACGAAATGTCTTTTCCCTGATGTACCCGGCATCTTTCATCTCGTAGTACTTATGAATCATCTTGAACGCAAATCCGACATTTACAAACAACAATATCAAAATAAGGGTCTTCGCATTTACCGACAAACCCTTTGTCGCTCCATTTCCCATAATTTTCTGCTCCCCACGTTCAGTGTATTTAAATTCTTTTATAAATAATCGCTTTATCTTTCTGTTATATCCCTAAATACACCCTCAATTCTTACCGGTTTACTGTTTTCATCACGCACAAGATTGCATGTTCGCTCCGAAATAAACCGTTCCCCATTTTTTCTCTTGCAATAGGAGGTAAAATCCCGCCATACCCCTTCTTTTTCCAGCTTCTCTACCAATTCTTTCCGGTCATCGGGATTTACATATACTTCTTTAACCCGTGTGCCAATTACCTCTTCCGGTGAACTGTAGCCAAGCATCTCTGCGCCAGCCTGGTTGATCCAGGTAAATACACCGTCTTCAGAAGGTTCGCTCTGATATATCCCTTCTTTCAACGAATTCAGTAATTGCCTATGATGTTTTTCAGATTCCTGCAATTCCTCTTCAAACTTCTTCCGTTCAGTAATATCTCTGAATATTCCATCAACCCGAATGGCCTTACCCTTTTCATCCAAGACGAGGTTGGATGTGCGTTCCATATAGAAACGTTCGCCATTTTTTCTCTTACAAAAAGAGACAAAACCTTTCCATACCCCTTCCTTCCCAAGCTTTTCGAGAAGCTTTATACGATCGTCAGGATTTACGTAAACATCCTTTACTTTTGTTCCAACCACTTCTCCCGGAGAACTGAAACCGAGAATCTCTGCACCCGCCTGGTTGATCCAGGTAAACGCACCTTCCGGTCCAGACTCGGATTGATAAACACCCTCTCGTAACGAATCGAATAACAATCGGTACCGCTTTTCTGATTCTGTAATCTCCTGCTCTGCCTTTTTCCTCTCCGAGATGTCACGAAGGACTCCGTAGATAGCCACGGGGATTCCTTTTTCGTTCCGGAGCATATTGCTTGTGCGTTCTGCATAAAAACTATCGCCATTTTTTCTTTTACACAGCGATACAAAGTCCCTCCAAATGCCGTCTTTTTCAAGCTTCTCACAAAGACGCCTTCTGTCTTCCGGATCCACGTAAATATCTTTTACCTTTGTCCCAATCACCTCTTCCGGAGTGCTGTACCCTAGTATTTCGGCACCTGCTTTATTAATAAAGGTAAACACACCATCAACACCGGGATCCGATTGATAAACCCCTTCTTTTATAGAGCTAAACAACCCCCGGTAACGTTTCTCAGACTCGGTAACTTCCTTCGTTTTCTCATCCAGAGATTTCGCCATGGTGTTAAAAGAATTTGCCAATATCCCAATCTCATCGTCCCTCTTGATGTCCACTCGTTGGGCTAAATCCCCCGATGCCATCTTTTCGGTTACTTCTTTCAACTTAAGAATCGGTGTCGATGTCTTCCTGCCAATTAAATACGCCACAATCACAATAGGAAATGCAATCACCAGCAAGATCGAACTCACAATATACTTAAGATTATAGGCGGCTCCATACCCTTCATCCCTGTCAATCTCTGCAACAACACCCCAATTAAATTCTGGCAACCAGCGCCACACCCCTAATACGGTCAGCCCGCTGTAATCTTTATAACCTTTTGCGTCAAAACCATTATTGCCTGCAATACACTGCTTCACACCCGTGGTAAATTCCCCCGTTTCCGGATTAACCAACTTCAATTCCAGGGCACACCTCTTTTTCACCAGCCCCATCTCTTTTAAATGCGCAGAAAACCTCGATTCGGTGATCATGTACCCGTCTTTATTTACCAAATACGTCTCACCTGTCTTCCCCAAATGAAGACTTAACATCAGATCGTTGAGCGTCTTCTCATCGACACGGAAGGCAACAACGCCAATGATAACTCCGTCACGATCTTTCAGTGGTGTCGAAACAAAGAGCGTAGGCATACCCAGCTCTTTCTCACCAAATTCATTAGCAAGTGGGATTTCAGATGGAATAACATTCGACACAACCGAATTTCCCTGTAACGCCTGATTGAAGTAATCCATCTGCGAAATATCATTCCCTACGCCTTCCCCTGCAGTAGCTACTGTTACCACGCCTTTATCATTGCTTACCAGTACCCCCTTATAACCATATTCATTCCTTACCACCTCCAGATATTGGGCGACGTCCTGGTAATCTTTATCATCCTTTGTGATCTTTGCACATTTGATCATCAGTGGATTGTTTGCTACAACGCGGGCATTTTTCATTCTTTCCTGCGCCCAGGAAGTCACCAATTCAGCCTGTTTGTGTCCAATACCATCAAGGTTTCGTATGAGCACTTCCTGCAGATCAGATTGTATCCTTGGGTAAGCAATAACCCGCAACAAGATAAATGGCAGCAACGTAAATATAATCAGTAAAAAAATAATCCGATTTTTAATCGAGATATACATAATTTTCTCCGTAATTTAACAAACTTTATACACGTAGGTTCACGAACATCACATCCAGGCGATGCCGTCTTTTAGTACCAATGTGTTGGATAATCTCTCTTGCTCATCTTATTAAAGATCACTGCTACGGTCAGCATGATAAATATTCCAAACATCGTGGGATTCAGGATAAACCAGTACCCGACGCCCAAGCCCCCCGTTTGAACAGCTACATATGCCGTTGCGCCTGCCGGAGGATGTATCGAATACGTCACAAACATAAGAATAATGGCAAGGGCGACGGTAAGCGCAATCGACCACCATGTCACACCAAAGAAATCATTGACAACCACACCGATACTTGCGCCGAGGAAATGCCCCAGCACGACATTCCGTGGCTGCGCCAGAGGCGACTTGTACGCACAATAAATCAATGGTGCGGTAGATCCAAAAGACCCTAACAGCATCGGACACTTCCAGGTAAATGCCAGCAACGCCGTTATCCCTATACCCAAAAGCGCCCCCCAGAGAGAAAGCACTACCTCTCTTGAAGTGAGCTCAGGCTGTGGCGCCTTGGGTAACTTTTTTACGAATGCACTTATTTTATTTATTCCCTCCGCTAATGGCATAATCCTCTTCCCCCCCTGTATTGACGTTTTAAAAATCCCTACGAAACGGATAAAATACCCTTCTTTTTTCTCTTCAAGACTTTCCTCTACTTCGAACTCAACATCGATAACTTTTTTAACCTCGGCAATCTTTCTCCTTTTTACCATCCGCCAAAACCTTTTTCCTCACTCTCATCTGTACCGTCTAAATGTTATTTTGCTCCAACATGAATACGAAAGATATACCAACTTCGCACAAAAAAACAAAATGCCACTTATGTTTTATATAAGTGGCATAAAATCAATATCTTACCAAAGCATTCGACGCCTTCAGATTATCCCAAGGCGTAGGACATTTTACACCAAACACATTCCATAATGCAATAGTGGTTTCAGTATGAAATTACCGATCCGTTTTATCTGAAATTTCATGTTGCGGCCTTATCCTATATTTTTTTATCTTTCTCCAGAGCGTTGTTGTTGATATGCCAAGTATCTGCGCCACCTTTGTTTGATTGCCTCCGTATTTGTTCAATGCCTCAACAATCGCATTCTTTTCTTGTTCTGCGAGGGTCGTCACAATAAAAGACTTCCTCTTCTGTTCCCCGATGGGATCCCTGGTAATCACAGCAACGTGCTCGACGGGGAGGGGAAGTTCCTCCACATTGACTACCTCATTCTTAGACAGGGTAACGGCTCTTTCAATAATATTCTGAAGCTCTCTGATATTGCCTGGCCAGTCATAATTCGTGAATGCCCGCATCGATTCTTCGGAAAACACCCTTTTTCCTTTTTTTAATTTTTCTAAAATTTTTTCCAAAAAATATTCTACCAACAGGGGAATATCTTCCCGCCGTTCTCTCAGGGTGGGAAGATGAATGCGGATCACATTGATGCGATAAAAGAGGTCCTTTCTGAACTTTCCAGACTCAACGGCCTTTTCTAAATTTTCATTGGTAGACGCAATAATCCTCGCGTCTATGCATATCGCCCTGTTTCCACCAACAGGGCGAATCTCACCGTCCTGCAAAAACCGCAGAAGTTTTACCTGTGTTGACTGCGAAGTTTCTCCAATTTCGTCCAGCAAAATTGTTCCCTTTTGCGCCTGTTGGAATAATCCTATTTTATCTTTAATGGCGCCGGTAAATGCCCCTTTCATATGTCCAAACAATTCGCTTTCCTGTAAATTCTCTGGCAAGGCACCACAATTAATTACAACAAAGGGGCCATCCTTCCGCAGGCTGTTATAATGGATGGCCCGCGCTATTAACTCTTTTCCTGTTCCGCTCTCCCCCGTAACCAGAACGGTACTTTCCGTACGGCACACCTGTGAAGTTATTTTCAGCACTTCCAGCATCACATTCGAATTACCCACAATACCTTCAAATTTATATTTATCCCGAATTTCCCCTTCAAGGTACCTGACCCTGTCTTTTAAGCTCTTTTTCTCGAGAGCCTTTTTTGCAACTTTCAAAATTTCCTGATGGCGAAAAGGTTTTGTCACGTAATCATATGCCCCATCACGAATCGCCTGCACAGCCGTACTGATAGTGCCATAGGCGGTAATCAATACTACTTCTGTGGATGGACACATAGCTTTCGCCGATTTAAGCACTTCCAGGCCGTCAATCTTTTTCATCTTTAAATCTGTCACGATCAGGTCATATCCGTCATGGCTCCCTAATCTTTGAATAGCCTCCTCCCCGCTTACCGCGACATCTACCTGGTACCCTTCATCCCGAAAGGCAATCATGAGGGATTCTCTCATGGCATCCTGATCTTCCACAACAAGGATTTTACCGTTTTCCATAATTCCTGAATTATCCCACAAAAAGATTGTCCTGGGCTGCTAATTTTTCATTTCCGACAGGCAGCTTGATATAAAAGGTCGTTCCTTTTTCTTTTTTACTTCTGGCATCAATCGTCCCTCCATGATCATCAATAATCCGCTGAACCACCGAAAGACCCAACCCGGTCCCCTCTGTCTTTGTTGTATAAAAAGGTTCAAATATCTTGTCCAATTCATGAACCGGCACACCAATCCCCGTGTCTGATATCACAATCTCCACCGCATCCCGTAAAAAAACATTCGTCTTTCTTACCGTTATCTTAATCTGCCCGCCATCCGGCATTGCGTCAAGAGAGTTTACCAATAAGTTCCACAATACCTGGTGAATGAGGTCAGGATCAATGTAAACTTTTGGCAAGACACTCTCGTATACCTCCTTTATCTCAATCTGATCGGTAAACCGGCTATCCTGCTCTAACAGGAAAAGGGTATTTTTAATCACTTCCCGTATATCATGCAAAGAGAAAGAAGGTTCGCGGGGATGTGCAAACGTCAGGAAATCACTGATAATTCTGTCTAGTCTTTCAGACTGGCCGACAATCATTTCCAACAAGTCTTTGTCCTGTCCCGCCAATTTTAAATGGGTGTCCAAAATGCCCACGGAATTACATATTGCGCCGAGAGGATTTCGAATCTCATGTGCAATCGCTGCAGCGAGTTCACCCATCGAGGCCAATTTTTCTGATCTCCGGACCTGCTCCTCCATCCTTTTTCTTTCCGTAATATCCCTCACAAATGCCCTCACACAAATGCATTCCCCCGTTTTGGTGTTATAAAGACCTGTTCCGTTAATCTCGACGTTTATTTCCTTTCCGTATTTTGTCAGAAACACCGTTTCCAATTCGCTACTTCCGGTTTCCTGAGTCCGTTTAATAAACCTCCTGATTTCTCCGCGATATTCACGGGGAACAATGTCTTCCAGGGACATCTGCCTCATTTCTTCGAGGGCATATCCCAATTTATTTAATTCTGTTTTGTTAACGTTAATAAAATTTCCCTTCAGGCTGACCTCATGAATCATTTCCGGCGCATTTTCTACAAGGTCACGATATTTCTTTTCCGATTCCCGCGTTGAAAGAAAAAGCCTCGCATTTTCAATGGCAATAGCCAATTGGGGTGCAATCTGACTTAATAATCCAAAATGTGCTTCGCCAAATACTTCCCGCTGCTTGCTTCCCAGGGTAACAACGCCGGTAGTTATTCCTTTTGATTTCAACGGGTAGCAAACATAAGAACGTATCCCTTTTTCGAACAATTCCCGATCAAACTGATACGCACCCTCGCCGGTATCCTTTACAAAAATAGGCATACCCTTTTTGATTGCAATATCCTGGGCAGTTGCATGGGAAAGAGACCGGTAGCAATGCGGCCAATCCGTGGACAATAATACCCCATCGACAACATGGGAATCTTCTACAATTTCTGTCCCATCGATGAGACATGCCACTCCCAGCCAGCTAAAATCAATTCTCCGTTTCAATTCGCGATAAATATTTTTATAAACTTCTTTAATATCCAGACCAGATGCAATAATCTTATTGACGTTATCAACAATCTCTTTTTCAAGTGCCACGATCTTTTCTTCGGTAATATCTTTGGATATGACAACAAATCCAATAGGTTGACCTTTTTCGTCCCGACGCAAGGTGAAGGTAACATGAACGGGAAAGACCTCTCCACTCTTTCTCTTTCTTAAAACTTCTCCCTCATATCGTCCCGTTTTGCGCGCTACTTCTAACATATGATCGACCTTCCCCGCTTTTAAATCTTCCCCGGTATGAAGGATCCTCACATTCGCGACACCAATCATTTCTTCCGGTTTGTAACCATAGACAAGACTTGCGCCTTTATTAAAGGCAAGGATATTACCCTGCAAATCTTCTGCAATAATCGAATATTCCGTAGAACCTGCTAAAATGCTATTTAAAAAATTCGTCATCTCCTGCAGCTTCAGGGTCCTCTCTTTTACCGTATTCTCCAGGTCAGCGGTATAATTTCTTAATTTAACCGTTTTTTCTTCCAGGGATTCTGCCATAACGTTGAATGCCTGCGCCAGCTCGCTAATTTCGTCTTTTTTACCACGGTCTTTTACCCGTTGTTCCAGGTTACCACTGGTAATCTTTTTTGTTACCTCTGTTATATTTAAAATAGGAGCAGAAATTCTCCTTCCAAAATAAAATGCAGCTAATGTTAACGGGAAGGCCAATACCAGCAACATCGAAAGAACAAATTTATTTAAACTGTAGGCCGCTCCATACCCTTCCTGGATAGTAATCTGAGCAAGCAAACCACAATCGTATTCTGGAATCCAACACCAGGCGCCCAGGACCTTCCTGCCGTCGTAATTTTTATAGCCTTCCGCATCGTAGCCCTCCTTGCCGCTCAGGCATTCTTGCGCCCCTTCGGTAAGTTTTCCGGTACGCGGGTTTATTACCCGTAATGCTAATGCCGTTCCCTGCTGAACCAGGCCAGCCTTTCTTATTTCATCGGCAAAAGGTGATTCGGTAAGCATAAAACCCTCCCGATTAAAAAGAAAGGTTTCCCCTGTCTTTCCCAGTTTTGCACTTTTCATGATTTCGCTGAGGTGCAAGGTATCTATTTTGAGAATGACCGCACCAATGATGAGGCTGTCTGAACTCATGAGCGGGGCGGATAGATACAGTATCGGGCCATCGTTATCGCTCATTTTGTTCTCGTTTTCATTCTGAACAGAGGATTGAATCTTTGATATACAAACATTCCCATTCAATGCCTCCTTGCAATAGTCGTTTCTCAGCATATTAGAACCTACCTGCTGCCGTTCCGTCGCCACGAGCACCGTTCCATCACGTGAAGTAATGTACACTGCTTTATATCCATACTCTTTTTTGATCGTCCCAATATAATCGTTCAACTTTGGGAAACCCCTGGCCTTATCATCCACACTGCGATCCATTACGTCAGAGATGTTCCTGCTGATAACCTTTGTGTCGTGCCGCCTTTCATCAAACCACATCTTTACAATTTCCGCTTGTTTTTGTCTTACCCCTTCAAGGTTGCGTATTAAGGCCTCTTCCAAGTCCTTTTGCGCCTTGGGAAACGCCATAAACCGCAACAACAGTAATGGAGTGAATGAGCAGAACAAAAGTATCAGCACAAGTCTGTTTTTAATGGATCTGCGTGAAAACATTTTCTTTTATTTCCTCGACCCGGGGACTGAATCAAAGCCATACTCAATCTTTACTCTTTTCACAATCCCTTTTGCATCCTTTCCCTTCGATCTCCTCTTTTCGTTTTTAATTGGGCAATATATAACAGCCCGTCAGACATTGAATAATTGTAGGGGAACGGACACAACTTCTCACTTAATCGGTTTATAACATAATGGTACATCCGCTCAGCCTCTTCCGGGGACATTCCCTGTTCCACTTCAAAAAAATAACCCAACCCTAAATCCTCATTGCCAGGCGCCATAATGCTTTTCAATCCGTATTCTGAAGGGTTGTGGGTAATCGGTGAGTCTTTTTCCATACCAAAAAGAGAGGGTAAACAGGAAAATCCTGGTGAATCCAGATATTCTTTCTTGAGTACAAAGTCAAGCGTTTCCAATGCTTCTTTTTCCGTTTCGGTCGGAAACCCAATAATTACGTAGAGGTGGAAAGATATCCCTACTGTAAGGCATTCATCCAGGATATTCTTCACGCGATCGGCCTTTGTCCCCTTCTTCATGAGATCCAATACCCGCTGGTTGTACGACTCTAAACCAAAGACCAGTTTCTGGCATCCGGATTCATGCATCTTCCTGAGCACATCGTGGCTGAGGGCATTCTCAAATCGCACCCCTCCCATCCATTTAATATCCTGTTTGTTTTCCATCAGACCTTGAGATACATCGCGCAACTGATTGACAGGCACCGATTCATCCGTGAAGAAGAAATACGGCGTATCGTATTTTTGTGAAAGCTTGTGGATGTCCTCCAGGAGCAATTCCGGCCTGCGCAAACGAAAATTCCGGTGATCCAGATGCAGATTGCAGAAGGCACATTTCCCGTAATAACAGCCCCGTGATGTCTGCACCGGCAGGACGGATGCAGGTGCATGGTAGAGCCTCAGGGGAAGCCCGTCAAAATCCGGGGTGGGGAGTCTGTTTAAATCTTCAGCAAAAAATGGCTCATTGACCCTGGTACTCTTATTATCCCGATAAATCAGGTTACGGACCTTTGCAAAATCCCTCTTGCCATTCACCTGCTCTGCAAGGTCCAACAGTGCATGCTCTCCCTCAAAAACAACAAAACTATCAACAATTGAAAATAACCCATCGATCCTTTTTACATTTTCAATGAGCTTGGTAAAGACACTCCCGCCAATGGTAATATGGACGTCCTTGTTCCAATCCTTTATCAATTTTGCGAGGGTCAGACCAGGAATAATCTGGGAGGTGCTGGTAATGGAAATCCCTACGATCGTGGGAGAAAACTCCAGGATGGAAGGAAGAATATGGTCATTGTACAGATTGAGGAAGATGTTTTCCTCTTCATCGCCGAGTGCAGTAAAGATCTCCCGTGATGAATAGACCGAATACCGCATATCGTTACTGAGTGCCGTCATTGATGAAGGGTAATACAAGGCCGACAGAACGCCAAGTGCATCATTTATGGTATTGACACTTTCGATGTAGCGTTCGAGGTCATAAAAACCTTCTGACCGCAACGTATGTTTTGCAGATTCTACCTTTTTCGCAAGAACGGGAATCGTCTCCACTGCACGAATTAACACCTGGCGTTTTTCCTGATCGAACGACATGCCATTGCGGGATGGAGCAGAACCATCTATCTGCCTTAATTTATCAAGCATCCTCTGATAAAATGCACGGCAGGTCTTTTCGGTAAGGAGAATATCCAGCAATTCAATATTAATGTCCCGCTGGACAACATCGGGTACGCCGTTCTGTCTTAAAAAGGCCGTTAACGAAGGCAAACTGAGGTAGGGCTGTGAAGGATGCCATGACGGTGGAAAGAGTAAGAGCACTTTCATTCCCTCACCTTTTTTTATCCCCCTCTGCTTTGCCCAGAGATTTCATCTTCGGCGGCATGATCGAATCCAGATGCAACGCCTCCTTGCCTGCCAGAACGTCCATCTGTTTTTGCGCCTGTATCTTTACCGGCAACCCATATATCTTAATAAACCCAAGGGATGCGCTATGATCAAAAGTATCTTCCTTCTGATAGGTCGCCAATTTTTCGCTATAGAGGGATAACGGAGATTTACGGCCGACTACGGTGCATGTTCCTTTTGATAATCTTACACGGACCGTCCCGGTCATAAGCCGTTGACTGCTTAAGACGTACGCCACCAGATCCTGATGAAAGGCAGAGAACCAGAGACCGTTATAAATCAAATCGGCATACTGCGCAGAGACCATATCCTTAAAGCGCAAGGCGTCTTTTGTCATAATCATGCCTGCCAGCGCCCGGTGAGCGGCGTGCAATATAACTGCAGCAGGGGATTCATAAATCTCTCTTGACTTGATGCCAACCAACCGGTTCTCCAGGTGATCAATACGGCCAACACCGTGTTTTCCCCCACGCGCATTCAGCGTATTAATCATAACAACTCCATCCATCTCCTCTTCGTTAAGAGCAACGGGAATGCCTTTTTCAAAATAAATCTCTATATATTCGGGATCCTCCGGGGCATCCTGCGCGCTTTTTGTCCACCTGTAGACTTCCTCCGGCGGTTCTGCCCATGGGTCTTCCAATATCCCGCACTCAATACTTCTCCCCCACAGATTTTCGTCCGTACTATAAGGGCTCTGAATCTTTGCTTCCACCGGGATATTATGTTCTTCCGCATACCGTATCTCCTCGTCGCGGGTCATCTTCCACTCACGGACAGGGGCAATGATTTGCAATTTGGGATCCAGCACTTGCAGGGACACATCCAACCGCACCTGATCATTCCCTTTCCCCGTACAGCCATGCGCTACGGCATCTGCCTTTTCTTCATGCGCCACATCCGCCAGCAATTTTGCAATCAGCGGCCTGCCTAATGCCGTTGCCAGCGGATAAACACCTTCGTACAAGGCACCTGCCTGCAATGCAGGAAAGATAAAATATTTGACAAAGGTATCCTTCGCATCAAGAACGATCGCCTTTTTTGCTCCGATTTTTAACGCCTTTTCCCGAATGGCATCCAGATCCTTTACCGCACCAAGATCAATAGTTACCGTAATGACATCCATATTATATTTTTCGGGAATCCATTTAATCGCTACCGAGGTATCCAATCCGCCTGAATATGCCAACACGACCTTTTTCCGTTGTTCCGCCATGAAGAGAACCCTCCTAGTTGTATCCTGAAAAACATCAAGAAAAGCATGGTATGATACTATTCCTGCCATCGGAAGATGGCAATGACACCATTTCAAAATGAAATTATAGCAAACAGGGGGTGAGAATCAAATGATTTTCAAGCCGGTTCCTTTTTGGCATTTACTTTTGGATAAATTTTGATAGGCTTATTACTACATTATGGATACAACCGACATCTTAAATCAGGCCTTAAATTGTTTAAGCAAAGGCATCATGATACAAGACATCAACCGGCGGGTAATCTTTTTTAACCACGCCTGTGAAGAGATAACGAAATGGTCGCGAGCGAAGGTGCTCGGAAAGGATTGCGGCGACATTTTTCTGTGTCATACTTCCACGGGCATGTGTTTAACGGAGAAATTTTGTCCCGGCATGGAGATTTTTCATGGAGGTCTCTCTCAAGGTTCGCGGGAACTCCTGATCAAGCGGGGAGACGGAACCGAATCCTGGGTAAAAATGAGCATTTCTCCTATGAAAAATGCAGAGGGAAAAGAAACGCATATTGTTTCCATAATCGAGGATATTAGTGATACAAAAAGATTTTCGGATGAGGTGCTTAGGTCGAAAACCTTGTCTACGCTCGGAGCATTTGCCGCAGAACTGGCACATGAGGTTAAAAACCCTTTGAATGCCATGAATATTCAGATGGCAGTGCTGGAACGGGAAATCCATGATATAAAGAAGCTCGGAAGCAGGGAAAAAAAAGAGTTGCTTGAAATTGTTACGATCGTGCAGAAGGAACTGAACCGTTTGAGTGGATTTGTTGAGGAGTGCCTGCATTTCTCTAAGACCGGCGAACTAAACAAAAGCAACGTTGATGTGAGCGACATCCTCAATGAGATTGTTTCATTGCTTTTGCCCCAGGCGCAATTATATGGAATTCATATTGAATTCAACATAATGAATGCATTACCTAAGGTAATGATCGACAGGGATAAAATAAAGCAGGCAATCCTGAACATCCTGATCAATGGTATTGAGGCAATGCCGGATGGAGGAACGTTGCAGGTGAGTGCAAAGTACGTTGGACAGGAAATAGCTATTTCCTGTCAGGACACTGGTCCCGGGGTGCCTGACGAAATCAGGGACAAGATCTTTCATCTGTTTTATACCACAAAAGACGGAGGCACAGGGATAGGGCTTTCCTTTGCACAAAACATCGTTCAGGCCCATGGAGGTACAATGCGGCTGGAGACTTCCTCCAGAGGAAGTAAATTTGTGATTGCGCTCCCCACAAGCCAGATAGTGAATATCTGACGAGGTCTATGTGTCTTTCCCGCACCGGCATGTCAGCATCAAAAGACCCATTATCTAAGGGGGAAAAAGGGGGTAGTCTGTTTGCGGCGAGAAATTTGGTCAATGTGGGTAATAAAGCGATGCCGTGATTTTAGGCCACTACTAACTCGATAGGCAATGTTAAGTATTGTAAAAATCGCCTCCCGGTTTTTTCGTCTTTTGAGATGCCTGTTATCTGGCCTGGTAATCATTGTAAAATTCGAAGAATATTTCTGAGTGAGCTTTCTGGTATCCAGCAATCTTCGCGCAGCTACGATTTGACTTACCATGCGATGAAAAATGTACCTGCCCTCTTTGTGCTTTCTTACGGACTTCGGCTTGTTTATCAGGGCTTTGCAAGCAATCCTTGTCTTTGATGATAGCAAAAATTTGCTATCAACTTTTCCTTTCAGATATAACTTGTCAATTTGAAAGATTCAACCTCTTATTTTCTTTATTTTCCTTTCGAGAGAAATCATATTTCCCCACTTTCCAGGAAACTATAATGCCCTTTATGATTAAAGATGATATGGTCGAGGAGGCGAATGCCGAGGGTTTCGCCTGCTGATTTTAATTGTTTTGTAATTTCTAAGTCCTCATTGCTTGGTGTCAGTCCTCCAGCGGGGTGATTATGCGCAATAATTATTGCTGATGCCCTGTCTGTAATCGGGTCTGCAAAGACTTCTCGTGGGTGAACCTGTGTTCTATTAACCAAGCCGACGGAAACCACACGGCTTGCGATTACTTCGTTTGCACCGTTTATTGAAATACAGATAAAATGCTCCTGCTTGCGGTCGGCATAATGCTGAATTAAGGGAAGCACATCCGCAGGGAAGGATATTTTTAGCCCCTCTGGTCTTATACGCCGCCGGGCAAATTCAAGGGCTGCTGCAATCAGTGTGGCCTTTGCCAATCCTACACCTTCTATTTTTTGCAATTCCTCAAGATTAACCTGTCCTTTGTTGCTATCCAGCGCCTTGAGAATCCGCTCCGCAACAGTCAGCACATCATGGCCTTTTATGCCCCTCCCCAAAAGGATTGCCATCAACTCAAGGTCTGATAGTCCTTCCGCGCCTTTTTGCTGGAGTTTTTCGCGAGGACGGTCAAGTTTTGGGATGTCAGTGATTTTTTTCATTAAATCTATAACTGAAAGATTTTTCGCAGGATAGCTTTTACATTCTTTATTTCAGGACTTTCCAACTTCCCCAGATTTTTTATGACGTATTGTTTTTCTATGGTTGCCTGTTTGCTCAGTCTGATATATGATTCAACGATAAGACCACTTTCTTTCCATTTAATAATTTTGTAATCAGCTTCGGATGAATATTCCTGTGTCGTTATTCTTGCAACAAGAACATCCTTGTCGCCAGAATCATATAAAACAATAGCGGGTCTTTTTGAAGCATATTGCAGATCAACATGAGGAAATTTGAGCAGAATAATGTCACCGAAGTTATAATTTGTCATAGATGGCATCTTCCTCTGAATATCCCTTTAAAAATTGTGACATGGCAAAATTATTCCACGCAGGCTCCTCATCATCAAGTAAAAGCATTACCCTCACCTTTGATTCGGGTTTTAATTTATCCTTTAACTCTTCAGGGATAGATAAATGTCCATCAGTAAGAACATCTGCATAATATTCGTAAGCCTTCATCTTAAACCTCCTTTCATTCAGATTTTTTTATTTTAACATTTTCTCGTTTCTTCTGCGCCTGTTTTAATTTTTCTGCCTTTGTCCTTTCAAGCAATGCTTATGAGGCCTTTGCCTTCTGTAATCCGAAATAAATAACCGTCAGCGCCATCATGTCGAAGATCGCTCCCGGTTCAACATATTTCGGGTCTGCAAGCTCTTCGTACCGCCCTTTATCTTCATACGTCTCCTGAATAGAACTGTTTACCTGACCGGAATAGGTATTCTCTAAATAAAACACATCATCCTGATGCACTGCTATTGTGGTCTGAATCTGTTCGTCATGCATCTTTTCTTCGGTTACTTCTTTTATGTAAAGAGCCTCTTCATCGGAGATCGTGAACTTCCTCTGAATCGCATCAATCATGTCCTGAACAGAGACCTTCTTGACCGGAGGCCCGCCCCCGCCCTTTTTGCCTTTTATAAGCTTGACAGTCCCCGGCGCGGCTACCTCTCCTTTGTATTTGACGCTTGCTTTAACAACGCTTGTCCGGCGTATCTGTTTCATTAACTCCGAAACAGTGCCCTGTTTTATCAACTGCGGACCGACATATTCCGCAAAGGCCGAAAATACCCCGATATGCTTAGGATATTGGAAGAAGCAGGTTAAAAAGTGATAGCTCTTCACAAATCGCGACAAGAGATATACAAACTTTTTTCGGCTATCCATGTCCTGAATGCGCTCATGAAATCTGTTGCGAAGGGCATTTACCGTAAACTGTAGCTGCGGGTCATTATTTTCAGCAATAAGTTCGACGACATTTTGTGCATCTGCCTGACTAAAAACACCCTGAGCGATAATCTCTTCATAATATCTGACACACTGCTTCTCATCCGGCTCGCTGGTTTCAATTGGCGTACCCTTGCGGTATTTGGCAAACGCCTTCAAAATCGCCTGGGCATTGTTGGTAAAATCAACGACAACAACCGTGTTTTTATCCGCATGACACCGGTTCAGGCGGGAAACTGTCTGCACCGCATTACGGTCAATAACCGCCTTGTCGAGAAACATCCCTGCAAGCAACGGCTCGTTAAAGCCGGTTTGAAACTTGCTTGCCACAACCATAAGCCGGTAGTCATCACCCTCAAAACGGTCTTCGATAAGCTCGCCCGGCCTTAATCCGTTTACCGCATATTCGGCGATCTGTTCATTTGTCTCAGGATGGACAAAGTCCGAGAATGCATACAGAACCTTGTAATCGGACCTTCTTTCCCTGAGTTTGTCTTTCAGGATTTGGAAGTACCTGAGACCTGCGATGCGTGAGGTTGCAACTATCATTGCCTTTGCCCGTCCATTGATGAGCGGCATGACCTTTTCCTCAAAGATCCGGAGCATCACCTCCGCCTTGTATTGAATAAGCCCCTCGTCCTGAAAGGCGACATGCTTCAGCGCCTTGCTGACAACGCCAATGGGATAGAGTTTTTCCTCGTCCGGCCTTGGAATCATCGAACAGTGCAGGTTATACAGCGTTTTGTATGAAACAATGCTTGTTGCAACATCCACAATATAACCCTCTGCAATCGCCTCTGCCTCGGAATAGGTGTCAAATGGCTCGCCGAAAAGCTGTACTGTTGCGGGAGATGGCGTGGCAGTAAAGGCAACAAACATCTGATTCCCCTCATGCGCGCGGATGATTCTTGCTACTTCTTTTTCGGTATCAACCTCTGCATCAGGGGATTCTTCATCCGGCTCATCAGGCTTCCGAAACGGCACCCTGATTGCAACACCGAGCTTGCCTTCCTGAGAACGATGGGCCTCGTCAATGAGAAATGCTACCTTCAATTTCTTCAATTCAGGGTCGTTCTCTATTTCGCCCAGTATCCATTCAAATTTCTGAAGCGTGCTGACAACGATTGATTGGCCTCTTTGCAGGAAATCTTTCAGGTTCCTCGCCTTCTTTGCATAACCTACAACCTCTTTCAGGTGGGTGAATTTATCGAAATCATCCCTGATGTTCTTGTCAAGGGACTTCCGGTCGGAAAGCAGAAATATCATGTCAAGGATTTTTTCATTCGTATCGGGCTTATATAAACTGTGAAACCGGTCTGCCAGCCAGCACATAGAAAGGGTCTTGCCTGAACCTGCCGAATGATTTATGAGATATTTCCTGCCGGGTTTTCCGGTCTCTGCAAAATGGTCAAGGGCGTCCTGTGCAACCTTTTTCACCATGCGGGATTGGTGATACCGCGGAAAGACAGTATAAGCAGGCCGTTCCGGCTTATCTTCCTCAGCATCCCTTTTAGGGGCGTAGACAAGGAAAAATGAGACCGCCTCGCTGATGGAATCTCTTGAAAGCACGTCACGGTAGAGAAACTCTACGGGATATTCTTTTTTATTCTCCGCCTTATTTGTCAGTCCTGTGTTATACCACCGGAAATTATTCTCACTGGCCGGATTCGCAGCCACCATGACATCCGATGTATCAGCGGCGATATGGAGAAAAGGCAGTTGAAAAATCCTGTCGCCCTGGTCTCTTTCGTTGTATTGCCTTACGGCATCATGAACGGTCTGGTTCTTTTCGTGCTTGAGTTCCATCGTTAAAATCGGCAGGCCGTTCAGGAAGAAGGCAAAATCAAGTCGTTTTTCTCCTTTAATGGTCAGTTCGGGTTTGATGGTGAGCCTGTTCTCTTTGTAGTGCAGATTTGCGATACTCTCGCTTGACCGGGGCTTCGGGTAATAGAGCTTGAATTCAAGGCCGCGCACCTTGAGTCCACTGCGGATAATCATCCACAAGGGAGAGACCTTCAGTTCGTCTTTCAAAGCCCTGAATATTTCATCGCGCGCGTCTGTACCGTAGTCTCGCTCCAGCGTTTCAAAGGTTTCCTTCTGGGTGGCTTTTATAAACGCAATCAGGTGGTTTTCAGCAAAATAGTAGTCGGTATCCGTTATTTCGCTTTGCTCAAGGACGGCGTACTTATGTTCGCGGACAAGGTAATCAAA
>JAJTXE010000002.1:353794-367572 GCA_021463795.1 Candidatus Brocadia sp. | reverse complement strand
GGTAATTGCAAGTCAAAATGCGGTGTTTGAGATATGCATCAGCCAATTCGATGGCTTCTGGAGAAAGCTCGATAATCTTATCGATACACTTCCTAAATTTTACATAAATCTTTTTGACTTCATCCGGTGCATCCTCAATTTCCGCATCGGTAAGCTCCGACAAAAGCAATCTGAAAGTTCCCGACTGTGGAAATCTTTGAGCATGCCGTTTGACCACTCTTGAAATTCAGGGTCGCAACAACCACTATTACCGACGTGTCTACGTATATGTTTATTTTCTTCACGAATTCATTTTACCACTTTCAGCATTCAATTGCAGATAACGTTTATATCAAGAGTACAAGAGGGGTCTTATTATTGACAAATCTGCTTCAACTCTTTTGATAATCTGAGAAAGATACCTGTCGCCTTTCAGTTTTTCCCGTAATCGTTTTCTCCCCAGGCTCGCGGTACTATAGTCTACCCCCATCATTTCTCCTATCTCAGTTCCGCGTATTTTTTAACCGCTGTACCGCTGGAATCTCAGGTGATTCGCTGCCGAAAAAGCTAATACTTCACTACATTCAGTTCGTTTTTCCTGGTTTGTTGTTACAAATCCATCACCAAACGTAACCCAGCTTCAATCCTCTTTAACAATTTGGCTGGTACTATACCTGCACATTCCGATAAAAAGCTTTTGTCTATTGTGATGACCTGAGATACATTTGCCACTGAATTTTTCAACAAGCCGGTTTCTTCAGCCGGAAGCATAACATTGCCTGGAGCCTTTGCCAAACGAAGATTGGAACTGATCACTACTGCAAGAATTGTCCTTATGCGGCTTCTATTAAAAGCATCTGAAGAAATGATTATTACCGGTCGCCGATACCCTGGTTCTGATCCTTGAGGATCTGGCAAATTTGCCCACCAAATTTCGCCCCGGTTCATTACCAATCTTCCTCTTGGATAGAGGCTGACTGGATTTTGTTTAATTCTCGATCCAGTTGACTTGGCTCATCGGCATAGATTTCGTTTAATTCTCGTGTTATGTCCGTATGATGATAGGTTTCCAGGAATTCTTTTATCGCCTTTGTGTAAAGCTCGCTGCGGGATATTCCGAGTTCTTTTGCGACTTGTTCTGCCGTCTTGAAAATTGGAGCTGGGATTGATATTGCTGTTTTCATGCAAAGCAGTATGACCGAAGTTATACTTTTTGTCAAGAAAAATCTCCGGCTTTTTAAGTTGTGTTCCCGGCGGTCACTAATGGTGTAACGTGGTGTAACGGGTCACACCTTGATTTGTGCGTGGTGTAACGGGTCACACCTTGATTTGTGATTAAATTGTTAAAAGTAAGGGGCAATTTGCTACCTTGATATTAAATGCGATACAAGTGATTTCTTGCAATCATTCATGCTATTAGATGATAGGTGGAACAATTCCTTATTGTTTGCAAATCTGCTAAAATCACCTTAAATTGTGTGGTTTCAATCTTCCCCTCGTTCTTTTTTCTATTCAGGGTCGCAATGGTTTCTGGAATAGAGATTATAGAAGCAACCAAACACTTTGGCTTCCTTCCTATCAGCGTATCAAAAAGAACGTCAAACCTGATCAGTACCTTTTTCTTTATGATAGCGTTTTACTAATGAGCAAGAGTCTCTATAAAAATACCTCAATCTTTATTCCTCTCTTATTCTCAACAATTCCTTACTAAAGTTTCCACCCTCATCTTTCCATGCCTTTTTTGCAATCTTAACAGACTTCCTGGGTTTCCCATATTGTTGCTTCAATTTACGCAACAATTCATGATGTTTTTCTTTCAATCGTTTTGCATAGAAAAGCCCGCCAATATCCGTAAGATTTAATTTAACTGCTTTTTCTATCGCTTCTGCTTTCACAACTATTTTCCCCCTAACCTTTTTAGGTTGTTCTGTAAACTAAAAACTCAAAAGGATTTTCCTTCGAACACACAGGGGAATAGGGGCAAATCTTTGTTATTTACAAATCTGCTTCAACACTTTTGATAATCAGAGAAAATGCTTGTCACCTTTCAGTCTTTCTCGCAATCGTTTTCTCCCCAGGCTCACAGTACTATAGTCCCCCCATCATTTCTCCTATCTCAGACTTGTTGAACATCTCTTGTTTAAATTTATGAAGATGTCAATGACTCATTCATTCTGAGGGATCTAATTGTCTTTAATTCTTTTGCCTCATTAAGCTTTGCTTTATATATATCCCATCTCAGTTGCAGATTCATCCAAAAATCTTCTGAAACCCCAAAGAATCTTGCAAGCCGTAAAGCTGTGCTGGGTGTCACACCACGACGTTTGTTGATAATTTCATTCATCCTCTGGTATGGAACATGAATTTCCTTTGCCAATTCCCGTTGGGTGATATTCATAGGGATTAAAAACTCTTCAAGAAGCATCTCTCCAGGATGGGTCGGCTCTCTCTGTGTTGGTATGCGAACCATATTTACCTCCATAAAATAGCTTCCGTTCCCTTGCCTTTGAATGACTGAATGGAATTCTGGGGAGGGAATTCTGGGAAGATTAAAAGTGCATTCTTAAAGTTACTATCTTACCTTAGCTTTTTATTTCGCATTAACTCAGGGTTCATTCTACTGCCCGCTCAATCTCTCGATATCTTCGGGCAAATTACCCAAGTCTTCTTCAATGATTTCCCACACTATTCTGTCGTCAATGGTATCGTAACCATGTGCGAGAATATTCCTGAAAGATACCATATTGCGACAATCTCTTATCTTATCAAGTACGGCAGCATCTTCATTTTTGATTCTGTTCAGCGCCTCGCCAATGATCTCAAACTTTCTCTCGACGCCACTCCGAAGTAATTCGTTCTGTTCGTAATCCTCAAACCTCTTCCCGTGCACAAATTGGAAAATAGCTAAAGCTGCTTCTTTGATGTCAAAGAGATATTTTAGGATTTCATCCCCCATAGATGGTAATTTTTTCCTTTAATACATGGCGGCGAAAATATGGATTCCTTAGCCCACGGATTGTAAGCAGATCAACTTCACAATGCAAAGTATCCTCAAGCCTATGAAGCAGTCCAAAGTACCTTTTTGCAGGATTCAAAGTGGGATTCTCAAACTCAACGAGCAAATCTACATCACTTCCCGAAGTCACTTCTCCACGCGCAAGTGATCCAAAGACATCTAATTTCTTAACATGAAACTCCCTGCACGCTGGAACTGCAATCTTCTTAATCTCTTCTAGCGTCATCAGTTTGTCCTCCGTATAAACCCACGATTCGATAAAACAGGGTCAGAGTGTCAGAGAGCGTCAGGAGAGTGTCAGGGTCAAATCTTTATCGTTGACAAATCAGCTTCAACTTTTTTAATAATCTGAGAAAGATGCTTGCGCCTTTCCGTTTTTCCCGTAATCGTCTTTCTCCCCTGTGCTGGTGCAGGGCTTGTAGCCTGAACCGAAACCATTGCGGGTTCAAATTTGTAATTTGAACTCAGCCTTTTATCTTGTTGGTTCCGCCATCACTCGCTCACATCGTTATTACCTCATAAACTCACGGGTTCAGGTCGCGGACCTGAACCCGCTAAAGCTCAAACTGGGGTTCTCAAATTCAACGAGCAAATCTACATCGCTCCCCGAAGCCTCTTCTCCACGTGCAAGTGACCCAAAAACATCTAACTTTTTAACAACCAATTGCTCATTTAGCACTTCAATCTCTTCCCGAAATTCCCAGGTGACATTGTTCTATACCGCTAGTGTTTCAACCATTTTCCATCCCTGAGATTTTTGGGACACGTGCCATAAATCGTAATATTGCTGTAAATTCAGCCATAGTTGAGGTGTTGTACTGAATGCCTTTGATAGACGCAACGCCATATCCGTGGTAATTGAACCATGTTCGTTAACAATCCCGGATAGTGTTTTTCTTGAAACTCCAAGTGATTTTGCAAGTTCTGAAATTGTCAAATTCAAAGGTTCTAAATAATGTCTTTTCAATATACCGCCCGGATGTATTGGGGGTCTCGTTCTCATTTATAATTCTCCTGATGATAATCTACACAATCAACCTTGTATGCATCGCCTTCTTTAAAATTAAAAACAATCCGCCAATTCTCTGATATTTTTACTGCCCATTTACCCTTCATTTTGCCTTTAAGCTGATGTAAGTCAGAACCAGGATATTTCATATCTCTTACATCACCTGAGGCTTCCAATCTACCAAGAATATCGGCCAGCTTTTGTGCATGTTTGGCTTGTATGCCCTTTTTAATTCCTGCAGAGAAATAATTTTCAAGCCCCTTGTGCACAAAACTTTTGATCATCGAAGTGGTGTAACCTAATTAGTTACACATGTCAAAGGTAAATAGTTTTGCTTGCCACGGGAGGTAAACTATGTCATGACGCAAATGAATGTTATTGATAATTTTTTACAACAGCCATCATAAAAATATGGGTAAGTTATAGGTCGGTGCACAGTCGGTAGCCTACGCACGGCTCGGTAAGGATATAGGTGGGCATGTCGGGATCGGGTTCTATTTTATTTCGCAAATTACTCATCGTCACTCGTAAAAGATGCAAGGCTTCTTCAACGTCTTCGGTTTTATCCCAGATTTCTTTTAAGATCTGTCCATGCGTCATAATTTTTCCCGCGTTTAAGACAAGAACCTTGAGAAGAGCATACTCCGTCGGCGTGAGATGAACAGGGTGACCGTTTACTTCCACGCTATGTTGTGCGAGATCTATCGATAGTTTCCCTACGGTAAATAATGATTTCTCGCTTTGAGGAAGAAGCCTCCTCATAACCGCCCGTATTCGTGCAAGCATTTCCCCGGCATGAAAAGGTTTGGTAAGATAATCATCCGCCCCGGCATCCAGGGCGGCGATCTTATCAGATTCGTCTTCCCGGACAGACAGGATAATAATAGGGGTTTTCGATCTTTCCCGTATCTGACGGGTAATATCGACACCGTCCATGTCCGGTAAACCCAAATCCAGGATAATCACGTCAGGATGCGAAGAAACAGCATATTTTAATGCCTCTGCGCCGTTTGCAGCCTCAAACACGTCATAGCCATGGGAAACTAAGGTTGCTTTTAAGAAACGCCTGATCGTTTTTTCATCATCGACAATAAGGATTCTCATTTTTTCCTGTTCTGCCTTTACGTCTCTTTTGCCTCCAGGGGTAGCATTACGGTGAACGTCACACCCTTGTCGGGATTATTCTTTGCAAAAATCTGTCCGCCGTGCACCTCGACAATCCCCTTGCAGATGGAAAGCCCAAGCCCTGTCCCCGTAACCTGACGTGGTTTCACGGCACGGTAAAACTTATCGAAAATACGCACAAGATCTTCTTCAGGGATTCCGAAGCCCTTGTCTTTTACTTCGATCTTCACTTTGTTTTCCAGCAGTTCTACCGCAAGCTCAATCGGCGTATCCGGTGCGGAATATTTTATGGCATTGTCAATGAGATTTACCAACACCCGCATCATGAGGGTAAAATCCAGCAGAATTTCGGGTAAAACCCGGGGAATGTGCATCTGAATATCCCGTTTTTCAAGCTTGTCCTTCAGCAGGTGCAGGGAAGCGCCAATTACGTCTCTTAATTCGCAGGGTTTGGTTTTCATTTTCAAAGCCCCTGCCTCGATCCGCGTCATGTCAAGAAGATTACCAACAAGCCGGTTCAGGTGGCCGGACTCTTCGTAGGCTGTTTCCAGAAGCTCTTTGCGCGTTTCGGCGGCAATCGAGGAAAAATCCTGTAAGAGACTGCTTAAGGCTCCCATGATCGTCACCAGCGGCGTTCTCAGATCATGAGAAATGGAATTCAAGAGCGCCGTCTGGAGTCTTTCTGTTTCCCGTATGAGCTCCATCTGCCGGGAAATTTCGGTGAGTTTTGCCCGTTGAACAGCCACCGCCGCCTGACTTGCCAATGCGCTCAATAAATTACCTGCCCCAGGACCAAGGCCTGCTTTATCGCCTTTAAAGAAAACTCCCAGGACACCAAAGACACCTTGCGATGTATTCAGGGGCAGATAATGTGCTTTGGATGCCGGTAAAGTATCTGTAGCCCATCCGGCCGGTTTTCCGTTTCTAAAAACCCACGCAGCGATGGTATTTTCATGTTCGTCAATGGGAAAATCATGGTCAAAACTGCCTGGTGTTATCCCATGGTCTGCCGGCAGAAAAACCGCAACACGGCAATCAAATATTCCTCCCACATTCATTCGGATGGCGTGCAACACAGCCGCTAAAGAATCAGATGCAGCCAAATCTTTGCTCAAACGGTAGAGCATCGCTGTCTGCTCTTCCCGCCCCAGTGCGTCCATGGCCTGTTGCCTGGTTTTAGACGTAAGGGCGCTGACCACTAATCCCACGGCTAAAAGTCCAATAAAGGTAAAAACGTATTGAACGTCAGAAACCGCAAACGTTAAATAGGGCGGCACAAGAAAATAATCAAAGGCCAAAACACTCAACAATGAAGTCATGATTGCCGGGTATCTTCCCCACCAGACAGCGGTCATCACAACCATCAGGAGATAAAAAATGACAATATTCGCCGGCTCAATAGCCCCTCTGATGAAGCCACCCAGAAAAGTTGTGATCGCAACAAGGGCAATGCTCACGAAATACGGAACAATTTTATTTTGTTTTGCTTTTGATTTTTTCATAATAAATTTTTGCATTCTCTATTGTATCTGTTTGCAAAATCATAACAAATCAGCGTTGTCCGGTTAGGAAATTGCGTAAAACTGGTATCAGAAAAAGATGAGAAAAAAATATTGTTTTGAGGAGATATTTTACTTGACAATTCAGTTACTGCATGATAGCCCATTTTGTATTCTCCCCTGGTATGCCTCGTTACCTTTACGGGAATCACAGACAAATGGGATTATACCAAAACGAATTCTTTCAGCACCAACTTTTTTCACCAACTCGCCATTCACTTAAGGTAATATTTATCATTCCCCATCTTAAAAATTAAGTGATTATTTCTTTAAAATTGCTATCGTAGTATGCAGCTTTTTGTTTCGCATCGGTTCAGCACTCATTTGGTTCTAGTTCATAGTAATTGCCACACCTGATATACCATTAAAAATGCACCAACTTCTTACCTGATCCCCCCTCTTTCAAAAAGCGAAATTGTTACGAGGGAAGAAATTTATCTTTCACCCAGTCTCTTGTTTAAATTTTGCGTGAAAGATAATTAAAAAATCATTATAATAATGACATCAAAATGCCACTTAATAAGAAAGGAGAAAGACTATGGCAACGATTAACAAAGAGCTTAAGGCGAAAATACGGTCTTTGTCGGATACCGAGAAGCTTAAACTTGTCGATTCAATCCTAACGCAGCTCGACAAGCCAGACCCGGAAATCGACCGTATCTGGGCTGAAGAATCAAGGAATCGCTGGCAGGCATACAAGGCAGGCAAATTAGAGACAGTTTCTTATGAAAAGGTGATGAGCAAACATCGAGCCGGATGAAAATTCGCTTTCTAAAACCAGCACAATCAGAGGTTGACGACGCAGTTGTATGGTATGATTCCCAATCTTTCGGTCTGGGTACACAATTTCTTGACGATTTAGACAGAGTTGTCAGAAGGATAGGTAGTTATCCATTGTCATGTGCGGAGATCGAGCCTAATCTCAGGCGCTGCCTGCTTTCAAGATTTCCATATGGACTTATTTATGGTATTGATGCCGATACAATTATAGTTGTGGCAGTTTCACATCTCCATCGTGAGCCGAGATATTGGATTAATAGAATACTTTATGAAGGCAAATAAGGTAGGTGGCAAATGATTATCACATCTTATGAACAAACTTAATTACAATAGTTATAACATTCAAAAATGTCAGGAAATAATGTATACGCAGCATTTTCCAATTGCAGAATAGTTTTCCGCATGCTCAATAATTTACCCGCATCCCACATAACATATAAAAATAAAGGAATATAATATGATTCATGAAGTAGCTGGAGATATTCTTCTAACAAAAGCACAGGTTATTGCCCACGGTGTAGCGCCAAACGATGACTTTACCTCAGCCCTGGCCCTCAGTCTTCGGGAACACTGGCCGGCAATGTATAAGGAATTCCGCCATTATTGCCATACGATGCACCCAAAGACTGGCGAAATCTGGATGTGGAGCAGCCCCGAAGGCAAACGGGTCGTTAATCTCTTCACCCAGGAAGCTGCCTATGGTCACGGTGCAAAACCAGGACGCGCCCGGGTGGAATATGTTAATCATACCTTACGGGCATTGCATAAAACAGTAGAGGCTGAAAAATTTACGAGCCTGGCGCTACCAAGACTTGCCACAGGCGTCGGAGGTTTAAGCTGGGAGGATGTATTTCCTCTCATCACAAACCATTTAGGCGGACTTGCTATTCCCATTTTTGTGTATACGACATTCCATAAGGGAATGAAGGCGGATGAGAGGATTTAAAAGCGGGATATGAAAGATCTGGGAAAATTAAAAGGAGAGTAACAATGTAGTTTTTTGAAAAGCAATATCCAGGTATCATCGATATTACGGTAGGGGCAGGTTTGAAACATGCCCCTATATAGCGACGAAATTCTAATAATAGCGTTTTTGCCACACAGTGTAGGGGCGAAGCATTTGCCAGAATTGGTATAATTGTATTTGTACCCATGCGGGCAAATGCTTCGCCCCTACTTTTTCAAAAACTAAATTGTTACAAAGGAGAGAACACGTATGAAGAAAGAGATGCCCCTTCGCTTGATTTGGAACCAGGCACTTATCATTGGTGCGCGTGTAGAAACACGAAAAATGAACCTTTTTGCGATAGTTCGCATAAAGGAACCGGTAAAGTACCTCATATGTTTAAAATCATCCGAAAAGGAACTATCAAATCTGCAATTACCATCTGACAAGAAATCCGCCATTTTGTGATGGCATATGCCGCAGTATCAAAGAAGAGGGAGGATAAAAGGTAATTATCGCGGTAAGAACATAGGCATATAAAGAATCCGAATTTTTTATCCTTTTTCGATTTCAAAATGGATAATTCGTTAATACTGTTGTGCAAGTTCAACACGGACAAACTGACTTTGTCCGTGCCACCCTGTTATCAATTTAAAATTCACCTTTTATAAGCATCTTGAGTATATCATTATCAAACATCTATTTTTTTCTGCAAAAGCTCATTTACCATTTTGGGATTCGCCTTGCCTTTGGTTTCTTTCATTACCAGTCCTACCAAAAAGGTAAGGGCATTCTTTTTCCCCTTTTTATAATCTTCTATTACCGCTGGATTACCTGATATGACCTTAACGATCACAGCCTCAATCAATCCTTCATCGCTAATCTGCGCTAGTTTCTTTTCTTCAATGATCGCCTGAGGGTCATTGCCGGTTTGAATCATTTCCGAAAATACTTCCTTGGCAATAGTAGAGCTTATCGTGCCTTTTTCAATGATTTCAACTAAAGCTGCCATCTGTTTTGGCCTGACGGGTAAATGATGGATATCCAGTTTCCTCTCATTTACCTCCCTGAGTAAATCATTCGTAATCCAATTACAAAAGGCCTTTGGACGATCAATAATCCTTATACAGTCCTCAAAAAAATCTGCAAGGATTTTTTCTTCAACGAGTTGACCCGTGTCATAATCAGATAGTTTAAATACTTCCATAAATCGTTGTTTTCTTGCCAGAGGAAGTTCAGGCATGGTCATCTTTACTTCATCAATCCACTTCCCGCTAATCACCACCGGCAACAGGTCTGGTTCAGGAAAATACCGGTAATCCTGAGCCTCTTCCTTAGATCGCATGCGGGCACTCTTCTCGTTCACTTCATCCCACAGTCTCGTTTCCCTGTCAATGGTCTCACCCCGATCTAATGAATTAGCCTGTCTTTTTGCCTCATAGTCAATCGCCTTGAGAACCGATTTCATTGAATTCAGGTTCTTTATTTCTACCCTGTTGCCTAAGGTATCAGCACCTTTCTTCCGCAGCGAAATGCTTGCTTCAAAACGCAGAGACCCTTCCTGCATTTTGCAATCGGACACATCGGTATACAAAAGTATTTTCCTCAAGGTTTGCATATAACTTTCCACCTCGGCCATGTTTCTCATGTCCGGATACGATACAATCTCAAGCAACGGAATGCCCGCCCTGTTGAAATCAACAAGGCTGTAATCTGCACCGGCTTCTTCGGGATGAATAAGCTTACCGGCCTCCTCTTCCAAATGGACGTTATGAATACGAATCCGGCTTACCCTACCCTGTACGCTGATATCCATATAACCATCGTTGCCTAAATTATGATAATTTTGAGAAATCTGGTAATTTTTTGGCAAATCGGGATAATAATAACTTTTCCGGTCAAAATTCGTAAAATCACCAATCTTGCAATTAAGAGCGATAGCCGACTTCAACGCATATTCAAAGGCCTTTTTATTCATTACCGGTAAAACACCTGGCATACCAAGACACACGGGGCACACTTGTGTATTTGGCTCGCTACCGAATCTTGTGCTGCATCCGCAAAACAATTTCGTTACCGTCGCCAACTCTGCATGGGTTTCTAAACCAATAACAACCTCGTATTCCATAGACAGAACCTTTTTGTTTACCCTCTTTGCGCTGAAGAAAATTTCAAGACGGGTTTCTTCCCGTGAAAATCAGTTTCCCGCTCGAAAGCATATGCGATCTGTAATAATTTTTTTTCTTCAAAATGTTTTCCAAGAATCTGCATGCCTATGGGCAAACCTTCTTTCGAAAACCCACACGGAAGAGAAATACCCGGAATACCTGCTAGATTTGCAGGTATGGTATAAATATCGGAAAGATACATTTCTAATGGATTTTTTGCACGCTCCCCTATCTTAAAACCAGGAACTGGCGATGTCGGACAAACAATGCAGTCAACGTTTTGAAATGCAAGATCGAAATCCTTTTTTATTAAATTCCTGACCTTTGAAGCCTTCAGATAGTAAGCATCATAGTACCCCGAGCTCAAGGCATAGTTACCCAACATAATACGCCGTTTCACCTCATTACCAAATCCTTCTGACCTGGTGCGGCAATACATATCAACAATTCCATTTGATTTTGATGTTCTGTACCCATACCGAACCCCATCATATCTTGCCAAATTCGAACTTGCCTCTGCGTTTGCCACTATATAATAAACTGCAACCGCATACTCGGTATGCGGTAATGATATATCAATAACCTTTGCTCCAAACTGCTCATAGATACTCAAAGCGCTTTTCAGTGCATTCTGGACATCCTCGTTTAAACCAGCAGCAAAATATTCTTTCGGAATACCAATTCGCAAACCACAAACTCCTGCATCGATCTCATTCAAGTAATCAGGCACTGAAATCGGTATAGAAGTTGAATCATGAGAGTCATGTCCTGCAATTGTCTGAAGTAAAAGGGCGGCATCTTTAACATCCCGAGTAAAAGTGCCAATTTGATCTAATGAAGATCCAAATGCAATGAGACCAAAACGTGAAACTCTTCCGTATGTTGGTTTTACACCAACCACACCGCACAGTGCTGCCGGCTGCCTAACAGAACCGCCGGTATCTGATCCCAAAGCCATAACAGACATGCCTGCTGCCACAGCCGCTGCAGAACCACCACTCGATCCACCCGGTACATAATCAAGATTCCAGGGATTTCTCGTTATGTTATAAGCGGAATTTTCGGTTGATGATCCCATAGCAAATTCGTCCAAATTTGTCTTTCCAAGGACAATCGCATCCCCTTCATTAAGACGTTTGACTACAAAAGCGTCATAAGGCGGGACAAAATTTTTAAGGATTTTTGAGGCGCACGTAGTATGCAAGCCTTTTGTGCAAATGTTGTCTTTGATTGCTATAGGAATGCCTGCAAGGAAACCTACATCTTCAGCGTTCTCAATCTTTTTTTTAATTTGAGCAGCCTTTTTTAAAGCCTCTGCTTCATGTAAACTCAAAAAAGACTGGACATGAGGATCAATATTTTTAATCCGTTCGATGAAATGCTCGGTAAGTTCTAGAGGACAGATCTCTCTGGATAGAATTTTTTCTTTTATTTGGAATGCTGTGTTTTCAAAAAGTCTCAAAGACGCTTCTCATTAGTCAAAAAATCACTACTCAATTACCTTTGGTACTTTAAAAAAGACACTTTGTGTGGCGGGAGCATTTAAAAGGGTATCTTTCAGAGGAGTAGACGGCTCAAGCATATCCTCTCGAAAGACATTTGTGGTATTTATTGCGCAAGACAATGGTTTTACCGTTTCCGTATTCAACCGGTTAAGTGTTTCAATATAGGATAATATATCACTAAGTTGGTGAATGAATGTTTCTTTTTCATTCACAGAAAGTTCGATTCTTGAAAGATAGGCGATATACTCAATGTCTTTTTGATCAATCTTCATTGCAAGGAGAGACAATCTTAATTTTCTATTAAGTTGCTTTTGTAACTTTGCCTGCACTGATACATCGGGTACAAACTTTAATCTTTTTTACTGTACCTTCTATATTTGCCCTCACCCGTTGCAGATTTATCTTAAACTTTCTCTTCGTTTTACCAGTTATTTTTCTGCCAACGCCGCCTTTCCATTTAGCCAAACCTCTGCGTTCTATCTGATTCCCAACCTGAGTCTTTTTTCCGCACATCATGCATACTTGTGACATGAAGGATACCCCCGCATCTTTAATTTATTCCGTTTTTTAATTTCTTCTACATCATTTTTGACAATCTACACAAAGCCCCTGAATCTGCAATCGATGAGATTCCGGCTCAAATTTGTTTTTTTTGCAAACTTCGTCCTGCAATTTTTCAATTCTATGTTCTACAAATTCAATTATCTTTCCACATTTATTACAAACGAGGTGGTCGTGATGTTCATGTCCGTATACCTGTTCATAATGAGTATGTCGTTCGCCGAAAATTACCTCTCTTAACAAACCACTTTTTACCAGTAAGTACAAGGTACGGTAAATCGTTGCCTTTGATATTTTGAGTTTATTTTGTCTGAGATCAACCAGTAACTCATCTGCCTCAAAATGTTTGTGATTAGCGAACACCCGGTCAAGTATTGCTTGTCTTTCTATGGTAAATTTCAGCTTTTTTGATTCAAGATATTCCCTGAATATGTCTTCTTTTGAAAGCATATTAATCATTATAATTATTAATATCCTGACTAGGCACTATTTTTACTAAACAAAAAACCCATCCCGATGAATCGGGACGGGTTTTTATAAAAATTCCCGGCAGTGACCTACTCTCCCAGCTTTCGCCAGTACCATCAGCGTAAAAAGCTTAACTACCGTGTTCGGAATGGGAACGGGTGTTTCCTTCTTACTATGCCCACCGGAAAAAAAATTCATGAATTACTTAACGGTAACAACTGATGCTATCAATTGTGTGTAATGAGTATCAAAAAAAGTCAAGCTTTTCGACTTATTAGTACCAGTCAGCTTAATGTATTACTACACTTACACCCCTGGCCTATCAACCTCGTAGTCTTCGAGGTGTCTCTCTTCCACAAATGGAAAACGATATATAGTTTCAGAGTAGGTTTCATGCTTATATGCTTTCAGCATTTATCCTTTCCGTACGTAGCTACCCAGCTATGCCGTTAGCACGACAACTGGTGCACCAGAGGTACGTCCGTCCCGGTCCTCTCGTACTAAGGACAGATCTCCTCAAATATCGCACACCCACGGCAGATAGGGACCGACCTGTCTCACGACGGTCTAAACCCAGCTCGCGTACCGCTTTAATCTGTGAACTCCAGAACCCTTGGGACCTTCTCCAGCCCCAGGATGCGATGAGCCGACATCGAGGTGCC
>JAJTXE010000002.1:330670-353773 GCA_021463795.1 Candidatus Brocadia sp. | reverse complement strand
CGGGTACGTGGCATCTTCACCACGACTACAATTTCGCCGAGTCCCTCGTTGAGACAGTACCCAAGTCGTTACGCGATTCATGCACGTCAGTAATTATCTGACAAGGAACTTCGCTACCTTAGGACTCTCATAGTTAGAGCCGCCATTCACCAGCGCTTCGGTTCTGAGCTTCGCATCCTTACGGAAACTAACCCATCCCCTTAACGTTCTGGCATCGAGCACGCGTCAGTCTCTATACGTTGATTTTAAATCTTAGCAGAGACTTGTGTTTTTAGTAAACAGTCGCCCGGGCCTATTTTCTGCGGCCCCGATTTCTCGGGGCACTCCTTTTCCCGAAGTTACGGAGTAATTTTGCCGAGTTCCTTAACGAGGGTTCTCTCGAGCGCCTTGGGATCCTCTCCCCGCCTACCTGTGTCAGTTTTAGTACGGACACCATACTAGCTTGCAAACGAGGCTTTTCTTGAAAGATGTTCCAGTTACTTACAGGCATACGCCCACGTACTCACCATTGGTGCTTTACGCCCCGGATTTTCCTGAGGCACACCTCCGGCTTGAACAAACCGTGTCTAATAGATTTGCTAACCTTCACATCTCTGTCCCCCCATGCTCAACGCTAATACGGTGGCACAGGATTATTAACCTGTTGTCCATCGTTTACGCCTTTCAGCCTCAACTTAGGCTCCGGCTAACCCTGGGCGGATTTACCTTCCCCAGGAAACCTTAGGCTTGCGGCGAATAAGATTCTCACTTATATTATCGCTACTTATACCGGCATTATCACTTCTATTTCGTCCAAGGGTCTTTACAGTCCCTCTTCAGTCTGATATAGAACGCTCCCCTACCACTCTCACATCTACGCATAGACGTAAAAATCCGAAGCTTCGGTAATAGACTTGAGTCCCGTAATATTTTCGGCGCAAGAATGCTCGATTAGTAAGCTATTACGCACTTTTTAAATGATTGCTGCTTCTAAGCCAACATCCTAACTGTCACAGCACTCTCACTTCCTTTATCACTTAGTCTATTTTAGGGACCTTAGCTGTCGGTCTGGGTTGTTTCCCTTTCGACAATGAAGTTTATCCCCCACAGTCTGACTCTTATGGTACACACAATAGTATTCGGAGTTTGATTGAATTTGGTAGTCTGGTGGACCCCAATACTCATTCAGTATCTCTACCCCTATTGTTTAATTCCACAAGGCTAGCCCTAAAGCTATTTCGAGGAGAACCAGCTATCACCAAGTTTGATTAGACTTTTACTCCTCCCCTTAGTTCATCCCATCACTTTTCAACGTAAATGAGTTCGGACCTCCACGAACTTTTACATTCGTTTCATCCTGACCAAGGGTAGATCACCTGGTTTCGGGTCTACTATGCACTACATAATCGCGCATTTCACACTCGCTTTCGCTACGGCTCCGTCTCTTAAAAGACTTAACCAAGCAATGCACAGTAAGTCGCCGGTTCATTATGCAAAAGGCACGCGGTCACACAAACTCTATACAAGATAAAGTAATAGTGCTCCCACCGCTCGTAAGTACACGATTTCAGGTTCTATTTCATCCCCCTAACAGGGGTGCTTTTCATCTTTCGCTCGCGCTACTTGTGCGCTATCGGTCGCTGAGTAGTATTTAGCCTTAGAGAGTGGACTCCCCTAATTCACATCCGCTTTCACGAGACGGGTGTTACTTGGGAAATTGCAAAGAAAGTATAATTTTTTTCACCTAAAGGACTATCACCTTCTATGGTTAGGCTTTCCTGCACTATTCGGCTAAAAATTATATTTGTAACTTTCCAGACAGTCCTTGCACTGTCTAATGCAACCCCCACGACCCCGACTATGCAACGCACAAGGGCTTGACACACAGCCGGTTTGGGCTTCTTCCCTTTCGCTCGCCGCTACTGAGGAAATCGATCATTTCTTTCTTTTCCCGGAGTTACTGAGATGTTTCACTTCTCTCCGTTCTCTTTGATATCCTATATATTCAGATATCAATGCCATAGCATAAACCTATAGCAGGTTTCCCCATTCGGAAATCTCCGGATCACAGCTTGTTTGACAGCTCCCCGAAGCTTATCGCAGTCTTCCACGTCCTTCTTCGTCTCTCAGCGCCAAGACATCCACCATGTACCCTTATTAGCTTGACAATTTAAGAAATCTTATAATCACACACAATTGAGGATCAATTGCTACCCGTTAAGTATTCACTTTTCAAAGAACAAAACATAAGACTGCCACCATAAATCTTCTATAACAACTTAAGGTGGTGGAGATGAGCGGGGTCGAACCGCCAGCCTCTGCCTTGCAAGGGCAGCGCTCTCCCAGTTGAGCTACATCCCCTCTTACAAATTACTTTCTTTTATGATGGTGGGCCTAAGTGGACTCGAACCACTGACCTTTCCCTTATCAGGGGAATGCTCTAAACCAACTGAGCTATAGGCCCCTAATTTACCCAAACATCCCTTTGGGCCCACTATCTAAAAAACTAGAAGTCACTGCGTGCGAAGCAGGCATTTAAAAACTCCTTAGAAAGGAGGTGATCCAGCCGCAGGTTCTCCTACGACTACCTTGTTACGACTTAGTCCTCCTCACAAAACACACCTTAAGCACTTCCATCCTTTACAGGTTAGGCCGGTGATTTTGGGTGCATCTTGCTTGGGTGGCTTGACGGGCGGTGTGTACAAGGCTCGGGAACATATTCACCGCGGCGTAGCTGATCCGCGATTACTAGCGAGCATTGCGAAAGATTCTCGACTGCAGCCTCCCGTAGGAGTCTGGGCAGTGTCTCAGTCCCAGTGTGGCCGACCACCCTCTCAGGCCGGCTACCCGTCTTCGCCTTGGTAGGCCGTTACCCCACCAACAAGCTGATAGGACATTGACCCCTCTTTGAGCAAATGGAACCTTTCGATTCCGCATGTTTGACTATCACCACCAAAGCAATAATAGTTTTATTGGGTATTAGCAGCCCTTTCGGTAGCTCCAATTGCTTGGAACGCTGTTGTTCCCATCTCAAAGGTAGGTTATCAATGCATTACTCACCCTTACGCCACTCGGTTTGTACCCCTTTCGGAATACTCCCTCGTTCGACTTGCATGCCTAATCCACGCCGCCAGCGTTCGTTCTGAGCCAAGATCATACCCTTCATAATAAATTATAAAGGCTCCGGGCAAAACCCAGAGATCTTAACTTACATGAACTCAAAAAGCTGATTATTACATCAGCAGCACTACTCGCACGCACTTGACTTCTATATTTTAAAAGAGCAACTAAACTACTGTACCACAGAGACAAGTTATTATAAAGTTAATTTTAAAAAAATCAAGAGAAAAAAATAAAATTTTTGAATTTATTATTATTTCTCTTTGCTCTGTAATAAAAGTATTATACTTTAAAAAACCTTAATTGCAAATACAAAATTTTCTTGCGGAAGATTCTTGAGTATGAATAAGCAATCTTCCGAATTATTTACACCCATGTCCTTGCCCGCACAGCAGACTCAAACGAAGTACGACATCCGTATTCCTTCCCTTCTTTTACGCTTTTTCATTCCATGCCCGCATTTAATGGTTTTTTCTCAAATTCACAGTACTTTTCGACGAGAGACATTGTCTTGTCGGTATTTTCCAAGAGTGTTGCTGAAATCTGCTTCACCTTGTCATAATCGAGTCCCTTTGTCTGCCCTAAGATGCTGATATAGCCATTCCAGTTATAAACGTCAACAAACCAGTTGAAATAAACAGCCTGAAGTTGAGCAAGATCTGCCCTGCTTCCCTGTAAACGTTGCGATGGTTTTTTTACAAAAAAACCTACAATATCAACAACGCCAATCACAGCAAATATTATCGGCAATAACGTTTTATCCAGAACAACTGCAAAAGCTATTGAGGTAATAATTAAACCAATACCCATATAGAAGGCGACCATGTACATTATCATCGTCCAGCGAAAACCAATATCGATTTGATCAATTGTCCTCTTTAAGCCGGATTTGAAGGCATCCGCTATCTCTGAAGTTGATTTGAGCTGATTAGCAATAAACATATATAATGTCGCATTTCGCTGTTTAGTATCAAACAGCGTAAACAAGAGCTGTTTTAATTCTGACAATTCTTTCGAGTTCGTTATTCCCTCCTTCTTAATAGCATCGTCCGGATTATCTGTAAGAGTCTGCAAAAAGACATTGTCAGCAACTGCACGCCTTATGATCGAATAAGCAATGTCGCTACTCATCAATTCATCTCCTTATAACTATCACTCAATTAAAACCATTTCACAGTTTTGAAGAGTTGTTCTACCGGACAAGGTCTAACCCGGATGACTAAAGGGTATCCTCCAGTGCAAACCCCACCTTAAGTATTACCTCCCAGCGGGCAATCTTGCTATTTTCAATACGCCCTCTGGTTTCAACAACCTGAAACCACCGCATGTTGCGCAAGGTCTTTGAAGCCCTGGAAAGCGCGTGCTGAATAGCATCTTCCATCGTCGTTGAGGAAGTACCCACCAATTCAATTACTTTATATATATGATCATCCATATAACACCTCCCTTAAATTAAAATAAAAATAATACCACCGAAGAGATTTACCCACACAATACGTTCTTTTCTGTAATTTTACTTGCCTCGTGCCAACAAAACGGGAGAATCACCCTTCCCGGTATTACAATACTTGACCCGTGTTCAAGACCATCCTTCAATCCTGCTGCCCGACAAAAACCTTCTTAGCAGGTATCTCTGAATATCCCTTCACCCTCTATTTCCTTTTTTTCATGCAAAACTCCTTCACTTTATCAACGGAAAGGGTATTTATTACATCCTTAGCTTCCAGCCATCCCCTGCGAGCTATACCCACCCCTAACTCCATCATCCACATTTGATCCACATGGTGGGCATCCGTACTAATCGCAATCATGACACCCGACTCCTTGGCCTTTCTACAGTTAATATCATTCAGATCGAGCCGGTCATAATAGCAATTAATCTCAAGAGCGGTACCCGTCTCCAAACAGGCTTCAATTACCTTGTCCATATCTATTTCATATCCTTCACGCTTGCTGATCAGTCGGCCCGTAGGATGGGCAATGATATTCACATAAGGATTACGAATAGCCGCAATCATTCGTTCCGTAATCTTTTCCTTTCCCTGCTTAAAACCACTATGAATAGAAGCAACAACAACATCCAGTTTTTCCAGCAGCTGGTCAGGAAAATCCAATGTACCGTTAGCCTTGATATCCACCTCCGTTCCCTTGAGCAACGTAAATCCCTTAAACTTTTTATTGAGCCTGTCAATCTCCCCGATCTCTTCAAGCAGCTCTTCGTCCTCCAGACCATGTGCTACATGAAGCGATTTTGAATGATCCGAAACCACAAGATAGTGATAATCCATCTTCATGGCATATGCAGCCATCTCTTCGAAGGTTGGAATTCCATCGCTCCAGTTGGAATGGTTGTGGAGGTCTCCCTTAATATCTGAGAGCTTAATGAGTTTAGGCAATGTGCTTTTTTGAGCAGCCTCGATCTCCCCCCGGTTTTCACGCAGCTCTGGTGGTATCCAGTCCATTCCCAGGTTCCGGTAAATCTCCTCTTCGAACCTCCCTCCGGCCTTTTTGTTTCCCTGAAAAATGCCATATTCACTGATCTTGAATCCCTTCTTTTTCGCGATCTCACGCAGATGGATGTTGTGTTCCTTTGAACCGGTAAAGTACTGCAATGCCGAACCAAACTCGCCTTCACGAACAACCCGTATATCTACCTGCACACCTTCCTCAATCCGGACACTCCCTTTGGTGTCCCCCGCCGCCAGTACCTGAGTTACCCCCGGCATCGTTACAAAAGATTTCACAATATCCACTCCCTCCGCACCAGATACGAGGATGTCTATGTCACCAACCGTTTCTTTCATTCTCCGCAATGAGCCGGCAGCCTGGATATCCCTGACCTTGGTATCATGCTGCAATCCTGCGATAATTCTTTTCACAATAGGATAGGCCATTCCAATGGATATTCTTTGCTGACTCGTCTTGAATAATTCAATGCCTTTGACGATGTTTTCAATTTTCTTTTCACCAATTCCAAACAATCCTTTTAATTTACCTTCGTGCAATGCCCTCTCAAGGTCATTCAACCCAACGATACCCAATTCCCGGTTTAACATTGCCACGGTCTTTGGACCCAAACCCGGTATGTGCATGAGGGCTACCGTTTCTTCAGAAACCCCTTCTTTCACCTCTTCGTATTTTACCATCTTCCCGGTGTGAAGATACTCAACAATCTTTTCCGCTGTACTTTCCCCTATGCCAGGGATGTCAGTCAATTTCTGAGTCCTGGCAATCTCCTCAATATCCTCCGTCAAATCACCGATTACCCGTGCGGCTTTCCGGTATGAATTGATCCTGAAAGTATTTTCGCCTTTGAGTTCCAGGATATCGGCAATTCGTTCAAATAATGATGCAATTTCGTGATTTTTCAGGAGAAATACTCCTCACCTTAAAACTAAGACAAACCCGGGAGATAAGATTTCAGTGAATTTTTATAAAGATACGGCCGTAAGAAGTTCACATTCAGCCGTCCAACCAGTATAGAAAGCAAAAGATTCATCATCAGCTACCTATAAGATTCCTTTGAGTTCCAAGATTATATCAATGGACTCAGAACACATCAATTTTTATTTATTGACACGCAGAGGGAATTTTTAGCATAATTCTACAGTTCATAAACTTCTTGGCATTACGATAATCACTAAAAACTCACAGACTATACGGTAGTAAACTTTTTTGTTTGTGTAGTAAAAAGTTTTTACAAACAGGAGAAACCGCAAAATGGAAGAGCAGATGATCGGCATTATTGGTGGCAGCGGCCTTTACAATATTGAAGGAATTAAGGATGTAAAGTCTGTATTTATTGATACCCCGTTTGGCAAACCATCTGATAGTTTTACCACCGGCACCCTGGAAGGCAGGAGGGTAGCCTTCCTGCCACGACACGGTAAAGGGCACACGATTTTACCTTCGGAGCTCAACTTCAGGGCCAATATATACGCGATGAAGCAGTTAGGCGTTACCCACATTGTCGCCGTCAGCGCTGTAGGAAGCATGAAGGAGGAGATTAAACCATTAGACATTGTTATTCCAGACCAATTTTTTGACAGGACGCGGGGCAGGATCAGCACCTTTTTTGGAGAAGGGATTGTAGGCCATGTAAGCTTTGCGGATCCAGTATGTAACGTGCTTGCTGATACCCTCTTCAACGCCACTCAATCCGTTGGGGCACACGTGCATAAAGGCGGTACCTATTTATGTATGGAAGGCCCCTTATTCTCAACCCGTGCAGAATCAAATGTATACCGTCAATGGGGGGTCAGCGTAATTGGCATGACAAACCTCCAGGAGGCAAAGCTGGCGCGTGAGGCAGAAATCTGCTACAGTACGCTGGCTATGGCCACAGATTATGACTGCTGGCATGTAAGCGAAGAAGCGGTAACCCTCGAGATGATTCTTGGAAACCTGAGTAAAAATGCCGAAACAGCAAAGCGAATACTCAAGGCAGCCATTCCCAAGATTGAGCAAAAACGAAGCTGCGCATGTACAACGGCAGTCCAGAATGCTATTGTCACACACAAGGACATCATTCCAGAAAACACCAAAAAAAAACTGGATGTTATCTTTGGCAAATACCTGAGATAAGATAGGTATTGACATAATGGAGAACATTCAATTGCAGTTCTTTTTCAGTCGTACCTACGCCGGACCTGTTTGAGTAGTCACCCGAGTGAATATTATTGATCATTTTTATACGGAGGATTTTGATGGAGTATCAAATAGGGAAGGTTGGAAGGGTAGTTGTTGCAAGATTTGAAGATAAAGAGGACGTTATCGGAAATCTCTGCAGCATAGCAAAAAAGGAGGATATCCGTGCCGCGGCATTCTATCTGCTGGGCGGGATGCGTGACGGAAGGATTGTTGTAGGGCCCGAAAAAGATGAACTCCCCCCTGCCCCCGTATGGAGGACACTTGGTGAGAGCCACGAAATCTTCGGTTTCGGCACGATCTTTTATCAAAATCATGAGCCGAAGGTTCATTTTCATGCAGCATTCGGGAAAAAAGACACCGTAAAAGTCGGTTGTCTGCGGGAAAATGCACAGACATTTCTCGTGCTCGAGGCAGTAATTATTGAACTCAGTGGCATCCATGCGGTGAGGGAGTTTGACCCTGTATCCGGACTAAACATATTGAAGCTTTAATGCGAATCATTACGCCTTTATCACCTTATCTCCCGCTTCCGGAAATATTCATGCCATGAAAGAAATGAAGCCGATACCTTACAGACACCGCCCCAATGGCTTGACGATTCTCTATGAAGACCGGGATATTATTGTTATCGATAAGAGCGCCGGCTTATTGACGGTCAAAGCAATGTATGAAAAAGAAAAAACGGCACATCACATTTTAACCAACTATATCCGCAAGGGCTGCTTTAAATCGAAAAAACAACTTTTCGTCGTGCACCGGCTGGACCGCGACACATCTGGTGTCCTCATTTTTGCCAAGAGCATTGAAGCCAAAGAAAATCTTAAGCTGCAATGGAAAAACGTCAGGAAAAAATATGCAGCGGTAGTTCATGGCGTCTTAAAGGAAAAAAACGGAACAATTACTTCCTATTTGGCTGAAAATGAGGATTATGAAGTTTTTTCCGTCAGAGATTCGAGGAAAGGGGAATTAGCAATAACCCGTTATCAGGTGATCAAAGAGGCAAAAAAATTCAGTTTGCTTGAAATTGAATTACTCACCGGCAAGAAAAACCAGATACGCGTTCATTTCTCTGAGAAAGGGCATCCGATCGTCGGCGACAATAAATACGGCAAAAAAGGTGAGCCGAAGAGCCGTCTGGCACTTCATTCACACCATCTGACGTTCCGGCATCCACACAGTGGCAAAGAACTAACCTTTGAAGCCGAACTCCCTGGCTTTTTTAAAAGCTATTTTGATCATCAATAAACAAGAGGCATAATCGTTTACCAAAGAAACGATTCCATATCTTTTTTTAAACAAGAGAGAAAAGGGGAAACATTAGAAATAATGACCTATTCGATTTTTTTCATCATCATTTCCATTGTAACCGGATTCCTCCTTACCTATCTGCTGGCATCGAGGTACTCCATCTTTGAAAGAGTTGCCTATGGAGTAGCGGTAGGATTCGGACTGCATACCTGGCTTGTTTACCTCTTTTCCCTGATTTGGAAACTCCAGTTCAAGTGCATTTATCTTTCAACCGGTGTACTTATTCTTTTTTGTTCACTCTTTCTCTGGATCAAATGGTCGTCCCTAAAAGATAAAATCCTGCATGAAGTACGGGAGATCAAAAATGATTTTCTTCCTGATAAGACGTCCTGTATTGTTCATCTTGCAGTATTTTCTTTTTTCGCCACCATATTCTGGCGTCTGTTTTCCAGAACAATCCTCTTTAAGGAAGACGGACTGTATGTTGGCTTAGCGAATAATTATGGCGACCTTCCTCTGCATATGGCCTATATCACTTCTTTTGTCTGGGGGAACAATATCCCTCCCCAGGACCCTTCTTTTGCCGGCGAGAAGCTGGTTTATCCATTCCTCTCTGACTTTCTCTCCGCTATCTTTCTCAAATTGGGACTCGGTTTCAGGAACATCCTTTTCATTCCTGGATTACTGCTTACGGTTTCACTCTATGGTGTCCTCTATTCCTTCACTTATCGTTTGACGAAAAAAAGGCTTGCTGCACTTATTTCAACCTTTCTTTTCATTTTTTCCGGCGGATTTGGTTTCTATTATTTCTTTTATGACCTTGCAAATAGCTCTCACACGCTTTGGTCATTTCTCCTGCACATACCCCGTGATTACACGAAAATTCTACCGCTGAATTACCAGTGGATTACTCCCCTGACATGTCTCAATGTACCGCAACGGGCATTTCTCTTTGGCTTTCCAATTACCCTCTTAATCTTTTCTCTCCTCAGCACCGGCATCACCTGTAAACAGTGGCGGGAATTCCTGTTTGCCGGCATCCTTGCCGGGACATTGCCTTTTTTTCACTCTCACAGCTTCCTGGCAATGCTTATGGTGACCATACCCCTGGGTCTTATATTTTGGGATTGGCGAAAGTGGTTTCTGTTCTTTATGCCGGCCTTTATCCTGTCACTGCCACAGGTGGTGTATCTTTCAGGACACGTGGGTGGGGGAAGTTTTTTCAAACCAAATTTTGGCTGGATGGCAGGAAACGAAAACGTTTTCTGGTTCTGGTTAAAAAATACCGGACTTTTCTGGCCTTTGATCATAGCCGGATTTACAATATTTTTCATTTTTCGCAGGGGCACGGATCACCGTGCTTCTGCACATCTTGGGTTATTTTCTTTGCCGTTCCTGCTACTTTTTCTGGTTCCTAATCTCATACTCTTTGCACCCTGGAATTGGGACAATATAAAAATATTTATCTATTGGTTTTTAGGAATGACCCCTATCGCGGCATATGCAATGGCCTGTTTGTATGAAAACCCCCATTACAAGATTCCCTCAAAGATATGCTTTTTCATTGTTATGTTTTTTCTTACCGTTGCAGGCGGTATCGACGTCTTTAAATACGCCATAGCACCCATCAGGGGATTGAAGGAGTTTAGCACAGAGGAGATAGCGCTTGCCAGGCAAATTTCCGCAAAAACCTCTCCAGACGCTGTATTTTTAAGCGCACCGATATTTAATCATCCGGTTTTTTTATCAGGAAGAAAATCACTGATGGGACATCCTGCCCACATATGGAGTCATGGCTATCGTGGCGCTGAGCGGCGTGAACGGGACATCCAAAGGATGCTCAAAGGGAAACCCAACGCCCTGTCACTCATAACTACTTATAAACCTTCTTATGCTACGATTGGTCCGCACGAAAAGCGCGTGGGTGCAAACAAGGGATTTTTTGATGCCAATTGCCCTATCATTATTACCACAGAAAATTATACCATTTATGACCTTACCCGGTTGTCAGAAGGCCAAATCATTCTTTCTAAGGCGAGCAAGAAAATAGATTTAACCGGCCAAAAGTATGGATTGCATATGCGGTATTATGATAATATAAACTGGTCGGACGAACCAGTGCATGAGGAGATTGCTGAGCATGTTGGATTCAGTTGGACTGATGAAGAAAAAAAACCTATATCTAGCCCTTTTGGCGTTATCCTGGAAGGTTTTATCGATATTCATATTCCTGGCCTTTACACCTTTAAAATATTATCAGATGACGGCTCATGGCTTTTTTTAGACAACGCATTGATAGTTGACAATGGCGGCCGTCACGCAACAAAGGCTGCAAGCGGCACCCTTACCCTGGAAAAGGGGACCCATAAAATAATGATCAGATATTTTGATGCAGGCGGTGGAGCTGTTCTTAGACTCCTGTGGGTACCGCCCGGAGGTGTGGAATCGCAGATTCCGAAGGAACAATTAAAAATGAAAGATGAAAAAAACTTATGAAAGCACAGCAAAAACAAGGTGTTCTCCTATTTGCAGCCTTTTTTCTCCCTATTGTAGTAGCATCATTACTCCGTTTCTGGGACCTGGGCCTCAGGCCTTTTCACTCAGATGAAGGGGTAAATAGCTTCTTCTTGCTCAATTTGTACGACAGGAATTATTACCACTATGACCCTGCTAATTATCACGGCCCATTCCTTTATTATATTGGCTTAATCCCCTTTTATCTCTTTGGCATTTCCGATTTTACCTTCCGGCTTATGCCGGTTTTGTTCGGGATTATGGGCGTGGCTTTGTTCTATCCGCTGCGGAAAAGATTGGGCACAATGGGACTCCTGACCACCGGGTTATTGATTGCCTTCTCTCCTGCAAATTCTTTCTTCTCAAGGGATACCATTCACGAAATTTACCTGGCCTTCTTTTCTCTTGCCGTTGTCGTTGCCTTTTTTCTTTACGCCGAGACAAGAAAATCACGGTACCTCTATTTTGCCGGGGCAAGCATTGCCTTTGTTATCACGATAAAAGAAACGTATATACTGACTTTTGCCGTGTATGCATTATCTTTAGCAATAGCGTACTGTTACGAAATGGTTTTTCTCAGGAGAGGGGAGAGATTTCAATACGGTAAAACCGTCCTTACCACATTTGCAGGTGATTGCAAAAAACACAAATATGCCATAGGACTAAGCACTGGAATATTTTTCCTGATTACCTTCTTATTGTATTCATCATTTCTGACCTATTATGAAGGCATCACAGGTATTTTAACTACCCTTAAGATCTGGACAAAAACAGGCACACACAGCGGCGGACATGCCAAACCTTTTTTTTACTATTTCAGGATACTTTATAAATTTGAGCTCCCCATGCTGGTCATGGGAATTGCTGGATTTTATTATTCATTTCGGCGTGGAAACAAATTCACGATTTTTGTGGCATCGTGGGCCATTCTCATCTACCTCGTGTATTCCTTTATTCCCTACAAGACACCCTGGTTGATTTTGAATATCCTGCTTCCGCTTTCTCTTTTGGGGGGAATTTTTGCAAATACCGTCTTTTCACTATGCACAAAGAGATGGCAGCATGCAATCTTTTATCCCCTTTACCTTGGTATTTTCGGTTTTTCTTGTTACCAATCTCTTATGCTGAATTTTTACAATTACGACGACGAACGGTATGAACTTGTCTATGTACAAACCAAACGGGATATTTACCATCTCTTAGACCGTTTGGCATCTCTGTCAGAGCGGTGCGGGAAAGACATGGCCATCAATGTCGTTTCCAGAGAGTACTGGCCATTGCCATGGTACCTCAGAAATTACAAAAATGCAAAGTTTTGGGGTAATCTTATTGAAAAGCCGGACGCTCCGGTTATCCTGGCAGATAAGAAAGGCGAAACAGCGCTGAATAAAAAAATACAGGGAGAGTACCGGAAAGAACGTTTTGTCTTGCGTCCTGGCGTTTGGATCACCGCATATATCCAACACGATCTCTATGATCGTGAATTCGATCAGGAAGCAATAACGAAAAAACCTCCGGAATCAGCTCTGAACATTTCAGCAGAGGAATTGGCGCCGGGTTTGATTGCAAAATACTACTACAGCATTGAATGTATTGGAGATCCTTTTTTATCGAGGGTAGAAAACGATGCTGTATCTTTTGTCTATCATGACGAGACGAAAAAGCCATACCGGTCGCCTTTTGGCATTGAGTGGGAGGGATATCTGTCGGTTAAACAAAAAGGGGCCTACCAATTTGCAACAAATTCAGACGATGGTTCTGTTGTTTATCTTGATGGAAACATGATTGTCGACAACGATGATATTCATGCGGCACGGTATATTTCTGCCGTTGTACCGCTGGAGGCAGGGTTTCACCGTATTCGCATACGATATTTTGATGGAGGTGGCGGCGCTGTCATGGAGTTTTTTTGGAGACCACCGGGGGAAAAAGAATCACTTGTTCCGGCTCACGTTTTTTTTCATAAAAAGGCGCCTTAGCGGTAACACCCTTTCCAATCTTTTATTTTTATCCGGAACAGGTCCCGAAACATCTGGATAGAATGCCTGACGGGATTCACCTTACTCAATGCAGAATTTTCCCAACGGATAGGAATTTCCTTTATCTTAAAATTAAATTTTCGTGACAGGTATAACGCCTCCACGTCAAATGAAAAACCATCGATAACGCACCTGCGAAAGATCTTTTTTGCCACATCCTTTTTAAATCCTTTAAAGCCGCATTGCGTGTCGACAATCCCTTTCAGCAACACCAGATTTACCATGCAATTAAAGATCTTACCCATTTTCTCCCGGTACCAGGGTTGATGAACGGTAATTTCAGAGGCATGCATACTTCGCGACCCAATGACCACATCATAACCACCGGAAAGATACGGCATGCACTTTTCGATTTCTTCTATAGGAGTAGAAAGATCCGCATCACTAAAAAAAATATATTCTCCTCTTGCAGACAAGATGCCTTTTCTCACGGAGTAACCCTTCCCATAATTCCGGTCATTCGCCAAAACCACAATGTGTTTGTTTGCACGTGCAAATTTTTCTATCATCTGCAGGGTATTATCGGTAGAACCATCATCCACCACAATAATTTCATAAGGGAATCCTCTCTGAGAAAGGTACGCGCAAATTTTGTTCATGGTCGTTATTAATCTCTTTTCCTCGTTATAAGCAGGAATAGCTATAGACAGAAAATATTCACTCATGTACAGATTCATTAAAAGCGGAGATCGTTCACACTTAAAATTGCCGTCAGCATAGAGATCACGATTACCCCGATCACGGCCCCCATCAGCATGATAAGCACCGGCTCCACCATGGTCACCAGCCGCTTCATCCGGTGCTCGACATCGGCATCAAAATTATCTGCGACCTTTAAAAGCATTTGATCCAAATTCCCCGTTTCTTCGCCAACTTTCAGCAAATGGACGGCAATTTCAGGCAGAAAACCTCTTTTTGCAAGGGATAAGGTGAGGCCTGCACCCTCTTTTACGTTTGCCTTAACATTTCCCAAAATGTCAGCAAGATATCGATTTGATAATACATCTTTCACAATATCCATCGATTTGAGTAATGGAACACCATTTTCCAGCAAGGTACCCAGCGTCCTGGCAAACCGGGATATCTGCATTTTCCAGAAAAGATTACCCAGGAGCGGCAATCGCAATTTTTTTTGATCAATTTTTATAGCGGTTTCATTATCCTTCATTGCCTTTTTATATGAAAAAAACGCAATCAGGGCTACAAGAACAAAAACCCAGCCGTACCGAATGGAATAGTGACTCATGCCCATGAGTACCATGGTCGAAAAAGGAAGAGAAATGCCCATACCATCAAATATCTGTGCAAACTTGGGGATAACATACACAATCAGCGCTCCGACGCACACCATACCCGTGCTGCTCAGCAAAATGGGATAAATCATCGCGGAAATAATCTCGCTTCTGACTTTTTGCAGTCTTTCCTGAAATGCACCCAATCGTTTGAGCACCTGTGGCAATACCCCGCCTTCTTCTCCGGCACGCACCATATTGATATACACACTGGAGAAGAGTCTGGCGTGATTCGTAAGCGCCTCAGCAAAGGATTTTCCGGACTTTATTCCGTTCAGCACATCCTCAACAACATCTTTGATCACATTTTTATCCTGCCCGGACAATATAATGGAGAGGCTCTTGTCAAGAGGAATACCGCCCTCAAGCAGCGTTGCAAGTTCCTGGGTAAACGGCAAGACTGCTTTTTTGTTTGAACGGTTCAGAAAGAATCCAAATTTCTTTTGCTTATCTGCCTGCTGAATCTGTAAAATAATGTTACCTGATTTACGGAGTTCAGCAACCAGATCCGCCCTGCTCAGGGCTTCTTTTTCCCCTTCCACAATCCCACTGGAGGCGGTTAGTAATTTGTATCGAAAGGTGCTCATCAATCGTTATTTTTTTATGTTTGATCTCATAACAACAACCTGTTCTTCGCCATACCAATCGAGCTTCACCTGGTCAGGTTCAATGGTTTTTACCCGATATTCTGCTATCTCCTCACCCTCTTCAATGAAGATAAACGGTTTTTTGTTTGTTGTCTGATCCGGATTTTCTATAAGGGCTTTTTTCGTATCCCCGAGAATCAGGATTCCCCGTAAGGTAATTTTTTTTGGTGCCCCCCTGGGCTTTTGCTGATTTTCCGTGGGTAGCACACCCCCTTCTTCAACAGGTTTTGGGTCTGTCTTTGCTCCCGTCTTTGCTTCCGTCGTTGCCCAAACAGTGCGATTCGGAGAAAAAGGGTTATTTGACAAAATAAGTTCATAATAATTTACTGGTTTCAAATCAGCCTTGAGGGAAGAGAACGGACTATTCTTCACCGGCGTTCCCTCTCCCTCTTTGTCAGGCTTCACGGCAGTTTCCGGGGGGTAATAGACAAGCAGCACACAAAGAATTGCAAGACTTACGACTCCGATAAATAAAAAGAGATTAATGACCGGCAGGTAATGCTTCCACTGCCTTATCTTTTTACCAACGGATTCAAACACAATCAACCATTCTCTTCTATTCAGAGACTTCATATCATCACGACTTCTTTTCTATGGCGGCAATCGCCGTTAACGTAGAAGAAAGGGTAGCGCCTTTTACAACATTTAACCCCAACGTCTTTATTTTCAGGTTATCGAGAAAAAGCAGTTTCTCATTATTATATTCTATATCATATAAAAAATTCTGGAGTTTTTGAGAACTATCCAGATTACTTATTTCGAAATTGATCGATAATTCAATGAGGTAGGGTTTTTTGTTAATTATTTCTTTTTTTAAGGCCGTACTCCTTGACACAACCAGTCCGTTCCGGGTGGCCAGATTGTTTATCATCTCCTGTAATTTTGCAGAGGCAAGTTCTTCCGTTTCCTCAGAAAGGAATTTTCCCTGATATTCCTTATAATATTGTTCAAGATCACGCAATCTGGTTTCATATTGCTTCTTGTTGGCCACAAAGGAATAATATTTTTTCAGGAGCTGCTTTTGGGTCTCAAGCCGCTCTTTTGTTTCATTAATCGATTTAAAAAAAGGTGCAATCACCACGCGGTCAATACCAATATACATGAGAACGATGATAGCAACAATCAAAAGCACCCGCTCTCGCAATTTAAATTTAGAAAATAGTTCCTGAAATTTTCCCATAAAGTATTATCTTTGCATACTCCCTTTTATCCGGAATTTTTCTCTGCCGCTTTGTGTTTTGGTGACAGGAGAAGCTAATCCCACTCCTGAAAAAAGTGGTGAGTTTTCTAGTATAGGTATTAAATTCGTTGAGGATACCGCATCACCTTCTACTTCGAAAGTATTCTCCACAATAGTGAGTGCCTTTGCCCATGAGTCATTCGGAAGCACCCTTGCCAACTCCAGAATAACATCAATCCGGGGAATGTAGCTCCCTTTAATGTCATGAATACCGCCAACGGCTTTATCCAGAACTGCAATACGCTCCTGGATTTTCTCAACAACAGAAACATCTTTTTTAATTGCCCTAATCTGGGCATTAATCGTTTTCAATACCGACAGATTATTCACCTTTTGTATGTAAGGAACAAGAAATACAAAACCTATTAAGAATCCTATCAAAGCAAACATGAGAACGGTTTGGGCATTTAACCTCTTTTTGGGCGATTTGATGAGGCTCAGATTGCACGGATATTCCGACAAACCATACAATGCAGCGCCGTACGATTCTATGTGTTCATCCAATACATGGGCTGGAATTGCGCTTCCGTTTGGGACCATGTCGTTACTGACGTTCACCAGCAAGATTTCATCAGGAGGATTTGCGCGAATCTGGCTTGCCAATTCCGCATCGGTTTTAACCACCGTTGATAGCACCAGATGGCAATTCTCGAACAGATTATAATTGTAATTTTTTGCATTCCTGCAAATTAAAACAACGGGACCTTTTTTTTCGCCCAGAATGGGAAGAAAGGCAAAGGGGGAGATAATCACTCGAGAGGGAGCAATATCAATTGCCTGCAATTTTGACAAGAGCGTGTCTAATTCTGTCTTTTTCATGGCCACAATGAGTACCTTCGCATCTTGCCTGCTGTAAGATAATAAATGAATATCAAAATAGACATCTTCATTACTAAAAGGAATAAAACTATCCAGTTGATACGCAAGTGCATCCCGTAATTCTTTCAGATTCGAATGGGGGTATTCTATTTCCCTGATAAGGGAAAACTCTCTCGGCAAGGAAAGAATGATATCGCCCACAAAATGCTCTTTCTGGAGAAAGGCATGTTTTAATTGCAGGGCATCCTTGAGCACAAAATCTTTGATCTTGACGGTCTCATGTGAACAGGCAATTAACTTTTTCCTGATGGTCGTTATAATAAGATCATTTCCGCAAAGAGACAAACCCATGGCCCTCTGGGAAAACATATTGACGAACGGTATTTTCATAATTACAGAATTTAGGTAGTTTATTCCGGATACGCTGCAAGAATTTTGCAATGCCCCACCCCTTTGAGCACAAGCAAACGGTATCCATTCTCTATCTTTCCTGAAGAAGCAGCCGAACGTATCATCATATAATTCGAATTATCAAGCGTCATAAACTTCATAACCTCTTCGTAATCTTTCCCCAAAATGCCAAAATGCCGGAATATCTCTTTTAGGGTATCAAGTTTTTTCATATCGCCCTTTTTTTTTCGCAATTGAATGATGGTATCTGCAATTGCTTCAGTCATCATGGGCACAGAGAGGAGGACTTCCTTTGATGCAAAATTTACGTTGACTTTTCCTGCTCCGTAAATCGTCAGATGATCCCGTAGCAAGTCAAATATTTGCGGTGTGACGCCTTTCACTAAGGCCAGTTCTTCAATCGACTCGAATGGTCCGTTCTTCGGTTCATAAGGATCTGGCAACGTGGCGTAAAAGTCTTTTTCTGCACCATTGACATGATGTAAATCATCTTCATCCAGCCAGTCCAGGATGGAATCTGTTATAGTTTCGGCGACAAGTTCGCTTAGCTTATATGTGGTGAGCGCCTTGATGAAGCTCACCCTTGTTTCATCAGTTATCTTGTTTATATTTATTTTTCCACTTTCATCACTGATGGATACATCACAATCTCTCTCTCCTATCTGGATTGAGTAGGAGCGATTACCGGGCTTCCATGAACCGCTCCTTTTCTTTTTTTTCCGCGTATCAGCATCGTTTTCTGCACGTTTTTTCTTCTTTAACTCATCAACTTTGCTGGTTTTCTCATCCCTTCCCTGCTCACTTGACTGCAATAGTTTTTGAGTCGCATAGAGGCAGGCACCACGTGCTGCATAGATATTTTTTACGCGCTCCGTATAAGCAATTTCCGTTTTAATCGCAATGCTTGTATTACGGGTAAAGCTCACTGCGATAAATCCGAAAATCACGATTGCCCACAGGCTAAAAATTAATGCATAACCATGATTGGTGATACCAGCTCTTGTTCCTTTCCGTGTTTTGATACCAACAATTTTATTGCCAGGGGGACATGCTTCTTCACTTCTTCTTTCCATTGCAGATCAGTACCTTCTATAACATCAGCATGCTGAAACCTTCCAAGATCGTCTCCTTTCGTACTGCCAGGTTTTTTCTCTTCGCTTTCAACCTCTGACTCATCATCATTCTCATCACCCGCGTTATCAAGGTAAGCAAACGAAATTTTATCACAATCCTTAAGAAATACCGTAGGATCTTTATCCGCGCGCACCAGACTTTCCAATTCCTCAGACAAGGTTATTAACATCGCAGGGTTAACTTTGTGTTCCGAGTACAAAAGATCCCACAGGCCACTATCATTTATCTTGATTCTATAATTGGCAATTACCAATCCCTGACCATAGTGTCTGGCAAAGGAAAGAGGCGATACAAAGGTAAGAAAATCTCTTTTCCCGGTGAAGTAAATAGTCTTCTTTGTTTTCAGATTTTTGTTTTCTTCATTCTCATTCACCCCGCTCTGCTTCTTCGGTATCCTCTGGATCCGTAATGCAGAGGACTGCTGCCAGAAGAAATCATAAACGGCTTTTTCCTTTGCCGATTCATTGAACCAGGCTTCATCCCTCTCCAAAGAAAACAAACCAACCCGTATGGCATAAGCGCCAGCCATGATCAAAAGGGTACCAATGAAGAGGGCAATCAGTAATTCAAATAAGGTAAAGCCTTCTTTTTGTTTCATGGTATGCCAAAGCTATTACTCTGATACGGTCTCCTCTTCTTCACGATCTTCACCTTCTGGTTCTTCGGGGGCATTGGATTCTTCAGCAAAGAACATTGTTTCGATTTGTATCCCTCCTACAAATGTGCTAAGTAACGTAGTCCCTCTGGGTGGCACCTCCGGGAAATCTGTATCAGTTCATCACGGATTACCACCCTCGGCGTCTTTACCAATCCTGACTCAATCGCGTCATTCAACCCGAAATCGCTGACAATCCAGGGAAACAATGCCTCTTCACTTGCTTTTTTTCCTGACAGGGCAAATGGCGTGGCCAATAAGTCAAAACACCGGATGATCCCCATTGCCCGGTGAATCCTGTCCAGTCCGCCGATCCAAACGGTGCTTTCTTCAATGTCTTCCTTCTTCACGCCTCTTATTTTACTCTCTGCCGGAATACGCCAGGCATGATGGGCTTCATCATTGATAACGACAAGATTTGCTGCATTTGCCATATCGCCCAACACTTCCCGCACATAAGCGGTTACGAACCGTCAATCCAGGCGCAACCACCAGCATTCGGTTTTTGTCGAGTGACTTTCTTGTCTTCCCTTGAGCAAAAGAAACAGCCTCTTTCGCTGCATCGAGTATAGAATGCATCCGAACAGCGACAGCTTGCGTATATGATGCCGCTTGCAGAATTCGGCGATCGTGTCTTTTGACAATTCTATATGGCTTTTACTTCCCACTATTTCCCCTCAGTTAAAATATTATCTATTTCAACTTGATTTAGAACACTGTTATATTCATTAATAAGAAAGGTAACAAACGCCTTTGACTTTGCAATAGTGTTAATTGGTTGGTTGCCCTGCGAGGTAGCATATTTCTGAGCTATTTGAATAAGTTCTGACAACGCTTGATTTAGTATGTCGGATGTTTCATCCAATTCAAGGTAGGCTTTTCGAAACATTTCGGCTTTGTCTATAAGATTTGCATTATAAATGCTTCTCAAGACAGACATATCTTTTGTTAAATCAAATATTTCTTTAACTGTTGTTATTGCACGTTCAACCGCAATTTCAGAAAAAGAAGGGGATCGTTTGGCCTGAATTAAAAATAATACAATCGTAGGATTCTTCTTAAATGTTGAGATGTCCGTATCTTCATCGAGAAGTTCTTCATTTATGAAAGCAAAAAAACCATCAATTCCACCGTCATCACCACCGCCGATTTTCCCAGATATGAACTCTTCATAAGAAAGTTCATAATTTTTTTAGAATTTGTTCAAAAGTGAATATTTCAAAGAAATCATCATCCGCCAAAGAGTTTGCAACGTGTTTTTTCTTTTGCTCTAAAATAGTATTTAAAAGTATGATGTCATTGTCCGCCATCACTCCGCCTCCCTAATAATCTTCAAACTCTCAATACCTCTTGCGTCAATGATCTTCACAGCCACCAGAGGGCTATTCAGCCTAAAGCAACCCCTTTTTTTTTGCTTCAAGAACTTCCCTGTGTATCTCCTCTACCTTTTTATCTCCCCAGAACTTCTTTATTTCCTGAACAGAATCTCCCTTCCCCCTTTCAAAACTCACTATAAATCTCGTTGCATCCGCTTCCCCCATATTATCCACAAGCAGATTCCATCCCTTCCTTACTATCTCATTTATTGCGGTAGATTTTTCATTCTTTATCACGCCATACCTCCTTTTTGACAAAAATTATCGGATTACAAATCTTCATACCTCTTCCATGCTCCGCTGCAACCTTTTCTGTGCACCCCACACCTTTTGTAGCTGAGGTTAACTCATCATCACATGTCAAAAAATATGTTGCTCCACCAACTATGGCCGAGGCCAGGTGAAGCGCATCCCTGTCTTTAATCCCACATCTATCACGAACAACAATACCAAGCTTCAATATTTCTTCTTTTTCTTCAACTCTTTTTTTAGAGAGAGCAAGGTATCTTCCCATCTCAGTTCTTTTAAGCGGGCTTAATATCTTTGTTATCTCATATTGCAATACATCTGATGTGAGCGCAATAAACAAGCCATTCCTGATGCCTTCAAGTATTAGTTCAAAGGCATCGGTTTCTTCCCTTGCCCTTTCTTGTGTCTGGTCGTCAAATGGTCTGCAATAAACATTTGTATCAAGGTAAATAATCATGTTTGAATTTATTCTACCTGATTATCTTTAAACTCTCAATCCCCCTTGCATCAATGATCTTTACTGCCACAATCCGTTGTGGATCAATGAGTTCGTGCACGTGCAGGCTTGCGGTGGGCACTTCAAAGCTGGTATGCTTGGCCTTGCCTGCCCATTGCAGTTGCGGGACAAGGTGAGAATCGCATTGGTATTTTTTCTTCTTTTGCCCGCCATTATCGGTGCGTGCATTCACAATGCCCACGGGCGGGTTGTTGAGCCGTTGTTTGTCTTTATGTTCGCACTGTTCAACAGGTTTCGAATCTGATCCTGTATTCCTTTTTCGCGCCATAGAGTTTCTCGCCTTAATTATTTTAGGTTATTGATTGCGCGCCACAAGTATAAGCCCCCATTTTGTAAACACCATTGTAAGGTAACGTTTGAGCATTTGCGGGAAGTATAAGGAATTTAAGGGATCATTTCAACGTTGTTCTCACTTTCAAAACAATCAGAATGAGACTAATTCATACAAGAAAAAAAAGCGGCAAACCCCATATGGTTCCGTTGAATTAAATTGCCCTGGGTGTTTTAGCAGAAAAGGCTAAAGTAAGGCATAGGAAAAGTGACCTTGTTTTCCTGAGGAGAGAATTTAGGTCACGGTTTGGTCGCCATTGAAGGAAACCGGATATGTCAACAGCCTGAAACTCTTGATTTATATGGTGGCCACTAGTGGATTCGAACCACTGATCCCTTGCGTGTGAAACAAGGGATCGTCTGGAGTTGACCGTTTGGTGCAGAAAACAATTGCCACAGGAGTTTCCCCTTTGTTCATTTAAAACAACTACTCTTTCTGTCAAAAAGAAGATTGATTCTATGACGATTTTCATTTACATTAATAAATCTGTAACAATTTAGTTTTTTGAAAAAGTAGGGGCGAAGCATTTGCTATTTGTCATGAACGCATTCATATCAAAATTGGCAAATGCTTCGCACCTACCCTGTATCAGAATATTTGAAAGGAGCTATTCATGAAAATTTCAGTCGAAAGCAAGACAAGGATTAAAATGATTCCGGAAACCGAACACGAGAAAGAAAACCTGGAGTCGTTGTGGAAGATACTGATACGCTGCGAAGCGGACAGCAAGGTGCTGTGTCCTATCGGATCATACGTGGCCGGACAGGATGATGGCGCCAACTTTGTCATACAGGATCAGTAATATTGGTGAATACCGTGACAAATCACTGAGGATGATCGGCGGTTCCTGAGGATACTATGTGATTACCCGTACCAACCCGA
>JAJTXE010000002.1:314527-330649 GCA_021463795.1 Candidatus Brocadia sp. | reverse complement strand
CAATGTCCCTATCCGGTGTGGATTTGGCAGAAGCCTTTTTTGGTCGAGTTTGGGTATCTCCGGCATCATCGGAATCGTCGTACTCATCTTCATTACCTTCATCATACTCACCGTCGTCAAGGCCTTCCATCCTCTTGATATCCGGGTCCGTCAGTTGCGCCATGGGTATTTTTCTCTTCTCTTTAATAGCCTGCGAAAATGCCAGGAGCGTGGCAACGGCATGTTTGCAGCCGCTGCCGTAGGGGCAGGTGCAATCGGATGAGATCTCCTTGTGCTGGCCTTGCCCGTGTATCGTAACGAGGGTTGTATATTCATCAGTGCCAGATACCCTGGCAAGAATCCCCCTCGGTGCAATTCTCAGGTTGGTAACCCGGCCGCGCCTGAAATAATCTTCTCCCCTTTTTAAAATCCGGCTGCCAACCCAATTCGTCAAATCATTCCAGGTTAATTCTCTAAAATCCTCTTCCAGGTTTTCCAATGATACTCTTCCTCCTTCATGGTATGAAATCGGCTTTTTATGGACCCAGTAACTACATACCCTGTAAATCTTGCGGATTTTTATTATTTGAGGTTATATGTGAACAGTTTCTTCAAGCGATATTGTTTTTGCGGCATAGAGAAGCGCCGCTTTAATATCATCTTTCTTGAGAAATGGATATTCTTTCCTTATCTCGTCCTCTGTTTCACCATAGGCAAGTTTTTCCAAAATTATTTCTACTGTCAACCGTGTTCCTTTGATTACCGGTTTACCAAACATTATTTTTGGATTTATTTCTATTCTTTTTAATAATTTTTTTTCCACGTTGACACCTCCTGCAAAAATATTATATAGGCGTAAACCTAAACTTTTCTTTGGTGATAACAACAAAATGTTTCGATATTCTGTCTTTGTGTGAAACTAAAACTTTTGTGAGTAGTTTTATTTTTTCCCTCGTGTCTTGTCCTTTAATCCTGAAAAGAATAATTCCAGAAGAGACTAATTTCTGTCTAAACACAATATCCCCAAAATCCTTATCATTGGTTAACAGGATACGGTTTTCTTTTTGTGCAATTTTAAAGATACTTATGTCGTCCAAAGATGGATTTTCTTCAGCTATCCAAATAATATCATATCCGAGCTTCTTCAATTCATCCACAATCAATTCTCCGTTGTGAAAGCGGGAGATTGCTTCGGAAAAGACCATCGCGATGACACTGGCTATGCTTTTGATGACATATTGTGCGTTGTCATTGCGAGGGCGATAGCCCAAAGCAATCTCTCTGGTCTGGATTGCTTCGCTCCGCTCGCAATGACAACTTTCTTTTTTCGTTTATAGAGTGTTGTAGCCATATCAATTTAAACATTAACGTTCAGGAATTTCAATCGCCCTCCCATAATCCCCCCGTAAACGGGGGGAAACAGGGGGGGGAAAGTCGCCGAATGCCTAATTTCATCTCCGAAACTATCCAAAAAATTTCAAAATCCGACCGCCTTCGGCGGTAAAAGGGTAAGCGTCCTGACGCAACGAAATCCGGCATAGCTGAAACGGTCGTCCGGATGGTTACGGCCGCGGATGGCGCACCGGCAGACGACACCTACATCGCTCCACGAGCCGCCGCGCACAACACGTGTTATATCCTTTTCATACCAGCTATCCGTCCATGCCAAGACATTTCCTGCCATGTCCGAGACACCTTCCGGTGTGTCTCCTTTTTTGAAAATACCCACTGGTGAGTTTTTTTGCAGACCAGTTTCCCCATTATTGCATCTCATCTTATCCCACTCCTTACCCCAGGGATATTCTCTCTTGTCAAAACCGGCCGCTGCTGCCTGCCATTCCTGTTCGGTAGGAAGACGATATGTGTACCTATCATTACTGATTTTAGTTAGCCATTGGCAAAAGGCATCTGCTTCGTACCACGAAACACCCACGACGGGAGAATTCGGACACTTCCATGTATGCTCGTGCCAGTATAGGGGAAATCTCTCTTGTTGTTGCTTAAGCCATTCCTGTCCATGAAGGCTCCAATATTCAGATTTTTCATATCCTTCAGAATCAAATTCCAAAAGTCTTTTTAGCTTATCCGGTATACGAGCCGGTTTGCGGTTTGCATTGAGGCACGCCAGTTTTGTAACACCCTCCACAATAAGGGTATTATCACCATCACGGATTACGTTATGGCTAAACTCTAAGGTGGCGTGTTTCAGTTCTGAAATCCAGGTGTGGATAACAAGAATATCATCATACAGGGCAGGCGAGCGGAATCTGCAGTGCGCTTCAGTAACGGGAAAATAGATATGCTCCTTTTCTAACATCGAATATGGCAACCCAAGATTCCTCAAATACTCCGTCCGTCCCATCTCAAAATAAACAAAGAAATTGGCATAATAGACAATCCCCATCTGATCGGTCTCCTGGTAACGGACACGTGTTTTGATTTCATGAACTTTACTTTGATTTTGCATATCTTTTCCCACGGCTTCTTAATTTTCACTCACGGTAAAAAGAATTGATACCAGTACAGCTATATCGTATTACCGTATAAGACTTTTTTACCAAATTTTTTCACAACCCACCAACACCCTTTTTGCCAAGGGGGGATTTGGTGCAGTTTTGCTGCGTTATGATAATTCTTTACTCTTGTCCGGGCATACCTTCGTGCCGGAAACTTTTTAAATACCTGAAGTAGTCTCCCTCCGTGGTAAGGATGAGATGCGTCTGCTTATCAAATGTAGATTCGTAGGTTTGCAGTGTTTTAGTAAAGGAATAAAATTCGGGCGCTTTTTCGTATGCTTCAGCATAGATCTTCACCGCTTCGGCGTCAGCTTGTCCCTTGATTTCCTCCGCTGTGCGATACCCTTCTGACTCGATACGTTCCAACTCTCTTTTCATAGAACCCAGAATCTCCGCCTCTTCCTTCCGCCCCTCTGATTCGTACTTATTTGCAATACGTATGCGTTCAGAACGCATACGGTCATATATCTTGGGAATGACCGCCTCCACGTAATTAATATACTTGATACGGACATCTACTAATTCAATTCCATACCGGCCTTCCAGTGCGCGTGAGGCCATCTTCTTTATTTCTTCACTGATCTTATCGCGGCCCATGGTAATCTGCACCTTTTTAATATCCTCCGCCTCTTCGAGCTCCTTTGTCGTATATTCGAGCTTCCGGTTGGTATTCCTGAGCACTTCCTTTAAGGTATAAGCACTGACCACATTCTTTACCGCCGATTCGATTACTTCGTCTAACAGACGCATGCCGCGGTCTTCTGTACCAAGGGAGGTATAGAACTTCAGCGATTCTGCAATTTTCCATCGTGCCCAGGTGCCTACCCCTATATTCTCTTTGTCCCGCGTCAGAATATCGCTCGGTTCTCCGCCCCATTCCAGAAGCCTCTTATCAAAATATTTGACCTCCTGGATAAAGGGGGTTCTTACGCAAAGGCCCGGATCAGTGACGGTTTTGACAGGCTTCCCAAACTGGGTAATGACGGCCTGCTGTCTCACATCCACAACATAGAGTGATGCCTTTAAACAGATAATCACAACAGCCACAACAATGATGGTAATGATGATAACTGCTTTTTTCATTTCTTTATACCTTCCTCATTAAGTCCCAGGATTGGTAAAAAACCTTTGATATCTTTGTCGAAAATATAAAGCTTTTCACATTTGGGAATAATCTTTGCCATAGTTTCCAGAAAGAGCCTGCGGCGGGTTACGTCCTCAGCCTTTTTATACTCCTCAAATACGGCCAGGAATGCCTTGACATCTCCGGTAGCCTCGTTTACCCTCCGAATCCGGTATCCTTCGGCCTCTTTGATTACCTGTTCCTTTTTTCCTTCTGCCGCCGGCAGTGTTTTATTCTTCTGACCTTCGGCATCGTTGACAATTCTGTCTCTGATTTGAATTGCCTGATTTACCGCATTAAATGCATCCTTCACCGGCGCCGGTGGATCGACTCCTTTCAGCAATACCGTCTGGATGTCGATACCGCACTGGTAACTATCCAGAATAGTCTGAATATCTTCCCTGGCTTTTTGCTCTATCTCGGTACGTCCGATCGTTAACACCTCGTCGATAGAACGGTCCCCTACCAATGTCCGCATAACCGCTTGCGAAACCCCGCGAATCGTTTCACGTACATTTCTTACATTAAAATAGAACTCCTCTATTGCTTTTATCTTATACCGGATAACCCAATGCACCTCTGCACAGTTAAGATCACCGGTCAGCATCAATTTCTCTTCGACTGCGTCCGGATAATCATAATTGACCGTGAAAGACGCTCCGCGAAGCTCTGTCCTGAATCCGAATTCTTCGTTGTAGATACGTTTTACCTCTCCCTTCAGCACCCGGTCAATGCCGTAAGGAATTTTTGAGTGGAGTCCAGGACCTGCCGTTTCCGCATACCGGCCAAATCGCAGAATCACCGCCTCTTCATTTGCCTTGACGGTATAAAAGGAAGTGTAACCGGTAATGATAATGAAAATAATAATCAACGACGGCGGTATAAACTTTTTTATCGATCCCCACGGTATGTCTTCAAGACGGATTTCCTGCGGCCTTCTGTATGGATCATAATTCGGCATATCATTTTCTCCTTTATCATATAAGTCTTGTCATCACAACCTGCACTTCGTTTAACGAAGAGAAACAATCTGAAATCCCCTTTCGTGAATATACGGAGGACTAATACCCTTCTGGCTCTTTCAGGTCAGGACATGAGACCGTATTGTTTCAAGGCACGCATTAACTGGTCATCATGTTCTTTGGTCATATCACAAAGAGGCAAACGCATTTCCCCATTTATCCTTCCCAGCATTCTCATTGCCGTTTTCACCGGAATCGGATTCGTCTCAAAAAACATACTTTTGCATAAGGGAAAAAGCTTATAATGGCACTTTCTGGCTGCGTCAAAATTACCCTCGAGGCAGTAACGGGTTAATGCAGCCGTGTCCGCCGGGACAACGTTGGCAACCACGGATATTACCCCCTTTCCCCCCACCGACATAATAGGCAAGGTAAGAGAGTCATCTCCCGAAAGAACGGTAATATTACACAGCTGCAATATCTGTGTTGTTTGATCAAGGCTTCCGCTGGCCTCTTTAATTCCAACGATATTTTTGATCTCAGAAAGCCGTGCCACCGTTTCCGGCAAAATAGAGATGCCCGTTCTGGATGGAACGTTGTACATGACAATTGGAATATCAACCGCCTCAGCAATCAATTGGTAATGCCGGTACAGCCCCGCTGGTGTTGGTTTATTGTAGTAAGGTGTGATAAGCAGCGCTCCATCTGCCCCCATTTTTTTAGCGTGCTTGGTCAAACGGAGGGCTTCCATCGTATTGTTTGAACCGGCACCTGCCAGAACCTTTATCCTGCCTGCAACCATGCTTACAACCTCACCAATTATCCTTTCGTGTTCATCAAACGAAAGGGTGGCAGATTCACCCGTTGTACCACAGGGAACAATCCCTTGTGTCCCATTTTTAACGTGAAATTCGACAAGCTCTTTCAATTTTTGATAGTCAACCTGTCCATTTTGAAAAGGCGTTACTAATGCCACAAACGATCCCTGGAACATGTCGTTCTCCTTTTTATCCGATAAAATAGTGTCTTCCTGAATACTTCCTCTTTTGCAAGTCCTTATCTGTAACTAAGACGAAATCGATACCACAAAGACCCGGATGCGAAACAACGGTAAAATTACCCGTACAAAAAAATATTCATAAATCTTTTATACTATAACAGAAAACCTTACTTATTCAAGCTACAGGATTTTTGAAAAATCGATTCCGGTTTGGTTTCGGAGTAGTTTCGCTTGAGAGTGGCAGTATTGGAAGAACAATTGAATATTGATCACCCGTTATCCATAAACAGATAAATACAGCTTTTTTCATAATCTTTATACTCATGTCTCCTCCGTTTTGAGAATAATGACCGTATATATCTTAGTTATTTTCTGTTTTAAAAAAATTATTTTTGATAATTTGAATAAATCTGTTTTGCCCTTTCTGTTGCTTGTTTCGCTTCGTCTTTCCTTCCGGTACTCTCATAAAACGCTGCCATTTTCTCCAATATAGTTGCAATAAGGGGATGATCTTTACCATATTCCTTTTCATAGATTCCAAGCGCCTTTGTATAAAGGGCCTCTGCCATGGTGTTTTCTCCCTGGTAGTGGTAAAGTGTTGCCAGATTGTTCATTGCAGAGGCAAGGCCAGGATGATCAGAAGCGAGGTTTTTTTCTTCGATAGTCAATGCCCTTTTGTAAAACGGTATCGCTTCGGCGTATTTCTTCTGGTCTTGATAAAGCTCGCCCAATCTGTTCAGGACGTTAACAGTACTGGGATGATCCTGACCAAACGCTTGCTCATATATGGCAAGAGATTGTTTGTAAAATGTCTCCGCCTTGCCGTATTTATCCTGAAGAAAAAACGTCTCCGCAAGCTCTTGCAAGACCTTTGCAACATCAGGGTGGGTGTGGCCGAATGATTCTTTGTATAAAGCGAGTGCCTGATGAAACAGTGGCTCGGCTTCAGCATATCTGCCATAGGTTCTGTATAATATTCCCAGCAAGTTCATCGAATCGGCAATGCGGGCACTGCCAGACGGAAAGGTTTTCTTCGCTACCTTTAATGCCTCTTCACCCGCTTTTATTGCGTCAGCATATCTCTTTTTCTGTAAAAGCGAGATGGTTTTATCATTGAGTTCCCTCCACACATGCTCCTGGGAGTATGCAGGTGAAGCGCATATGCCGAACAAAATCAGTGGGATAAAAACCTTTACGCCCCAGAGACAAAGATGTTTCATATGGTCTGCTCCTGTGATTATCTCTAAATTTCTCTTTTATATTGAATCATAATTATTCCTTCTTCTACTTTTGATGCTCAGATCGAATAAGTGACTATCTCCTTACCCTCACGGTTATGATATCCTTCAGGCCGTCTGTCTCATCACGAGACACACCTTTCACGATGCCCACGGGGGTAGATGGTCGTTTATGTTGAAGGAGGATATGGGTCGTTTTTTCAATCTGCCAGTCCCTTTGAGAACTCTTTGGATTGTATAGCACGACGACGTAATCTGCCTCAGCGGCACACCTCACCCGTTTTTCAATGGTCTCCCACGGTGTGAGCAAATCGCTGAGGCTAATAACGGCATAATCATGCATAAGAGGCGCGCCTAATACTGCGGCAGCGGCATTTGCAGCAGGAATACCAGAAATAATCTCTACAGGCAAATCTCTGTTTTGCCGGGCAATCACTTCCAGCACAAGCCCGGCCATGCCATAAACACCAGGGTCCCCACTGCTAATGATGGACACAGTCTTTCCCGTTAAGGCTTCTTGAATTGCCATTTCTACGCGCTTAATCTCTTTGCGCATGGCAGTGGCAATGATCTGCTTGGTTTTTATAATATCTTTTACCAGTTCGATATACAGTTTATAGCCAACGATCGTCTCAGAATTTTTTAATGCATCCAATGCCCTCTGACTAATCTCGTTCCTCGCTCCAGGGCCGATGCCTACCACATAAAGTTTTCCCGGGCAATGGCTACTGTCACCCCCGGAAACTTCTGTTTTTTCAGTAATAATTCAGTCTTCCTCCCCGAAAGGAGTGCAGCGGGCTCGCACACTCCCCACACCCCGATTTTTTCCTTAACAAAATTTGACTTGCTGTGATCTTTAGCACATGCACCAATTTCCTGGCAGGAAACGATCCTTAACGGAATATCCAATTCCTCCGCAGCCTGCAAGAGACCAGGCTCTCCAGACTTGATCTCGATAGTAGCGAGCAGTCTGACCCGTTCTAACGTAAGATTGGCCATATGGAGAGCATGAGAAATGGAGTGTTTGACAGCTTCTGAATCAACCCCTTTTTTGCAACCGATACCGATAATAACATCCTTCTTTGCTTCTGTGCCGGTGGTAATTACCGCATCAGTATGCAAAATGGCGGCAATATGGTGGGTCAACAGATTGGCGCCTCCTTCATGGCCGGAGAGGACGCTGATAACAAAACGACCGACGTCATCAACCACCACCACCGCGGGATCGGTATATTTATCCCGGATATTTTTTGCAATCATTCGTACAACAATCCCCATCGCCATTATAAAGACAATTCCATCATATTGCCTGAAGACCCTGTTTACCAGTTGATGAAGTGGTTCGGAAAAAAGTATGACATGGGGATATCTCTTGTTCTCATCAAGAGAATTATTATCGTCTCCTATTTTCTTGAACACATAGACCAATGGTGGTGGATTGAAACCTGTTCCAATTTTTCGTGCAGTTTTTAGCCCCTCTTCCGTTAAGGTAATAATAGCTATGTTCAATCTCTGTCTGCCAGATCCGTCAAAAGTTTCTCCGCCTTCTCCTTCTTACAGGCTAATTTCCTTTGATACCTCTGCCATATCGACTATAGGAAATTTTACAGATTTTTCACCTAAGAGGGCATCTACTACTTCCTGAGGTGCACTTCGATAATTAAGTACCGCAGTTATTTTGAGTGGTGATTTAGCATCTTTGGGAATCAGGCAAGTAAAGCTCTCTTCTTTTTGACCTTTGGGTGGAACCCGATTATCGGACAGAATTTGTGTCGCAGACCATACATGAAGCGTCGGTTTCCCGTCCTTATCACCAAACACGGTATGATATAACGTTGTGTTGGGATCAATAACTCCTTTTTCATCCACCATTCCGCTTTGATACAGATGCCTGCCCTCCGCATCTGTTACAGAAACGCTCAACCACATTTGTCTCAATTCAGTGAGTCCCGTTGGCAAATAGTGACCTGCCCCTGTATTTTTAATGATGACACCAAATTTGAGCACGTCATCTTTTTTGTTTTCCGACGCAAGAGAAACCTCCAGGGTTGCCGCATTTTTCAACCTGTCTATTGCTAATTGCTTGTTTATGTCAGAACCTGCTGGTAATGATACAGGATTTGTGCTTCCACCAACAAAGTAATGGGTCCATATGTGCGGACGCTTTTTCCCACCCATAATCTCAGGAGACGCAAAACCGGGATTATCGGGACGCTCGGTACTACCGGTACTTGGATAACCGGGACGTTGTCTCATATGACAGTCCTGGCAATGCACAGACGTTTTAGGATCACCTGTATTGTAAGGACTCTGCTCCCATTCTGTGTATGTTTGTTCAATAAGGATCGCGTTTCCTGCATGTGATACATCGTGACAACCCCCGCAAAACTCTGATCTGGTGTGCAGCTCAGAATATTTACTTTGGTGAATTGTTTCAGGACAATCGTCAAAAGGACCATATTTGGTCCCCCCTTCCATTGCTGCTGCATTACCAGGACTTAGTATATAAGGAGCATTTCCAATACCACTAGTTGCTTTAACGGAATGGCAAAAGTCACAAATGACCCCCCCTTTTTCGTCGTCAGGCGATGGAAGCGTTTCATCTCCACTGCTATGCCCAATAGGTATATGACAGCGTACGCATGATTCTATATTTTTCTTCTCCGACTCCCCTTCGGCAGTTTTTTTCCCTAAGTTATAAAGGGCTTGAAAAAGCGGATTCCTCCACGCATTCGCATGGGTTGATCCACTCCACATCTTGTATATTTCAGGATGGCAAGCACCACAAGATATTGGACTAAAAAACTGGCTTGCTCTCACGTCACCCGGCACGGTAATAGGTAAATCCAGGATATTATTTGGTCTCTTATCTACAGGAAGTTTTCTTGTAGGAGACCATTCTTTGGGGTCACTTGCATAAGAAACGTTTAAAGTTACAAGAAACAAACCAACCAGCAATGACAATGTGGATTTAACATAAAAACGCATAGTTCTTAATATCCCCTCTTTCATTATAAAATGGCAAAGACATTAATCAAATAATCTATTATATAGAAAAAAGGTGTTTTTTAAATGAAAATTTTTTCCACACGATCATTGGTCACTTTTACAAAAAGAAGAGGATAGACCCGGAAGGTCTATCCTCTTCTTAATTTAAAACCTTAATAATACAATATACCCTTTTATCTTACTTCATTTTGTTTTATTTTTGTCCTTTTTCACTCTTCGCAACCTTTGCTGACTTAATGGTAGTTTCTCCTTCCACAACAACAAAATTTCTAATCTTCTCTAATTTTTTATCACCTACACCATTTACCTTTTTGAGATCTTCAATTGCCCCGAATTTACCGATGGTGTTTCTATACTTAATCACCTCTGAGGCCAATTTTGGACCAATGCCCGGCAAGACAGAAATCTGTTCTTCAGTTGCCGTATTAATATTAACCTTTCCTTCTATCTCATTTGCAGAAAGACAAATATTTGTTTGGCATACATAACCAACTACACATACAAAAACAAAGACGCAAAATGATTTACAAACCATAAGCATAAATAGTCTCCTCCTTCTAAAATTTTTAAAATAACCATGTAAAGACCATCAATTACAAACACGCGTGTGACGAATAATACAAGCAAAATACAAACCAATATTTAATAAATTTGTTATAATATAAATAATACATCTTAAATGCTTATAACATAACAATTATGAAATAACGCATGCTTACATTACAAATGAAAGGCGAGAATTATTTAAGCAAAAGTGATACAAGAACGAGCAATCAGACGAACAAAATTGTTAATTATCTGTTTAAACAAAAAAGGACACGCGTTTACGTGTCCTTTATTTAAAACTTTCTGCTTTTTAAAATAATGCTTACTTCTTTTTGTCTCTCAACGACTCTATCACCTCATCAACCAGCCCATAAGCCTTTGCCTCTTGAGATGACATGTAAAAATCACGGTCAACATCTGCCTCTACGCGCTCCATAGGCTGTCCGGTATGTTTTACCAGGATCTCATTCAGACATTTTTTCATTCTCAGAATCTCCTCTGCCTGAATGCTTATGTCTGTTGCAGTACCTCTCATACCACCCCACGGCTGATGGAGCATGATACGGGTATGCGGAAGGCCAAAACGCTTTCCCTTCGTTCCGCCGGCAAGGAGTATCGCTGCCATACTGTATGCCTGACCAATGCAAAAGGTTGCTACATCGCATTGGACAAATTGCATGGTATCGTAAATAGCCAGCCCGGAGGTAATGGATCCTCCTGGTGAATTGATGTAAACATTAATATCCTGATTCTTATTCTCATTCTGAAGAAACAGTATCTGCGCTATTACCAGATTTGCCAAGGTATCCTCAATAGCTGAGCCAATAAAAATAATGCGGTCTTTGAGCAACCTTGAAAATATGTCATAATGCCTCTCGCCATATCCGGTTTTTTCAACAACATATGGAACAAAAAGGCTGCCATATGAAACCTTTGATTTTTCAAGAGGAAATTCACCATTTTCCAGATACGACAAATACTCTTTATACACGAAAACTCCCTTTCTCCATAATGGTTACTTCTTTCCCAATGGATTTCGCTAAACCTTTATTCAGCTATTTTGGCTTCCTTAATAAGTAGATTCATTACCTTTCCCTCACGCATATCGCTTCGCAAATAGGATAAATTTCCTTGTCGTTCCAGTTGTTTGCGAGCCCGCATCGTATCCGTATTATAAGCCCTTGCGATACTGGCAATTCGTTGTTCAACTTCGTTTTCGGTGACGAATATTTTCTCTTTTTCAGCAATGTAATTCATGATCAGTGACGCTTTTAACTCTCGCATTACCGATTCAGCCGATGCACTTTTGATCATTTCTGTCTGTTTTTGGATCTCTTCTAAAGGAACGCCCCTGTTTAATAGATCCAATTGATGTTTATATACCCTTTGATCGGTATGATAACTTAAAAAATCCTGAGGTAATTCAACTTTTGTCTGATCTAACAGGATATCAAGTATCTGATTTTTCAGGTCGTCTTCGACCCATCTCTTTTTATCAGTTTCAACCCGTTTTTGCATATGGGATTTTAAGTCGTCCAGCGAATGAAAACCCAGGGTTTTCGCAAAATCCTCATTCATCTCGGGTGGTAATAAACGTTTTATTTCTTTTACGACAAGAAATTGTTGCCTATTTTTTAGAAGATACTATTACTTCGGTTTAAAGGTAAATTTTTGCCCCGCTATCGATGCCTCGTACATTAAACCCGTTTTTGATAAGGTAAAGACTGCAACACCTGCACTATAAGCTGCATCTGCAGAAACCCCGGAGGTGGCAGCTATTGCAGAAGCTTGTGCCCCTAATTTAACCTTATTAGCCTTGAAGTCTTCAAGGGCGACCTTATCCTTAAAAAAAATGATCTCGCTGTATTGCTGACCGCCAATTTGTGCACCAAAAGTCACTTGTGTCATATTTGCGGTGCCAATGAAGCTTCCCTTTTCAAAAACATCCCCTTTACCGTGGGCAGCACCTATACCCAACCCCCCTTTTGTTACCGTTGGAAACACCGCGTAACCGTATGCCCTTTCAAAATAGATATCCAAATAAGGATAGTAATTTTTAAAATCTGTGATGGTCTTTGCTGCGTATGTTTGTGTGATGTCAACTTCGTGAGCCGTTGCAGTATCCGCTTCTGACGGACGCCATCCTGCATAAACGTGTCCGGCTATCGTACCCGTTAAGCTAAACGCAATAAAATTTGTTCTTAAAAATTTTTTCATCTCATGCTCCTTTAAAAGACAAAAAGTATTCTGTCTCAGGAAACCCCCATCCACCTGAAACTCTTTTCCATACTAAGCAACCCGTTTAAGAAACAGCAAAGACACCTTCCTTTTGTGAGAACTTGTCTGGCATGCGGTTCCAGGAAAAATCGTGAAGACATGCAGGCTACTTGCGCGCTACCGGCACAATGGTCAATATTTCACGCTTACCATTCCTGAGTATGGTTACTTCGATGGGCTTGCCGGACCCCGCAATATCCATCAGGTAATTATAATCGTAAAGATTGGTAATCTTATTCCCTGCAATTTCGACAACAATATCTCCGTCTTTCATACCTGCCTTATCTGCAGGTCCATCCTTTTTCACCGTATTGATCTTTACCCCTTCCTTTGTTTCAGCGGCAAAATCCGGTATCGTCCCCCAGGAAGTCCTCCGCGTAACCTTTTCCACATTCTGTCCTTCCGACAGCTTAACCTTTATATAATCCGGACGCTCTGCCAGTTGAACCAAATCCAGCGCCATGTTTCGCGTAAATTCAGCAATCTTTACCATACCGTCATAATTCAGGGTTGCTGCATCATCCGTAGGCCGGTTGTAATCCTCGTGACTACCGGTAAAGAAATGGACTACCGGTATACCCTTCGGGTAAAATGAGCTGACATCGGAGGGTTGGTACGGGTCATGAATCAATTTTACATGAAATCCCGCCTTTACATTGGATTTTTCTATGAGACGAGCCCAGGTGTTTGACGAACCAACGCCCTCGACAATCAGGTTGTTTTCCCTCAGCCGTCCCACCATATCGAAATTCATGTATGCAATAACGTTTTTCAGAGGAACCATGGGATGTCTGGTAAAAAAGGAAGATCCAAGACATCCCATTTCCTCCCCAGACCAGAGGGCAAACACAATTCCGCGCTTCAGTGCCTGGGGATTCTTTCTTCGTTCTTCAGCAAGGGAAGAGGCTAATTCCAGCACGATAGATACACCCGATGCATTATCATCGGCGCCATTGTGTATCTGGCCTTCTTCACCCTTATGCGCCAGCGAATCGGCGCCTCCGTATCCGATATGGTCATAGTGAGCACCAATGATAATACACTCAGCACTGTTGCTTCCTTCGCCGGGCGATAAAAAACCAAGGACGTTACGGTCTGTTTCATTTATTTGCTCAACCGCAGTGGCAATCTTTACCCTCACCTTCGGTAAAGGAAAACTCCCCTCGATCTGTGGATTTTCCACATCCAGTCCCGTTTGGACGGTTCCAAGATTTTTACCGGAACCAGCAAAGAGCGTTTCGGCCATCATGCCAGTTATAGAGACCACGCTGATTCCCGATCCTGCGGATGCCTTATCACTGGAAAGCGGGATCAATTTTCCTGAGCCGGCAGAACCCGGGCCAATGACAACTAAAAGTGCCTTCGCACCGCGTTCACGCGCCAGCAGCGCTTTATAACGCAAGCCGGCATACCGGCTGAGTTCGAGGTGTCTCTTCAGATCAACCTTTTCAGGGACGTGGTGCAGAATCAGCACCACTTTATCTTTTACGTCAATACCGGCATATGAATCATATCGATGCCCTTCGTTTCCCGCAATGGACAGTCCGTAGCCGGCAAAAACCACCTCTCCTTCCACCGTACCATTGGCAGTAAACGCCAGGGGGAGAAAATCTTTTTCGATCTCAAACGACGCCGTTTCCGTTCCCTTCCCCTCTCTTATTATTTGAAAGTAGTTTTGATCCGGGATCAATTTCGATCCTGAGACAAAAGGAAATTCCTGAAAATAACTGCCCGTACCATTAAGCGGCCTTAATCCAATCTCATTAAAATAGCCGGCAATATAATGAGCGGCCATTTGCGTGCCCCGGCTACCCGTCATCCTGCCTTCCAATCCATCAGAAGCCAGGTATTGCACCTGTGCACGAAGATCAGAGGAAGTAATGTCCGGTGAAAACCGGTATGTCCCGCTCATGCTCTCATCATGTTGTTTCCGTACAGGGTCAGTTCCGGCGCCTTGATTCATCTTATCGGCAGGGTAAGTCTGCGGTATTGCCTGAGAAGCAGACCTTTTGCCGGATAATTGTAAGGCCTCCCGTGCTGCTTCATGATTCCAGGCAGCCATAAATAATTGAGAATCACTGTTTGCGGTACGTCCGGAAGTCCAGGAAAGCTGTTTACCATCAGGTGAAAATACCGGCAAACCATCAAACCGGTCCGTAAACGTTACGCGTACGGGCTCTTTTTCTCCACGGGTATCAACAAGAAAGAGTTCACAATTTGTGAATCCCTGTTTATTCGAGTGAAAGATGACGTACTCACCCGATGGGTGATAGTAAGGAGCCCAGGACATTGACCCAAAATCGGTCAGCCGGCACACATCCGATCCATCAATCTTCATGGTGTAGATATCTGCCAGCATGCCACTCTCGCTGAAATGCCGCCAGATAATCCGTTCACCATCAGGGCTGAAAAATGGCCCTCCGTCATATCCATCTGAGGTGGTTAATCGTTTCTGATCAGAGCCATCGGCGTTCATAATATAGATCTCCCCAAAGTAGCCTGGATTGGTTTCCATGCGCTTTTGATCTTCCGGTGAAAGCTTTTTTATGGGATACGCATCACGCAGTGAACAAAATACAATTTTACTTCCGTCCGGAGAGTAAGCGCCTTCCGCATCATACCCAAGTGCGTTTGTTAAACGCTTCAATGCATTGCCATCGCGTTTGGAGGAAAAGATGTCGTACTGGGGGTCATAGTCCCACGTAAAACGGCGTTTTTTGCCTGAAGCGCGGAATTCAATTTCCGCCTGCTGTTTTGCCTTTGCATCAGGGTCAAGGTGGCTTGACGCAAAGAGCACCTCGTCAGAATTGGGTCTGAAAAACGAACAGGTGGTTTTTCCTGTTCCTGGAGAAATTCTGTTAGTGTCCCCGGTTTCCAGACTCATCAGATAAATCTGGTAAAAAGGATTTTCGGGATCACGTTCGCTCTGGAATATCAGATATTTCCCGTCTGGTGAAAAATATCCCTCACCGGCGCTTTTCCCCTGATACGTTAATTGACGGATATTTGTTAAAAATCGTTCTTCTCCCTTTTCCACCCCATCACCGCATAGCCCCCTCCCGTCAAGGCAAAGCATCAACATAAACACACAACACAAAAACATTGAATTAATTTTTCGCATAGAAGTTGTCCGTTCCTTCCCCCCTGCATGTCTTCAATCATGTGTTAACCAGGCAGGTAAAAAATAAGATATTTAAGATCCAGGAATATTTAATTTTGCGTAGATAGAATGTGCCATTTTGAATAATAATAAACCACATATCGGCTGTCAATACATAACTCATCCTGAAATGAAACATCTGTAAAATTTCTCAATTGACAGAAAACCGTAAGAATGCTATAAAAAGCAAAATTTTCGAGAGGGCGATTTTATCAAATGACCAGTATTTTCATGCTCAGGAATTTCAAACCCCCGTAATAGCACGGTAGCCCTTGCCACTATTACTCTATTGTAAACAGTCGATGAAGGACT
>JAJTXE010000002.1:311158-314506 GCA_021463795.1 Candidatus Brocadia sp. | reverse complement strand
CCCCGGTTTCCAGACTCATCAGATAAATCTGGTAAAAAGGATTTTCGGGATCACGTTCGCTCTGGAATATCAGATATTTCCCGTCTGGTGAAAAATATCCCTCACCGGCGCTTTTCCCCTGATACGTTAATTGACGGATATTTGTTAAAAATCGTTCTTCTCCCTTTTCCACCCCATCACCGCATAGCCCCCTCCCGTCAAGGCAAAGCATCAACATAAACACACAACACAAAAACATTGAATTAATTTTTCGCATAGAAGTTGTCCGTTCCTTCCCCCCTGCATGTCTTCAATCATGTGTTAACCAGGCAGGTAAAAAATAAGATATTTAAGATCCAGGAATATTTAATTTTGCGTAGATAGAATGTGCCATTTTGAATAATAATAAACCACATATCGGCTGTCAATACATAACTCATCCTGAAATGAAACATCTGTAAAATTTCTCAATTGACAGAAAACCGTAAGAATGCTATAAAAAGCAAAATTTTCGAGAGGGCGATTTTATCAAATGACCAGTATTTTCATGCTCAGGAATTTCAAACCCCCGTAATAGCACGGTAGCCCTTGCCACTATTACTCTATTGTAAACAGTCGATGAAGGACTAATTTCATTATTATAGAGAAAGGAGAAACGATGAATGCCATAAAACAGGTTATTTTAGTAATAACGTTCTTGTCTCTTTCTTTTCTTGGACTAACAGATGTGCCAGCCAATTCAGGCACACAAAGCCCTTCAGTCCACTGGGATTACGAAGGGGAGACGGGGCCTGACCATTGGGACAGATTCGTGCTCGAAAAATGGCACTGCAAAATTGGCGACATGCAATCACCTATCAGTATTACCGTAACAGAAAAGGCCAAACTGGACGAGATCATCTTTCATTACCACCCAACCCCTTTAAAGATCATCAACAATGGTCACACCATTCAGGTCAACTATGAAAAGGGTAGTTACATAACTATCGGCCATAAGAAATATGACCTTGTGCAGTTTCACTTTCATACGCCAAGTGAGCACGTCATACATGGGAAACATTACGATATGGAGGCGCATTTAGTACACAAGGGTGACCATGGCCATCTCGCAGTGGTCGCCGTGCTCATTGACAAGGGCAAAGAAAATGCCTTCATAAAAACCCTGTGGAGCAACTTTCCAAAAGATGTGGGCACAGAACATATTGTTTCTGATATAAAGATATGCGCAAGCCAGCTCCTTCCCAAGAATACCAAAGCATATTATGCCTATCCGGGTTCACTTACAACACCACCATGCACGGAAAACGTGAATTGGTTAATCTTAAAGACGCCAATTGAGGTGTCGGCAGCAGGGTTGCACAAATTTCATTCGCTATTCAAGCATGACGCAAGGCCGATTCAACATGTTCATGGCCGTGTGGTAAAGGAGAGCAATTAGACCAGCATCTCTGTAATTTTCATCGTATATCGGGGCACTCCGTATATTCTGGACGTAGTGCCCTTGTGATGACTTCCGTTTCCGTCTTGTATTCTCTTGTACATCAGACAGCATCCCCCACTTCTCATTTAATTATATTACAATGTTGCAAGCATTTCGTTCTTACGGAATACACAGAAATATCATAGCTACCTGGTGGTATAAACTTTGTTACACGCCACTGGCAGGAAAAAATATTTGCTTTTCTGTGACCTGTCTGACGTTGCTCATCTGCACATCACTTACCAGCACCTTGTGCCCGGCATCTGAGCAAACCAACCGGGCGCACGACATCATTGGTAACAGCACCATCACAAGAATTCAGAAGCCACTTCCAGTCCGTACCGACCAGAAAACGCTCGAATATTTTATGGAACATGTAGAGGAACTCACCAAACACGGAAAAGATTTTAAGAAAAAAGATTTGATCCTTGAGGTCAGAGGGAAAGGACGATATGGCATACAAATGCCATCGAAAAAGATCACAGGTGAGTTTGCTTTAGTGGAACAGCAGCCTCACAAGGTAACCTATCTGGGACATGGCAACGCCAAGGTTTTTTTTAATTTTTCCGGCGCTATTGTTTTGGAGGTTGAGTACACAACACAAAATGACGAGGCGGGCCCATATGAAATGGTGAATACGTCCGCTCATTTGAAGTTTGACAATGCCCTTCTTGGCCTTATTGCTAAGGCTGCGGGCCCTATCCTGAATCCCAGGCTGGATAAACTCATTATCAAACTTGCAGCGAAGACGAAAAAGATAGTGGAATCAGCCTATGCAGAGAAAACAGGTACAAAATAACGCACATCCGTTTCATAACGAAACATAGCTGCAACAACTCCTTTCACCAAAGAAATGAAAAAATGATTAGAGATACCCCAGCCGCGACAACCTTTCCTTTATCTTATCTTCTTCTTCCGGTGAATAGACGTGTCCGGCCGACCCTGTTTGGCTTATGTAACCAAGTTCTATTAATTTTTGTACAATCTTATTTGCAGATTCTTCTATAGTTTCTTTATCAGTTTCTACCACCACATCGGGGTTAAGCGGCTCTTCGTAAGGATCTGAAATCCCTGCAAATTCCTTCACATTATCTTTTAGCGCCCTCCCGGATAACCCCTTCACTGCCCGTTCCACACATACCTCCCGGGGGCATTTTACATACACCTCAACAAAATGCCCAATCTCATTCCGTGCCGTTTCTCTGACCTCACGGTAAGGAGAGATCGCAGGAGAAAGAACTGCCACACCGTTTCTCGTGAGTAACTTACAGACAAAAGCAATCCTTTGGATACAAACATCACGGTCATCTTTCGTCAAACCCAGATCCTGGCAGAGGTTTGCACTGACCAGGTCTTTATCCAGGATTTCAGCATTTCGTCCAAATTCTTTGAGTTTCTTCCCCAGAAGCTGGGAGAGGGTAGATTTCCCTGCACCTGATAAGCCCGTAAACCAAACCGTAAAACCTTTGTTCATTTAGTATATCCTCTTTCAGTATCTTAAAATGACTGTAATCTGTATTTTTTAGCGTGGCATTACAAAAATTTATAATTCCTGTACATTGTATTAAGCCTCCGGAGCCCCCCTGTTTTCCCCCGTTTACGGGAGAGATTATGGGGGGGTAATCGAAATTCCTGAACATGAACTTACAACAAAGACCACCTTCACAATACCCATCCCTCAATCTCCCTTCTGGAAGGAAACTCAGGAGTAGATTCGCTCAACACCGTGATATGACTTTCCCTTCCATATCTTCGGGGACGCGGATACCTAAGTAATGTAATATCGTCGGGGCAATGTCATATAAGGTGACTCCCTGAAGCCGGATTCCCTCCGGGTCATTACCGTTGTGCATAATAAAGATACCATATTGGGAGTGGTTTGCATCATC
>JAJTXE010000002.1:299879-311137 GCA_021463795.1 Candidatus Brocadia sp. | reverse complement strand
AGTTTAAGACCCTTTGCTTTGCGTCCCCTAATCGCTTAGGGTTTGCCTTTATCGGAATATTTTGATTTTGCGTGACTACTTATTTAGTTGTCAATTTTTATAACATCATGGATAATTTCTGTCAATCAAAAAATAACAGAATGCGCTCAAAATGGCTATCGTAGTGTAATGGAATTTTGTATCCATGATTTTTCTTTGACTCGGCTCTCTGATGGCCCTTTTTGCCCCATTTCTTACCTCTCTGCATATTTTCCTCTTCCGTTACCAACCTTCTTCTGCCTCATGATTTCCTCGGAATCTTTTATACGGACTTTGACGTTACCGCGGGGTAAAATAAATTAAATTTGACATACACAAATAATTCCTTTACATTAAATACTAGCAAAACTGTAATATATCAGAATGCAAAACAATTCCGTACGTTAAAGATATGGCTGATAACAGGGAACAAGAAGAGATAAAAATACGTAACATGCTTAACAATTATACGGCTAATAGCCATTACAGGCTTAATCCGGATGACAAAATGGTTGAAAGAGTCGTGAAGGGGCTGGTAATGCGCAAGATGAAATTCGGGTATGCCTACTGTCCCTGTCGTTTGGTTACGGGAGACAAGGAGAGAGATAAGAAAATTATTTGTCCGTGTTTTTATCACGTGGAAGAAATTGAACGTGATGGCGAATGTCACTGCAATCTTTTTATCGGTGACAATTATCAAATAAAAGATGAAAAAGGAGAATGATTATGGCCGGAGACGTCACGGTTATTACCGATGCAAGTTTTGATGGAGAAGTATTAAAATCAAATGTTCCTGTACTGGTAGATTTTTGGGCTTCCTGGTGTGGTCCTTGCCGCCAACTGGCTCCGATAATAGACGAATTAGCAACGGAATATAAGGGTAGGGCAAAGGTGGGGAAACTTGATACAGAAGAAAACAGCAACACCCCGGCTAAATTTGGAATTACGGCAATACCAACGATTATTCTGTTTAAAAATGGCCAGGCGGTGAATAAAATGATTGGAGTTAAATCAAAGAAGGACCTGAAAGCCGCGCTGGATGCCCAACTATAGCAAATGGGAAAGAAAATTTGTCTTTGCGAAGGCGTAGGCCTGAAGCAATCCCAAGGGTGGATTGCCTGATCTTCGCTTTACCTTGGGCTTCAGCCCGGTTGCTCGCAACGATAGTGCATGCCATCTTATGTAAGCCGTTCACTATAATTATGATTACGTTGTTCCCAGGAGCTCATGGAGGGCGGCTGGTATATCGCCGCTTTTCATGAAGGTCTCGCCAATCAAAACAGCGTTAATTCCTTTATTGAATAATCGCAATATTTCTGTCCGTGATTTTATCCCACTTTCGCTAACAATAATTTTTCCTTCTGGTATCATGGGCCTGAGCTGAAAAGTGGTTTCCAAATTGACGATGAATGTCGCAAGATCGCGATTATTGATACCAATGATGTCAGCGCTCGTTTGCAAAACCTTTTGCAATTCTGCTCCCGTATGCACTTCGACCAGACAATCCATTTCCAGCTCACGTGCCAGGTTTAAAAAACGCTGAATGGTATCTTCTGATAGAAGTGCAGCAATCAGCAATATGGCATCTGCTCCGGCAGATTGGGCCTCGTAAATTTGATAAGGATCAATAATGAAATCCTTTCTCAGCACGGGTAAATCTACGGATTGTTTTACATCCTTGATATACGATAGTTTGCCCTGAAAATATTTTTCATCGGTAAGGACTGAAATGGCCGCAGCACCACCTTTTTGATAAAGACGGGCAATTTCAGCTGGTTGAAAATCTTCTCTAATAACCCCCAGAGAAGGCGATGCCTTCTTGATTTCTGCAATAATGCTGATATTCATGTCGGACTTTATTGCCCTGCCAAAGGATTTCATATCATGCCTTTTTTGCATTCTCTTCTCTAATACCCGGAGCGGAACCTGTTTTTTGTTTTTTTCAACTTCAGATACCTTATGCTGATAAATAGTGTCCAGAATGGTCATGTTCGTTTTTGTTTCAGCAAATATTTCATAAAACGGTTGTTCTTATCGGGAAAAGTATTTGTTGCAATGAGTATTCGCATTGAAGGAAGGGCGTGAATGAGCCGAAAGGAGACCCAGCTGCATAAAACCAACCGGAGGGTAAGATACGTCGTGTGTTGGATAAAGAATCTGATTAGAAAATTGCATGCAAGTGCCACAAACAGAGCTATGGTGCCGTAAAAGCAGTATTGAGACCGGTAACGGATACCATACCCCAAAGCGATCATGAATAACCCTATCGTAAGATAGCCGAATCCATAGCCGCGCTGAGCAAGTCCCTGACTAGTCGTAAGTGCAAGAATGCTGAGAATGACACCTAAGATTCCAAGAAAAATGGTCAGGTTTGCCACCTTTCCTATACGTCGTGCATGATGTATCTGGTCTTTTCCACCCATTTCAAACTTTACCAAATAAAATAAGGATACCAATAATAATAAATGCAATAGCCGCACCTACCTTGATAAAATTGATGGGTAAAAATTTGGTGATGACTGTACCCACAGCAACTCCAATGACCGTTACGACGGCAAATGCAAGCATGGTACCGAGAAAGACCAGGACGGGTTTATTCGTCTTGCTGGTCATAAGGATGGATGCAAGCTGTGTCTTGTCGCCAAGTTCTGCCAAAAAAATTGTGATAAAGGTGCTCATGAGAATCTTCCAATCCATAGCGCGGTAACTCCTGTAATAAATGAGTAAAATTCAATTCTAATGACAATGGTATATCAGAATATGGCTATAGAGTCAACTCCCAATCGAGGACTGTATTCATTTGGCACACATCTGCTTTTTACTGCCCATCCGCACAATTGCGCTATTAGTCTGATAATTTCTGTCTGGAAAACAAAAAACCTCCTGTGTTCCGGAACACAGGAGGTTTTCGCAATATATTTTACAAACAAATCTTAGTGATGCTCTTCTTCAACAATAAATTCTACAGCATCTTCATAAGATTGTTTTCTGTAACCAAACAAGGATATAATGGTGCCTGCAGCAAGGCCGGTAATCCAGGCAATAATAAACGTCACGAACACGCCTTTGATTTGTAACCCTGGCACAACATTCTGGGCGATAAAAATAGCTGCCAGACCACCGAGCATGCCGGGCATACCATGGAGATTGTGAACGCCGCAGGTATCAATTCCTTTTATTGCCCTTTGGACTCGTGGCTGAATGAGAGCAAAACCAATGACGCTTAAAATGCCAGCAATGAAGCCCAACGCAAGAGAAGCCTTTGGCGTTGTATGGGCACATGAAGAGCCAATTGCGACACCACCGGCAAGGGCGGCATTGGCCATATCTTCTATTGCAATCTTTTTCCGAATCATCGCGCTTGCAATGTACGTTGATACCGTTGCCCCACAGAGTGAAAGAATGGTGTTTACTGCGGCCAAAGGCATCTTGGAGATCTCTGCCGGTGCAGCACAAAAGGAAGGCCAGAAGATCCACAACATCATGCTTCCTAACATGGAAAATTGATTACTGATCTTATCAGATTCGATTTTTTTGTTAAAATCCTCGCTCGTAGTCATTCGAACAATGACGCCTAATCCGAAATAGGCTCCAAATTGGTGAATAACAATAGAACCTCCGGTATCTATCAGTAGTCCCTTTGGGATCAGACCCATACCATTGTCCAACATGATCCATTCGTTCAGCATATAAGAAGGAACGAATATCAATGCCATGATAATATACTGGGACATCTTCAATCTGCCCAGGAAGGCGCCGGTTGCAATCAATATGCTCGCAGCACAAAATTCGGCAAGGATTAACCGGTCCATGGTCAATTCCGCTGGTTCTCCGAAGATATGCATTTTCTTGAGAAACATATAATAGGGAATGACGACGCTTACTGCGATATAGGTTGCAGTAACAGCGCCGTAACCGTACCGCTTTACAAAAACCATTAAAAATCCGAAACCGACCATCAACATAGCCATAACATGGATGGCCTTACCGTATTTGGCTAATTCAAGAAAATCCTCCATCGCACTGGCCACTCCACCGCCATGCGCTTCGCTATGGGCGGATGCGGGCTCAGCCTTGACTGTTGTCTGGGTTTCCACGCTGTTACTGGCAAGGAGGATTTCATGACTTCCTGCATTTACCCCGGATGTTTGCTCTAGAGTGGACCATGTGTGCTGCTCGTTCTGCGTATCGTGGATTGCAAACACCGCATGCTCCACGGACTGACTCCCCGGCTCTCCAGATCCATAGCAGTGTTGCATTACCCCCAGCAAGGGAATACTTAAAAGACTCATGCATAATACAACACACAAATTCAAAAACTTTTTTACTGTCATCTGGTCGTCCTCCTTTTCCTTTAAAAATTATGTTAGATGAAATTAACACATGGTGTTTTCCAAGGTATACCACGAAAAGACATCAGATTATTTGTCCATTTCAGGTGGTGCATAGTTTCAGCCATTTAGTAAGATTTTTTTCACTCTTTCCTAACCTATCCAGAGGATAGATTTATTTGCACAACCATAAATAAGTACAAATGGTATTATTGTGTCATACTATAGCTAACTGCTGGTGAGCGGGCAGGCATGGTTAACGGAAGGAGTCCGTAGGACGACTGGAGTTAACCATGCCTGCCCGCCAAAAAAAATTAAAAAAAGTGTAATGGAAACAAACTCGCACCCTTTCAACAATAATCTGTTTTGTCCTACAGTAAATAGTTTCTACAAGGGTTGTCGTTCCTTTTTATCTTTCAGTAAAGGATCGATTATATGACCCTTTATGGAAAAAGAAAAAGTCTTGATCGTCTTACCCTCGTGTTTTATCACCAGTTTCTTGTGCTGGGTAAAAATGGTTGCAACAAGGTACTGCCCCTCAAGCTTTTTCCTGATAAAGTATTGAACACCGTTAATCTCAACTTTACCATGAGCGTCCACCTTCCTTACAAAGGAGACTTTGCCTTTCGCAATGGGAATATTGAGACATCCTTGTGCATTCCTGTAAGGAGCGAGATTGAACTCTGCTGGTATATGTTTCAAAGACTCCCGCAAAGTGTCTCTGTATATTCCAGGAAACCGTGTGCCATGGTCTTTTTGGGTAAGCCCGCGATGCGGTTTCTTATACTGATAATACAACAGAAATTGCCCGTTGACCTTCCTCAAACGTGCGAGGGAAGGACACGTATGCCTTCTCAGCACCCTTTCCTGCCAAAGATCATTAAAACTCTCAACCGTGGCATTTCTTCCCGGCTCTCCTTGTGGAATAAATACCAGGTTAATACCCAAAAGCAGATGAAGGCGAATGACCTGAGAAATACTGTACGGATATCTACCTCCTCCCGTAGCAGCCATCTCATTGTCCATCTGCGATACCGCGGGAATTCCTATGTTTCTCCATGTCTCAGGCAGATGTTTGCACAGAGAAACCGACTGTTTGTCGGTTAACTGACTCGCCCAGACAGTACGCCCTGCACATCAACCGTATGAAACGTATAAAATCGGATAACCTTGTCAGCGCCCCTGAGATATCTCGGGCCCACAAGGTCTGTCTGATGGAGTTCTCCCAATACAGAGCCATTTATCATGGCGGGTTAGATCGCCACGAGCAACTTCTTTTCCTAACCAATCCTTCAACAGAGGGCTATTAACATTATCGCTGTATGCCCAGCTTTTCCCCTCTGCTACATCGTTGCCTGTATTATACGGCGGGTCAATGCAGACGACTTTGACCTTGCCTGTATACATCGGTAATAGGGCTTTCAAAGCCAGTAAGTTATCGCCTTCGATAATGAGATTGCCGTTTGATTTATCAGGTTGGAAGTGCAGTTTTGAAACTTCCTCCAGTGTGTGGTAAGGCACGGAGAGGTGGTGATTCCAGATGATATTTTTCCCTTTAAATTGCAAGGTTGGCATATTATTTAGCGACTACTATTAATTATTTTTGATTAAGAGATTTCGGAATAAAGCCATTTTGCTCAAGGACATGAATAATACCCCGTAGCAAAAAATTATTGATAAAACTAATCGTATAAACCCTGCCCTTTTCTGTGAGCGGCATAATCATGTTTTTGTCTTTTAATCTTTTAATAATGCGGGACCGTTGAACCGGAGATTCCTGCCCAACGATTGTTTCAATATCTGCAGATTTTATGCTCATGTTTTGATTTTATATAACCGCACGCAATATGTCATATTCACGGCGGTTGATATTTTCACGTTCCAGCGCGAAAGAAATCGCAGGCAGTAGAATTGTTTCCAGCAAGTATTTGAGGTCAAGCAAGCTGTCAATTTTTTCCATTTCCTTGCGCAAACCATTTAAGACATATTCGCACCATGCCAGCGCCCTGTCTTTTTCTCCTGAGTCTGCTTGTTCAAGCATGTCGTAATATCGCTTTCTATCTATGCAGAAAACAGCCGTTGGATTGAGAATTCGGCCGCTTTTAACCTGAAATCCCTGTTTGATAAGCAGCGCATAGGTAAACATTCGCACCAGCCGTCCGTTTCCGTTATCAAAAGGATGTATCCATGCAATGCGGTGATGGGAAAGGGCAGTGATCAATAAATCGTGCTGTGGAGCAACCGGTTTATTTACAAAATCCAGGATTTCACGAACATAGTCCGGCACTAGCAGTGGATCAGGCGGAACATGCGCCGAACCTTTAATTGCAACAGAGATATGCCTGAATTCCCCGGGATAACACGAACCTTCTCCATGCGGCGGGGGAGTCAGTCCATCAACAAGAATCTTGTGTATTTCGGAAATATGGGCGCGCTGAATATCGGTATTCTGTGAAATATGTTCTTCAATAAATTCAATAGCGTGTTCAATGTTGAATATTTCACGCAGCTTTTCATCTTTTGTTTTTCTGCCCGGCCCCTCAATAACTCGTTCAATAAATTCAGCCAGAGTCGTGCGATTCCCTTCAATGCGTGCAGAACCCAAGCTCTCAAGCATTTGAAATATATTATTGAAAAAATATATATGGAGGAACACTACCTCCGAGTCTTTTCACCCGCAGCCGTTCAAGCTCAATAATAGTACTGGCAAGAGAGGAACCCCATGCCGGTTCAAATAATACCAACGGCAGTTTGCGAAACACCATGTTTTTAACATTTACGCTACCCATTATTTAACAACTATATCAATGAACTGTTGAAAAATCAATGAGTTACAGATGCCTGAGTGTTATGGTTATTTAACATTTTCAAAACAGCGTATTTATCACATTACCACATTAGTCAAACACCTGACGAAGCATACATTGAAAATTACAAAAGGGCGCCTTATCTTTCATTTCATGACAATCTGCCATAAACTTTTTAACAATAACAAGAAAGATTCAATATTATTTTGGATAGTTCAGCTACCTTAGACAGGATATACAGGATTGACAAGATAAAAGCTACCTTAATTCCTCCTGACTATTCTGTTAATCCTGTCAAAATTACTTTTAACAGATAAAAGGCTTACAAGGTTTAATTCCTTTTATTTTACAAACGTCCCGATCGTAAAATACCAATTGCCAGCCCCAATCCGATTATGCCTGCAAAGACAAATTCCATAAACGCCTCCCTTCCAATCTCTTTAATTCTCTGACAACCTCTATTTGAGAGTTTTTGAGGAACATGTTTTCATTATGCGATCAGGTTGAAATTCACGAATTCTTTTACCCGTAAAAAATCCTTTGCGTTATGTGTAATAACAGACGCTCCGATCTGCTTTGCGGAAAGGGCAATAAGGACGTCATTCTGTATCCTTGATAAAAATATGTTCTCGAAGCCGTATTTTCCTCCAAGTTTAGCAACAACCTTGCCCGCACTTTGCCAATCGTTTGATAATGGGGTAACTATCCTTTGTGTGTCATAAAAGGCCTTATACAACTTATCAAGGAGTTTGACAGATTGATTATCAAATGCCCCTGCATAGAGTTCGGTAATAACCACAGTGCTTAAATAGATTACAGGTTTTCCGATATCAGTTTCCAGGATAGGATGAACAATGCCGTCGTTTACGAAAGGAATATAAATGGACGTGTCCAGAATTGCCTTAATCCTTGCATCTGCCATAGATGTCTTTGATAGACCCCTTGCCTTTGATTGCCATGAGAACATTCTTTATTTTGCTGTCCGCTATGACGGTGTCCATAGCCCTTTCAATAGCCTCTGTATCTGTCTTAGCGTTCATAATTTTTTTAACTGTCTTGATCTTCTCAGGGTCAAGGATGAACTGTTTTCTTATTTTTAAAGCATGTGTCATTTTCAATTACCTCCATGTGTATATTATATGAGAGCAATACACATTGTCAATTTTATATTGTGCAAGGTCTATTTTTACCCGTTGCCCCTCTGGAAGAGGTTATATGGTATGCTCACGAACTCAATCTGATTGGATTCCATGTATTCTTCGTCAAGAAAGCATGCCGGGGCATAGACGATGCGCTTCTTGTTGAGCTGTTCGGCAATAATCCTTTCAGCAGCCTCAAGATTAAGCGCCATCCTGGTCAATGCCTCATAGTCCTGTTTGTAAATCAGATAAATCGTCTGATTGCCGAAATCGCCCGCAAAGAACCTTTTCTCGTTTCTCTTTTTATCGTCATTCGGGTTTTCGCCCGTGCAGAGATAATACACATACCTTGCAAAGGTCTTGTAATCAGGCAGTTTGCCTTCCTGCAATGTTTCTGCATCCAAAGGTTGTCCGGCTCGCAGATACTGAAATCCGCTGTCATATCCGTATTTCTCAATCGCCCTCTTAGCCCGATTTTCGCAATTCGTCTACCAAAACGGGTATTTTTTTGCATAGCTTGCCGGGAGAGCATTGATTTATAAGGGATGAATTCTCAAAACGGCTTGTAGTGCCGGCCTACCCCATTGACGCATGCAGGGGAGACTGCGAAAATGCTTGCATGTTTCTCCGAGCAAAATCACGGACGGAAGATGGAAAAACCCCCTCCTCCAAAAATGTTTTTGGAGAAAGTTTAGACGATCTTCTACAAAGTTCACGATGTTATGATATTTTTTAAGTTCACGATGTTATGATATAAACCCTTTAGGTATTAAAGAGGGTGACGAGGTTATAACTGTTGCCAATTCATTCATCGCTACTTCTGAATCAATTACCGCAGCGGGTGCTAGGGTGGTCTTTGTAGATTGTGATGAAAAGACGTACAATATAAATGTGCAGAAAATAGAAAAGGCTATTACGAAAAAAACAAAGGCAATTATTCCAGTTCATCTGTACGGACAACCTGCCGATATGGATACTATATTGGAGATTGCCAAAAAATATAATCTCTATGTAATTGAAGATGCTGCTCAGGCTCACGGCTCAAAATATAAGAATAAAAGCATTGGGACATTTGGAGTTTGTGCATGTTTTAGTTTCTTTCCGGGCAAGAATCTTGGCGCTTATGGCGATGCGGGGGCTATAACAACTGATAACGACGCATTGGCAAATAAAATTAGGATGTTTGCTAATCACGGAAGAATAGAAAAGTATAATCATGAATTTGAAGGTATCAACAGCCGCCTCGATAGTTTACAAGCCGCAATACTTGATGTAAAACTGAAACATCTTGAAAAATGGACGGAACGAAGAAGAACAATCGCAAAGATGTATGATGAAGGGTTAAAAAATATCGTGGGTACCCCTTGTGTTCTTGGTTATATACGACATGTTTATCATTTATATGTTGTGAGGACAAAAAATAGAGAAAAAGTGAAAAAATACCTTGAAGATCAAGGTATCTCTACAGGTGTTCATTATCCTATCCCCTTGCCATTTCTAAAAGCTTATAGCTATTTGGAACATAAACCCGAAGATTTTCCTATCGCATATAAATTAAAAGACGAAATACTTAGTATTCCAATCCATGGCGACATGACTGATGAACAGGTTTGGTATGTAATTGAAAATGTGAAATATGGAATAAGAGAGGTTGTTAATTAGGAGAATCCCAAAATGTCAAATGCAATAAAACTTAAAGCTGTTTATAAAGAAGGGGTTTTAGTACCTTTTGAAAAAATAGACTTAAACGAAGGTGAAAAGGTAGAAATAGAAATTAAAAGTAGGGAGGGTAGAAAAAATATATCCCTTCGAGGAATTTGGAAGAAATCTATGGTAAAAGAGAATGATATTGCTAAAGTAAAATCCATATGGGAAAAAAGTATTAAAAAGCAGATAAATATTTTAATAGCTAAAAAAGACAATGATCGGTAACGTAAAAGTTTATATTGTAGACACCCATAGTTTGCTATGGTATTTTCTCGATTCCACAAAGCTTAGTCTTAATGCAAATAAAGCATTTGAAGACGTTGAAATTGGAAAAGCACGATTAATTATTCCTGCTATTGTGATTGCGGAAATTATTTACCTGGTTAAGAACGGCAAGATTGATACTGATTTAGATGGCTTAATTCAAAGAATTCAAGAGTCTGATAATTTTCAAATCTCTCTGCTGGGCATTGACATATTGTTATGTTTGAAAAACCAGGAAAACATATTAGAAATGCATGATAGCTTAATTATTTGTGAGGCAATTATTAATAGTGCAACAATTATTACAAAGGATAGGGAAATAACGGATTCTAAACTCGTTGAGGTCGTGTGGTGAATAGGGGAATAAACAGTAGAAGGCGAGCGATATGATAAATAAGAAAATCAAATTTGCCTTAATCGGTTGTGGCGCAATTGCACATAAGCATGTTACAGCTATTAAAAGGCTTAATAATGCTGCAGTAGTTGGGGCATTTGATATAGATGTTAAATCTACAAAATTGTTTGAAGAGAAATATCAAATACCGGCATTTACAAATGTCGACGAATTGATAAAGAAAACACACCCAGATGTATTAAATATTCTTACCCCTTCAGGCATTCATGGAGAAAATATACTAGAACTGGCCCATTTTAATAGACATTTTGTTGTTGAGAAACCGTTAGCGCTCAGATTGGACCAGATTGATAGAATATTGGAAGAGTGCGATAAAAGGGGATTAAGGATTTATGTGGTAAAACAGAATCGTTTTAATCCACCTATTCAAAAACTAAAGGACGCATTAAATAAAGGGCGTTTTGGTAAGCTTGTTTTGGGGACTGTAAGGGTAAGATGGAGTAGAGATCAGGCATACTATAATCAAAAATCATGGAGAGGCACATGGGCGTTTGAGGACATTTTTAGAAAAACAGTACAAGCACATGACGGGATTGCTTTAATGCAGTGTAAAGGGTTTCAGGGTTAATCAGCGATA
>JAJTXE010000002.1:274476-299858 GCA_021463795.1 Candidatus Brocadia sp. | reverse complement strand
TCTGACAGGGTATAAAATCCGTCATCATCAGTAAAAGTCGAATAATTACCAGGATTCGATGAAACTGTTGCACCACCAATACCAACACCTGCAGGATCAGTTACCCTGCCTGTAATTTCACCGAAAGGCTTGAGCACGAAATTGATGGTATTCGATCCCTTATCAATTTCGACGGTTTTGGTTAACGCTTCATAACCTTGAGCCTTGGCGATCAGAGTACGGGTGCCTACCGGTACATCCAGGAATTTATAAGAACCATCAACTTGGGTTTTCGTTTCCCAATTCAAACCGCTGATTGTTACCGTGGCCAGAAGAGGTATGGTAGCTTCGCCTATTCCACTGCTTACCATGCCATCAATAAAACCAGAAAGAGGCCTCATTTTAAAATTGCCATTCCCTGGCTTGCCAATATTTCTCCATGACCCTTTCATCGTTGCTGTGTCTTCTATAAGTCTTCCTTTGTATTTAAAATCCACGCATTGCACAAGATTACAGGTATTCCTGGATCTTTTCATGGTCATTTTGAATTTTGTTTCTTCATACGTGCCTGTTATCGCAAAGGTTCCACAACAGCCGGGAGATGTTGCAGTCCCGCTGATGGACCCCTCCTGAAATATTAAATCAAATTCATAACCATAATTATCAAACATAATGGCCTGCGGCCCGAAAGTTTCTTCAATAGAAGCGGCACGAGATCCCTTCTCTTTTTTGGAACGACCCTTTTTTTTAGCCGAAAGAATCTCATTGGTGTTGTCAATCATGGTATAATCATGATAATTATTTGAAATATCATCAGATACAACACCTGGTACGCGATGCTTGGAATTTGCATAAATTTTGATAGATTCATCCTGAAAAAGCATCACAAACAAGAGCATGCTTAAGATTATCAATAACTTTCTCATTCTACTCTCCTCTATTTTTTAAACTCCCTTGTGCGTATTGAGACGACGGTCGCCGCCATGAGACTATCTCTATCTATAAAATATCATGAACAGGTGTTTTTTTTAAATCGTTTGCTAGAATTCAATCCGGATTCCCCCTGATATGTTGTGTGCGGTCAGGTCTTCAAATCCCAGGATATTTTCATAATAGACATACGTGGAGATTCCACCGGCAAAAACCCCTGACATGCCAAGTCCGATTTTGCAATAATCACGATCCGGATCCTCCGTTGAAATATTTATCGGCTGGCTCGATGACGTGATGGATGCCTCTAAATCGCGACTGTCGTTTTTGTATTCATGCACCCATTCAACCCGCACCTGAGGCACTAACACCCCTAATCGTATTTTTTGAAAACAGCTGGGTAATTTTAAGGCGTAAGAAGACTGAAAGCCTAAGGTGCTTGTCAGGGAATCCGCTTCCTGGGAATCGACATCCAGAATTTCGTTATTGAAACTAAATTTTTCATCAAACCCATCAATATTTATTTTGTTATAAAAAATTCTCCCTAACGGTCCTACAGTAAATCCACCAATAGTAAAGTCGTAACCGGAAGTAATACCCAGGGCGTATTGGTGCCCGTTATGATCACTTTCTAATTGTTCATGTTGTGAATCTGAAAAATCGATGTTGCGCCTGGTATCAAAGTCACTCCATCCGTACATGCCATAACCGTCGATATAAAAATTTTTTGATACATAATAGGTCCCATAGATTGAGGCATTATACGTGTCAACATCGGTGCGGTCTCCAGGTGAATCAAAATCGATCCCGGTGTTTACATAGTTAAAAGTGGTGCCTATGATAAGATTGTCGTTAATCTTATAATCAACGCCTGCCGTAGCGAAATAGTTGTCAAAATCAAAAGAAGATTCATCCTCCGTTCTGTCTTTGTCCCCAAAAAAGGCTGAACCATCGGTATAAAATCCCAGTTTACTCAAAAAATTAGTTCCATTTTCTTTTCCATTGCCCCCGAGTCCCACATCAGAGAGGAGTCCTGCGTACAAGTTCGGATGGAGTGTTTGCCCATGAACATTTGAAGCCAACCCCCTCTTCTCAAGTCCTTCCTTGGTATTCCGCAAAGCCCCAAGTCGTGTGCTAATATTTTCAAATTGATAGTTTGAAATTAAAATATTGATATTTCCCCCTACAGCGCCTTCTTCAGAAACCGTGTCAACAATTTCTTCATCCTGAATTTCACCCGGAATTTCACCTGGTATTTGAGCGTGCATTGGCCTTACAACGCATAAACTCATAAGAAAAAGGACGGTAAAACCCACTATTAAAAAATGCAAGGGTCTGTTTTCTTGAAGCATCGGTCTGATTTTAGCCACTTTATGACTCTTAAAAAAATGGTGCTTCACAAATTTATATTTTGACATACACAAAGCTCCCGTAAATTCACCCATTGTTTAGGCTCCTTAAAGCATCTTTTTACGTTTATATTGCTAAATAAAAAAAGCCTTACTGCAAAGATATTCTCAAAAAAATCTTCGGCAGTAAGGCTATCTTTTCCAAAGCCGTTTGAACGGTTTAAGCGGTTTAAACTGTTTAAACGGATCGCAAGACCCTGTTACTTTGCGTCCCATGATCACTCATGGTTTGCCCTTATCGTGAAAGAACATAAGAGCAATTGTAATACCAAGCATAACAGAATTTAAATTTTAAAAAAGAATTCTCATAATTGATATGGCATTAATGACTTGAGGGAAAAGAAAGCGATCCAAAAAGACATAAGAAGTATGTGGAGAATTATAAAAAGTGTGACATGTCACACTTGTGTGACGTTACAAAAGTGTGACATGGCACACTTTTTACAATTCAAAATATCTTTATTGTCTCCTTTAGAATTGGTTCTATTTCGACTGCCCCGATTACGCGTATATTAGCAATGTCAGTACTTCCCCACCAGTTATTCGTTATATTGCCTGATATGCCGGAACCTTCTCCCTTTAATTCCCACTGCCCGTTATTGTAGATGTTATTATTATTAATATTCGCCTTGGCTGAATCTAAAAGAATACCGCCCAATTCATTTTCTGAAATGGTAGAATCCTTTATGGTAATTTCACCTTTCAGGGCATGGATACCAATTTCCTGCGAACCCCTGATAAGTGATTTCGTAATGATGGCTGCTCCTTCCTCAAAATAGATTCCCATGGTATTGTTCTGAAACAAACAATTATCCATGCGCACAATTGATGCCCTGGCCCGAATCCCATTTTGGGCATTATGCACTTCACAATGAGAGAAAATATTATCTCCTTTGCTTTGATCAATAATAATCCCCTTCCAGGGCTCTGAATTAATATTCATAAATCGAACTGGTTTCTCCCGCGTACCTTTCGCTACTATCCCGCCTTGTACCACGATACCGATGCCTTTACACCAGAGAACGGTGCCCGCCTCTATGGTAAGTTTTGCCTGAGGCTTGACAAGAAGGGTTTCGTCCACGAGATAGGGACTTTTTCCGGAAGACAGGACCAGGTCTGCGGATATCTCCTGCGGCAGAGGCGTTGGTTTTCCCATAGAAACGGTACCTAATATATCAACCCAGCGGCTTTTGTCTCCTTCCTTTGATTTCAGATAACCAACCAGCGTCCCGGAGAAAAGTTTATCATCTGGTTTAATCGTATAATCGCCAATGTACGTGCCTGGCTCTTTCTCATTCATCGGCATATCTTTGATCAAGGGTAACATATCCCAACTGGCAATCTGCCCTGGTTCTCCCACCATAACAACTTTCAGTGATTCACCGGGTTTCAGGAGCTTGTCTGCTCCATTATGCACAAGTACCTGTATCCGGGGGCCTGACGCGGCAATTTCGGGTGCGTTAGGAATTGTCTCAATCATCTCCATACAAAGAAAGGCCGTGACCTTTATGTCTTCCCTTTGTTTCATATTCAGAAGGATTAGTTTCTCCGCAACCGCTGCCGCAAGGCCAATGGGGTTGGTAGGGATGCTGACATCCCGTTGGTGCGCCGTATTATGATTCTGCCAGATCAGATTCCCCGTTTTGCAATCAACCATCTTTGCCTTAAGGCCGGCATGATAGTCCGTATAAACGACAGCAAAAATTTTTCCAAAAGAGGTGACTTCTCCGTAAACAACGGCATCGACATCCAGCACACTGCCGATTTCCTTCGAAGAGACGTCTTCTCCGGACGCAATCTTTTTGTATAAACCAGATTTCTTTAAGATCGAGTCTACCTGGAAAGGTTCTCTATCCTGATAGCTTAATGAACTGAAGAAGTTGTAAAACATCTTTTGAACTGTGACACTCGCTTCGGGATTTGACGTCTTATTGACAAAAGGCAAGACGGCTACGCGCCTGGGCAGCCCCGCTTCTTTCGATGCGTAAGGTTTCACATGCTCAGTAACAGATGTGCAGGCCGGAAAGGACAATAACAGGAAACCCAGAAATAAGATTTTATATCGTATTGCCATACAAAAGCTTCTTTTCTCCATTTTCATAGCGACACGTTGTATCAAATTTTTAACAACCCCATTGCCTCCGTTTCTTAAGGGAGATTTGATTGCATCCGGGTTGCGATATGAATATCGTAGTATCATCGTACCTCCGTAGGTTTATGTTGATCTTCCTCAAACAGATATTTCATGATCCAGGTTGACTCGGAACCAGACTTTTCCAGGAGGCGTTTAATTTTTTCTTTCCGGGCATCTTTATCATTATTTTCCGATTTGCCCATAAGCGCCAGCTTTTGTCTGCACTCAATGATCTTTTCTTTTATGGTATTATCCTGTGGATCGATAAGCATATACATTTCAAAAGCTGAAATAGCCTCTGCATAGTCATGTTGTTGAAAATCTCTTTCACCGCTCATACGGTAAATATCCTTAATTTTTTCTATCTGTTTTCTGGCGACATTGTTGTCTGGCTCCAGAGAGAGAACGGCCTGATATGCCGCATAAGCATTTTTATTGACCGGGGTAAGATAGCGTTGTGCCTGAAAATGTTCCTCAGCCTCTTTCAGGAGCTGGCTTACCGTCTGTTGTTTAAAATGAGACTGCTGATTGACTAACCACAGGCGGCTAATGTCCTGCTGCGCCTCATCAAAGCAAGCGCTGTCTTCTCTTATTGCCGAAAATTCCCTTAAAGCCTCCGTATACTTCCCGGAATCTTCTAATTGTTGTCCTAACTTCAGACGGCATTGATCCAGAAGCGCCCAGGCATCACGAGAAGACGTTTCCTCCAACCCGTATTTACTGAGATACGTAATAAGGAAACCCCTTGCCTCCGACAACTTTTCTTCTGATACCATTTTCTGGGCGATAGGAAGAATAACCTGGGAAAGCAATTCTCTTGCCTTTTGCGATTCCCGTTGCGGCAGGTTCGTACGAAGAAGTTTGATAAGCGTTTCATGGGCTTTATGGTAATTACCCTCTTTGGCGTAAGCGGCAACCATATTAAGGGTCTTTCTTGCCTTCGCCGGGCTATAAATCTGGAAATAGAGTATAGAAGCTGTTAAAACAATGAGCAAGCAAGCAGATGATACCCATATGCTTAAATGAATGCCCTTAATCTTTAAAGAAGCAACCTCTGATTCACGCCGAATGTCTTCCTGGCGATCAGAGAAGAAGGAGATAACATAAGAACCCATTTTGATTTGGTCACCTGAGATAAGGCGCCTTTTTTGAAAGGGTCTATTTTGGAAGATTAGCGGATTTACATCACTCAAATTTTCAATAACATAACCTTCAGAACCTTTTTTAATTACACAATGCTTTCTGGAAATGGCATGATCATCGAGGTGGATATCTGCTTCTGTTGTTCTGCCAACTAACAATGTATCCTTATTCATGTCATATTTTTTCGTTTGCCCGTCGGGAAAAATAATCACCACCCGTGGTATGGCTTCCTTGATAATGGGCGTGCTAACAACTACCGTCTTCTCTTCAAATACTGGTTCCTGAAAGCCTGGTTTATTTTCTTCAGCATGAAAGACGTATTCGGTGTTGCCAAAAGATATCTGGTCGCCATTGATAAGGAAATGTTTTCCGGAAGGTTTGCCATTAATAAAAATGGGGTTTTTCCCCAGATTTTCTATTACATAGCAGCTATTTTCTATGGAGATCCTGGCTTGACGGCGGGAGATATGTTGTTCCGGTATGCAAATGTCACAATCCTGAGAACGGCCAATGAGGATCTCTTTTGAACCAATCTCAAACCGGTTTTCTGGCTTACGTAAAGATACAATTCTGGCCTTTTGCATATGAAACACCCAGCTTTTGCCTTTACCTGGTATCTTCTCTGAATCTTATCACCACTTCTTCTAACACAAAAACAGATAAATTGCAACTCTTTTCATTCTTTCTTTAAGCCTTATTTAAATGAATGCAGTTTGGATGATTACCGATAATATGCCGTATTCCCTTGTGCCGGGGAGCGCTGTCATCCGCTCTGTAATCCCCTGCTGAAGCATCAGCGCCATTTCGCTGACGGGCAGAACGTTTTCCAGAAGATTTATGACGACCGGTATATACAACTCATCTGTTACTTTCTCCTCCTCTCTTCCGGTTTTTCCCTCCTTCCCCTGAAATATCCCCACCATTCCTTCTAACGATCGTTTTCGCCATTTTGTTATTTGTGTCCGGTGTACCTCATACTGCGACGGTATCTCTGCTATCGTCTTTTCCTCCTTGATCGCTTCCAATGCCACCTTTGCCATAAATTCTGTATCAAAACTCTTCCTCATTTTCAGACCCTCCCTTATCCTACTCTATCTTACCATAATGCATCTTAACTACTGGTCTGAAATTGCCAGTCCATTATAATAAGATTACCTCGGCTGATCTCGCCTCATTTATTGCCAAATATAAATCTATATCAAGATGAAAGACACTGAGATTGTTTATTCCCTTGCCTTGCAGCTAATGACTCTGACACCTCACCGCCTGTATCGTTGAATTTTATTGACTCACCATCAATATTCCGCTATAGTACTTCCTTTGTTTTTTGAGAACGCCTACACGATAATCTTCTCTATTAGCGGAAAGAATCCTGCAAAAAGATTGAGTGAATTATGAAACAGAGAAAACCCTGGGGTGGCAGATTTGTCCAGCAAACGGCTGCATCGGTTGAGTCCTTTACCGAATCAGTTTCCTTTGATTGGAGGTTGTATCAATACGATATTGAAGGAAGTATTGCCCACGCAACCATGCTTGCCAGGTGCAAGCTTATTACGGAAAAAGAAAAAGCAGCCATTATTAAAGGTCTGCAGGAAATCCTTGCTGAAATAGATGCCGGGAAGTTCAAGTTCCGGGAATCTCTGGAAGACGTCCACATGAATATTGAATCAGCGCTCATTGACCGGATTGGCGAGGCCGGCAAAAAACTCCATACTGCCCGAAGCAGAAACGACCAGGTTGCTCTCGACCTGCGCCTCTGGATGCGTGATCAGGCGCATACTATGATACGTCTTCTGACATCGTTGCAAAGGGAATTGGTACAGAAGGGAAAAACGTTTTTTGGATTCATTATGCCAGGTTTTACCCACCTTCAGCACGCCCAGCCCGTATTGTTGTCACATTACTTGCTGGCGTATGTCGAGATGCTGGAACGGGACACGACACGACTCAGAGACTGCTTTGACCGGCTCAACAAATCACCCCTCGGTGCTTGCGCCCTTGCCGGTACAACGCTTCCAACCGATCCTGCATTTACGGCGAAACTGCTTGGATTTGAAGGGGTTTGTGAAAACAGTATGGATGCCGTGAGTGATCGTGACTTTTGCATTGAGTTCATATTTTGCCTTTCCATGATTGCCATGCATCTGTCCCGTCTGTGTGAGGAATGGATTATCTGGTGTAACGATGAGGTGAAGTTTATTGAAATCAGCGATGCATATTGTACGGGGTCCAGTATTATGCCGCAAAAAAAGAACCCTGATGTGCTTGAGCTGATCCGGGGGAAATGTGGACGGGTGTATGGCCATTTGACGGCATTACTTACCTTGCTGAAAGGATTGCCGCTGAGTTACAACCGTGACATGCAGGAGGATAAGGGAGCGCTCTTTGATGCAGCCGACACGGTTCAGGCATCGTTATCCATTTTGTCTGAACTTGTGGTACATACGAAATTTAACCGGGAACAGATGACGGCTGCTTGTGAGAAGAGCTTTATCGATGCGACTGCGTTAGCTGAGTATCTGGTCAAAAAGGGCGTTCCGTTCCGTAAGGCACACGAGATTGTGGGAAAGATCGTGCGGGAGTGTATTCGGGTGCAATGCAAGTTGTTGGATTTGCAATTGACGGGTTTTCAGGCATTTTCATCTGTCATAGAAAAGGATGTGTATCAGGTGCTTGGCGTAGAGAATTGTATCAGGAATTACCGCAGCTATGGTTCTACAGCGCCAGGTTTTGTCAAGAGACGTATTGCGTATTGGGAAAAGAAACTGATTATTGCAAAGGGTAAATGATTTATGGATATATTTGAATACCGGGACAAGGCGCTCTTTTGCGAAAAGATAAAGATAGAAGATATTATCTCAGAGGTGGGAACTCCGGCTTATATCTATAGCAAAAATGCGATTTTGGCCCGTTACCATGAGCTCAGGACAGCCTTCGAAGATGTCGATACCTTGATCTGTTTTTCCGTGAAGTCTAATTCCAACCTCTCTATTTGTAAAATATTGGCGGAGGCGGGGTCGGGTTTTGATGTGGTTTCCGGAGGTGAGCTTTTCCGGGTAATCAAGGCCGGCGGTGATCCTTCAAAGATTGTTTTTGCAGGTGTAGGGAAAACGGACAGGGAAATACAATATGCCCTTGAGAACGATATCTTTATGTTTAATGTGGAATCCCAGGCGGAACTCAACCATATTAATCAATTGGCAAAAGAGGCAGGCAAGGTGGCAAAGGTGGCTTTGCGAATCAATCCTGACATTGATGCAAAGACCCATGCAAAGACGACAACGGGGAAGAGGGAGAATAAGTTCGGCATTGATTTTTCTGAGGCCGAAGGACTTATCAAACAGTCAGCACAATATGGCAGTATCGAACTGTGCGGATTGCACGTGCATTTGGGTTCCCCCATTTATACGGTTGATCCTTATGTGAGCTCCCTCCGGAAGATCGTAAAGCTCATTGAAAAGTGCAGGGGGGTAGGGCTGGATATCGAATACATGAACATAGGGGGTGGGTATTGTATTTCATACACGGGGGAAGCAGTAATACGGCCAAAGGATTACGCATCGGAAATTCTTCCCCTGGTGAAAGAGATGCAATGCAATCTTATTATGGAACCGGGCAGGTATATTGTCGGGAATTCCGGGATCCTGGTTACCAGGGTGACGTATACGAAAGAGACGCTGTATGGTAAAAAGTTTGTTATTTGCGATGCAGCTATGAATGATTTACTACGGCCAGCCTTGTATGACGCCTTTCACCGGATATGGCCGGTGGACACGGGTATATCCATGCCGAAGACTGAAGATCCTGAAAAACCGGCGATAAAAAAGGGAATGGAACTGGTGGATATTGTGGGCCCGGTATGTGAAAGCAGCGATGTCTTTGCCGCCGGTAGGGCGCTACCGAAAGTCGGGGAAGGGGATTTATTGGCAATATTCAGTGCCGGTGCGTATGGTTTTTCGATGAGTTCTCAGTACAATTCCCGCCCGCGTCCCTGTGAGGTGCTGGTAGATGGAGATCAATATCATATTGTCAGACAGCGGGAGACGTATGATGATCTAGTTAAAGGTGAAATTTTTACGTAGTAATTACAATACGATGGCAAAATATTATCCGATATTCCTGAATATTCAGGGTAAAAAATGTGTGGTGGTGGGTGGTGGCAATGTTGCGTGGCGCAAGGTGTGCAGCCTGAAAGAGGCGGGCGCAAAAGTTACCGTAGTGTCGCCTGACTTTATGTGTGGTGGTGGGTGGTGGCAATGTTGCGTGGCGCAAGGTGTGCAGCCTGAAAGAGGCGGGCGCAAAAGTTACCGTAGTGTCGCCTGACTTTTGTCCAGAACTGGAAGGAGAGGCGGGTGTGGAACGGATTCAACAGAAATATGACACGGCTATCCTGAAGGGAGCGGCTCTTGTGATTGCCTCCACGGACGATGGAGTGGTAAACAAAAAGGTTTATCGTGACGCTATCGAGAGCGGAATCTTAGTGAATGTTGTCGATAAACCGGAATTGTGTTCCTTCATTGTGCCAGCATCCGTTATGCGAGGCAATCTTTGCATCAGCATCTCAACGGGTGGGGCAAGTCCGGCCTTGGCCAGGAATATAAGAGAAAACCTGGAACAGCACTTTGGTGAGGAATATAACGAATTTACAAAACTCTTATCAGAGATGCGCCAACAGATGCTTTCAGAAATAAAGAATGAATCAATAAGGCGTGATATCCTGCAGCGTATTGCAGAACCTGATATCCTTGAAATAGTAAAGCAGAAAGGTGTCCCGGAAGCGAAGAAGAAGATAGGGGAGATCATCTTCGAAAAAATATCCGCAAGCAAATAAGTCGACAAACTCTATAGATTTCTTTTTTCTTGCAAGATATTTTTTGCGTGTTAAAATAAAATTTATCCGTCCTGGTCTTACTTATGCCGTGAGACGGTTGGTATTTATTTATTGATTATTCAATTTATGTCAGTTACGTTACGATGACAGGAGTTTAAATGGCTGAAAAGACAGGGACACAAAGAGTAGACCTGAATGAATTAAAGTCTGGCGGTTTTATCAAGCAGAATCAGCGGGACCTTTTTACCGTACGGTTAAAGGTGCCGGGTGGGCGTATTACACCCGATAGAATGTTGAAGATTGCAGAAGTTGCAAAAAAATATAGCAGGATGGGATTTTGTCACTTAAGTTTCAGACAATCAGTGGAGATTGTCGGCGTACATATTGATGATTTTGACGCGGTTGTAAAGGAATTGGCAGCCGTGGGGCAAAAGGTTGCTTCCTGTGGTCCGAGAGTCAGGGTGCCTACGGCATGCGGAGGCTGTGAATATAATCCCAATGGGATTATGGACACGCAATCAAAGGCGTTAGAGGTTGACGAGAAGTTTTTTGGCATTGCATGTCCCCATAAGTTTAAGATCGGATTTTCTGGTTGTCCAATCGATTGCACAAGGACGCGGGAAATGGATTTGGGTTTTCAGGGGGTGGTTTATCCGGTATGGGGCAAGGATTTGTGCAATGGATGCACTTTGTGTGCCAAGGCCTGTCAGGAAGGTGCAATTATCTCAGATAAAGAAGGCCGGCCGGTATTTGATGAATCCAAATGTGTGTATTGTGGGGACTGTATCCGGGCGTGCCCGACGGATGCATGGAAAGACAAGAAAAAGGGTTGGCTGGTGCGTACCGGTGGAAAACATGGAAGACACCCGCGGGAGGCCGATGAGGTGTTAAATTTTTTACCTGATAATAAGGTGAATGATTTTGTTGACGCAACCGTAAAATGGTATAAGGAGCATGGCAAGCCCAAGGAAAGAATCGGTTCATGTATAGCCCGGGTAGGTTTGGAAAAGTTTAAAAAAGATGTTGTTGGCACTTTCATAAAAAACTGACACAGGCCATGATGAAAAACAAGAAAAGATTCGTTATCTTTGCACATAGCGGTACGTACGATAAATTGTATCAGATTGTTACGTTGGCTATTACTGCTGCTTCCATGGGAAGAGAGACGTATATCTTCCTCTTTTTTTGGGCATTGAAAAGATTTGTGAATGAAGAGTTTGACCCGGCAAGACTGGCTGCGGAATGTGGTGCAGAGGGTGAAAAATTGCTAAAACGGATGCAAGCGATTCATCCCATTTCACTCAAAGAATTGCTTCGTGATGTAAGGGCAATGGGGAATCTAAAAGTTTATGCATGCACGGGCGCTGTGAAATTAATGGAGTTGGAAGAATCGCAGGTTCGAACAAAGGTAGACGACATCCTGGGATTAACGACACTTTTGGAAATAGCGGATGGTGCGGAAACACAGTTGTTTATATAACGGAAGATGAGGTTACCTAGTGACAATTCGTATGACAGAGAAAAAGGATACGAGATACCAGCATAAGAATGTCCCTACTACCTCAATTTTGGATAAAATCGGGAATACGCCTCTTTTAAAGATTAGCAGGGTTGCTGAGGATCTAAGAAATAAGGGCGTGGGAATTTATGTCAAGGCAGAATGGTTAAACCCGGGCGGGTCGGTTAAGGACCGCCCTGCTTTGCGGATTATAGAAGAGGCTGAAAAAACCGGTAAATTAACGAAAGATACCACCATAATAGACTCCACTTCCGGAAATACGGGTATCGCCTATGCGCTCATTGGTGCAAAGAAAGGATACCGGGTAACCCTGGTGATGCCCTTAAATGTGAGTGAAGAAAGAAAGAGGATTGTGCGTGCCTTTGGGGCAACCATGATATTTACCGATCCATTGCTGGGTTCTGATGGCGCCATGTCAGAAGCGAAAAGGATTGTCACGGAAAACCCTTCCCGGTATTTTTATGCAGATCAGTATAATAATGAAGCCAATTGGAAGGCGCATTTTGAAACGACCGGTGTGGAGGTGTGGGAACAAACTGCGGGTAGTGTGACACATTTTGTTGCGTGTTTGGGTACGAGTGGCACTCTTATGGGTACCGGCAGGCGTTTAAAGGAATATAACCCTGATATTCAGGTGATTGCTGTTGAGCCCGCTACTCCCATTCACGGATTGGAGGGAATGAAACACATGGCCACCTCGGTAGTTCCTGGTATTTACGACGAGCACTTTCCGGACAGGAAGATAGCGGTAGAGACAGAAGACGCCTATGAGTCTGTGAGAAGTCTTGCAGCGGAAGAAGGATTTTTTGTTGGATATTCTTCCGGAGCAGCGCTTGTGGCGTCCTTAATGGTTGCACATGAAATTGAAAGCGGTACCATTGTTACGGTCTTTCCAGACAGAGGTGACCGCTATTTGAGCACGAGTTTTTGGGCAGGTGGATAATTAAAAGAGCGACTGTATTGGTAAGGGGTTAAAGAGCGTGCTGTGGATTGACAAGAATAAGCTTTATGAAGTTGAGAGTGAAGCAAAAAAAAGCTACCCTGTGGAGTGTTGTGGGCTGTTAATTGGCACGAATACCACTGAAAAAAAGGTGGTTGAAGTTCGTCCTTTACGAAATACGAACACAGAAAGAAATCATGACAGATATGAAATAGAAGGAAGGGAGTTTGTAAAAGCCGATAAAGAGGCGGCGCGAAAAGGCCTTCAGATCGTTGGTATATATCACTCTCATCCTGATCACCCCGCCATTCCTTCAACTTTCGATACTGAGCATGCATGGTGTGGTTACTCATATCTGATTGCAGCGGTAGAAAACGGAAAACGGGTCGTGAGCAGGTCGTGGGTTTTTGATGAAGAAAAAAAACAGTTTCAGGAAGAAGAAATAAATTTGTGTTAACCGGGTAGAGAAGGTATCATTAGATATTAGCGAGATACCAAAGACTATTGTTCTCGCAAGCATGACATAACCGAATAATTTCTTGACTAAGGCCTTACAATGACAGAAGAAGAAAAGATTATTCCCGACGAGAAAATTGATCTCAGGGGGGTTCTTTGCCCCATTAATTTTGTAAAAACTAAATTAAAGCTGGAAATGATGGATTCAGGCCAGATTTTAGAGGTGATATTAGACGATGGCGAACCCATTAGGAGCGTCCCGCGAAGTATTAAAGAAGAAGGGCATAGAATTGTAAAAGTAGAAAATGTGGAGAATACGTATCGCTTGTTGATAAAAAAGTCATAAGATATACAACAGGAGCATCTTTTCATAAAATTATTCTTGACTTTTCTTAGTGATAAATATAATATTCGCCTTTCGTAGGATTGCGAGTAGTTTTTGCACCTATAAATACAGAAGATTGTGCACAAGAACCCTTAAATAGTTAAAAATAACGGTTTTTTTACCGGGGGAGGTCGTTATGAAAATGAAAGAAAAAGAAAAAGGTTTTACGTCAGAGAAGGAAGGGGGAATTTGGTTTACTTTTTCCCGCAGAAATGTATTAAGTTTGGCTGGTTGGGGTTTATTTTTTGCCACCATTGGGGCATATTTATCACAAATTATGGGATACAAAGGTTTTTTTTATCCCAAGGTACTTTTTGAGCCTTCGCCACGATTTTCTGTCGGGGATCCGAAGTCCTTTTTGGAAAATTCAGTGACAACGCTTAAGTCCAGGAAAATATTTATTGTGCGTGACGGGAATAGTTATAAAGCCCTCTCGGTAGTATGTCAGCATTTGGGATGTGCCGTTGAATTTTCCAAGGAAAAAAATATCTTTGAGTGCCCATGCCACGGCAGTAAATATTATCGAAACGGCGTAAACTTTGCCGGCCCGGCCCCAAGGCCACTCAATCACTTTGAAGTTGTTTTGGATGACAGCGGTAAGTTGGTTGTCGATACAAGCAAAATTGTACCGCTTGAAACGGAGTTAGTGGTATAGTCATGTGACAGTAGATAAGAGGAATATTTTTTAGAAAGCCAGAGTGTTTTATGAATCAGGCGACTTTGCCCAAAAAAGGAATAAGAGCACTTCTTGATCTGGATTGGTTACAACAAAATATTCGTTGTCAGCATCGATGTCCTGCCCACATGGACGTTCCCGGTTATATCCGCTTAATTAGCCAGGGTAAGTATGCAGAGTCTTATAAATTAATGAGAGAGACCAATCCGTTTCCCGCCGTCTGTGGGTATGTTTGCCCTCACCCCTGTGAATCAAAATGTAAACGCGGTGATTTTGACAGGCCGGTAGCGATAGACGCATTAAAACGGTTTGTTACCGACCATATTTTCAAAAATAAAATAAAAATCCCACCACCAAAGGTACCAAAAAGAGCCGAAAAGATTGCGGTGATTGGTGCCGGGCCCGCTGGTTTAACTGCTGCGAATGACCTTGCCGGAATGGGGTATACCGTAACCGTTTTTGAGAAGGAATCTCAGGTTGGCGGTATGATGATGTGGGCGATTCCATCCTATAGATTGCCTCGCGAGCAGATCATGTTTGATGTGAGCCAGATTGTGGCTCGCGGCGTAGATATTAAAACAAACTGTGCTATTGGAAGTCCGGGAAAATCAATTCAGGATTTATTTCAAGAAGGATATAAGGCGGTGTTTATTGCCGTTGGCGCACAAAGGGGGAAGAGACTTGAAATACCAGGTGAGGATGGTACACAAGGTGTCATGGATTGCCTGGAATTCCTGAAGAATGTGAATGAGGGTGATGTAAGGAGCCCGGGTGAAAAAGTGGCAGTGATTGGTGGCGGTAATTCTGCTATTGATGCAGTGAGGACGGCGAAGCGTCTTTGTCAGGATGCATTTATCGTATATAGAAGGACGAGAGAAGAAATGCCGGCCTTGCCGTGGGAGATCGAGGAGGCAGAGCATGAAGGGGTACAATTTCATTTCCTGTCAGCGCCTGTCAGGGTCGTTACTGAAAATGGAAAGGTAAAGGCACTGGAGTGCATTAAAATGAGGCTTGGTAAACCAGACAGCAGCGGACGGAGGCGGCCTGAGCCAGTCCCTGATTCAGCATTTACCATCGAGACAGATTGTATTATCACCGCAATTAGTCAGGAAGCCGACTTGGCGTTCCTGGGAGATAATTACGGATTGGGTGTTACCAAGTGGGGAACGATTGCGGTGGATGATAATCTCCTGACCAATAAACAAGGTGTTTTTGCCGGGGGAGACGTAACCCTTGGTCCGAGTACCATTATTGAATGCATAGCGCAGGGGCATACCGCAGCAAATTCTATTGATAAATATATCAGAGGGGAAGAAATTAAGAAACCTGCGGAAAAGGTCTGGGTTACCCTTTTAGAGAATGAATTTGACGAACGGGAAGGAAATTATGATGCTGTACCTCGCCAGCAAATGGGGTTATTGCCCGTTGAGAAGAGAGATTCCACTTTTGATTTAGTTGAACTGGGTCTTACCGAATCTCAGGCAAAGATAGAAGCCCTGCGTTGCTTAAAATGCGATCTCAGTATCAATGTGGAAACCAATGAGTGTATCCTTTGTGGACGTTGCAGCCTGGTGTGTCCGGTCGGCGCTTTAAAGCAAGTGGACGTAAGCAACGAAGGCAAAGACTATCGACCGTTTGTTAGTAAGGACGGAATTGTAATAAAATATACCGATGTATGTATTCGGTGCGGCAATTGTAAAGATTGTCCGGTGAACGTAATAACCTTAAAGCGTGTGCTTTGGAAGCCGAATGAGGAAATAAATAAAACGATCGAAGAAACGGAGGAATAGGAGGATAGTTCTTATTATGGGGGGAGGAAAAAGTACGAAAAAATGGTGGAGAAAGGAATGTTTACATGAAGCTAGTTCCTGATTTATTAAAAAAAATTACAGACAATGAAATTTGGAAGTCTGTATTTCGCCATGGTTACACAGATACTCCGAGGAACAGGGCTCTTCAAATCATAAGTAACGTATGGTTGCATTTACACCCTGCAAAAGTGCGGGAACATGGTACGAAGCTCCGTTTTACCTGGTGTATGGGAGGAATAACATTTTTTATATTTCTGTTTGAAACAATAACAGGCATTCTTTTAATGTTTTATTACGTCCCGGATGTGAACAGGGCATATGCAGATATTGTGGATTTAATGTATGTAGTACCGTTTGGCAGATTTTTGAGAAATTCACACCGGTGGGGTGCGCACGCAATGGTCATTACCGTAAGCATCCATATGTTCAGGGTGTTTTTAACTGGTTCGTACAAACCACCGAGACAGTTCAACTGGGTAGTTGGCGTTATCTTGCTGGTACTCACATTTTTGTTAAGCTTTACCGGTTACTTGCTGCCATGGGATCAGTTAGGGTATTGGGCGATTACCGTAGGTACCAATATGGCGCGTGCAACACCTTTTTTAGGCCATGAAGGTCCGTTTGCGTATATTTTGGGTATGAGGGCCGATAATGATGTCCGTTTCGCATTATTAGGCGGGACGACGATTGATGCCCCTGCATTGCTCCGGGCATACGTCTGGCACTGCATTGCAATACCTGTAATAGCGTCTGCGCTTATGATGGTACATTTCTGGAGGGTGCGTAAGGACGGTGGGATTTCTGGTCCTTTATAATGGAGCGGAATTTAGCATAATTTATGGGAGATATTTCTGAGGAGTGGTTCCATGGAAGTTAGGCAGGAAAAGAAAGGATTAGTCGAATTTAAAGACGATAAGGTGTTTACATGGCCCACCCTGGTTGCTAAAGAATTTTTAGCTGCTATTTTTGTTACGGTTGGGTTATTGTTTTATTCGTATTTTGTAGATGCGCCTCTCAGAGAGTTGTCAAATCCTGGGCAGGCAGAAAATCCGGCTAAGGCACCGTGGTATTTTTTGGGTCTGCAGGAGGCGTTGGTTTATTTTGATCCATGGTATGCCGGTGTTGTACTCCCAAGCATTATCATTATAGGGCTGATTCTTATTCCATATCTGGATAATAACCCGAAGGGGAATGGTTATTACACCTTTAAGGAAAGAAAGTTTGCCGTATCGACGTTTGTTTTTGGATACGTTTTTTGGTATGTGCTGATCTACATTGGCACTGCGCTGAGAGGGCCTTTTTGGGCCTTTTTTTGGCCATGGGAGCCGTGGACACATGATTTTCCCACGCCGGCGCCAATGCATGATTTACCATTGCCGCTAGGAGTAATTCTTATGGGAGGCTTTTATGTTGTTGGATTAGCGCTTCCAGCATTGGTAAAGCGGGATTTTTTCATGAAGTTAGGCGTTATACGGTATGCACTTACGATGGGTTTGCTTCTGACGATGGTTGGTACTGTGATTAAAATGGTGTTTCGTCTGGCGTTTAATGTGAAGTATATTATTGCGACGCCTTGGATTAACATATGAGTTACCGTAGATAGCTACATTTAGGTATTTCCAGAATAGGTGAAATATGAGCTTACAAAGATTGATCTTTTTTGTTTTAAGTGCCTTGTTTTTTATTGCAACTTCGATGTGGCTTAAAGATGAACTTAGGCCAAAATGGATTGAGCATCAAAAGAAGTATTATGAAGAACAAGCTGTAAAAGTTGAAAAAGAATTTTTGACAGCCACTGTTGCAAAAGACAAGGAGTTATTGGGCAGGCGGCTGGCTACCCTGGAGAATCCAGTATATGAGATTAAGCAGATTCTATTAAAGGGTGATTACAGCTGGAGTAAGCAACAAAATGGAGATAAAGTTGATCGATGTATGACTTGTCACATCGATGAGGAAAAATTAAAGTCTCTACATCCCAGTGTAAAGGAATTTCCGTTTGATATCTATGGGTGCACCGTCTGCCACGGTGGCATCGGAAGGGCGCTGAACGAAGAAGTTGCTCATGAGGGTATGCGTTATCACAAACGGCAAATGGAACTGAGGGTGGCTTCTGCAGAAACGATGTTTGAATTTTGGAGCGAATTGGCAACTTTGACGCCGGAAGAAAGTGACCCTAGTCTGCGGCTGGAAATGGGAGATTTTAAGAAATACAGTATTACCGGTGATAAAGCTGTGTATGTTGGCAGTCAAAAATGTCTCAAGTGTCACAAAGGCTTGACCTCTCCGCATGTAGAAAGATGGCAAAGGATCAAGTTCAAGACTTTTGAACATGTAAAGAATGCCCCTGATTATATTGCCGGTAACGAGGAATACCGGAAGACCTGTTTGAAATGTCATACGACGGGATATGATGAAACGACGGGAAAATATTCGGAAGAAGGGGTTACCTGTGAGGCGTGTCATGGTGCTGGTGAAGTATTCAGTTATTTTATGGAGATCGGTAAGGCCCCTGAAGGACAAAAAATTGCGAAAGTAGGGACATTTGGAACTCCTTATAACATATGCGGACCGTGTCATCACACACGAAATCATGAGATGCGACTGAAATTTTTTCAGGAAAGGGGAGGCTCTGATGAATGGTTTTTCCCGCAACACACAACACCTTACAAGACTGGTTTTTCTGAAAAAGGCGAAACCGTTGTGCCAATGCCAAAAATACAATGAAACAATTTTTTTAACCTGAGATGTATAGTATCTAAAAAACGCTGGTTTTGAGGGGAGGAGAATTAATTATGAAGTTGTTAAAATTGGGCGCGGTTTTAATAGCTGCCCCATTGATGTGGAGTTTGCAGACTGGTAATTTAAAGGCGCAGTCTGAAGCAGAGTTGAAAGAAATGCAGAAGAAGGCCACCAGCTATTATGACGTCTTGTATCCCAATGATACGTTAAAGGATTGGTTTACTACTAATGTCGGGCTGGAGAAAGGCGCTGGTCCATGGCAAAATATCTATAAACCAGTACCGCTGCAAATGTATTGGTTTCCGGTTCGTCATTATGTTAAACCCGATGGGACGTATTATGATCAGTTATTGGAAAAATATAAACCAACTGATTGTGTCAAATGCCACGAGGAAGTTACCCCTGGGTTTGTACGGGATTGGGAGGAGTCAACCCATGCAAAACCTAGGAAAACCCCACGGTTTGCTGAAAAAACACAGCAAATAGAAAAGCTGATAGGGAGGGAGATTAAGGAGGTGACCTGTAGTGATTGTCACGGAAAAGATCACAAAGAACTTCGTATGCCTACCCCTCAGGTTTGTGGTGAATGTCATCCACAGCAAACAACAGAATTTATGAGTGAAGCTGAACGTGGTCGTCCTAATCATATTGATGGTTTAGCCGCGAATGTGATTCCACCGTGGTACCCGGAAATGTTCAGGAGGGGATATCCAGCAGCTCAGTTTGGTTGTGATTTATGTCATGCTACCGACAGATGTAATATTTGTCACACAAGGCATAAGTTTTCAGCGGCGGAGGGTAGAAGACCTGAGGCCTGCATGAGTTGTCACATGGGTTTTGATCACCCCGATGCAGAGACGTATGGCGAATCAAAAATGGGGTATATCTATCATCTGGAAGGTGAACACTGGGACTGGGAGAAACCGTTGGCAGAAATCGTCCCGGGAAAGGATTATAGAACACCCACCTGTCAGTTTTGTCATTTCGACCAGGGGGATGGGAAGTTTGCCCATAATCCTGTTACCAAGGGTGTTTGGAGAATGGGAACGGTACCGCCCAAAGGGATTAATTACAAATCATCTTTAAAGGATTACCCACACGGTATCAATCTACCACCGTTAAATTATAGCCTGGATATCTATTCTCCTGAAAATAAAAAGAGATCGGAGCAATGGGTGTCCGTTTGTAGCAAATGTCATAGTCCAAGATTTGCCAGATTATACCGTGAGAACTTGAATGATTTTATGTTTGAAATGTGGAGATTGCAGGATAGGGCACAGGCTATTTTGGATGATGTTGTGGCAAATGATGCCTTTGAAGTGCCAATAAAAGAAAGAGACATATTCCCTCTTGGTGATATCCTTGCTGATGCACTTGGGCCAGGGCTGTTGGGAGACGCCGTCTATAATGCATTTAAAACGAAAGCAGGTAAGGTTCCTGTTATTGGTCCGATTCTGGGTTTGCATGGCTTGTTTGCAACGGGGAGAAACAATCCTTCCGAGATAGAGATTACCTATGCTAACATGTGGTTTGGTGATAAAGCTCATGCCTACAAAGGTGTTGCTCACGGCCAGCAGGATATTGCCTGGTGGTATGGTGCTTCACAAATGTATCAGAAGATTAACATCCTGGAAAGTCAGGCAATAGCATTGAAACGAGGGAAAGAAGTTGATAAGATGTTAGAGGCAAAAGGGAGAAAAAATGTGGCTGGTATCGTTGGAAGTATCGTCGGTATCGTTGCTGTGCTTATGTTTGGTGCGTCTTTGTGGAAGAAGAGGCGAGAGACTCATCACTCATGATGATTCTATATTTTACAAGCTGAAAAACAAAAAAGGCATCTTATTGAGATGCCTTTTTTGTTTATGAAACAGACATGTTCCTCTTGTTCGCAAGAGATAATAAAAATGTCATCCTAATCTGAAGGTGATGGGTCTCGTTAAGACAAAATTCTTAGCTTTGCTCAGAAGGACAAAAACCGAAGGGCTCAGAATAACCGTGGCTTGCTATTTTCAGATGAATTTAAGGTTTTGCTGAATACCGGAGATAATAATGTTGAGAGTTGTAAAAGAACATACGTTAAACTCATTACAATTTGGTGCGTTTCCTTATGATTACCAGGACGATAATGAGGCATACAAAAATTCCAAGGTTGTAATCCTTGGTGTTCCATTTGATGGAACTGCTACCTATCAAACAGGAGCGAAAACAGGTCCCAATTCAATTTTGAATGCTTCTGTTAATGTGGAGCCTTATGACGATGAGTTGGGAGAAATATATACCGTGGGAATTTTTACCATCGGTACCCTCAATATCGAAGAGATACACACAGATGCTAAAAAAGTAGTTGATGCCTTGTATCATGTTAGCAGGGGTATCGTAAAAGATAATAAATTTATGGTAACTTTGGGTGGAGAACATTCGATATCACAGGGGGTAATCAGGGCATATAAAGAAAGATATAGAAAATTATCCGTGCTTCAATTGGATGCACATCTTGACCTGATGGAGCAATTTGGTGGTACCCGGTTCAGTCATGCAAGTGTATCGAGACGGGTCGTTGAGGATTTGAAATGCAGGGTGACCAGTTTTGGTGTCAGGGTGGTGTCTCGGGAAGAATTGTTGTTTGCCCGGAAGAAGAAAGATGCAGTCGCGGTATTCTATGCGAAAGACATACATGATAACGATGATTGGCATGACCAGGCATTAGAAACTTTGGAGGACCATGTATATATTACCCTGGATGTCGATGGATTTGATACTTCTATTATGCCAGCGACCGGAACACCAGTACCGGGTGGCTTGAGTTGGTACCGAACAGTTGACTTCTTGCGTAAAGTATATAAAGACAAGACGGTGGTTGGTTTCGATGTTGTTGAATTAAAACCGAATCCGGGAAACGAAGCCCCAAATTTTTTGGTAGCAAATCTGGTATATAAAAATATCGGTTTTTATAAGAAATATACGCTTCGGTCCCAGGAGGGGACAAAATACCCGCTTTAGATGTAATGAGGCAATGTTTGTTTTGCTTGATAAAGGACAATGTAATGTTCAGACAGCGCAGAATTCCAAAATATACAAAATGGATATTGTTTCTGTTACTTTATATTACCGCCGGGTGTGGTAATAAGGCAAACCATTACAACAAAGAAGGGCTTTTGCTTTATAACAAAGGGAAATACACTGAGGCAATTGGAGAATTTAAAAAGGCATTAGAATTAAACCCTGACCATTATGATGCTCATTATCATTTGGGAATTGTATACTATGCAAAGGGTATGGTTGACGAATCTATATCGGAATTAAAAAAAGCAATCGACGTAAATCCAAATGAACCGAAAGCTCATTATAACATTGCCTTCGCATACGTAGCCAGAGAGGACGTTGTGAAAGCGTTGGGAGAGTATCAAAAGGCGATCGAGCTGTACGCAGCAAGAAAAGATAAAAAAGAGGCGGATGGACACCTTTATCTGGCGGTGGCCTATAGTTTGATTGAAAAACAGGATGAAGCGATAGCGGCATGCCAAAAGGCAATAGAAATTAATCCTGACATGGAGGATGCTCATTATTTTTTAGGGGTTTGTTATTACAAAAAAGGGATGATTGATGAGGCTATTGCTAAGTTCAAAAAGGTTGTTCAGTTGAATCCTAAATCCGAAAAGGCGCATAATCTCCTTTTCACGATTTACGATAAACTTGGAAGAACAGAAGAAGCCGTTGAAGAAGACCGCATCCTGAAGCAAATTACAAGGGAACGGAGGGAGCAAAGATAGACAAAAGAATCTGATTGTTGAAAAATATAATTCTGCAAAGAAATGAAAAAGGGAGGAATAAAGCAGTGGAGAGGGATATTGCGCGGGTAATCATTAATGAAAAACAGATTCAAGAGAAGCTTTTGGAATTATCAAAGATATTGATCCATGACTATCAGGACAAGGAGTGGACGGTCATTGCGATCTTGAACGGCAGCCTTATCTTTCTTGCTGATTTGATTCGCTTAATTCCTTTTCCCATCAGATTGGATACTATCGATGCAGCTACCTATGGGGAATCGACTTTGCCCCAAGGAGAGACCAAGGTTATTCGTCAGTTTAAGACAGATATAGAAGGAAAGCACGTATTGGTAGTTGACGACATTGTCGATACAGGGAGCACTTTAAAAAGGGTGCTGGAAGACATCAAAAAATACTATCCCAGGACACTGAAGAGTTGTGTTCTTTTAAATCGGAGCAGCAGGAGGCGGTATCATGTCCGTCCGGAATATTGCTGTTTTGATATTGGAGATGATTACGTTGTTGGTTATGGGTTGGATTACAATAACAAATATAGGAATCTGCCCTTTATTGGAGTGTTGAAAGACGAATGTTATCATCGTAACGCTGTTATCTGATAAAGAGAAACGGGGGCAGGTATCTCTTTGAAGGCTATTTTTGTCCATTTAACGGGGAGTCGCAGGGGAAACACAGAGGTATTTGCTTCTGACATGATAGCAATTGGTACTGCTGATGAAGCCAGCCTGCGTTTTGATCCTGAGATAGATAGAAACACGTCAAAATATCATGCCAGAATACAACTACAGGAGTGCGATTATGTAATAGAAGATCTGGGAAGTGTAAAGGGAACACTGGTAAACAATCGGTTGGTGGGCAAAACCGTTTTGAAAGACGGTGATTTAATAGAGTTTGGCGCAGGTGGTCCTAAGGTGCGATTTCGTGTTAAGACGGATGATGCCGGTGCCTGTAAGCCATGGACGCAGATTGTAGAAGACTCATTAGGTATAGCAAGTATATCACATAGAGGAAGAATTACAACGGCAACAGCATTCTTTAAGCAATTGCTGTGGGAGGCATTTACTCAAACCTCCCGTACCTTTAAAGCCGTGGCTTTTCTCATTCTTTTTCTTATATTCAGTGGTCTTATATCGTTTTTTTATATACAATATGCCAGGTTGACAAAGACGGCAGAAAAGGTGAGGCTTCTTGAGATTGAACGCTCAGTTGCTGAGCATATCATCAAGACCTGCAGCGGCGGGGTTTGTTTGATTCAGGGTGCATTTTATTTCCTTGACGAAGAGACCGGCGAACCACTTATGCTGATGGGGAAAGGTCAGCGAGGGATTAATGAATATACGGGTACCGGTTTTGTGGTGAGTGCGGATGGGCTGATACTGACCAATCGCCATATTGCAGAACCATGGTGGGAAATGGAAATGTCTCCTTATATCCATATCGAGCCCACGATTAAACCAAAGTTTGAAGTGTTTCGGGCATTTTTCCCTGGCATCAAAGAACCATTTTCATTGAAGGTGGAAATGATTTCTGAAGAGGCAGATGTGGCGCTGCTCCGCATTGATGCCCGCGGGACCAGGATTCCTATCCTTGAATTAGATGCTGCCGGTAAAGGGGCAGTAGCAGGCGAACCTATGATATTGTTAGGATATCCGGCGGGTGTTAATGCCATTTTCGCAAAGACGGACCCTGCAATTGTAAAACAACTTTTAAGCCTGTCTTTTATACCATTGTTACAAGAACTTTCCAATTGGGGGTTAATACGACCGCTCTCGACACAAGGTCACTTAAGCGATATTATGTACAACAGGATTGTTTACGATGCTCAAACAACTGCCGGTGGTAGTGGGGGCCCTATTTTTAATAATAAAGGGAAGGTAATTGGGATTAGTTACGGAATCTTTCCTGGCTTTCGGGGTTCTAATTTTGGCGTTCCGATCAGGTATGGTTTAGATCTGATTAAAGCAACATCTGCGCGGAAAAGGGATAAATAAGAAATGCTTTCCATTCATTTTTTTATTTTGATCTTATAGGGGTAAAGTTCACTTGTAAATTTTAATTTCTGATTAGTTACCATCAAAAAGAAGAAAACAAAGGTGTGGATAAGGAAGATTTTATGAAAAGTGGATTAAAAAGAAATTTTTATATAATTATATGCATATTTGTATCTGGCCTGTTTTGCAACGCATTATATGCACACTCTGACGGCGCACCCATAAGCTGTCTCGGTAGTGGGCACGACAGATATAGTTTTCGGTTTGCTGCTCCCGGTACGCATACCTGCGGTAATTTAGGATGTCACTACCAATATCCCATTAATTCAGGTAAGGGTAAGTTTATGCTATTTGTGCTTGATAAATGTGAACCAGGAGAGATTGTTGATATTTTAGTATCATTTAAACAGACGGATACGGAATTTCACGGATTCCAAATTACCGCACAGGACAACTATTACGGCAATCGCCTGGTAGGTACTTTCATCAATGTTGGAGATGATGCAGACACACAGGTAGAAGCTGGTGGACGCTTTGCAACGCATACGAAGAAAGGGACAAAACAAAAATTTTGGCATGTAAAATGGCAGGCTCCTCCCAAAGATTTTTTTGTGGCTAATCCTGTAAGGTTGTATGCTATGGGAGTCGAAT
>JAJTXE010000002.1:258567-274455 GCA_021463795.1 Candidatus Brocadia sp. | reverse complement strand
AAACTAAATTGTTACGTAAATTTTAATTTCTGATTAGTTACCATCAAAAAGAAGAAAACAAAGGTGTGGATAAGGAAGATTTTATGAAAAGTGGATTAAAAAGAAATTTTTATATAATTATATGCATATTTGTATCTGGCCTGTTTTGCAACGCATTATATGCACACTCTGACGGCGCACCCATAAGCTGTCTCGGTAGTGGGCACGACAGATATAGTTTTCGGTTTGCTGCTCCCGGTACGCATACCTGCGGTAATTTAGGATGTCACTACCAATATCCCATTAATTCAGGTAAGGGTAAGTTTATGCTATTTGTGCTTGATAAATGTGAACCAGGAGAGATTGTTGATATTTTAGTATCATTTAAACAGACGGATACGGAATTTCACGGATTCCAAATTACCGCACAGGACAACTATTACGGCAATCGCCTGGTAGGTACTTTCATCAATGTTGGAGATGATGCAGACACACAGGTAGAAGCTGGTGGACGCTTTGCAACGCATACGAAGAAAGGGACAAAACAAAAATTTTGGCATGTAAAATGGCAGGCTCCTCCCAAAGATTTTTTTGTGGCTAATCCTGTAAGGTTGTATGCTATGGGAGTCGAATCTAACAATGATGGTACTGCCATAGGTGATTACATATACAAGGCAACAAGGCTTCTTGTCGTTGAACGAAAGAAGGGTAAAAAAGAGCAAGTCCGTGTTATTAAGAAAGAGTGAGTCATGAAGCTAAGCATATTTCTCTCTGTGATGCTGTTTGTTTTAGGTATTTTCCGTTTAACGAATGCTTCTCAACTCGATTTTTCGTGGAGCGCACCAAAGACCTATATTCATAATAAAGATACGGGTGGAGAAGTGATGTATATTATATGGTTCTATAATTTAGGGAATACCATAGAAAAACCAATGTCAGTGCCAATAGAAGTGTTTATGATGACGGATACAGGAGAGAAATATCTGGACACCTATTATCCGGAAATGATGGAGCACGTTGCTAAATTAGATGATGATAATAAGGAAGGGAAAAAATATCAGCATGCGACTATTACAAGGGGGGAGTTGCCCCCTAAGACGACCAAACATTATGTGGCCATGTTTGAAGATATAGACCAGAAAGCCCGGCGTCTTGATATATTTGTAACGGGCATATCACATTTTTTTTTCTGGCGGTGGAGGATGGTGGACTATTCCTACAAGATCACCTATGAAAAAGAACAAAACTACTGGAAATTGATCGAGCATGGGATGACCAAGGATGCCTCTCATCGTGCCTACGAGTTTGAGTCAGGCAATTGGTAATAAAAGACGGTGATTAGTTTGCATGAAACACCCATGTAAAAAAGGCTGATTGTGGAAGCCATAACCTTCTGCAATTGGCCTTTTTTGCTGAAATAGAAGCGAGTGGAAAATGGCTGACAAGACATTACGCAGGAAGAAAATTGACAAAAAAATAGGCGACAGTGCTGTTGGTGCAGGGGATTTATCCATTGCAACCACAACCGCATTAGCAAACCTATTCAATGCATTAAACCGTCCTGAATTAGATAATGTTTTGGTAGTAATTCTGACTTGAAAGCTACGTATCAAAACGGCGCCAGTTTGCTTTAGTTAACCTTTCCTGGTCTGGAAAGGCGAAGCATACCGCTTTGCATTGGTAGTTCAACCGGTATGCAGTTCACCGGATGAAATTTATGATATTCTAAAAAACCAAACTTTTTGCTGCCCTTCCCGGAAAAGAGGAAATAAATGATATTGCTACGGCATACAAGGAGAAGATTGATAGATAATTTTTAAAAATTAAGGGATAGCCTGATCATCGTAAAGCCGTCTCCAACGGCCTGCCCTTAATTCTTACCTTTGGAGCGTTAATTAATTAATACACTTATTTTTTGAAAAGGTAGGGGCGAAGCATTTGCTTGTATAAATAAAAATGTATCCGTATTAAAATTAGCAAATGCTTCGCCCCCACAAGTACTGATGGATCTACTCTAGAAAGAACGGGTTAAGATTTTTCCTTTTTATGTACCTGGGTAACCAGAAAATTCTGGATCCCCATGTCCTGAATTTGCTGGAGATATGTCTCTAGGTCGTTCGCATGCCGTTCCTCATCAACAAGGATATGCTCAAGCAACTCGCGTGAGCCGCCATCGGCTTCATCAATGCACAGCTTGATAGCCCTTTGGAGCCTTTGAATGGCAACCTTTTCGAGTCCATAGTCATTCTCGGTTTGTTCTTTTACCGCATTTCCTACATTGATTTTATCGAGCTTGGTGATAATAGGGATGCCTTCTAAATACAAAATACGCTCAATCAGGTTTTCCGCATGCTTCATCTCTTCTACGGCCCTTTTTTCGGTATCGTCATACAGGAGTAAATATCCCCAGTTTTCACACATCTTGGCGTGGATAAAATATTGATTAATGGCTGTAATCTCTGCCGTAAGTACCTCATTCAGCACTTCGATAACTTTTGCGCTTCCCTTCATAGAATATTCTCCTTTTCTTTCATAAGAATTTTTCTGATCTTCGTAAGACCGGATTATAATGAAATATTCTAGTAATTACAAAGTAAATTTACGGCTTTCTTGACATATGATTGTGGGCAAGGAGACAAAAATAGATCATTAATTTTTATGCTCTTTGCAGATGACTGAATCACAACCTTGTGTTAAAGTCCTTAGTATTTAGCCATAAGTCCAGATTATGAATGTAGGGAGATTAGCTGGTAGACTGGAGGCAGAGCCTCCAGCCCCCAATCGTCGCCAGGTACATTGGACAACGACCACTGCACCTTTTTAAACCATACGTCTTTCTCGTAGAACTGGCAAAAGCGATGGCCTTATCCATTTCTCCTTTCTGTGTGGCAAAATAGATCGATACCGACATGGTTCCTGTAGAAGATGTCAAACCTCCTGCAAAGGTTAGAGTAGCCCCGCTCTCGTCTTACAGCTTCGTTATCGTACCACTGTCATAGTTTACCACCCAAACGTTAGCGCCATCGAAGATCGCCCCCCTTGGATTGATGCCTACATTATAAGCGCCAAGTACTGTACCATCACTTGTCCTTATTTTTATTACATTGTTACTGCCAGCATTCGTTACCCAGATATTGACACCATCAAAGATTATCCCATATGGATAAATTCCCACGGGATAGGTGCCGAGTATGGTTCCATCACTTGCCCTCAGCTTTATTACATTGCTACTGCCATAATTTGTTATCCAAATATTTGCCCCGTCAAAGGCTACCCATTTAGGCAGCCAGCCTACAGCATAGGTGCTGAGCACCACCCCGTCACTTGCCCTTAGCTTTGTTATGTTATTGCTGTTGGAATTTGCCACCCACACGTTAGTGCCGTCAAAGATCACTCCTCTTGGGTTCAATCCCACAGCATACGTGCCGAGCACGTTCCCATCACTTGCCCTCAATTTTGTTATGTTGTCGCTGCCAGAATTTGTTACCCAGATATTTGCCCCATCAAAGGCCACCCCATAAGGATAGAAGCCCACGGCATAGGTGCCAAGCACAGTCCCGTCACTTGCCCTCAGCTTCGTTACACTATCACCACCAGAATTTGCCACCCAAATATTAGAACCATCGAAGGTCACGCCTCTTGGGATAAAGCCCACGGCATAAGTACCAACGACAGTTCCATCACTTACCCTTAGCTTCGTTATGCTGACGCTACCAGAATTCGTCACCCAAATGTTAGTGCCATCAAACGCCACACCGTATGGCTGAAAACCCACGGTAAAGTGAGAACTGCTGTGGGTTGTTGCTTCGTACCAGCGCTTGAGTTTTTCCAATCGGGAATCCTCCATACCGTCATTTTCATTTGAGACAAGGGAAGAAGAGAAAGAGTGTTGATTGTTTGGGAAAATGGGCGAAGAATGGGCTTCGCCTGGAGTTATCTGTTTTCCTTCTGACTCTGCCCAGATTACAATAAAAGTAAGAACCACTAAGATAAGACTGTAGAAAATATTCTTTGAGATCTTCATTGTTTTGCCTTTCATGTGAAGATGGTTACGGTGGAACGACATCTCAATCTCCTGTCGTGCCGGAATAACGATTTTATCAACGTATTTAAATGACTCCAGGAGCATAAAGAAAAAGATACCCACAGCTACAACGACGACAAAAGCTCCTGTCCAATGCTGAAAATGAAACCGTTTCAATGAAGGGACGAAAGCAATCAGGCCAAACACAGCGAAAATTACCGTTATTGCGTCCGGGCTTACCCGTTGCCAGCAAGGGCATCCCAAATGTAGTCACATTCCAAAATCAGATATATATCTATTCTATAGAAAACACCAAATATCCACTCTTTTCAATGATTTAATGGAATTCCTTCTCAATTCCTATTGACTAATTGGGAGAAGAACCAGTTTTTATTTAAACTCTTTATGGCATCTTCGAGGGAAAGTTTGTCAAATGCTATCGTAATCCTCTCTTCCTCGGGGATATTGCCAACCACCTCGATCTTCATCCTCCGGCCTATCGCTTCTAAGATTTCTTTCAATGGAGCATCACTCGCACGAAGTGAGAGAAGGCTGTCGTTTATTGTAAGGATAACCTTAGATTTACGCACTGATTCACCTTCGGTCTTTCTATCAGTCTCCCCTCCACATAGACCCGCTGTGATTATTAGCAAAGGCAGAAGCAAGATAATAACTCCAAAACACCATTTCATTCCTCGCCTTACTTTGGACATATACCTTTCCCCCTTAAAAACAAAAAGCCTTACTGCAAAAATGTTTTAATAAACATCTTCGGCAGTAAGGCTGTCTTTTCTCATAAGCCGTTTAAACTGTTTAAACGGTTCAATCAGTTTAAGCTGCTTATAAAGATCCTCTACTTTGCGTCCCCTGATTACTCAGGGTTTGCCTTTATCGTGATGCATTTTATATGTCAGCTATATTATGTTAGCCTGTTGTGATTGTGTGATTGTGTGATTGTGTGATTGTGTGATTGTGTGATTGTGTGATTGTGTGATTGTGTGATTGTTGCATAGTATTCCCAAAAGAAATAAATGTCAATTAAAAAAGTAAAAATATCAGAAAATAGTTTTTATCCTTTTTATTTATAGGGAATTACAGCCTGTATACATCGCGAATTTTAACCCCCTTGATCATGACAATGAGTTCGTCTTGTGAAAAAATGATTAAAACCTTGCGGGTAGTTTAGCTCAGGAATTAATGAATACAGGTTTAAAAGCACTTCCGTTAGAGAACTCATCAGTGCGGTCGAAAAAGATGGATTCCAGTATACAAGACGTAAAGGCAGCCAGCGAGTTTATCGGCATACTGATGGGAGACGCGTTGTTATCCATTATGCTTTTGGACATTATATTTTTTCCATTTGATAAGGCAAAATATTTTGCGATTTTTTGCCGTGGAAAATCTTTTTCGTTCGACAAAAGCCTTCTCATGGGTGACCCTAATTGCCCTTCTATTTTACCATTGACATACAACCTTCTTCATAGTTACACTATTGTGCAACTTTAAATTTAATTGTCGAATGCAAAGGGAGGTAATATGCGTTTTGCGGGAATAAAAGAACTGAAGCACAGTACCATGGACATCCTTAAAGAGTCTGAAAACGAAGACATAATAATTACAGCTTATGGTAAGCCAGTTGCCATCCTTCACCATATTACAGAAGAAGATTTGACCGATTATCTTATAGAAAATGATCCGGTTTTCAAAACGAGAATTGAAGAGGCTTACACGGAATACCTGGTTAAGGGAGGGGTTTCAGCCGATGCCATAATGAAAAAGCTGGAAAAACGACGTGGAACAAAAAAGGTTTAAAGTTATATTCGGCCCCTCTGCTCAAAAAGACATTGAAAAGCTTGAAGCTGATAAAGCTCTCCAACTCGCGACTGATATAAAAATCTATTTGGAAACATCTCCATTCCCATTTGGTAAAACCAGGATAAAAAAACTGACAAACTTTGACCCGCCACTTTATCGTCTGCGAAGCGGTGTTTTTAGAATTTATTATCGAATCCATCCAAAAGAGGTCATCGTTCTTGCCATCACACACAAAAAGAATAGCGAAAAGTTCCTTAAAAAGTTCAGGTAAACACATTAAGTATTTCCTCTTCATTTATATCGCATCTTCTCAAATCCAGACACGATGTTAAAGCTATTCAGGAATATGGCCTTCCCGGAACAGATAATACGATTGTTGATTTGGCAATAAAAGAAGAACGAACCATCATCACCTTTAATAAACATTTTTGGTGATATTCTCAGGTATCGTCCACAGAATTTATTCGGTATCATCCTTATCCGGATTCACCCGCCTTTGTTAGAAGACATCCTTTTTGCCGTAGATAACCTCTTTAAGAACTACTCTGCCAACACCTTCAGGGGAAGACTTATCGTATTATATAAACAGGGATATAGAATAAGGGTAACAATTTAGTTTTTGAAAAAGCAGGGGCGAAGCATTTGCCCGCCTGGGTATGGACATGTTTGTGCCAATTACAGCAAATGCTTCGCCCCTACACGGTATGGTAAATATCGCTATTATTGGGATTTTCAAAAAACTAAATCGTTACGAATAAGGTAGTTGTGCAAGGTTGGGTAGAACGTGAGCGAAACCCAGCACCAACATCGAAATAGAAAGAATAATCTTGGCGCCGTCATAACTTTGTACCGACGCCATTTCCCCTGCTAATTCGTTCTTGATTTTACCAAAATTAGGAATTACGCCGTGCATAAATCGCGAATTTTAAATTGGCAACAGGGTGGCACGGACTTCGTCGTGAGCTCAGTCGAACGACAAACGGAGTTTGTCCGTGTTGGACTTGCACGATATTGTTTATGAAATATTCATTTTCATATTTGGATAGACAATCCAAGGCAGACCACGCAAGCACAAGGCATTAAAGCAGTAGTGCAAAAACACGGACAAGCATGCAGACTGTGCTACCTCGTTAGATTATGGTGACTTTGTATCAAGTGTATAAATCACAAATTGTGAGCCTCTTGAGTATATTTGCATTTTTAAGTTTGTATTTTTTGCTCTCTAGAAAAGGATTGACTTTAAAAAGGATATTTAATAATCTAAATAGTTTATTGAAGATGACCTTAAATGCTTCGGACTCTTTGACGCCGCTCAGCATGACAAAGGCTGTTATTTTGAACACTTGGTCTGAGTAAACATTCATGAGCCAAAGGTTCACAAAAGACATGAAAATACTTCACCCTCCCTTAATCCCTCCCATCAAGGCAGGGAAAGCTCCCTCGCCCCTTGTGGGAGAGGGTCTGGGTGAGGGGTATTTCGTACCAAAACTAAAGGGAGTGAAAACGACGGAGCATCTTAACTTTGAAGGAATTTCAATGTTAGGCCTGAAAGGGTGAAAGAAATTACTGCTCAATCATTTCCAATACAATTTGTGTTCAATCTAGTATTTCCGGAGAAATCAATAAAATCCTTTTTCTTTCACCCCTTCGGGGTTAATTCTTTTTATATTCCTTCGTCCAGGGGTTTTACCCATGGCTATGTGCTTTCTGCCCTTTGGGCATAGATTATGTATAAGAAGTTTAGCCTCAGGGTCAAAATACACGGAGTTTTTTCTTTGTGTCATACGTCTTTATGGCTACAAGTAGCCGCATGGCTTCAGCCTACTTGGAATTTGTGATAAACTTGTTTAAAAAGAAAGATTTTATACGGTAAAAACCTTCGGTAAGGACAAAATATGGGACTTATTGTGCAGAAATTTGGAGGCACCTCCGTTGCCAATGCAGAGCGCATCAAGGCTGCCGCAAAACGGATTGTTGAGACATACAAGGCAGGAAATCAGGTCATTGTGGTGGTCTCGGCAAGGGGACAAACGACGGATGAACTGATCGACCTTGCCCGTGAAATAACCGACACCCCATCGACCCGTGAAATGGACATGCTTATGTCCACGGGTGAACAGATTTCCATTGCCCTCGTGGCTATGGCAATCCATGCCCTTGGCTATCCTGCGGTCTCTTTCACCGGTGGACAGGTTGGCATTGTTACTGACAGCTATCATACTAAGGCGCGTATCAGGAATATCAGTGCGGATCGTATAAAAAGAGAGGTAGAAAACGGCACGATCGTTATTGTTGCCGGATTTCAGGGGGTTGACGCAAACGAAAATATTACCACCCTCGGCCGGGGCGGCTCGGATACCACGGCTGTAGCCCTGGCCGCAATTATGAAGGCGGAGCGGTGTGATATTTTTACTGATGTGAACGGGATTTATACGGCCGATCCGAGAAAGGTTCCCCATGCGCGCAAACTCAGCAAGGTATCGTACGACGAGATCCTGGAACTGGCGAGCCTTGGCGCGCAGGTGATGCATTCCCGTTCTATTGAATTTGCAAAGAAATATGATGTTCCGCTGTATGTCCGTTCGAGTTTTAATAATAAAGAAGGGACGTTGATTTGTAAGGAGGCGAAAGAGATGGAAGATATTGTGGTAAGCGGTGTGGCGGTAAGCAAGGATGATGCAAAGATCACGATCCGTTCTTCGGGTATCGTCGATATAACCCAAAAGGCTGCTCCACGGGTAGTTCCTCAAATATTCCTTCTTTTCTGATAACCGTGGCTTTCCTTTCTGCTTTGTTCTCACCGGGTTTAGATGAATATATCGGGATAAAACATGCAGATAACTTTTCTTTTCCACGAGAATACTCTTGTATCTTCCCTGATACAAATGACCCGTCCTTTTGTGTCTTCTATTGTAATGAGATGTGTAGGTAATGTTAAACCACCTCATAAATTCACTGAGATTGGCAAGGGGTGTCTCTAAAAGCAGATGGAAGTGATTGTCCATGAGGACATAACAATACAGGATGATATGATACGTTTTCAGCCCATCATTCAACAACTCAAGAAACATCTGCCTGTCATGACCATCACGGTATATTGCCTTCCGCTCGTTGCCCCGGCAGGTTACATGATATAATGCATTTTTGTATTGTATCCGTAATGATCTGGCCATGGCAGAATTACATCAGATACAAACTGTTTGTCAACCGTAAAGATTTGACCCCTCTGCCTCTGCTCCCTTCTATTTTTTCGTTCGTACCGGGTGTGTCCTGGGAAATTCCCGGGCAATATGAGCTGCCTCCGGGGAACATTGCGGATGCCCCCAGCCACTCGCACTCGTGCCGTTAGTAATATCATAGACAATATTATCATCTTTTGATGAGCTAACCCCGGCAGGAACATAATCCAGTTGTAATCTATGCCTTACCTTCCATGCAATATTGTGATCAGCACAAGAGCTATCACCGCTTACCCCTAAGGCTCCAATGAGCCTTCCCTCACTATTGTAAAGAGCCAAACCTCCTCCAAATACATTAACCCCCCCTATTTTATGTCCTACCATGGGGTCTTTTTCCGTCCCGTTTTTTTCGGACGAACCCTCATAAGCTATTTCCGGTGAAACGGGATTGCTCTCCTGCAACCCAAACAAACTACCGCCAGGTTGCACCGCAGAAAACAGATTTGCGGTCGACAATGCAAATTCCGGCAGACTAAATGCATTGGCGGTATTGGCCTTTTGTGCTGAAATCACACGGCTGCCCGGCCATTGATCTCCCCGATCTTTCCCGGAAAAGACTACCGCCTTTACAACGCCGTCACGATCAACTATCGTTGCCCACATGTGAAAACCAAATCCGCCATTATGCTCTTTCACCGCTGCCTTAAGGGTTTCCTTCAGCTCGGCATGCGATGGCAAACCATTCGCTGAAGCGCCTTGCAGAAATAATACAGTAGTTATTAATGATACAGCAAACCCATGAAAAATTCCTTTGCCATACTTCATGCTATCAGTCTCCTTATAACTCTTTTCGATAATCTTCTTTCATCTGTGACCTTAAAAAACCGGCTTCATATTTGTCATGCTGCTCCTCTACCCCGGAAAACTACCACTCTCATTTTCCCTTCGGCTCACCCTTTTCTGCCTTATTAATACAACGATAATTATTTTCCTCATTCAATTCAGCAACCCTATCTTCACTATCAACCAAAATACATACCGCACAGTCCGGATCAAAACAATTTATTCCTGGCGGAGTTTTGACGGTAAATACCTGTGACATACCGGCATCCATACCCACGACTGCCAGATTAACAACAACAGATTGCGCGGGATCAAATACTACCCTGACATTAAACGATCCGGCATTTATTCTCCCGGTATTCTCAATCGTAAAAGTCACTCTCGTAACACAGGTTTCCGGCCAGTCATAACAATCAACATTGAGTTGGTCTCTATCGAAATCCCGTATGATAAGGTCCGGAAGCATCCTTTGTTTGAGTTCACGCTCAAAAACGTGTTTTACTTCAATATCCTGAAGGGTTGCAATATTGTCTTCATTATTGATTATCGCAGTTTCATAAAGCGCATCAACATCCAGACTTGCCATGCTCCTGATAATAAGTAACCCTTTTACGCAAGATGCCGGAAATCCGTTTGGGAACAGCTCCTTCTTAATATCCTCTCCCGTTATTTCCACTGCCCCACCAGCCCTCAGTACATCTTCACCCATTGATATTGCCTTACCTATCTCTTGCTCCCCCGGAGGGTATGTTAACACGAGGCTTTTACAATATTTTACTTCAGTATCATTGGGGTTGTGTATCGTGACTGACGTTATATAACACCCCTTTCCAAGCCTCGTATTCAACGGATCTTTTTGTATACCACAGATAAACTGAGCTGCATATTCAAATTTATACAAGGAGATAGGATGCTGAGTGTCATCAGATGTATGGGTTTCCGGTATATGCAGATTACCCGACTCATTCAAGGGTGGAAATATTTTTTGCTCCTGTTGCGCATGGACATATCGGATAGGCAATAAGCATGTGAACCAAATAGCCATAGTTACCGATAGCTTTTTCATCGATCTATCCTCCTGCTCAAAATTACCACTCGTTCATTTTTTTAGAAAAAATTGCGAAAAAAGTTTCACAGAGAAATAATACATCCCGATAAAAAGCTCATGCCTCCATCACTTTTTCCTGGGAGTATAAGCAAAGCACTGAAATTCTGCCTGATCCTGTTGGTCTGCCCGGGTTAAGATACAGAGAATCTCCTCCCCAGGATCATCATCCTTTTTACAGGACACACAAAGGCTCGGTTTTGGCACTAAATCCGGATTGATTTCTGTTCCATCGTCATCATAAAATGGCATAGACCTTTACCCGACTATTTATTTTACTCCAATTTTTGAGCGCATAATTTTGCAATTACTCTTTCACTTCTTTTACAACAAAGGTACCTTCCGGCGGGTTGAGAAGTATCGTTTTAACACGTTCCTGCCACAAGTTGCCAAACTCCTTTGATTCATCCCCTGATGCCTTGCCGGAAAGCACGAGGGACATCAGCTTATCCATGCGCTCATTGCCTGGCACACGTTCAACACAATACATTATTTCCACCCTTTTTCCCGTGTCACTTCTTTGAAATGTTATGTCACAGATTGCCAATGGGTCAGGCGCATGGTTATGATCAAACGTCATCAAATTACGTCTTTCATGTTTTCCGGCCGGACCAAATCCCTTGAATCCGCTTTCCGCTGCAGCCCCGGTTATCATGGTCACTATCTGAGAAATCGGTCCGTTTACCTTATAGTCAATATCCCCTTTAAAGGTAACCTTTATATTTCCCCTGACCGGTATTTCATCACCGTATAAAGCCTTTAGCGCCATCTGTGTAGACTTATAGGCGCCGGCAACGGCCGGACAGGAGTGTCCTGCAAATTTTACTGCATCGGCATACGTATAAACAAACACATCGTCTTTATCCATTGCGCCGAGCATACTCGCCAGGGGATCCTTAACTTTTATGGACTCCGATTTATCGAAAAAATCCTTGCTATATTTTGTCTGTCCCTCGGCATAGAGATGCTTGCATGTTATTGTACCACAGACCATAAATGCAACCAGCACGCTTGCTACGAGCCTCTTTACCAGATACGTCTTGCAAAATTCACGATTCATATTTTCCTTCCTTTACAATAATAAGACAATCCGTTACCACCACCATAATTCTCTATTGAAGAATTATGAAAAGTCCTATAGAATAGATCTAGAAAATTACCATACAATAGTTTATAGAAGAAGCCTTATTTAGGCAAGAGTATTCAGGCATTATGGCAAAAAAACTCAGACTTGGCGTTGTTCCCTATATGAACGCCAAACCGTTGATTTACGGACTACATGAACACACGAATTCCATTGAGTTATTGTTTGAAGTGCCTTCCCTCCTGCCAACCATGCTGAACCATGATCAGATCGATGTGGCCATCATACCCTCAATTGAGTATTTCAGAGGTGGCACGTATGCCATTATCCCTGATATTTCCATCTCTTCGTATGAAGCCGTTGAGAGTGTAAAGATCTATTCAAAGGTACCAATACAACACATACGCACCGCAGCTTTAGACAAAAGCTCTTTAACCTCCTGTGCACTCACCAGAATTATTCTGAAGGAAAAATATCACCTTTCACCTCAGTTTACCCAATGGAATAATCAATACGATATTTCACAGACTGATACGGATGCCGTGCTTATCATCGGTGATAATGCCATAAAATTTTCCGACAATGGGTATATCACCCTGGACTTGGGCCAGGCATGGTTTGAACATACCGGACTTCCCTTTGTCTATGCCGTCTGGGTCGTTAAAAAAAACCGTCGCATACCGGGCATAAACACATTATTAAAAGATGCAAAAGAGGCCGGTATGCGGTCAGTTCAGGCATTGGCAGTCACCGAATCACATCGCCTGCAATTAACGAAAGAGAGATGTTTGCACTACCTTACAAACTCAATTCACTATAATTTGGGGACTGAGGAGATCAAGGGACTTCAGACATTTTATCAATATGCCGTCGCCTTAGGGCTTGCCCCTAATGGTGCTGAGATTACTTTTAGTAGCGATTAATCGAGACGACCAGGGACGAAAGAGGGTGTGTCCTTTTCGATAACGTAACACCTGAGCATTTGAAAATAGCCTATCAATAAACCATCACTTACAATACTGACATGACTACACTATTCAGCGAAGCCGAAGACATTCTCGAAAAATCAGTTAAAGGTAAAAGATTATCTCCTGAGGAGGGGATAAGACTCTTCTCTATCAAAGACATCACCACCCTGGGGATGGCAGCCGATGTGGTCTGTAAAAAAAAACATCCGGAAGATTACCGGACGTATATCATCGACCGAAACATCAATTATACCAATATCTGCACCTCCAGTTGTAAATTCTGCGCCTTTTATAAAACAGATGAGCACCACGAAGGCTATATTATCACAAAAGACATCTTATTCAAAAAGATAGAAGAAACCCTGTCCCTTGGTGGTCGGCAAATCCTCATGCAGGGCGGGTTGCATCCGTCATTACCCTTGGATTATTATGTGGACCTCTTAGAATCCATCAAAAGGGAATTTGATATACACATCCACGCCTTCTCACCGCCTGAAATGGTACATTTTTCGAAATTACAGGGCATCCCCGTCCGTGACGTCATACAAAGGCTCAAGACCGCCGGACTTGATTCTATCCCTGGTGGTGGTGCTGAAATCCTGACCGACCGGTGCCGCAATCTCCTGAGTCCTGGCAAATGCAAGGCACAGGAATGGCTCGACGTCATGCGCGAGGCGCACTACCTCGGTATGAGAACAACAGCCACGATGATGTTCGGTCACATCGAAACGATAGAAGAGCGTATCGAACACCTGGAAAAGATACGTAGAATTCAGGATGAAACCGGCGGTTTCACCGCCTTTATCGCCTGGACATTTCAACCGAAGAATACCCAATTAGATCCTTTGCTCACTTCGCAATACAGAGACGTAGGACGAATCGGAAGTTACGACTACCTAAGAACCATTGCCGTAACACGTCTTTATTTAGACAACATTCCCAACATTCAGGCATCGTGGGTAACCCAGGGGGCCAAAATCGCTCAACTTTCTTTAAAGTTTGGCGCTAATGACATGGGCAGCACCATGATTGAAGAAAATGTCGTTCGTGCAGCCGGGGTGAGCTATCAGATGGACAAAGATGAAATCGAATTCCTTATCAACGACCTTGGATATGAGGCACGGCAAAGGGATTTATATTATCAGGTATTTTAGAACAACAACTGTTCAGCCGCGCATTAGATCAAATAAATACGGCATTCACCGCGGGTTTTACATGCCTCAACATCGGGCGATTCACTTACGAATAGAAAATGGTTTACGGTGGTTCCTTTCCAAGTAAAGAAGCCTGGAGTTTGTCAAGCACGGTTGATAAAATATGCCGAAGATGGCATTTTTAAGTGTTAAGGAGATTATATTTATGAACAAACGAATTTCAATTAATCCAAAGATATGTCATGGGCAGGCCTGTATCAAAGGGACACGGATTCCCGTTCATCAGATCATACGCATGATGGCTAATGGCGATACAATTGAGGAACTTCTTGAAGAATATCCTTCGATAAGCCGTGAAGATATTCTTGCCTGCCTTGAATATGCGGCATCACTGGCTGAAGAAGAGTTAACGCCCATTGATTGAAAGACGCCAGATGAAGATATTAGTAGACGAGAACATACCATTAACGACAGTTCGAACATTGCGTGAAATGGGCCACATTGTGACAGACATTCGCAACGCGCCTGATAAAGGAATGAGTGATGAAGCTATTTGGGCAATGGTTCAGCAAGAAAAGCAGTTATTGATTACAACGGATAAGGGATTTGTGCAATACCGAGAAGAACAACATCATGGTATCCTGATTGTGCGACTTAGAAAACCAAATCGACACAAAATACACCAGCGAGTCATGAAAGCAATAACGCAATTTTCAGAAAAGAAATGGCCTGGTATGCTGGTTGTTATGAGGGATACAGTTCAAAGTGTGTGGCGATCTGCAGATAGAAACTAAGATATTTTGCAGTTTGGTTAAATTACGGATGAATCAAACGTTTTGATTCAGGTTACAAGCCCTGAACCAGCAAAGAGGAAGGAATGGGGGAAATGATAACAAGTGATGCATTTATTGACACCATGATTTGGTAATGATAAAATTCTTACACAGGAAATGGAAATGAAAGAAGCGTTACGTTATTTACAGAATGCAAAAGATATACTTGCAAAAGCGCCCATCGAAGGGAAATTCTACGCCGATAAGAAGCCGGTGCGGGAAGCATTTGGAACGGCCTACCTGGCGGTACTCGGAGCCATTCATGAGAACCTTCTTAAGAAAGGTATCCAGGAAATAGAATTACCAAAGTCGGTAGACGAATATAGAAAGGTATTAAGGAGTACTTCGCAGTCTATAATGGCAAATTGTTAAAAGAATTCGAAATCCTTTACGATTCCCTGCATATTTATGGATACTATCGGGGTGGTATCTATAATGTCCATGCAGTAAAAGATTATCTTGCGGCAACAAGGGACTTTATCAATAAATTGAAATAACACGCCTGACACGGCAGTAAAAACAATATGCTCATTTGGTACTTTATTTTTCGTTACGGGTGTCCAATAAGGATACTTATTTCATTTATAATTAACAACTGAAATTTGAGGTCTTGTTATACGCTAATGCTCTAAAAACCTTATAAAATATGGATCTGTTAGCTTGACCTTAATAAATAATTCTATAGTAGCTAAGGAATATTATTTATGATGTAATTTGTAATTTTACATACCCAATAATTGAGCTTATAAAACCTAACATGTCGAGGTGCGAAGTAAGGTTTCGACTGTGCAATTGAGATTTTATGGATATAACTGAATCAAACGAAGTCGCGGGAATGACACCAGAGTGTGACAAGGCCGTAAGGCTTTTCACCTATCTGAAGGAACTTTGCGCTTTGCGCACA
>JAJTXE010000002.1:238568-258546 GCA_021463795.1 Candidatus Brocadia sp. | reverse complement strand
CATGACAAAGTTTGGGGCTTCCGGCAAGACAGCCATTTCATTACTGGTAGAACAAAAGAAACTCATGATGCTTGAAAATGGCCTCTATTTTCATGCAATGGCACTGACCAAATTAAAGGAATTGGTCAGGACGCATGTCACGAGAAACGGCCCGATGAGTGTTGCCCAATTCAGGGACATGAGCGGGACCACGCGTAAATATGCCGTCCCATTGCTCGAATATTTTGATGCCATCCATTTCACCAAAAGGACAGGTGACGTACGGGTCGTGTTGTAAGCCCAATAGGGTAAGAAAAAAATTGAAAATTTCTCATGAACAGTGTTTAATTAAAGCATATACTATATTTACTAACAAACAATGTTGTAAAGTTCAGGAAATATTAGTAGTGTCCGGTTAGGTATTTCCCGTCTTATCTTATTGCTCTCATGATGTCATTCCCGCAAGTTTTTGCGGGAATCCAGGAAAAACAATACACACTGAATACCCGATAAAAGCGTTCAGGTATGACAAAAGTCGTGCCCGCAAATTTCTAACCGTACAACGTTGAGGAAAAATACCTTTATAACCAGTTCTTGTAAAAAACGTAACTAATTAGGGAGGGACGTGCATGGAGTGGCTGAAGTTTAAATATTTATTGTACGTGGCAGTCTTTATTCTGTTTGGCATTATCGCTGGTTTTAAACCATATAGCGTGACTGCACAGGGGAGCGAAAACACAGGAACATCTACCTGCAAACCTAAGATAATCATGGCGCATCCCGATCAGGAATTGATAATGCAAAAGGGGAAGAATGCAAATATTATCGTAAAGGTAAGGTGCAAAGATGACAAACCTGCAGGGGGAGTCAAGGTTGAGGCTGAAATTCTAAAGGGAAAGAAGATCATAGAGCTTTCTCCTGCAAGCGCTGTGACCGATGAAAACGGGAAGGCGGTATTTACCGTTACAGGTAACAAGAAAACAGAAGAGGAGCTTCCGGAGATCAAATTTACCGCAGGGGATTTGAAGACAAAAATAGCGGTGAGGGTACAGACAACAGGGTGTACTCCTCAGAGCATGCAAACGGAACCGGAAGAGAAGCTGGTGCTGGAGCCGGGGAAGAACGGAAACGTTACGGTGAAGGTAAAATGCGAAAAGGGCAACCCGGCGGTGGATGCCAAGGTTGAGGCAGTTATCCAGGAGGGCGTTAAGAAGATAGAGGTTTCTCCCAGCGCAGTGTTAACGGATGCAAGTGGTTATGCGGTTTTCACGGTAACGGGACGGAATCTGACAGAGAAAGATCTCGCCAGGATTAAATTCGTGGCTGGAACACTTACGTCTGTCCTTGAGGTAAAGGTTGCAAAGGCGATTGCCGAATCTTCCATGGGAAAAACAGGAAAGGAAACGACAGAAAACAAGCCCAGGTTGATTGTTACGCATCCTGATCAGGAACTAGTAATCCAAAAGGGGAAGAATGCGAATATCAATGTAAGGATAAAATATAAAGATGACAAACCTGCCGGTGGTGTCAAGGTTGAAGCGGAGATCCTGAAAGGAAAGAAGATCATAGAGCTTTCTCCTGCAAGCGCGGTAACCGATGAAAACGGGAAGGCGGTATTTACCGTTACAGGTAACAAGAAAACAGAGGAGGAGCTTCCGGAGATTAAATTTACCGCAGGGGATCTGAAGGCGAAAATAGCCGTGAGGATTCAAACAAAAGGGTATTCACCTGAGAGCATGCAAATAGAGCCGGAGGAAAAGCTGGTGCTGGAGCTGGGCAAGAGCAGAAACGTTACGGTAAAAGTAAGACGCGAAAAGGACAGTCCTGCGGTGGATGCCAAGGTTGAGGCAGTTATCCAGGAGGGTGTTAATAAGGTAGAACTTTCTCCCAGCGCAGTGTTAACGGATGCAAGCGGTTATGCGGTTTTTACGATAACGGGACGGAATCTGACAGAGAAAAATCTCGCGAGGATTAAATTCGCGGTTGGAACACTTACGTCGTCCCTCGAGGTCAAGGTGAAATCAGTGGCTGAAGAGAGAAAATCAACCGAGACGAAAACGCCATAAATAACCATTTCGGTGCCCTGTCTCTTGCAAGAGACAGGGCACCGCAGCGCAATGGCAATTAGAGTTCTGCGTCAGACGTCCATCTTGAAACAGGCAAAAGGTACGGTAGTGGAAATTTGTGCAATAATTCTTATATGTGGAAAACACAGATTTCAGGTCTTGTGCAGATTGTCCGGTTTTCAGGAGGTCTCAGGCAACGAAAGACATATTACTTCCCCAAACCTTCTAATTTCTCTTTAATCTCCGAGCTTTTTTCTGTGGCCATGGTCTTGAGTTTTTCTGTAACGGTGGCAATAATATCTTTGGCCTCTTGTGATGCACTATCGTAATTTTTCAGAACATCATGTGCAACAGCGCTGGCTTCTTCGTACGCACCTTTATCAAGAAATGCCTTGGCTTTTGCAATAAGCTCTTTGACGATTGAGGCTGTTTTCTCTTTTACAGACTCTGTTTTAGTCTCTGCCTTTTCTGGTTCCCCCTTTACTACTTTCTCTTCAACCTGCTCCGTTGCGGATTCTTTTGCGTGTACTGCTTCTTGTTTTTCCTGCTGAATTATTTTCTTGCCTTCTTCCACCTTGGTTTCGACATAGCCGGTCTGTTCTTGTTTCTTTCCACAACCGACAACAAATAAACTTATCACCAATCCACCTATAAGCACATTTTCAATTCTTATCATGTTCTCCTCCCTTTCTTTTTAAAGAAATTATCACCTCGTACAAAAACACTTCTTCGTAATAAAACCTTTTTCCTTTAATCACCTCCTTTGTAGAGTCTGGAATGCTTTGTTCTGCGTCTCATGATCGTTCAGAACTTGCATTTATAGTAATATTTTACCAATACAACGTACAAAACAATAAATTATACTTATGTTCTTTTTTGTCAAACAAAAAAACGAATAGCAAAAAGGGGTGTATTTTTCCTACCTGTACGTTTAGTTATCAGCTATATACGGCGTATCAGGTCCTTACCCTTACTGCCCGAACGTAGTGGCAGATGTTGTTGTCGGTATAGGCATAATCAGAAAAGCCGGAGTCGAACCAAACAACCCAGACCATTCCGTCCTTCCTGAAATCTGACGTCCATACCCTTTTCTGACACGGATCAAATACCGGATTTATGTGCAAACCACCGTCTTTTTTTGCAGGTTCCACCAAGGAAATTGCCTCCTCCAGGGTTGGCAGACGCCAGTCATGATAGCCTGCAAATCGCTCTTTATTCATGGCGGAAATATAGTTCTTCGCATCCCGGTAGTTCATTTCTCTCAGCGAACCCGCTTGTTGCCATATGAGACAGCTGATATGGTCATATACCGCGACTTCCCCATGAGGCCTCGCTATGCTGATGCCCATTTCTGGGCTCTAAAAAAGATGATCTGCGCTTCCGTTGCGGGCAATTCGAGCTCTCGTCGCAGGTCCTCGCGTAGATCGGCGAGCAGCGACTTAAGATGATCTGCACCACCCGATGCCTCCCATTGACTGGCTGCGGCCTGAAGCTTCGCGATCTGCGATGCAGACCCAAAGAGCTGTATGTCATGAAACGCATATTCGAGTTTCACGAATTGTTCAGAGTTCGGCTGGCGTAATGCGGCGGCGCCGATATCGCGATACGCCTGAATGAGATAGGAGACCCGAACGTCGCGCTGCTTGCTTGCACGTTCGCGATTGGCTGTAAGGCGATGCACGGCAAACCAACCTGTGGTCGCCAGCACCACGGTCACGAGCAAGGGGAGGAGAAGGTCGTAGTTCATTGCGTCGCGTGGCCTGCGAGGCCTAACGCCAATGATTATACAGTCTGTATAAAACGGCAAACACAGACTGTTTCAATAGATATTAAGAAGTTTCCTTGTCTTCTTATTACGCATTGTGACTTATATCCTAACGCAACGTAGCCACAACTAATTCTCCGTTGTGAAAGCGGGAGATTGCTTCGGAAAAGACCCTCGCAATGACACAGGCTATGCCTTTGCTATTACGTATTTATCTCCAACCGACTATTCCGGTTTATACAGATTGCATAAACCGACCTACAACCTGTCGAAAGGACTTCGGACACCGCGACCTCCTTTGTTCAAGACAAAGGTAAAGACCATCGTTGCACTGACGTCCTTGGCGAAGTCAATCAGAGATTATCATTTACCGCTTTGCAATGTCAAGCTTCTTTTATATTGAGAGGTGATAGGGGAGCATTCCCGATTTTTTGTAACCGTTCATGAGATCAGGGCAAAACAATCCAACAACCCTGACAGGGTTTCAAACCCTGTCAGGGTTAATCGTTTCATTAAAACCTGGCAGAAGTCACAAAAAATCGGGAATGCTCCCGGTGATAGGCACTAATCTTCATTCACCATCTCTCCTTATCCGAACGCATCGGAAAAGACAAATCCGATGCACGAGATGTGTGAGTCAACCCTGTCAGGGTTTTAAACCCTGACAGGGTTAATTTCATTCATACTTTTGCTAATTGTTGTGCTGCCATTTCCTTCCTTGAAGATGTCTTAAATAAGTTACGAACTTTTTTCTGAAAGGCATCCATGTAGATATAAAAAACAGGGGTGAGGTAAAGGGTGACAAGCTGTGAAAAAAGTAAACCGCCCACCATGACAAGGCCCAACGGACGGCGCGCCTCTGCCCCCGCACCAAAGCCAAGGGCAATTGGTAAAGCACCCATGAGCGCGGCCATGGTGGTCATCATGATGGGACGAAAACGGACCAGACATCCCTCATATATTGCTTCTAATGGATTTTTGCCCTCATTCCTCTGCGCCTCCAGCGCAAAATCGATCTGCATGATGGCGTTCTTCTTGACGATTCCTATTAACATGACGAGACCCACGAAGGCGTAAACGTCCAGATCAAGATGGAAAATGCGAAGCGTCAAGAGCGCCCCTAAACCAGCAGAAGGAAGTCCCGACAGGATGGTTATCGGGTGGATGAAGCTCTCGTAGAGTATTCCCAGTACAATATAAATGACCAGAATGGCCATGCCTAATAACATTCCCAGCCCCTGCATGGACGCCTGGAATTCCTGTGCAGTACCCTGAAAGCTGGTATTGATGGCAGGGGGCAAGGTCTTGCGTGCAAGGTTGTTGACCCCGGTAACGGCCTCGCTCAGGGAAACCCCAGGTTTGAGGTTAAATGAAATGGTGACGGCCGGAAACTGTCCCATGTGGTTAATGGTCTGAGGACCAAGATTCTCAGTCAAGGTTGCTACCGTATATAAAGGAACCGGGAGACCATCCGATGAGTTTATGTAAAGCATATGCAGGGTATCCGGATTTGTCTGATACTGCGGTTCTAATTCCATAATGACCTTGTATTGGTCGTTGGGTGCATAGATCGTTGAAACCCACCGGTTGCCATAGGCGCTGTAGAGCGCACTTTCAATTTGTCTCGCTGTTACCCCGCGTGTTGAAGCCTTATCCCGGTGAATTACGACGTTTAACTGCGGATTCATAACCTGCAGGTCACTGGTGACATCCTGCAACATCGGCAGTTTCTGCATTTCTGCCTCCAGGATTGGGGCATAATGATACAGTTCCTCCATATCCGGACTTTGTAAGGTAAATTGATACAGGCTTTTTGTCAGCCTCCCCCCGATGCGGATTTCAGGAGGGTCTTGCATGAAAACCCTGATACCAGGAATTACGGCGAGCTTTTGTCTTAATTCATCAATTACCTCCGCAGAACTTAAACGGCGCCCGGCCCCTGATTTTAAATGGATAAACAGGACACCCTGGTTGGAGCTGCTGGCAGCTCCGGAACCGCCGACACTCGAATAGAAGTCTCTGACGTTCGGGTCTTTGTGAACGATATCTGCTACGGCTTGCTGAAGTTGCCTCATCTTGTCGAAGGAGATGCCCTGTTGCGCCTCTGTAATGGAAAAAATTTGTCCCTGATCCTCGTTCGGGAGGAACCCTTTGGGATTTGTTACAAAAAAATATCCAGTCGCCAAAAGAATGATACCGGAAACTATCATGGTTGTCAGGCGATACTGTAAAGCCAGTTTGAGACTCCGGTCGTAACCTTTAAGCAGGGTATTGAAAAAATTTTCAATAATCAGGTAAAGACGGCCGTGTTTTTTCTCAGAGGGTGGACGCAAGAAGCGGCTGCAGAGCATGGGCGTGAGACTGAGAGAGACGAAACCCGATATCAGGATCGCCACACAGATGGTAACGGCAAATTCCCTGAATAATCGTCCAACTACGCCCCCCATAAACAGCACGGGAATAAAGACGGCCGCGAGTGAGAGCGTCATGGACAGAATGGTGAAACCGATTTCCCCGGACCCTTTGATCGCCGCCTGAAGTGGCTTTTCTCCCATTTCCATATGACGGACGATATTTTCAAGGATGACAATGGCATCGTCCACTACGAACCCTATTGCAAGAATCAAGGCCATGAGAGAGAGGTTGTCCATGCTGTAATTCATCAGATACATTACTGCAAAGGTACCCATGATGGACAGAGGAAGCGCCAGACTGGGAATCACGGTGGCAGAGAAATTACGCAGAAAAACGAGTATGGTCATAACAACCAGGAACAAAGTCAGGAGCATGGTGATTTTGACTTCATGGATCGATTTCTGGATTGATTCTGAACGATCATAGAGAATATGCATCTCAGCCGAAGGCGGAAGATGGGATTGGAAATCAGGCAGGAGTTTTTTGACGGCTCCCGCCACTTCGACTGCATTCGTCCCCGGTTGGCGCCGGACTGCCAGCACGACAGCCCGCTGGCTTCCGTTTTGGTCCACGTACCAGGCGGCGGCCTTATCATCTTCGACGCTGTCAATGATCCTCCCCAGTTCTTCAAGGCGTACTGGAGAACCGTCACGGTAAGTAACGATAACGGAACGGTAGTCGCTGGCTTTAAATAGTTGTCCGGTAGCGAGGATGGTAAATGCCTCGTGGGTTCCCTGCAGGGTTCCGGTGGGCAGATTTACATTTGCATTGCGCAGCGCATCTTCTACCATGTCGATTCCAATGCCCCTGCTGGCAAGGGCATTGGGGTCAAGCTGGACGCGCACGGCGTATTTCTGTGGTCCATAAATCTGTACCTGGGCAACCCCGCTGGTCATGGAGATACGCTGCGCCATCATGGTATCTGCATAATCGTGCAGTTCCCAGAGAGGCAACGTCCGGGAAGACAGGGCAATATACATGATAGGCTGGTCGGCAGGGTTTACCTTCTTGTACGTTGGAGGTTGTGGCAGATCCTGAGGAAGAAATGCCGTGGCCTGGGTAATAGCAGTCTGTACGTCCTGGGCTGCTGCATCGATATTCCGGTTCAGCTTAAACTGGAGGGTAATCTGCGTGGATCCCAATGAGCTGGTGGAGGTCATGGAGTCCAGGCCTTCAATCGTTGAAAACTGCCGTTCCAGAGGAGTCGCGACAGACGAAGACATGGTGTCCGGACTGGCGCCAGGCAGGCTGGCGCTTACCAGAAGCGTGGGAAAGTCAACGCTGGGCAGATCGCTTACCGGCAGGAATCTATACCCTGCAATGCCAAAGAGAAGTACCCCGACCATCACGAGCGTGGTCATGACGGGGCGGCGGATAAAAGGTCCAGAGATGTTCATTGGTCAATTCCTCCGTTTTGTCTGATAGCTTTATTCATCGTGGTCATCTTTTCAATTAGGGAAATCAGCACTGTCTTGCACCAGGGGATCCGAGTCATTTTTAATTTCCACTTTACTCCCATGAATAAGCTGAAATTGACCATCAATTACTACTTTCTCTCCTGGTTGGATACCTTTTGTAATGACCGTTTCCTGATTGAAGCTCTTTCCCAAAACAACTGGCCGGGATTCCACGGTGAAGTCGGACATGACGACAAAGACGTAATTACCTTCTTGTCCCACCTGGATTGCATGCGATGGAATTACAATTGCGCCAGGCTGTGTCTTGAGTGTTAGTATCACGTTAACGAATTGCCGCGGCCAAAGGGATTCGTCTTCATTGGAAAAGAGCGCTTTTAACAAGACAGTTCCTGTTGATTCATTCACTTCGTTATTTATGAAAGTCAGTTCTCCGGTAGCTGGATTCATTGCATCGTTGGGAACAATTGCCTCAACTTTCAGATTTTTCTGGGCCATGTATCGTCTGACCTCCGAGAGTTCCTGTTCCGGCAAATAAAAAGAGACATATATCGGTTTCGTCTGATTAATCGTTACCAGTATGGTGTCAATGTCTTTGACCATGTTGCCCTGGTTGACTTCAAGCCTTCCAATACGGCCGTTTATGGGGGAACGGATATGACAGTATCCAAGCTGAAGTCTGGCATTTTCTATAGCAGCCTTATCGGCTCTTACGGTTGCCATGAAAGCCTCAAGGTTGGTGCGATAGAGATCAATTTCCTCCTTAGAGACCACGCCACTTTTAAACAACTCTTCGTGACGGCGGGAGTCTGACTCTGCCTTTTTCATCTGAGCCGTATCCCTTGCCAGTGTGGCCTCGAACTGCGTAAGCGATGCCTTGAAAGGGCGTGGATCAATCATGAAAAGCATATCACCTTTTTTTACTTCCTGACCCTCTTTGAAATAGACGCGTGAAAGTTCTCCTTCGACCCGTGTCTTGACCGATACCGTAGAATAGGCCTCTACGTTTCCAATGGTGCGTATCTGAATGGGAATGTCTTTTTGTTCAGCAACAGCCACAGTAACCGGTACACCAGCAGGCATTACATGTTTTTCCCCTGACCCGGGAGAACAAGAAGCAGAAAGAATTGAGATTCCCAGGATAAAACTGCCTCTTATCATGCAAAATTGTTTCATTTCTCGGTTCCTTTGATAAAGATTAAATCTTTTTTCTCTCTCTCTGAGAGAGTCCGGTTTTCAGGATTTTATCCTTTGTTTTCAGAAATCCCGTTTAACACGCAACGATAGATTAATATGCGGTCGCAGGTAAACAAACCAGAAGAATATACCAACCAGAATAACTCCACCTACAATATTTCCCAGGGTAACGGGTATGAGATTGTTTATAAAGAAACCTCTCCAGGTAAGCAGGGAAAGGTCTAATGGTTTTCCAGCCATTTTTTCAGCTGCTGCGATTATTGCTTCGTGTTTCCGCAATACGATTCCAATCGGAATGAAATACATGTTGGAGACACATTGTTCAAACCCGCTGGCAAAGAAACCGCCTATGGGAAATATGATGGAAATGACCTTGTCTGCCACACTCCTGCCACTAAAGCACAACCAGACCGCAAGGCATATTAAAGCATTGCAAAGAACCCCTCTGGCAAAGGCAGCGAGAAAAGACAGGTTGACCTTTTTATGAGCGATAAGCAAGGCCTTTGCACCAACCATATGGTCATAAAATTCCCATTGATGGGTTTTATATATCCAGCAGACCATCGTGAAACTACCCACGAAATTGCCAGTGTACGAAATAATCCAGTTACTGAGTAATGCACGTGCCGTAATCTTTTTACTCACAAAACCCATAATTATCAGGCAATTGCCGGTAAATACCTCCGCGCCACCAATTACTGCCAGTATGAATCCTAGTGAATAGACGATGCCTTCAATAAAAGAGGTAATTCCAAAATGAAGGGTAGAGTCGCTGGTTACCAAAGTGGAAAATTGGGCACCTATTCCAAGATAGACTCCTGCCAAAACACTCAACATAAAGGTCTGAGAAAAGCTTAGTCTTGCCTTTGCTATCGCCACATTATCAATTCTGCCGGCAATTTGAGGGGGCGAATAAGCATCAGGATCAGTAATTTTATTAAGATTTTTAGTAGTATCTTCGCTCATCAATACTTTTGATAAATACGCTTCTGAAAAATTACGCCTCCTGTTTCAGCAAAAGGCAGATGGCCATGTTCATCCTCTGGACAGACAATACAAGGCAGGTTGCGTAAGCACAAGGATGTAAGCAGGGATGCAAAAACACGGACAAGTATTGCTTGTCCGTGCCGCCCCGTTAGATTATGCCGACCCGGCATCAAGTGTGTAAATCACAAGTTGTAAGCCTCTTGGGTATACTATAAAATAAATAGCGGTACGAATGTTTCTTTTTTTTGTTATTTGGGTGTTTTTACCCTGATTTACTTAGATCTGGGAGCAGACAGGTGACTAATCCTATCAATGGAAGGAAGGCGCAAACATGATAGACATAATAAATGCTGGTTGCGTCGGCCAGCATTCCCAGCAAAGCCGAACCTAAGCCACCCATTCCGAATGCAAATCCAAAAAATAATCCTGATATCATTCCTATTTTAACAGGCAGCAGTTCCTGTGCATACACTAAGATAGCCGGAAATGCAGAAGACAAAATAAATCCGATGATTACACTGAAGACTGCTGTCCAGAACAAACTCATATAAGGCATGAGCAGGGTGAATGGCGCAGCTCCAAGAATTGAAAACCAGATCACATATTTCCTTCCAAACCTGTCTCCCAGGGGCCCGCCGAAATACGTTCCCAACGCAGATGATGCTAAAAATACAAACAGGAATAACTGAGAGTGTTTGATGCTTACGTAAAATTTATCAATCAGAAAAAAAGTATAATAACTACTGATGCTGGCAAGGTAGAAAAATTTGGAAAAAATAAGCACCAACAGGATTGCAACAGAGATAAGAACTTTTTGCTTTGATAAATGCGGGTGATATGCTGTGACTGTTGCCATACTTTTTTGTTTTTTCATTTCTGCTAAACGCGGTTTTGCCCATTTGCCGACATAGAATAAGATAATAATTGCAATCAATGCCAAAATACCGAAGTACATTGCATGGCTTCTGCCAAAATGTACAACAATCAAAGCGGCCAATAATGGCCCGATTGCAGTGCCTGCATTTCCTCCAACCTGGAAAATAGATTGTGCAAGACCACGCTTGCCTCCGGATGCCATATAAGCGATCTTAGAAGATTCAGGATGAAAGACAGATGAACCGGTACCGATCAAGGCTACAGAGATGAGGATAGCGGTAAAACTATGGGCAAAAGAGATGAAGATGAGCCCAGCAAGTGTAAAGCCCATTCCAATGGTGAGGGAAAATGGCTGTGGTTTTTTATCAAAGTAAGAACCCACAAAGGGTTGCAATATGCTGGCCGTCATCTGAAAAGCCAATTGAATTAAACCGACCTGGGCAAAACTCAGTTTAAATGAATTTTTTAGAAGAGGATAAATGGACGGGATCAGGGATTGAATCATATCATTCAGCATGTGTGAAAAACTGATGCCGAACAAAATAGTATAAACGGTTGCCATCCGAATCTGTCCTGAAGTATCTTTTTGGAGAGAAGCTGTTTTCATCCGAGTCTGCAAAATTAACAAATATTCATTTATAAAAATTAATTTATTCGTTCTGTACCGGCTGCATTTTATCACTGAGCATGTGGCATGCGTTGCGAAGAATCTTTCTCATTATTTACCATGAAGACAGAGACTGTTAATCTCACACGGCAAACCCTGTTTTTACAATGTCTGCGTGGCAGAGAGGATTGTTATCTCCATAGCCGCTCTTGCCCAGGAAAATCGCTGTTTTATGACGTCAAAGTGTTCTCCGGATTTTATGAATACCGCCGTGCCTTTGATTAAAAATCCAGTGCCCGGGCCGCGGAACCCCTGCACTTCTCTACTTCCAAGGGTTAAAAGAACATTGTTGTTTTTCTCCACATTAGCCTCAGTCCGTATCATGCCGCCAACAGGGATTAAAAGATGCTCATCCCGGGTGACGATTATATAGCTATTCCAGGTATTTACCACATGCGGACAGTCTCCACCCATGGTCACTATAGCGACTACGCCCTCGTATTTAAGAATCTGTAACATCTTGTCTGGTATCATTTGTAAAACCTCCTTATTGTGTTGCCCTGCAAAAACTTCTTTTTTTATAAGTCTTTCTTTGAGTCCTTTGTGTAAAACTTTATGGCCTGGTGGTTGTACTTAAGAGGCTCACAATTTGTGATTTACTAGCCTGATACCGGGTCGTCATAATTTATCGAGGTGGCATGGACAAGCTATGCTTGTCCGTGTTTTTGTATTACAGCTTATTTCCTTGTGCCGGCGCTTTGGCTCATCAACAGCATTCTACTCGTTCGATCCGGTTGTTCGCTACTGGGCATCGTTCTGTTATTTCCACTGCCGGAGTTCAATCAGAAGCCCATCCGGGTCTCTTATCTCTCCACGGAATGAGTTGCCCAAGTCTACTGGTTCCCGGGTTATGGGTATCCCTTTACCCTTCAGATAATCCACTGCCCTTGCCATGTCGTCAACCTCAAGGGCAATTCCCCTGTATCCAACCTCCCAGGGATTTCCGGATTTTGGACTGGGATTATCAACGGAGATAATTTCAATGACCGTATCGCCAAGTTCAAGATAGACAATCTCTTTCATGGGAGATATATTCATTTCCTTACGACTCTTAATTCTAAAGCCAAGTACATCTACATAGAAGCCGATGGTCTTTTCCGAATTCTCTGGTACAATTTCCACATGGTCGACTTTCTTGAATATCACTATAACTCCCTTCCTGCGACAGGAAACCCCATCACACACGTTTGTATCAGGAACCCGATTGCTCGTTACCATCGCCTGACTTTCGATGGCCATTCACTTAATTTTGTATTATGAAAATTATTACGATGTTATCCATCATTATCTGCACAGGAGACGCTCCGGATTGTGCCGCCGCTGCGTTCCATGCAATTTAATTCTTTGAACGGTGGTAAGGCCCTGAAACCGTACGAAACGCAATGTTCAGCCGATTCCAGCTATTGATGGCCACAATGGCCAAGGTGAGATCGACCCGTTCTTTTTCGGCAAACTGTTTGCAGAGCGCCTCGTACACGTCGTCAGGCACGTGCGTGTCGGCAACACGCGTTACCGCTTCCGTCCACGCTAGCGCGGCACGTTCACGTTCACTAAAAAGCGGGGTCTTGCGCCAGGTTGACAAGGCGAAAAGACGCTGCTCCGTTTCGCCTTGCGCCTGGGCATCCCTGGTGTGCATATCGAGGCAGTAGTCACAACCGTTTATCTGTGAGGCACGTATTTTTACCAGTTCCAGTAATGACGGTTCGAGATCACTTTGTCTGACGTGTTTCTCCAGGTTAAGCATGGCTTTGACGCCTTTCGGATCAATTTTCTTGTAATCCATTCTCGCCTGTGCCGGAGGAAGAGGGCAGGCCTGGCCCGCAGTCTTACCGGTCCCGGTTTTTTCCTTGAGATCGCCGCCGTCTGCCACCGGTGCCTGGTCGACAGGCAGGCCATTGGCGTCGGCCCAGCCGTAGATGCCCTCAGCGTCTTCGATCACGTGCTTGTAGCCGAGTTGACGAAGGCGATCAGCGAGCAGCTTGCTGGCCGGGCAGTTTACGCTGACGCAGTACGTAATCACCAGATCATTTTTTGACTTGATGACCGACGCTGCGTCATCTGCTGTCGCTTTGCTGTTTAGTCCTTTAGCGCCAGGGATCCGCCGACCGTCGTCCCATTTACCCCCAGCCCGGGCATCTAAGATCGTCATTGGCACCTTGGCGTCCATCAGGACTTTCAGACCCAGGGTGGAGATGATAGGGCCTTCCGCCACAACCTCTTTGTTTGCCTTAACGTCCATCTTTGCTTTCACCGGCAACGGACAACCGTCTGCAGAGCAGTTGTTCACCGTGGTGGACAGTGATTCAGCATGCTGGCCCTTGGCCAAGAGCCTCTGAAGGTGTTCTGCTGGTCTGGCCTCTACAGCTGCCAGACACTGTCGGCTGCAGACGTAGATGTGATGTCCTTCCGCATCCACGAAGAGCGTCTTATCGATTTTCTTCCAGGTTACCGGGCAGAGAGTCTGCGGGGACAGGCCACGGGAACCCTTCATATCCTCACCACGAGCTGCTGTGGCTTGTATTATAGCAATAGTAACAAACGCCGTCACCGCCACCGCAAAAACCGGTTTCACGAGTAGTGTATTTATTCCATTCACTCTGGGTATCTGCATCATCTTGCCTGGGATCATCGGTAATACCTCCTCATATATTTCGTAGATTATCACAATCACATTTCCCTGTGTATAATGCTCCGGCTCATCAATGGCATTCTGTCCCGCGGAACCGATCGTTCGTTTATGGGCACTGCTCTGTTATTTCCAGTGCCGGAGTTCAAAACAAGCAATCTTCTTCATCGTAACAAATTATTACGATGTTATCCACTTTCCACTTTCTTTTCTCAGGTGGAATATGTGTCTCTCCTGGATGGCAGTTTTAAGAAGATTTCCCAAAAAACCAACAAAGGTAATTTTTTTCAAAAAGGGCAGGGCCAGCCATCCCACAGCAAGATGCCTTCCCAGGCTGACAACCTCACCCAGTACCTTTGGATGGTATGGCTCCCTCGTGCCCTCAATCATATCTGCGTAAATATTGTGCGCTACTAATCGTCCTTGTTGCAGTGCAAACTGGGCAGCGGCAGGAACAGTTTCTTTTGTGTAGGGATTTATTGCAAGGGCACTATCACCAATGGCGTATATAAAAGGGTAACCATCTGTCCGAAGGTACTCATCTACAATGATGCGTCCTGATTGTCCGGTTTTCAACCCGCTTTCCCGTGCAAGTTCACTGATGCGAATGCCGCCTGTCCAAATTAAAGCCTTTGTTTTCAACACTTCACCCGATGAAAGAGTTGCAGTGTCAGGTGTCCGGGCAATGATCTTTGAATTTGGTATGATTTTTACCCCTTTTCCAAGGAGTTTTTTATGCACATGCGCCGCAAATGATTCATCCATTCTCGAGACGACTTGGCTACCCGATTCGACAATGATGATTTCAATCTCATGAGGATCCACATGAGAATCACGGGTGCACTGCGTTACATGGTCAGCAAGTTCTGCAGCAAATTCTACTCCCGACAAACCACCGCCACCAATGACAAAGCGAAGCATATCTCTTCGTCTCTCTTCAAACGGTTCTGACGCCGCACGCGTACAGAGTTGGCTAATATAGTCGTAGATCATCTGTGCGTCTCTCAATGTCTGAAGCGGGAAGGAGTTTTTCTGCAATCCGGGAATGTTATAAAAATTTACCTGACTTCCAATCGCTATTATCAGGTAATGAAATGGTAAAGATACGCTTTCCCCATGAACGATATGTTCATGGGGATCAATCCTGGTCACTTCTCCAAGATGAAAGATGATATTTCGTCTTTGAATGATGCGATCAAGAGGAATGGATATCTCCGTTTTTCGAACCGCGGCCTCATGCAATTGTGTCTTGAGCGTATGGTACGGGTTTTTGTCAATGAGATGTATTTGATATTCCGGATGCTTATGGAATAATCTTGCCAATCTCAACGCAGCTGTAATTCCTCCGTAACCGGCTCCCAACACAACAATATTCTTTTTAGTTTCCATGATTCCTGATGTTTGTTTAATAAGCACGATGTCGTGTTGACGCACGGCGGGTCACGGTCAGATCGTAGGCGCGTGCGATATCCGTATTGTGCAGCAAACCTATTAAATGACGCGGATTATTGCGTGCAACGACTGGCAACTGACCAACATTGCGGACTCCGATACGACGCAAAGCGGCGCCAATCGTTTCGTCTGGATATGCCAGGAGTAGCTCTCGTGTGCAGACTTCACCAACAGAACGCACCGTGCCACTATCGTCATCCTGTGCGCGGTCAATATCTTGCACCGTGATAATGCCAGTCAATTCGCCTGCATCACTGAGCACGGGTAAGCCGTGCTGTCGTTTTCTGGTAAGTAAATCGGTTGCCACTGTCAACGAATCAGATTCCCGCAAAGTGACAATTGCAGTCTCCATGACTTTACTTACCGTAATTGTTTCCAGCACGTCAATGTCGCGTCCTCGTTGTAAACGTATCCCCTTGCGCGTTAGTCCCAGGGTGTATACAGAATCGTGTTGCAGGTGCCACGAAAGAAACAGACTAACATTTACCGCAGCTATCAGTGGCAAAATAATCCGGTAGTCATGGGTCATTTCAAAGAGCAGGATGAACGAGGAGATTGGCGCATGTATTGTGCCTGCAAGGACGGCTGCCATGCCGACCATTGCAAAGGCGGGTGGTGAAATATTGAGCGAAGGAAAAACCTGTCTGGCAATGAGTCCATAAGCGCCACCAAGGGTAGCGCCGGAAAACAGCGAAGGCGCAAATACACCTCCGTGAAAGCCGCTGCTAATGCAGATTGGTGTTAGCACCAGCCTGGCTAACGTCAGTGAAAGCAGGAGAGTCACCGTCATCGGCTTACCGTATAAGATATTTTCAATGGTGGCGTAACCTGTGCCAAATATCTGAGGCAGATACATTCCAACGAGGCTGACAACGAGGCCCGCAACTACTGGTTTGAACCAGCGCGGGGCAGTCCATGTATCAAAGATACTCCGGGTAAAATGATGCAAACGAATATAGAATGCAGAGCCAAGTCCGGATAGCACACCTAATCCAAAATAGAGCGGCAGTTCCCATGCTGAGTTAAAGGCATATGCAGGGATGCGAAATGCGGGTTCATGCCCTGATACGGCCTGAGTAAACACAGATGAGATTACAGAAGCTAAGGTAACGATCCCAAAGGCGTTTACGCTCAGTTCTCCGATAATAATTTCCAAAGCGATGAATATGCCGGCAATAGGTGCATTAAAGGCTGCAGCGATGCCTCCTGCGACACCTGATGCAACGAGTGCACGAATGCGTTCATCAGAAAGGCGCAAGAGTTGGCCAAACATGGAGCCTACGTATGCGCCAATCTGCATTGAAGGGTCTGCGGGACCCACTGAAGCGCCTGTCCCAAGAGATAATGCCGCGGCAACTGTTTTGGTTGGTATTTTTCGATAGGGAAGGCGCCCGCCCCCTAATGCTACGGCTTCCATAATGCCTGCTATGCCCACATATCTTTCCTTACCAATAATAAAATGAGAAATCAGTCCGACAGCGAGACCGCCAAGGACAGGTATGAAGTAGATCAGCCAATTTCCCACGGAACCCAGAGTTGTTCCTATCCCGTCAAGTCCAGCCCAATTTGCAAAATCATAGAAAAATCGAAGGACGATTCCTTTCCGGTGCAAAATGCCCAGGGGTGTATCTATCCCCTCAAAAGCATACCGGTATATTACATTAAAGAGTTGTTTGAAGATCCATACTCCGATACCGCTCATGAGGCCAACGAGTATTGCTATCACAGCAAGAGCAACTGATTCGGAGAATTGCTGGCGATTGAGCCACAATACGATCTTGCCGGGAGAAAATGGTTTTAAAAACATTTTTTTATTGTCCGGTTAATTAAATGCTAAAAAATTACAAACTTTGTAATTCTCCTCTAAAATGAGGAGGATAAGTGGTGTATAAAACTGCTATAACACACTCCCAGCCTCTATGGTAGGTCCGTCATCCCGTAATGATAACGGGGACGCTTGTCATACCAATAAGGGGAGCTTAAAGTCGCAGTCAAAGGCAGCCTAATTAAATAAACAGGATTTGGTCTTGGCCAGTTTCAGCAAGAAATGTGGTTAGCCCCATACTCTTATCGATCTCATTTACAAGTTCTTCCCGGGATATGTTTAACAAGCCCATAGAGTTGGTGCAGACATAAAATTTTGCACCCATAGCCTTAGCTTGGGTTATAAGTCCAGATATTTCCTGAATGTGGCCTTTTTTCATATGATCTTCCAATAGTTTCCTGTGAGTTTGGCCCTCTTCATTAAGTTGGAAAACAGATTTTCCTTTTACTAAATATTCTAACGCCCAATAGGTAAAAAAACACCTTGCTTCTCTACCTAATGCCAAGGCTACCAGCACAATGGAAAAACCATGATAAACACGGTCGTATGAGCCACTGTGAAATATGATCGATAAATCTTTCTTGTCTGTTTCCATGGTATAATTCATTTACCTCTTATGGTTTCTGCCCAATCCAGCAAAGGCACGCCTGCCTTCCTTGCGATAGCAAGTTTCTCGCTTAAAGTATCAATTTCTTTTTTACTCAATCTTTCGGAAAGTATGGATAAACCGTCACAGTTTGAGACGTGTATTAAAAGCGTCCTCGCTGCCGCGGCAGCTTGCTTTGCCTCTCCATCTGTTAGATTGTCTTTCTTTAATAAATCGGCACAAGAACGGGCGGTGGCTATGACTCCGTCATGCTCTTCGAGTAACTGGTCAACATGCTCACCCAGCAATACGCGAAGTGCTGGATAAAGGGTTTCTTCTTCATACCGAAAGTGTGGGCCAACTAGTACGTTTATATCGCTGAGTATTTTTCTTGCCTTAACGATGTCTCTCAAATGTAATGCATCGATTAAGCCAAGGAGTCCATCCCTTACTTTTCGATGATCTTCTCTAAATTCTGCAATTGGATCTAACTTCATCATTTTATTCACCATCCTTTTTAAATTCATTTCATGTTCACTATCCAATTTATTCATCATAACGATTTTTGTATGCAGACTTTAATACGTTTATTTCTTCTTCAGAAAGACCCTTGATCCATATATGTTCTTCCTGGTTCAGCAATTCTTCGATTTTTTGTTCATATTTTAACTTCATCTCCTCGCTCTTTCGGGCAGCGACCTTAATTACAGCAGGTAAAAACTTCATATAATAGTGTTTAGCCACCTCATACAAGCCATGCCAGTGTGTATAATCAGGACCCATCATACTTGCGCCATGTCGTGCCCTTCTGCCTTCATGGTGCCACAATTCCCAGAAAATCCATTGAACTTCATGTTCAAATGGGGAATTTGGGTTTAAGATTTTATCCTCAGTTAACGCATTCATCATTGCCTGTGCTGGCTCAGCAAATTTTTTATTGTAGAGGGCCACAAGACTATCGAATTGTTGGTAAAAATTGTCGACATGGGTATGATTATGACAATTTCTACATACGCCCTTCATTTTTTCACGCCGTTCCTGCCAGGTAACAATTTTATTAACACGCTTTGAAACGATTTTATCTACCAACGTTTCGTCCTGTACAATTTTTTCAATCACCTGCACCTCTTCACCAATCTCAGGCAGTTTCCGGGTGTCGGGATAATCTTCCTTAAACCCATCTTCATAAATCACCGTATTTATTTTTGTGCTGACGACCGGTCGAAGTGTCCAGCTAAGTCGTTCTCCAACATCATGGTTGCTTGCATTATGCTCGCCCTCCGACGTCATGTAGTTGCTGATATGGCAGGTTGTGCATGTCGGAGCTGCGGAGTAATCCTTTCCCAACACCCAACGGCCTTCCTTATCCAGTGCCATGCGGTCAATGTTGGCGGTATATGCGATTCCATGTTTTGACTCTCTATAAATTTCCATTTGCGGATGGTCAGGCCCCATGTGGCACTTTCCGCAATTTTCAGGCGCCCTTGACAACTTTGCCTCAAATGAATGTCTCGAATGGCATGCATGGCATGAACCTTTTGAACCATCCGGATTTAGCCGGCCAATCCCACTATTTGGCCATGTATTAGGGTCAATTACTGGTTTTCCTTTTTCGCGCAATATCTCACCTGTGTCTGTGCGTTTAAATTTTATTATGCTACCGTGGCATTGCAAACAACCGTTAACGGCGTCTGCATTATTGTCTGGAAGGCCAATAACCCTCTCGGCAAGCAGATTATCAAGGCTATAAAGGATTTCACCGGCTTTAGCATGATGGCTTCTTGAGAACTCTTGGGCCTCAACTGCATGGCAATTTGAGCAGTCTTTGGGAGTAACTAATATGGAAATCAAAGCTCCCATATGCTGCCAGGCGTCAATTTCTCCCTCATTAGCCTTGTGACAATCAATACACCCTACCCCCTTTTGAGCATGACGTGACCGTTCCCATTCCATTACCAGGGCAGCCGTCGTGGTTTTATGGCAGTCGACGCACATTTGATTCGCAGTTGATAACACAGGACCTGGCTTTACATCGAGCGGAAATTGTTTTTCAACAGCCTCGGCAGACACAGCGCCAAAAACTGACAGTCCAAAAAGTAGAAATAGATAAAAAATCTTTCGC
>JAJTXE010000002.1:230106-238547 GCA_021463795.1 Candidatus Brocadia sp. | reverse complement strand
ATCGGTTGGTGGCAATCCAGTATATCTTATTGTCAATGCGATAACCAATGACCCGCAGTTCCTTTTCCGTCTGATTGACTCCGGGAGTACCGGGCAATACTATGGCATCGTAAAAAACGATGCCTCCGGGTTTGACTGCGTTGAACCGTATGCAGGTTTTCGTGCTATTTTCCCTGATACGACAGACGAAGGACTTTTCTTCCGTCTTCCTTTCATCAATCTCCGTTTTCATCGTCAGAGAGCTGCTTCTCTTATCCAGGCAAAAAGTCATTGCCATCCGCTAAGGACAGTATACAAAGGTTGATATTACCCCGGTGATTTTGCTATCATATCTCTCAGGAAACTTCTTCTTTGTCGTCCTTCTCTATCGTGTATAAATTATTCAGTGGCTAAGATCTCACTTTAATAAAATTTAATATTCCCTATTGGCGAATGATTTTAAGGCTTCGATTACGGCAGAGCCGCCCTAGGAGGTTGAGTACATGTATCTGTTGGTGGGCATAAGATCCTTTTATAAGCGAATCTTTTCTAAAAATGTTGTGCACTGGATTAATTACGAGGGAATGCCCGAGTCCGTTGTCCTGATCTGTGCGGCACTTCTTGTGGGCATTACCAGTGGTTCTGGAGTATTACTCTTTAAAAAGACGATTGAAGTCGTACATTGGGGTGTATTCAATGGTTTGGGATTCACCTTGTTGTTTTTTGGTCATTGGACGTTTATGCTTATGCCTGTTATACCTCTCATAGGCGGACTTGTCGTTGGAATGGTTATTCATTTTTTCTTACGTGAGGATCGCTACCATGGGGTTGCTGGCGTAATGGAAGCCGTGGCATTAGCAGGAGGGAGGCTCTATTATCGGCTTTTACCGGCAAAAACAATTGCAGCGTCACTATCCATCGGTTCTGGCGCATCTGTTGGGCCAGAGGACCCTTCTGTGCAAATTGGATCAAATCTTGGTTCAATGTTTGGTCAGCTTTTGCGTTTTTCCGATGAGCGGGTACGTATACTTGTTGCAGCGGGTGCAGCTGGTGGAATTGCCGCCGCCTTCAATGCTCCAATTGCCGGCGTCTTTTTCGCACTGGAAATAATTATAGGAGAATTGAGCAGCAAGGCTTTTGGTATCATCGCCTTGGCTGCGGTGGTATCATCGGTGTTCACGCAGGCTATATCAGGCCCTGAGCCCGCATTTCACGTTCCTGCATATGCATTGCATTCGGTTTGGGAATTGCCGTTATATCTGGGGTTAGGAATAATATGCGGACCCATTGCGGCAATATACATTCGTTTCCTGTATGCTGCCCGCGATGTTTTTGACCGATGGAATATTCCCCGTTGGCTTAAGCCTGCAATTGCCGGTCTTATTGTTGGTCTCGTGGGAATTTATCTGCCTCAGGTGTTTGGCGTAGGATACGAGACGATTGGAAAAATTCTCGATGCAAAACCATTGGCATTAAGACTTTTGCTTTTATTGCTGATGGCGAAACTTATCCTAACCCCGATAAGTATTGGCGGCGGTTTTTTTGGTGGCGTATTTGCCCCTTCCCTTTTCCTGGGAGCAACAACCGGGGGCGCTTATGGTCTCATTGTTCAGCGGCTTTTTCCAGCTCTTGATATTGCTCCGCCTGCCTTTGCTATGGTGGGAATGGCGGCCGTTCTTGCCGGCGCAGTACATGCCCCACTCACCGCGATTATCCTCTTATTTGAAATGACCGATAATTATAGGATTATTTTACCTTTAATGTTTGCTGTTGCTGTCAGCCTTTTCATTTCCCGTCATTTACAACGGGATTCTGTATATACCTTCGGGCTGGCGCGTAAGGGTATACGTTTGGAACGTGGACGCGTTGTGGATGTATTGGAATCGATTACGGTAGATGAGATTATGGAAAAGAAGGTCGTTACGCTGCGTGAGACGGATTCGGTAATGACGGCATCCAATTTACTTCTCCGAACGCGACATCGTAGTTTGCCTGTGTTGAATGAAACCGGGGAACTCTCCGGAATTCTCACCGTGCAGGATATTGAACGTGTGCAGAATGAAGTTAATACCAAAGGATGCACTGTTGGGGAAACATGTACGCGCGATTTGTTTCTTGCGAATCCAGACGAAACGATTGGCGCTGCATTGCGCCGCATGGGGGTTCGCGATCTGGACAGCTTGCCGGTTGTGTTACGCAATAATCCCCATTGTTTAGTTGGCTTATTAAGTAGCGCAGACATAGTGCGCGCATACGACCTGGCGTTGACTCGTCGTGAGCAGATTCGACATCGTACGCATCAGTCACACCTCAATACTATTGGTGGTGTAAACGTTGAAAAAGTTATGGTTGAGTCCGGATCGCCTTGCGTAAACAAACGTATTCGCGAGGTGACCTGGCCACGGGAATCAATTGTCGCTACCGTCAGAAGGGGTAGAAAAATTTTTATTCCGGATGGTGATACACTCTTAAAAGTAGGCGATGTGTTAGTGGTTGTGGCGGATATCGAACTACGTGAACAAATTCAACACCTCTGTTCACCGCAAGTTTAATCGGCATATTAGCTGACATGGTTTTTTATGTCACACGCCATTGCTGTTTTATCAGTACTTACACGTGCGTACCTGTTACAGGAATATTCCTTGTGTTGCGGTAGCAATTCCGGCAGGGGCTCTGTGGTTGGGGAGGCGAGAAAATCAGTCGTTATTGAAGTTGATGCGCCAACGCTCCCCCGATGCTGAATAATAAAGTACTGCCAATTTTCAGTTAACAGGGTATGAGATGAATAAATTCTTCATCGATGGAGAGGTTGACTGGCATCCCATGAGTAAGCTTGAGCTCCTTGGCCACGATCCGGCTTATGCGTATCTTAAAGACTTCATGCGGGGTAACTAACACTTGATCTCAAAATCCCTTCCAATAGGATGGATGGAGTCTATAATCCCGCTAAAAACATTTTTCCCAGGTTGTATGCGATGAATACTAAGATGGATGGCGCCTGGACGAATGCATACAGTTACCTGATCTCCCTCTGATAAGTTTAAAGGGGTAAATGTTTTTAACATAATTTCATTTATCCGAATGGTTACCTTCCTTTGTTAGCTAAATACTGCCTTGTAAAATGTATACCCCAAATCACTGCACCAAAGAACAATAAGATAGCAAAAACTAATATTTCATATTTCTTTATGTCACCGATTAGAAATGATTTTGAAGACCTGAATACCTTTTTGCCCGGACATACGAGTCTTTTCCCGGCGCTTGAAGATCTGTATGACGCCGATTCAGCAGATAATGCCGAGATCCAGGAGCAAAGGATTCTTGTCCTCAACCGGATACTTCACAGCGATGTCCCTACAGGGAACGGTATAGATATCATTGTAACGCCGGTTCAGGGACTTTTACAGGCCGTGCCGTCTCCTAAGACCCTTTCTGAAAATATGCTGAGAATCCGGAGGAATCATGAATATCCCCAGGAAGAGCTTGTCGCATGGCTGCAGGATCACCACTACGGTGTTACGAGTCAGGTTGAAAATGCAGGGGAATATGCATTGCGTGGCGGTATTGTTGATATTTTCCCGTTTGCCTCAGATACCCCTTACCGTATCGAGTATTTTGGAGATGAAGTTGAGTCCATCCGGAGATTTCAGGTTGAGTCCCAGCTTTCCGAGCAGGAACTGGACGTCTGCCAGATACTTGCCCTTGATACCATTCACAACACAAAAAACGGCATTCAGCTTTCTTCTCCTGCCCCCTTTCCTTCACAAGGGGGGCATGGGAAGCGTGGAATACTTACCGGCAAAGAGGCCATTCCAGGGAATACCACTGTCAGTATCCATCCGGAACCTGAAAACACCTCCTTCCTCGCTTACCTAGGGAAAGATACCTGGATTGTCCTGAAAGAGCCGGCAGGGATAGAAGCACGGGCGCGAACGATGTTGGCCAGCATGGGTGTCAAGGAAGAAATTTCCCGTGGTAATGAAGAAGATCCGGTCAAACAACCTTTGTCCGGAGAAGGCGGGGATAGGGTAGATTCGTGTCACGCATTCTTTGACAAAAAGACCGTGTTTTCCTATGAAGAAGTTCTTCGCCAGTTACGTTCCTTCAGAAAGATTGCCGTGTCAAAATTGCCCATATCCTCAAACGGTGACGACCATGCTTTTCATGTTAAATCGGCAGATAATTTTCCCCAAAAAATTCAGGAAATTACTGTGGAGCTGGGCAGGATCGTTGACGCCAATAACCATACGATAGTTTTTTGCAATAACGAGGCCGAGGAGCAGCGGTTTCAGGAGATTCTCGCCGAGGCAGGGCTGAAAAATAACCATCGTCTGTCACTGCGTACAGGGCACCTGCACTGCGGGTTTCAATTCTCCGACATTCACATTGCGATCCTTGCGCACCATGAGATCTTTCATCGGTATCAGCAGCGCCGCGAGACAAAAAGACCGATACAAACCAGGGCGATTGATTCCTTTCTGGATTTGAAAAAGGGGGATTATGTGGTGCACATAAGCCATGGGATTGGACGTTACCTTGGACTGGATACCCTTGAAGAGGAGGGACAGAAAAGGGAGTATCTCACGCTTGAATTTGATGAGGGTACGAAGATCTATGTGCCTGCAACGAAGATTGAACTGGTGCAGAAGTATATTGGCAGTTCTGACCACAAGCCCAGGCTCGATAAAATCGGCTCAAAGTATTGGGAGGTCAGAAAGAAACGTGCAGAACATGCCGTTAAGGACGTTGCCAGTGATCTGCTGCATATTCAGGCATTACGGAATGCAAAGGAAGGCATTGTATACCAGAAGGATACGGAGTGGCAGAGGGAATTTGAGGAGTCGTTTCTTTACGAAGAGACCCCTGACCAGCTTCAGGTGCTGGAGGACATGAAGCGTGACATGGAGTCGAAGAGACCTATGGACCGGCTCATCTGCGGTGACGTTGGGTATGGCAAGACCGAGCTTGCCATGCGGGCAGCCTTCAAGGCGGTTATGGATGGAAAACAGGTGGCCGTCCTCGTGCCCACGACAATCCTTGCCCAGCAGCACTATGTCACCTTCTCGGAACGCATGGCTGATTATCCGGTGAGGCTGGGGGTGTTGAGCAGGTTTAAGACGCGCAGGGAGCAGAAAGATACCCTGGAGAAGGCGGCGGCCGGTTCTGTTGACATCCTCATCGGCACCCACCGGCTTTTACAGAAAGACGTCTATTTCAAGGATCTTGGACTGGTTATTATTGATGAAGAGCAGCGATTCGGGGTCGAACACAAGGAGCGGCTCAAGCGATTGCGGCAGACTGTGGATGTGCTTACCCTTACCGCCACGCCAATTCCCAGAACCCTCCATATGTCGCTCATGGGGATTAAGGACATCTCCTCCCTGAATACGCCGCCATTAGGCAGGCAGGCTATTCACACGCACATTATACGATTTGACCCGGCACGTATCCGGCAAGCGATCATGCTGGAACTCAACCGTGACGGACAGATTTACTTTGTTCATAATCGTGTGTACAACATTGAGCGCATTGCCAGAAACTTATCAGAGATTGTGCCTGAGGCAAGGATTATGACGGTGCACGGGCAGATGGACGAAAAACTTATGGAACGGCGGATGCGGGACTTTATTGATGGTCGTGCCGATATCCTGGTGGCCACGACGATCATTGAATCAGGCCTGGATATACCAAACGTCAACACGATCTTTATCAATGCCGCCGACACCTTTGGGCTGGCGGATCTGCATCAGTTGCGGGGAAGGGTGGGGCGATACAAGCATCGCGCCTATGCATATATCATTTTGCCCGTCGACCGGCACATTACCCCTGAGGCAGAAAAACGGGTGAAGGCCATTGAAGAATTTGCCGAATTGGGCGCAGGATTCCGCATTGCCATGCGTGACCTGGAAATCCGGGGCGCCGGAAATATCCTGGGAACAGAGCAGCATGGTCATATTGCTGCGGTAGGATACGAGATGTATTGCCGGTTATTAGAGTTGGCCGTGAGAAAGGCAAGGCACGAATCCATACCGGAACTCATAGATGTCTCCATCGATCTGCATCTGGAATCCTTCATTCCCCATACCTACATCCGGGAAGATGCTTTAAAAATGGACATCTACCGGAGATTGAATCGTTCCACCACCTTTCGGGAAGTAAAGGCGATTTCTGAAGAAATGGCAGACCGTTTTGGAGAGATTCCTCATCCGGTAAGGAATCTCCTGTCTGAGAGCGAGTTAAGGATCGTTGCCCAGCAGTCGAAGATTCGTTCCATGGTAAAGGTGGATGGTGTCTTAGTTATTCAAGTTGCTGATTTGAAAAGAGCGGAGGCAAGTTTTGGCAAACTGAAAAAATCTATACGGGTTATTAACGACAACACGTTACACTTAGGACTTCCCGCAAAAAAGATGTTGCCGGAGGATTTGCTAGACTTTTTGAAAAAATCAATTAAAATTTAAAAAAACAGGTAAAACAAATTTCAGAAATCTTTTCATAGAGGAACGCAAAATTGAAAGTGTTTATACGGTTTCCTATATTCTTTTTGCTGGTTCTTTTCATGGTTTCCACCGTTTCCTACGGGGCAATGAGCGATATAAGTGAAGAGAGGGTCAATTCTATCAAGGCCATTGTGGGCGATGAGATCATTACCCAGGGAGACATTATTAAACGTGCAGCCGTGGCTCTTAAGGAGGCGCAGGCAAGATACCAGGAAAAGGAGTTTTTTGAGAAGATGGACGAGATACTGAAGGACACCCTGGATGAATTGATTAACCGAAAGGTGTTGATTAAAGAAGCACAAAAGCTGTTCGGTACGGATGAGATGCAAATGAAAGAGGTGGAAAAGGACCTGGATTCTTTTATGAAAGGTGCGGTTAAAAACGTTGGATCTTTATCAAAATACTATGAGATTGCCGAAGCGCAGGGAATCAATCCCCTGGAAAAGAAAAATGAACTCAAAGAAGATATTATGATAGACAGGATCATGAAAGAGAATGTCTATAACAAGGTGAAAGTTCAGCCAAAATTGTTAAGGCGCTATTATACCGAAAATATCGACGAATTCCGGCAAAAGAAAGAGGTGAGCATGCGGCAGATCATGATCAAGTTTTCCGCACACGACCATGATAAGGAAAAAACGCTTTCTCTTGCGCAGCAGATCGTGAAGCGTCTTGAAAAGGGGGAGGATTTTTCGGCCCTGGCAAAACAGTATTCAGACGGACCAAAGGCAGAGGAGGGCGGACTGCTGAGCTTTGAAGAAGTTAATGAAATGAGAAAGGACCTGCGGGATGCAGTCTATCAGTTAAAAGACAACGAACGGAGTGGAATTCTGACATCTCCGGTGGGGTATCATATCTTTAAGATGGAGTTGATTAAGCCGGAAAAAGTTCAGGAATTTGAAGAAGTGCAGGAAGAGATTTACAAGAAAATTTACCGTGAAGAAATCAGCCGGTTAAAAAACCAGTATCTAAACAGCCTGAAGGCCGGTATGTTTGTCAAGGTTATCCAGTAATTCCTGAGCATGTTTCCGAGCGTGCTTTGCTAATGACTTTAAACTCCAAATCTCAGATGCAAGACCATGCTCTTTGTGTTTCATGTGTTGGCGATGTTCGTGACTGTGAAATTGTTTTCAAATATTTTCGTTGCTCGTCATTTAATGCTAATTTTGCCCTTTTGCTTTTTCCTGACACAATAACCTCTAATTTTGTTTTTGAGGTGATTGTGCCATAATACTTACAATCTGCGTAATACTTTAGTCTTTTGAAAAATTGCCTTTAAACAAACCGCTACTGCTCGCTCCCAAACTCCTGTTTGGGAGCGAGCAGTTGAAAGATATTTTTTTCAAAAAGCTAAATTGTAACCAATCTGTAAAGATTTTATAAAAACGTTATACTAGAAACGCCATCCTCTGCCGGGCATGCCAAGACTCACGTGCAGATCCCATATCGCCTATCGATCAATGATCTCAGCCGACAGAAAGTTCACCTTAAATCCTGGTTTGAAAGGAAACACATCTACACTAAACAGCGGGTATTCCTGTTTGATAAATCCCGCGAGTGTTATTTCGATACTGAATCGGATGTTCACCCCAAGGTGAAAAATAAAAATGCCGTAAAAGCCTTATATTTATTGGCTTTTACGGCGGACAGGAAGTTTTTTTCTCGTGACTACTCGTATGTTTCGGCATGGCAATGCCTCCGGCAACTTTATCTGCAATGCCTCTAATAATTCACGTGATTGTTGTCGCGGGCGCGGTATCTTCTGACAACGCGCATTTTGGCCTTTAACAGTCACTTCCATGGAACAAATAGTTGCCAATTGTTCGAGACCTCCTTCCACCGTGAGATCAAAACCCGCCCACGCATCGCGTAGCCTTCGGATTATCAGATACGCAAGCATCACCACAAACACATGCCCTCGCGTACTCTCCTCCTTTCTTACGTACACGGGACGCACCTCAAGGT
>JAJTXE010000002.1:216494-230085 GCA_021463795.1 Candidatus Brocadia sp. | reverse complement strand
GTAAGAGGTATCATACGCCCCGCTCGTCGTTGGAAAGTCTGATGACCCAGTCTCCCCCGTCACATATACGTTCCCGCTTGTGTCGAGGGTGAGAGAATAACCCTCGTCATCACCAGACCCACCCAGGTACGTGGATGCCAACAGGTTGGTTAATCCACTGTTCAGCTTCGAGACAAAGACATCACCACCATTGTAAGAGGTATCATACGCCCCGCTCGTCGTTGGAAAGTCTGATGACCCAGTCTCCCCCGTCACATATACGTTCCCGCTTGTGTCGAGGGTGAGAGAATAACCCTCGTCACCACCAGACCCACCCAGGTACGTGGATGCCAGCAAGCTCGTTAACCCACTATTTAGCTTCGAGACAAAGACATCATAATTACCATTGTAAGAGGTATCATACGCCCCGCTCGTCGTCGGAAAATTTGACGAATAAGTATGCCCCGTCACATATACGCTCCCACTTGTGTCGAGAGTGAGAGAATAACCCGTGTCATTACCAGACCCGCCCAGGTATGTGGATGCCAGCAGGCTCGTTAACCCACTATCCAGCTTCGAGACAGAGACATCATAATCACCATTGTAAGAGGTATCATACGACCCGCTCGTCGGAAAATTTGACGAATAAGTATGCCCCGTCACATATACGCTCCCGCTTGTGTCGAGAGTGAGAGAATAACCCGTGTCATTACCAGACCCGCCCAGGTACGTGGATGCCAGCAGGCTCGTTAACCCACTATCCAGCTTCGAGACAAAGACATCATAATTACCATTGTAAGAGGTATCATACGCCCCGCTCGTCGCCGGAAAATTTGACGAATAAGTATGCCCCGTCACATATACGTTCCCGCTTGTGTCGAGAGTGAGAGAATAACCCGTGTCACCACCAGACTCACCCAGGTATGTGGATGCCAGCAGGCTCGTTAACCCACTATCCAGTTTCGAGACAAAGACATCGTAATTACCATTGTAAGAAGTATCATACGCCCCGTTCGTCGTCGGAAAGTCTGTTGAAGAAGTAAGTCCCGTCACATATACGTTCCCGCTTGTGTCGAGGACGAGAGAATAACCATTGTCATTACCATGCCCGCCCAGGTACGTGGATGCCAGCAAGCTCGTTAACCCACTATTTAGCTTCGAGATAACAACATCACCAATACCACCATTGTAAGAAGTATCATATGCCCCGCTTGTGGTCGGAAAGTCAGTTGAGGAAGTCATCATCGTCACATATACGTTCCCGCTTGTGTCGAGGGCGAAACAATTACCATAATTAAAATAAATATCATGACCAGACCCACCCAAGTACGTGGATGCCAGCAGAGGATCGATGATGAGTTCCTTTGTGCGGTCGTAGCTTGCTACGGTAAAACCGTATTCCGATTTACGATTTGCGATTTTAGATTTCGGATTTTTGGAATTGGAATTTGTTGATTTTGGGCCTTGAATCGCGGATTTACCCACCCCTGAATCCCCTCCACGGAGGGGACTTTTATATTCCCCTCTCGAGAGGGGTAAGGGGTGTGTTATTCCCTCTTGCGGGTTCAAGTTTGCAACTTGAACCCCATTATTTAAACCTTTTGAAATGGTATCGACGGCACACACGCCGGTATTCAATAAATTCAAGGGTTCAGGTTGAAAACCTGAACCCGCCCGGAGGGGTGTGTCCTTTTCTTCACGGCCACGCATCACGTATTTACAATCCACCTCCACCCTCTTGCCATCAATCATCTGATACGCCACGGGTTTGGTGAATTTTACCGGCCCAAGCTCCGTCTCCGCCACAAGCTCGCCGTGATCGTTTACCCACAACCCCCTTGCCCCCTTTGTTAAGGGGGATTTTGTGGGCAACCCTCTCTGTGAGTCTGTCAAAAAAGGCTGATTTTCACGGTCATTGCGAGCGTTAGCGAAGCAATCTATCCCTGCATTACTGTGGGAATCAGGAGATTGCTTCAGTCGTTCCTCCTTCGCAATGACATGATGACGACTCTTTTGGACAGCCCCGATTCTATACTGGTTCTGGGGATTTTCGGCAGATCCTCCTCCTTTATCCCCCTCAGCGAGTGGGACTGATGATTGTCCCCCGCTGGCGGGGGTAGGGGGTGGATTTTCCGAAGATTGTACACCGCTCAACCTGATCTTTATCTGGCTTGGATCCGCCCCTGGCTTCACATAAAGGAGTTTCTCCACATTATTCCCATGCGCCTTTAATTTCAGTTCGACCCCATCGTAAATCTCCCCAAGGTTTACCAGTTCATACGTGAATATGTTGCTCTTCCATTTAGACGGGTCGTTTCCCTTGAAATAGCTGACCTTTGTTACGGACTCGCCCTCACCTTTTACCCCAGAAATCTTTGCGCCGATGAATTCCTCTTTCAGGGCAACGGCGGTGGATTGGGTTGCAGGGATACGGAGCGCCGTGTCCCTGCGGGTGGACGGTGAATTGTTTCCATGAGATGCTTCGCTCCGCTCAGAATGACAAAGGGGGAAATTTGATTCAGAATGACAAACGGGGGAATCGGTATGACACATGAGGGAATTTGTTTCAGCATAATGAACGGGAAAATTCCCTGTGCAAAAGGGAAATATCGTACACAAGGCATGATGTACAATGCATGTGCCTTCTTCCCCTACATGTCCCGTTAATCCTGTATATTCCGTCTTTCCTTTGTTAATTTCGTTGTGCACAAGCGGGGGCGCATGCGCTACCCCTGGTAACGAATACACGATATCGCCGTCCTTTGTGACAAACACCGTGCCCCCGAACGTCCTGGCGTAAAATGCCACACGTTCATCAAGCTGCCCCTCATTGGCGACAAAAGGCATCTGGAGCTTTTGGGTCTTTTGCATGATCTCTGCATTCAAAGGTTTGCCTTTGTGCTCGTGTTCCGCCAAAAGGGTATTTGCCAATACCATTGTCAGTAACAGGGCTGCAGATACCACAAGAACCGCGTTCTTCTTCATTTTGCTCATCTCCTTTTCTTACCCTCCGTTAAACCAGAAACGGGCGGGGGATAAACCACCCGCGCTACGCATTCCGTTTTGTGTTGATTTTACGTAAATAAATATACGGGTTTTTCAAAAAGCTAAATGGTTACTTTTTTTCATGTAAACAAAAAAAGCCTTACTGCAAAGATTTTTCCTAAACATCTTCGGCAGTAAGGCTGTCTTTCTATAAACCGTTGAAACAGTTTAAGCCGTTTGAACGGTTTAATCGGTTTAAACTGTTTAAGCGGATCGCAAGACCCTTTCCTTTGCGTCCCCGGATCACTCCGGGTTTGCCTTTATCATGTGTCTTTCTTTCGTTGTCGTTTAAATTATTGGGCATTTTCTCAAATTCGTTAGGCATGCGTCAAGGAAAATATGCAATATTTTAAGGCGGATGGAACCAGCTCAGGATATTCAAACAGATATTTCTTGACAAAAGACATCATATTCATTAGAAATAATGAACATGAAAATTTGTTGCTAAAAATATACTCCTTGTGCATAAAGGTTACGAGTTATGTCCAAAACAATAGATGCTATTTTCGAAAACGGTGTCTTTAAACCAATAACCCCAATTTCTATTTCTGAGCATAAAAAAGTAACTCTTATTATTGCAAATGAATATGAAGAACTTTCCGATGTTATTCTTCTTGCCTCAAGGGTATATGATGGCCTTTCTGCTCAGGAAATTGAAGATATAGAAAAAGTTGCAACCGATAGAAGCCATTTTTCAAGAAACGTTAACTGAACGTGTATCCACCCTCTCTCCTTGATACAGATATACTATCAGAACTCTTTAAGGGACATAGTACGGTCAAGGCGAAGGCATCAGAATATCTTCGTGAGCACAGTCGCTTTACTATTTCACATATTACACAATATGAAATCCTCAAAGGGCTCAAGGCAAAAAAGGCACAAAAACAAATTGACGCATTTCTATTGTTTTGCAAAGTCAATATTGTCCTGCCTATTACAGACGATGTCATCTTAACGGCCTCTGATTTATACGCAACACTCAAAGAACATGGAGCTATAATTTCCGATGCGGATATTTTCGTTGCTTCCATAGCAATCACTAATAATCTCGTTCTGGTAACCAATAACATCAACCATTTTTCCCGCATTAAGGGCTTGCGATTGGACAACTGGAAGACATAAACATCTTCGGCAGTAAGGCTATCTTTTTCAAAGCCGTTTGAACGGTTTAAGCGGTTTAAACTGTTTAAGCGGATCGCAAGACCCTTTCCTTTGCGTCCCCTGATTACTCAGGGTTTGCCCTTATCGTGTGTTTTTCTTTCGTTGTCGTTTAAACTATTGGGCATTCTTTCAAATTCGTTAGGCATGCGTCAAGGAAGGCCAGGGAACGTTAACACTTTCTGATGTTATGCAAAAGAGTAACTGTCCGCGCTCCGGCTTGTCTAAATTGCATTACTTTCGGTTGCAATTCATTCAACGTTTTTTTGTGAAGTGAACGATTTGCAGAGTAGCAACAGTCCGCCCACCATACTTGCATCCAACCACGTGAGGAAGAAAAGTTGTTGTATTTCTCATTATAATCATATATCATTTTTAGTATTCGTTTACCCCCACCGGACTAGAGAATGCAGAGAAAACAAACAGTAGAGAAGGTTTCGCACCGCGAGTATAACACCCTCTAACTCCCTTTTTAAGGAAAACATTGTTGTGTGATTTTTCTCTGTGTATGCAGTGGTGGAAAGTATTTGAGTGATGTATGAATTATAAACCTTACGCTATCTCCTGGAATACCACTTATCGGTGTAACCTGCGCTGCAGTCATTGCTATCTCGATACCAATGCGTTAACCAAACAATCTGCCAAAGAACTCAGCACACAAGAGGGATTGCGGCTCATAGACCAGATGGCCGAACTTAACCCGAATCTGCTCCTCATTCTTACCGGCGGAGAACCTTTATTACGAAAGGATATCTACGAACTGGCCTCGTACGCTTCTCAAAAGGGGATGATGGTGGTTCTGGGGACAAATGGCAACCTGATCGACGATGATATTGCTAAGAAACTCAAGGAAAGCGGGGTGACAGGGATAGGTATCAGCCTTGACTCCATTGCGCCGGACAAGCATGATAAATTCAGGGGAATTCCCCGTGCCTGGGACGAAACCCTGAACGGGATTGAGGCATGCCGCCGGCAAGGCATCGAGTTTCAAATACAGACGACGGTCACCCGGGATAATTTCCGTGAAATCCCCGATATTATTGACTTCTCTTATAACGTTGGCGCAAAGGTCTTTAACCTGTTTTTTCTGATATGTACGGGCAAAGGACAGGACCTCACGGATATTACACCGCAGCAATACGATCAGGCGTTGCATCAACTCTATGAGATTCAAAAAAAATATCAGGGAAGGATGATGGTGGGGGCGAAGTGCGCACCGCACTATCGAAGGATTGTCTATGAACACGATACCGCATCTCCCCTCATCCGCGCTTATGCGGGGGGCTGCCCGGCTGGCACTTATTACTGCAGGATTACGCCGGAAGGGGACGTTACGCCGTGTCCTTACATGCCCAATGTTTCCGGGAATGTAAGAGAGAAGACCTTTGGAGAAATCTGGAATGGTTCTGAAAATATACAGGCCTTGCGGGATGCCCATCTCCAGGGGAGGTGTGGTGTGTGTGAATTCCAATATATCTGCAAGGGATGCCGTGCACGTGCATTGGCGGCCACGGGAAATCAGATGGACGAGGACGCATGGTGCGATTATGTCCCCGGAAAATATGGCAACAAGGTAATCAAATTGGAAACTGCAGAGACCTTTGGTATCGAAGAAAGTTTTACGATGCCCTGGAGTAATGACGCAAAGGGCATTCTGAAACAGATCCCGTCTTTCGGGCGAGGTATGGTTATTAAAGGCGTGGAACGTTTTGCCGCAAAAAATGATTATCGTGAAATTACCTTGGAAATCATGAGGGCTGCCCGTGAGGCGATGGTGTCGGACAGAAAGACGGCATTTCCTATGAACAATGATGAAATCCCCTGGACTGAGGAGGCCCGGAAAAGAGTGGCAAATGCCCCGGACTTTGTGCGGCCTGGTATTTACAAGCTGATGCAGAAAAAGGCGAGACAGCACGGTTACCAGGAGATAACTTCAAAATTTCTCTCTGAAATACGGGATGAATCGATGCAGCTTGCCTCGAAACGCATCAGGAATATTGGCTTTGATGAACTCAGAATGGATGCGTGGGACGAGGCTAAGGAAAAGCTGAAGAATGCACGAAAAAAAGAGGTTATTGATAAGATCAAGACATTCCTTGATGAACGAACGGTTAAAAACGAGGGGATCATTACGAAATTTCAAGCCTACCTGAAAACTGCAGGCGGGGAGGAAAAAAAAGAAAGACCGTCAATACCGGTATGGACAGAGGAGGCAAAACAACGGCTCGAAAAAGCGCCGGTATTCGTCAGAGGCAGGGCAAAGAAGTCGATTGAAGATTTTGCTGTTCAGAAAGGCCTTGCCGAAATAACCCCTGAACTGATGAACCAATATATGCAAAACATCCCTTCGTTTGTAAAAAAGAAATTTATGGCATAGGAATAGGTATCTCATTTTTTGTAACAAGGTAGTTTTTTGAAAAGCAGGGGCGAAGCATGTGCCAGTTTGGGTATGAATAGATGTATGCCAGTTATAGCAAATGCTTCGCCCATATACTGCTTTGCTATTGCAGTAAGGTGGGTATCTTCCACCGGAAAATTGACAAGGTGATCGGGTGATGTATGGTGGGCAATGACCACCCGGTTAACCCGATTTTGGTTACGGTGTCGTCGCGCCAGGAATATTGTCGTGAAAGAGACCCTGCAAAAATATCTGAAAACGATCTTTCTCTATGTTTCGAACAAGCTGCATGTCCCTTCGTACCGGTCCATTAAAACGAAGATTATCATTTCTTCCATACTTCTTTCGGTATTCCCTATTTTTATCATGCGGGTATTCGTTTATCCGACGGAAAAAAAGGCATTACAGGACGCATTGATACAAAACCTTGAGGGTGTTGGGCATAAGCAGGCGGAGCTCATTGTAACCTGGGTAAATGAAAGAAAGGCTGATGCCAAAATTATTGCTGAAAATCCTAATGTGCCTGGCGTGATATATAAATCAGAGGGAGGTGAAAATTTTTACCGGCTCCTGCACCATTTAAACACCCTGAGAGAGGCATACGGATACAAGGAAATTTTCATCTGTGACCGTTTTGGTGATTTAAAAGTTACCACGTCGACAGGAAAGGTTATTACCAATGTGGCCGGATTCGAATTTTTCCAAATGGCAATAAGCGGCGTCACCTTTGTTTCTCCAATTATGCCTTCAGTCATTCCCCTGGAAAATGAGTACGGAAAGCTTGAGCATGGCCTGCCAACCCTTTACATTACTACCCCGGTAGTCTACGAGCATAAGGTCATTGGCGCCGTATGTCTCAGGGTTGACGTGATGGAAATCAGCAAACTCATGAGGAGTGTTCGTCTGGGAGAAACGGGGGAGACATATTTGATCAACAAGGACGGCTACATGCTTTCTGAGTCCAAGTATTTAAAATACCTTAAGGACGCAGGACTTGTTCAGCAAAGAACTACCCTTGAAATGCAAGTGGTAAATGCAGAAACAAAAGAACTTACCAGAAGTGCCGGAGAGTGTATAAAAGGAAAAAAGGGTCATGATGCAGAGGGCTACAGAGACTACCGGGGGGTAAAGGTGCTGGGCTTTTGGCAATGGATACCGGAACTGGATTGGGGTATTATCGCTGAAATTGATGTCAATGAAGGCTACGGTCCGGTGAAACAACTGCATACCATCGTTGCTCCGATCATTATTCTGGTTACCATTGCAGTAATCTCCTTTGCCTTTTATTTTGGGAAAAAGATATCAGATCCTATTTTGTACCTGACCGAAGTAACGAAGGGTATCTCTGAAGGAGACTACAGCAGGCGGGTAAAAATTACCTCACACGATGAGATTGGAGAATTATCGAATTCCTTCAATAAGATGGCCAGTTTTTTAGAAGAAAAGACACACATCCTGGAAGAATATACCGCTAATTTGGAAAAAACGGTTGAGGAACGGACAAAAGACCTGACCCGCATGAATCAGGAACTGGAAAAACAGAGCAGCGATTTGGAAAAGGCATATAAGGAACTCGTATCCCTTGATCAGATGAAGGACAAAATGATCCGGGATGTATCTCATGAATTAAAATCCCCTGTTGCACAGGTACAAATGGCCATCGACCTTTGGTCTGCGACGGTCAAAAAACAGCATATTGACCGCTCAAAGGAAGAAAAATATTGCATGATCATTCAGACCAGCTTGCAGCGTCTGCGAAAGACTATCGGCAGTATCCTCGATCTCTCTGTTTTAGAATCCGGGAGGCTGGTATTCAAGAAGGAATATATCCACATAGACGAATTGGTTCTCCAGATTACCGCCGGTATGAGACTTCTGGCCGAAAAAAAGGGACTGGCATTAATCAATCACGTTAATCAGGGATTACCGGTGATTATTGGAGACAAAGACGAAATCCAACGGGTAGTGATCAACCTCATAGATAATGCAATAAAATATACGGAGAAGGGGGAAATTCACGTTTTTTTGGAGCAAAAAGATGCATGCATTGAATTCGGGGTGAAAGATACGGGGGTTGGTATCGGTTTGCCGAAAGACCAGTTTGGGAAATTATTTGAAAGGTTTTTTCAGGAACGGCCAAGGATTGACGGTGCCGGCGTTGGCCTTGCAATCTGTAAAAATATTATTGATAGCCACAAAGGCAATCTCTGGGCCGAAAGTGAAGGCCGTGGCAACGGTTCTACCTTTAAATTTGTCCTGCCAATAGCCTGTCAGGATGCCGCATAATCATCTGATAACCATAAGGAGCCAACACCTTGGGTAAAAAATTGCTCATTATCGAAGATGAGGATGATTTTTTCTTTTTTTACGAGACGATGCTGGAAAATACGGACTATGCCGTTCGGCGCGCTATCGATGGGGTGCAGGCATTTGAAATGATAAATAATGAAAAACCCGATCTTATCATATTGGATTTGCTGCTAGATCAGATGAAAGGAGAAGACTTCCTGAAACAATTAAAATCGAATCCGGGATATGTCAATATCCCGATTATTATCTCCAGCAGTTTTTCGCCCCGCGCATATAAGTCGATATTTGATGTGGATCCCAGCCTCACCTTTTTGGAAAAGCCATTTAGCCAGGATACATTGCTTGCTGAGATTAAAGCCAGGATAGGATAAATGGTGAAATATTATCCACTGATCGCAGGATTTTTCATGCTCATCTTTGTGTCTCTTGCCGGTTGCCATTTCATGCAGGAACAGAAACAGGGCGCAAAAGGAAACAACCATAACCTTGAAGTACTGCTCATAAATGATATTCAGGACGGACGGTTAGATATGCCGTTTGATCAGGCAAGTCTTATTGCATCGGGTGTGGGTACGGATAAAAAGATGCAGTCGTACCTGAAAAAAATCGACCTCCTTATCTCCCGGATTAAGCAGGAAACAGATATCAATACCGCAAACGATCCTATAAAAAAAGCGGAGATTATCTTCGGCTGGCTCCATACGAGTACCAATGAAGGGACATACAACGATTGTTACGATTTCCGTGACACCCTTAATCTCAAGGTGGGCAACTGCCTGTCCTATGCGATACGGTTTACCATCGTATGCCGGCATTTTGGAGTTGACATAAAAAACATTTTTATTCCGGGACATATTTACAATATGCTGGTGTTTAATGGTCAGACACGTTACTTCGAACATACCCACAGCGACGGCATCGTAAAGAAAAAGGATTTGTATCACCCTGATAAAAGAGTCATGAAAGATGAAGAACTAATTGCAGAGATATTTTTATACAAAGCCCGCAACGCAAATACCGATATGAAATATGAAGATTCATGTGACTACTGTCAACGGGCATTGATGTGCAATCCCCATGATAACCGACCTGTTATTTTGCTCCTGGATAATTATATCGCAAGGAAGCGCTATGAGGAGGCGTTTCGATATTTGAGTGACCGCCTCTCCCGTTATCCTGACGACATGAAATCATTTAAACATACTTACGTGCTCTTGCAAAGATTGTGTAAAAAAGAAGATATTAAAATGCAATAAGATGGGAATGCCACCTCTTTTTCTTCGTATTATTTTCGGGATGCAACTATTTTTCTCTGTTAATCTAATCTTTGCAGATGAATGGAAATTAGAAGATACAACACCAAAACTAGAATGGGGTTTAGAAGAACAACCGACAAAATACGAATGGGGGTTAGAAAAACAGACGATAGCACATAAAAAAAGCGATAGTATTGTGTTGCACTATGACGGGAAGACGTGGGATTGTATTTATAATGGATACAGCATTTGGCTGAATAGTATTTACGGATTCGATTCCAACGATATTTTTGCTGCCGGGGATAAGGGTATGGTACTCCATTACAACGGTAATTCCTGGACAAAACAGGAGACACACGTTACCTCCCGGTTAAACAGAATTTGGGGTACCAGCCACAAAAATGTTTATATCTCGGGAGAGTATGGCACAATTCTTCATTACAACGGTACGGAATGGAAAAAATACACCATGATGAATGCGACTTGGTTTAGCAGTACGTGGGGCCTTAGTGCGAAATACCTGTTTACGGTAGGTGCTTTGGGGAAGATATTACATTACAATGGTAAAAAATGGATAGAGCAGGAGAGTGGTACTATCAATTGGCTTTATGGTGTCAAAGGGAATAGTGTGGATAACGTGTACGCGGTCGGAGATTATGGCACCGTACTTCGTTATAATGGGAAAGAATGGAAAAAGATCGTGCTCAATACCAACAAAAGGCTTATGAGTGTTTGTGTCCCTGATGCAAACAATGTCTTTGTTGTGGGCGCTGACGGTTTGATACTCCATTATGATGGGATTCAATGGAAGCGACAGAGAAGTGGTACGGATAACTGGTTGAGGAAAATGTGGGCGATTGACAACAATACTATCTTCGCCGTTGGTGATAATGGCACGATACTGTATTACGATGGTAAAAAATGGAGTAAGCAGAAAAGTAACACGGACTATTTATTGCTGGGGATATGGGGAAATAAGAAAGACAATGTATACGCGGTAGGAATTAAACCGAAATAGTTACTGAATTCAGACCTTTTTTCCTGCGTAGAGGAGGAACAATTGTGGCTACTTATAAATTCGTGGCAAAAGATTTAATGACAGAAAAGGTGGTGTGTGTAACTCCGGAAACTCCTATTCATGATCTTATAAAACTCCTCGTCAAAAACCACATTACCGGCATGCCTGTTGTGAATAAAGAAGGGAGTCTGGTTGGTGTAGTTTCAAAGACGGATATTGTTGAATACGACGAAAAGACGTGCAAGAAAAGAGGTGAGACTCCCCACAAATCCTTTTATGATGACACCAATGGGAAATTGAAAAAAGAGCTGGATAAGCTCTTAAAGACAAAAACCTTTGGAAAGACCCTCGTAAAAGACATTATGACAACCCGCGTCATTACGGCGCAGGCAGATGACACGATAGACCGTCTTGCAAAGATCATGCATGATAAAAAAATCCATAGAGTTATTATCCAGGATCTGGGGCAGGTCGTTGGTGTGGTGAGTACCCTCGATATCCTCCATGCCGTAAGCACCATGGGCTACGGCAGCAGCGCCTTTGTTACGGAAGAGGCGATCCTTGACCTTCAGGAACGATTAGAAGCTGCAGAAAAATCGATCCAGTCCCTCCGTGATATTCTGGATAAGATTCACGGTGAAAAATGAATAAGAGAGCCCTGGCAGTTTTGGGTCTCCTGCTTTGTTTGATGCTTGCCGTAACGGTCTTTCTTATTACGGAATCATTGAACAGGAGAGAAGCTACGTTTGCCATAGAAAATAACTTTCAGCAGATGGTGCATGGTGTGGGACTGGGCGCCACAGCAAAGCCGACCTGGTGCTATATCAATTTTGACCCGCGGATTGATCCGCGCTGTTCATGCATCGAATGGCCCATCCCTGGCGGATACTGTTATTGTCCTGACCATACGGGCACGGTATCGTTTATAGCCGGGAATATGGGGATGGGTGCGGCGATTGAGATCATAAAAAAGTAAACGGTGCACCATGAACTACCCGCCCCTTTTACAGGTTGAAGACAGAAGAAATTGAAAAATATCCTGCCAGGGAGGAATTAATTAGGTTGGGATTTAAAAGACAAAAACCAACGACTTTTTTCTTTGAATGCATCCTTTGAGACGTAGCGCCGATCCCTTGTGGTTGGCCAATTGCTGGGGATAAACCCCAGCGCTACAATTTTGCATTGAATTTCCTTAACATTAAAGTAGATTCTTCGTTCCACTCAAAATGACATATTCGCATTATTCTGCCATTCTGAGGAAGTGAAACGGCCGAAGAATCTCACCTTCGAAATTCCTTGACATTGAATTACGCGACCTCTTCACACCATATATCCCGATATGACAATATGTCGATCCCCTACTGCCTTTACTGACAGATGGGCCAACTCTGTACCTTGCAATTGCACACGAACCTCTTCAATGGTATATGCGGCAAGGAGTGAGTTGTAAAAATCCCGCTTTAAAATTTCCGGTTCATGAGCTGCGTAGGTCTGCACCAGTGAGTCCGCCTCGCCGGTAGTTTGCGGTCTCCTTAAATCCATAATAAACAGCGGGGCACCCGGAACGGCATACCGCTCGATACATTGGTACAGTGTATGGGGTATCGCGAGGTGGTGCATCAGGCTGTTGCTGATAATAATATCGTATCTCCTGCGCGGAAGAGCCGATGCCGGCAGCATCCCCCGGATGAGTACCACACGGTCTTGAATGTCATGTGCCTCTTTGAGAATTCCCTTTCCGCAACGAATCATGGCCTCTGATCCATCAATGCCGTGGACAATACATTTTGGATAAGCACGGGCAAAGCGCATGGTTATATCCCCATGGCCGCATCCGAGATCAAGGACGTAACCGCAGAGATCGTTCTGCCCAAAAGTAGTCTGAAAGAGCGTGATAAAATTACGGTGGGCGTCCGCAAAATCTGCCCCGGCATAGGCGCGCACCTGATCTTCATCATCCATCAATTCCGGCTCTGGTATGCGTTTCATGAAATGATCCTCATTCCTTAGTTGCTGCAAATCTAGTAATCCGACAGGACAATGCCCCTGTCGAATTACCGGTAGTTTTAATAGATGCACATCCGACGTTTAGATATTTTCACCTGAAAATACGCCGGTACTGTCATTCTGAGTACTTCTCTTTTTGTCATTCTGAGCGAAGCGAAGAATCTCTTTTGGCAAGACCCCGATGAATTAGACCTTCGATGACTTTCCCCCCTGTTTCCCCCCGTAAACGGGGGGATTATGGGGGGTAATTGAAATTCCTTAACGTTAAAATAGGTTGGGTTTTAAAAGACAAAAACCCAATGACTTTTTCCTTTGAATGCATCTTTTGAGACGTAGCGCTGATCCCTTCCCCGATCACAGTCGAGGACAAGCGTGGTCGGCCAACTGCTGAGGATAAACCCCAGCGCTACAATTTCGCAT
>JAJTXE010000002.1:209132-216473 GCA_021463795.1 Candidatus Brocadia sp. | reverse complement strand
TGACTTTTACCTTAAAATTTTCGTAACAATTTAGTTTTTTGAAAAATCCCAATAATAGCGATGTTTACCATACCGTGTAGGGGCGAAGCATTTGCCCGATCGGGTATGGACGTGTTTGTGCCAATTACAGCAAATGCTTCGCCCCTACTTTTTCAAAAAACTAAATTGTTACAAATTTTCATATTTCATTTCATGTATTTCCCTCATCTCTTAATGTTTTTGCAAAATTTTTGCTGAATCAAGTTGTTCCACATTATACAAATCATTTGCTGAAATTGCATCTGCACATTCCCTCCTTGATCTTGTCATGAATCTTGCTATGCTCAGGAAGACCACCATTTGTGATTTATACACGTGATACAAAGTCGCCATAATCTAACGGGGTGGCACGGACAAGCCATGCTTGTCCGTATTTTGCAATACTGCTTTCATGCCTTGTGCTTGCGTGGTCAGCCTTGGATTGTCTATCCAAATATTAAAATGAATATTTCGTAAACAATGTCGTGCAAGTCCATCACGGACAAACTCCGTTTGTCCGTGCCACCCTGTTACCAATTTAAAATTCACCTTTTATGAGCAGCTTGAGTATCTCTTAGCGAATGCCCCCTTTTTTGGTAGGTGAAATTGAATGTGGGGTATCAATGCTTTCTCTTGCTAGGATTGAAAAAAAGTCCATGCAGCGATAAATGCAGCATCATCAAAACCTTTCAAAAAGTATGACATAGCACACTTGTGTGACGTCACATAAGTGTTCCATGTCACACTTTTTGAGGGGCATTATTTGTCAAACAAACTTTTCTGTTTTCGTAATATCCGTTTTTAAAGTACTTACAAAAAATGCAATAAAAAATATTTATTATTCCACCATGGCTTTATTTTTGCTTATTTAGAAGCTAATTATTGTAATTCTCTACTTGTAACTTTCTTACAACGGAGTTTGCAAAGATGATCGATTGGGCAAAAATTGTAGAATCACACGTCATCAGGATATTCCGGAAGATCTGTTATGAGTGGTGGGGGGTAGACATCCGGTTCTATGATGAGTATGGCAATCACAGAAACACCAACAACTTTTTCCAAAACCCCATCTGCAACGTGATGAATTTAACACCAAAGGGTGCGAAATGCTGCTCCCGGACCTATATGGAAAATCTGAAAAAATTCAGGGAAAACCCGGAACCTTTTTTTTACCAATGTTTTGCTGGTTTCCAGGGGCTTGCAGTTCCCATCCTGGTGAAACAAAAATATGTGGGGTGCATGATCGGGTCCGGTATATGTCTCTTTGCAAAGGATGACCCCTTACAGAAGAAGTATAAAGAAGCGCTTGGAGAACTCGGTTTCGACCGGATGATACTGGATAGTTGTTATGAGAAAATGAAAACGATAGACCAGCACAAGAAAGAGTATTTAACCGATTTTATGAAAATTGTTGTCGAAGATGTCGTTGTCTATTACAAACTCTTACAGGAAAAGGATGAAGATGCGAAAAAACAATTCCTCCTCCTCGAAGGTGTTTATAAAGAAAAATATAAGGGAATCATCGGGGCAAGTCCGGCAATAAAAAGGGTCTTTGACACCTTAGAGCTTATTGAACGGAGTGAAAGCCCTGTTTTGATCGAAGGGGAAAGCGGGACGGGAAAAGAGCTCATAGCAGCAGCCATACATTATAACAGTCCGCGCAAGGAGAAAACATTTGTTATTCAGAATTGTTCTGCATTTAGTAATACCCTGCTCAATTCAGAATTGTTCGGGCACCAAAAAGGTTCCTTTACGGGCGCCCTGTCAGAGAAAAAGGGTTTGTTTGAAATTGCAGACAAGGGGACATTGTTCCTGGATGAGATTGGGGATATGAATATCGACATCCAGGCAAAGCTCTTGCGGGTATTGGAAGACGGTTCGTTCTATCGGGTGGGTGGCACAGAACAAAAAAAGGTAAATGTCAGGATTGTTGCCGCAACAAACAAGGAATTAAAAAAATTGGTTGAACAGGGTCTCTTCAGGAAAGACCTTTTTTACCGGATTAACGCGATCCATGTTACCCTGCCACCACTCAGAGAGAGAAAAGAGGATATCGTACCCATAATCGAATACTTCCTGGACTATTACGCCGTCTCCTGCAACGGTGGCAGGAAAGAGGTGGATCCTTCGGCCAGAGAACTCTTGCAGGCCTATCACTGGCCCGGCAACGTTCGTGAACTGAAAAACCTGATGGAACGTTTGGTCCTTTTGTCCGGCACCAGCAAAGTAATAGAAGCCCGACATATTCCCAGGGAAATCCTGGCAGACCTGTGTCCCGGTGTGCCTGTCCACCACCATGCGAAGCCGGCAAAACTCGCCGATGCGATCATGGCGCTCGAGAAGATAATGGTCTGTGAAGCATTAAAACAGGCCAACTGGAACAAGACGTATGCGGCAAGGGAGCTGGGGATCAGCCGCGCAAGTCTGAATAATAAAATCGTAGAATTCAATATCCAACCCAACCCACGTCTTTGGGAAAAGTAAGAGATCGTACGTTACCCTGTTAGCATTCTAACAATTGCCATATCTAAATAATCTATAAAGATTTACCGATTTGTTTTTATCGATTTTGTGATACCTGAGTGTTAGATACATAACATCATGTTTTGTATTCTTATCATCTCAAAGGCACCTTAAAGAACGTCCAAGAAGGGGCTCTTTGTGTAATATATTGTACATATTATTATCTATTGTACTATATATTGCATAATAAAGATTTATAGAGTTTTACCTCATGATCTCTTCCCCATGTTTCCCCTGGATATATTTATAACCATCGGGTATTTTAATATTTACGACTTATTTTTTTTATAAAATACATTTTTGGCTTTATTTTTGTTTTGAAGGTTGGTTATGTGAGTAAGTCATCCGGTAAAAACGGGAAAAGGAGGAAAAGGATATAGGCAGTACAGACTTATCTTAGGCGCCCCGGCGATAACGATGATGCCTCTCATGGGAAATGGGCTGGATACTTTATAAGCGGGAATTTAGCTCCTTGTGAGGTGCGGAGTCTCCTATAATAATGGGCTATGAGCCTCTCTGGAGGTAAGGGAACATCATGTGTTGTACCCCTGTATGTATCGCGGAAATAATCATCTGCAGACGGGTTGGGTTGAATGAAATGAAACCCAACAAAATAGGTGAATGTTGGGTTTCGCTCTGGCGAAACCCAACCTACAAGACTGTTATCAAACAGCTAAAGTGTTACATTTTTTTTAATATCGGGGTATTAAAAGTTTTAAGGAAAATTTATTCAGTCAAGGAAGACTAATTTTATGATGAATACGAACCACATCCTTCCGGCAGATAAGCTAAAGATAGAAGTTATGGAGGTCATTGGCGGATTAATCGGCAATGGGGCATTGGAGATTCAAACACACTTGTACAAGTGTTTAGATGAAGGCAGACGTTATCATCTCCTCGACTTTGAACAAGTACATAAGATCGATGGATTAGGGATTACAATCCTGAAAAATCTTCTCTCTCGCGGTTTACAGATTCGGTTAATCAACGTAAAACCGGAGGTACAGGGAATAATAAGTATGGCAAAAAGTGAGTCTTTCTTCAAGATCATGCATAACGAAAAGGATCGAACAATGGCCGTTTCCTTATTTGAAAAAGATATTTTAGAAAAAAAGGTTATAGCCGAAGATGGTGACCTTAAAAAAAGATGTCATATCCGGATTAATACCTCTTTTCCCCTGGAGTTTAAGTTTCGTAGAAATCACAGAACAACCTCAGTCAGGGCAAATATTCTGAACCTGAGTGAGGGTGGCATTCTGGCAGGTCACATTGTTACCATAAAGGAAAATACAGAAGAAGATGTCCACTATCTGGGAATGGCCGAACAGGATATTTACGATATGAAGTTCAAACTCAATGGTAATTCGACGTCATTGACCATGCAGGGAAGATGCGTCTGGGAGTTTATGATTGGTGAATCGCTCTATGCAGGGATACGCTTTCACGAGATAAGCCACCGTCAGAAAGAGATGATTCGATCCTTTGTGGATACCCATAAATAGGGAGGCAGAGCCTCAGACCGGTATAAGAGTTCCAAACCACAGATTTCGCAGATTACACAGACAAAAGATACCAAAACAAAAAATGCATCTTTTTAAAAAACTCAATATAGGTATAGGAATTTCAAAGTTTGTGTTATGGCAACCAAACAACCCCCTTGCCCCCTAGTTTATTCCAGTCAAGTATTATTAATAATAATGTAAGATTAATTTGATTGTGGCTAACGGAAGGAGTGCGTAGCCCGACTGGAGTTAGCCACAATCACCACTTTTTTCTCACTTCATCAAACAATTTTTTCCTGTTATTTTCGTGGAACACCCCTGTCCGACCCTAGTACTTTGAGGGTTTCTTGCGAGCCCTGACCTTGCTTTATAGGGACTTAAGGGTGCAGGCGATAAAGTTATCTACGCTTTTCTTGAAGGTCGACAGAGTCGCCTTTATGGGGGCAACGATAATCTCTACCGCCTCCACGGATACAGAATTTACGCAACGTGTTTCAATTTACTCTCCGCGTAGTTCCTTACATACTCACTCTGATCACGTACCAGTGCAAACAAAATCCCTAACACTTTTCGTGCTATTGCTGTAAGCGCCTTCATCTTAGGCATCCCTCTCTGGAGGTATCTTTCATATCGCTCGTGCATGATCCTTCCTTCCCTCACCACATTGATTGCCGCATAAAACAACAGCTTCCTCATCAACGGACGTCCCCGCTTCGATATATGTCGCTCTCCCTCGTGCTTGCCTGAACTCGCTTCCAATAAGTCCAATCCCGCCAGCTTCGTAATCTCCCCAATCGTCCGGTACTTCGTAAAATCTCCTGCTTCCCCTATCAACCCGGCTACCGTCACCTCTCCTACCCCTTGTATCGATAACATATACCGACTGTAAGGAATTTCTTTGAGATATTCCCTCATCTTTTCTTCCATCTCATCTAAGAACCGCTCTGCTTCTTCTATCCACTCTACCAACTGCTTTACCTCAAATACCATGCCCCCTTGCCCTTCTTTGACTCCTACCGTTCTTCCCGCCGCTTCACACAGAGCCTCTGCGTGAGCCTTACCCATTCTCCCTCGACTTATCTTCTTCAAGGTCTCTCCCAACCTCTCACATCCAAGTTCCACAATATCCTGCGGTCGTGGACAGTGTTTGAGAAGATACTGCGCTGTCTTCCTCCTGATATCCTTTATCACCATCAAAAACTCAGGAAATACCACACTCACCAATCCGTGCACCTGATTCACCAGCATCGTCCGTCTCTCTCCTGCCCTCTCTCGTGCCTGGGTCAACCTCCTCAGTTCTGCCGGTATCCCTTCCGGTATCACCACCGTCAAATAATTCCCAAGCTCCATGATGTCTGCTATTACCTGGGGGTACTTCTCATCCGTCTTGTTCGGTGAATTGCCCCTCAATTCCTTTACCCTCTTGGTATGCATCGGATTTACCTGCACCAGCCTTACTTCCTTCTTCATCAGATAATGCACCAGCGGCTCTGCATACGGCCCGGTAGACTCAAATCCTACTGCCACTTCCTCCAAACCATATGCCTCCTTAGTTCGGATTATTCGCTCCCACATCTGATCGTACTCTTCCCGCCGATTGAATACCCCAAATGGCTTCTCTTCCCTCCCATCAGAACTTTGAAGATATACTACGTGCTTCTCTTGTGCTACATCCAACGCTACGATCAGGCTTTTCTTGTTGATTTTCTTCCCCTTCTCTGTCTTAATATCTTTCACGGCTATACTCCTTTCTTTGACTTGAATTTTCCTAACTCACTCATCCTATTCATTTCAAGAAAGAGTATAGCTCTTTTATCAAAAGCTCAACTCCTTTCTACAATATAGCAAGCTTTTTTAAGGGGGATTTTCTTAAGTCCCCCTTAATAAAGGGAGAATCAGGGGGTTGTCCGGTTGCCATGATACAAACTTCGAAATTCCTTAACATTGAATTACGCAACCTCATTACACCATATGTCCCGATATGACAATATGGCGGTCACCTACTGCCTTCACCGACAGATGATCTAATTTTGTCCCTTGCAATTGTTCACGAACCTCTTCAATGGTATATGCGGCAAGGAGCGAATTGTAAAAATCCCGCTTTAAAATTTCCGGTTCATGAGCTGCGTAGGTCTGCACCAGGGAGTTTGCCTCGCCGGTAGTTTGCGGTCTCCTTAAGTCCATGATAAACACCGGAGCGTCCGGAACGGCATATCGCTCGATACACTGGTACAGCATATCGGGCCTAGCGAGGTGGTGCAGCAGGCTGTTGCTGATAATAATATCGTATCTCCTGCGTGGAAGAACCGATGCCGCCAGCATCCCCCGGATGAGGACCACACGGTCTTGAATGTCATGTGCTTCTTTTGCTTCTTTAAGAATTCTCTTTCCGCAACGAATCATGGCCTCTGATCCATCAATGCCATGGACAATGCATTGTGGGTAAGCACGGGCAAAGCGCATGGTTATATCCCCATGACCACATCCGAGATCGAGGACGTAACCGCAGAGATCGTTCTGCCCAAAGGTAGCCTGAAAGAGCGTGATAAAATTACGGTGGGCGTCCTCAAAATCAGCCCCGGCATAAGCGCGCACCTGATCTTCATCATCCATCAATTCCGGCTCTGGTATGCGTTTCATGAAATAACCCTCATTCCTTAGTTGCTGCAAATCTAGTAATCCGACAGGACAATGCCCCTGTCGAATTACCGGCTGTTTTAATAGATGCATGTCCGACGTTTAGATATTTTTCACCTGAAAATACGCCGGTACTGGCATTCTGAGTACTTCTCTTTTTGTCATTCTGAGCGAAGCGAAGAATCTCTTTTGGCAAGACCCCGATGAATTAGACCTTCGATGACTTTCCCCCCTGTTTCCCCCCCGTAAACGCTTACAGTTGGACAATTTTTTGCTGGACAAAACGAAGCATAAAAGGCATACTAAGGTACATGATACCAAAAGTAAGCCAAAGCGAAGAAATTGGACATGAGGGAAATACGGGAGAAAGGAGATACCCGGAGTATGAGCTGTGGGAATTGGGAGAGATCGGGATAGAGTTGGTAAGAGGAAAAAATGATCCCAACTACAGTATTTGGAAAGAGATGCTGGAAGAGCATCATTATTTGCATTCAGCAAAGTTGTATGGTCAGCAGATAAAGTATTTAGTAAAGAGTTCAGGGGTAGGGTGGATAGGAGCGATGTCGTTTTCATCATCAGCATGGCGAGTAAAGGTGCGAGATGAGCGATTGGGATGGGATGAAGAGGCGAGGAAGAGTGGTTTAAGGAAAGTAGTAAGCAA
>JAJTXE010000002.1:205549-209111 GCA_021463795.1 Candidatus Brocadia sp. | reverse complement strand
TGTGGCGGGGAATACGAAGGCTTGCTGATATTTTGATAGGTGTTTCCCTCACTATGGGTATACCTCAATCTGATTATGGATAATTTGTCCAGCAAAAAATTGTCCAACTGTAAGCCGTAAACGGGGGGATTATGGGGGGTAATTGAAATTCCTTAACGTTAAAATAGGTTGGGTTTTAAAAGACAAAAACCCAATGACTTTTTCCTTTGAATGCATCTTTTGAGACGTAGCGCTGATCCCTTCCCCGATCACAGTCGAGGACAAGCGTGGTCGGCCAACTGCTGAGGATAAACCCCAGCGCTACAATTTCGCATTGAAATTATGCCTCAGGCAACTACACGTAGTAGTCGCATGGCTTTAGCCTGCGTGGAACTTGCGTTAAACTCTTTTGTGTCTGTCTCAGGAACGCACCCTAAAGGGATGCGGCTACCTGATTGAAATTCCTTGAACATCAAGGTAGGGGCGAAGCATTTGCCAGCTTGGGTATGAATGCATATAGGTTAATAAGAGCAAATGCTTCGCCCCTACTTTTTCAAAGGACTAACTGTGAGAAAGATCATTTACCCCCAGCTCAGCGCAACATTTACCATGGTTCTTTCTGAAAAGCAAGCGGCTTATGGACGTTTTGTTGTATTTAAGCATGTTTTAATGCGGTATGAAATATAAAATATTTATTGACAGGTTTTGTTAAGTAAGATACCTTATAAGCAAAATATTTCTGGTCCTTATTATATGCCCAAATAGCCGTAAAATAAGACGGCTATTAGTACGGATATTTCATGTTGGGCGGCTTGTTTAGGCATGTTGCCCGTTGCCTCATGGGGTATGTTTCACGAATGCAAATTAAGGAACTTATGAATAAGAAAGATGCCCTCAGCAAAAAACATCATCTCGAATACTTCAGAGAGCGAGGCAAGGAAGCCCTACTTGATCTTCAACGGGAGATTGGGCGTCGCCAGCACAAAGAACTTGCCACCGCTATCAATAAGGCATCCCAAGAGAGCGCTCGGAATGTCTTGGGCTCACTACTCAGCACAGCCGCAGCGGAAAAATGGACGCCAGCAGAAAAGTTGTCCGCCCTTTTGGCGGCAAACTATGCCTCATATGTCGCAATGCTTGAACTTCGCAACGAAGTATGGCCATACGAGTACATGGCATTTTCGCGAAGAATTGGAGAACTATGGGAGAGTTTCGTTCATGCCGTATTTGACCACGCGCCAAGCGGCTTGACGTATTTTGTTCCGCCACTTTTCGCTGACGTACGGAAAGGTTTGAAGAAGGAAATTACCGAATATATTGCTGAGTTGCCCATTAGCGATCAGCAGAGAACTGAACTCCTTGAGTACTACGAGAAAGTCTGGTTGCTTGTAGACTCAGGGAAGGTTAACCTTGAACTCGATCTTCATTTTGAAGTTAATGGCCAGCGTACAAACGTTGATCTCAAGAGTGGCTTCGGATCAAACGAAAAAGGCAATACAAATCGCCTGTTAATGGTTGCTACTATCTACAAAAATCTGGAGGCAGGGTACAAAAATGTACTTCTAGTTCGCGCACCCGAAGATCAGAACAACCATTATTTTAGAACGCTAAGAGACTCTGGTGTCTGGGAGGCGTACTGTGGCGCGGACGCATACGCGCAAATACGCACTTTCACTAGATTCGATGTTGATGCTTGGATAAAGGCCAACATCGATTGGCACAACGATTTTTCAGCGGATACTTTAGCGCATTTCCGTGACAACAACCTCCTGTCATATTTGGAATGGTAGTATGGATACGGAACTGAAAACCAAAAGCTCTCGACACCGCGATGTCTATCGGTCTTTCTATACGAACGACAATCAGTTGGTGTCGTATATGGTCCGTCTGTTAAACCCAGAAAACGGCGATTCGTGTTTGGAGCCAGCAGCCGGTAACGGCTGTTTCATTGACGGGCTTCTTGTCACCGGCAAGAAGCTCAAAGTTCGCGCGATTGACCTAGCAGAAAACGCTGTCACCGCATTAAAGGCAAAGTATGCAAACTATAATAATATCGAGGTACTAAATCAGGACTTTCTTCTATCGTCAGTCGGATTGTTTGATGATGCGCTCAAATATGAGCGTATCATAGCGAATCCGCCATATGGTGGTTGGCAGGAATACGAAAAACGAAATTCACTAAAGTCGATCTTCCCGGACCTATATGTCAAGGAGACATATGGACTGTTTGTTGCTCAGAGTCTAAACAAGTTGACCCCTAACGGTCGTGCTGTATTCATTCTTCCTGAGACTTTTCTCTATCTACATCTTCAAAAGGGCCTTCGGAAGCGAATTCTTGAGCGGCGCACAATTAACTCTATAGATATTTTTCCGTCCGATGTCTTTCCTGGCGTCAATTTCGGCTACGCCAAACTTTGCATCATTAGTATTGACAATAGACAACCAACTCCCGATCACTCCATAAAGATTAGGCGATGTGAGAATCTTGACGAACTAATTTCTGGTGCTGGAAGGAATTATGAAACAGATCAGAATTCCGTATTGCAACGGCAGGAGTTTACGTTTCCATTAAATGGACATTCAGCCGATACTTGGCTAATTGATGAGGCTGCCCTGCGCTTAGGAGACGTTGCTGACTGCGTAACTGGCATGTATACAGGCACTGACGGTAGGTTCTTGCGTCGGTCACACAACAATACACGCGGTGTTGATAAATATCGCGAGGTTGACGTTCAAAAAATTGTCTCGAAGAGAAACTTCCATCCGACCCTAGAAGGCTTTCGGGGTGAAAAGTGTTTTCTCCCAATTCTGAAGGGTGGAGGCGTGCCTTACCTAAAGCCTGTGCTTTGGTTTATAGACTGGAGTTCAGATGCTGTTCAGTATTACAAAACTAATAGCAAAGCTCGATTCCAGAATAGTGCTTATTACTTTAGGCGTGGTATCGGATTTCCAATGGTTAGCTCGGGACGTGCAACAGCCTCTGTGATTCAGGATTCATGGCTATTTGATCAATCGGTAGTGGGAATTTTTCCAAAGGAACTGGGTTTGTTTGGGTTTCTGATGGCATTTCTTAACTCCAGCACTTGTTGGAGACTTCTACGGCAAATCAATCCTTCAACCAATAACTCTGCAAAATACCTTCGTCGCCTTCCAATTGTGCTACCAGCCTCGGATCGTCTCTCGTGGTTTAACGAAAAAGTTTCAAGTTATCTTATTCAATTGGAAAGCAGCGCCCACAGGAATGATGATATTGAGCACACCCTTGATGAGATTATTAGTGGTCTATACGGGCAAACTCTGCAAGAGAGTCAATCAAAAGCCGCCCAACAAGGCGCTCCAGCCGACCGCTCCTATCGTCGCGACGGCTGAGCTTGGTCGTTAGACAGAACAGCAAACCAAACAACAGGAGGTGGTCACGATGATCCCGGAAAAACTGCTGGAAATTATGAAAAAGGATGGGGTTGTTGCCATTGCGACCCTGGGAAAGGATGGGCCGCATATGGTCAACACCTGGAATAGCTACATCAGAATATCATCAGACGGACGATTGTTCATCCCTGCAGGTTACATGCATAAAACAGAG
>JAJTXE010000002.1:185870-205528 GCA_021463795.1 Candidatus Brocadia sp. | reverse complement strand
CCAGGGCATAGCCCTGCAATACGTTTTGATGGCGCAGTTATGGGATTGTCGTTGATATCTTCAGGTGTTGGGAATCCGTTGCGAATTTTTTCAAGTTCCGGCAGCATGTCAGACTGATACAATGCCCTGCCCAGTTCCTCTGGCTTGGCAAACAGTAAGGCTTCAAATTCATGGACCATTAGATAGGGGTTAAATCGAGGGTTATCTATCCCGCGTTTCCATTCTGTCTCAATGTGCCGCGCTTTGTCGTAAGCCGAACCGGATGGCCGGCTGTCTATGCCTGGAAAATCAGAAGGTAATCCGTAATAATCAATAAACGTTGTCACAGAAACAGCATTCGTATCATGAAGAAGACGATGAAGATCATTCGCTACTTTCCGATAATCTGTAATTCCACCTTTGAAATCCGGCCCTCTTTTAACCCTTTTTGTAGTGGCAACTTTAGGAATCGTAACTATTCCCCGGGGCAAGAGATGAGGGCAAAGGACATCCTTGACAAAGCGCTCTTCTGTCTGCCCTTCAACAAGAACCAGAACCCGTTTCACTATGGACGGCCTCCAAGGATGTTCTTTTCCCAGAGCTCACCGAGACTATAATCCTCAAGCCACGAGGACATGTCTGCCTCCTTCAGATGCCTGAAAACGCTTTGCCCTTCCTCCCTGTCAACAACCCATACGTGTTCGGGCAGGAGCTGGTTGATAAGGGTCACCGATTGTGTAGCCACAATAAGTTGAGTACGGGTAGCTGCCGATTGGAGAAGCCCTGCAAGCACCTGAATGGCCGCAGGATGAAGCCCTAACTCCGGCTCGTCTATTAAGATGAGCAAAGGAAGTGCAGGCTGAAGAAGCAATGTTGAAAGGCAGATAAATCGCAGAGTACCATCAGATAGCGCCGCAGGTCCAAAGTAAGTATCGCTGCCGTACTCTTCCCACTCAAGACGAATCTTTTCAGGATTCAGGGCATCTGGTTCAAGCTTAAAGCGCCGAAAGAAAGGGGCGGCCTGGCGAATAGTGCCTTCAATATTCTCAAAATAATCGGGATTCATTTTTCTGAGCTTGTAGAGAAATGCTGCAAGATTACCTGCGTCGGCGCGCAAGAAACGATTGTCGGATACATCACAGGTTTGCTTAACCATTGCTGTGGGGCTTGTGTCGTGGAAGTGGTATATACGATAGCTATTGAGGTGTCTTTGAACATACCGGGCAATTCGTTCATTAGATTCACCTATCTTCGCTTCTACATGACCCAGCCAAGAATCACCAGAATAAGGCTTTGAATAACGGCTTTTATCCCAAAAATAAGTGGCTTCTTTTTCAAATATGAACCGGTCTTGATCCGTAGGCTTTAACTCGAATTCAAAGATGTTTGACTTATTGGAAGGCGTCTCAAATTCTATACGTAAACCCATCTTCCCGGTCCGCTTACGTCCAAAATGGAGCATGGCATTTGCCCCACCTGCTTCGCCCGTGTATGTCTGAAGTTGCTGATTTGCTATCCGATTAAGGAAATGGAATACGCCGACCAGGTTGGATTTACCAGAACCGTTCCCCCCGATGAAAACATTGAGAGACCCAAACAGAAGCTTCTGGTCCCGAATCGATTTAAAACCTTGGATATGGATTTCATGAAGACTCATTAATCCCTCTTCACCAGAACGACCACTTTTTATAAGAATTATAGCGTATTGCAGGAGTTATTTTTACAGACTATCTTTTCAGCGATTATTTCTGCTCTTCCAGATATTTTCTAACGGCTAACTGTGCAATGGCGAACTCCTCAATCTTTCTTACCATATGCAAGACGTGATGCCATTCCTCCTGCGTACCATAGGGGCCTTCTTCCTTAAATTTCCTTTCCAATTTTTTCAAATCTAATTCCAGCAAGTCGAGTCTGTTTTTAAGATCTTTCATGATATTCTCCAAATATTGTTAGTGCCCAAACCACCGCAAAGCTGCATAATGGGTCCTGGGAAGATTGAAAGTTGTTAGATTGTAGCGGGGAATTGCAAAAGCGTGAAATTTATAAACATTCAAATATTACCTGATAGAAAACATGGCTCTCTTTGTGTCTTTGCGGTGAGATATCATCTATTTTACGGGATTTTCTTTGGTGGCTTATCATCCGCGCGATAGAATAAAAACTCATCTTTGGCTTTATCCGTCCAACCCTTTGCTGTATAGGCGATACCAAGTTTTTGGTGGATTTCTCTGTCTTTGGGTTTATAGGCCAGGGCTTGGTTGAATTCCCTGATCGCATCGTCAATCATCCCGTGGGCGAAGTATGAGAATCCCAGGTTGTAATGAACAGAGGCCTTTTGTTTCGTTTTGTCTTCAGAAAGGAGTGCCAGGGACTTTTGATATTGAGGGATAGCCTCATGGTGTAATCCCTTGCACCGGTAAGCGAAGCCAAGATTATAGTGTGCCTCCGCCGAGGCCGGATTTTGAGTAATCGCCGTTTGAAAGGCACAGATAGCTTCATCCTGCAAACCCATGTCCCGGTATAACAGGCCCTGATAATAGTAGATATCAGGATAATTTTTGTCCTTTTCCAGGAGGGTAGTATATGCCATGAGCGCCGCTGCATAGTTCCCTTCATTTCCGCAGGTCAGGGCAAATTGGAACAAATCATTCTTGCTCATCGATCTTAATTTGTTGTTAAGTTCTTGTGGATCAAGGAGCGGAGGTGACTTCTTTTGGTTATCCCCTCCTTTGGCGATTTCATTATTGACATCATCTGTACGGTAAATGATCCCGGTATTGGGATACGTGGCATCGTTCTTATTACAGCACAGCACAGAAGTTGCAAGGAAAAGACTCAGGAAGGCAACGGTACAACTTTTCATGATAAAAGACCTTTCTTAGGGAAAACGTTAATGCAGAATTACTATTTTGTCAGGTTAAAGGAATCAGATGGAATTTGCAAGAAAAATAAGCGGGAAAGAGTCTTTACCGTATAGCAACAGGCAGAAAGGGTTATTTCAGCATGGCGATGGTATGTTTCTTACTCATCAAATTATAGCTGCCCACCACGACAAAATTCCGTTTTTCTGGTACAAAGATTTCTGCAATAGCATTTTGTACGGCCTCCAGCTTAATGTCATGAATCTTTTGCGCCTGATTTTCCGGGGTGTCAGGTGTCTTTGGGGCAAGTAAAAGTTCTTCTATGCCAAACCAGTTTGCCATGGCGAGTGGACTGTCCATAATGAGTTGTGTCTGGCTGAAGACCCGTTCCTCTGTTCTGTTCAGTTCCTGTTCCGTTATTCCTTTCCGGAAAAGCTTATGCACCTCATCCATCACGGCTCTCGTTGTTTTTTCAAAATTTTCTTTTTTTGTCGATGTGTAGATGTCAAGAGATCCGACATCAGAAAACATGGTGGGATAACAGGTAATGTCATACACCAAGCCTAATTTTTCACGGATGTTGAGTGATAATCGGGAACTAATCCCGCCACCTAAAATATCAGCGAGGATGAGCATGATGATGACCTTGTCATGTTTATAGGGATATGCCTTATGGCAGAGTTTAAAACTGGTGGTTTGCGACGGTGATTTTTTAAATAAATATCTTGGCTCCGTTTGTGTGGTTTTGAGAGGGGGTTTCTCCCCGGAAATGGTTCCGCGTATAGTTCCGAATATTTCATTTGCGTAATTGGCAACCGCGTCTTTCCTGAAGTTTCCGCTGATGCAGAGTACGATATTTTCCGGGACGAAGAATTTTTTATAATGGACGTTCAGATCCTTGGCAGACAAGGATGCGATGGTTTTTTCGTCTCCGAATAGAGGCACCCCGCTTGGGCTATCCTTCCACATCAGGGAAAAGGACAAGTCGTCAATTCCCACATAATCCCCCTTGACGTCCACAAATTGTTTCATTTCTTCCTGGATAATGCGCCTTTCTATTGCAATATCAGTTGCCCTGAAATTTCCTCCCAGGAGGATGTCCCCCAGGATGTGCATGCCCTTTTCAGTATGTTTGTGGTGCACCTGAATAATTGCGGCGGAATATTCCGGTGATGTATAGGCATCGATATCACCGCCGATCGTATCTATGGCCTGAAATAATTCGAAGGAATTTTTAAAACGCCTTGTCCCCCGAAAAAGCATGTGTTCAAGGAAATGTGAGATGCCGAACTTCTTCTCCTCTTCGTATCGGGATCCGACGCCGATATAAGCGGAGATAACCACGGAGTGGATTTGAGGCATTTCAATATAAATTACGCGTAATCCGTTTGACAATGTTTCTTTTCGGTAGGTGTACATGCGTTTTCAAGTAAGGGAAAATGTCCAGACAATAGTTATTGCCGCTATAATATTTAGTATCTATAACTAATTATTTGTTAACTGAATTTGCAGAAGATTAGGTAAAGGTGACCTGATTTCTATCTTAATTATCCTGTCTGATTCCTAATTAATAGAACAAATTGTAATAGAAATTTCAAACATGAAATAATAAGCGGAACAAAAATAACAGCGTATAACTCATAAATTAATTATATAAACATAGCTAAACAGCGTATATCAGGATAATAAAGCCATAGAGTTAGAGGGTAAATTATTTTTTTGGAATGAATGTTGCTTGTTTGGAGATAAACATGTTTTCATGTTCTGTTGAGTTTCAGCATCAATAGGTAATATCGTTTAAATTAAGGGGGAAAAATGGACACAAGTCTTATTATAAATAATCTGGTACATCCGCCGGTACTCTTCTTTTTTCTTGGGATGATCGCGTCATTCTGTAAATCAGACCTAAAAATCCCCGAACCATTACCCAAGCTTTTTTCCCTCTATTTATTACTTGCCATAGGATTCCATGGCGGGGTTGAATTAAGGAAAACCGGGATTACTGAAGAAGTGGTATACTCCCTGTCTGCCGCCATGTTTATGGCTATTCTTGTGCCATTTTATGCGTTCTTCATTCTAAGAATAAAATTGGATGTTTACAATGCCGCTGCAATTGCCGCAACCTATGGTTCCATAAGTGCCGTGACCTATATTACGGCAGTAACTTTTCTGCAAACGTTAGGTCTCGTACCTGGCGGATATATGGTAGCGGCATTGGCGCTTATGGAGTCGCCGGCAATTGTTGTCGGTATTATCCTGGCGAGGATATTTGCTCCGAAGAAAGAGAATAACGAAGATGGGTTTTCCTGGTCTGCGGTCTTGCGAGAGGCCTTCCTGAATGGTTCTGTATTACTGATAACGGGTAGTCTTTTGATAGGACTAGCTTCCGGAGAAGAGGGATGGGATACCTTAAAGCCCTTTACCAAAGATATCTTCAAAGGCATGCTCAGTTTTTTTCTCTTAGACATGGGACTTCTGGCTGCAAAGAGAATCGGAGATTTAAAAAGTGCTGGATTTTTTTTGCCACCATTTGCTATATTAATGCCGGTTTTCAATGGGTGTATTGGTGTTGTTTTAGCAAAACTTATCGGTTTGCAGCCGGAAAATGCTCTTATGCTTGCAGTGCTTTGCGCAAGTGCTTCATATATTGCAGTTCCCGCGGCAATGAGATTATCGCTTCCCGAGGCAAACCCAAGCTTATTCGTTCCCATGTCATTAGGTATTACGTTTCCGTTTAATATCATTATCGGGATACCGTTATATTATTATTTAATTAAGAGAGCCAATGCTTTATTTCCTGCACTTTTAGGGTAGAAGATTATGAAACCTGTATCAAAAGTAGAAATTATCATAGATGCTCTTGAAGTCGACCACATAACGAAGTTTCTCGATGAGATAGGAGTTTCTGGTTATAGCATTATCAATGATGTGATTGGAAAAGGTCATCGAGGGGTGAGGTCTGGTGATGCACTTACTGACCTGTTTAAAAATAGTTATATCATGGTCGTTTGTGAAGAAAAGGAAATGCACATGATTGTTGAGGCTATTCGGCCGATTGTTAAGAAATTTGGCGGCCTCTGCATCGTTTCCGATGTTATCATGAGAATACATAGGGGAAGCGAATAAGGGTAGGAGTGTTTATGAACCATTCAAATAAGCTTTGCAAGAATGGTTTATGACTTAAAAACCAGAATGTGTGTTGCATCCTTTTAATATTACGTGTCAACGCAAGCCTGTGATATAAAAATGGGACGACGCCCTTCCGCATGAGTAAAAAAGGCTAAGAGCTGCGTAGCCGTAACCAAATGAACCTCCCCTGTATCCCTTCCATTGTAAAGGAGGGGGTACAGGGGGGGGGAAAGCTTATACAAAAAAGAATTTTTTATAAGGTAATACTACATCGTTAATGCATACGTAATCTCCTTTTCCATCCATAAATTATTTCAAACCTTCCCGGTTGTTGTGCCTTTCAGCTTCAACGTTTTCCGGTCTAAAATTTCCACCAGGAATGAGGTCACGCATGATGATGTCAACCTGGGGATGGTTGACCTATCTTAATCCACCTTACACATAATTTAATGTGGGATTCCCGTGGCACGACAGGAAATGCCGGTATTTAGCAGTTTTAATTCTTTTATATTCCCAATAAATTTGTTATATCTATTCTCATATCTCTGAATTATAAATGCTTAAAACCTTTTCTTGCGCAATATTATGACAAAAGTAATGAGAAAGTTATCAACAATCAAAATACATTTACTGAAAGAATATTTTTCCGGCAGGCCTGAGGTCTCAATGGCGTTTCTTTTTGGCTCTTATGCGAAAGGGCAGGCTTTTTTTGATTCTGATGTTGATATTGCAGTGTATTTTCAACCAAGAGAAAGAAGGTTGGAATGGGAGGAGACCGGAGAGTGGCCAGAAGAAATGAAAATCTGGGCAGATACCGAAAAAATTCTGGGGAAAAATGTCGATATCCTGGTTTTAAACAAGGCGCCGTGTCTCGTCGCCTTCGATGCGGTGCATACAGGCATTCCGCTGGTAATTAAAGACCATTCATTATATCTGCGGTTTTTGTTGACTATCAATTCTGCTGCGATAGATTTTAAAGAATTTGTAAAAGATTATTGGCAAATCGAACAGCGTTCGACTTCTCTCAGCGATTTTGATAAAACAAGGTTGATTGAAATAATAAAATTTTTAACCAATGAGATAGATGATTGGAATATTTACCGTGAACTCACTTGGGATGAATATCAAAATGACAGGGTAAAAAGAAGAAGTCTGGAACATTGGATAGAAAATATCGTGAATGCTTCAATTGACATTGCAAAAATTCTTCTCGCATCTGAAAAAAAATCTCTGCCCGGTACGTATAGAGAAGTGTTAAGGTCGTTTATGTCCTTAAAAAACTTTGATAAATATACCGCTGAAAGACTGAGTGAATTCGCCAGGTTACGAAATATTATTACCCATGAATATCTGAATATTCGCTGGGAACAGATAACGAATTTTGTAAAGACCGCTAAGCCGTTATTTGAATACACGGTAGAGTTTGTTAAGAAAAATTTCTTGTGGTAATGAAATTCCAAGGTCAACATTATCGTGAACCAATAAGTAAGTTGCCATTCCTGCGAAAGCAGGAATCCAGTCTTTCGCTATTTTCCCGGATTCCCACCTGCGTGTGAATGACACCGAGGGACAGAATGTCAACTTATTTAATACGTTAGTCCGGAAGATACTATTGGTTGAATCCACAGACCTGGTTTGATTTGATTATTCTTACCTTCCTGCCCTCAATTTTTAGTCTTCCCTCTGCAAAGAGGCGTATTGCCTCAGGATATGCCTCACATTCTGCTTGAAAGACCCGTTCTGCAAGGGTGTCTGGTGTGTCATCATCATGGACAGGTACCGCCCTCTGGATGATAATAGGTCCATTATCATAAATGTTGTCGGCAAAATGCACCGTGCATCCGGAAACCTTTGCGCCATACGTAATAACCGCCTCATGCACCTTCCTGCCGTAGTAATGATGACCGCTAAAGGCAGGGATGAGTCCCGGATGAATATTCATCACCTTGCCGTGATACTTTTCCGGGATGTTATAAAAATGAACAAAGCCTGCAAGGGTAATGAGGTCGATAGGGTACTTATCCAGTTCGTCCGTAATTGCACGACTAAAGGCATCGATGCTCGTATAATTTGCATAAGGAATAACGGTCGTCCTGAGGTTGTGTTTTCGTGCCCGGTTAAGCCCGGCAACGTCCGGTTTGCTGCTGATTACAATTTGGATCGTGGCAGGTAATTTCTCTGTCTCTATTTGATCGATAAAATTTTGAAGGGTATTACCACTCCCTGAAATTAAGATGCCCAAATTTAATTTATTTGTCATAAAAAAATAAGCAAAGATATTGACAACGAATTTATGATTTGCTATTATGCTCGTCTTCGTATTTTTAAAGGATAGTTTTGTAGATAATGCATAAATTATACTAATAGATTATACATGTCAAAGATAATTCTCGAAAAATCAAAAAAAGCGTTTGCTGAAGCGCAGGGTTTTATACCAGGGGGCGTAAACAGTCCTGTCAGGGCATTTGGTGCTGTCGGCGGCACTCCCATTTTCATAAAGTCTGGGGCAGGTTGTCGCCTGACCGACGTTGACGGCAACACGTATGTGGATTACGTAGGTTCGTGGGGTCCGCTTATTTTAGGGCATGCTGATCCACGGGTGGTAAAGAAGATTAACGAGGCTGTTGCCAACGGGACAAGCTATGGCGCTCCAACGGAGTTGGAGATTAAACTGGCACAACTTATCAAAGAAGCCATGCCATCGATAGAGAAGGTGAGGATGGTTAATTCCGGCACAGAGGCTACCATGAGCGCCATCAGGCTGGCCAGGGGTTTTACCAAGCGGGATGCAGTGATTAAGTTTGAGGGTTGTTACCATGGCCATGTGGATAGTTTGTTGATCCAGGCGGGTTCCGGAGCTACTACATTGGGAACACCAACCAGCCCTGGCGTACCACAGGATTTTGTTAAGCATACTATATCCCTGCCGTATAACGATATTGATGCAGTACAGGAAGTTTGTGCAAGGCGCGGGAAGGATATTGCGTGTATTATTGTTGAGGCCGTTGCCGGTAATATGGGGGTTGTGTTGCCAAAGAAAGGTTATTTGGAGGGACTCAGAGAAATAACCAAAAAGCATGGCATTGTGCTGATATTTGACGAGGTGATGACCGGTTTCAGGGTTGCGCATGGTGGGGTGCAATCGCTGTATCATATCACCCCTGACCTAACCACGTTGGGAAAAATTATTGGTGGAGGGCTACCGGTTGGGGCATATGGCGGGAAGAAAGAGATCATGGACAGCATTTCCCCGGTTGGACCCGTGTATCAGGCGGGTACGTTATCCGGTAACCCTGTGGCTATGACTGCCGGTATCGCTACCTTGGAAATACTCAGGGATAGCGCTCTTTATAAAACGCTGGAGGAAAAATCAAAGCGATTGGCCGCCGGTATTGAGAAGGTGTGTGTGGATGCCAGGTTGCCTGCGTATCATACCCGTGTCGGTTCGATGTTGTGCACCTTTTTTACCGATCAGCCGGTAACGGATTATGCTACGGCAAAAAAATGTGATACCAAACGATATGCGAAGTTCTTCCACGGTATGTTGGAACGCGGCTTCTATTTTGCCCCGTCTCAGTTTGAGGCGGCATTTGTTTCGACGGTTCATGGTGAAAGAGAACTTGATGCGACAATTGATGCCTTCAGGGACGTTATAAAGGATTTTTAAAAGCACCTTGTTCTTTGAATAGCAAAAAGATCTGTTTGTGGCCTTGTTTTTTAAAGATGGAAAAACCATTCTCAATTTTCCTCGTGGCATGGAAGGAGATAGAGGTGTGTTATGGATGCAATAAATTCGAGTAGCGACTTAAAAGAAGTATTGGAACGTGTCCGCGGAATGTGCTTCCAGGCAGAGTCGATTCTAAGCCTTTGCATGGATGGTTTTATGAAACACAAGATCGGCATGATTGACGAGGCAAAGAAAATAAGTCAGGCTATTTATGACGAGGAGAACGAATTGATAGGGCTGCTGACCCGTAAGGCTTCAGCGTCTGCTATGGACAAGGAAGCGATAAAGCCTGTCATGGCGGTTATTAGTCAAATTGAGATGGCAACGAATGGCTTGGTCAACATACTGCAAGGGGTGAAAAGAAAGATGGATGAGGGGGTGCTCTTCAGCGACAAAGGTGTAAACGAGATATCCCATCTCTTCAGGGAAACTCTTGATATTTTGAGAACTGCCGGTGACGTCATTTTAACCAAAAATGAAGTTTTAAAAAAACATCTCGCAGACAAATATACAAGCCTCGGTCAAACCATTGATGCTTATTCCGAAGAGCATGAAGACAGGTTAATTAAAGGGGTGTGCCAACCCAAAAGCTCCTCGTTGTATCTGAATATTGTCGATTCCCTGGTGAAGGTGGCTGGCCATATAAAACAGGCAATCGACAGGCTTTGTGAAAACAGGTGACGGGTGTCTTTTCTTAAGAATGAGGGTGAAGCATACCGTATCATTGGGGTGATTGGGAGTTTTGGCTTTACGACGGCTGGCGCTGTAGCGGGCGGGTATTTTATCGGTAGTTATCTCGACAAAAAACTCAATACCTATCCCTGGCTTATGTTGTTATTTATGATATTGGGGATTGTGGCGAGTTTTATTGAGTTTTTTAAAATGGTGAAGAAGTTGTTGGGTGAAAATGAAAAGAAGCCATGACTAGAGAGAACGAAGGAAAAGATTTTTTATCGCTTGATGCTGGTTTTCCCGACAGGGTGCTCAAGACATCCTTTTATCTGTCTGTGATTACCATCGTTGCTTGCTTGTCATATATGACCATGATGGTAACCGTGAGTTTTGCCATAGGGTGCTGCATCAGTCTTGTTTTATATAAGATGTTGTGGTGGACAGTGCAATATGCGGTGCGGAATAAGAGGTCTGAAATAAAGGTTTTTTTTCTTAAGATCAGCTTGTTGAAGTATGGTATCGTGGGAGTAATGCTGCTTTCTGTATGTTTGTTTCTGAAAGTTCAGGTAGAGGCTCTGGCTCTGGGGCTCGGTATGGTGTTGATCGTGCTTGTTATGAAAATTGGAAGCAGGATACTGGTGAATTTTATGAATGCATCGATAAAAGTTTCTTCTCAGGAGATTGGCGATGTTTCTGCCAAGATTAGTAAGAAAGGGGTGTAGGTGACGTGTCTGCTGAAGGTGAACTGACAACTGAATTACCATCGTTTGTGGACTTTGCGCCTATCGAGGCACACAGCCATTTTTTCGGTCTTACCAAGCACGAATGGGTGCCAATCATTATGTCTGCCGTGATCATTATAAGTCTTGGCTTGTTCGCAATCATTGCCACCACGCGGTTGAAAAAAGTGCCCGGCAGACTTCAGGCGCTTTTAGAAATCATTGTGGAAGGGCTTGGAAATTTCACCAAAACGCAGATGGGACATGCGGCGGGGCCTTTTATTCCATTCATAGGCACCCTGTTTTTATACATATTTGCGATGAATATGCTGGGACAGATACCGCTCTTCCATTCACCTACCAGTAATTTCAATACCACGATAGCTTTAACATTAATCGTTTTCTTTGTTACCCATTATCAGGGGGTGAAAAATAATGGCGTTACGGGGTATTTGAAGCATATGGCAGGTAAGCCGATTTGGCTTGCGCCGTTGGTATTCCCCTTACACTTGATGCAGGAGCTGCTTTCCCGTCCCCTGTCACTCTCCATGCGTCTCTTTGGAAATATTATGGGGGAGGATACTATTATTGCGATATTCATCGGCCTTTCGCCGTTTCTCTTGGGTTTGATCCCGGTTCCTATGCATCTGCCGATGGTATTTCTAGCATTATTGGGAAGCACGATACAAGCGATGATATTTTCTCTTTTAGCGAGTTTTTATATTGCGGGTGCAATTGGCATCCATGATGAAGAAGAACATCATTAATTTTTTTAAAAAGGAGGTTGCGTCGTGATTTATTTTGCATTGTTGGCAATAGCAGTTGCTTTAATTGCAATTGCAGCGTTTGGTTGCGGTTTGGGGCAGGGTATTGCAGTGTATGGTGCTGCGAACAGCATGGCCAGGCAGCCTGAGATGGCCGGGAAAATCCAGCTGGTTATGTTTGTTGGCTTGGCATTTATTGAGTCATTAACGATTTACTCATTGATGATGTCTTTCATTTTGATGGGAAAATTGCCAAAAACAGAGGCAGTCCTTGAGTTAATTCAGCACGCTGTTAAATAAGCGTAGGAGGAAAGTGGATTGGATATATTAAATACCCTGGGAATTAATTTTAAATCCATAATTATCCAGGGTGTCGGTTTCTTGATTCTGCTTTTTGTCCTGAAAAAGTTTCTTTTCGGTAAGATATCTGCCATGATAAAGGCGAGAACTGATGAGGTGAAAAATACCTACGAAAAGACCGAAAAGGATAGGGCTGAAGCCGAGAGGCTGATGCTCGAATACCAAAAGAAACTTGCTGAGGCTGAAGATACGGCGGCAAAGAAGGTGCAGGAGGCAATTAATGAAGGAAATCGTATTAGCGAAGATATCGTTAAACGTGCCAAGGAAGAGGTAGAGCAGATCAGGGAAAAGGCAAAAGAAAGTATTGACCTGGAACGGAAGAAGGCTCTGACTGAAATCAGGAACCAGGTCGTGACGCTTTCTATTCTGGCATCTTCCAAGATCATTCAGCAATCCATAAGTCAAAAGACAGCGGAAAAGCTCGTTGACGACTTTATTGAAGAAATAGGGGAATTGAGTGTTAGATAAAAGCATAGCAATTACATTTATCAATGCCCTTTTAGAAGTTGCCTTAAAAAAGGGGCAGTTTGAGCAGATCGAAAAAGATTTAGATTTGGTGTGCGGGGTGATGAAAAAACACGGCAACCTGAAAAAGGTGTTGTTTCATCCGTCGATTTCACGGGACAGCAAGAAGGATGTGCTGGATAATGTCTTTGGTAAAGCAGTGTCTTCCCTTATGCTGAACTTTCTGTGCTTGCTCGTTGACCGGAGGAAGGAAGAGATATTGGAATTTATTCCTGAGGTATACCGGGCGGTTACCGATGAAAAGAAAGGGATTGTGAAAGCTATCGTGCAGACGGTGGATGCGTTAAGCGGTGAACGGCTGGAGTATTTTAGAAAACAACTGAAAAAAATTACCGGTAAGACGGTAGAGTTAGAGGTTCTGCAAAACCCGGATATTCTTGGTGGAATGGTGATTCAAATCGGTAACAAGATGATTGATGGAAGCGTTGCAAGCCGGTTAAAAAATCTGAAAACCAGATTGCTGTCATTGAGGACTGCGTAGGGTTTTGTATGGTCTTATTGTGAGAATTACTCAGCGGGCTTGATGGGGGTTTTGGGGTGTGCTCTTTTTCAGGTCTGATGAAATAGCATGGACATAAGTGGCAGGAGCTAAGCTCCTGCCATACATTTTGACAATTATGAGTTTCGGTAACGAAAACTCTTCAAACTGTTATGTGTTTCAGAATGGCGCAGGAAATGGTTGCTTGCCATTTTGGTTAAAGACGAGAGATCTCAATTATTATGAGGAGCGGGGTATATGGCAATAACATCCACTGATATTACTTCAATCATTAAAAAAGAGATTGAAGGGTATGAAGAAAAATTAAAGTTAGAAAACGTTGGACACGTTATGCAGGTGGGAGACGGTGTCGCTCGTATTTACGGACTTGATGATTGTTTATCCAGCGAACTCCTGGAATTTCCGGAAAATGTGTATGGTATTGCTATGAACCTTGAGGAGGATAACGTAGGTGCGATCCTTCTTGGTTCTGACGAGAAGATTCGGGAAGGTGATATTGTAAAAACTACCGGAAAGATTGTCCAGGTCCCGGTGGGTAAGGCATTACTGGGTCGCGTGGTAAATGCCCTGGGTCAGCCGATTGACGGGAAAGGTCCGATCGCTACCGATCAATACCGGGCTATTGAAGGTCCTTCGCCCAACGTTGTTGAGAGACAACCGGTAAAAGAGCCGTTACAAACTGGTATTAAGGCTATTGACGCTATGATACCGATCGGCAGGGGTCAGCGTGAGCTTATTATAGGCGACCGGCAGACAGGGAAAACCGCTATTCTCATTGATACGATTATTAATCAACGTGAGTCAGGTGTCTACTGTATTTATGTAGCGATTGGCCAAAAAATGTCAACCGTTGCGGACGTTGTGAAGACGCTCGAAGAGAATAAGGTGATGGATATCAGTATTGTTGTTGTGGCTTCTGCCTCTGATCCGGCACCGCTCCAATATATTGCACCGTATGCAGGGTGCGCTATGGGTGAATACTTCAGAGATAATGGTATGCATGCGGTGGCAATCTATGATGATCTGTACAAACATGCGATTGCATATCGCCAGATTTCCTTGTTATTAAGACGTCCACCGGGGCGTGAAGCCTTTCCTGGTGATATTTTTAACCTTCATTCGAGGTTGCTGGAAAGGGCAGCAAAATTGAATAATGAGCTTGGCGGTGGTTCTCTGACGGCGCTTCCTGTGGTGGAAACACAGGGGGGTGATTACTCAGCTTATATTCCTACGAACGTGATCTCTATTACTGATGGTCAGATCTATTTGGAGAGTGATTTGTTTAATGCCGGTATCCGTCCGGCAATCTCAGTGGGCCTTTCTGTATCCAGGGTTGGTGGAAATGCCCAGATTCCGGCGATGAAAAAGGTTGCCGGTACGTTGCGGTTAACACTGGCTCAATACCGGGAACTGGCTTCTTTTGCCCAGTTTGGTTCCGAACTGGATAAATTTACTCAGGCACAGTTATCCAAGGGGAGTCGGTTGGTCGAATTGCTGAAGCAGCCGCAATATGCGCCCGTTCCGGTAGAAGATCAGATTATGGCAATCTTTGCCGGTATTAATGGATATCTGGATGATGTTGCCGTGGATAAGGCCAGGGTTTTTGAACGGGAATTCATGAAGTTTATGAAAGAAAAGTATGCCTCGATTGGTATCGAGATTAAGGAAAAGAAAAAACTCGACCCGGAAGTCACGAGTAAATTAGAGAACGCAATCAAAGAATTCAAACAAATCTTTGCAAAAAAGGGTTAGGGAATGCTGAGTACCAGAGAAATTAAACAACGAATCAGAAGTATTACGAGCATTAAACAGATTACCCGCGCCATGGAAATGGTGGCGGCAAGCAGGCTGAAGAAGGTCGAGTCACGGGTGCTTGCCTCACGTGCATTTACCGAAAAGATGCACGCCGTTTTGAGCCATCTGGTTTCCTCGCTTGAAGGCAGTCATCCTTGGTTTGCAGAGAAAGAGCAGAAAGCTCCGGTAATTAAAGTCATTTTAATCACGGCTGACAAGGGGCTTTGCGGTGCATATAATAATAACATAATCCAAAAAGTGGTAAAATATGTTAAGGAAAAGGCCGGACAGGAGATCAAACTTACTCTTATTGGAAAAAAGGGATATTCATATTTTTCGAGGGGGAAATATGCCTCCCTTATAGAGAAATACATTCCCGAGAGTGTTGAGAAACTTGGGTACGGGCAGGTGCAGGCTTTGGCAGGCCAGTTAATAAAAGGATATGAACGGAATGAGTTTAGTGAACTTCATCTGTTCTTTACAAAGTTTCACACCGTTATGCAATCTTTTTCGACGAGCATGCGCCTGTTGCCTATTGATAAAGGTGCGTTTGAAACGAAAGAGAAAAAACCTGTCGGAGAGTATATTTTTGAGCCTAACGCCGAGCAGATAGTCGATCATCTCTTCCCGAAATTTGTTGAAACAAGGCTATATCAGTGCATCCTGGAATCGTTGACTTCCGAATATGCGGCCAGACGCGTTGCTATGATTGCTGCAACGGAAAATGCCGGTGAAATGATTGATGAATTGGTCAGTTCATACAACAAGGCACGTCAGGCGGCGATCACCAAAGAACTTCTCGAAGTTGTTTCCGGTGCTGAGGCCCTTGTGCGATAAATAGAATAAGAATTGTCACTAGGGCTATGAACAGAGGTTTTTTAGCGATAGCCGGCTTATTACACATAATACAGGTAAATCGCAAAATATTATCTGTCGGCCCTGCGGTTAGGTTTTGACTGAACAACAAGAAGGAAGGAGTAAAAAATTTGGCTAAAAAAGTTAAGGAAAGTAAAGAGAATAAAGGGACCATTGTGCAGGTGATTGGGCCAGTTGTTGACGTACGATACTCGCCCGGGGCACTTCCTGCGATTAAGAATGCCGTTCATATAAAAGATGCAAAAGCGAATATCTCTGTTGTTGCGGAAGTTGCTCAGCACCTGGGTAACGATACTGCCCGCTGTATAGCCATGTCTACTACTGATGGGCTTATGAGAGGTATGGATGCCATTGATACCGGCATGCCGATCAGCGTACCGGTGGGAAAAGAGGTGTTGGGAAGGGTCTTTAATCTGTTGGGCGAACCCATTGACAAACTGGGTGATGTAAAGGCTGTCAGCCGTCTTCCTATTCATCGTCCATCGCCATCCTTTGAAGAAAGGGAGACGGTTACTACCGTATTGGAAACGGGCTTAAAGGTTATTGATCTGTTAGCTCCTTTTGCGCGTGGTGGAAAAATTGGCATGTTTGGTGGCGCCGGGGTGGGGAAGACCGTTTTGATTATGGAACTTATCAGAAGCATTGCCACGGAGCATGGTGGATATTCTGCATTTGCGGGGGTTGGTGAAAGGACCCGCGAGGGAAACGATCTCTGGCTTGAAATGAAGGAGTCCGGGGTTATCGATAAAACCGTGCTGGTTTTTGGTCAGATGAATGAACCACCAGGGGCAAGACTAAGGATTGCTTTGACGGGGCTGACTATGGCAGAGTATTTCCGGGATACGGAAGGGCAAGACGTGCTCTTGTTTATTGATAATATCTTCAGGTTTGTGCAGGCCGGTTCTGAGGTATCAGCGCTTTTAGGCCGCATGCCTTCCGCAGTAGGGTATCAGCCAACATTAGCGACGGAAATGGGTGATTTGCAGGAAAGGATTACCACGACCAAGAAGGGTTCAATTACGTCATTGCAGGCCGTGTATGTTCCGGCCGATGACTTTACTGATCCGGCGCCAGTAACGACATTCCCGCATCTTGACGCAACCATATCGCTGTCGCGGCAAATAGCCGAGTTGGGTATCTATCCTGCGGTTGATCCCCTGCGCTCGACCTCCAGGATTCTTGATCCGCGGATTGTCGGGCAGGAACATTACGAGGTTGCCCGTGAGGTGCAGAGAATATTACAGCGGTACAAGGAACTTCAGGACTTTATTGCAATTCTCGGCATGGAAGAACTTTCTGAAGACGACAAAGTCCTGGTTGGAAGGGCAAGAAGACTGCAACGTTTCCTGTCACAACCGTTCTTCGTCGCAGAACAGTTTACCGGAACAAAAGGGAAGTATGTGCCTTTAAAAGAGACGATCAGGGCATTCAAAGAGGTTGTTGAAGGTAAACACGATGGCCTGCCCGAACAGGCCTTCTACATGATGGGCGGGATCGAAGATGTTATCGAAAAGGCTAAACAGATGGGCGGATAACTATGGCAAAAACATTTAAACTCGAGATTATTACCCCTGAAAAAGTTGTCTATACGGATACTGTTCAAAGCATTTCTGCCGAAGGGACAGAAGGTTCATTTGGAGTCCTTGCTGACCACGCGCCTTTGATTACAGAATTGCAAACCAGCATTTTCATTGTGCATGATACGGGTAACAAAACCATACGATTTGCCTTGGATCGGGGTTTTTTAGAGATGATGGCAAATAACGCCGTTGTCCTGACCGATGCCTGTGTTAAGGAAGGCGAGGTGAATGTGGAAAAAATACGCACTGAAAAGGATGCCGCTGAAAAGAGCTTATCCAGTGCCGGAACTGCAGAGGAGAAAGAAAAAGCTCTGTCGCTGCTCAAACGAGCTAACACATGGCTAAAGTTAGCAAATAAATAAATTGTGGTACTGAATTCCAAATCCCCTTGATTTTCTGCTGATTGAAGTGGAAGAACAAGGGGATTTTTATTTTGACAAAAAAAGATAGTACGAACAGTTTTTATTTTGTTATAATGTTGAAAAGTCTGACGTAGCTAATACAAAAAAAGTTGTACAACAATGCATAATAAATACTACTGGCGGGATTTTGAGTTTGAAATTGAAATATCGAAAACGGTTTATGACAGATTCAGGAATCCGAAACCGATGCAAACAAGTTTAAGATATAATTATCAGGACTACCTGCAACTTCCAGAGGACACTCGGTGCGAAATTATCGACGGAGACCTCTTTCTGGTGCCTTCACCGAATGAAGGCCATCAACGAATTTTGGCTAATATATTTCATATTCTTTCTCATGATGTCAGACAAAATAAACCTGGACGTGTTTATTTTGCTCTCCTTGACGTCCTTTTTTCAGAGGAAGATGTCGTTCTGCCCGATATCATCTTTGTTTCCCATGAAAATAAAGGGATTATTACGAAGGATAACATTAAGGGTGTTCCCGATTTGATTATTGAAGTATTATCACCTTCTTCGGGTAATCGTGATATGGGAATTAAAAAGAAATTATACGCAAGGAATGGGGTGCGGGAATATTGGATTGTTGATCCTGAGCATGAAACGGTTGACGTGTTGCTCTTGAAAGGCAAGGGATTTGACGGTAAGCGGTATCGTTTAAACGACACGATCTGTTCTTCTGTAATTCAGGATTTGCGTATCGGAGCAAAAGAAATATTCCAGGAATGATTCACTTTTTTAACTTTATTGTATAGGAAATATATTATATTGTAGCAGGTTTTGTGGTGGGTGGGTTAGGCGGAGCGACCCATCATTTACAAGAAACTGGTAGAATGTTTATGGCAATACTCGTTACTGGCGGTGCGGGATTTATCGGTAGCCACTTTGTCCGGAGAATGATTCATCAGGGCAGGAGAGCAGTAGTGCTGGATAAATTGACCTATGCCGGAAATCTCGAAAACCTGAAAGATATCGTTGATGATTCAAAGATGTCCCGGCAGTTTAAATTTTATAAAGGTGACATTTGTAACCAGGAGTTGGTAGAACATATCTTTTCTGAGGAAGACATTGAAATACTTGTCAACTTTGCCGCAGAATCACATGTTGACCGGAGTATTAGCAGTGCTGGCAACTTCATTGATACCGACATGAAGGGTGTTTATGTCCTGCTTGAGGCCTCAAGACGTTTTAGTGTAAAAAAGTTCATCCAGATATCTACCGACGAGGTGTATGGGACGGCTCATCAAGGTGCATTCCGGGAGACGGATGCCTTGAATCCGAGCAATCCGTATGCTGCAAGTAAAGCAGGGGGAGACCGGCTTGCTTATGCGTACTGGGTGACATATAAGTTACCGATCATTATTACCAGGGCCTCTAACAACTATGGACACAATCAACATCCGGAAAAATTTATCCCCCTTTTTATTACCAATGCCTTAGAAGATAAGGCGCTTCCTCTCTATGGCGATGGAAAGCAGGTAAGGGATTGGATCCATGTTGAAGACCATTGTGCGGGTATCGATTTTATTATGAATCACGGGAAAGATGGCGAGGTATATAATATCGGGGGAGGAAATGAACGATATAATATCGATACGGCGCATCTCATTTTAGATGAACTCAGGAAACCTCACTCACTGCTGGAGCACGTGAAAGACAGGGAAGGGCACGACAGGCGTTACGCCCTCGATTGTAGTAAGCTGAAGTCTTTGGGGTGGAAAGCACAGATAAAATTTGAAAATGGGCTGAAA
>JAJTXE010000002.1:163442-185849 GCA_021463795.1 Candidatus Brocadia sp. | reverse complement strand
ATCGTGAGAACCTTACGATAGACGGGAGAAAGGCATTAAAGACGCTTCTGACTGCCAACAAACGGCTGAATACAGCATACGTTCTCAGAGAAACATTCGGACAGTTATGGAGCTATACGTCAGAGACCTGGGCCAGAAAGTTTTTTGATAACTGGAAGACCTCGTTAAAATGGCAACGGCTTAAGCCCTATGAGAAGTTTGCAGAACTGGTTGAACGCCACTGGGATGGCATCGCCGCCTTTTGCAAACCAGAAAATAAGGTTTCGCTCGGATTTGTCGAAGGGCTCAACAACAAAATCAGAGTCATTCAACGCCGAGCTTATGGCCTACGAGACGAAGAGTATCTTCGTCTCAAAATATTGACCTGCATGTTGCCTGATATCTAACTCAGTACAAAAATGGCTCATTTTTACCCACTCGATAGGGAGAAGACCCTTATAATTAAACGTTAAGGAATTTCAATCACCCCCCATAATCCCCCCGTTTACGGGGGGAAACAGGGGGGGAAAGTCGCCGAAGGCCTAATTAAAATGTTAAGGAATTTCAAAGTTGAGATTCTTCGGTCGTTTCACTCCCTCAGAATGACAGAGCAATGCGAAAATGTCATTCTGAGCGGAGCGAAGAATCTAATTAAATATATTCATCGTACTGTCGTTATAAATTGGAGTATATTCAATGAAAGATTATAGAACTCGCATAACTATTAGCCCAGTGATACATTTTGGAAAACCATATATTGTTGGTACCAGAATAACGGTAGATAATGTCCTTGAACTCATTCAAGAAGGCATCACATTTAACGAAATTATTCAGAATTATTATCCAGATCTGAAAATAGAAGATATCAGGGCTTGTATTCAATATGCATTAGATTTAATTCGAAAAGAAGACATCTGCATTGAAGCAGGCTCATGAAGTTTTTAATTGACCATGATGTATATAAAATAACCGTAGACTTCTTAAAGCATCTCGGAAATGATGTCGTAACTGTTAAGGAACTCGGATTTCATATGGCCTCAGACGAAGAATTGTTGGGAAAGGCAAAAACCAGTGATAGATTGCTTATCACTCGTGATAAGATTTCGGGATGCTGGTTTTTCTTAAAAAGGAATTGAATTCAGGAGTCATTTGTTTGAAGGTAACTCCATCAACGATACATGCGGTTCATAGTGAATTGAAAAATGTTTTAGAAAAATATGCAGAAGATGATTTGAAAAACTGCTTTTGCGTGGTCGAGCCGTATAGATATCGCATACGTCATGTTAACAGATAATTGCCTAATGTCGCAATGCAGTGAATCTGCAATCAAACACACCATAGGAATATCAGGCAGGGGTCAAGAGTCAGAAGTCTGACCTCACATCACCAATCCTCCACCACCCCTCAAACTGATGATTCTACAAAAGTTGGATTCCCATCCTTACTTCACCTCAAAAGTTTGAAATAGGAATAGAAAGCCTTCGTTTTCTGAACAATCCGGTAAGAAGGGGCTATGTAGATGACCCGACCAGTTGGATTTATTCAAGCGCCAGGAATTATTTAAAGGATGACCATGCAATTTTAGAAATAGATTGGATTACACTGTAAATGAGACGCGGAGCGTCCTCTTGTCTCGTTCCCACGCTCTGCGTGGGAACGAGACAGAGGCAACGTATATGGATACTTTAACGAAACGCTGCACGAGTCCGCATCTAACGCCGTGCCTTCTTTGAACGGTGTGATGCATTATTCCCTGACTTCACCCTCACCTTTTCAGGGCCGTGCATGGTGCTTACCCCGTGGTAGTCTACGTCCTCTAGTTTGTAGAAGAACGTACCATTGCCCGGTGTGTCGATATAACTGTAACTGGCTCCGGATACGGCAGTGCCCTGGGCGGGGATGGTCGTGTTATTGATCTGTGTGTAATGCCCGTTCTTGCTGTTCGATCGGTAAATGTTAAAGCCGGTATTATCGATCTCCGTAACTGTCTCCCACGTCAGGGTAACGATGCCATCTTTGCCCGCCCTGGCATCGAAGTAAGCCAGGGTAATGGCAGTAGGTGTACCGGATGGTTTTGGTAACGGTGTGGGTGTTGGAACAGCATCTTTATCCAGTGGGTCTGAACCTGCCCGGATTTCCTCATAATCGCTGTAACCATCCTCATCTGTATCTTTCAGTAAAGGATCGGTGCCATGGATATATTCCTCCCCATCCGTAAGGCCGTCATCGTCCGAATCCGAATCAGTCACATTTGTACCCAACGACACCTCCTTTTCATCTGACAACCCATCGTGATCGCGGTCGTTGTTTTCCACCATGTCTGATAGGAAACTCTCCGTACCGTCAGACTTTATTGCAGATACCGCGTAGATACGCGTCTTAATCGATGAATTTTCTGCCCAAGGATGATCAGTATTGTAGTATACATCCGCCGTGTTCCCTATCTGTTTCAGGTATGGTTCATCGTCTTCCCTTGAATAGATGTTATAGACGGCAACATCAGGATTACTATTTCCTTCCCACACCAGCTTTGTCTTCAAACCTCCAGCATCTACTGCATCTGCCTGGAGCTTTATTGGTGGAAGCGGCGTATGGTTTATTGAAATCTTTTAAACAAGTATCGTCTCACCCTCTAAGAATGTTCCAATTCCTACAGCCATATATCCGTAAGTTGATATTAATTCTTCTAGCGACATACTCTACACGTTAGCGAACGTTCGCCATAACCGGCGTGCAAAAGCAGAGCGAATCGGCGCTTTTGCGCGTCCGCGTTGATGGCGTTGTTAGGCTGCTTGCCTTTGAATGATAGTGGCGAGATAAACAGCATATAACACCAGCAACAGAATACCCCGCCTGCGTTCAATGAAACCGGCGCGCGCGGGATAAGTGAATGCCAAAGCGACCAAACCAAATACTAATGCAATGGCAACCTCACGCCATGCAACGGTAATAGGATGAATAGTAGCCGCAACCGCGACAATAAAAATGCCGTTAAAAATATTACTGCCAAGAATGGTTCCCAAGCCCATTTCGTCGTGCCCCCGAAGCTTGGCTATAACAGTTGTTGCGAGTTCGGGTACGGACGTGCCAACAGCCACAATGGTTGCCCCAATAATGAATTCATCTATTCCGAAGGCTATGGCAATGCCTCTTGCACCCGTCACAATGAAATTTCCGGCGGCGACCAGAAAGGCAAGGCCGACAACACAGGAAAGAACAACCAACCATCCGCGATGTTCCCCAAGCACCTCTTCTGCGGCACTGCGTTGTTTTCGTGCCTCAATAACCGCTGCCACAAGCCATGCGACAAACATGCTTAACATCAGCAGGCCGTCGATTCTAGATAGCTCACCATCCAGAAACAGAACACCCGTGACAATGGGAACTAAAAGTGCAACAGGAAAATCACGCTTCACGCTCTCACGGGGGCACTGAATTCCAGAAATTACCAACGCAAGCGCGAGGATCATGGCCACATTTACAACATTACTGCCGAGGGCGTCGCCGAGCGCGATTTGAGGTTTTCCGGCAAGAGCGGCATTTATTGAGACTGATAGTTCCGGGCTTGATGTGGCGAATGCGGCCATGGTTGCCCCGATGATGCCCGGAGAAATACGCGCCCAATGCGCAAGTCCAACCGCACCGCGAACAAAAAGCTCGCCGCCGATACCGGCGCACACAACACCAAAAATTAGAGCCATGTAATCGTTCATTGCGACTCGGATTGTTAAGCAGCCTAACGCTTGAGCTCAGATGCCAACAGCCCGCGTAGCGGGATGGCAGTCAGCTGCAGCGATTTGTTAGAGTATATAAGGCTTTAATCCGGCGATCCTCTCTAAGTCTCAAGTATTATTTTCAATAATTGCAGTAACACGTATTTCTACACGCATCTTTGGGTCACCCAACGAAGGAACTCCAATACATGTCCAAATAGGTGCCCGACTACCCATATGTTTCCTGAATTGATCCGTCATTGTAGAAAGATGGTCATTTCCAATGAAATCGGGTGCGGTAGGTACATGATAGGAGTTTACATGAACAACATCTTTCCATGATGCTCCTGCCGTGGCAAGTGTGCGTTCCACATTTTCAAATGCCTGAGTTATTTCTTCTTCAATAGACTCAGGAAACTCCCAATCGTTATTCCAGCCACCTTGCCCGGAAGTTTCAACTCGGTTTCCGTCTCTGAAGGCCTGGAAATAATGAAATTTCTCCAAGTTTCTGTCGCCGTAACCAGGTGTAACAAAAAATTCAACCTTACTCATATCAATATTCTCCTTAGAAATAACTGATGCCAGCTCTAACTATGTTATTAACAAGTTTTCTTTCATTTGACAAACAGTACAGCGTCCGGCAAGAAATACTTGACATAAATATTGACGTATAAAATTCTCACTACGATAATTCTAACTGGTTACCACTACAAATTGAGTGATATCAAGAAACAGGATAAGTACTCATGCAAAATATCCCCTTTTGGCGGTTTTTGCTAGTTCAACCGTCCCCGATTGAACCGTAGAGTGGAAACGGGAGGCTGAAGACTACACCCTCACGATTCTTCAGGAATGATCTCAAGAACGCCAAATCTCACCTGCCGCTATGGAGTGCAACGGAATAGCGGTTAGGTGTAGCAATTTGTTAGGCGAATTAAAATATCTATCTTGCTCCTATCAGAAGAGCCTCTTTCGCTTCGCCAGGGAGTTGGATAAGAATGAAATACGACTGTGGATAAAGATAGTCTTCACCGGATTCATCAATAACTCTCATATATCCTTCCTTTTCGGCATCCTCGTCCGGAAGGATTTGATAAATCTTGCGAACCTCCAAGTCCTCACAGTTTTTATTTCCTACGCAAAGCGCAAATGTCTGATTTTCCTTTTCTCTTCCCATATTTTTAATCCAAAAATTTCTTTATTTTTATTTTCTTTCTGCCAATGCCGTGGGCTTCGTACCAGTGTAATTCGGCATTGCATATCCTGCCACTTTCAAGACGAACTTTTCCAATACCTTTAAGCTTACGCCTCTACCATGACCAAATTGTTTCTGAATCCGCATTATATCTCGTATTCTTCCTCCTATAACAATGGTTTCAATATACTTAATTTCTCCTATTATCTCAAAATACACAGGATTTTTCACCCCTATAATTTGTGCATCTAACATTATTTTTAGGCAAAATCTCTATCCCGTTTTTGTCTTACTCAATATCTATATTTTTATAACCTATCCCTTACTCTGCCCTCCTCAAAGGAGATCACTCAAATACAACATCTGAATCGAGGAATTCTTGGATACCTGGCATATCCACTGAGTGAACGGACTGAAGCATCTCGTCATTTATGATCTCGCCGTATCCGTAGACTGGCTTACGAGTGAATGGAAACGACATGACTCTGGCGAGAAGCATGAGCGCTATGGAATGGGTGCATCCGATTAAGCAGTCTATGTGACGACTTATGTTTTTCCCTCCGGAGCAGATACCGTTGTTCAGGATATCTATTCTTGATGAACGCTGAATATCCTCCGTCTCTACACAGATGATAGACCTGGCGTGACCACATTGTGTGCAGCGTACCGTCAGGCGGTGGGTGTTATTAAAATGCCCTGTATTTCGGAAGACTCTTTTTCTTTTTGTCGTCACGTCTTCCTCATTGGGTATCCCCAAACAAGCTTAATTCGTGTATGGTCTAACGCTCCGGTTCAGCGGCGGGCCGCGCAGCGGACCGTCCGCTGCAACCGGTTGTTAGCATGCGCAGCTTTCAACTCCGCACCCTGTCAATACGAGTCACCTATTGTGGACTGCTTCGAGAAGCGCGGCGGCCGCGAGTTTTCCGAGCGCGTTGCCGGCAAGGGGGCTATCCCCTGTCAACATCCTTCCATCTTGATACACCGCACCTGAGATATCGGTATTCATGATCTCGAATCCGATCGCCTTCAACCTTTCACCAAACTTCCAGGTTAGATGGCCGGGCATGTATCCGATAGCCGGAGTTTGCGCATCCATCGCGTCCGGGAAAGCGACAATCTTGCGGCCTTGGTAGATCGGGCTGTCTCCAACAGCAAGGAAGGCGGCAGGGCCATGGCACAGTGAAATGACGAACTTGTCGTTCGCGGCGGCCCATTCAAGGACAGCTTTCATATCCTTACTTTCGGGCAGGCCCATCAGGGCACCGTGACCACCGGGAATAAACACGCCGATATAGTCCGAATCATCTCCAAGAGCCTTCCTGACCACATCCACAAGCTTCAATGGCTTCTTGAACTGGTCACGATATTTCGCGAACAGCCCCTTCACTTCCTCGTCCTCGGACGGCATTGCCCAGAGCTCGAATTTGACCGGGTTGCCGGAAAGCGTCGCGATATCGAACGAAAAACCAGCCTTATCGAGGTGGTACATTGGCAAGAGAGTTTCCACTGGGTGGTTGCCAGTTGAGAACATGGTTCCGTTGTCGGTGAGCAGGTAGCGCTCGTCCGCGCCTACCACCAGAATCTTCCAGCGACCACCCGTGTAGCGATTGGGGTAGTCAGCACCGCTCAGATTAGACTTGGCAGAGGTGAACTGACTCAACGAATAGGGAGAAGGGAAGAAAGCATTGTCTTCCGCAGGGTCGGGTGTTGGGCGCCTATTTTCTGACTGTGCATTCGTCATGGTTTCCTCCTTGGGTGGGGCTCATGAGGGCGCATGCTAACGATATTATTAACGAGTTTTCATTAACTTAGCGAATAGTACAGCATACGACAAGAAATATTTGATATAACTACTGACGTATAAAATTCTTACTGCGATAATTCTAACTTGTTAACATTACAAATTGAGTGATATCAAGAAAGCAGGATATCTATTCCTGCTAAATATCCCCTGCCAATGTCGATGATAGTCAAAAATTACCGTCTTGCAAGTTCAACACGGACAAACGATGTTTGTCCGTGCCACCCCGATCATAGTAAATGCACAAAGAAAGTTGCCATTGCGAGGGTACTAGCCTGAAGCAATCTCTATCGTGGGATTGCTTCGCTATCGCTCGCAATGACCAGTACCTGTCAACTTATTTCATACGTTTACTATAGTATGCCTGGTTTAATTCCTTCCCGGTATTACTAATGCTACACAGGCGACCATGCTGCCTGGTGCTTGAGCAGTTTCCATCTCCTCTGGATTTCCGCCTCCGCCTGCTTCATGAGCGCTGCAGCTACTTCAGGATTGCTTGCCTTCAGCGCACGATAGCGGTTTTCTTTGTAGGCATATTCTTCAAAAGAAACTGACGGGTCTTTGCTGTCAAGGACCAAAGGATTCTTCCCCTGTGCCTCAAGCTGCGGATTATACCGGTAAAGCGGCCAATAGCCGCTGGCAACGGCTTTTTTCTGCTGTTCTATGCCCCTGCTCATGTCAAAGCCATGGGCAATACATACCGAGTAGGCAACTATCAGCGCCGGGCCGTTGTATGCCTCAGCTTCCGTAATTGCCCTGACCGTTTGCGCCAGATTCGCCCCGAATGCCACCTGGGCAACGTATATCTTTCCGTAGGTTGCCATCATTAAAGCGATATTTTTCTTGTGTGTCCTCTTCCCACCGGCTGCAAACTGTGCAACCGCCCCCATCGGAGTCGCCTTGGACATCTGTCCGCCGGTATTCGAATAAACCTCGGTATCCATAATAAGGAGCTTTATATTTTCGCCCGAAGCCAGCACGTGGTCAACCCCACCATACCCGATGTCATACCCCCACCCGTCACCGCCAATCGACCATACCGATTTCTTGACCAAATAATCAGCAAGAGAGAGGAGACTCTTTGCTTCGGATGAGGCATCCTTTGACAGCCGCTTTTTTAGCCCTTCTACACGTTCCCTCTGTTTTTCAATTCCTTCCTGGGTAGATTGGTCGGCGTTTTTCAAGGACTCAAAAAGTTCTTTTGCGTCCCCATACACAGGCGTCCTGGCCAGTTTTTCCAGCAACTCTACTGCCTGGGAATGAAACTTATCCACCGTCTGCCGCATACCAAGACCAAATTCTGCTGTGTCCTCAAAGAGGGAGTTCGACCACGCTGGCCCACGCCCATCAGCCCTTTTTGTATAGGGTGTTGTTGGTAGATTTCCACCGTAAATGGATGAACACCCGGTGGCATTGGCAATAATCAGGCGATCGCCAAATAGCTGGGTAATCAATTTGATATAGGGAGTCTCCCCGCATCCCGCGCAGGCGCTGTGATATTCAATAAGCGGTTTTACAAACTGACTCCCTTTCACGGAATTGACGTTAAACCTCGAAGCATCCGTTTCGGGGAGGTCGAGGAAGAACTGGTAATTCTCCGCCTCGTGATGACGGAGCGGCTCCTGAAGCTTCATGTTGATGGCCTTGACGCCGGGGATCTTGTTCCCCTGCGCATCCTTCTTTTGACCCGGACAATTGAACACGCAGGAACCACACCCGGTACAGTCTTCCGGCGCTATCTGGACGGTAAACTTCAGCCCTTTCAACTCTTTTCCCGTCGCATCAATCGATTTGAACTTTTGGGGTGCATCTTTTAATAATTCAGGGTCATACGCCTTTATCCGGATGGTCGCATGAGGACAGACAAATGAGCACTGGCCGCACTGAATACATGCATCCGGCTCCCATTCAGGGATATGTACCCCGATATTCCTCTTTTCATACTGGGTCGTCCCGGTTGGCCAGGTGCCATCGGCTGGTATGGCCGAAACGGGCAGATAATCTCCCTTGTTGGCAATCATCTTTGCCGTCACATTTTTTACAAATTCAGGGGCATTTTCAGGTACCGGCGGCCGCATCCTAAGCTTGCTGGTAACCGTGGCAGGCACCCTAACCTCAACGATATTCTGAAGAGCCTTGTCCACGGAGGCGTAGTTCATCTTGACCACTTCATCACCCTTCTTTTGATAGGTCTTTTTCAGCTCGGTCTTGATTGCATCGACAGCTTCTTCCCTGGGAATGATCCCAGAAATAACAAAGAAGGCGGTCTGCATAATGGTGTTAATCCTTGTTCCCAGCCCGATCTCCTCGGCAAGGGCGATAGCATCGATAATATAGAATTTCATCTTCTTGGTAATGAGATGTTCCTGCACTTCCACCGGCAGACTGTCCCATATCTCGTCCTTATTTTTTGAAGTAGTCAGGAGAAACGTTGCGCCTTCCTCTGCATGGGATAACATGTCGTATTTTTCAAGGAATGACGGATTATGGCAGGCAATGAAATTTGCCTTTGTGACAAGGTACGGGTTGAGTATCTTGTCTTTCCCAAAGCGCAGGTGGGATACCGTCGTTGAACCAGACTTTTTTGAGTCATACACAAAGTAACCCTGCGCATAGTTATCTGTTTCAGAGCCAATAATCTTGATCGTGTTCTTATTTGCGCCAACGGTACCATCTGCCCCAAGACCATAAAACAATGCCCGATACGCCTCTTTCCCTTCAATCGTAAAGGATTCATTGTACGTAAGGCTGGTGTCGGTAACGTCATCGTTAATACCAATGGTAAAGTGGTTCTTCGGTTTACTCTGTGCGATATTATCAAATACGGCCTTCACCATAGCTGGGGTGAAATCCTTTGAACCAAGCCCATAACGGCCGCCAACCACTACCGGGTAATTCTTGAATTTTGCCGTCCCCCTATCCAGTGCTTCACCGATGGCCGTTCTTACATCGAGATATAACGGTTCACCAATAGCGCCGGGCTCCTTGGTGCGGTCAAGGACGGCAATCGCCTTTACACTGGCCGGCAAGCTATCGGCAAAGGCATCAACATCAAACGGTCGGTACAGCCTTACCTGGATCAATCCCAGTTTTTCTCCCTGCGCATTGAGTTTTTGGATAGTATTAAACACTGTCTCTCCGGCTGAGCCCATGATGATAATGATGCGCTCAGCATTGGGTGCACCAGAGTAGTCAAAAAGTTTATACTGACGACCGGTAACCCTGGCAAATTTGTCCATTGCCTTCTGCACAAGGGAAGGTGTCGCGGCATAGTATTTATTTACGGTTTCCCGCCCCTGAAAGTACACATCAGGGTTCTGAGCAGTGCCGCGGATAGAAGGATTGTCTGGGGTAAGACCCCGCTTGCGGTGGGCTATCACCAGATCGTTATCGATCATTGCCCGCATATCATCAAAAGACACCTCTTCAATCTTTTGCACCTCGTGGGACGTCCTGAATCCATCGAAGAAATGCATGAACGGTATTCTGGCTTCAAGGGTGGCCGCCTGGGCAATCAAGGCAAAATCCATGGCCTCCTGCACATTTTTCGAGCACAGCATGGCAAAGCCCGTAGACCGCGCAGCCATGACGTCAGAGTGGTCGCCAAATATGGATAATCCCTGACACGCCAGGGAGCGTGCGGTTAAGTGGAAGACCGTTGGGACAAGTTCTCCGGCAATCTTGTACATGTTCGGAAGAAGCAACAGAAGCCCCTGAGAACATGAAATAGTAGTTGCCAGCGCACCTGTTGTCAGCGACCCGTGCACCGCCCCAGCAACACCTGCCTCTGACTGCATCTGGCTTACCTTGGGAACCGATTCCCAGATGTTCACCTGCCCTGCAGCAGACTTTGCATCGCAAATTTCTGCAATGGGTGATGAGGGGGTTATCGGATAAATAGTGATAATTTCATTTGTTGCGTGCACCACGTGTGCACACGCCGTACAACCATCAACGGTTACCATCTTACGACCCATTTCTTTCTCCTCGTCGATTTTAAATAGTACGAAAAATTAACCACAGAGAACACGTCACTCACTTGAAGATCATGCTATTAGCGATGGCACGCTTCATCTCTCATCCTGAATCCTGCACCTTATCTCTTCAAAACTTTAGCATACACTATTTTTCCCTTTTTGTCGAGGAAATGTATTCCCTTGATGTAGCACTGTCCGGTTAGAAATTTGCAGGCACAACTTTTCTCATATCCGAACGCCTTTATCGGGTATCCAGTGGGTATTGTTTTTTCTGGATTCCCGCTAAAAAATACAGGAATGACATCGTGAGGACAATAAAATAAGGCCGGCAAATACCTAGCCGGACACTACGGACTTTAATGCTACCTCTGAAATATTTCAACAGGACTCACTGCCACATGATACTTGCACTCCCCTGCCGTATGTGATAAACTCTCTTTCATCTCCGTCTCCTTCTGTCAGATGCACTCTTTACACGATCTGAAATAGGTACTGCACAAATTTGCTTTCCGCGGTATTGAGGAGAGGGGAGTAAAATTGAGGACAAAAGCATGTATTATTGTCTCCGTGTCTCTGTACTGTTGTGGCCTGTCATCCGCCGGAATCTCAGATTCTTTATCTGTGCAATCTGTGTAATCTGCGGTTTTACTTTTTTCCCCAGTAAGGGTTTTGCGATGGGTGAGGCCTCAAAATTTACCTTTGCCCAACTAGAGTATTCAGGAGGGAACTGGAATCCACGACCCCGTGCGGGAAATCGCCTGATGTGGGAGCTTATCAAGCGAACCAGCGTTGAGGCGCGTATTGATACGGTAATCCTTCGGGCAGATGACATCACTATCTTTGAATACCCATTTCTTTATATGTCGGGCGACCAGGAATTTCCACCATTCAGTGATAGAGAAATCAGCAATCTCAAACTATATCTGGAATTCGGCGGTACACTCTTGATTGACGACTGCGTCGGAAAGAGCAATTTTGGGTTTGATAATTCTGTGCGGCGTGAAGTCAAGCGGCTGTTTCCCAATAAATCCCTGGAAAGACTACCCGCAGATCACACGATTTTCAAATCTTTTTACTTACTGAACCAGTCCTACGGAAGGATTATGGAAAAATCTTATCTGGAAGGTATAACCACAGAAAACCGGGCGGCCATTATCTATTCACAAAACGACATGGGAGGCGCCTGGGCTAAAGACCCGCTTGGTTCCTGGGAATATCAGGTGATTCCCGGTGGTGAGGCACAACGGTCTATGGCATTTCGTCTCGGTATAAACATCATCATGTATGCACTTACCGGCGACTATAAGCAGGACCAGGTACACCTGCCTTTTATTCTAAAAAGGCAGATGTAATTCTTTTTCTAAAATCTGGTCTTCGGTGGCTCTTTATCTGCAGGGCAACGAGGCTCATCGCTCTGCAATCACAGTTTTAAAAATGCGTAGCAATTAGCTTTTTGAAAAGGCATTGGGCGGGGGATAAACCACCCGCGCTACATATTCCGTTTTATATTGGTTTTACATTAACATTACGTCAGGCAATGTTAATGCAACAGGTTAACGTGAAATGACATTACGAAACTGCTACCTTTTGTCTTGCCTTTTTTGTCGCCTATGTGTCAGGTTATGAATGCTTCTGTACCCAGCGGAGATGCAGGGTATCATGCTTGTAATGGTGCAAGACCTGTACTTTACGTTCAGGTAACCCGAGGAAGTTGCTGAAATAAAACAAGACAACCAGAATAGCGTTCAATTTCAGAACAAAAAATCCCTTCACCACGGTGTGAGGGGAAATGGGTGCGACATTTTGGACAAGGTGTTCCCAGCCAACAAAGGTACCAAGCCCAGGCATACCCACAATGCCAAGACCGAGAAGAAACCATAAGGCATTTGACAAGGGGGTACGATAGAGTTGTGCGGTAAAGCTTGGCTGTTTCTCGTTATTGTGCGAGGAAGTGTATGCCGAATAGCTGGCGAGTCCCACAAAGACTATGGCGAGGGTAATTACAGATATGCAAGACCACAGATGCTTTGCATCCGTATTTTTTATCAGCTCTAACGCCTGAACAAGACCAGCCGACCAGGCGGAGCAGGCAAGGGTAATAAAGTACATAGCTATCCTACGGATATTGTAGAAGGAGAGCACGCAGAAACCTACTGCAAGAACAAGTATTAACTCTTCGCTGACACTGAAATAATTCCAGTTGATAATCAATGACATGACGGTATTTCCACTGCCATCACTGGTATATTCAATATGAAAAAGCCTCCTGTTGAGGATGAACATCACGATGCTAAAGCCAATCCATACCAGGGATATTACAATAGTAAAGCGTCTTGCCACTTTTTTATCAAACCGCATACACTTCAAACCAAGAAACTGATCTATGAGATCAAATGACCGCGACAAAAAACCGAACTCGTTGATCGTAAGTGAGTAAAGCCATTTTCTGAATCGTTCAGGAAGTATGGATTCAAAGTGTTTCCCGGTACTCGTTACCCTGGACCGGCGCGTCTCCATGGTATGATACAGGTGGAACAACGATGGGGTACGCATAAACTCATAAGTACGATATATCCCGTGAGATACCACATGGATTAAAGCAAGGGTGTAAAATCCAAGGAATATCTCGATGTAGATGATGGCCAATTGTGTCGTGGCGGCATACGCAACGGTATTCTTGGCGTCGGAATGCTGCCGGCTCATGTGGGTCGTGACAAAGGCAGAAAAAACACAAATGGCAATCGCAAGGGCAATGGCATTGGCAGGATGTGAAATGGTCCAGACTTCAGGCCAATAGGTGGGAAGCGCCCATTCACGGGGCCACATGCGCAGGAGAAGAAAGATAGGTACATGAGTTGACAGCGAACCGTAGAATATCGCACTCGATGGTGTAGGTCCTTCCATTGCCCGTGGTACCCATATCCACGGAAAAATACCGGACTTAAAGAAACATGCCGCAATCAATAAAAACTTTGCCCATTCACAGCCATGTTCCTGAATCAACGCCATGTCGTTAATATCATGAATGTGAAAATAAAGCAGTAACACTACCAAAGAAAAAAGGAAGATATCACCGAAATCATAAATAAACATCACCCGCATACCGTTTTTGAGCGGATTGGGACGATGCTCGTAGAATGCAATGAGAAGCACTGATGCAAGACCCAAAAGTTCCCAGCCCATGAATAAATAAGCAGTGCTGGAACCAAGAACAATAAGCCCCAATGCCAGTTGAAAGATAAAATAAAGGGAAAAGAATTTGTGATAATATGCATCGCGATGCAGGTAAAAGAGAGAAAACCGTCCAACGAGGGTGACAATTGTTGTCGTGAATGCCAGAAAGATCGCCGTATAGAGATTCCAGTCCACGATGAATGGCCAGCCAATCAGACAGAAGGGGTCTATATGCACGGTAGTTGCCTTAAATCCCAGGAAACACAAGGCAATCATAACGTGCACAATATCGCTGATGCCTCCCCAGGTGACCAGTCTGCGGACCAGATTCTCTTCAATTTCCCGCTTGCGGGCAAAATACTGAATGTTAATCGAAAGCACCTTAATAATAGGAAACAGCACAAAGTAATGCGCGAGATAGCTAATTATAGAATTTTCCATCCAATATTCCTCAGACAATCTGTCCAAACAAAAGATGTCCCTGTTCAAGGAAAAACCGGGGGTCGTCACCCCGGTATACAGGCACGTCCGCTACTTCTTCGAATGGTACAAAACATCCCTCCGTCTCACCTTTCCATAAAAACAGTTTCTCTTGCTCCTGGTCGTGGATCACGAGGGTAATCCAATTGTGCTTCACCAGACATTGAAAGTGGCCGGGTTGGCCGGTATAGCCAAAGGCCTCGCCAAGGATGGTTTCCATTGTTTCAACCTTGCAGCACACAAGCAGAATCAATCGGGTAGGTTCGTGCAACTCAACCATCTGCCATGGCAAACCTAACTGCAGATCGCTGTAATGCCCGTTCATTACCCCTACCAGTGATGTAACGTTGTGAGGTAATTTTGTGCCACAGCCATAGTGTTCGTTGTCAATAAAGCTGAAATAGTATTCGAGGTTAATCCCCGCACAAACCGGACCAACTGCGCCAAGTATGCCTCTCAGGGATTTTCCTTCGGGGTCCACCTGATAATTATAGGAAGTCATAAATGCGCGTCTGTCCAGGAAAAGATTTCGCGTAAGATACCTCGGACCTACGATGGCAATCGCATTGGTGCAGTGGCCGTATTCGGGACGCGGCTGGGTAATATCCATCGAGCGGCCCTGGGCGTAATCAGCATATGCTTTTTCCGACAGGGTTGCCTTGACCTCATCAAAACGTCTGCAGCGCTCTTTTGCATCCAGCGCCGCAGCGCGACGAATCGTATCAATATACTTTTGCAGGCGCGGTTCCACGGGATCGGGCAGATCAAAAAGAAGCACCTCATCGCTGCAGGTGTTATGATATCCTCCGATGAACCGTGTTGAATCCGGCACCATTACGCCATTTTTCGCAAGCCCTGCACGCACTTCAGGCTCATTGCAAATAGCCGCAAATATACGGGCGTTGGGCGCACCGCGCCCACCAGCACAAGCCCCACAATCGTGGGCAGCTTCGTGTGGGTTGTTCAGGCTGCTCGACCCATGCCCCAGAAAGAATACATAGGGTGAAAAATTATCCGAAAAGCCTGCACCCTTGAGTATACCTGTGGCACGGGCGATCCTGCCTTGCAGATCCCAGCCTTTTTCATTTTCGTGAGTTTCTTTCTTGTAGACCAAACGGGTCTTTGGTTTGCATGCCGCCAGGTACCGTCGCAGCTTGGAGCTATATTTGGGGGAAAGCACGTCCACAACAAACGGTGGAAAATCTAAAAGTCCGCTGAATATCGTGTGGACGAAGCTCCCCAAAAGGGTCTTGGATGCTTGTGTAATTGCCCACTGCGCCTCTCCATAGGTCTGCAACTTTTTTGGCATTGCATCCTCAAGCTTCTCTGCCTTTTCGTAGACTTGTACCGACGGTGTTACCAAAGGATGGGGACACATCTTGCGGTAATGTTTATCCGGTGCCGCCTTAAATTTCATATCGAGGCCATAATGTCCGGCAGCTGCCAGGGTTTCAGCGCCAGGATCTATTCGCTCCAGATGACGGCGGAAAGATTCCTCCCGTTCATCTATACAGCAAAAGACTTGATAATTCGGAAGCTTGTATTTTGGCTTTAACTCGATAGCTCCTTTACGGTATGTTGAAAGAAATTGATAATAGATGGTATCCTCGTAGGCACGCTGCCATATCTCCAGACGATTTTCATCAGTAAGTTGGATAACTTCTTTGGGAAATGTGCCACTATTTTTCATGCCTAACGCGTTCACGATAGATGCGACGAAAGAAGGGTCATACAACGGTACCGGTTCATAAACCGGAATCCTCAGGCCGATAAGCTCACATACGGACTCAACCGCTGCAAGCTCAACAATGAGAATTACCGGGACAACCTCGTTAAATGACGCTTTAATATCATGACCTGGAATCCAATCCGGCACCTCTTCCAGAGATTTGATGGTACCTACCCACCCCTTATAGCGATACAAGGTGCGGAACAGGTAGTCTTCCAGATGTTCATCGGGAATGGCCAGGCGTTTTAGTAAGAGCGCGGTGGCCTCGTCATAGGTGTAGCGTTTTGCCTCGGAGACGATTCGGTTCAAGGTCTTCAGGAATTTAGGTCTGAAGAAACCGCTCTTTGAGTAAATTTCACAAAAGCAATGCCACAATCCTTTGTCACGATTTGGCATGGGCCAATAGGCAAGGCCAAAGTCAAAATAAGAAGGGAAAAACCGAAAGATAACCGGTTCCATCAGTTCATCGATGTTCTGATTGTGTGTGATTTGAACTGCTTCCTTGTAATATCCCGGCTGTTGATATGCAGTGTCATGTACAAACTGAAGAACTCTCGCGTCCGGTACAGGGCGCAGATGCGGCTTTTCTGTCATAAGCCTTAACAGAAGATCTGGCTGAATAGCAAGATTATGATGCTTGAGATATTCTTTGATCTGCTTTTGAAGAATTTCGGTAGTGATGCGTCCCCGCTCAAACGCCAGGAGAAACTCCTCTTCAGACATAAATGCCTTGGCGCCATACAAACGCCCCGCCTGTTTAACACCTTCAAAAAAATCGTATGTCTCAAAGTGGTGGATGGTGTTGTGATGAACAAAAAAGGGAAGCGGTCCCTGATCAGGCATCAGGTGTTTTGCGTGTTCGATTGCATGCTTAATCTTGTCAGACATTATCCCTGCTGATGAGAGAAAAAAGGCCCGGATTCATGTAAGGAACTTCAAGCTGTTGACAAGGGCGTAACGCACACCAAATACCGCAAGCTCTTCGCATGATGTTTAAGGAAGGCAATTGCACCGGTGGAAAACAGCATATAATCCCGCTACTATTTATCATAAGCCCCCCGGCGACATTAGTTACAGCTGGCCGAGAGGGAGAAGTATCTATCTGCTGATCAATAATGTGCTAACTCTAAAACGGTAAATTATAAACATGAATAAATTTAAAATGCAAGAATTATTTAAAAACTTGTAATTATTTTTAGTTTTTGCTATAGTAACAAACTTCGTTTGATGAACGGCAGTCACAACGATATTGTTGTTGCTGGAATCGTAGGATTCCAGCATACTCTGGTGACTGCAGTCTCACAAAGACAGCACTGACATGGATTCGCGGTCATTCGTACTGTCTCCGAAATTTGACTTTGTTTTTCTGCTGGCATGCTTAAGGGGTATCAGGTTTCTCCATCTCACCGGTCTTTATGGGAGGAGACCTGATCTTTATCCACATTCACGATGATCAGGTCGTACTGACCATCTTGGCTTCGCTGAGTGGTGTCATTGACGGCCTTTCCTTCATCCGGATGTACGCGCGCGTTATTTTTTCTGACCACATTCAAATTACCAGAACAGGTAAAGTTGTAGTTCTGGGCAATCAGTTCTCTGATTGAAATCCTTTTTATTGTGTCCTCTTCGTCCATCAATTTTGAGGTGAACACTCGTGTTTGAGCCAATAATATATTGTTCTTGCGGAAATCTAAAGGAATATGGCGGCAATTGGCAAATAACATCTCGTTCTTTTAAGGAGGCATTCATGCTGCTGAAAGAGCGCGGGTCACTTCTTCCAAAAGAAACATGTCCTATCTGCAGATGCATAAATGCGGGAGAAATTTTAATATCTCTTAAAAATCTTTAATAAAGGTTGACGTTGCATGCATACCGCACATCCCTCTTTGTGCTTAACAAAATAATTTTTGATTATTATTGAACTTCCCGTTCATTTGAAACAGTTCTGACAACGGATGCCGGAGCGGAGGAAATTGAGGGCATAGCTGTTACTTTTGCAGGCGGGACACACCAGCGGCTCAAGACGTTTAAAGAGCGGATTCCAGATAATATCGTACTCCATTGTTTGGATGGATAATGGAATACTTACCTTCGAGACATAGCAGGGATAGTTCGTGACCAGCACTGACACCAAAGACATGCCGGCACCCATTCGGTAACGGAATTCAATGTCACTCATGGCCGATTGCCGCTGCACGAGCATGGCTTTTTGCTTTGCCTGGATGTTTGCCACCGCCTCACGGTCTTCAGCCTTCTTTTCCAGCGCTTCTTCCATTTCCGCATTCAGGGTGTCGTAGTACTTTTTCATGCGCACAGCTTCCTTATTCTTTAGATCTGTTGCCTCCTGTTTTTTCCTGGCAATCAGACCCGTCAACTTCTGCTTTACACAGTCAAGGGCAGCCAGATAACATCCCTGAAAATCCTGAAGGTGATAATCTGGCATGCCTTCCTCATACTGGGGAAGATGCGGATATTTGCCAAGATATTCCATGAAATTCTTGAGTATCTTTGATGTACGGGCATCTATGGATACGGTGTATAAATGATCTTCAATGATATCCGTAGTCATGCGCACCTTAAAGGCAAACGTCCACACCTTGACGTTGTAAGGCTGAAAAGATGACATTTTTGGTTCTCTTTTCTTTACCCCTTCCTTCCCGTGTTCTGCAAAGGAGAAGGTTTTCATTGCCTCAGTCTGGATTATCTTTGTGACAACTTGAAATCCTGATAACCAGGTTGCACTTACGCAACCCCTTGACGTTACATCCTTAATAATGGCATCGAAGAAGATGCTACCGGGCAGGAATAGCTCAATCCGGTGATTTTCCTTTGCGGCCTCAATTTCGAAGGTAACGGTTTTCATCGTTGGTTCAGAGCCGTACAGGATGGTATACGTCCCCGCATCAACGAGTTCCGCTTCTCCTTCTTTCGCTTCCACATAATCAATAAGAAATTTTTCAAGAATTGCGGTACTCATCTTCGCCGTCCTCTGTACCCTTTGTCTCTGCAACTGCGGTATTAAACTGGTCACCGAATATCTTGTCTTCCGTATCCTTTAACGAGGAGTATTTTTGTTTTGCAGCCAGCAGGTCTTCCCCCAGTTGATTAATTTGGTTCTCGAATTGCTTTGTATCAGGGGATTTTGTCCAGGCATCCATAATAAGGGCATCAAAATCCGTCTCTTCGTCCAGCCTTCCCAGGATAACGTCGATTTCCCCGATAACGAGTTCAAACATATTTATCTTGGCATCGAGCAGGTACAAGATATAGTCTTCAATCGTATCTTTTGCGGACAAGTTGATAACATAGACCTCCTTTTCCTGACCGATACGGGAAATGCGCCCGATCCGCTGCTCTATCTTCATGGGATTCCAGGGGAGATCGAAGTTAATAATATGATTACAAAACTGGAGGTTTCTCCCTTCGCTGCCAACGTCCGTTGCAACCAGCACCTTTGAGGAATGCTGAAATTCCTTGATGGACTTCTCTTTTTCATGCCGGGTTAGTCCTCCATGTAAGGGTGAATAGGGGATGCCACATTTTCCCATGGCTGTCGTTATTGCAGCATGGGAAGCCCTGAATTTGGTAAAAACAATCGCCTTATCGGGTATTTTATTAATGACATCAATCAACACCTTAATCTTTTCGGAAAAAGCAAGATGATTGCACTGTCTGATAAGATCCGAGATTGCAGCACTGTCCGGAAGTTTATCTCGCAGACTTTCCAGGGTAGAAACGGCGGCAGGCGGTATGCTTCCAATCTCTTCCTGGAGGATGCGCAATGCCATTTTGACCTGCTGGGGAGAACCCGCATACTGATTTCTCACGATATTGGATACCGATTCATACAACTCCTTCTCGCTTGTGCTCAACTGAATCCGTATCGTTTTGGCATATCGTTTCGTAAATTTAACATCGCTCGTTGCACGCCGGTTGCGTATGATGAGTTCTCCGAGAAGAGACCTCAACTGTTCATAGTTTTTCGGAGTCAGGCGGTCACCAGCAGAAACGAAGTTTTTCTTGAAGGATTTTAAGGTACCCAGTTCACCAGGATATACCAGGGTTACCAGATTGAACAACTCCTCCAGATTATTCTGCACCGGGGTAGCGGTGAGGAGAAAGATGTACTTCTTTTTGAGAGCATTCAGAAATTTCCAGCCAACGGTATTGGCATTCTTGAGGTGATGCGCCTCATCTACAATAATCAGGTCGAAGTTCTCCTGTTGAATCGCATCTGAGTGAGGCGACTTCTTGGCGGTGTGGATTGACGCAATAATACGGTCAAATTTCCCCCATGACGCACTTCCTTGCGATTTGAATTCCTTCTCGTCTGAGGTAATAAACTCAAGATTGCACTTGAAAAACGTCTCTTCCTTCCATTGTTGAACGAGTGAAGGCGGGACAAGGATAAGGACTCGTTTGATCAGTCCCCTCGTAATCAACTCGAGCATCGCAAGGGATGCCTCGATGGTCTTACCAAGCCCCACTTCATCGCAGAGCATCCCCCGGCCTCTGAACCTGCCCAGCAGTTTTTTTACCGAATTTGTCTGGTGTTCAAAGGGAATAACTCCCCGGGAAAGATTGAGAGAGAGCAGGGTATCAAATGCCGGAAGAAGCGATAATGTATGCGCATCGAGATTTAACCGGAAGAGCTGATACGTCTCAAACGTATCGGCATGCCCAAGTTTTTTTATATCAAGATCGCTGGAAAAAGAAACCGGTATGCCAGCTATCTGAAATACTTCAACGCTCATTTGCCTTGCAGGGAAATAAATTTTGATTAATGTTCAAACGGAAGGTTTCATTATTTGACAGAATTTACAGGATAATCAGGATTACCTGAAAGTCAAGATAGAAAATACGGATATTTTTTGAAGTTCGTCAGGTTAGTGGATTAATAAGGCGAAGAAGTTCACAGTAAAGCATTAGTAACAATTTAGTTTTTTGAAAACATTTTGCATGAATGGTATTATTTATTGTAGGGGCAGGTTTGAAACCTGCCCCTACACGGCATGTAAAACGTTGTTATTTTGGAAATTTTTCAAAAAGCTAAACTGTTACAAGTATTATAATATTGTTAATACCCCGCATAAGGAAAAAGCATTCACAGATTGGCAAAAGAGTTGAAGCAGATTTGCCAATAATATTTGACCCCAATACTTAATGCTTTGTCATCTCTCTGATGCTATAATAAAAAAAGTATTCCCGTTTTTTTGCAACCGTAATGGGATCTGAAAAAAAACAACCCTGACAGGGTTCCAAACCCTGTCAGGGTTACTCATGCAAGATATTTGCGTACAACATGTCAGCCGACAGGCAGGTGCAATTATTTACAAAAAATTGGAAATGCACTCCAGATAAGGAAAATATTAACTACGTATAAATTAAATTTAGGGAAAAACGATGAGTGAATCACAATATGAAATGATTATCTATTGGGATAAGACAAACAATATTTATGTTGTTGAAGTACCGGAACTACCAGGGTGCATGGCGCATGGTAAGTCAAAAAAAGAGGCGCTTGAACATGCAGAAAAAGCTGTGGAGTTTTTGGTTAAAGACGGCAAAAGAAGATGGTATTCAAATACCAGTGCCTAAGGGTCGTCTAATGTATGCATAACCTTATTGACATAACCAGCCACTATATTTAAAATGCAAAGTCAACAATTAAGTACGATATCCCTGGAATTAGTTGTGTGGAGAAAGGGTAAAGGTGGAGAAATGGAGAAAAAAAGAATAAGCGTTTTCAGGTTTTATTTTTCTCCCTTTTTCCCTTAGTTCCCCTCTCTCCTTTTTGCACCTTTTACCGATTCGTTCAAGAGGGAAATTAATAGAAGAAAAATCAGGTCAGGAAAAGAAATTTCTGGATTTGGGAAGTATTTGGTGTACGTTTAACTGCTGTAATAAAAGCCGCCCTGCGGATAAGCGCAGATTTTATATTCTATTTTAAAGGTCTGATAATCATATAGAAGGCTCCTTAACAATCAGATGCCAAATGGTATCATAAAGGCATCGTGAAATAAACTGTTAAAGCTGATAAACAGGAGGAGCATGTATGAGTTATTATGTAGGGATTGATTTACATTCGGATAATAGTTATATAGGGGTGATAGATAAGAAAGCCAGTCGGATATTTGACAAGAAACTCCCCAACGATCTTGAGGTGATATTAAAGACACTGGAACCGTTTCAGAAGAAGATACAAGGGATCGTGGTAGAGTCGACGTACAACTGGTATTGGTTGGTGGACGGATTACAGGAGGCGAAATACAAGGTACACCTGGCAAATCCAGCGGAAATGCAGCAGTACTCTGGCATGAAGTACACGGACGACACATGGGATTCCTATTGGCTGGCAC
>JAJTXE010000002.1:147651-163421 GCA_021463795.1 Candidatus Brocadia sp. | reverse complement strand
GAGCACAGTCGCTTTACTATTTCACATATTACACAATATGAAATCCTCAAAGGGCTCAAGGCAAAAAAGGCACAAAAACAAATTGACGCATTTCTATTGTTTTGCAAAGTCAATATTGTCCTGCCTATTACAGACGATGTCATCTTAACGGCCTCTGATTTATACGCAACACTCAAAGAACATGGAGCTATAATTTCCGATGCGGATATTTTCGTTGCTTCCATAGCAATCACTAATAATCTCGTTCTGGTAACCAATAACATCAACCATTTTTCCCGCATTAAGGGCTTGCGATTGGACAACTGGAAGACATAAACATCTTCGGCAGTAAGGCTATCTTTTTCAAAGCCGTTTGAACGGTTTAAGCGGTTTAAACTGTTTAAGCGGATCGCAAGACCCTTTCCTTTGCGTCCCCTGATTACTCAGGGTTTGCCCTTATCGTGTGTTTTTCTTTCGTTGTCGTTTAAACTATTGGGCATTCTTTCAAATTCGTTAGGCATGCGTCAAGGAAGATATGCAATGTTTCAAGGCAGATGAAACCAGCTCAGGATATTCGGCATGATTCTTTAAGCTTGACAAGGCATTTCTTCATTGCTAACATCATCAGTTCTGAACAATTTTTCTCAACGGTTTGACTTGTTTTTAAATTTTCCAGAAATGAATAGGATTTTTATATACGATACGACACTACGGGATGGCAGCCAGGGCGAAGGGATTTCATTTTCTTTGCAGGACAAACTTGCCATTACCATGAAATTAGATGATCTTGGTGTGGATTATGTGGAAGGCGGTTATCCGATAGCGAATCCCAAGGACGAAGCCTACTTCAAGGAGGTAAAATCCCTGAAGCTTCGGCATGCCAGGATTGCTGCTTTTGGCAGTACACGGCGGGCGGGGAAGCGGGTAGAGGAAGATAACAATGTAAAAGCGCTCTTACAGGCAGAGACACCGGTGGTGACCATTGTCGGGAAAAGTTGGGATTTTCAGGTAAGAAACGTACTAAAGGTCTCGCTCGATGAAAACCTGAGGATGGTTGCCGATACCATTACCTATCTTAAATCAAAGGGAAAAGAGGTCTTTTTTGATGCAGAACATTTTTTTGATGGGTATAAGAAAAACGATGAATACGCAGTAAAGGTGCTGCAGGCAGCTCAGGAATCAGGCGCCGACGCCCTGGTGCTTTGTGATACGAATGGGGGGAGTTTGCCTGCGGAAATTGCTGAGATTGTCGGAGTTGTCAGGGAAAGGATACTGGGAATGCTCAGTGTCCACGTCCACAACGATGGGGACCTTGCCGTGGCGAATACCCTTGCTGCCGTGAATCATGGGGTCAGGCAAGTGCAGGGCACGATCAACGGCATTGGTGAGCGATGCGGGAACGCGGACCTCTGCTCCATTATTCCCAATCTTGTCTTAAAGATGGGGTATCACTGTTTAGAAGATGGGGGGCTGAGGAAGCTGACCGAAGTATCGAGGTACGTTTATGAGACTGCCAATTTACTCTTGCGTTCCAATCAGCCCTTTGTGGGGGTGAGTGCCTTTGCCCATAAGGGTGGATTACACATAAATGCCATTCAGAAAGATAAAGGCACCTATGAGCATATTCCTCCGGAATCGGTGGGAAATGAGAGAAAGATCCTCATATCCGAGCTTTCGGGCAGTTCTACGATCCTTGCCAAGGTGGAAAAATTTCATCTGACACAGGATAGCAAGTTCATGAAGGATATTCTTGAAGAGGTGCAACATCTGGAGAATGAAGGGTATCAGTTTGAATCAGCCGAGGCTTCCTTTGAATTACTGGTGAGAAAGAAGATCGGCAGGTACAACACCTTCTTCGATCTGGAGGGGTTTCGGGTGATTGTAGAGAAAAGGGAAAACGGATTACCGGTAACGGAGGCAACGGTTAAGGTTAAAGTGAACGAGATTCAGGAACTTTCTGCAAGCGAGGGGGCGGGTCCTGTGAACGCCCTTGATTCCGCGCTCCGCAAGGCGCTGGAGCGGTTCTATCCTTCATTAAAAGACATGAAGCTTGTGGATTATAAAGTGCGCGTGATTAATCCCCGTTCGGGGACGGCGGCCAAGGTCAGGGTGATTATTGAGTCCCAGGATAAAGAAAATATCTGGAATACGGTTGGGGTGTCAGAAAATGTTATTGAAGCAAGCTGGTATGCCCTTGTAGATAGTATTGAGTATAAATTGTTAAAAGAACAGGAAGTTGAGGCGAAAGGTTAAAGCTCGGATATTAAAGAGATAAACCGCATCCCATAAAAACTGATAAAGTTTTTTGGCCTTGAAATTACCAGTCTTTTTTATGATGCGATACCTTTTATGGTTATAAGGTGAACAACGTTTTTTTCTCCACGACCTCTTCCTGGGAAAATTCTTGACCCAGGAAACAATTTGTCATAAAATTCCGTTTTATAGAAACAAGAGCGAATATCTCTCTGTAATATTAAGGAGATTATCCTATGAGTAAGGTAAAATGCCCAGGCAGTATACGAAATGCAACCCCTACGCCAATAGACCGCAAATGCCATAACTGCGGCGTTATGGTGGAGATGTGGAGTGATGAAGAAAAGACGGATTGCCATAAGTGTGGCACAACTATTTTTAAAGACAAGGTTCCAACCTGTGTAGAGTGGTGTAAATCCGCGGAGGAATGCATGGGTGATATCCTGGATGTGAAAAAGATTCAGGCGGAGGCAAAAAAACGTGCTGCGGCAGATGGGAATCCAAAATTTTTTGAGAATGTGACTGAGATGATTAAAAAAAAGAAAGATGGGGCGTTATAACAAGTCTTTCATTTGTGCAGATACATAATCAAATCTAACCCTCCTGATAACCCATTCTACAAGCACCGTTCAAATGTAAATCCACAGTAAAACGTATCTTAATTATACGTCCGGGAGCCCTTGGTGATCTGATTGTTACTTTGCCTACCCTCGGTGCAATTCGTGATCATTTCACCCGTTCCTTCATTGAAATAATGGGCTACCCAAGGTACCTGGAACTTATTAAAGGGCATTATGCAGATGAAATCAGCCGGTTTGATCAACCGGATATTTCCCATCTCTTTATTAAAGATGCTGAGATATCAGAGTCTTTCAGGGAAAGACTCTGTCATATGGATTTAATTATTTCATATGTTTCTGACAGGGATGGAATTTTCTCCCATAATCTGAATGCGGTGAAAGCCCAGGGTGTTATTCATTACGATCCGTTTCCTCCGGGTGATGAAGCCGGCCACATAACTGATCATTTCCTGCAATCCTTGGACTCTCTGGATATCACCTGCACCGATACGATCCCAAAAATATTTTTAAACGAGGAGGATGTCAGATTTGGTAGGGATTTTGTAAAAGACCGCATTGCTGGTTCAAAGAGAATGCTGATTGCCATCCATCCTGGCAGTGGCAGCAGACAAAAATGCTGGCCTGTTGAAAGATTTGTTGCATTAGTAAACTGGCTCTATCAGGAGTATCAAGCGTGTATTGTTATGATTTTCGGCCCTGCCGACCAGGAGATTCTTGAACGATTAAAAGCGGGCGGGAGTGGTGGTTTCATTATCGCGGATCAGCTTCCCCTATCGAAACTGGCTGCGGTAATAAAACGATGTAATCTTTTTATCGGAAATGATTCGGGTGTCACGCATTTAGCCGCGGCTCTTGGTATCCATACCATTGCCCTCTTTGGCCCTACAGACCCGAAAGTTTGGGGACCTCGGGGCGAGTCGGTAAAAATTCTTTATCGAAAAGCGCATTGCAGTCCATGCAGGGCAGAGGTGAGAAGGGATTGCTTAACACAAAGATGTTTGAAAAATATACCGATTGAAGATGTCATGCGTGAAGTACGGCTGAAGAATTGAGAAAAGTATTGCGGAAATTCCACGAGGTTGTTCTTTTTCCATTGACTGGTTTATCGCAGTTTTATATACTTTGACTCCTTTTGTTTAGTGTTTATCAATACGTGTATTCATGTAAGGAAACATAAATGGCCATGTCCAAAAAATCGAAACAGTGTCAGCTACAGCATAAATATCTCTGTAAGCCTCGTATAACTCCTCAAGTCTTGAAGAAGGGTATGAAGGTTAAGGACCTTGTTGATGAATATAGTCGTTCCGGGGCATTTAACGCAGGACGATTGGCAGAGGCATGTAAACTATATGCCCATATGGTTGATGATGATGCAACGATAGGTCTTACCCTCTCAGGGGCTATGACGCCTACGGGGATGGGGGGGATTCTTATTGCCCTTCTTGAAAATGGGTTTGTTGATTTTATCATTTCGACCGGCGCTAATCTGTATCATGATCTCCACTTTGCTTTGGATCTGCCGATCCATCAGGGTGATTTTCGGGTTGACGATACAAAACTTTACGAAGCGGGCATCGAACGTATCTATGATATCTTTATTACCGATGAGCTGTTATTTAAGACGGATAAGTTTATTCAGGATGTGGCGAAAAAAAATTCCATTACTCAGCCCGTCTCTACCGCTGATTTTCATTATATGTTAGGTAAAGCGGTTCTTTCAGATACCCCATCACCTCATTTAAGCTTTGTTGCCCAGGCGGCACGGTATAATGTGCCCGTTTTTGTCTCTTCCCCCGGTGATTCTTCGATTGGAATGAATCTGTCGTATCTTAAAATACAGGATAAGGGCATTACGATTGATACCGACCTGGATGTCCTTCAAACCACGGCTATTGTTTTCAACAGCAAAAAGAATGGTGTCGTAAGTATCGGTGGTGGCTCCCCAAAAAATTTCTATATGCAGACACAGCCCACCCTTGCCCAGATACTTGATATTGATAAGGGAGGCCATGATTACTTTATCCAGATTACTACAGATGCACCGCAATGGGGCGGGCTTTCAGGGGCAACACCAACAGAGGCTATATCATGGGGTAAGATACGCAGCGAGGAGGTGAAAAACCATGTGGTTGTTTACAGCGACGCAACAATAGCCATGCCGATTATTGCAGGATATATTATGTCAGAAAAAAAACCACGGAAGAAAAAGTATTTATACAGGAATTTGCCTGCCTACACAGCAGAGTTAAAAAACCATGTGAAGTAACCCGCTTGTCAGAAGGTGATGGCATTGTGACGGAATAAGAACATCCGTAGAGGATTGTATCTATTATGGATGTTAACATTTCAAGTTGAATTTCAATTCGAGCGGCATGTATCCATGCGCTTCTCCCAAACATCTTTCCCATATTGAAATACCGGTCGTGATACTCTAAAATCCGCTGGTATTTTCAAGAAATACATTCCTATGAAAAGATGGAGAAAAATGTACTTTGTTTTTTAAGAGGCAGATGGAGATAATTCTACTATTGCTAACATCTGTGCATATGTTAAATCAAGATGAGGAAAAGATGATATATGTTGCTTGTGTTGAAGATGTTGCGTGTTGTTGTATTTGTTGTTGTTGACTAATAATCCACAAGTTATCAACAATTTGTTTTCATGGTATAAATGAGTTTATGATAGAGGGGCTGAATTATGTGCAAACAAACTACTATCGCATACAAGCAGTGGGAAAAATATGAGTTGCTAAGTTTCAATTTAATATGATATTACGAAACATGATATTTTTTTTGATAGAGGGTATGGTTGTAAATATTTTTAAAATAAATTTATTTATCGCATTGATACAGGTTTTATAATTTTTTTAATTATTTTATTTTTAAAGAAGTTATGGACGACATGTATATATGCCAAAAAATTTTTAAAAATACGAACACCTTTTTATTTTGACACATATAAATCCTTCTGCTAATATCGGACTCCTTCATAATATGAATCTTACTTCATTTCCGTAACAGCGTACTTCTTAACTCATAAAGGACTATATAATGGAGTTTTACACAAAAGTCTGGGATGACGTTCTTCAGGATATTCGGGAAAGAGTGGGTCCTTTGCGATTTAACCTCTGGTTTAAAAATACCCGGCTTGAATCTTTCGATGATAATTGTGTAAATATTGTCGTGCCAAATGTATTTACCCAGGTATGGTTGCAAGAAAATTTTTCTAATATCTTAAGGGATGGTATCGGAAAACTCGTTGACAGTAAGGATTTGAATATAAGATTTTCCATATTAAAAAACGGTAAAGATGAACAAGCTTTGCCGGTTGGCGACGCTCCCCTGGAAAAGAAGACGGATGGTAACGGTAACAAAACTGTTTTGTCTTTGAATAGGCATCTGAAGCTGGAAGATTTTGTCGTAGGCCCTAATAATAGAATGGCATATACCGCATCCCTTGAAATTATTAAGGACAAATACCCCGCATTTAATCCTCTTTTTATTCATGGTCCTGTTGGTGTCGGAAAAACCCATATCCTTCAGGGGGTTTGGAATCGGATTCGGGAAGAGAAAAATATCAACAGTATCTATATGCCGGCAGAGAAGTGGACAAATGAGTTTATCTATTCATTGCAAAAAGGAAAAATGGAAGCATTTAGGCAGAAATTCAGAAATGTGGATCTATTTCTTATAGATGACGTACATTTTCTTTCCAATAAGCAGGGAGTTCAAGAAGAGTTTTTACATACCTTCAATGCATTGTATGAGATGTCAAAAAGAATTATATTCGCAAGTGATGCGCATCCGAAGATGATTGGTCAGATAAAAGAAACTCTTGCAAGTCGGTTTATGTCTGGCATGATTGTTAAGATAGATAAGCCAGATTATGCGACAAGGCTTTTAATCTTGAGGGCAAAAGCAGCAAATTTTGATGTGCATTTTCCTGAAGAAGTATTGGAGTTTATTGCAGAGAGATTTGATGATAACGTAAGAGAAGTTGAAAGTGCATTGACAACGCTCTCTGCCCATGCCAAGTTTAATGAAAAAAATATAGATATCCAATTAGCGGGTGATGCTCTGGGAGAATTTTTTCTGTCGGAAGGAAAAATCGTTAAAATCAATGAGATTGAAGCCACGATATTAAGTTATTTTAATATCTCACGCAATGAGCTTCACTCGAATAAAAAAATAAAATCTGTCTCCTTTCCACGTCAAATATGCATGTACCTAATCAAGACCCTCCTTAATTGGTCTTACCAGCAAATCGGGAATTATTTTGCCAGCAAGAAACATTCAACCGTTATGTTTGCCATAAAGAAGGTGAAAGAACAGATTGATAGTGACAAACAATTTAAGATGTTTATCGATACGTTAATAGAAAAGATTAAAAAAGAAAAGAAGTAGTGTAACAGAATGCTTTGTTGCAGTACACATTGCTATGGATTGTTTAAAGGAAATAAAACAAACATTAACGGAAGAGAATATAGGTGGATTTTTAATCACAAATGCAGTAAATATTCATTATATTACGAACTTTACGGGGAGTGAGAGCATTCTTTTGATCACCCCGGAAAGAGATTACTTGTTCACAGATTTTCGATACATTGAGCAGGCCCAGCAAGATATTCCCTGGATTAAGGTCGTTGAAAAAAAAGTATCTTTGGAGAGGACAATTTGTGGGAAACTCAAGCGTCTCAAAATCAAAAAGCTCTATATTGAATCTCTCCATCTTACCGTTTATCAGTACCATGAAATTATAGTCGGCAACAGCGGTATTCATCTCATACCGACAAAGGGCATCGTAGAGAAATACCGAAAATATAAAACAGATCAGGAGTTGGAGAAGCTTCGTACGGCTATTTCGATTGCTGAGAATGCATATGAGGGTGTGAGGAAAAAGATACAGGCAGGTTTCTCAGAAAAAAGAATTGCAGATTTTTTGGAGTACGAAATTAGAAACCGGGGAGGTCAAAGAAGCTCTTTTGAAATAATTTGCGCTGCCGGTAAACGGGCTTCACTACCACATGCGCGGGCAACAGAGAGAATAATAGAGGGAAAAGAAGCGGTATTAGTTGATTGGGGTGCGTCTTTTCAGTTTTATAATTCCGACTTGACAAGGGTTTGTTTCATAGATAAAATATCCCCCGATTATAAGAAGATATATCAGATAGTGTTAGATGCACAAGGCCTCGCTATTGATAGTATAAAACCTGGCAGGAAGGCAAGGGAAGTTGATGGTGCAGCAAGAAGGTATATTGAAAAAAAAGGATTTGCAAAGTGCTTTGGCCATGGATTAGGGCATGGTATTGGGCTTGAGGTTCATGAAGGTCCAATAATTAATAGCAGGAGCAAGGAAATATTAGAAGAAAATATGGTATTTACCGTGGAACCTGGCATTTATATTCCAGGGTGGGGTGGTGTACGTATAGAAGATATGGTGTTAGTTACTCCCAGCGGTTGTGAGGTTTTAAGCCGGGCGCCAAAAAAGCTTGAAGAAATAGCAAGATAAATTAACCAAGAGAACATGCCGTTGCCTGTTACATAAAGTATAATACAAAAGAATCTATACAATAACCCTTCATTTTTCACCAGATTACCGTTTCGTATTTCTCCGCGTAGTTCTTAAACAAAGGTATTCTTCATACGGATTACCAAAAGATTTTGTTGGCTTTCCTGTTTCATAATTAAAAAGAAACTCCACATTAAGGAATGAAAAATGAGTATTATAGACAAGGTAAAGCAATTAATTTCAATTATGAATGAAAATGAACTGTCTGAAATTGAAATTCAGGAAGACGTTACAAAGATAAGGCTTAAAAAGAGCGAAGTTGGTTATACTCATACCGTTGCTTCAGCAGTTGCCGTGCCCCCCCTTTATCCTCCATTACTAGAGCACAAACATCAGGTACCTGTGTTGTCGAAAGAAGGTGAAAATGTCAAAGAGATAATTTCGCCTATGGTGGGTACATTTTATCGGGCCAATGCCCCTGGTGCTGATCCGTGTGTGAACATGGGAGATGTTGTGAACGAAGAAACTGTCGTTTGTATCATCGAAGCAATGAAAATAATGAACGAAGTAAAAGCAGAGATGGTAGGCGAAATTGTTGAAATTTATGTTAATGATGGCGAGGCAGTAGAATTTGGCCAGCCACTCTTTCGCGTTAGGCCATCAGCAAAATGACAGAGACGCTGATAGACTTCATAAAAATTAATGACTGAAGGATAACTATGGGTATGTTTTCCAGGATAATGATTGCGAATCGGGGAGAGATTGCTTTAAGAATTATTCGGGCATGTCGCGAAATGGGCATCGAAACCGTGGCGATATGTTCGAAGTCTGACAAAAACGCTATGTACTTAAGGCAGGCAGATATCACCGTATGTGTTGGTCCTTCAGAAGCTGATGGTAGTTATCTCAATATCCCCAGCATTATCAGTGCAGCGGAGATAACCGATATTGAAGCAATACATCCGGGTTATGGTTTTTTATCCGAGGTCAGTCATTTTGCCGAGGTGTGTGAATCTTCCAAAATAGTATTTATCGGTCCAAAATCAGAGGTATTGAAGAAACTAGGAAATAAGACTGAGGCAAGAAAAATTGCGGTAGCGTGCAAAGTCCCTGTAGTGCCAGGCAGTGAATCGGTTATCAAAAGTCAGCAGCAGGCACTTGATGTTGCACATAAGATTGGATATCCCGTTATTATTAAAGCATCTTCAGGTGGTGGAGGCCGGGGAATGCGCGTTGCGCACAATGATATAAGTCTCGTGAATTCTCTTGCAATTGCCCAACGGGAAGCAGAGTCGGCTTTTAAGGATCCATCGATTTATATTGAGAAATACATTGAAGACACGCGCCATGTGGAGGTGCAAATATTTGGGGATAATTATGGCAACATTATTCACTTGGGGGAAAGGGACTGTACCTTACAGCGAAAACATCAAAAACTTGTTGAAGAGTCTCCCTCTCCCAATATTTCCGATCGTTTACGTGATGAAATCTGCAAGGCAGCAATTAAAATAGCAAAGGCGGTGAATTACACAAATGCAGGTACGGTCGAATTTTTAGTAAACAAAGAAGGCGATTTTTATTTTATAGAAGTAAATACCCGCCTTCAGGTGGAACACCCCGTCACTGAGATGGTTACTGGTATTGATCTGGTGAAACAGCAGATCAGGATAGCGTCGGGTGAACGGTTAAATATAAAACAGAAACGTGTGAGGCCTCGGGGCGTTGCAATAGAGTGCCGTATTAATGCTGAAGACCCAAACAATGGGTTTCGGCCTCAGCCAGGAAAAATTACGCTGTATAACCCGCCAGGTGGCAGAGGTGTAAGGGTGGACTCTCACGTGCATGGGGGTTATGAAGTGCCTCCCTATTATGATTCCATGATTTCAAAGCTCATTGTTTATCAAAAAACAAGGGAAGAGGCAATTGCCTGTATGAAAAGAGCGCTCAGTGAATACGTAATCGAAGGTATTAAAACGACTATTCCGTTAAATCTGGAGCTGATAGCGCATCCGCAATTTGCAAATGGAAATATTAATACGAATTTCGTGGAAAATCTGTTGTCAAAAAGCCAGCATTCGTGATACCTGAATTTTTTCTTGACACTATTTAGAAAGCATGCTAATCTAGCCTTCTCGAATTATAACAACTTTTTTATGGAACGTTTCAGAGATGCCTTTATGCTGGGCTTATCATCAGAAGGATGGTAAGCCTAAACCGTGTTGGTTTCATTCCAAAAAGAAACCAACCTGAGAAGTGTGGTGACCAAAGGGGAGGTTTTGTAATTTTTACTTGTTATAGGAAAGGAGATCTTAATGTTTGGTAGTAAGAAAGCTCTGTGTTTGATGGGTGGTGTGGTGGTGTCCGTATGGAGTCTGGCCGTTTCTCTGCCTTCGATATCCAACGGTGCAGATTATGTTGGCAATAGCGGTTGTAAGTGTCACATGGGAAAAGGTTGTTTCGAAGGTGAAGAGTATAAAGAAAGATTACATTCAAATACATGGGAAAAAAGGCTGAAGGGAACTCCGGATGCTGAGAATCCTGATTGCCTGAAATGTCATGCAACTGCATACGGTGAAAAGATTGCTGAGGCTGGCAAGAAATATTTGCCAAATGTGCAATGTGAGGCCTGTCATGGCGCTGGTTCTGACTATAAAAAATTAAAGGAGAATTTTCAGGGTAAGGGGAAAGACGCATTTAAAGAGCTATTAAAGAAGGATCCTTTTGAGGCCAGAAAGGTGCAATACGATGCCGGTTTAATTGTGGCTGGAATTAATGGACCTGCAACGGTAAAAGAACAATGCTTGAAGTGTCATTGGGAAAGTAAAGACGATAAGAATAAATGTCCAAAAACCGACAAGATTATGGATTATAAAGATTATTTCAAGAAGGATGACCATCGTGATGAGGATGAAATTGATGTGCTGATTAAAAAGCTTTCTCCGGAGGATAAGAAGAAGTGGGCAGCTCTTTTACCAAAAGATGAGATTCTTAATACACCATTAAAACCAAAGAAAAAGGAATAACTCTTTGGGCTCAAGAGTTATCTCGCTGAGGAGGATTCCGTAGATGGTTTATAAGTCAGAGAAAAGCTTGATAAGGGAAAATTTATCAGGTTTTAAGAAATTTACGTTGGGCGCACTTGTTACCTTGAGTGCAGCTATTATTGGCCTTTCGCCTGCAGTTTTAACTGCAGGCGATAACGGCCCATGCATTGAATGCCATACCAAACCAGACAAGCTAAAGACTGCTGAAAAGGCTAAAATCAATCCCATCACCGGTGAAATTAAGGTGGTTTCGATGGTGATTGACGAAGTAACATTCAAGGCTTCAGCTCATGGGGGAGAGGATTTCTTTTGTATAGATTGCCACCAGGACCTCGATGGGGCGGATTTGACGGATGGCCATAAGCCAAATCTGAAGCCGGTTGATTGTATAACCTTTTGTCATGATGATCCTGCTGATGAATATTTACAAAGCAGTCACGTGAAATTAATGAAGGAAAAAAATAAAGATGTTCCAACGTGCAAAGATTGTCATGCAGGTGTAACGTACCACTATACTTCACTTGGAGAAAAATCTCCCCGTGATGTGCCAAGAGGAACAGACCCCCTTCATAGAAAATTAACGATCGACTCCTGCGGGGAATGTCATCAGGAGTATCTCGATAGCTACAGAAATAACGCCCATGGTCAGGTTACTGCCCTTGGCCACACAGATACCGATGTCCCTGTGTGTTTTGATTGTCACGGTAAGCATAAAATTTTAAACTCGGCCGATCCGGAATCAAAAGTTGGAAAAGAAAGGATTTTAGAAACTTGCGGTAGTTGTCATGCTAATGCCAATGCGAGTTTTGTAAAGCATGTGGAGCACCCGCAGATTAAGAATCTGAATTATTACAGAAAGTTACTTACGGCAGTTAAAAATGCGCGCAGTAACCCTGAAGATCTAAAGACACTTCTGAAGAATCCACAGACGATCTTATGTGTTGTATTTGTCATGTATATAGGAATACTAGCGTTTACATTTTCGGCTTTTGGGCTTCATTCATTGCTAAGTTGGTTTGCAGTTGCGCGAGATGAGCTTAAAAGAAAGGGGCATGCAGATGAAGAGCAGCATTAATTATGTAAGGTTTAGTCTGTTTCACAGATTTTGCCACTTTTTGATTATAATAAGTTTTTTTGGTCTTGTTTTAACGGGGATGCCTCTGGCGTTTCGCAGTTACGGATGGGCGCGGTGGTTGTATGAGTTATTCGGTGGGTATCCGACTGCCGGGTTTATTCATCGCATTTGTGCCCTTATAACTTTTTTTGCAGCTTTTATTCATTTCCTCTTCTTGTTTATTTGTGTTTCTGTGCAAAAAAGGAAAGGATTCTTTTGGGGGCCTGGTTCACTATTAATTCAACCCAGGGATATCTTCGATATCGTGGGTGACATTAAATGGTTTCTGGGTATTGGGAAGCGCCCTGATTTTGACCAATGGATTTATTGGGAAAAGTTTGAATATTTATCGCTGATGTGGGGGACTTTGGTAATGGCCGTTACCGGTTTGATCCTTTGGTTTCCCGTGCAATTCACAAAAATTATCCCTGTATCCGTTGCAAGTATTGTTGATCTTCCTAGTATTGCCTTAATTATCCATCGATATGAGGCAATTCTCGCGGCTGGTTTTATATTTACCATTCACTTTTTTCACACCCACTTGCTCCCGGAAAAAATGCCGGTTGATGAGGCAATTTTCACTGGGAAGATAACAGAGGCAGAATTCCGGCATGAGCGGCTCAGTCAGTTTAAAAGACTAGAAAGTCAGCGGCAATTAGAAAATTATAAAGTCGCCCCACCATCGTTGTTCGTGAGTTTTTTAACCAGGTTGTTTGCTGTTCCCATCTTGATTACCGGGTTACTAATGGTAGGATTCATGTTTTCTGCACTTCTCGTTTGGGCTATTTGAGTGTGAGAATGCCAATTCGATAAGAGACAGCCATGTCTTTTAAGGGTTCTATAGTGTGATAACGACAAAATGGGTGCAGGATGGTTTACAAAGTTCTAATTGCAGATGATGAAGAACGTATGCGAAGAGTGCTTGCCATGGTCTTTGAGGATATGGACGACGTTAAGGTGGTTACGAAAAGCTGTTGTCTGTCAACATTAGATTGCCTTGAACGTGAGCGCTTCCATCTTCTCATTACCGATTTGAATGTGCAGGAAATGGGAAGACTTGAATTTCTTAAAGCAATTAAAGAAAAAGTTCCCGATCTTCCCATTATTGTACTTACTGCATACGGCTCAGTTGGTTCCGCAATAGATGTCATGAAAGAGGGTGTCTTTGATTACCTTACCACTCCATTCGAAAAAAGCATTCTTGAATTAGCGGTAAAAAGGGCGCTGAAGATGAGCTCTCTCGCTACCGAAAATAAATACTTACGCCAGGAACTTGAGTTACAATACGACTTCAAAAACATCATCGGCAATTCCCCACAGGTAATCGAAGCATTACGATTAGTCGGAGAGGTATCGAAAACAGATTCAACCGTGCTGATAACAGGTGAAAGTGGCACGGGGAAAGAATTGATTGCACGTGCCATTCATTTTAATAGCAACAGGGCTTGTGGTCCGCTTATCGTGTTAAACTGTGCTGCAATTCCTGAAAATTTGTTAGAAAGTGAGCTTTTTGGCTATGAACGAGGTGCTTTTACCAATGCGGAAAAAACGAAGAAGGGTCGTTTCGAGTTAGCATCTGGCGGTACTTTTTTCATGGATGAAATATCTGAAATGAGCACCGCTGTGCAGGCAAAAGTTTTGCGGGTAATTGAGGCCAAAGAGATGGAGCGCCTTGGTGGTACTGAAACAATTAAGGCAGACAGCAGGATTATTTGTGCAACAAATAAAAACCTTGAGGAGTTGGTAAAATCTGGAAAATTTAGAGAAGATTTATATTACAGAATAAGTGTCTTCCCCATTACCTTAATTCCCTTGAGGGAAAGAAAAGAAGATATTATTCCGCTAAGTAAACACTTTTTAAGGCGTTTTTCGACAAAGATGGGAAAACCTCCGGTTTCGCTCAGTAAGGAAGCTGAAAAGTTACTTCTCGTGCATAGATGGGAGGGTAATATAAGAGAGTTGCAAAATGTTATCGAGCGAGCGGTTATTCTTTGTAAAACAAACGTAATCACATCTGAGCATTTGCCAGTATCAATTGTTAAAGGTGCTCAAATAAGCAACAATGAAAAATTACAACCGTTAGACAGATTGGTTTCATTTGATATTCCTCCTCATGGTCTGTCGTTAGACGATCTGGAGAAGCAGTTAGTTACGCAAGCACTTGAAAAAAGCAAAAATAATAAGACGAAAGCAGCTAAGTTGTTAGGCCTAACAAGGGGTACTTTTCGGTATCGATTACAAAAGTATGGTTTGGCGAATTGATGAATGCCAGGCGTAAATACATTTTAACTAAAATGAGATAATGGCTGAATCTGGCCAAAGTTTACGGCTCAATTTGCAAAGATCAAAAAGTGTATTTTTTTTGTAATATTTGGTTTGTAGGTACGTTATGGAATGTTTTGTGTAAATATAATTTTTGGTATAATTTGTGCTAATCTAATGCCGGGGTAAGTTTTGCGGCTATATTTCAAAAATGTATTAAACAAAAATTTATGAAAGGGGGTGAGTAGCATTATGAAAAGGACGATTTTTCTCGCAGCAGGTTTAATGAGTATTTTTGTTTCTTTGAGTCATTCAGTTTTTGCCGCATGGGATAAGCCATGTGATAAACGACAGATCTTGGAAGCATATTGGTGCGATGCCTGCAAAGATGTTAGGGAGTTTAATGAATGTTCTGAAATAGGGTATATTTGGGATTTTGCAAAACATCGTGCGGCTGGTGACAAGACTCATACTGATTTGCCTACATGTTGGGCATGTCAGAAAATTGCTTATAGTTGTGTAAATACCAACTGTAAGAAATATGGCGTGTGTTTGCCAGCTCCTGGTGCATGTGATGAATGTGGTGATGATATCACAAGCAAAAAAATTTGGTCGAGGGCGATGTTTAAATGTTCTAAATGTGGCAAGGAGACTCCTGAGCCAGGAAAAGGATTTACCACGATGAAGGGAAGGTATGCGCCACAAATTGAAAAAGCCGGGGATTGTGAGGCGTGCGGAGTGGCTTTGGAAATAATCTGTACGAAATCAGGCACTTGTCCGCACGTTTCAAAATAGTTGTGCTTTATTTTGCATGGTAGATTAATTGTTTTAGGAGGGAAGGAAGAGCGATGAAAGGAAGAGTATGGCTAGGGGCTGCGGTAGTAGGAGCGGTGCTGTCGGTAGGTGGAGTGTCGGGCGCTGGATTTATCCAGGGCACGCACGTGAAGACGGATCTGCCAGGTCCGTTTCACATCACGACGTCACCGGATGGTGGGACGTTGTATATATGTAATCAGTCGGGGCATAGCG
>JAJTXE010000002.1:132790-147630 GCA_021463795.1 Candidatus Brocadia sp. | reverse complement strand
AGGCTCACTGGCAAGACGACAAGTAAAGTAGAGCGAGTAATGCGGACGGTTAATATGCGGGTAAACGTGAGTAAATGGAGTATTGCAGGAGCGCTGAATGTTACCAAGGTTCGGCTTGCCTATTATTACAACGGCTTTGATGCATGACAACTATACCTTGGAGGGCTTTTGTCAGGTCCCCACTTGACAACGCTACTAAAGGTTTGCGGAACCTGCTGAAATACCAGGATAGTGTTCTTTTAGTGGATCTTTATCCCTTATGATACGTTGCTGTTTTTGAATATCGGCCCGTAAATACTTTGGCAAATTAAACAAGGTGTGGTGGGTGATGCTATCATAAAAACGAAGTTGACCGGTGATTCCTGAATGAATCCTTGCATCAATTTCATCACCAGAAATATTGAGGTTCGATGGATTATGTGTTGCCAGAGAAAAACCCCATGGCAATGCATAGGAAGGAATATAGGCAACATAAGGAAATACATGGGAGAAGACTTTGCTGAGCGTGTTGCAAATACTCGTGAATGCATCATTCTCAGAAAGGGAGGCAGCGCCAGACTGTACCATAAGGATTCCATTTTCTTTCAATTTTTCTGCAATGATCTGATAAAATTCCATCGTAAAAAGCAGGCACGATGCCCCCCCCTCTAGCGGGTCATTTACATCTATAATAACCACATCAAAGCGATCTTGTGTACGTTCTACGTATCTTCTTCCGTCTTCAAAGGCGAGTTCCACACGACTATCATCAAAGGCACCGTCATGGAAGGAAGGGAGAAATTTTTTCGAACAGGCAATCATTTCCTTGTCAATATCAACCATTACCGTTTTCTTTACCATCGAATGCCGGAGTACTTCACGTAGCGTCGCCCCTTCACCACCACCTAAAATGAGAACACTCTCTGCCCCGGGATGTAAGATAAGGGAGGGATGCACAAGCGCCTCGTGGTAAATAAATTCATCCATCTCTGCAGATTGGAACTCGTTATCAAGGATAAGACACCGTCCATAATTATAGGTATCCGCAATGATGATTTTTTGAATCTCCGACTGTGCTTCACATACGACATTCTTAAAGGCAAGCTTATGCACCTCATAGTTATTAAAATAATCATCAACCCAGTTTATCTGCGCTTTTTCCATAAAGTTGTTCCTAACCCGTACGAGCCGGAAAAGAATAAATAAGAAGCACGAATACGCGAGTCAACTCTGTCAGGGCTTAAAACCCTGACAGAGTTAATCTTATTCATGAATATTTAACCTCTAAAAACTTTCTTTTTAGTATGACCGGCTTTTTCGCCAGTTTTCCCTTTTGTGGATGTTTCGGTAAGGAACATCCTCTTTTGAGCTCTATGAGGGACGTTTCCTGTGCATGAAATGCCTGTGTGATAAAAGAAGCGGCATTCTGTGGATTAATAGTGTTGCCGCACATAAAGATATCCACAGCAGCGTATCCATCCTCAGGCCAGGTATGAACCGAAATATGTGATTCTGCAAGAATGGCCACACCGGTGACGCCATAAGGGCTAAACCGGTGGCACACCACTTCCACCAGGGTTGCCTTTGCAGATTCGGTAGCCGTAATCAGAATGTCCTTTACGGCATCAACACTGTCAATAATCTCCTTACAGCATCCCCACGCCTCCAGAATAAGATGTCTGCCTAAGGTATTCACGCGCTATCTGTCCCCGTTCCTTTGTATTTCAACAATTTCACTTTTTCCCTTTTCGTTAAGATCCCTATCTCGAAAAAACGCATGGCCGGTATCAATAAAATAAAAGCCAGATTTTAGAATGATTCATGTTACTTGTCAAGAATGAATACGGAAGAAATATTTGACTTTTAAAATTTCATTCTGTATAGTCTTAGCGCTTATGAAACAAAGGATGTCGCAGGATCTACGCTCCGGGCACTCCCGCTGCACTCATCGAAATTGACTCATTCTTCCCATAAGGTAAAGGATTAACAGGTATGACGAAAAATTCTGACGATGTAAGAAAATTTTCATATCATTTTACCGGTATAGGTGGTATTGGTATGAGTGCCATTGCCCAGGTGCTCAAAGAGCAAGGACATCGTGTCAGCGGGTCAGATAGAAACTTTGACAAAAACATTACCACTGATCTATTTTCCAAACTTACAGACCAGGGCATCTCGCTTCACCTTCAGGATGGTTCTGGTATTGATGCACAGACTGACTATGTAATCGTCTCTACGGCAATTGAAGAAGATAACCCGGATATTAAAAAAGCGCGTATTCTGAACAAGAAAATTCTGAAACGCGCCACACTCCTGGCAGGGATCTTTAATCCCATGCATGGGATAGCTATCGGCGGTACAAATGGGAAAACTACGGTAAGCTGTATGGTGGGTTTCCTCCTTGATTACGCCGGATTGTCTCCTACGATTATCGTGGGTGGTTGTATCAAAAATTACGCAGGTGATTCCTCTCTGGGCAACGCGAAAACGGGCACGTCGAATATTATTTCTATTGAGGCTGACGAAAGTGACGGCAGCATTGTTTCCTATACCCCGTGCATATCCGTGATCACAAACGTCTCAAAAGATCACAAAACGATAGAAGAGATTTCCAGGATGTTTCTTGTCTTTGCGCAGAATACCAGAGACACCCTTATTGTCAATGCTGATTGCCCCTATCTGCAAAAGACCGATTTTAACCACAAGAACATGATTACGTATGGACTCCAGAACCCTGCTGCCCTGCAAGCAAAAGACATCGTTACTCAACCATTTCAATCCACTTTCACCGTAGATGGGAATCCTTTTCATATCAACCTGCCTGGCAGATATAATATTTCGAATGCACTTGCAACGATTGCAGTAGCGAGAAGCCTTAAGATATCAGACGACACGACATCTGCAGCGCTTAGACAATTCAAGGGCGTTCAGCGCCGGATGGATATTGTTGGGGAAGTTCATGGAATAAGGGTAATAGACGACTATGCCCATAATCCCGAAAAAATCATGGCAGCAATAACGGCGGTAAAACTAGGATGCAAACGCGTAATAGCCGTCTTTCAGCCACATGGCTATGGTCCCACGAGCTTCATGAAAGAGGAACTGATCCATGCCTTTCTCAGCGTACTTTCTCCTGAAGATATCCTCTTTATGCCTGAAATATTTTATGCCGGCGGCACAACCCGGCGGAACATCACTTCCGCCGAAATTATCACCCGGGTACGTGAAGGCGGCAAAAAGGCCTTTTTCGTTGAAAACCGGGATGATATTATTCCTGCAATGAAAAAATTTGCTCTGACTGGCGACGGTATTCTTGTTATGGGTGCCCGGGACAACACCCTCACCGGGTTTTCTCATAATATTTTGCATGCACTGCAAAGCGCAAACTGAATCATTCCCCACCAGCACCATCGTGCTAGTATCTGAGATTATGACTGTGACAGATTGCAATGGCCAGGGCATCTGATGCATCCCTGGGCTCCGGTATTTCAGGCAGACCAAGGATGATCTTTACCATTTCCTGTACCCGTTCCTTGTGTGCATTGCCATTTCCTACAACCGCCTTCTTGATAACGGTAGCAGCGTATTCGGTAATGGGAATATTTGCCTGCGCAGCACACAAAAAGACAATCCCCCTGCCCTCACCAATCCGGATAGCCGACTTGATATTTTTACTGTAAAAGACCTCCTCTATTGCCATCTCATCTGGCTGGTGATTTGCTATGACATCCATGATTTTCATATGGATCGTGTGAAGTCGTTGGGGGAAAGTTTGGTTTTTGTTGGCGTGAATGGAACCATACTCAATGGTTCTTATGCTTGAACCTGTCTGTTCGATTAACCCATAACCAGCGATTTGTGTGCCAGGATCAATTCCAAGAATTTTCACCTCAAAACACCTCCTAATGCAAACAAGTCTAAAAAGACAAAACCCGACAGATACGGGAACATAGTTTATTCATGCAGGCCTTATGGAAAATAGTATATGAGTTTTTTTAATTGTCAATAGGAAATCTTCATATTTTTTACCCTTTGATTTTTCATTTTTGCCTATATAATAAAAGCCGTTTATTTTACAGGTAAAAAATTATAATTTCCGTTCTTAATAATTCCCATGACAAGTGTAGATTTATCTATTCAATTATGTAATTTAACATTAAGAAATCCCACTATCCTGGCATCCGGTATTTTGGGCACGACGAAGGCGCTCCTTAAGAGGGTTGCCGGGAATGGCGCAGGCGCAGTAACGATTAAATCTGTCAGCAGGGAACCCAGGGAAGGCCACAAAAATCCCACGGTTATCACCTTTGAGGGAGGCATGCTGAACGCGGTGGGCTATTCAAATCCTGGTGTCGATGCGGCAGCCAGAGAGTTTTCCTGTCTTCAGGAGGTAAATGCACCGGTAATTGCTAGTGTTATTGGCACACAGAAAGAAGATTTTGCACGGGTTGTCGAAGGTCTTTCCGGAGCAAAATTTTCAGCGATCGAAATACCCCTTTCCTGCCCGCATACCCCGGGATTTGGGCTTCTCGCGGGGCAGGGAACCCCTGAAGCCACGTTTGCCATAACTTCTGAGGTGAGAAAGGTAACTCAATTACCCATATTTGTTAAACTATCACCCAATATTCCTGAAATCTGCACGATCGCAAAGGCTGCGGAAGATGCCGGCGCCAATGCCATCACGGCCGTAAACTCCATGGGACCCGGCATGATCATCAATGTTGAAGCCAAAAAGCCTGTTTTGGACTTTAAAGTAGGTGGCGTAACCGGTGATGCCTTACGACCCATTGCCGTGCGATGCGTGTTTGATCTCTACAAGGCCGTAAAAATCCCCATTATCGGTGTGGGAGGAATTTCCACGGGCCGGCATGCGATTGAGATGATGATGGCGGGGGCGTCCGCCGTGGGCATAGGGACAGGTGTTTATTACCGCGGTATTGAGGTTTTTAAAAAAGTGTGCGAAGAAATGGCACAATGGATGGAAGAAAACGGTTTTGATAAGGTTAATAAGATTATAGGTGTAGCCCATGATTGAACAGCCAAGGATGGTAAAAATATGCAATGTTGCAGAAGAATCTCCTGGTGTAAAGACCTTTTTTTTTAAATCCAACCTGAATTTTGTCCCGGGGCAGTATATCATGGTCTGGATACCTCTCATCGATGAAAAACCCTTTACCATATCTTATATTCAAAAGGATATTGTGGGGATTTCCGTTTTAAAGAGAGGGGTATTTACTCATGCCATTCACAAGAAAAAAGCCGGTGATCTCATTGGAATTCGTGGTCCCTATGGCAAGGGATTTAATTTACAAGCAAACTCAAATTCATGTGTGGTCGGAGGTGGTATTGGCATGGCGTCTCTGACAACCCTTGTGGACAGATTAACTGGCGCAACTATTATACAGGGGGCACGTACTGTCTCTGAAATAATCTACCGAGAACGTTTTCCCGGAATGAAATTGTGTACCGAAGACGGTACTGCTGGCTTTAAAGGAACAACCGTCGATTTCTTAATGGAATTGTTAAACACACAAACTTATAGCAAGGTCTATACGTGTGGTCCGGAGAAGATGATGTACAAGATCGTTGACTTAGCCAAAAAACACCAGATCGAGTGCGAAGTATCTCTGGACCGGTATATGAAATGTGGCTTTGGTATCTGCGGACAGTGTGACTGTAGCGGTCAGCGGGTATGTATTGATGGACCGGTATTTAATACAACAGAATTAAACAAGATGGAAGATTTCGGAAAAATAGATATATTGAAAACCGGGGAAAGGGTTAACATTCATAACCGGTAGTGCAACCGGATTGTTTCAAACGCTCATTTTTTACCATGAAAAAAAGTAAGGGTGAAGCATTTACTGACTTGTGTAAGAACGCATACATTACCAACGATAGTAAATGCTTCGCCCCTACCCTGCGCGGCAAACATCACCATTAATTATATTTTTCAAAAAACTAAATCCGTTTAATGATTACATTTACTGTGTAAAATCCTTCTTTTTTCCGAAGTTTTTTTATCCTTCATGCGCATCACGCCAATCTCTGTCTCTTATTTTGCAAAGAAGATGCGGAACGGTGAATAGGAAATGAGACCTTTACCTCTGATTTCTGAAGGATACGGGCAAGGGTAGCGCGCAGCGTTGCCTCGTCGTCATCGAAATCACCATGACCTTTCGCCGTCGAATGATCTGGAGAACCCTCGTTTGCATTGTTCGGTGAAAGAACCCACTCGAATTTTTTTGTGTCGATACGCTTCATTATGTCACGGTCGGCTCTTACAAATTTCTCCATGCCAAGAATCGCCTCTCCGTCACGGAACAAAGGAATACGCGTTTTTTCCTCAAAGGCACTGGAGACCAAATAAAGAAGCGATTTATGATAGATCGATGCGCAATGATCATCCTGCTCAGCATGGTCCGTAAGGGTAAAAAGGGCAAATCTCCCAATGCCTCCGTTTTGAATTGCGGGCAAATAGGTTTGTTTAAATAATGCTATCGTACATGCCGGGGCCCAGAGGGTGCATGAGGAGACCCTGCATCCATAGCCTTTTTTTCCCTTCAACGGTCCGGAGGTTATCTTCCCTGTCTCAGTCAATATCTGGATAAGAAGGGCGTGAAATATGGCTCCGGCGCTATGCCCTGCGATATGAACCTCAACAGATGCGTCTTTTGACAGCAATTCAGCGAGATATTTCATGGCAATACGCGCACCGCCCTGCGATTCTAATGTTGCGCCCATAGCGTTTTCTTTCATCTCACCCCATATGAGATTGCCTCCCAGCATTCGAATAAGTGGCTCTAATGCATCATCAAGCCGGTCGAGCATAAAGTCCTTTGCATCATCAAGAAACCCTTCCGGTCGTCGCCGGCTCACCGCATCTTTCAGTAAATTGGTCAATGTCGTCCAAAAGTCACTCTTCCAGATAAATGCAAGCGGATATACTTCTGCTCCCAACATTTCGGCGCGGTAATCTGCAATACGTTGTATAGCAGTCTGTTCACTGGTAAGCCCTCCGTGGGCGTAAAGAAGGATTCTTTTCTTGCTCCAATCCCTGGTAATCCGTAAAAAATCATCACGAAAGATGGCGGCAACCTCTGCTTCTGATGTGCCATAGGTGCCGCTTTCTCTGAGAAAACCATCATTGCCGATACTTATGATATGAGGATAGATATCCTGATAGGCGTACGTTTTCGTTTGTATTGCTATACTCGACTGACTCGTAGCGACGGCCTCCGGTGTTTGCAAGATAACCGGAGCACCTAACCGGGCTACCCAGACATCGGTGCCATGTTTCAACCAATCATCGTACCGAAATAAGGCAAATCCGCCTTTCCCCCATGTATCCCCCCAGGAATTCTGAATCCAAAAACCCCGATCATCAAAGGCTACGATAGCAAAGGCATGTCCACCGAGAATCTCATCATGAAGAGGAATTACTCCATTGTCACCAATTTTATTCCAGCCGTCATGGACAAGGGCAGTTGCATAAAGGATCCCTACTTCTGCCAGTGCGGTGTGCATGGCAACGAGGTCCTTATGGTTCACCCTGAAATAGGCGCCCAAAGGACGTCTTGCTGCATCCTTCAATCGCTCATAGGTCAGATGACAATCTGGTTTGACCGGATTGTATGGCCAGAGCGTTTCTGCACAAATTCCATGTTTATGCCAACCCTTCATTGCTCCTCTGGCGCTCGAACCTTCATACTCTTCTCCCATCCATTCGTCATAGCGCCTGGCAATTTCATAAAACATCCGTGGACTTACCGGGGTAGTATCCGGTATCACCTTACGCTTACGGAGGAGATAATTCGCCATCGTCGCTAAACCAAAGCCGGTACAGGCCCCCTCAGTGCCCTGGTTAAGGACAGGAACGCACAATTTCCTATAGTCATCAAGATCAATGTAGGTTGGTACTTCCATCAGGGTGGGTACATACATCTTATCACGAAAATCAAGCGTATCAGGACGCGCATCCAGAACGCGCTTCTCTTCCTTCCTTTTTGCCATGGACTTATCCTCCTTTACTTCTTGTACTTCTTATTGGCTATCTCTTATTATCCGTGAAGACTCATACCTCAGCAACTCTTTACCCTGAAATCATTTTATAGGTTCTCTTTTCAGATGGTTCCAATCGCCAGTTTTTTGTCTCTATATATCACCCACTTCAAGCTATCTGCTATCCATATTTTCCTGCCGCCTGTATCATACGAAGAAACAGTATTTCATGCATAGCTAACACCCGCCATCTATAAGGATCATCATACTTCCCTGACATTCTATCTTCATACCATTGGAAAACAAAAAAGCCTTACTGCAAAAATGTTTATCAAAACATCTTCGGCAGTAAGGCTGTCTCATAAACCGATCAAGCCGTTGAAACAGTTTAAAATGGCTCAGCGAGACCCTGTTACTTTGTGCCCCCTGATCACTCAGGGTTTACCCTTATCGCAGTGTTTTCAGAAAGATAACGGGCAAATCAGTGAATCATTTCTTATTACCTGATATTACGTTGTTTATAAAAAAAACATACACATAGACCACAGTGAATTAACAAAATCCTGGCTGCATAACTGAATTACATCAGATGGCTTACAATATACTGATTGCCGAATTTTTCGATATTATTTACCTTTATTTGCAAATCACTCAAATGCTTTTCTTCTGATTTCAGAATTTCCTCTAACAGCATTCTGCTGCCGTGATCTTTTTCATGAAAGCAGAGGGTAATACCATCATTAAGGCGTTCGATTGCTTCAATCTCTATATTGATATTCAGTTTTAGCATGGCAACAATATCACATTGTTTCTCTTCCGGCAACAGGTGTTTCTGATATTTCACCGTTGAGCCCAGCATCAACACCCTCTCAGCCAGGATCTCTGCATGCTTCATTTCATCTATTGCATCGGCTTTTAGCGTGTCAGCAAGCTTCTGATATCCCATATCTGTACATTTCGTATGCTGGTCCATGTAGATACCTACTGCACCAATTTCAGCCGTGTATATGTCACATAACACCTTGTAAATTTTCTCGTTTATTTTTTCCATGTTTCCTCCTAAACCAAACAGATTAAAAAAGACAAAATCCTGAGCACAAAACGTGTGAATCAACCCTGTCAGGGTTGGTTTTTCTATGATATAAAAATATCCGGATGAAATTCAAACAAAAAGTAATTAACAATCATTATTAAATATTGTAGTCTGTTTTTGAGAAAAGAGGTAAGAATCCTGAAAAAGAATTAAATTGCGAAAAATTACCTGATATCTTACAGTATTAGAGCTTTGTAACATTTTAGCCGTTTTAAAAATTGCCTTTCAATAAACTACTCCTGCTTGTTCCCATACTCCTGCCTGGGAACACCATTGCAGAGAAACCGGGTTTCTCGTCCCTTGCACTCCCAAACAGGCGTTTGGGAGTGAGCAGTTGAAAGATTTATTTTCAAGGACTATGAAAAAGATTGAACAACAAATATCTGAAAAAACTTTCAGGGAAAAACTTTTTCGTGTTGTCTATGAATCTGATACCCTCGGGGGTAAAAGCTTCAATATCACCCTTGTTTTTTGCATCATAATCAGCGTTCTCATTGTATCATTCGATAGCATCGAGAGGATGAGTATTCGCTATGGAAAAATATTATTATATACTGAATGGGCCATAACGATCCTTTTCAGTATTGAATTTGCACTCAGGCTCACTTGCGTAAAGAAACCCCTGAAATATCTTTTCAGCTTCATGGGCATGATCGATCTCCTGTCCATTCTTCCCTTGTATCTCAGTTATTTTTTTACTGGGACAAAATACCTCATCGTCATCCGGACATTCCGTATATTGAGGGTTTTCAGAATCCTGAAGATGTGGAATTTTATCGAGGCTTCTCACCACTTAACAAGGGCTCTTTATATCAGTTCCATCAAAATCGGTGTCTTCCTTCTCTTTCTCTTGGTGCTTGTCGTTATCATAGGTTCCCTTATGCACCTTATTGAGGGCGAGAAACATGGCTTTGACAATATCCCCCAAAGCATTTACTGGGCAATTGTAACCATTACCACGGTAGGTTATGGCGATATTGCACCAAAAACACCCGCAGGCAGATTATTTGCTTCCCTCATTATGCTTTTAGGCTACGGCATTATCGCAGTCCCTACAGGAATAGTAACTGCCGAATTGGTAAAATTTGCAAAGACAACGCATATCAAATCTACCCACAGTTGCCCTTCATGCGGCAGAGAGGGGCATGACGCCGATGCCCACTTCTGTAAATTCTGTGGTGGAAAATTGCAAAGCCCTTAACCACTACATAAGATTGGCATATTGTACCGGCAGGATTATGGTATGTGGTTCAGGTTTTCAAGACGGAAAGACTTCTCAAAAGGATATACTTCAATACCATTGAAAAATCATTCAGCATTTCCCGCAATGTTCATTGCCTGAAAGTAAAAGGGAGGCACTTTTGTTGATCCGTGCCATTCGGCCTTATCCCCGATCGCTACGATGTTATTAAATACCTCAAAGGCATTGCCCGCTATCATACAGTCCTTTACCCTGCCGATAATTTCCCCGTTCTCAATCAGGTATCCAAGGTCGATATTAACAGAAAATTCACCCGCAAGGATATTGCTCTGACCACCACCGAGTACCTGATCCACGAGTACACCATATTTGATATCTTTTATCATGGCTTCCAGCGTCATATTGCCAGGTTCAACCGTAACGTTTGCATTGCCAGGCGATGGCTGAGAGGCAAAACTTCTTCCGCCATTCCCGGTGGATTTTGCCTTCATAATTCCTGCCGTTTGCAAATCAAAGATATAATTTTTCAAAACACCCTTTTCAAACAATGGCGTACGCTGTGAAGGCACACCTTCCCCGTCCCACGGATAGCTGGAATCGGCCATATCAATCGTGGAGTCGTCATAGATACTCACCCGTTCATCGAGTATCTTTTCACCCAACCTATTGGTAAGAGGTGATGCGCCTTTTTGCACCAGCTTTCCGTTGCAGCCGCTTTCAAATGTCGCAAGCAAGTTGCCCATGGCCTTTGCAGTAACCACGACCGGGTAAACGCCGGTTTTCAGTTTCAGTTCTTTTTGGGCAAGCGTTAAACTCTGCAAAGCTTTATCAAGATGTTTATTGAGATCGGTCACAAGACCCCTGGAGCTTTCTCCCTCCCCGATCCAGAGCAGGCTCTGTCCTTTCACTTCTAATATCTCTATGCCAAAGCTAAATGATGTAGACGCAATAGAAATATCCAGTCCTTTTGAATTGATGAGCCTCCGCATCCCGTGCCCTTTTCCCATACTCACACCACATTCGTAACCAGAATTCACCGACAATGCCTTTGCAATAGCCTCTTTTCCGATGTCTACACATTGATGAATCGGATAGTCTAAGACCTGCTGATCAAAGACCGCAATCTTTGGGAAATGATTCTTCGAAGGAAATTCAAAGGCAGCGATCTGTCCAAATTTAGCGCTCTCTATGGCATGAGCAACCAGTTCATCCGGTTTTCTGAAATCGGTCGTGCTGGAGAAACCAATCCTTCCATCCTTAATTACCCGGAGACCGATACCACGTATCGATTTTGTACTGACATATTTTAACTTGTTGTTTTCAAAACTCACCGACCGTGACTTACCTTCATCATAAAGAACCTCTGCAGAAAGCGTCTGTTTCAAAGCCAATTCCAGGATTTTTTCTTCAACTTTATTCATCAGTTTGACCTCGTTTTGTTTCCATGAGAACGTCTATGTTAAGGAATTTACCGATATTGATATCCTTTCCCTCTAAACATTCACCACCGATATAGTGTTACCTTATAAAATCTCTCTTTTCTTTAAAATTTTCAATAACTGCGATATTTGCCGTGCAGGGCAGAGGCGAAGCATTTGCCCATTCCGTTACGGTATGAATGCGTTCATAACTATTACAGCAAATGCATCGTCCCTACTTTTTCAAAAAACTACCTTATTACGTTTCTTATTACTTCAGCCGAAAACTCGCGGCTTTGTCTTCCTTTCCTTCTCCAAGCCCTTCCGTCTTTATTCGCAAACGCAGGTCATTGGCACTGTCAGCATAGGCAATAGTATTTTCGTAACTAATCTTGCCTTCTTTATAAAGGTTAAATAATGATTGATCAAAAGTCATCATGCCTTCTCGATTCCCCTGGGCCATAGTTTTTTTTAGCCAATCGATCTGTTTATTCAGGATAAGGTCTTTCACCCTTGGCGTATCAAGCAATGTCTCGAAGGCTGCGACCCTTTTCCCATCCTTTGCAGGCACTAACCTTTGTGAAACAATAGACCGGAGATTAAGAGAAAGTAACAAATATATCTGCTCATGACGTTCTGCAGGGAAAAAGTTGATGATACGTTCTATTGCCTGATTGGCATTATTGGCATGGAGTGTCGCAAGGCAGAGATGCCCGGTTTCCGAAAAATTTATAGCTGATTCCATAGTTTCCGTATCGCGGATCTCACCAACGAGGATAACATCGGGAGCCTGTCGCAAAGTGTTTTTTAAAGCATCAGCAAATGATAACGTGTCAATGCCAACCTCCCTTTGCGTAATAACTGATTTTTTGTGCTGGTGCACAAATTCAATAGGGTCTTCTATCGTAATGATATGCCCCGGGTTATTGGCATTTCTGTAATCGATCATTGCCGCAAGGGTAGTTGATTTTCCTGAGCCTGTTGCGCCGACAACCACAACCATCCCCCTTTTTGTCATCGCTATATCTTTAAATATTTGGGGAAGGCATAGATCATCAACCGTTTGGATTTTGATTTTTATTTGCCGAATAACAAGACCAATGTTTCTTTGCTGAAAGAAGATGTTTACCCGAAAGCGACCCAGTTCCTGGTAATACAAGGCCAGATTCATTTCCATATTTTCATAAAACTCTTTCCGCTGTTTTTCATTCATACACTGTTCTGCCAGCAAACGAGTATCTTCTGAAGTAAGCTTTTTGACATCCATAGGAGAGTTTGTTCCCTCTTTGCGGAAAATGGGGGGAAGATCAACCGTAATATAGATATCCGACGCATCAAGGCGTACCATTTCCTGTAAGAGTTCTTTTATTTCCATGTCTTCACCACTTCTTCGGCCTAACCCCCCTTGTGTTCTTAATCTCCATTAACGTATCACCCATTTGCAAGCACGAAAATTCCTGACTTTTCTGCAGACTTTACCACACCTTCATCTACCGAAAGACTTGCCATGATGCCTACGACCTTCTTGCCTATGTCTTGTTAAGGCTGCTCAAAACGCTTGGACTGCTGACCAGAGGTTCTGCCGCTTCCTTTGCAATCAAATCTTTCTGGCAGAGTTCTATCAATGACTGATCCATCGTCTGCATACCGTGCTGCCGTCCCGTTTGTATCGATGAAGGAATTTGGGCTATCTTATTTTCCCGTATCAGGTTTCTTACCGCCGGTGTGCCTATCATTATCTCCAATGCGGCGACCCGTCCCGTTCCGTCCTTTTTCTTGATAAGCTGTTGAGTAATCACCGCCTGTAACGACTCAGAAAACATCGTCCGTACCTGTTCCTGCTGATTGGGCGGAAAAACGTCAATGATCCTGTCTACTGTTTTTGGTGCGCTGGATGTATGCAATGTGCCAAAAACAAGGTGGCCCGTCTCCGCTGCGGTAAGTGCCAGAGAAATGGTCTCCAAATCTCTCATTTCGCCGACCAGAATAATGTCAGGGTCTTCCCGCAGCGCTGACCTCAGGGCGTTTGCAAAGCTATGGGTATGAGGGCCCAATTCCCTCTGGTTGACAAGTGAGGTTTTTGACCGATGAAGGAACTCTATAGGATCTTCTACCGTGAGAATATGACATTTTTCATCACGGTTGATCATATCGATCATTGCAGCAAGGGTAGTCGACTTCCCGCTCCCGGTTGGTCCGGTAACGAGGATAAGCCCCTTCTCTTTTTTTGTTAATTCACCAACTATTTTCGGCATATTAAGCTGTTCCAGCGTGGGGATAACGGTAGGTATCGTCCTGAAGACGATAGATTCTCCCCTGCTTTGTATAAAGGCATTTACCCTAAAGCGTCCCATCTCACCATATTGAAGAGAAAAGTCAAGCTCGTGGTGTTCTTCAAAGTCTTTCCGGTGCCGATCAGTAAGAATTCCATAAAGGATGTTGTGTACTTCATGGTTACTCAGTGGAGGAATGTCAAGTTTTCTGATATCCCCATGGATACGTATTATGGGTGGTTCACCTGAACTAATATGAATATCCGAGGCATTCTCTTTTTTAGCAAATGCAAGAAGTTCTAAAATTTCCATTTATCTCCCCCCGACAACAACGTTCCGTATACGAACGTGCGGACCGCCATCGCTGACCCGCAGCGGCGATTGCCCGCCTTTGCCGCATCCCCCAAGACCTCCGTAAATTTCAAGATCGTTTCCAATAGCATCAATATTCATCAGCGTCTCAAACACATTTCCCGTAAGAACAACATCCCGCACCTTTTCCTGCAACTTCCCGTTTCTTATCATATAAGCCTCTTCAGCGCTGAAGGTAAACATTTCCATGTTTGTCTGTCCTCCCAGGGATCCAATGGCATAAATACCGTTATCCACCTCAGAGAGCATTTTCTGAAAGGTGTAATCGCGGGGCTCCATATAGGTATTGGTCATGCGTACGATGGGTGCATGGCCATACCCTATTGCCCGTGCATTGCCAGTCGGCTTTTCCTGCATCTTTGCAGCTGTTTCCCGCGAATGGAGGCGACTTGCCAGGACACCATCTTTTATAAGATATGTTTTTTGCGTCGGGGTACCTTCATTATCATATTTATCGTACCCCGCTTCACCCACCAGAGACCCATCATCCACAATGGAAAGGG
>JAJTXE010000002.1:85855-132769 GCA_021463795.1 Candidatus Brocadia sp. | reverse complement strand
CTTCTTTTTGGTAGTTAATGGGGTGTTAGCGAATGGCTAGGTCACCGAAACTTAGTATTCAAAAAGTCTTTCAGAAGCAACCGGGATAGTCAGAATTATTGTTGCTGTTTTTGGTGGGTCGACAGGTAGATATACTTCATCCCATCAGGCAGCCAGGATGGGGAAATGACGCCTTTGTGATGATACCGCCCGGTTAATCCGCATTTCTCACCGAGGGTAATTTGTGATGTCAAAAGGTCTCAGGATGCGTTACAAGGTTGCTTTATCAGACAGATTTTTCGGTTGTTCTGCAATAAAAATGAATAATTTAAAGATTTTACTGAAAATTCACCGGGACATACCGCAAAAAGGCGTATTTTGGGCGTAGCGCTCCTGTCCGGCTTAGCAATCATACTCCACAGGTGAATCTTTTCTGAACCTCAGCAGAGCATGGGATACGCTTTGTGAATGTTTTGAAAAGCGAGCTGAAAGATTTCTTTATTGGGATAAGCACTGGACAGGCAAACGGCTATTCTCCTTACATTCACCTTTCCCTGTGCGCCAATCTTGAGCAGTTTTGTGCGGGTCGTGTTGCACTGTGCCTGCGAGAATTCTGTTGAACAAAGCCCTGTCCGTCTTAATTCGTTGTGTAACACATAGCGCAGCAAAGCCGTAATAAAAAAGAGTTTAACCACAAAGCACACAAAATCTTACACAAAGGACACAAAGGAAAACTTACAAAAAAAGAAGTTTTTATACGGTAATACGATAAGCCACTGATGAGAACTACAGCCTCAGTTGATTGGCACGCATCGTCTCGGTGCTTGTCCGGTCGGCAAACAAATGTAATTGCTGTTCCTTGATCCTGTTTTCCATCTCCCCCCCGGTGCACAATACTCTTACTCATGAAGACTCCTGGCGTCTCTCTCCTCCGATTTTAGTGATGTTACTACAAACCGGGGATTTGTCCCCCTTCGCTAAATATTCCGCCTTTGTCGGTATGTATTATTGGTACTGAATTACTTGTATGTGTTGGATACATATCATAGAAAAATATGTGTGCCAATCAAAAAATGGTTGTTGCTTCATTAAAAGTGACGGCGGTAACTTCATTAAAAATTAGGTGTGGTTTTTATCAAAAAGAATCTGATATCTTGTAATTACAGAGAGCAAATTGTATAATTCTGAAGTTTTATCATGATCTTCAAACATTGCGCTGGTATTGTTCCAAAATCTTTTGAAAGGAACGTGCATTGAAAATTGGGACTGACTCTATTGGGGTCAAGGCAATTACCCAGATTATCCTGGATGAAATTCATTCGGTACTTGAAAAGATCGATGAGCATGCCTATGAAGAACTCCTGTCGTCTCTTCTTTCAGCAAAAAACATATTCGTTACCGGCCAGGGGCGATCAGGGCTGGTATCCCGTACCTTTGCTATGAGACTCACCCATATAGGGCTGAATGCATACTGTGTTGGCGACGCTACAACTCCAAATATTGACCAAGGGGATCTTTTAATCGCCTGCAGCAGTTCTGGAAGCACGCACATTACCCGTTATATTGCAGGGCTGGCAAAAAAAGCCCGTGCTGTCGTAGTTGCCGTAACCTCTCAAAAAAATTCTCCGCTTGCCGGACAGGCAGACATTGTTGTTGAATTACCGGTAAAGGAGGTAAGCACAAACCACAAGGACAGCGGATCGATTCAGTTTCGCAGCACACTCTTTGAGCAGGCATGTCTTGTCTACCTGGACGGGATCATCCTTTCATTGGTAAAAATACTTAAGAGTTCAGTAAACGAAATGCATAAAAGACATTCTAATCTGGAATGAAGATTTTTAACAAGAATACGAGGAATTGGATATGAAAATAGGGGTAATTATTGCTTTATTACTGATAACATTTTTTGCATCGAATACCGTTTTTGGGCAGGAAGCAAGTTCCGTTATGACATCGGTTCCACAGCGGATTGCTAATTTTATCGGCGGAGCCAGTCCCTATCTCATTATAGGATTTGGTATATTGCTGATATTTCTCCAAAGGCTCGCGAAGTTTATAGGAATTATTCTCCTGGCCATAGGAATGATAAGGCTAATATTTTTGTTTATTCATTAATTCGAATGGTGTTTTTGTCCACAGGATACCGTAACATCTGTTCTTTGAGATTTGTGGTATTGTCAATCATGCATTTCATGCCAACGGTTGTCCATATTGCGTGAATCAGTTTCAATCCCTGATGCAAAAGAAAGCCTTGCATATTAGCTCCGGATAAGTATAATTATTTTTTTGTCAAATAATGCTCCTTCTATTGCACTACCCCATTATGGGAGATGGAAATATGGACACCATACGCATTTTTCCGTTTCTGGTAAAGGGGGAACAGGATAGAGGAAGAATCACGTCGATTTATTATTGGCAACGTTGTATAAAACAATTAGGATTGGTGCGATGGATGTGAATACGGAGAAAAAAGTCGAGTACGCCTTTAAAGCGCCCAGGGGCACAGAGGATATCCTTCCGACAAAATGGACTTTATGGCGGAATCTCGAGGAAGCAGGGCGTCAGGAGTTTGAACTCTGCGGGTATTATGAGATCCGTACCCCTGTTTTTGAAGATACGCGCTTGTTTATCAGAAGCATTGGGGAAGCCACGGATATTGTTGAGAAAGAGATGTATACCTTTTCTGATAGCGAAGATTCGAGCATTACCCTGCGCCCTGAGAGCACGGCGCCCGTTATGCGGGCATATTTAGAGTATGAATTGTACAAGACAAAAAAGTTTCAGAAATTTTATTATATCGGTCCTCAATTCAGAAAGGAACGCCCTCAAGCCGGGCGTCTCCGGCAATTTCATCAAATGGGGATAGAAGCGGTGGGTGCGACCGATCCTTTGCTCGATGTAGAAACCATCAGTGTGGCAACCCGGATATTCGACCGAATCGGCCTGAAAGGGTATAAGGTAAAGATAAATTCTATTGGTTGCGAGCAGTGCAGGCCTGTTTTCAGGCATATCCTGAAGGAAAAGCTCTCGGAACATGAGCAGGCACTGTGTGAACTTTGCCAGTCACGGCTCAACCGGAATGTATTTCGTATCCTTGATTGTAAAAACGAGGCATGTAAGACGATCAGCCATCACATGCCTTCTATCAACGATTATTTGTGCGAGGCATGTCAGTCTCACGCTGGAACGGTGAGAGAAGCCCTTTTGGAGATCGGTATTCCGTATATTGCCGATGCACATCTGGTGCGGGGACTGGATTATTATACCAAGACTGTTTACGAAATCACCCACTCGTCATTGGGTGCGCGTGATGCCATCTGTGCAGGCGGACGATATGATAATTTGATTTCTGACATTGGGGGACCTCCCATTGGTTCTGTAGGATTTGCTATCGGGATGGAGGCCACGATCCTCGCGCTTGAGAATGTTATGGCACGTCATAAATCCATTTCACAGGAAGTTTGCGGTCCGGCACCTTCCATTTATGTCGTCTCCATCAGTGACGAAACCAAAAAGCACTGTTTTTGCCTGCTCAACCTTTTACGAAAAGCCAATCTTTCCGCCGATTTTGACTATGAGGGAAGAAGCCTGAAGGCGCAGATGCGTACCGCAAATAAATTGGGAGTAAAGTACGTTATTGTTTTGGGTCCGGACGAATTGGCGCGTGGCGATGTTAAGGTCAAGATAATGGCGACGGGCGAAGAAGTTTCCCTGAAACAAAGCGAAATCATCAAGTGGTTTCTGAATACAGGGGCATCCGCCAAGGGTTAGCAAATCTTAAATTTCCGGGAGATAGTTGATATATCATGTCGAAATTGAAACGAACGCATACCAGTGGTCAGCTACGCGTAACCGACGTGAATTCGGACGTCACTCTTGCAGGTTGGGTGAGCAGCGTTCGCGATCACGGAGGATTAATCTTTATTGATTTGCGTGACCGGTATGGTATTACACAGGTGGTTTTTAATCCCAATAGCGGGAAGGGTCTCTACGATACCGCCGGCCAATTGAGACCTGAATATGTGGTGGCAGTGCGGGGAGTTGTTTCGGCGCGTCCGGCAGGCACCGTAAATGCCAATCTTGATACAGGAGAAATAGAGGTATACGCGGATACCCTTGAAATATTCAATAAATCGGAGACGCCGCCCTTTGAAATTACGGATGAGAGTAAGGTGTCTTTGGAGTTACGGCTCAAGCACCGTTATCTGGATCTGAGACGATCTGCAATGCAGAAGCGTTTAATCTTCCGTCACAAAGTTTGCCAGGCAATACGCGAATATCTTGACCGCCTGAATTTTGTCGATATCGAGACGCCGGTTTTAACAAAAAGCACTCCGGAAGGGGCGCGTGACTATTTAGTGCCCAGCCGGGTCAACCTGGGAAAATTTTATGCATTACCGCAGTCGCCCCAACTTTTCAAGCAGATTCTCATGGTGGCCGGATACGATCGTTACTTTCAGATTGTACGTTGCTTCCGTGACGAGGACCTTCGTGCCCAGCGTCAGCCTGAATTTACTCAAATGGATATGGAGATGTCCTTTGTGGACGAAGATGACATTATTCAGGTCATTGAGGGACTTATGGCGACGATCTTCGAAAAGATCATAGGCAGAAAGATTGTCACCCCGTTTCCGCGTCTTTCATACCGGGAGGCCATGGCATCGTATGGCTGTGACGCCCCGGATTTGCGTTTTGGTATGAAGATAAGAGACGTATCTGATATCGTTCAGAAATCAGACTTCAAGGTGTTTCTGGAAACGGTAAGATCGGGTGGACAGGTCAGAGGCATCAATGCGAATGGCTGTAGTAATTATTCAAGAAAAGACATCGATGATTTGACGGCCTTTGTCGGACAGTTTGGGGCAAAAGGACTTGCCTGGTTTAAGGTTGAAGAAACCGGTTTGTCCTCATCAATAAAGAAATTCTTTCCGGCAGAAATTCTGGAAAAATTGCAAAAGCATATGGAAGCGCAAAAAGGGGATTTACTCCTTTTTGTTGCTGATAAGCCCAGAGTGGTCTCCCAGTCACTTGCACAACTCCGTCTTCATCTTGGCCAGAAAAACAAGCTGATTGATAGCAGTTTATTCAATTTTTCATGGGTTGTTGATTTTCCCTTATTCGATTATAACGACGAGGCAAAACGGTATGAGGCACTCCATCACCCCTTCACTTCACCGCATCCTGACGATCTTCCCTCTCTGGAAGAGAAACCTTTGGAGGTGAAGGCTCGTGCGTATGACCTTGTACTCAATGGTGTGGAACTTGGCGGGGGCAGTATCCGTATTCACACGCCCGAGGTTCAGCAGAGGGTCTTCCGTTTACTTGGTATAGATGATGAGAGCGCTTCTATGAAATTTGGATTTTTGCTTGACGCTCTGAAGTATGGTGCACCTCCTCATGGTGGTATCGCATTAGGGGTTGACCGCATGGTTACGCTGTTGTTACAGCTTGACGATATCCGAGAGGTTATCGCATTTCCGAAGACGCAGAAAGCTACCTGCCTCATGACCAATGCGCCGTCAGAAGTCGATGCACAACAGCTGAATGAATTAGGCATACGGCTGGCGTAATGAAAGAGACAGAAAATCTGGCACATGAATCATGAATTTTGCACAATAGAGATGAAATTATGAAACGGCAAATGACCTTGTTGCTTATCGGCGCTGCTCTGGTAATCCTCCTGATCTCTATCAGTTTTCTCGTGTACATAAAGCGATTACACCGCTCTGCATCCCATTTTCAAACGATTGGGGAATATGTACAACAAGGCAAACTGGATGAGGCTGTTGCGGTGTTAAAGGAATCCCTGAGCAAAAACCATTTCAATGCTGAGGCGCATGCTGCCCTTGGCATGATTTATAATAAAAAAGACCTCCTTGATGATGCATTAACAGAGCTGAAGACGGCTTTGACCATAAACCCTGATCTCATTAGCATCTATCAGGAGATGTATCTGATCTACAAAAAAAAAGGTATGGAAGATGAAGCCGACAGGGTATTGGCTTCTTATGAAAGACTTAAAGAAAGCAAATAATATTTATTTTGAATTATGAGAGCAAAGGGATTTCAATGCTATCCATGAAGAAATATCTCTTCGTATTCTTGTCCATGGTTATTGTCACCGGTGCACTATCTTTTCAGCCGCTTTTTGCCGACCGTGATGATGAGGCAAACAGATGTTATCTGGATGCATACAACCTGTACAAACTGGGGAAGCTGGATCAATCCCTCGAGATGTTGAAGAAGGTTATAGAAATTAATCCGGATCATGCTGAAGCCCATTTTGGGATGGGGAGCATCTATTTTAGACAAAATATGTTTGACGATGCAGTGAAGGAGTTTACCAAGGTTACCCGGATTAAGCCAGAATATGTTGAGGCATACCAGAGACTTTGGCTGGCATACAAGAAATTAGGCATGAATGATAAAGCAGAGGAAGAGTTGCAAAAATACAAAAAACTGATTGAGGAACGCATGCAAAGTATGGTTGGGGGCTCTCCGCAGGTGGTAAAGCCTGTAACACCACCAAAAAGGGAAGAGCCGGAAGAAGAACCGGAACCTGAAAAATCACAACCTTCAGAGACAACGGCCGAAACTTCCCCGCATGCTGAGACAAGACCGCCGGAAACGACAGGTCTTGATACCCGCGTCCCTGAATCAAGAGTTCGGGAAGAGGAAGCTGAAGAGGAAAAACCGGTAGCACCACCACCACCTCCGCCGCCAGAGAGACCTTCGCCGCTTACAAATGAGAAACCTGCCGTGTTAGAGCGAAGGCAGCAAAATGTATTGGAAACAACTCGGCAGCTTGAAAAGCGCTATACTGAACCCCCGAAACCACCTGATGACCAGGATGATGTATCGGACTATAAGTCTCCGTACATCAAGGTGGATAAAAAAGATCCTGCATTTAAACATCTTTTCAAGCCTCTCAAGAAAGTTGGCTTATCCATATTTAAAAATCCTTTTAAAAGAGGAGATGAAAAATGGAAAGGAACATATTTTGGAAAGCTCGTCAAAGGCATTCTCTACTATGTTGTTAGTATACAAATCTGGTTGTGTATTGTCACCTTTTTGGGGATCTATTTCTTAAAGGGCAAAAGAAAAAGGTTATGAAAAATTGTCCTTATTGTGCTGAAGAAATCAAGGATGAGGCAATTAAATGCCGGTTCTGCGGTGAGTTTTTAACCCCCGCCTCCACGGATTTGAAAGGACCAAATTCGCATTCAACTCAGGAATCCGGGGCACAAGAAAAGATACAAATCCAGCAGAGAGGGAAATCCAGGACTAATGCCAACTATCAGCACACGATGGCAACTAAAAAACCTGTCATTCCCCAAGGAAAGACCTCCGATGTCGTCAAAAAGAAGAAAGACTGGGTGCTCATTGTTGCCATTATTATATTTGGAATATTATTGCTGGTAATACAGTTCAGCAAACAGTTGGGTATCAAAGGCTTTCCGTAACCCAAGACAAGGGCTATCCGTCATTACCGAAACAAGGGCAATTCCTTTGATTCAGAAAGAAGGGTAGTCACGATTTGACTAACGTTTTCTACTTCATTTCCGATATAACGCACCTTATTTTCCCGGTCCAGCACAATGATCAGAGGTATACTTTCCACATTATAGAGCGATGGGATCATCCCTTTCCACCGTTTTCCGTCAAATATCTGGGGCCAATTTACGGTTTCCTGCTTTACAAATCCCCTTAAATCTTCGATGTCATCGTCGAGACTTATACCAACAAACAGGACTCCTTTATCTTTAAACTTACCATACATTTTTTTGAATTTCGGAAATTCCTGTATACAGGGGTCGCACCATGTTGCCCAAAAATTGAGAATGGTAATATTTCCCTTGTGTTTCGACAGATCGACCGGATTTCCCTTAACGTCCATTGCGTTGAATGGCGGAGCATCCGCACCAATCCGTACCATGCCACTCAACTCACTGCCAAAGGAGTCGGCAGCCCTGGGTTCAATCTGCCGTAATTCTAAAACCGTCTCTTTTGCTGCCGTTATATCCCCCTTTGCAGAGAGTGCCTTTGCCTTAAAGTATAAGGTGCGGGCCTTAAAATTATGATCAATCTCGCCCTGCTTTAATACCGTGTCAAAACAGGCAATGGCTTCGCTTAAATTACCCATTTCCTGATGAACGGCACCCTGATAAAACCTTGCCTGTAACGCCTCATCCGTTTTGGGATATTTGTCGGTCAGCGCATTGAGGTCTTTCAGTGCTTGTTCGTAATACTTCTTGGCATCCTTAAATTTCATTTCAGTCAAAGGGCTCAAATTTTTTCTGATTATCTCTAATTGTTTTGCCGCAGTTGCGTCATGCTTTAGCTCACCAGCACTTCCCGGATAACCGTACCAAAGCAAAACAATAGATGCAATTACAGCAAAAAACAGATGTGTCCTTTTTTTCATGATTACTAACTCCCCGTAGATTTTTAAAATTTCTGTTCTAGCAATAAGCGATTATCAAAGAGAGGCCTATAAGAAAACATGTTAACATGAATATATTATACATTCAAGAGTCATTTCTTTCAGTTTTATCACAAGGTTTTTGTGCTTGACAATTACCATTAAATAAATTCCAATAACCAAACTAAAGTGTTCCTGAAAATCATGGTGCAAAGAATACGGAAAACGGGTCCATCGGTATAACAGAAATGATAAAAATTACCATAAATAAGGCGGTTTTAGAACTCACTGAGGGCGATATTACAGAACAGGAAACGGATGCTATTGTCAACGCTGCAAACTCGAGTCTTTTGGGCGGTGGTGGGGTAGACGGAGCAATTCACAGGGCAGGAGGACTAGCGATATTGGAGGAATGCAAAACGTTGGGGGGATGTCCAACGGGTGAAGCGCGAATTACCTCCGGAGGGAATTTGAAGGCAAAGCATGTCATCCATACGGTGGGCCCGATTTATCACGACGGCAAGAGGCATGAGCCGGAATTATTAGCCAATGCCTATAAAAATAGTCTTGGTCTTGCATCCCAATATAAACTCAGAAGTGTGGCATTTCCGTCTATCAGTACGGGGGCGTACGGTTTTCCTATGAATGAAGCGGCAGGAATAGCTTTAAAAACTGTGATAACCTATTTAAAAAATCACACAGATATCCAGGTAGTGCGTTTTGTCCTCTTTAACCTGAAGGCATACCAGATTTACGAAAACACTTTAAAGGCGCTTATCGCATAGAAGAATATCGTGTTCACCAGTAAAAAAGAGATTATTCTGAATATCAATAAAATTATTTTTTCGAGTCTGGATATCCGGGATGTTTACCAGACGATGAGTAACGAACTCCTGAAAGTAATTGATTTTGACCGTTTGAGCGTTACGCTTATTAGCGAAGACAATAATCTCTTTGAGAACTTTGTCTTGTCAAAGGATTACGAAGATACAGCGCTGAAAGAAGGCGTCTTATATCCTATGGAAGGAAGCCTGATGAAGCGCGTTGTGCAATTTCGTGAGCCGGTGATTGTCGGCGATACGTCGGAAGGGCGGTTTCTTACGGACGTGGTTTTGTGCAAAGAAGGCATTCGATCACGGCTGGGTTTCCCATTAGAATACAAAGGAAAAGTGATTGGGAGTGTAAATTTTGGCATCAAACAAAAGGACTATTATTCAAAGAAACATATCCATTTTTTCTCACAAATTGCGCCTCAATTAGCTTTGGCAATTGAGAATACCCGCCTTTTTAGCAAAATTAAAGAAGCAGAAAAAAAATACCGGGATATTATCGAAAGTTCACCGGATATTATTTTTGAGTGTACGAATGAGGGGGAGTTTCTTCTGATGAGTCCTGCAGTAGAAAAGATCACTGGTTATCCGGCGGACCAGTTTTATCGTAACCGTGGATATGGATTATCTCTCTGCCATAGTGATGACCAGGAAAGAGTGCAAAATGAAATTTTTTTATTATTACATGGATTAAGAGGCATTTTACTGGATTTCGAATTTCGGGTGATTCATAAGGAAGGGATGATCGTATGGTTGTCAATCGAAGCGCTTCCGATTAAAGAAGGCAACACTATCGTTGGCATCGAGGGTTTTTGCCGGGAAATTACTGAAAGAAAAAAATTGGAAGAACTAAAGAACAATCTGATTCGTGACGTTACGCATGAGCTGAAGACCCCTGTTGCCAAGATAGAGATGGCTGTTGATATGTTCGAACGTTCTCTTAAGACGAGGAGCACTGGTGTCCCGGAACGAGGCGCTCAGGTGCAGGAGATACTCAGAAATAATATCGGCCGATTGAAGAATAGTATGAAAAATATTCTTGAAATATCTAGGTTGGAATCAGGGATGGAACCGCTCAAGGTGTCCAATGTTTCTCTCAATGAAGTGGTGAAACAGGTTGTCAGTGAAATGACTGGTGCAGCTACCGGCAAGGGCAATGTTGTCGTCAATGATATGCCGTCCGATCTTCCCACGATAAGGGCAGACCGTGAAAAGATATACCAGTTATTAGTACACCTGATCGACAATGCTATAAAATTCACAGAACAGGGAAAAATTAGCATATCGGCAAGGGTGCTCCCGGATGCACTAGAGGTAACGATAGGAGATACGGGCAGAGGATTGGAGGAAGAGCCGAAAAAACGGGTATTTGAGAAGTTTTACAAGGAAACGCCTTCGGCGTATGGATCGGGAATTGGCCTTGCAATATGCAAGAATATTGTTCAAATCCATAAAGGCAGAATTTGGGTGGAATCGAAGGGAAAGGGAATGGGTTCCCAATTTATCTTCACCTTGCCGCTGCAGAGGACCGTTAGTTAGAGTATTTGGCTTCGTGCAATCTTTTCGAAGGAGTTGAAAAGGAATGAAGGAGATATTGATCATAGAAGACGACCAGGAAATGCAGGAATTTTACAAGGATATGTTGCAAGGGGAGCAATTTACCGTAACTCTTGCCTCAAATGCAGACGAGGGACTCAAAAAAGCAAAAGAGAAGAACTATGATTTAGTGATCCTTGACATCCTGATGGAAGGAGTTACGGGTGACAGGATTTTTGCGGCGCTGAGAAAGGACAGCCGATACAGGAATGTTCCCGTCATTATGGCCTCTGCACTTGATGAGAAAACCTACCGGTGTTTTCAGGCACTAGGAAATGTTTCATTCCTGGAGAAACCGTTTAATAAAGAAAACCTTTTGGGAGAGATTGCCAAAAGACTCTGAATGTTTTAAAAAGTATTAAACCCTTTATGGATATTACTGTTTGCAGGCATTTACATAAAAGGAAATTTTTATATAAGGCGTTTAATATTGATTTGCGGGCATAGTGTCTTATCTTTTGCTTTGGCTCAAAAATATACGATATTGAGAATGGAGTGGGTAGTGAAGAGGATTGGGCATTGGAGCAAAAACCCAAAAGGTGTATTTTTTGATGAAAGTCATACCCTGAAAACATATCGGGATGAAGAAAAGTATTGTTTCCGTTGCGGAAATTGCCATACTGAAATCAAAGAAGGGACAGTTTGTAAATGCGCGAATAAATGAATTCGTAAGAAAATGAGAGGCATAGAGGAACAGGATGCTGAGTAGTCGGAAAAAGATTGGCGCCGTCTCCCATGCTCCTTCCCTGGTGAATAATGAATGTCCTGGTTCTGCTGCTTACTAACCCAGATACCCCAGTCCCTTCAGCCGGTCCCGTATCTTGGCTTCTTCCTCAGGCGAAACGTCGTGGATAGCATCAATTCTCTTAGCCCGGATAGTTTGGTATTCAATCTCTTTTGACTCCGTGTGCAGTATATCAGTCAATACTTTGCCATCCATGTATGTTGGGACTTGTTTGTCGAAGAGATAAAGAATGGTGGGAACGATATCGGTAATCTCGGCATTTTGTACTTGATGATTTTTCTTGATGTCCTTTCCCATAGCAATGAAAATTCCATATTGTCTATGACATCCAGAGCGGCAGAGATTGTATTGCGTTGCGGGCATGAGTATTTCCTGGCTAAGACCGATTTGCATGACGTAACCTTCCGCCATGTCAATGATCAGGTCAGGGGCGTTTGATACAAAGTCTCCGGTATATATCTCTTCCTTTTTATAGATCCTTTGGATGATTTTTTTTAATGTTTTTGGATCTTTTACCATATAGAGGGTTTCGATTAATTCATTTCTCAAGGTTTCGTATTCATCTCCTTGTGTAATAATACCCTTTGGTTGGCGACCCTTGAGATTGATCCAGACATTCTGGCCTGATAGAGAGCAAAAATACGCCTTTGTCTGTGACCAGTCAACGTTTCCCAATCCGGTGCCAATGGTTGGAGTAAGCGACTTAAGTCTCAACCAATCGGGGACGATGTGATCAATCCATGGCCCTATCCCTATTCTATAGGTGAGTTTTTTCAGGGCAGTTTTTATTGTTCTCAATAGTTCAGTATTAAAAGCTGCTGGTGGTCTTGGTTTTAGCTTTAGAATACCAATATCATGAAAATATCTGTTGATGGAAAAATCCATATAAAGCCCGCCAAACCCGTGATCAGAGACAAGAATGACGGTGGTATCTTCTGAGATAGTGTCCAAAAATCGTTTTATGACGATATCGAGATGCTGGTAGTAATTTGCAATGGCATCTTTGTATTTTTGGGAATTTTTGGGATCGTGAAGGGGGTGTTGTGTCTGCATGTGACGCCAGAAAAAGTGTTGTAATCGGTCTAATTCATCAAACACAATCATAAAAAAATCGGGTTGGTATTTGTTGTAGAGATAATGAACCGCCTTTTCCTGCATATCGGAGACTTTATAGAGTTCGCCAAGAAAGGCGTCTTCCTTCCCACTCATAATTGTTCCAACATCAATGCTGAATTGTAATCCGGATAAATACTTTTTTAGCTCTTCTTTAAGAGACGCTGGATATATGAAATTCGAGTTTGTATCAGGGGTACCCAAACCAGCAACCATGAAACCCCGGATTGCTTCGGGCGGATAAGTCATGGGTATATTAAAGATGCCCGATGTCATGCTATAGGAGTCGAGAATATTCCAGATAGCAGGGGTCTTTCTGTCGTTTGAGGAGATGTTTCTGAGATCGTAGGTATCGTTACTGATGGTGAAAAAATCAAAGATGTTATGTTTGCCAGGATTTACACCGGTGAAGGCTGATGTCCAGGCTGGTGCGCTGAGAGGGGGGATGGTGCTGTTTAAATTTCCATAGCTGCCGTTTTTCACCAAGTAGTCCCATGTGGGCAATTTCCCTTTTTGAATCAGGGGGTGAATGACATCCCATGTGGCGCCATCCAGGCCGATAACGACAACTTTCTTTGTCTTAACCATAGGTTGCTTTAAGCATATTTCTTATGTCTTCATTCATCTTCATGAGTGCTGCCTGGGTAGCGTCTTTCCATGATTGCATGCCGTATTTTTCCTTCCAGGGGGATACGGCATATGCATAAAGAATGGACCGGGAGGCGTTGATAATTGCTCCTAAGCCATCACGGTTAAAACAATATCCGATATCTTTTGCAGTAGCGCCCTGGGTGCCGTAACCAGGTACAAGAAAATAAGCCGCGGGCATAATTCTCCGTAATATCGATAGCTCGTGGGGATAGGTGGCTCCCACAACGGCACCGACCGCGCTGTACCCTTGTTTGCCAATGGAATCATTGCCCCATGCGTGCGTTTTTTCCGCTACAATTTCATGGAGTTTTTTCTCCCCGCACAGCAGGTCCTGAAATTCGCCGGAATCGGGATTTGATGTTTTTACAAGGACAAAGATGCCTTTCTTATGTTTCTGTGCCGTCTGTATGAAGGGGAGCAGGCTGTCAGTTCCCAGATACGGGTTGACGGTTATGGCATCTGCGCCAAAGGGAATTTCTGTGACATGGTCTATGCGTACGTCTCCTATATGGGCATTGGCGTATGCCTCTGCGGTGCTGGGCACATCACTTCTTTTCACATCGCCAATTACGATCAGTCCTTTTTGCTTGGCGTACCGAATGGTTTCGGTATAGGTCCGGATTCCCCGCCAGCCGTAGAGTTCATAAAATGCTATCTGGGGTTTGATAATATTCACAAAGGGTGCGATAAGGTCGATGACCTGTATGTTAAACTCCAGAATTACGCGGGATGTGTATTCGAGGCTCTCCTTTGATAAAGGAGAGAACTTCTGCTTGATGGTATCGGGGATAAGGGTAAAATAAGGGTCTAATCCTACCACCACACAGCTATTTTTTTTACGGATGGCTGTGATAAGCTGGTCGGTAAAATTTTCTCTGCTGTCTGAGATTACAGGCAAGGTAGTTTCCCTTAATTCAGATGTTGATTGCGTAGTTAGAGTGATAAAAAATTTTTCAGAAGTTTTGGCCCTTCTTCGGTTAAAAAAGATTCAGGATGAAACTGTACCCCTTCCAGGGGATACTCTTTATGGCGAATTCCCATAATTTCATCATCATCCGCCCTGGCTGTAACCTCAAGGCAATCAGGGAGGGTATCTTCTTTGACAATAAGGGAATGATACCGTGTTGCCTCAAAGGGATTGGAAAGACCGTGGTAAATCGTTTTATTGTCATGCCTAATCATAGACGTCTTGCCGTGCATAAGTCTCCGGGCCCGAACAACGTCTGCCCCATGAGTATATGCAATACATTGATGACCCAGACAGACACCAAGGATTGGTATCTTGCCGGTAAACTGCTTTATGATGGCATTAGAAATGCCTGCTTCTTTAGGTGTGCAAGGTCCTGGTGATATAATAATATAATCAGGATGCTTTTTCTCTATTTCATCGAGGCGGATCTTGTCATTTCGAAAGACTTCCATCTTTGCGCCAAATGCGCCGATTTGTTGTACAAGATTATACGTAAAGGAGTCGTAATTATCGATAATAAGCACCATGGTTCTTTTCGTTTCCTTGAACAAAGATATTAGCAAAATACCTATTGAATATCAAAAGGATTTTCAGGTGGCAATCACTTATTGCATTAATTCTGGCTTACCTATCCTTACGATAAAAACAACTTGACAAGCGGCGTTTTTTTTGTTAAATTTTTGCACAATATTAATGATCGTGCATCTAATGAGAAGACGACTATGTTATTTCTGGTGAATTTTTTATAACGGTTACAGGTTGGTTTGGTTGAGTAGCGATTGCAAAAGTGGGGAAAACCCACTTTTTTATTTTAAGGATAGTAATTTTTCCTTAATGAATATTTCAGTCGTCGTTGAATTTGCTGAATGACCAAAAAAGGGATGTTATGGACAAAGAAAGTTTGTTACGTCTGGTAGACAGTTTGCACAGGGATAAAGAAATTGCCAAAGATGTCGTGTTTCAAGGGATAGAGGCCGCCTTGACTACTGCAGCAAGGAAGCATTTTAAATCTCAGGAAATGGTTTCGATTCAAATTGACAGAAACACCGGAGAAATTTTGGCAAAGGAAGGCGATCGTATGATTGATCCCTCGGAATTAGGGAGGATTACGGCGCAAACTGCAAAACAAGTCATTATTCAGAAGATACGGGAAGCTGAACGGGATGTGATTTATGATGACTTTATTAGCAGGCGGGGGGTTATTGTAAGTGGTACGGTTCAAAGATTCGAAGGTTCTGCAATAATTGTCAACCTTGGCAAAACAGAAGGTATTTTGCAACGGGCAGAACAGATTGACGGTGAGCATTATAATACGAATGAGCGCGTGCGGGCGATTGTCTTTGATGTGAAAAAGATAGGGATACGCGTAAGGATTTTGCTTTCAAGGACGCACCCTGATTTTGTTCGGAGACTGTTTGAACTGGAAGTGCCTGAAATTAGTGAACATACCATTGAAATTAAAGCGCTGGCGAGAGAGCCTGGACACAGGACTAAGATCGCCGTGGCTTCAGGTGATCCGAATGTTGATTGCGTCGGCGCATGTGTTGGCGTCCGCGGCTCCCGGATCAAGAATATTGTGGATGAATTAAATGGAGAGAAGATCGATATCATCAGATGGAGCGATGAGCCAGAGGTCTTGCTGCCCAATGCACTGAAACCAGCAGATGTTTCCGGGATTATTTTGTCTTCCGGGAATCAGGTTGCAACCATTGTTGTGCCGAATGACCAACTTTCTCTTGCGATAGGAAAAAGAGGCCAAAACGTGCGTCTGGCGTCCCGGCTGACTTCGTGGGACATTGACATTATTACGGAATCAGAGTTTGAAGAGAGACAAAAAACCAGCGCTGAGGGATTTACGGAGGTTGCTGAGGCTAATAAAAAAATTGCTGATAATGTGGCGGTAGTAACTACAGAATCTGAAGAACGTGTACAATCCGGCGGGGAAAAAGAGGAAGTTTCATAAGGGAAAATACTTTACATAGTAGGAGTTTACATGGGAAAAATTCGGATCAGCCTGCTTGCGAAAGAGCTGGGGGTTAAGAGCACCCTTTTGATTGATAAGTGTCATGAGAAAGGGTTGTCTCACATCACCCACCATGCCAATACACTGATTCCTGAGCAAGCAGAAATGATACGGCAGTTGTTCAGGCCACCACCGCAAGCTGCTCCTGTCAAAGAAGAACCAAAGAATAAAGATTCAACTCTCCCACGCCAGACCGAACAAAAAAAAGAAGATAAAACTACCGTTCAGGCGGGTAGTGGTATCAAGATTATTCAGCCTGCCAAGATTGTGAGAATTCCCACAGGTCCTTCCCAGCCTCAGAAGATGGTAAAAGTACCGCCAACAAAGATGTTTTGGAAGAAGAAGCGGCCCGCGTCTGCTGCACCGATGAAGAGGAAAGAACACGCAGGAGAAATCGTAGAAATGAAGAAACCTGCGGTTAAGGAAAAAGAAACAAGGATTGTTATGGAGCCGCCCATAACGGTAAAAGATCTTTCTTCAAAATTAGGAATTCGTGCGAATGAGATTATTACCAAGTTGCTTCTTGGGCACAATGTACGGTCGACCATTAATCAAATATTGACCGAGGAGATTGTACAACTGTTGGGCATTGAGTATGGGGTGGAGATTGAAATCAAAAAAAAGGAGATGGTAGAAGAAGGCGATGTTATTGCCCATCAGATCTCCACCAGATCTGAAGATATGGTGCATCGCGCGCCAATTGTGACTTTTTTGGGGCATGTTGACCATGGGAAGACATCGCTCCTTGATAGTATTCGTCAGACCAATGTAGCGGCTGGCGAGGTGGGTGGGATTACACAGCACATTGGTGCTTATAAGGTAGAAGCGAACGGCAAGCATGTAGTATTTCTGGATACGCCGGGTCATGAGGCTTTTACGGCGATGAGGGCACGGGGGGCAAATATTACGGATGTAGTAGTGCTCGTTGTAGCTGCCGATGATGGAGTAATGCCACAGACGGAGGAGGCATTAAATCATGCCAAAGCTGCCAATGTGCCGATTGTGGTAGCCTTAAATAAGATAGACAAGCCAGGCGCCAATTCATTGCGCGTGAAGCAGCAGCTTGCAAATTTAGAATTGATTCCTGAGGAGTGGGGTGGAAAGACGCAGTTCGTCGAGACTTCCGCTGTCACAAAAAAAGGTATTAATTCCTTACTGGAAAGGCTTTTGCTGGAATCTGAAATTCTGGAGTTGAAAGCGAATCCGCAGAACCCGGCCAGAGGTGTTGTACTGGAAGCCCATTTGAGTGAAGGACGGGGGGTAGTTGCAAATGTCTTAATACAGGATGGCACCCTGCATCAGGGGGATATCATCTTATGTGGAAAAACTTTCGGCAGGGCACGTCTCATTACCAATGACAGGGGGATTGAGATACAGTCGGCTGGTCCAACGACACCCGTATCCGTCTCTGATTTTTCTGAGGTTCCTGAAGCCGGGGATAAATTTTATGTCGTTGGCGATATACAAAAGGCAAGAGAAATTGCCCAGGACAGACAAAAGAAACAACGTGAAACCGCCTTGGCAAAATATCAGCATGTTACCCTGGATAGCCTCTATTCCAAAATTGCAGAAGGAAAGGTAAAAGAAATTAAAGTAATCTTAAAGGCCGATTATAAGGGCTCTGTTGAAGTGCTCAAAAAGGCGCTGGAGGAGCTTTCTACACCTGAGATTAAAGTAAAAATATTACATTGTGGTGTTGGTGGTATTACAGAATCTGACGTGCTGCTTGCCGATGCATCGGACGCGATTGTCATCGGATTTTATGTGACAACGGAGGACAAGGCGCGGATTTTGGCAGAGGACAAAGGGGTAGATGTCAGGCTTTATAAAATTATCTATGATGCGACAAACGAGATAAAAGCCGCCATGGAAGGTATGCTGGAACCGGAATCCAGGGAAGTTATATTAGGGCAGGTTGAAATACGGCAAGTTTACCATATTTCAAAGTTTGGTAACGTTGCTGGTTGTTATGTAAAGACGGGTAAAATCACAAGAAATTCCGCCATCCGTCTGATTCGCGATAATATTATCATTTATGCCGGGAAATTGGAGTCTTTAAAGATTGTAAAAGACGATGTCAAGGAAGTCAGGGCAGGATTTGATTGTGGGTTAAAAATTGCTAATTATGATGATATTAAAATTGGGGATATTGTGGAGGCTTACGAGGTGCAAAAGATCGCGCGGACCTTAGCTGTATAGAAGATAGTATGGATTCTGATACCGATGCCCTGGTACGGAAGCAGGATTATCAGCATCGGGTGTATTTTGATCAGCTCAAGCCGTTATGGTGATAACTATCAGGCGCCATGAATCTGGAGTTTTGTAAATCTGACGATGCTGTGGTTGGAGTTTTAAGTATTCGATTAGTGATCCGCAGTGCTCATTCGTTAAAAGACAAGCGGCGTATTGTAAAAAGCCTGAAAGATCGTATTAAAAATAATTTTAACGTTTCAATCTCGGAAATTGGTACCTTAGATCATTGTCAATATGCTCGTTTGGGGATTGCTATGGTAGGAAATGATAAAAAGTATCTGAATAGTACGTTGTCGAGTTTAGTGAACATGTTCCGGGTTGCAGTTGCTGTTGAGCTTGTTGATTATCACCTCGAATTTTTGTAATTCCATACCTCAAAATACGCAGTCAAATTTTTCAACCCCTTTTATGGCTCTGAACTTTCCTTTGTCAGTATAAAATAGGAGGTTTATTATGTCTTCAAGAAGAAACGAGCGATTAGCAGAATTTGTTAAGCAGGAAGTAAGTAAGATTATCCTCTATGAATTGAATGATCCCAGGATAAGTTTTGTTACCGTAACAAAGGTTGAAATTACCCCTGATTTGAAAAATGCAAAAGTTTATATTTCAATATTGGGAGAGGACAATACCCGGGAAAAAACTCTACGGGCCATAGAACACGCGAAAGGATTTATTCAGGCGAAAGTGGGTGCCCAGCTGCAAATACGAAATACCCCCATTCTGACGTTTCGTCTGGATGAGACGCTTCAAAAGAGCCTGCATATATCAAAACTTATTGATGAGGCGGTAAAAGGCAGCGATATAACAATAAAAGGTGAGTTGGAAGAATGAAAAAATTATATTTAGGTTTACCAAAAGGAAGTCTCCAGGAAGCAACGGTCGAAATGATGAAAAAGGCGGGTTATTCCGTTCATATAAGCCCTAGGTCTTATTATCCCACCATCGATGACGATGAAATTTCCGTAAGATTGATCCGTCCGCAGGATATGTCGAGATATGTTGAAAGAGGCATTATTGATGCAGGCCTGACGGGAGCTGACTGGATAAAAGAAGCTGGTTCTGATATCCGGGTCGTGGTAAGTCTGGTGTACGCGAAGCAACAGTTAACAAAAGTACGGTGGGTTTTAGCTGTGCCTGAACAATCGCCTATACATGCTGTTGGAGATCTGCAGAATAAAAGAATTGCAACGGAACTGGTGAATGTGACGCGGCAATATCTTGCAGAACGGGGGGTGGTTGCGGATATTGAGTTCTCTCATGGCGCAACTGAAGCAAAAGCGCCCGATTTAGTTGATGCTATCGTAGAGCTTACCGAAACCGGTAGTAGTCTGAAGGCAAACAAACTTCGTATTGTTGAGACGGTTATGGAATCTTCTACCCAGCTTATTGCGAACCATCATGCGTGGAAAGATGAATGGAAACGTAAAAAGATAGAGAATCTTGCAATGCTTTTTGAGGGTGCTGTTATTGCCCGGGTTAAAGTTGGATTAAAGATGAATGTTCCAGCCGGCGCTCTCGAACACGTGCTTGCAAAATTACCAGCATTGAGAAAACCTACGGTCTCTTCATTATCTGAAGGGGCGGGCTATGCAATTGAAACCGTCCTCGACGAAACGGTTGCAAGGAGCATTACTCCGGAACTAAAAAGGGCTGGAGCGGAAGGGATCATCGAATATCCGTTAAATAAAGTTATTCTTTAATATGCAGAAGTTGTGACATGTTAAGGATGTGTGCAGAAATATGAGATGTTATCTATTCAGTCATTTCGCATCTATTTCGTAATCTTTTTCCTTATTGGTTTTTTGGGATGCCGTAACATTATGGTACCGCATGACAATCAGCCAATATCTGACCGTGAGGTGCATTTCCTGGATGTGAATGAAAAGGCATATTCCTATTTTTGTGCCGGATATTTTGCCATGTTGGAAAGAGATTGGGAAACCGCAGTTCTTTATTTTGAAAAAGCCCTTCAATGGGACAACTCAGCCGAAAGAATTATTCAGCATGTAGCGACCTGTTATTTCCAGCTGGGCAAGCACGAAAAGGCGATCTATTACATGAGAAAGCTGGCAGCCAGTAAGCCAGATGAATTTGTCGTGCGCTATACCCTTGGTACTCTGTATGAAACCGTTGGCAGAACCGGGGAGGCTATAGAAGAATACGAATATGCCCGCCGGTGCAAGACGACAAAATTAGACGATATCTTCCTGGCAGACGTTCTCTATCGGCTTGCCAATTTATATATTAATGAAGGCATGATGGAAAAAGGTATAGACTGTTACCAGAGCATGTTTGACAGGAAGCTGGTAAGTGAACCCGTAAAGATATATTACGAGATTGGTAAAAAATATTTTGAAAAAAATGATATAAGAAAAGCCTTAGAGTACTTCTTAAAAGCCAAACAGGCAGATCCAAATTTGAGTTTTACCAGTTTCTATCTTACCCTGTGCTACGATATGCTTAAGGACTATGATAATGCCATTAAAGAGGCACGGATCTTTTTGAGAAAAGAACCGAATAGCTGGGCTATGCACCTTGCCTTATCCGAAATATACGAAAAAACAGGGAATGAATCCGGGCACCATGAAGAGATCAGAAAAACTCAGGAAATTCTGAAAAAGAATGTAGAGGCTGGCAGCAGGAATCCACAGGAATACTTCCTCTTATGCCAGATATACAAAAAACAAGGTAAAATTAATGACGCTGTTTCGGTTATTGAGAGTATGAAATTAATTTCTTTGGATAAAGAAACAATGCTGGATGTACACTTTCTGCTGGCGAATCTTTACTATGAACTTCTACAATTTAACAGAGTTGAAGAAGAATTAAAAAAGACCTTAAAAATTGATTCTGAGTTTCACGAGGCAAACAATTTTTTAGGCTACCTGTTTGTCGAAAACAATAAAAATCTGGACGAGGCAATCCGGCTCATCAACAAAGCATTAAAAGTCCAGCCCAAAAACGGTGCATATCTTGACAGTCTTGGTTGGGCATATTATAAAAAGGCACAACAGGAAGGAAGAGACGATTATCTTGTTACGGCGCATAAGATTTTATCTGAAGCTGTTCAACGCATGGAAGAACCTGATATTTATGATCATCTCGGAGAGGTGTGTTATAGTTTAGGACAGTGGGATGAGGCAGTGAAAGCATGGGAAAAAGCGCGTGCTTTTTACAGCCAGATGCCTAACCAGGAAACAAAGAGGGGAAATATTGAGGCTAAATTGGAAAAGATAAAAAAATTATTATCTGCCGAAGAAAAAAGCTCAAAGGTTATGCAGAAGCGTGATAAGATTGAAAAGAGTATTCAACCACAGATTTTTTTAAAACACGATTGAGGAGTAATAAGCACCATTGGCCGGACATTCACATTGGGCAAGCATAAAACATAAAAAAGGCGCTGTTGACGCAAAGAAGGGCAAGATGTTTTCCAAGGTGTCGCGCATGATTACCGTTGCCGTCAGAAGGGGCGGCGGAGATCCCGATATGAATCCCCGGTTGCAGCTCGCTATCAGCAAGGCCAGGGCAGTTAATATGCCAAAAGAAAATATCGAACGTGCTGTTCAGAAAGGCACGGGTGGGGGTGCAGCGTCAGAATTGTTTGAGTGTTTGTACGAAGGGTACGGACCTCACGGTATAGCATTACTAGTTGAGATTTTGACAGATAATAAAAACAGAACGGCGCCTGAAATCAGAAAGATATTTGAGCGGTTTGGTGGAAACATGGGAGAATCAGGCTGTGTGTCCTGGATGTTCGAAAAGAAAGGCCTTATTCTGGTAAGCAGTAATCAGCTCAATGAAGATGAGTTTATGATGTTGGTTCTTGATTCCGGCGCTGAGGATTTGCAAAGAGTAGGAGATATTTTTCAAGTGATATGTCCGCAGGCAGCTTTAGATACGGTGAAGAAGACTATCGAGAGCAAAAATATCAAAATAGAAACATCCGAGATAAGTTGGATACCAAAGAATAACATTGATTTGGATGAAACAACAGGTCGTAAGGTTCTGGGAATTATGGAAGCGCTTGAGGATCATGACGATGTGCAAAATGTCTATTCTAATTTTAATCTGCCCCAGGCACTGTTAGAAGAGATGCAATCTGCAAAATGAAGTGATGATGATTACGTTTGCTTGCTATCTTTCTGCAGGTATTGCAGATTTTGCTGAGATTGCTCGATAGGAGCAATCTCCGTTTCTCTGCTGGTCTTGTGGTGTTTCTTATCTATATGCAGCAAGGCAAGGACCTGATCGCCGTCCAGTATTTCTTCCTCTTCTAAGGTCTTTGATAAAAGATCCAGCTTGTCTCTGTTATCGTTGAGTAATTTTTTTACCCTGTCATAACTGCCCATGATGATATTGGTAACCTCTTCATCAATAACAACTGCAGTTTTTTCGCTGTATTCCTTTTCTTGTACCAGGTCGTGTCCGAGGAAGATGTTTCCCGATTGCCTGCCAAAGGTCTGCGGCCCTAATTTCCTGCTCATACCAAACCGGCACACATAACTTCGTGCCAGTTGTGAAGCTTTTTCCAGATCATTCTGAGCGCCTGTTGATATTTTTTCGAGAACCAATTCTTCCGCCGCACGGCCTCCCAGAAGCACACAAAGGGTATCGAGGATCTCAGGCTCAGTAGTTAAGTATTTGTCTTCCAACGGCAATTGCATCGTGTAGCCCAGTGCCGCAGTTCCCCTTGGTATGATGGAAACTTTATGAACCGGATCGGTATTGGGGAGCAGGGCGGCGATTAAGGTATGTCCTGCCTCGTGAAGTGCAACGGTATTCTTTTCACTCTCGCTCATAATTCTGCTCTTGCGCTCTGGGCCGGCAAGCACTCTGTCTATAGACGATTCGAGTTCTTTCATACTGACAGAACTTTTATTATATCGTGCTGCAAGGAGTGCCGCTTCATTAATCACATTTGCCAGGTCAGCCCCAGAAAAACCTGCTGTGCGTTTTGCGATGACTTTTAAGCTGACATCGGAATCTATTTTTACATTCTTGGCATGAACGGATAAGACAGCCTCGCGGCCAACAAGATCTGGCCGATCTACGGTTACCTGACGGTCAAAGCGCCCGGGTCGCAGTAGCGCATTATCCAATACATCAGGCCGGTTGGTAGCGGCAATAATGATAACTCCTTTCTGTGCATTAAAGCCATCCATCTCTGCCAGAAGCTGGTTAAGAGTCTGTTCCCGCTCGTCATGGCCACCACCAAGGCCTGTGCCACGTTGGCGGCCAACACTGTCGATCTCATCGATAAAAATAATGCACGGAGCCTTTGCCTTTGCCTGCTCAAACATATCACGCACCCTGGCTGCGCCCATTCCTACAAACATTTCAACAAAGTCGGAGCCGCTGATTGAAAAAAACGGCACACCGGCTTCACCCGCGACGGCCCTGGCGAGCAGCGTTTTTCCCGTACCTGGCGGGCCGATCAGCAACACCCCTTTGGGAATTTTGCCCCCCAGTTTTTGGAATCGTTCCGGGTACGAGAGAAAATCGATGATTTCTTTTAATTCTTCTTTTGCCTCATCGCATCCTGCAACATCAACAAAGGTGGTTTTCTGTGCACCATGGTCCGAATACAACTTTATCTTTGCCTTTCCAAAAGACATAAAGGGGGAACCCATCCCACCCACCTTTTTAAAGAGAAAGAACCAACCGAGCGCCATAATGCCAAAGGGGAAAACCCACCACATCAGGATATTTTTGAAAAAATTATTCTCTGTTGCGCCTTTGAATCTGACCTTTTGAGATTCAAGTTCATTGACCAGTTCGGCATCCAGCACTGGTACGGTAACAAATGCGATTTTTTCTTCTTTATCACCCTCAGCGGATAATTTTTTATAATGGCCTCGAATAAGGTTTTGTCCTACGGTACAGTCTGATATGTAGCCATTCTTCAGGTATAATCTGAACTGGCTGTAAGAGATTTCTTCAGCCTTCGGGGATAAAAACATCTGAGCCACATACATAACGGCAAGGAAGAGAAAGATATATCCGATTGAAAACCGGGACTTCCTGGAATTATTTTTTTTGTCCATGCAGACTCGTTAAATGGTTATAAAGCATTATACAATGTTTAGGTACGGCAAATTATTTTAAAAATGATAGAAAGTGATTATATTAGAAAGTAAGAGCAATGTCAAAATATTTCAACTGAGATTTAGGTTGATAATGGGCAAAAAGACATTATAATAATAATTTCGTCGGGGTGTAGCGCAGCTTGGCTAGCGCGCTTGAATGGGGTTCAAGAGGTCGTGGGTTCAAATCCCGCCACCCCGACCACTAAAATCAAGGGTTTCGTCGGGGTGTAGCGCAGCTTGGCTAGCGCGCTTGAATGGGGTTCAAGAGGTCGTGGGTTCAAATCCCGCCACCCCGACCACTAAAATCAAGGGTTTTAGATGTTTGATACTTTTGATATTTTGAGAAGGCAAACCGTTTTTATGCTAATTGTGCTGCAAAGATGTGTAGCGCGACGCAAAAAGAGAACTTCAGAATTCCTGCCTTCTCTAAGTCAATCTTAAATGTCCTTATATAATTGTGGCATGTATTACTTTTCTTACGCTCAGCTATAGCCTGAAGTGTACCTTGTATTGCCCAACTATCTCGTTTGCCGTCATCTCCGCCTTTATTGCTTCTATTGCAACTCTCGCCTTAAATTCCCCGGTATATTGCTTCCTCTTCATCTCTTATTTTGTACCCCCTTCGTAGTCTTTTGCTTCTCCATGCCTGCCTGAAGGCAGGCTCGGTTTTCTATCTTAACATACTGTCCGGCTTTTGGGGTACATCATACATCTCTAAATTAGTCCTCGCGCGGCACTGAACAGAGAGTGAAGCACTCTTGCGCCAGAAGGCGACGACAGCCAGCCGAGTGCTCCGCAGTTGAGCACAACAGTGATCCAAAAGATTCTCTGAAAGGACGCCTTCGTCGACTTGTGCCGAAGCAGCCGTTGTGCCGTCAAGGCACCGGGCCAGCCTCCGAGAAGAGCGAATAAGTGCAATGTGTATTCTTTGGTTCGCCATTGATTTCGCAAGGCTGCTGATTTGTCGAACGCGTAAGCGGAGAGGGTGACAACGCTTGCAACAAGGTAGAACCCAAGGATTACAGTAGGTAGTCGTCCGGAGAATGCCGCAGCAACAACGAAGAACAGAAAGCAAGCGGCGAATATGAGAGGGAAGTTTCTGCGGCCTGATGAAGGAGACGGTGCGTGACGCTCACCGACAAACGTGACAGTTTTCGCTTGGGAACGCCCCTTACCGTCGACGGCAAGTTTGTAGGTAACGAGTTCGTTTCCCGCCGGTCGACGCTGTCGTCGGGAAAAGGAGCTGATGTGCACAAAGACTTGTTCTCCACCGTCGTTGGGCGTGATGAAGCCGAAGCCTTTGTCATCCTTCCAGATGGTAATTCGACCTTGATAATGCATGGCGGTTTAATAGGATGGCGAACAAATGAAATCAACGGCGGGCAATGGCCCGTCCGCTGGAACGTTTTGTTAGACGCTGGGTAGTTGCAAGGCGCGCAATGATAATTATTATGGCTTTGCTCCTCTCCCTATGTCAGACCATAAGCAAACATCCACGAGGAGAGTTTCCCACGATTATGAATCTTTTTTCTACGATCAGCAACATGTTATTTCGTGACATAGCAGATGTCAAGGAGAATTGGCGGGGTTATGCTGAGAATCGAAAGATATTTTCAGTATAAGAGAGGAAGAGACGCGTACTGCAAATAGCCAGAGATGTATGCGTGTGCTTATTAAAGAGAAACACAGTTGATTAGATAAAAGGTAACAATTTAGTGTTTTGAAAAGGTGGGGGCGAAGCATTTACTGGTATTGGTGTGATTGAGGATCTGCTTCATTCATAAAACGGAGTCTGAAAGGCATGCGCTTCCAAGTCCGCCTATGCTGCAAGCCACAAGGGGTTGGCCGTGGAGCCACCGGTTTGTGACAAACCATTGGACACAGCATGGTACCAACGTCTTCCGGGGTAGATGCTTACCAGGGGTGACGAGAGTGATCACAAAAAACGATCTCGATGATAATGCCTTGAACCGGATGAGTGACTGGTGCGGATTTCTCTCATCCGTAACTAAAAAACCCTGAAAATACAGGCGCGGTCAATGGGGTGAATGCTTTTAGACAGTATCATTTTTTATTTGGTAAAGCAAAAAATCTGTGGTTTTTTGCTACGGTGATATTTTTAATACGGGATTCTCTTTCGTCCATTCCCACTCTTTGAACGCCAGATTAAATGCTTTTGACAACATAGCCAAGCTCCTGTTGATGCTAGGTGCACCGCCACCCGATGCCTTCCTTGTCTGTTTGTACTCGTTAATCTTCTTCACAGTAATTTCCGATAAAGCCATATCACCGAAGAATTTTAATAGATGCTTTAAAGACGCAGAGTAACTTTTTTGAGTATTCAATGACACCTTCGGCGCGTGTTCCTTCATAAACTTTACCATCATATCACTGAAGGTCTTATTTTCGCCGATAGGTTTCTCAAAGTATTTTCCCTCTACAAGCTCAGTCCTGATCTTTGCCTCTATTGCCTGGGCAAGCTTTTTATCGGATGTTTCCAGGCTCCTTTGAATTTTCTTGCCCTCATGCCTGATGTCCGCCCACCAAATATCGCCACGTTTATACATTTCCTCCTCCTTTCCCGTGACTGATCGTGTTTGTATGACCGCTACCAGGCATTATAATCATTTTCGCGAATGCCTCCAATGATCTTGCTGACCGTTTTATCACATTGTTGTGCATCACGTTTTTGGGTTGTCATTATTTGATCTATATCGTGAAGGTCAAAAAGAACCCGGCGTCCAAGTTTGATGGATGGTATCTTGCGCTGGCTTGCCCACTCATAAAGCGTTTTAATTGGCAAGGAGGTATATTCAGAAACTTCTTTGACATCTGCATATCTTTTTTTCATAATGATTTTTTGTTACCCAAAACGCTATAAGGTCAGTAGCCTTGAAACCCTTGATTTTGCTGGTTTTAATTTTTAACTTGGGTAATAAAAGATTTACTTATCCTTTCCCAGGGTCGCAATGGCAACAACCCCATCCTTTTTCATAATTTCCAGCAGTTTTTCCGGGATCATCGTGACCACCTCCTGTTGTTTGGTTTGTTGTTCTGTCTAACAATGTTATTAACAAGATTTCCCTAAATATACAAATAGTACAGTGTAAGTCAAGGTATAGTTGACATAAATATTGACATACAAAATTCTCACTACCATAAGTTCTGACTTGTTAACACTATACATTGAGTGATATCAGGAAAATAGGCTCAGTATTCACAACTAAATATCCCTGGGAATTTGACTGCTGTACCGCCCTTCTTTCGTTGGCCCGGCAGTTCTCTTCCGTGCTCCAATACCAATGTGTTTACTCATCTTTCGTCCGTGGTTTTGCCCGAAGAAACTTGCAAGTATTTTCGCAGTTCCCCCCTGCATGCACCAGGAGGATAGATCGGCACTACAAGCCGTTTTGAAAATTCACCCCTTAAAAATCAACGGCCTCACGGCGATATCTGCTCAATAATAACCGTTTTTTGGTTACGAATTGCGAAAGTCGGGCTAATTCTTTACTCTATTCCAAAATCACCCTTGATTTCAGCTATCTCTTGACGCAGTCCTGCCAGCTTGTTCTGGACGATGTCCCACACAATTTCATCAGAAATAATATCATATCCGTGTGCCAGAACATTCCGAAACCCAATAATCCGCTGATAATCACTTATCCGAACGACTACGTCTGGCTCAATTTTTTTGAGCCGATTGAGCGCTTCTCCTACAATCTCAAATTGCCGTTCGACGGCTGAACGTAAAAAAGCGTCAGCCTTATAATTCTGCAATTGTTTGCCTTGCGTAAAGGTGGCAATCAGTTCAGCCGCCTGATCCAGATCATAAATCAGCTTCTTGGCTTCAAGTTCCATACACTAACATTTTATCCCGTTCAACTGCCTGGCGAAAGTATGGATTTTTAATCGCTTTTTTTTCGACTAAATCAACCGGACGCTGAAAGAGCCGTTCTAAGTCTTCCTTCAGCCCAAAATAGCGGTCGAAAGCGCCGGTTGAATGGCTCTCGGCAAACTCGATGAGAAAATCCAAATCACTCTTGTCCCGATCAAAATCACTGCGCGAGGCAGAGCCGAACAACTCCAAGCGTTTTACGCCATAAATAGCGCACAAGTTCGATAATTTATCTGAATACTCAGCAAGGTCTAAGCTCATTCTGGCCTTTGGGTTAGTTTAAAATATTCTACTTATCATGGTTCAACATGTTGTCACGTTCGCTATCCGGAGGGACCAACAATGTTACCAACAAGTTTTCTCTAAATATACAACTAATATAGCGTAAATCAAGATATAATTGACACAAATATTGACATGCAAAATTCTCACTACCATAAGTTCTAACTTGTTAACATTACAAATTGAGTGATATAGAAAATAGGCTCGGCACTATAAGCCGTTTTGAGAATTCATCCCTTTATTACCAATGGCCCCCCTGGTCATACCTGTCAAAAAAATAACCGTTTTGGGAGGTGGACTACGAAAGTCGGGTTAGGGGAGGATGATATTTTCCTCTCACCCCACCTCAGGGTAACGTCAAAGTCCCGATATCCAAGAAAGATGGAGTGAGAAGGCGAGAGAAAGAATGAATTTGGATAGGGGAGAAAGAGTAACGACTCGGGAAAAGGGCAATACGTGGCAAAAAAGGTAAGGGCATCGCTGTGAACCTCAAAAAGGTTTGATCAATCGGGGAGAAAAAGGGAGAGAAAGAGTTGTTATAAGCGAAGAAGTTTTAGGGCAAGGTGAGGTTTGTAGGTCATCGTTCTCAGGGTTAGTGCGATAGAGGTTTTCCCGAGGAAGCGAAAGATGCTGATGATGCGATTTCTCAGAGAGGCCATAACCCGGGGCGCATGGTTCGTTCGGATGGAGGAATGGTCTTCCCGAAAGGTGACGTCACGGATATAATGGAGGCTGTTTTCAATGCTCCGGTGGCCACGATTCATGTGAAGAATTCTCTCAGGGTCAGCCTTGTGGGGAGTAAGGCTTGGTAATGCCACAGAGAGTTTCTTCGGTTGTTTTTTGGGATTTGAGATGGGTAAATTTTCTGTGGATACGAAAGACCTGTCCAACAAAGGGGATTGGAAGAGAGTGGTTTAAATCGGTACTTGTCCAGATTTGGCGGATTTCAAGTCGTCCGTGACGTTTGTCGATGGTTTGGTGCTGAGGGGGAAAAAGAGATCAGGCCGAGGTCTTCGACGTCTTGTTTGAGGGTGGGTTGGTTGTGGGGATAATACCGATTTGCGCATTTTGCAAATCCGCGGGTATATCCCAGAAACTCCCAGCCCTGGGCCTTGTAGCAGGTACCCTTGAAGTACTGGGGATCGACAAAGGTCTCGGCAAGATAGATCGGGTGGTTGTAGATGGCTTGTCAGTCCCAGGATAATTGCTTGAGATTCTGGGCAAGGACATAAGAGGCAAGGTTTGGTATCCGGACATGCGGCAAGATCAAAAAACGACTGTTATTGGCAATAAAAGACAGCCGTTGGTACTGAAAAAAGGAAGGCCATCCAATCCATTGGTCACGCACCTCGCACTTGAGCGCTGCTGCAGGCCATCCGAGCAAGGCAAGCCACTGCTTCTGATATACGGCTATGTATCGGATGCTTTCACCGATGAGGGAATGAAGTCCCAGGTAATGGTGCTGACGGATGAGTTCATCCCATTGATGCCTTTCGCCCCGGTTGATGGGTCTTACTTGAATATCGTGGAGATGTTCTCTCTTTGCCGTGCTTTTTCTTGTCCCTTCATGGTTCATGTAATTATCATGCAAGAACCGTTTTGAAAAAGTCAGTTTATTTTCTTTCTTTTTTACCGATAATTACTTGCATTTATATTTGACGTGGCCATGCTCAATCCCCACGGATGATTACACCCCTGCCTATCGTCACAACGGCACCCCTTCAGGCTCGGCGGAAAATCCTATAATTGTCGTCCCCAAAAAACTCTTTAATAAGGCAAAAAAACACGTTGGCTTTTTACCCCCTAAACGCAAGGGCACTTCCCCCCCGGTGATATGCTCTCAGGGGATACGCCTGATGATTGCGTCTCTACGACCCCTCCCGCGAAGAGAATGGCATCTCGTGTCTCACTCTTCGCCTGCATCGTTACCCGGGAAAAGAGCAGCCTCTGCCGCGCCTCCTCTTTGGTCTCTATGACTCCTTTCTCCCGGCCATCGATTCTTTCTTCTCGCTCCCTGGCTTGTCTCTGGTTAAATTCATACAACGTATCATAATAGTGTGCTCCAAATTCCCGGTATCTTCTGGCTAATTGTATGATACTACCACAATCTCATGCACCGGTATCACGTGATGGTGGCGACATGAACTCCGGGCCGATTGGCTCCTTGATGGTGTCCTGAAGTATTTGGTCGATGGTTGTGCGCGATGTATTGTCAATGGTCCATCCCATCACCTCGTCTACAGCATCTACCTGATCAGGTCTGCGTGCACCCCACAGGGCAATGCCCACACCAGGTTGGTCAAGCAACCATCGAACCGCCAGTGCCATTACACCCTTTTTAAAGCGTCCGCGGGCAAAGCGGTCGAGTTGTGCCACGGCTTCCAGGAACTGGGCGTACTGTGGTTGTTGGAATTTTGGGTCGATTTTGCGCAGGTCATCTCCGGTGAATTGCGTATCGGGTTTCATTCTTCCCGTGAGCAGCCCGCGGCACAGGGCGCCGTAGGTGAGCGTTGTCAGGTGGTGAGCACGGGCATACGGAAGTATCTCCTGTTCAATCTGACGTTCGAACAGGTTGTAGGGTGGTTGAGCGACGTGGAGTGGTGCGGCCTGGCGGAAGACGCTCATTTGTTCCGGTGAGTAATTGCTTACGCCAATGGCGCGGATCTTGCCTTGCCGGTAGAGCTGATTCATGGCCCCGGCGGTTTCCTCTATCGGGACGAGCGGGTCAGGCCAATGTACCTGGTAGATATCAATGACGTCGGTGCGCAGACGTTGCAGCGAGTCCGCAATCTCTTTGAAGATACGCTCGCGTGTGGAGTTTCGGGCAATCTTTTTCCCGCTCCAGTCCAGGCCAACCTTGGTGGCGATGATAACTTCTTTGCGTCTGCCGTACCGTTCTATTGCCTTCCCGACGATCTCTTCCGAACGGCCATGTCCGTAAACGGGTGCGGTATCAATGAGATTGATGCCCCGTTCCAATGCTTTGTGGATGGTGAGGATCGAGGTTTCCTCATCCGTACCGCCCCACAACCAGCCGCCGATGGCCCATGTTCCCAAACCAATCCGCGAAGCGCTTAGTTCTGTTCCCGCAATGTTGATGTATTCCATAGGATAACAAAGCTATAAACAAAAAGAGTTTAACCACAAAGGGCACAAAGAACACAGAACGCAAAGGACACAAAGAAAAACTTGCTAAAAAAAGTTTTTACCGGGTAATACTATGATGCACGCATGTCAAATTCCGGAGCCATCTGAACAGTTGATATTACAGTACTTTGGCCCGTCGTCACCGGCGCCTGCCAGATGTCGCCAGCGGCCTGCCCGAGGGTCTTCTCCCGGTTCAACCGGTGTGGTGCAGCATTCGCATCCGATGCTGGGATAGTTTTGTTTATGCAGGGGATGCACGGGTACGTCATGTTTCTGAAGGTAGGTCTGAATCTCTTTGTCAGACCAGTCAAATATCGAGTGCAGGGTGTATCCTCCTGTCCGCGGGTCATGGATAAGAGGCGCCAATTTAGCGCGCCTGCCGCCCTCGCTGCGGCGTAACCCAACCATTGCAAGCCTGCGTCCGAACTGTTTCATATAGTTGATAAATGGCACGGTTTTACGCAAGCGACAGCATTCTTTCTGTCCGTCGACGGAAAGGTACAATTTCCTTCCAAATTTTTTTTCCTGCAGTTCCGGGGTCAATTCAGGGTATAAAGTCACGATGGGTAAATGGTAACGTCGCATAAATTCATCTCTGAGTTGAAGGGTTTCCCGGAAGTGGTAACCTGTATCTACGAAGAGCACCTCATTTTCCAGTTCCATCCGGTAAAAGCAATGCATGAGAACGGAGGCGGAACTCTGCATGCTGCTTAACAGAACGGCATCCCTGCCAAAGGTTTCTACTGCCCAGGAGATACGCTCCATGACAGTGAGACCCTCCAGTTGCTTGTTTGCGGTTGTTAGGTCGAGATCTACCGTATCTTTCATTGCTGTTTCCTTCTCAATAAGGAATAGATGCTTTCGTGTTAGTCATTATTACTTGTAAAGTATAATTTGAATGCCCGTTTCCTTTCAACAAAAAAAACAGCAGTGCAGAGCATGAAAATTAAATAGTCCTCGACAAACGAAAACCGATGCTGCTAGCCGAACCGGCGGGATTATCGTAGTTACGGTATGCCGTACGCAGGCTCCTCGGTATGCTGACCCACGAGCCGCCACGAACGACACGAATGGTTCCGCGGGAAGGTCCCTGTGGATTGCGCTTAGGGCTTTTCTCATAATAATCTACACCATACCAATCCCAGCACCATTCCCATACATTTCCCGTCATGTCGTATAATCCAAACTCATTAGGCTCAAAGGAACCAACCGGGGCTGTATAAACATATCCATCATCATATTTCTTCCAAATATCCCACTGCCATTGAGAAAGTGTGCGTTTCAACGCCTCGTCGGCGATATTTCCACCACGCTTGCCGGCAGGCATGCCATCTCCCCAGGAGTAGGTATATCCTTTCTTGCCACACCGTGCAGCATATTCCCACTCTGCCTCGGTTGGCAGGCGGTAACCGTTGGCGCTGAAATTAGCGGCTACGGTATCTTTTACAAAGGTATAAACGGGTATTAACCCATCATTTTGGCTGCGCCAGTTGCAATAGGCGATTGCATCGTTCCAGCTTATACATACTACAGGATGATTATGAGATTGATTAAAGTAGGGATTACGCCAACCGGCATCGTTTTTTTGCGCCCATTTTGATTCATCGTATACATATGAACCACCGCTTTTTTCTGTATCAGTGCGATAATGGGTAACCCTTAAAAACTCGTGAAACTCGCCAACCGTTACTTCGTATTTCCCTACGGAGAAATCATTGACATATACCTCGTGAATCACTTCATCATCGCCTTCATCGCTGCCCATGCTAAAGCAGCCGCCGCTAATATGCACCATGAATGAGGCTGCTATTTCAGGTTTCGATAGTTCTTCCGGTTTTGGTTGTATCATGGGTGAAATTGGGTTTTTTCAAACAGCTAAAATGTTACGAAGAAGATACTATCTGAAATTTGGAGCTGTGCTCCGTTTGTACAACCTGCATGGCTTTACCATACCAGGAGGAATAACGGCGTCCTCTTCCTTTGAAAACCACAGAAACTAAGGGAGGCAATTCACCCTTTCGTAGAGTTAAAATTGCATTTGGTAAGGTGGCTAACGGCGCTATTCCTTGCGCCTAATGCATCTTCCACATCTTTCTTAATGATGGCTTCGCCTTGTCCTTAGTAAGTCCAGGACAAGCTCGATCCAGCCTTCTGAGGCAGTATTGGAAAATTGCTAAAGCATTCCCGCAGTCGTTTATTGTCAGATACGCTACCATATTTTTTGATGTTAATCAATGCGCGATTGTCCCAGCCGTTTTTTTGTCGCCGACTGAAAAAAGCAGCAGAGACTTCAGAATCAATTCATTTGTCTTGCATTTGTCTACTCATTTTGATAGGATGCCGAAAATTTATGGTTACAGGTAATTAAAACTGTCGTCATTCTAAAAAGGGGAGCTGGTATCCAGAAAAATCTCCTGATGGGTAGTCCATATTTTGGGGTTCTTTTTTTTATCGTTGGGTTAACGATAGGAAGTTTTTTAAATGTCTGTATCTATCGCATCCCTAAGAAAAAGTCTCTCGTATCACCGCGTTCGTTTTGTCCGGCATGCAATACCCCTGTCCGGTGGTATGATAATATCCCCGTGTTCAGCTACCTGTTACTTCTGGGGCGTTGCCGCACCTGCAAGGCTGCCATATCGATACGGTATCCGTTCGTTGAGTTATTGACCGGCTATCTCTTTGTGCATTTGTATGTCTTTGTTCAATACCGGCATGAATCGCCGTGCGTTTTTGCCGGTTATCTGGCTCTTTGTTGTGCCCTGATTATATCGACCTTTGTGGATCTTGAATTACTCATTATCCCGAATGAAGTCACCCTGGTGGGTATTCCTCTTGCACTTGTCTTAAGTGTACTCTGCCCTGGTTTGCATAACGAGCCTGGCACCCTGAGAAATTTTTCTCTGTCCGGTATTGTCCGGTTAGACGCCCTGATCGCATCCTTATGGGGGGTGCTGGCGGGCGGTGGCCCGGTGTTTTTTTGCAGTGTTGTGGGAAAATGGGTATTCAGGAAAGATGCCATGGGTTTTGGAGACGTCAAGCTCATGGGCATGGTAGGGGGAATAGTGGGTTGGAAACTGGCGGTAGCGATATTTTTCGTTGCTCCTTTCTTCGGACTTTTTATGGGTATCCCAGTATTGTTCATGAAAAAAAAGCATCTGATACCCTATGGACCATTTTTATCGCTTGCCACGCTGGTGTGCATCCTCCTGCAGGATTATTTTCTGGGACTTATTAATTCCTATGTTCAGCTTTTTACCGTGTTGTTTAGCGGATTCCATTCATAATATATTACCGAATGTAAAATACCTTATTTGTACTCAGTGAAAATTTCTTTGCCGTGAAAGGAGAAAAGCTTATATGGTGAAAGGGCATGGTTTGGTGCGGGGTTTTTGCCTGATGGGGATAGCAGGGGTGTTGGTGGCAGGTACAGGGTGTGGAGAGTTGAAAAGGCTGCGACAGGAAAATCAGCAGTTAAATGAAAACCTGGCGAAACTGCAGCAGGAGAATTCGGGTTTGTCGTCGAAGATTGGCCAATACGAGAGCGAGCTGAGTCAGCTTGAAAGTTCAAAGAGGGAATTAGAGGCAAAATTACAGGGTACCGGGGCAACCGTGCGGATAAAAAATGGCGCGGTTTCGGTGACGCTCCCAGGCTCGGTACTGTTTGATTCCGGACAAACCACCTTGCGCCCCCAGTCGAAAGAAACCCTGAAAAAAATTGCCGGTATCCTGAAGTCAGAGGCTTCTTCTGAAATTGTCAGAATTGAAGGCCATACCGATGATGATCCGATCAGCAAACAAAAAGACAAATACAAATCAAACTGGGAATTATCCACGGCACGGGCGTCTGCTGTGCTCCATTACATGGTGGAAGAATGTGGCATTTCTCCCACGAGGGTTTACCTTGCCGGATTCGGGCAATATCAGCCTATAACGGACAACAAATCGAAGACTGGTAAGTCGCAAAACCGGCGTGTGGAGTTTGTGATTGTTCCAAGGGGCACTGGCGGATAGAATTTTACCATGATTGTGATTGTAGATTACGGTATGGGGAATCTCCGCAGTGTAGAGAAGGCCTTTGAACGGTGCGGCTTTCCTGTCAGGGTTACCGACAGCCCCGGCGAGGTCGTTTGTGCGGAGAAGTTGGTGCTTCCTGGCGTTGGGGCATTCCGGGACGCCATGGATGGTTTACGTCACAGGGGACTCATAGAGCCGGTGACACAGGGTATTCGGTCGGGCAAACCTTTTCTTGGCATATGTCTTGGTTTGCAATTGCTGTTTTCTAAAGGATATGAAGACGGCGAGCATGAGGGGTTAAATATTATTCCAGGAAGGGTAGTCCGGTTTTCTTTTCCCGAAGATGAGTCGAACGGAAAATTAAAGATCCCTCACATGGGATGGAATCAGATCGGTTTCCGGAAAGAGGGAATACCGGTCCTGAACAATGTGCCCAATAACGCCTATATGTACTTTGTGCATTCTTATTACGTCTGTCCCGACAATGAAGGTGTTATTGCTACGGAAACTGAGTATGGCGTGCGGTTTACCTCCATGATCTGGCACAAAAACATCTTTGCGACCCAGTTCCATCCCGAAAAAAGCCAGGAGTACGGACTTGCGATCCTTAAAAATTTTGGTAATTTGTAAAAAATTCAAGAGACAAGATGCTTATTCTTCCAGCCATTGATTTAAAGAATGGTAAATGTGTACGATTGACCCAGGGACAGAAGGATGCAGAGACCGTGTTTTCCGACGATCCTGCGGACGTGGCCAGGTCATGGGAGGATCAGGGTGCCGAATATCTTCACATCGTTGATCTCGACGGGGCATTCGAGGGTGCGCCGCGCAACCTTCCCGTTGTTGAGCGAATTTTGAAGCAGATAAAGATACCCGTCGAATTTGGCGGCGGTTTGAGGACAACCCAGTCCGTCAAGACTCTCCTTAATTTAGGTGTCGACCGCGTGATTGTGGGGACAAGGGCCATAGACTCGCCATCATGGGTGCATGAACTCTGTACGGCATTCCCGGGGCGTATTGCAGTCGGAATTGATGCAAAAAACGGGAAAGTGGCCGTAAAGGGATGGACTTCCGTGTGCGAATGGGACGCCATTGCCTTTGCCCGGGAAATGGAAAAAGCGGCTCCGTGCGCCATGATCTTTACCGATATCGCAAAGGATGGGATGTTGCAGGGTCCGAATATTTCCAGTTTAAAAGAGTTTTTAGCAGCTGTTACTACCCCGGTTATCGCATCAGGTGGAATCTCGTCATTGAAAGATATCGGGGCATTGAGTCAGTTATCCCTTGCGGGGATGATTATCGGAAAGGCCTTATATACAGGACATATCAGATTTTCAGAGGCAAAACAACTCTGTAATTTACGTTAAGGAATTTCAATTTCTCCCATAATCCCCCAGTTTACGGGGGGAGGGGGAAGTTGCCGGGGACTTAATTAACCATGATTCCCTACGAGACAAAAGACATCCGGTCTGTTGTGCTTTTAGGACACGGAGCTTCAGGAAAGACCTCGCTGATTGAATCGATGCTTTTCAAGGCCGGGGCGATTGCACGCCTTGGTAGTGTTGAAAACGGTACTTCAGCATCTGATTACGACCCGGATGCAAAAGAGAAAAAACACTCGATAGACTCTTCCATCCTGCACTGCAATTGGAAAGGGCGAGAAATCAATATCATTGACACGCCTGGCTATGCAGATTTTATCCGCGACACGATTACTGCGCTTGTTGCCGCTGAAACGGCCATCATCGTCATATCAGCCACAGATGGTATTCAGGTGAATACCAGAAAACTGTGGGATCTGGCCTGCCAAAAAGGACTCGGGAAGATCATGGTGGTGACGAAGGCAGACGCTGAAAATGTTGATTATCATGCCCTGCTTGAATCCCTCAGAAACACCTTTGGGAATACCTGTGTCCCTTTAAATTTGCCCGTTGGAGCAGGGCATGATTTCCGGGGGGTTGTTAACCTGCTGGCCTTGCCAAACCCTTTGCCGGATGGAGTTGCCGGTGATGTTCACACCTCTCATGACGCCCTGATAGAATCGATCGTTTCAGCCGATGATGCACTGATGGAACAGTATCTTGATGGAAAGGAACTTGACAATGCAGTCTTGCAACCTTGTTTTGTGAGGGCCATTGCGGGAGGGTATATTGTCCCTGTCCTGTGCTGTTCTCACAAAAAGATGTTGGGGATTGAAGACCTGCTGGACGCAATCGCGTATTTCTCTCCCTCACCCCTGGAGGGGATCAGGAGGACTGCGGTTGATATGCAAACGAATCAGGAGATTACCTTAGAAGCCTCAAAAGAAGCCCCTTTTCGCGCGTACGTATTTAAATCCGTTGTAGATCCCTATGTGGGAAAATTGAGTTATTTTCGCGTCATCTCCGGCAAGCTGGAGGGAGACATCTCATTTTATAACGTGACAAGCAAGAAGACCGATAAGGCCGGACATCTGTACCGGATCTTGGGAAAAGAACAGCAACCCGTTTCAAGGGCAATTCCGGGGGATATTGTTGCCGTGTCGAAACTGGAAGACTTGCATATCTCTGATACCATCTGCGACCAAAAACACCCGGTGAAATTTCCTGAAATCGTTTTTCCGCATCCCCTGTGCTCCCTTGCCGTGGTACCGTTAAACAAAGGAGCGGAGAAGAAGATCAGCGAGTGTCTTCATAAACTTACCGAAGAGGACAAGACCTTCAGGATTTCCCATGATGCATTGACCAACGAGCTGGTTATTACGGGTATGAGCACACTTCACTTACAGATAATGATCGGCCGGTTACAACGGCGTTTTGGGATCGACGTGGAGGCCCATACCCCGAAAATTCCTTATAAAGAAACGATTACCGCCAGGGCACAGGCACAATATAAACACAAGAAGCAAACGGGTGGCCACGGGCAATATGGGGAAGTTCATATCTGGATCGAACCGTTACCGAGGGGAGCCGGGTTTGAGTTTGTGGATGAGATTGTCGGCGGCTCTATCCCGCGACAATATATCCCAGCCGTTGAAAAAGGGATTCGTGAGGTTCTTGACAAGGGCATACTGATGGGGCATCATATTGTGGACGTACGGGTACGATTGTTTCACGGCTCTTTTCATGATGTGGATTCTTCCGAGGCTGCTTTTAAGATGGCGGCCTCACATGCCTTTCACGATGCCTTCAATCATGCCAGACCCGTGTTGCTTGAGCCTATAGTAAATATTGAAGTTACTATTCCGGCGAAATTTATGGGTGAGATTACCGGAAACCTTTCCAGTCACCGCGGGCACATCAAAGGTATGGATACCCTTGGGGATTTGCAGGTTGTCCGTGCCACCATACCGATGGCATCCATAGCCAATTACGAAACAGAATTAAAGTCCATGACGGGTGGGCAGGGCGCGTTTACAATAGAATTTTCACATTATGATGTTGTGCCAGCGCACCTTATGCAACAGATTATAAGCCACGCACATACAGCACGAGGAACTCATGCCAGGAAAGAATAAATAACTGAAACGGTAAATTGTTTTTATCCAAAATTATCGTGCCCAGTTCGCCGTTTATTGATAGTGGAATTGATGCAAACTATACTCAAGATGTTCATAAAAGGTGAATTTTACATTGGTAACAAGGTGGCACGGACAAACTCCGTTTGTCCGTGTTGGACTTGCACAAGATTGTTTACGAAATATTTATTGTAACATGTGGATAGACAATGCAAGGCAGACCGCGCAAGCACAAGGAAGTAAGCAGGGATGCGAAAACACGGACAAGCATAGCTTGTCCATGCCCCCCCGTGAGATTATGGCGACGCGGTATCAGGTTGGTAAATCACCCATTGTGAGCCTCTTGAGTATATCTCATGAGAAGGTGTGAAGACGCTCTCTTCTCAGGAGCACCTCTTTATCTCTCTCGATTTGTGACTTGAGTTCATCAGCGGTGGTAAACGGTACCTCGTCCCTTATTTTAAAGAGGAACTGGACTTCGAGGTTTTGTCCATAGATATTCTCATGAAAATCGAGAATATGCACTTCAACCTCCAGCCTTTCGCCCTCACTCGTAACCGGCTCTCTGGGAAATGTTGGTCGCAGGCCTATGTTCGTCAGTGCAAGGTACTCGTGTCGGCCCCAACAAAGCTTTGTTCCGTAAACACCCCGGGGTGGCCTCACCTCATGATGCAAATCCAGATTTGCAGTAGGGTACCCAAGAGTTTTTCCCCTGCCGGATTTCCCTACTACCGTACCCAGGACAGAAACAGGCCGGCCAAGCATCCTTCCGGCAATTTCCAATTTCCCGTTCAGAATGGCTTGCCGGATTGCTGTGCTGCTAATGACCTGCCCCTGATACATGACTGGCGGACATTCGAAGACTGCAATGCCATAGGTATTTGCCAGGCTACGAACCAGATGGAAGTCTCCTTCACGGTCTTTGCCGAAACGGCAGTTAAATCCTAATACGAGACACTTCACACCCAACCAATTGACCAGGACTTCGCGGATGAAATCTTCAGCGCTCAAATGGGCAAGTTTCCTGTCAAAGGGAAGCACTACCGCATAATCTACCCCCAGATGGCCGAATAATTTCAACCGATGCTCCAAAGAGGTGATAAAAGAAGGCGTCCTGTTTTCAAGCACATTTTTGGGGTGACGATTAAAGGTAATAATAACTGACTTACCTTGCCCCGTAAAGGCGTGATGTCTTATGCATTCGATGATCTTTTGATGTCCCCGGTGCACCCCATCGAACATTCCAATGGTAGCAACAGGGTAAGGAATCCTTCTGGTAAGTGCATTTATGCCATAAATCGTTTCCAATACAGCATCCTTTTCGTGTTTCCATGGTAAACAACGCGCGTTGCCCAGAGGCTTTGATTTTATTGGAATTTTGTGTAGAGTTCTGTATGCCGGCTCAGATCATTTTGCCAGTCAGTCATAAAAGACTCTTGTTTCTCGTACAAGTAACGTTGCGTTACCGATTCTTTATCCTTTTCAAATGCCGTCTTATCCGCGGCCTTTTTGTCAATCATCTGGAGAATGTAGCATGCCTTTTCTCCGGATGTTTCTACCGCAATTCCCCGTTCACCCGGTTTCAGCTCAAAACCCTTCTTTGCCACATTTGGCCTGTCCTCTTTCATCGCTTCGATATATCGTGATTCCTTATTGAAAAGCTTCATCGGGCGATTAATATAATTTGTTTCATAAACCGGAATCTCTTTCAGTCCGCTTTCTGCCTTTATCGCTTTTACCAGGTCATCAAAGGAGGTGTTTGCGGTGGTGCCTGTATATTTTTCAGCAAGTTCCTTTGCCTTCTGGAGTCCCTTTTCCATTTTGAGGTCATTAATTACTACATTACGGATCTCTTCCAAAGGTGGTGCAGCCGCCACTTTTTTATCAATGAGCTGGAAAACAACCCTGCCTTCTACGAATTCGAGTGGGATGGAAGCCTCATGTTTTTCCCTATCAAATGCAATCTGAACCAGTTGATCTGAACCAGGAAATATCTCGAACAAGTCATTTTCCGTGAGAAATTCGTCGTTCGATTTCTTGCCTTTTGGAATTTCGTAAGCCACGTTATACTTAAGCGCCAGCTCTTTAAAGCTTGGACGATCTGCCTTGTCCAGGGTCTCGTAGATTTCTTCGTCCAGGGTATTCATTATTTCCTTCGCTTTTGCTATGGCCTTTTGCCTTGCAAGGATCTTTTGGATGTCGCCTTTTGCCTCAGAAAAGGGTTTATAGGTGGTAATGGTCTTTTGTTCCTTGGATTTGCCTGCATCAGAGGATGTCTTCTCTTCTTTTTTCACCGTCTTTTTTTCAGCCGGAGACTCATCTTTTGTGGTAATCTTATACTGGGTCTCTTTGTTGTCTTCATAATATTTTTTCATTTCGTCATCGGTAACCGGCACTTGCTTTTCCAGGTCTGGATATCTCGCAATCAGACATTCCAGTTTTACCCTTTCAGGGAACTTATACCCAGGTTTATCAGCATCGGCATGATAGTCATCATCCTTATGTTTTTCATAAAAGGCGCGTATTTCATCTTCCGTTACTTGAACTGAATCCTTAAAGTCCTTCGCCTTTAATGCAAGCGCCTTCAGCTTTATCTGCTCGTTTTCCAAAGAATACCTTTGCCAAATTTCGTCTGTGGTCATCTTTACTGACATCCGCATCATGGAATCAAGCTTCTCAACGAGAATTGCTTCCCGTAAGGTGCGTGCTATCTGCTCCTGATTCAGTCTGAAATTCACGCAGAGAAGCTGAAGGAGTCTCGATTTGTCGAGGTTTTTACTTTCTCCAAAGATTTGAAAAGCGAACCGCTGAAGGCCTTCGTCGATTTCCTGCATCGTTACCGTAAGACCCATAGACTTTGCCTTTTCAACATACATCAGTTGTTTCCAGACCAGGGAAACAACTGATTCTTTTGCCTGGGAGAAGAACAACCTTTGCCACCGGCCTAACATATCAGCAAACTCATCCTGAGTAATCTTTCTGCCTAATGCCTTTCCAACCGGTTTTTTCGGGATCATTTCCATAGCAGAATAACCAACTCCCCACACACACATAGCAAAGATCATGACGATATAAACCGTCTTTTGATGCCTTCTGAACCAAGAACTCGCGACCATATCTCCCTCTTAATATTGTATATGCTACCCTCGTGACAGTGAAAAAAATAAAATAAAGTATCATTTTATATACAATATTTACAATTATCAAATGGTTTTTTACAAATTGTTTTAATATCATCAGAAAAACATATTCCTTGACAAGAAGCACATGTGATCTGTCAGACGCGGACAAGTTAGGCCTCAGCAGTCTAAAATATGCCTCAATAAACCGGAAATGTTTATAGTATCCTGGTGATAAAAAGAAGCAAACATCAGATTGCCGCACAGAAATGTCTTGACACGATTTGCAACCTCTGCTTAAATTTGCTCTTTCACTTTCAGGTTTTTTGAGGTTTTTCTAAATGGCCAAAGCGAAGAAAAATATGGTAATTGTTGAATCTCCTGCCAAGGCGAAGACCATTGGTAAATATCTCGGCGCATCCTTTTTCGTCCGGTCGTCGATGGGACATGTGCGTGACCTGCCAGAAAAGAAATTATCCGTTGATGTCGAAAACAATTTTACTCCGGAATATAAGATCATCCCGAGCCGAAAAAAGCTTATTACGGAGTTACTGGCAGATTCAAAAAAGGCAGACGCTATCTACCTGGCGTCTGATCTTGACCGCGAAGGAGAGGCAATTGCCTGGCATTTGACCCAGGCACTTGGAATACCCGATGAAAGGGCAAAGCGGGTTACTTTCAACGAAATTACGAAAGATGCCATTCTGGAAGCCTTTAATCATCCCAGTCCTATCAATATGGCAAAGGTGAATGCCCAGCAGGCGCGGCGGATACTCGATCGGATTGTCGGTTACCAGATAAGCCCACTCTTGTGGAAAAAGATCTCGAAAGGGCTTAGCGCGGGCCGTGTCCAGTCCGTGGCAGTTCGCCTTATTGTGGAGCGTGAAAAGGAGATCAGGGAATTCAAGCCACAAGAGTATTGGAGGGTCACTGCTGAATTAAAAATCTTTTCAGGGGATAAGGAGAAAGCCGGGGATGTAAAAACCTTTAAGGCCATCCTGCAAAAGCTCAACAACGAAAATATCGAAATAAAAAATGAGGCACAGGCTACGGATATTGTCAGCGATCTGCACAATGCGGGCTATTGTGTCGCTAACGTTAAAAAACAAACGAAACGCAACAATGCCCCTCCGCCATTTACGACCAGTCTCTTACAGCAACAGGCGTCCACCCGGTTGCAGTTCACTGCAAAAAAAACGATGCTCATTGCCCAGCAATTATATGAAGGTGTCGATATCGGCACCGAGGGTGCCGTGGGGCTTATCACGTATATGAGAACAGATTCTTTTCACATAGCGGAACAGGCGATAACATCCTGCCGGAAGCTGATTGAAGATAGCTATGGGAAAAATTACGTTCCGGAAAAATCCAATATGCATGCCTCGGATAAAAAAGGAACCCAGGGCGCTCATGAGGCTATCCGGCCTACGATGGTTGAATACACGCCTGAATCGATAAAAGACTCTTTAACGAAAGATCAGTATAAGCTGTACGAACTCATCTGGAACCGGTTTGTCGCCAGTCAGATGAAGCCGGCGCTCTACGCGGTAACAGATGTTGAAATTGTTACGCAACCTGCAATCGATACGAACAAAAAGATGGCTGCCCCTCAGAAACAGTACCTGTTGAAAGCAAGGGGAAGGGAAATGCTCTTTGACGGTCATACCCGTGTTTCAGGTCATGAAATGGAAAAGGACGAACAGAACCTCCCGACACTAGAGAAAGACCAACAGCTTGAATTAGTAGCAGTCGTGCCTAGCCAGCACTTTACCCAGCCACCTCCCCGTTTTACTGAGGCGTCTCTGGTGAAAACGCTGGAAAAAATGGGTATCGGAAGACCCAGCACCTATGCTGCGATCATCTCCACCATACAAGACCGGGGATATGTCAAGCAAGAAAAACGCGCCTTTTACGCAACGGAACTGGGAACCCTGGTTACGGAAAAACTTATTGAACATTTTGCGAAAATTATGGATGTAAAATTTACCTCGCACATGGAGGATGAACTGGACAAGATCGAGGATGAAAAGGTTGGGTGGCTGAAGGTGCTCAGGGAATTTTATGAACCGTTTAAAATTGATTTGGAAAAGGCGGTGGGAGAGATGAAAAGTGTAAAGGGAACACCGGAAGAGAGCAACCAGAAATGCACCATCTGCGGACAACCAATGGTTATCCGATGGGGAAGACATGGTAAGTTTCTGGGGTGTTCAGCATTTCCCACCTGTAAAAGCACCCTTCCTTTAGATGAAAAAGGTGCGCCGGCGCCGCCGGAGGCAACCGACCAGAAGTGTGAGAAATGTGGAAGCGCCATGGTAGTGAAGACAAGCCGGCACGGGAAGTTTCTGGCATGTTCTGCATATCCCACCTGCAAGAATACCAAATCACTTACCGGTGAAACCACCAAGGTGGAACCGACGGATGAAAAGTGTGAAAAGTGCGGTAGTCCTATGGTGATCAGGTTCAGCAAAAGAGGCCGTTTTATGGGATGTTCCGGCTATCCCAAATGCAGAAATATTAAGTCGCTTCCCACGGGAGTAAAATGTCCAAACGAGGGCTGCGGGGGCGACCTGGTGCAACGGCGCTCGAAGAAGGGTGGTGCGTTCTTCGGGTGCAGCAAATATCCGGAATGCGATTATATTGCAAAAGAATTACCCAGCACGCCTGATACCGTTAAAGAAGATGTCCCGGGTTAAAACCAGGGAATTTGAAAAATCCCCTCTTGGGAGAGGATTTTAGGGGTGGGTATTCCCGTCTCTATGATGGTACGGGGCTGGGGAAGGGTAAGGGTAAGTATGCTTCTTTCACCTCCGCTTTCACCTCCCCCCCACTGAGCGAAATTATTTGTTTGAAATTCCTTAACAGATATTTATGAAAACCGGCATTGCGCATTTGCCGCTTCACGGTGGCAAGGCGCCATCATGGCTATTCCAGCGGATGAAACGTCTTGCACGGGAAATTACCATTGCCGTGGTACGTGAATACGGGCCGCAGGAGATGCTCCAAAGACTCTCCGACCCGTTCTGGTTTCAGGCATTTGGTTGTGTATTGGGATTTGACTGGCATTCAAGCGGCGTTACGACTACTACGTGCGGTGCCCTGAAGGAAGGCGTGAAGGGACTTGAGCGGGAATTAGGCCTGTTCATTGCCGGCGGGAAGGGAGGAGCTTCCCGGAAAACACCGTCGGAGATTATCCGCGCAGGCGATCAGTTGTCGTGCGATCCTGCAAAACTCGTCTATGCCAGCAGGATGAGCGCCAAGGTGGACAGTAGCGCCGTGCAGGATGGTTACCAGCTGTATCATCATTCATTTATCTTCACGAAGTCCGGAGACTGGGCTGTTGTTCAACAGGGAATGAACGATACAAACAAATACGCGCGCCGGTACCACTGGCTTGGCAGCAGGGTGACAAACTTCGTGGTAGAACCTCACCAGGCCATTTGCTGTGATTCACGGGGAAATACCCTGAATATGGTGGCCGTCGCAAGTGAAGAGGCACGGCAATCCGCCGTCACCCTGTCACAGATCAAACCCGATACTTTAGTGAGTGAAATCAAGAAGATCCAGAACTTACATCTGCCGTCCCGCCACCACGTTGATATCCGTGACATTCACCCTGACAGGTTATATAAGATCTTCGTAAAAACGTACGAGCAGTCGCCTGAAAATTTCGAATCGTTGTTGGGAATTGAAGGGGTGGGTCCCAAAACCATCCGGGCACTGACCCTGATTTCTGAAATTGTGTACGGGAAAAGCCCGAGTTTTCATGACCCCGTCAGGTACAGCTTTGCACATGGTGGTAAGGACGGACATCCGTATCCGGTTGACAAGGAGGTTTACGACCGTATCATTGAAATATTAAAGAATGCCCTCCGGCAGGCAAAAGTGGGAAACAGCGAAAAGATGGATGCCATAAAACGGCTGAAAGGTTTCATGCCTTAGATACGCAACTGTGGAGAGCGGCCAGTCTGGTCGCTCCACCATCACAAGGCGTGAGTTGTATCGGTGGCATGGTTCATCAGAAGCGCTTAATCGAACAACGAGCTTCGTTTGTCCGTATTGCATTACCCGGATTTTGCCGTGATCAAATCCTCCTGCCATCGTGGCGAAAGGGCGGGACAACGGGCTAACTCATGTGCTGCGGCAACATCAGTCCTGCGATTGCGCATAATAAGGTATGCCATAGCAACGGACCATTGCGGGAAAGACCGCTCGGTAAGAACCAATGGATTCCCTGCCTCCACATACCCCTCCTGCAGGACACGGAAATACCATCCCGTCCTTCCGGTCTCTCTT
>JAJTXE010000002.1:62540-85834 GCA_021463795.1 Candidatus Brocadia sp. | reverse complement strand
CAGCTAAGAGAAGTGGTTATTTTGGTTGTGATCATGTAAGAGCATGGGTATCTAACCGAATTGTGAATCCGTCTTTCTACGATATAACACAAACCATATCGGATACCATTATCACATGGCCCACAGACCCCGCCGTATCCATTCGAAAAACAAAAAAGATTTCCCGTGGCGACGCATGGAACCTTTCTGAATTGACCTTTAGTTCCCATTGTGGCACTCATATTGACGCCCCCTATCACTTTGATGAAAACGGTATCACGGTTGATCAAATTCCATTAGATTCCCTCATCGGGGATGTAACGGTATTTGAAATAAAACATAGCGAAAAAATTGATGTAGAGGAGGTAAAATCATTAAAAATTGAAAATTGCAAGCGGGTTATTTTCAAAACAAAGAACTCTGACTATGGGGAATATACTGAATTTAGAAAAGATTTTATCTATATCACACAAGAAACCGCTGCATATTTAACGGTTCATAATGTGCAACGGGTCGGAATAGATTCTCTTTCGGTCGATAAATTTGACAACATGCATGCAGATGTCCACCATACACTCTCGAAAAAAGGGATCATTATCATCGAAGGGCTTGATCTGAGGGAGGTAAAACCAGGAGACTATGAATTAATTGCCTTGCCATTGAAAATAAAGGGCGGCGATGGCAGTCCGGCGCGGGTAGTATTAAAAAAGACACCGTAAAATATTCAAAAGCTGCGTGGTATTGAATGACAGATCCCGTTAGAACTTACAAGGGCTCAGGGGGACAAATTGTGAGAAGATGGAATTGTATGAACGGTGTATGTTGTGAAAGGAATCTCCCACCCATTTTTATTGCACGTTTCCAAAGCGATCTTTTGAATAATTCTGGACAGTTTATAATAGTCTTTTGCAATTTGTCCTGAACACTCAGCAAAAATTACATAGTCCAGGGATGAGTCGGCTGCTTCTTTAAATTCCACGTTCAGATTTATGATTTCATCCCGATAGCCCGCGTTAATAAGTCCTGTGGTTACCGCCTCTTTCAATTTCGGCGGAATTTCGGTAGTACATATTGCCTGATGCTGATAACCGATGCCAAAAGTAACCCTGACGCAAAAGTTCCGCGAGAGGTTCAGGGGGTTTTGTTTTAAAAATTCTGCGGTAGGATACGTTTTAGAGCTTCCGCCCCCCACGATAAGCTGCACAATTTCAGGCGTTTGTATTGCTACTCTTCCCATGGTTCCATCGGTGAGGACGACCCATTCGTTTTCTTTGCACGGAAACCAGGGTTCATCGTGGTGGTAGGGACGCGACCGGATGTCCTTGAGTTCGTTCAAGGGAAGCCTTATCCTTCCACCCTTTAATTCCGGATTAACTAACTGGGTATAGAAGTGTAATGAAGTCACCTTCCAGGGGAGACCATTGTATATTACCCGCTCATTTTCCTTTACTGGTCCAAGGTTTAATAAGAGTGTCCCCTGTTCGTAGAAACGGGGCAGGGTTTGTTTTGCCGTCCATATGAGACCTAAAATAAAGATAAATGCCACACCCAAAAGCACCCAGTCGCCACAAACGTATAACACAATCAGCAACGCCCCGGTAGCGCCAACAAAGGTGAGGATATGAAACAATACGTCCGCAAGCCGTATGTAAAATGAACCTGCCACCGTCTTGTGAATGGTGCTTCCCTTGTAAATGTGCAGGTGAATGTAGCGAAGCAAAAAAAATACAAAAAGGAAAGCAAATACCGCCAGGACAAAGTTTCTTCCCCTGCTTTTGAAAAATACCCGAACGATATTTTTACTCGATTCAAGAAATGTCCTTCTTTCACCCAATTTGTCGGTCAATTGATATTTCGCAATGGTAAGTTGGCTTGAAATTTGCCGCCCTTTATTATTCCAGGTATTTTCAAGACCGATGAGTTGATTCTTCAGAGATACGTCCGTAACCTGAACGGTAATTGCGTGGATGTTTTCCATGGCCTCTTTTACCAGTGAAATTTGCTTTTCATAGTAAGCCACTTGTGTCCGCAGATTTTCAATTAACCGTGGGCGGGCAGTCACAGTCTTTAAATCATTAATAATCGGGCCTATCAGGGTCTGGATCTCTTCCTTCCAGTCAAAACGTTTTTGAGGTTTTTGATAAAACGTTTCCAGATCCAGACCGGTTGCAATTTCCTCAAAATTTATCTTAAGAGATTCCCGCCGTTCATTGAGTTTGTCAATTTCTTTCGTTATTTCCGATCTTTCTTCATGTGTCTTTGCCTCACGGAGTTTTATTTTTTCCCCTTCGATTTCTCCTTCTAGTTCAGTCACAAGCTGAATAACATCGGCGAGGGTAGCGAGCGTATTTACCTCTTCTTTTGCAATTGGCTCTTTGGGTGCATGGGGTTCCCGGTTTTCTGTATTTCCACGCACCGGGTTGTCTATTAAAAAAACGAATGACGAAATGACGATAAGAAGTGCAATCAGGCACGCCTTCATCTTCATCGTATTTACCTGGCCTCCACAATTGAAAACCGCAAGAATACGTTCTTATGGGTTGAAATAAAATGGTAGTGAAAGTATAGCGTTTTTCATAAAACACTCAAGAAGAAATTATGCATATCGTAATATTCCTGGACATGCAGGATATTTGCTCATAATTCCGTTTTCTGAAACATCACCATTTCATAATTAACTTGAGAAAGTTACATAAAAACCCTATATTTTATATAGCTTATTGCTATCAAACAATCCGTTTACAGATAGATTTTGAGGAGGAATCATAATGATTTCAGGGCGATTGCGCTGGGTTTGTGTTTATCTGTTTAGTTTAACCCTCACCCTTACGTCTGGATGCCGAGTGGATAAACCCCCGCAGGAAGTAGCACAATGTTTTTGGGAAGCTATGAAAGTTCAGGATATTGAAAACGGCCGCGGATATGCCACGACATCAACCCGCATCTTGATCGATCCATCCAATGAACAGTTCAAAGATGCGGCAGTGACGTTTGGCAAGATTATCATTGATGGTGACCTTGCTACCATAGATACTACCGTTCGATTACCGAAACATGGCACAGAAACGACTCTTCCTATCCAAACGATTCTTAAAAAGGAGGATGGTGAATGGAGGGTGGATTACGCTGAAACAATAAAGACGATCATGGAAGATGATTCCTTTTCTGAGATTGCAAAAAACTTGCAAGAACTGGGAGGAAAATTATCAGAACGTATGGATGAAGCCCTTGGGGAGATAAAACAAAAATTTCCAGAATATAAAGAAAAAATGGAAAAGATGGGCGAAGGAGCATCAAAAAAAATGGATGAGGCATTGCAACGCTATGTGGCGGAAATAAAAAAAGGGATAGAGAAACTGGGTGGAATCCTGGATGAAGTCCTGCAAAAAGAGGGTGGCAATGACAAACAGGAAGCGACGGAAGGTGATGGCAAGCCTTGAAAGCACGGAGCAAGGTGAATTTATCCGGCGGGTGACAATGAATGGGTTGCCGCCACCGCATATGAAAGAGAGCGGCGTAAAGTATTTGCGTCATTACGATAAAGGAGTTTGGTGTGGTAAAATATAGATATGTAAGAAAGGTTGTTTTATTTCTTTTATTTTGGGTTTTTCATTGTCCTATTCCCGTGTTTGCACACGAGGGGCATGATCATATGGACGATATGATCATTACGATCGGAAAGAGGACATACATTCATTTTCAAACAGTACTGATGGGGTATCAATACATTTTTAGCTATATGGTAAAAGGCGGGACAAGCGAGATCACCAGCCTGGCGCAGACAGTAATTGATGCTGCCGCATTAGGTATTCAGACCGAACCAGAGGGGCCAGGCCAGCACATGATGCAGCACATCCTTGAAGGGGCAGAGTCATTGAAAAATGCAAAGAATGTAACTGAACGACAGGAAGCATTCACTTCCATCAGTAATGCCCTTTTCCCTTTTTTTAAGCAATGGCCAAATCAACTCATGCGCAGCAGGCTGAAAATATGCCGGTGCAAAGGCGGACACCAATGGCTCCAACCGGACAATTGCCCCACAACGTGTCCATATGCCCTGAATAAATCCTCAAATTGCCTGACCATCGAAGAAACCATATACTAATAAGTGCGTCATGCATTCCCTGGAACCAGTCCAGGCCGTCTGTGAAATCAGAGAACAAAGTTACGTTTCCCGGGTAAGTTGGTTATGATCACTTCGTATCTAACATACTATCAAAACCATTTCTTAAAAAGGTGCTTACGATGGCAAAACTCACTAAAAAACGATCGAAAAAAGCCGGTCTCCCGCCTGGCACACTGATCCATATTGGAGAAAAAAAGACCGAAAAGGTAAAGATTACCATTACCGAATATAATGAAGGGTGCTTTCATGAGCAGGAGGCAAAGTCAATCGAAGAATGTCTCCCCTTTAAGGATAAAAACCGGTCCACGGTAGCGTGGATAAACATGGACGGAATTCACCAGAGTGAGATATTAGGAAAACTGGGTGAAGGTTTTGGACTGCATCCACTTATCGTCGAAGACATCATGAACACAGATCAACGTCCCAAGATTGAGGATTTTGAGACATACAGTTATCTTGTCCTGAAAATACTGTATTTCAACGGCAAGGACGGTGAGATTGTCTCTGAACAGGTAAGTCTGATTTTAGGGCAAAGCTTTGTCGTTTCATTCCAGGAAAAAGAGGTTGGTATTTTTCAGGTAATCAGGGACCGAATCAGGTCAAATAAAGGCCGTATACGAAAGCTGGGGGCTGATTACCTTGCATACTGCCTTATCGATGCAATTGTTGACAACTACTTTATCATCATGGAAACGATGGGGGAAAAGATAGAATTACTGGAGGATGAATTAGTCAAAGAGCCAACTCCTGACATTTTGCGCACCATCTACAATTTGAAGAGGAACATGATATTATTACGCCGCTCCGTGTGGCCACTGCGGGAGGTAATCGGTGGGTTGGAACGGGGGGAATCTTTGCTGATTCAGGAATCTACCAGAATCTACCTGAAAGATATTTACGATCACACCATTCATATTATTGATACGCTGGAAACATTCCGGGAAATGGTTGCGGGGATGCTTGATATCTACCTTTCGAGCATCAATAACAGATTGAATGCCGACATCAAGGTACTCACCATGATTGCCACGATATTCATGCCTCTGACCTTTATCGCCGGCATCTACGGAATGAATTTTAAATACATGCCGGAGCTTGAATGGCGCTGGGGGTACCCGCTGATTATGTTCATCATGTCTGCCGTCAGCATTATCATGGTATATTATTTCAAAAAGAAAAAGTGGGGACATACGACATACAAACCACATGCCCATAACAACAAGTCTGCAATACCTCAAAGCTGAAACAAGCAACGACTTTCAGATCTTCTCATACACCCATACCTTCCCGCCCGCCATCATTTCATCGGTTCGTTTTACCAGGCGTTTCTTATGGAGGTTCAAAAGCCTTGTCCCGCTTGTGTTGGGTTCCAGTTTCAGGATTTCCGAGAGGTCTTTTGCAGAAATTTTCCCCTTTGTGAGGATGAGGAGCAGCGTTTCTTTGAGGTAGTTATTCAGACTTCCCAGAAGGATATGTTTCCCATCCCGCATCTCCCCCATAACGGCGAGGTCTTTCCTCTCAAGGGCTACTTCAATATTTTCCTTTTGGTTTTCGTTAAGGCCGGTCAGGGCAAGGTATTTGTCTCCATATTCATTACTCAGAAGCCTGGATACCAGTTTTGCCACGATCTCATCGGCACAGGAATAATCGATAATCCCTATCCTGGAAAAATCAAGTACAACGATTGTTCCGTCTGCCTCCCGGGCAATATCCCTTTCAATACGCTCCCTGATTGCCTGCCCAGACTGCCGGGTGACTAGGTCATTCGAGCCGTTTTTGAGTTCTTCCTTGAGGAGTTTATAAAGATTGTAGATATTCATTTTGAATAAAATCACAAATCCGAAATTGTAAATCCAAAATCAAATTGATGTTTTATTCATGCAGCACTTCTTGTATTTATTACCGCTGCCACAGGGGCATGGCGCATTCCTGCTCACAGTTTCTTTTGCTTGTATAGGTTTTTGAGGCTCGGTAAGTTCTGCGTACTCATCTTCGAATTTACATGCCTTTTCATACAGGTGTATTGCGTGATACAGATTGATTATTCTTTCAAGGATTTCTATTTTCTCAGATTTGTTATTGACCATGTTGTATGCCTTGAGGAAAAATCCCTCCGCTGCCTCACTCTCTCCGAGGCTATTCATTGCATCTCCCGCATTTACAAATGTCCATACATCATCAGGAAAATTATGTACATTTTCCTTTATCTGCTTTATGGCATCTTCTTTCCTGCCCGCTTCCGCGAGGATACATCCAGCCTTTCTCAAGAATTTGTTTGGTTGTTCAGAAAGCTGAGCAAACCATCGTCCAAGGTCTACTGCCTCGTTTACCAGGCCATGGCCGGGAAAATCGGGAATAATATCGAATATAAATCCTTCGATGTCATCATAAACAACCTCCTCAACTTCTCGGTAAAGTGCACGATCCGGAGTACCGCCTTCCTTGATAAGGTCGTGATGCAATTTTTTTAATTTGTCATAGATACTCAAATACACTTCGCGGTCGAGCTTATCTCTGTTATCATCGTAGGTATTCATGATGTCTTCCACAAGGTCAGCCAGAATCTCAGGATTCCTTTCATGGGTGAGATGTCTTTTCCAGAGTTCAAAAACGGCATCATAGCAAAAATGATAGATTGGTTCTGACCACGTGTGTGCCAATTTACTTGGCGATTTAAGGTCAAATGCCATCTTTTTAAACTTTTCAATATCGATATTGAGTCCGAAGGTGTTGAGTTTGTCCAGGATCTCTTTGTCAGACATCTTCTCTACATCGTATTCCGGGTGTATTGTCATGTAACATATCCTTCCTCTCTCTTTAAATGTACTTCTTTCGTTTTGCATCCACTAATTGTATCAGATGCCCCCTCTTTTCGCCGCTTTCCATTCGTTCAACTTTCTATTAACCATCTTCCGTCCATTCCCATATTGATACATCGTATTTATCAGACCCGTTTATTTCTTTGGGTTCGTAACCATAATCATGGGCTATTTCCTTAAATACCCTTTTTATGATGCAAGACTGAAATAATGCAAAATATAACACAGCTTTTTATATTTGTCATCCAGTAATCATTGAATATTTCTTATCCGACTATAAGTGCTTTTCACATCCACAGCATATTTACATTACTTTGTTAAAAAACGTTTGTGAAAAAATATTTATAAGTCATAAGTAGAATTCGACTCAACTTACTACAAAACAATGCTTTGCGACTTATTTTGTGCTTGACTTGTTCCCTTACTCCTGCTATGAATTGCACTTGTAAACTTTTCTGTCAACCAACAACAGGAGCAAAGGATATGAGTATTTTTGGCGCAAACATCCCTCTGTTAAATACGTTTCTGAAAAATTTCACCTCTTGTTTTAGTAAAAAACAGATGGCCATGTTTACCCTTGTCATCTATGCCTTGTTCAAAGACTACAAAAGAAACTCTCTTGAGGTAATGGCAAAAGCCACTCATACCGATTATCAGAAGTTTCAATACTTCTTCTCAGATTCAAAATGGGATATCCAGGCAATCAAACGCACAAGACTGGAAATCATTCAAAAACAAAGAACTACTGCTCCCACACCCTATCTATTTAATCGTATAGGAGAGTGCCATAAACACTTGGGAAACTTGGAAGAAGCAATCAAAGCATATAGACAAGGTTTGGATAATGACAAAAATACTAATTAATCGAACTTATGTGGAGATGATTCCTTGGGTTTTGCCACTAGTAACCTACAGCATATGTAGATAGAACAAATAAACAATATGATCAAAACCATTCAATCAAACATGTCATTTTAATAATTTACTATGATTATTCTTCTTTTACTCCTGCCTACTTACGTATGAATTTTCAACTAAAAATTCAATTAAACGCTTATTTTTTATTAATTAGGTGCTTCATAATGCTGTTTTATCACTGACAACCCTAGTAAATTAGACGACAACCATCTTTTCTTGCCTAACCAAAACAATATTGTTCAAATCTGCCTGTAGCAGTTAGTTATGACATGCTGTCTCTCCCTATAAAACATTAAGAGTTATCGATCTGCTAAGATCGTGACTATGATGGCATAATGCTTGCATAATCATAAATTACAAGAGATCGTTTATATATAGTAGTTCCAGTGAGAATAATGGTGATTTATGTTAATCAGAAAAGGATTTATGTGTACTTGTGTTATCTTATCATATATGCCTTTTCTTACGGGTAAAGAGCATGTCGATACTAGTAAAACAGTTGAATTTCGTTCGTCAGAATCAAGGAAAGTATTTACTCAGCCAGAGGTGAGTAACGATATTGAAAGACTTTTACTAAGGCCAGTTAAATTTGAAAAGGGAAATACAACCATCTTTAATCAAGAATCAGTAGATTTTTCGTTGAAGCCTGAAACTGAGCAAAACATAGAAGGCATAACATCAATTCTCAGTGCAGAAAAAATGAAGCTTAGCGAATTAGAGAATGAGTATAAAAAATTAGAAAAAGAATTAAGAGAGGACGTCGATGCTAAAAATTCTGATTTAAGCGTAGTTAAGGTGGGTGAATTAAGTTCAATGTCCTTCCGTAATGATACAATGACATCCATCGAAAAATTTGCCGAAAGGGCTACACCTTCTGTACTGGAGAAAAGGGATATAACGAAAAAGGTAATTTCTCGTATTGGTAGTTCAACAGACCAACCTCGCATCACGAAAGATAAAAGGCCAGCGGCAGATGCAAGTGAAGATTTAAGTCATCGGTTGTCAAAGATGGTTGGCAACGGAAGATTACTGGATCTTGCGGAATGTTTTTATAAATTAGGTGAGTACAATAATGCACTGCAAACGTATAAATTAATCACTTCTTCGGATGTTTCACTAGACCAATATACATGGGTTCAATATCAAATGGCAAATTGTTATAGAAACATGAGAGAATTTGATCTTGCCATTAGTGAGTACCAGCGTTTTATAGACCAATATTCGAGCGATGATTTAATAGTGCCGGCAAAGTGGTATATAGACGATGTAAGTTGGTGGAAATCTTGGTACGAGAAGAATGCATTAACTCATAGTCGTTAACTGGAGATATCAAACAGCCGCAAATCCGAATAAAAGAGATAGAACATAATGATTGAAAACACATCTTTAAATCCAGTGTCAATGAAGTGGGATTATGAGCTTGCCTCAGCCTTTCACGTATTTAATCAGTACACACAACGGCTGGAAGAATCTTATAATCAACTTCAAAACAGGGTTAAAGAGATTGATAAGGAAATGGCGCTGGCAAACGCACGTTTAAAGAACAAAGTACAAGAACTTGATAGTTTAACAAAATATTTAAACAACCTCTTAAGCAGTATTCATAGTGGAGTTATAGCTGTAAATTTACAAGGGGATGTATCGACCCTTAACAAAGCAGCTGTAGCAATATTAAAATTAACTATGTCAGATTTAATGGGGAAAAGAGTTGAGGAGCTTTTTAAAAACAGTGACGGAACTATTTCGTTGTTATTATTGGCTCTTAAAAAGAAAAAAGACTATATAGATGTAGAACGGAAAATCGTGACAAATCAAGGAGTTGAAAAATGGATTGAAAGTAGTGTTTCATTGATTAAAGATGCAAATGAAAATACGATAGGTGCTGTGGAGGTATTTAGAGATTTGTCTGAAATTAGAGAGCTGGAGAAGCGACTGAGAAGTGCCGATAAATTAGCGACAATTGGTGCTATGGCTGCATCTATCGCCCATGAAATTCGAAATCCACTCAATGGAATAGAGGGATTTTCTGCTTTGCTTTTACGAGATTTTGATGATTTAGATCCAAGAAAAAAATTAGTAAACAATATAATACATGGTGCGAAGAATCTAAATAAAACAATAACTGAACTGCTTGTATTTGCTCGTCCGCTGAGAATGAATTTAAAAAACAGTAGGATTTCCGAGATATTAGATAAAACGCTTTTCTTTGTGACAGAGGATATCAAACAAAAGGGTGTTCAGAATGTCAATATTCGAAAAGAATACGGTTGTGATATGGATGGTTTAACGTGTGATCCTGATAGATTACAACAGGCTTTTTTAAATCTTTGCTTAAATGCAATTCAAGCTATGCCTTCTGGCGGTGATTTAATAGTATCTGCACGCTCATGTATGGGCAAAGGTTTTGAAGGTATCCAAGTCGGAATAAGAGATACGGGGATTGGTATAAAAAAAGAAGACATTCATAAGATATTTGACCCTTTTTTTACTACGAAACAAGAAGGAACTGGTTTGGGTTTAGCAATGGTGAATAAGATTGTTGATGCCCACAGAGGTAAGATTTCTGTTGAAAGTCAAGAGAATAAAGGGACCGTCTTTTATATTCATTTACCAATTCATGGTCATTATGAAATAGATACCTTTCGCAGCATTTGGAAAAATAGTGAATATTTGATATCACAGTATTTATAAGCGGTAGTGTCTTGCCAATGTAGTGGTTCTTATGTGTTTCCCTGTTCATTTCGAAGAGGAATAAAAAATGAGCGTAGAAAAGGTGTTAGTAGTAGATGATGACCTTTTAGGTCGTGAATATTTATCAGAAACTTTAAAAAGAAATGGCTATGAAGTGGCATTGGCTTGTGATGGATTGCAGGCGCTTGCCAGTGTTAGTAAAGATGGATACGATCTCGTATTTTTGGATATGAAAATGCCGGGGATATGTGGTATGGAGGTCCTTGAAAAGATAAAGACTATTTCTCCCGAGACAGTTGTTGTTCTTATGACCGCATATGGAACAATAGAGACTGCTGTAGAAGCCATGAAAAAAGGTGCATATGATTATATAATCAAACCATTCTCACCCGACCAGGTAGAACTTGTAATAGCAAGGATTAACGAGCGGCAACAGTTGATTGTGGAAAACAAATATTGGAGGTCTAATTCGAATATAGATGAAAAAATGAACTCTGTTTTTACTAAAAATTCTAAAATGTTTCAAATATACGAACAGATTAAAAGGATTGCGCAAAGCAAGGCGAGTGTTCTTGTTCAAGGGGAAAGCGGTACTGGGAAAGAACTTGTTGCACGTGCAATACACTTTCATAGTCATAGATACGAAAGGCCCTTCATTCGGGTTAATTGCGCTGCTTTGACTGAAACACTTCTTGAAAGCGAACTGTTTGGACATGAACGTGGTGCCTATACTGGGGCAATTTCAAAGCACGTTGGACGTTTTGAACTGGCAAATGAAGGCACCCTATTGCTTGATGAGATTAGCGAGATATCACCAAATATACAAGCAAAATTACTCAGGGTACTTGAAGAGGAAGAGTTTGAGCGAGTAGGCGGAGAAAAAACGATAAAGATCGATGTGAGGATTGTGGCAACAACAAACAGGGATTTGGTTGAAGAAATTCGAAAAGGTACATTTCGTGAAGACCTTTATTATAGACTGAATGTTGTTCCCATCTGTTTGCCACCTTTACGTGAAAGACGAGAGGATATACCGCTGCTTGTAAACTATTATCTTAAAAAATATAGTCTCGAAAATAACACAATTGTAAAATCAATAGATACAGAGGCCATGGATTATTTATGTCAATACCATTGGCCGGGAAATGTGAGAGAATTAAAAAATGTTATTCAAAGAACCGTGGTTATGAACTCCCCCGATGGACTTCAATTAGAGCAATTTAACGATCTTTTTATCCACCACGGCACGAAGAAATCAGAAGGCTTATTGACTGATGGAAAAGCTATTGAGGATGTTGAAAGAGACTTGATTTATAGTACATTAGAAAAAACGAACGGGAATAAGACTCGTGCTGCTGAGTTACTTAAAATTACAACACGGACATTGCGAAATAAACTCAACAAATATGATGCAGAAGACAGATGTTTGCATCAACGGGAAACAATTTCCTGTATCAAGTGAATATCTTCCATGGCAATTATTCACAATTGCTATAGGTATAATAATAAAACATTGTGTTGTCAGTATTTACCAAGCGTAATTTGCCACCGGATTGATTTTTGAGTCATGGCATATGATTTGCCAAATTAGGAGGTTTATATGATTACTGATGTAGATAAAAGCATTAATTTGTTAGAGAAGATGTTAGATGTTTCTGCAATCAAACATAAGGTTATTGCGAACAATATTGCAAACATTAATACCCCCGGTTACAAAAAAATGGAGATTAGTTTTTCAGATCAGCTTGACAAGGCAATAAAAGATACCTCCATGAATAAATTTGATACCATCCAACCAAAAATCATTATTGCAGAAAATGACAAAAATGAAACAATTCGAAATGATGGCAACAATGTTGACATGGATAAAGAGATTTCGGCTTTGATGAAAAACACATCTTCTTATAATATATATTCACAATTACTTGCAAAAAAGATGGAACTCGTAAAATCTGCAATCGAGAATTCAAGGGTGTAAAGGAGTAAGAAAATGGGCGTAGAGAACATGTTTTCAGTCCTTGATATTAGTAGTTCAGGGCTGTCTGCAGAAAGAATACGGATGAACGTCATTGCCAATAACATTGCAAACGCAAATGCTACGGAGACGCCAGAAGGTGGACCATATCGGAGAGAACTAGTTGAATTTTCTTCGATACTTAATAAGACAATGAAAAATAATAATATCAAAGGTGCGGAAAGACTGGGTGGTGTTAAAGTTCAAAGAATTATGAAAAGTAATGAACCGTTTAATAAGGTATATAATCCGGGACATCCTAAAGCAGATGCAAAAGGTTTTGTGGATATGCCAAATGTAAGTGTTATGATGGAGATGGTAGATCTTGTTACTGCAACAAGGTCATATGAAGCAAATCTTGCTGTGATAAATTCTACAAAGGATATGAGCAATCGGGCATTGGCAATTATTGGGAAATAGGAGGCATATTTATGGATATTATGCACGTAAAAGGCAAAGGAACAAATCCAATAAACAAAGAGCTGGTAAACTCCATAGAGGAACAAGAGCAAGGGACATCATTTAATAAAACTTTAAGCGGTTTCCTTGATGAGGTAAACGACCTTCAGTTAAAAGCGAATGAGAGTATTGAAAATCTTGCCACTGAAAAGGTTAAAAATGTTCATGAAGTTATGATTGCCATGGCAAAGGCAGAAGTTAGTTTTAAATTTATGATGGAAGCACGCAATAAACTCGTGGAAACCTACAAAGAAGTTATGCGTATGCAAATTTAATATTACCCTACCTGTTAAATAACATATCCTCTTACCCGCAGTCATTTTTGTACATTATTCAATGTTTCAGCTTCTTTTCAATTAGCAAAACCAATTCTCGTGAAAATTCCAGTTATATATTTTTTTAAAAAACCTTTCTGTGCTTTTGTGAAAATCCCGAATTTTGCATCCAATACAATCGTTAAAATAATATACAGTTAATCATGCGTTATATTGGAATTCTGTACTTTTATAATTAACTACAAAAATCAGCCTGACAAAACTCATGTGTAATTAATTATTAAATCGTTTTAGTGTCAGCGGTTATGGATATTTTGACATGAGCGATTTAATAATTTTTCTTGGTATTATAATTGCTTTAATTATTCATCACTAAAAACTTAAAATATTTTTCAAAATGGAGGTGATGGGACATGAATTTTGATTTGAAAAAAGCAATGAATCAATTTGGAAATATTTGGAATGAAATCAGTTTTTCGCACAAATTCATCATGGTAATGATGACTATGGGGTTTATTGGAAGCATCTTTGGAGTAACCCAATGGGCGAGAAAACCCGATTTAGGGTTGTTGTATGGGGAGCTGAATCCAAAAGAGAGCGGAGAAATTATAGCATTGCTTAAGGAAGAAAACATCCATTATCAAATAGGTGGTAATGGAACTGCCATCTTGATTCCTACAGAAAATATTCATGAGATCCGATTAAAACTTGCAAGTAAAGGGTTACCACGAGAGGAATCGGGCTATGAGTTACTTGATAAGGCAGGTTTTGGTACGTCCGATTTTGTACAGCGAGTTAATTATCGCAGGGCAATTCAGGGGGAACTTGCAAAAACAATTAGACACCTTGATTACGTAGAATGGGCACAGGTGCATCTTGCTATACCAGAAGCTTCTCTTTTTGTGGAAGATGAGAAACCTGCCACTGCTTCTGTTGTTTTAAAGTTGAAAACGAAGAGTGGTGGTGTCTTAAAGCCTGAGCAGGTATCCAGTATAACACACCTTGTGAGTTCCAGTGTTGAAGGCCTTAGCCCAGAGAATGTAACTCTCACAGATACCAGAGGAAATCTACTTTCTAAAAAAGATTCATCTTCCTCAAATACCGGCGTAAGTAACGATCAATTAGAAGTTAAGAAAAAAATCGAGGAATATTTTGTTGCTAAAGCCCAAGATTTGCTAGAAAGAATCGTTGGGGCCGGCAAGTCGGTTGTGCGTGTCAGTGCAGATCTAGATTTTAAGCATATAGATGAAAAACTTGTTGATTATGATCCGGAACGCAGAGTGCCAAAAGTTCAAACAGTGACAACTCGGGTGTCTGGTGGTGCGCCATTTTCGGGAGGAGGAGTGCCAGGAATGCAGGCAAATCTTAATCTTTCCCAATCAGGGATTATCCAATCAGTGGGATCATCAGAAGAAGAAGAGACTGCGCAAACACAATATGAATTAAGTAGAACGGAAAGAATTATTGCAAACCATGGTGCTAGTATAAAAAGATTATCCGTTGCCGTTCTTGTCGATGGTACTTATGAAGAAAACAAATCTGAAGATGGCAAAATTCAAAAAACTTATGTTCCCCGCGGCAAAGATGACATGGCAAGAATTGCATCACTGGTAAAACAGGCAATCGGAATAGAAGAGTCTGGCAATCGTAATGATGGGTTTGAGATACAGAATGTGCAATTTTATGAACAATCCTATGAACAAGAAGAAGAGACAATAAAAAAAGAGCAGAAGAAAGAATTCATGGTGAAGATGGCAAAAAATGGGTCACTTGCGATTACCGTATTAGCGTTTCTCATGTTTGTAATGAGAAATATGAAAAAATTGAAAAATACGAAAAAGACGGGTAGTCATGATAATTTTCAATTGCCTGTTAAAAGCACAAATATGGTAGAGCATGACAAGAAGCAGAGAATAGTAAAAGAAAACGATAGTGAAACATTGCAAGCAGAATTACGTTCACAGATTCTTACTAACATAAGAAAGGATCCAAGTTCAACTGCCAATTCGTTAAAAAAATGGATCGTTGCAGACCTTGCAACTGGTAATAAATAACTATGGTAAATCTAAAAGGGATACAGAAGGTGGCAATCTTGTTATCAACGCTCGACGCTGATACAGCGACAGAAGTAATTAAGGAATTTAATGACGAGCAGATTGCAGCAGTTACAGTAGCAATGGCAGATATTGAGCGGATTGATAAAGAAGTTGTCGAGAAAGTACTCTTTGATCTATCGGCCGAATTAAAATCGAATGAAAAATCTGTAAAATATGATAACAACTCCTTTAAAAAACTTCTTGAAAAGGCTATCGGAGTACAAAAAAGCGAAGAAATATTCACCAGTGTTGAGGAAGGAACAATATTCCCATCCCCATTTTACGCTTTAAGAGAGTCAAGCGATGAAGATGTATTGCGCATTCTTGTTGGTGAACATCCTCAAACAATTGCATTAGTATTGTCCTATATTGAGTCACAACGTGCAGCAAAAATATTGGCGAATTTCCCGACGGACAGAGCTGAAGGCTGTGGCGGATGAGGCATACAGCAATGGGAGATTAGATGCTGAAAAGAGTTATGAACAGGAACTTAATGAAATAAAAAACCGAAATGTATCGTTGGTAACTATGCTCCAGAATGTGGTCAAGGAGCTCATAGAGAAAAGAGAGAGGCTGTGGGAAGAAAGTGAATCTGAGATTAACAAATGCATATTAATGATAGCAGGCAAGGTTGTAGGGTATGAGATCAATAGTAATTCTCTCAATGTTGCTCAACACGTGCTTAAAGATGCGATATCCTATGCTAAGGAAAAAAGAATTATAGCGGTGAGGTATTCCAGTGATGATGCAAAGAAAGTGCATGAATTGGGAGAAATAAATATAACATATAAAAATATAAAATTTATTGAGGATATAACGATTTCCCCTGGTGGATGTGTTATTGATACGAATTTCGGGAGTATCGATAGCAGAATAGAAACCCGTTGGGAAGAAATTGTTAAGACATTGTCAGAAAATAAAGATGATAAAACAGCGCCTTAACTTTGAACTATATCAAAAATACTTGTCTAACGTAATGCTCGTCAGACATACGGGCAAAGTGGCTCACGTTGCTGGTTTAGTGATTGAAGCAAACGGCCCTTCTGTACCTATAGGAGATTTATGTTATATTCATAGAAACAATGGCTATGCACCGATACCGGCAGAGGTTGTCGGCTTTAAAGAAGAAAGGGTACTTTTGATGCCTATTGGTGAATTAGATAGAATCAGACCAGGTGCTCATGTTACTGCTTCTGGGTTGCCCATGAGGATAAGGGTAGGAATGAAACTGATGGGCCGTATTATTGGAGGACTTGGGGAAGCAATTGATGGGAAGGGCTCAATAGATGCTGGAGAATATCGCTCGATCTACAATTCTCCTCCTGACCCACTCACCAGAAATAGGATTCAGGAACCATTACGGACGGGAGTTCGTGTGTTAGATGGATTATGTACCTGTGGTAAAGGACAAAGAATGGGGATATTTGCAGGTAGTGGGGTGGGAAAAAGCACTTTAATGGGAATGATTGCAAGAAATTCCGAGGCGGATGTTAATGTCATTGCTCTTATTGGTGAAAGAGGCAGAGAAGTTCGTGAATTTATTGAAAAAAATCTTGGTTCAGGTGGGTTAAAAAAATCTGTGATAGTCTCTGTTACGTCTGATAAACCAGCCTTGCTGAGAGTAAAAGGGGCATATATAGCTTCTGCCATTGCCGAGTACTTTCGGGATCAGGGAATGCAGGTGATGCTGCTGGTGGATTCCGTTACAAGATTTGCTAATGCACAGCGGGAGATTGGTTTGGCAATAGGAGAACCCCCTACGGTTAAGGGTTATCCGCCCTCTGTGTTTGCTTTGTTGCCGAAACTTTTAGAACGATCCGGGACGGGGTTAAAAGGAAATATTACCGGTTTGTATACGGTACTGGTGGATGGTGATGACATGAATGAACCTATTGCAGATGCTGTTCGAGGTATTCTTGATGGGCACATTGTGTTGTCAAGATCACTGGCTAATCAAAATCATTTTCCTGCAATTGATATCCTGGAAAGTATCAGCAGGTGTATGGACGATATCGTTACTTTTGAACATAAAAAGTTAGCGACAGAATTTAAATCATTATATGCAACGTATAAAGAATCCGAAGACCTGATTAATATAGGGGCATACGTCAAAGGGAGTAGCCATAAAATTGATTATTCCATAGCAATGATTGAACGTATAAGAGATTACGTTAAACAAGATGTTACGGAAGAAAGCTTGTTTGATGACGCTGTTGCTAGGCTAACAAGTTTACTTACAAAAAATGATGGATCAAAAAAGAGCACTACTGCAAAAATAGAAAGATGAGTCTAATCTTATTCTTTTATGAAAAATTATTTTAAATTTCAAAAGTTACTGGAGATTGAGAAATATCGTGAGGATAACCTTGTAAAAGAATTAAACATCTTAAAGAAAAGGTTACACGATGAAGATAAATTACTCGTATTCTTGCAATCGGTATTAACATTGCAGCAGACGGAAATGGCAAAAGTATTACGTACGCAGGCTGAAGCAAAGGTATTTATTTTGTTTGAATCATATTTTTCAAAACTTAATCACGACATTACTCTGCAATCGACTAAAGTAAGAGAGGTATTTAATAATATAGAGTCTGTGAAGAAGACACTCTTGAACGTATTTAAAAAAAGAAGAGTACTTGAAAAATTGCGTGAACGTCAAGAGAGAGAATATAAGAAACAGATGCTGAAACTGGAAAACAAGCATTTTGATGAAATCGCAACGGCTAGGTTTTATTACCAACATAAAAAGAATGAAGTCTGTTAATAGCTCCTGGAGAATTCAATTATGAAGCTTCCCGTAAACAAAAAGATGATCATGCTTCCAGGAATAGGGATTTTCGTTTTTGGTATTTCAGTCATGGGTATGCTTTTTATGAAGGAGACAAAAGCTCCATTGCATGAGCAGGAGCCCAATGCTGAATCACCAGTGGAGAAGGGAGGCGATGCGACAACAAAACAGACTGGTACATCTACCACAGGTGTTGCAAAACCAATCAAAGACAAAAAAGAGAAGATAACTGCTAAGGTACCTTCCATTTACAAACAAAACGCATTTGCACTTTTTAAACCGCTTTCTGCAAATGAAATAACACAAATGCTTAAAGAAATTGAAACAGAAAAGTATAAGTATGAGAAAAGGAATGATTTATTAAACTTCAAGGAAAAGGTTCTGGAGTCTTTGCGCACGGAACTGGAAACAGAAAGGAAAGATCTTAACGCTTTAAAGCAAGAATTAAACAAAATCCTTGACGTCATTTCTGCAAAAAAGATAGAACTAAAAAACGAAACTGTTCAATTTGATGAAACAGAATCTAAGAATATAAAAAAATTGGCAGCTGTCTATAGTGGTATGAAACCAGAAAAGGCGGCAATGATTATTAAGGAAATGGATGAAGAAACTGCCGTTAAGTTGTTGACAATGATGGATGGAAAAAATTCTGCCAGGATTTTAGAGTCTGTCGATCTTAACCTCGCCGTTAAATTAAGTGAAAGGTTAAAGCTGTTGAAGAACGATTTTAAACAGGGGGAAAAATGAATAGTATCAAATAGTTAAGGACGTTGAAAATCTGACTATTGAATGAGATGGTGACAATTATTAGTTGCTATAAAGAGTTATTTTGATATTACTTTGAAATGATTCACTAAACAAGGGAAATAGTAGGGTATTACGATATGGAGAACAGAGAAGATAAAAACGAAGAGATAGAAATAAATGAAGTTTCTGATCCATCAATTAAACAAAAAAAGATAAATAAAAGTCTTATGTTGATGGGCAGTGTAGTTTTAATTTCCGTTGGGTGCGCATTTCTATTTGTTTCAAAAGTGTATCCTTCTTTAACGAGAAACGTTCAGCCTGAAGTACCTGGTCAGGAAAAAATGCTAAGTGAAGATGGAGAGAAAATCCAATCTGCGAAGGAAGCGGAAGGAGAAGTGGTTGCAAAATCTGCATCCAAAAAAAAAGAAGAAAAAGATAAACATGATAGTCCTGAAGAAGAATCTACTATTGTTCCCTTTGACCCCGTTATCGTTAATTTAAGTGGTTCTGGCGGCAGGAGATACCTCAAGGCCTTGATAAATTTAGAAGCAAAAGATGGCGAGACCAAGCATAAAATTGAATCAAAAATAGTACAAATAAAGGATAGATTCATTTCTATTCTTTCCTCAAAAACTCTAGAGGATATTGAAGGAGTAGAGGGACAAGAAAGTTTGCGCAGAGAGATAAAAGATGCGGCAGATATGGTGTTAAAAGTAGAAGATGGCATATTACAGGTTTATTTTACTGAGTTTGTTATACAATAACCAGGCATGTCGGGGACGATTCAATGTCAAATGCTATACTAACCAACCAAGAAGTGGAAGCACTTCTGTCCGCAATTGAGAATGGAAAAGTATTAGTAGGACAGAAACTTGAGCCTAAAAGGGAAAGGAAGATCCAACACTATGATTTCAGACGTCCTGATAGATTTCCAAGAGAGCAAAAACGCCGCTTGCAAAAAATTAGTGAGGAAATGGCGAAAACAATAGGCGTTTCTTTATCCAGATTTTTAAGAGTTTCTATCGATGTCGAACTTATTGCTATTGAGGAATTTTGTTACGAAGTATTTTTAAATTCATTTACTGACCGCATTTGTGCAAATGTATTGAATCTAAAACCTCTCAATGGGTATGGTTGCTTGACAGTTGATATCGGTTTCTGCCTTGCAATTGTAGATAGAGGATTAGGAGGTCCAGGAAAAATACCACAAAAAATAAGGCCACTTACACTAATCGAGGAGTCAGTAATAAGTGTTGTCTTGTCAGGTATTGTAGAAGATATAAAACATTGTTGGTTCAAATTGATGCAACCCGAATGGAAGATTGAAAAAATGGATATGGACATAAAATCATTGCAAATTGCTCCTGCTACAGAGCTGGTTATTGCAATTAATTTTGCAACAAATGGTGATTTGGGTAATGGAACAATTATTTTATGTCTTCCGGTTACAAGCCTTGAAATGATAATGGGAAAATCAAGGATAAAAATAATTGAAAGGAAAGATGAATTAGCAATTATTGAAAGTGTTATCAGAGAAACAGAGTTAACTACTTCTGTGATTTTAGGTTCCACCCAGTTGATACTAAATGATCTCATTAACTTAAGGATTGGTGATGTCCTACGATTAGATAATAAAATCACTGAAGATGTTTGTATGGTAATAGAGGAAAAAGTAAAATATTATGGAAAACCCGGTGCAATAGGGAAGAAATTGGCATTTCAAGTATCGTCAGCAGTTACGTAATTGAGCAGGTTTGTTGGAAAGGAATAAAATATGGAACAGGTAAAAGAGAATAATGAGAATGCGGGTATGGGAAACGAGGCTCAAATACAATCAATTCAATTTAGCCAACTGAACTCATTTCATACGCCTGATCTAAAAGATGAAGGGAAACGTAACCTGGACTTGATATTAGACATTCCGGTCCCCGTCTCCGTTGAGCTTGGGCATACTACTATGCTTGTGAAAGATATATTAGCCTTATCACAGGGATCTATTGTGGAGTTAGATAAGATTGCCGGTTCACCGGTAGACTTGTTTATTAGAGGAAAACTGCTTGCACAGGGAGAAGTTGTGGTGGTAGATGAAAACTTTGGTTTGAAGATTACCAATATTTGTGGCTCCGAGGAACGAATTAGAAATCTTGGATAATTTTATTAATCGCATTGGCAGGTTTTTGTCAATGAATATTATTCTTAGGCATAATGAAATGATCATAAAATCGTTTTTCGTGATATTCTTTTTTTCCCTGGTTATTTGCAGTAACGGATATTGTGTACCGGAATACGTTGAAAAAGGAGAAATATATGGGACTGCTACTACTGAAGCCGATAGTATGAATGTTGCAGAGCCTGTTAATTTCCTGAAGATTACGCAATGGATAAAAGCACTAGGGTTGGTACTAATTGTTATTATTGTTGGAATCTTTTTATTACGTAAAAAGCTGGGAATGAAAACAGGCTTGACTGGTAGAAAGCGATACATTCATGTTGTGGAATCAGTATCACTTGGTTCGAAAAAGTCAATTCATTTAATCAAAGTGCCAGGAAAGGTTTTGTTAATTGGCGTAACGAATGAAAGAATTCAATCACTTTCTGAAATAACAGAAAAAGATATCGTTGATTCCATTGTGTCAGAATCAAAAAGTGGAGAATTTTTAAGCATCTTTAAACGCGCATGTACAGGAACGTAATCCATTATTATAAGGATTATAATATGAAAACATGGTTAATGCTTTTAGGTGTTAGTACAGTAATAGTAGTATTTGGCTGTATGGATATAACGCAGGCTGCCAACGAGTCTTCAGCACCATTGAAATTAACCATGAGCATCGATAATATTGGAAAGCCAAAAGATGTGGCCAGTACCATAAAGATTGTACTTTTTTTGACGGTACTCTCTTTATTGCCTGGATTATTATTGACGATGACTTCGTTTACAAGAATTATTATTGTGCTTTCTTTCGTTCGAAAAGCGCTATCATTCCAAACACTTCCGCCGAATCAGATACTCATTGGCATTTCACTATTTTTAACAGTATTTGTAATGGCGCCTGTATGGAAGCAGGTAAATTCCGAGGCGGTTCAGCCATATCTCAAAGAAGAAATTACTCAAAATGAGGCATTAAAGAGGGGGCTTGTTCCGTTTCAAAAATTTATGCTCAGGCAGACCCGTGAAAAAGATATTGCCCTATTTATGAAAATTGCAAAAATGGAAAAGCCGAAATCGGTACAGGATGTTCCGATGCACATTACGATTCCAGCTTTCATTACCAGCGAACTTAAAACTTCATTTCAAATGGGTTTTCTCTTGTTTCTTCCCTTTCTCGTAATTGATATGGTAGTTGCATGTGTATTGACCGCAATGGGTATGGTTATGCTGCCGCCTGCCATGATTTCCATGCCATTTAAGTTGATTCTTTTTGTGCTGGTCGATGGATGGCAATTAATTATTCAGTCTTTAATTTCAAGTGTATCGTAATGACCGTGATACGATGTTTTTGTGTGTTGTGGTTAGCGTAAACGAAAGGAGGCTGTTATGACCCCGGAGATAGTTACCAATATTGGGAAAGATTTGTTACAGATAACAGTTATCCTTATGGCGCCTTTGCTTGTAGTAGCAATGGTGGTTGGTTTAGCGATTGGTATATTTCAAACTGTTACGAGTGTACATGAGCAAACGATCACTTTTTTACCAAAAATCTTTGCTGTTATGGGTGTATTTTTATTTTGCTTACCCTGGATGCTTCGCATGCTGACTTCATACACAGTCAATTTGTTGGGGGATCTCACCAGATACTGTCAATAACTATGTATGGAAAATCTTTTACATTTTATCAATAACCTACCTTTCTTTATGGTTGTTTTTTTTCGCATAGGGGGGATGCTTCTTTTTGCGCCTATCTTTGGGAATGCTAATGTACCTTTACAAATCAGGATTGCTATCTCTTTGATGTTTGCCTGTATTCTGTATCCGATGGTAATGACAAGCTCGTCTCCCTTACCTGAAGATATTATACCATATGCCTTCATTATCATGAAAGAGATTGCTATTGGTGCCGTAATTGGTTTTGCTGCCTCAATTCTATTTGCTACGTTTACTATGGCAGGATATTTAATAAGTAATCAAATGGGGCTTGATACCGCATCGATTGTGGATCCATCTTCAGAAACAGGAGAGGAGGAACAATCATTATCAATATTTTACAACATGATTGCACTGTTAATATTCTTTACGATCAACGGCCATCATTGGTTTATTAAAACAACGGCGCAAAGTTTTGAAATGATTCCTCTTGGGAATTTTCAATATACTACAGTAACTCTCACAAAGGTACTCACCATTTTTAAAACGTTTCTTGTAATGGCGATTAAGATATCAG
>JAJTXE010000002.1:54938-62519 GCA_021463795.1 Candidatus Brocadia sp. | reverse complement strand
ACGAAAGGAGGCTGTTATGACCCCGGAGATAGTTACCAATATTGGGAAAGATTTGTTACAGATAACAGTTATCCTTATGGCGCCTTTGCTTGTAGTAGCAATGGTGGTTGGTTTAGCGATTGGTATATTTCAAACTGTTACGAGTGTACATGAGCAAACGATCACTTTTTTACCAAAAATCTTTGCTGTTATGGGTGTATTTTTATTTTGCTTACCCTGGATGCTTCGCATGCTGACTTCATACACAGTCAATTTGTTGGGGGATCTCACCAGATACTGTCAATAACTATGTATGGAAAATCTTTTACATTTTATCAATAACCTACCTTTCTTTATGGTTGTTTTTTTTCGCATAGGGGGGATGCTTCTTTTTGCGCCTATCTTTGGGAATGCTAATGTACCTTTACAAATCAGGATTGCTATCTCTTTGATGTTTGCCTGTATTCTGTATCCGATGGTAATGACAAGCTCGTCTCCCTTACCTGAAGATATTATACCATATGCCTTCATTATCATGAAAGAGATTGCTATTGGTGCCGTAATTGGTTTTGCTGCCTCAATTCTATTTGCTACGTTTACTATGGCAGGATATTTAATAAGTAATCAAATGGGGCTTGATACCGCATCGATTGTGGATCCATCTTCAGAAACAGGAGAGGAGGAACAATCATTATCAATATTTTACAACATGATTGCACTGTTAATATTCTTTACGATCAACGGCCATCATTGGTTTATTAAAACAACGGCGCAAAGTTTTGAAATGATTCCTCTTGGGAATTATCAATATACTACAGTAACTCTCACAAAGATACTCACTATTTTTAAAACGTTTCTTGTAATGGCGATTAAGATATCAGCTCCTTCTTTGGTCGTTTTATTGTTAACGGTTGTTGTTCTGGGATTAATGACAAAGGTTGCTCAGGAAATTAATGTGTTTCTTATTGCTTTTCCCCTGAAGATACTGATCGGTTTTTTGATACTTATCGTAGCGCTTCCATTTGTAGTTAATGCTATAAAATCCTATTTAACCCCTTTGGAAAATAGTATGACTTCACTTCTGTCCGTCATGCGAGGTTAATCTAAGATGTCCTTTGGTTCTGATACGGAAAAAACAGAACAACCAACTGGCAAACGTTTGGGTGAAGCACGCAACAAAGGGAACGTTGCATTCAGTGCTGACCTAAATAATGCGGTAATCTTGTTATTTGGTTTCATTTTATGGTATGCCTTAGGTGTGAACACTTATAACAGTCTCTACAATGCAATGAAAGCATCTTTGGTGAATCTCATGTGCAAGGATGTTACACCAGAATCTGTCATAGATGTAATGCTATCTCATGTTTATATGTTGATAAAGATACTTTCTCCTTTTTTAGGGGGATTGCTTCTGATCGGATTAGCCGCTTCGTATCTTCAAGTCGGTTTTATGTTTAATTTTGGCCTGTTAAAACCCAACCTCAGTAAACTCAATATTATATCAGGATTAAAAAATCTTTTTTCTTTCAAATCATTTGCAAAGCTTATCTTTTCAATCTTGAAACTTATAATGGTTGGCGGTGTCTCATTTTTTTATATAAGAAAAGAATTTAGTTGTATAGATATTATGGACACGATCGATCTGAATCTCTCTGCAATATTAGTAACAAACGTAAAATTAATGTTTGGTCTTGCATTGCGGGTATCAGCGGCATTATTCATTCTTGCAGTTGTAGATTGTTTTTACCAAAAATGGCAGTATAAACGCAATCTACGGATGACCAAACAAGAGGTGAAGGAAGAAAGAAAACAAATGGATGGAGATCCATTAATCAAGTCAAAAATCAGGTCAATACAACGTCAAATTGCGATGAAACGCATGATGTCATCAATACCGAAAGCAGATGTCGTGATTACAAACCCAAGCCATTTTGCCGTTGTGTTGAAATATGACGGCTCAGCGATGAAGGCACCCATGGTAGTTGCAAAAGGTGTTGATCTGATTGCAAAGCGCATCAAAGAGATTGCAAGGAGACATAAGGTGCCGTTGGTAGAAGACAAGCCTCTCGCGCAAACATTGTATAAAACCGTGGAAATTGGAAGAGAGATACCGCAAAAATTGTACTATGCAGTTGCGAAGGTTTTGTCGTATGTATATCAACTGAAAAAAACAAGGGTATAAATTGAGGAATGATAATTCCGGCCGGGGTTAAATATGACGTCAAACAAAGTAAATCCTACGCAAAAAACCTCTGTTAGTAAATATTTAACTCAAGGAGAGATTGCTCTCATCGCCGGTGTAATAGGCATTTTCGTTGTGCTTATTATACCCATACCGCCATTTATTCTCGATTTACTTATTACCGTAAACATTTCTGTGACCTTGTTATTATTATTGGTCACTCTTCATGCAAAAGGCCCGCTTGATTTATCTACATTTCCTTCTATATTGTTATTTTTAACACTGTTTCGGTTGTCGCTTAATGTGGCATCTACGAGACAGATTTTATTACATGGATATGGTGGGCAGGTCATTGCGTCGTTTGGTGAGTTTGTAGTCGGTGGTAATGTTGTCGTTGGAATGGTAGTTTTCTTAATTATTATTGTAATTCAATTTATCGTTATAACGAAGGGAGCAACAAGAATCTCAGAGGTCGCTGCAAGGTTTACTCTTGACGCTATGCCTGGTAAGCAAATGAGTATTGATGCAGACCTGAATGCTGGCCTCATAACAGAGGAACAAGCCCGGCATCGAAGAGAATTAATTTCTAAAGAAGCAGAATTCCATGGAGCTATGGATGGTGCGAGCAAATTTGTAAGTGGGGATGCTATTGCAGGTATTGTTATCGTACTCATTAACATTGTTGGTGGAATGGTGATGGGTGTGCGTAATGGAATGCCTGTAGCTGAAGCACTGCAACATTACACAATTTTAACGGTGGGTGATGGACTTGTATCACAAATTCCCTCATTTATCATTGCTACCGCTTCTGCAGTTATCATTACGAAAACATCATCAAGTGAAAATTTGGGTAGAGATTTAACAGGCCAAATGTTTAGTCAACCCAACGCGGTGGCCTTTGCATCGGGAATTCTTGCTGTATTCAGCATAATTCCAGGTTTGCCGAAATTACCATTCATGATTTTTGCGGGCTTTTTTGGAATATTGTTCTTCTTGCTTAAAAAATCAGGTAAGAAACTGGTTATGGAAGAATCGAAGGAAAGGGAGACCAAAAAGAATGCACATGAACCATCATCTGAAGAAGATGTTGAAAGATTGCTTCATGTAGACCGCATGGGAATTGAGGTGGGATATAAAATAGTGCCGTTGGTTGATCCTCTGAAGAATGGGGGGATTCTAGAGAGAATTAACGCATTGCGAAGACAAATGGCAAGAGACATGGGTATGATCGTTCCTCCCATCAGAGTAAGGGATAACTTACACTTGGGAGCAAATCAATATGTAATTAAAATACGGGGACAAGATATTGCAAAGGGAGACTTGTTTCCAGAATGCTATCTTGCCATAGATTCTGGTGGAACTACAAAATCGATCGATGGGACGAAAACAACCGATCCAGCGTATGGTTTACCTGCTGTGTGGATAACGGGTTCTGTAAAAGATGATGCTGAGGCTTCCGGGTATACCATAGTTGATCCGGTCTCCGTTATGATTACCCATCTTACTGAAATAATAAAAAATCACGCATATGAAATTTTGTGTCGCGAAGATGTGCAAAAGCTTATCGAAAATTTAAAGAAAGAGTCACCGTCACTTATTGAGGAATTGACGCCCAGTGTTTTGCCTTTGGGGAGTGTACAAGAAGTTCTGAAGAATTTATTAAAAGAGCAAATACCCATTCGTGATATGGCAACAATACTTGAAACAATTGCCGATTATGTGACTGCTACCAAAGATACTGAGTTGCTGACTGAATATGTAAGGCAAAGATTATCGAGAACCATTTGTCAGAAGTATCAGAATGTAGAAGGGAAATTAGGTGTTATTTCTTTTGATCCGCAGCTTGAGCAGGCTATTGCGAATGCAATTCATAAGACAGACCGGGGAAACTTGTTGGCTTTAGAACCGCTTATGGCACAAAAATTGATTGATAAATTAACTGAGGTTATAAGGGGCTCTCTCGCGACGGGCTATGACGTCGTTCTCTTAACTTCTTCTAACATAAGAAGCCATATTAGGCACCTCATTGAAAACGCATTACCTCAAGTGGCCGTGTTGTCATATAAAGAAGTATCATCGGGTGTTAAGATTGATTCTGTAGGGATAGTGAAATTATAACTGGTATGCAATAGATGGATGTGAGTATTAAAAAGATGCTTTTTTCCACTGCATGATTGTGGTATGTGACAGGGTAAATTTTTCCTGGTTAAAGAATTGTTGAGCATAAAGTAATCAATTTAACTATTGTAAAACGTTGTTGGAGACAAGTTAAAAATGGCTTTTGGATTTTCAAAAGTTAGAACGATTGCTATAACGAGTGGCAAAGGCGGGGTAGGAAAAACAAACATAGCCACAAATCTAGCGATGCTCTTTAGAAAATACAAAAAAAGGGTTTTGTTAGTAGACCTCGATTTAGGACTAGCAAATATTGATGTCTTACTTGGCTTTCATGCGGAGTATACCTTGCATGATGTTATAACTGGCCAGAAAAAAATAAGGGATATTATACGACATGGACCCGACGGGGTTATGGTTGTTCCTGCGAGTTCGGGTATTGAGGAACTCACGAATTTGAATAAAGCACAAAAGGAACAACTTTTACATGGATTCAGCGGGCTGGATGATGATGTAGATATTGTTATTGTCGATACCGGCGCTGGCATATCATCAAATGTAGTAAGTTTTGTCCTTGCATCAAATGAGGTTCTCCTTGTAACGACACCTGAACCAACAGCAATAACAGACGCCTATGCTATGATTAAAGTCCTTTCTAAAAAAAAGAATGATGTAAATATAAAGTTACTCGTTAATCTTTCTTGTACCAGGGAAGAAGCTGAGTTGACAATGAAAAAAATATTGTCGGTAAGCCGACGGTTTTTGGATGTTAATATTGAGTATTTCGGATATTTATTACATGACCCGAATGTCTCTATTGCAACCAGGTTACAAAAATCCTTTGTAAAAGAATATCCCAATACGATAGCAACCAGTTGTCTGAATAATATAGCGTCTACATTATTAAAAAATGATGATGGAACGTTGACTTTAGGGATTGAAGGATATTTTAAAAGAATTGCGGATGGAATTGTTTAGAATTCTGCAAACCGGCGAGGATAACTTTTAATACGGGTAAATCAACAAAAATGTCTCAGGATTTGTGCCAGGTATATCTTGTTGGGGATGGACTCGAAACATTATTTCGCTTTAACGGAGGTGCTTGAATGGAACATTTATTAGCCCAGGCGCGTATCTATCTTATGGTGATTGTCTTTTTTTCCTCATGCTTTATCGGGTTAATGTCAGGAGTATCCCTTCCAATGCTGGCCGTAAGAAGTATGGTGATTGTATGCATTGTTGGTGTGTTAAGTCATTTGTTTGTGAGATATATTGTAAGTGTGTCAAAAACGGTTTCAAGTGCTGAATCTGACCAAATGCATGATTCCATTTTTCATAAGAATGAGCATGGAATCGATCATAATACCAAATAAAGTTTTTTATAAAGGAAAAGGAAAATGAGCGCGGTAAATAAAAGTAAATCAGGTTACATAGATGCAAGCTTAATGAAACGTGATAAACTGATCACGGAAAACATTTCTCTGGTCAAGTACGTGGTAGGTAAAATCATGGTCTATTTACCTTCGTTTGTTGATAAAGAAGATCTTATAGAATACGGTATTCTTGGTCTTATGGAAGCAGCTGAAAAATATGATGCAAAGAATAATACAAAGTTTGGAACGTATGCTATCTCCCGTATACGAGGCGCAATTTTAGACCATTTACGTTCCCAGGATTGGTTGCCTCGTTCCATGCGGGACAAAGCAACAATGGTAAGAGAGACATATATATCGTTAGAGCAAAAATTAAACAGACCTCCAAGGTCGGAAGAGATCGCTGCTGAGCTTAAAATGAATCCTGCAGAATGGGATAAATTATTGGCGGGAATTAGCCTGGGCACGTTTTTATCTTTGGAAGAGTATTACCAAAAATCAGATAATAATAAAGATGGAAATAGATGCCAGGAAATTAAAGATCCTAAGTCACATGACCCGTTAAGGGATTTAGAATCAAAAGAAGAGAAAGCGCTATTGGCAAACGCCATTGCAGAGCTTCCTAAAAAAGAACGACTGGTAATTAGCTTGTATTATTTTGAGGATCTCATGTTAAGAGAAATCAGTGAGATAATGGGCATCTCGGAATCAAGAATATCTCAACTTCATCACAAGGCGTTATTCTTGCTTCGGGCAAAGATGAATAAGATATCGTTGAACGTTTGTTAAGCACGATATCGGTATTTTGTATACGGAAAGATTATGGATGATATTAAACTGAGAGAGGAAGACCATATATTCCGGTGTGCCTCTGCGCAGAATGTCGTTAATGAGCGAAAACAGGATAGTGGTTATGAATGCAGGAAAAAAAAGAGAGAAAAGAAAGATCCTAGGGCGCAGGAGGAGGCAGTTGCAGATACAGACCACGAATCAATCTTAAACAAGCACGAAAGCGAAGAAGATCGCCACAATAAGCATAAAAGTGAAAGTCAGTGTGGAAATATCATTGATGTAGAGGCATAAAAAAATGAATACATCAGATGAGTATATGCCGGTCCCATTGAGTACAATTCTGGTTGATACAATTATCGGTTGCGATCTTTATATAAAATATTGTGAAGGTGATGAAGTTAAATATGTATTATTATGTACGGGAATAAACGCAGTTGGACAAGATAAAATTGATGGGTTACGGAAACACAATATCGAAAACTTATACATCCATAAAAGCGATCATAAAGTATATTTAAAATATCTTGAACCCAGCCTTAAAAAAATCATCAAAAATAATATCGTAAGTAATACAGAACAGGTGCAGGTAGCTTATAATATTGCAAAAAATATTATGGAGGATGTCTTCGATGACCCTCGTTCAGGTGTGTATGTAGAACGTGTTAAGGATTGGGTAAGTAATACTATAGATATCATTATTAGAGAAAAAAGTGCTTCAGCAATTATCAAGATGCTATCTTATGATTACTATACTTATACACACTCGGTGAATGTGTCAGTATTAGGTTTACTCTTTTCGAGATATTTAAATATGAAATGTGAAGACATGAATGCCCTTGGAGTAGGGTTATTGTTACATGACATAGGCAAAACCCAGGTTTCTTCACAGATCATTAATAAAAAAGGTAAGCTAACCGATGAAGAATTCAGGGAAATGAAAACGCATGTTGCATCTGGTACGGAGATATTATTTCACGTGGGTGGTATCGAAGACGTGGCTTTTTTCCCCGTTATGCAACATCATGAAAGAATGAATGGGATGGGTTATCCAAACGGATTACGGGGTAACGCTATTCACGAGTATGGTAAGATAGCGGCTATTATAGATGTATATGACGCATTAACAACGAGAAGATCTTA
>JAJTXE010000002.1:6608-54917 GCA_021463795.1 Candidatus Brocadia sp. | reverse complement strand
TTCACGGTAAAGGTTCTGTGAGTGTTGGGAATTAAGACGCCGGTTTTTATACTAAATTCAACTCCACTCCTCAACCCTCTTCTGTGCGGAGACTCAGAAAGAGGCTTGTTTTGCTCAATCCACCTTATCCGACTGAATTCTGGGATATTCATAGCGCAGCAAAGCCGCAACTAAGTCTTCTCTCTTGGTAGGACAAGCGTCCCCGCTTGTCATGATGACGTCAACCGGGGACGGTTGACCTACCTCTCCGGGATTTCGGGGTGTGTTAAAAAACTTACAAAAGCATGTCCTCACGAAACTCATCCTCGTAAAACTTGTCCGCGTGGAAACGGGGAACGGGGAGTGGGGAAAGAAGTTTTTACACAGGAACGCGATAACTCAGTTCTCGTGGCGCATAAATACCGGGTAAAAAGATAATGTATGATTTGACAAAATTTACCTTACAAGACATGACCCACTGTGGGGATGCTTTACAACAATTCGGGTTGAAGGCGAAACATGTTGAAGAGCTGACCGATTTGATGTGCCGTTATTTTTACGAACATCTGATTGATAAAAAAACAGGGGAGAAAACAAGCGTCCTGGTACGGTTTTTTATGACCTACCCGTATGCAAGTCTTGATGGGGAATTACAGAAGTTGGCTGAAGGAATATTACAGGGGCATCCAGTATCACAGGAGTTGAAGTGCCTGATTCTCATGGCGACCGCCGGAATACTACCCGAATGGAATTCAACGAAGCTTTCAAAAGGGCACAGGGTTCTCCCTTTAATCAACGAAGAGATGCTGAAGCAAAATCTGATGGTTTATCAATTTTTGTATCAGTTGGGGATAGATATTTCGATTGTGCTGAACCCTGATCCCAAGCTGGCGATGGAACTGGAAAATAAGATTTTTAGCATATATTACGTGCCTGATGCCCCCGGAAGTCCATATATTCCCGCACAGAATGAATTTGTGGTTCCTTTTGGAATTAAATCCGCTTTGGGATTCGGGGGAATGTTGCCTACAGGAAATTTATTTTCTTTAATTATCTTTTCAAAGGTAAAAATTCCCCGTGCTACAGCGGATATGTTCAAGAATATTGCATTGAATGTAAGAATGGCGGTTTTGCCTTTTGTATCAGAAAAGATATTTGTTATTGATAAAAGCGAGATTACAGAGGCGGAAAGACTCAGGTCCCTGATCGCGACCCAAGCCAATATCCTGGAGATGTACAAAAAGACCGCCATTGAACAATCCCGGCGTCTGGAAAGTTCGTCGGTGAATATTGCAAGATTTTTAGGGACAGTTACCAAAAAAGCCTGGTTATATGTCTCTCTGGTATCCGTTTCAGGGATATTTCTGTTTCTTAACTATCAGACTCATTTCGAGTTTGCACTACATCTGGCAGCCATACCCCTTGAAATTCTGCTGGGTGTTCTCTTGATTGAAAAGTTGTTAGAGAGGAAGGAAAAGGCGGAAAAATCAAAGAAATTCATGTATATGAAAAGCTATTTGTACCGGTCGAAGATGCGCAACTTTTTTCTTACTCATTTTCATGCGCTCAAGTTTCCCGTGATAACGATATCGAAAATCAAAAATGCAAGCCTGGAAGAGTTACAGCGGCTGCGCAGTGACGCTGATCACCTGGAGTATTTATCATTGGAAGCGATGGAACATATCATTACGGAATATACCCTGGCCTATCATGTATTTTATGAATTTATGGAGCGGGCAATTATTCACGACATAGACTCGAGTTTTGAGGATATGATTTACACCCTGCATTTTATTGAAGATGTTAAATTGTTTAAACAAAACAATCCGGACAAGCTTTTTATTTATGAAGCACAAAAACAACGTTTATTAATGAAAAAAGTTAAAAAGGTCTTCAGCGACGGGATAATTAAATTTTTAGACTATATGATTGAATTAAGGGAACATAATCCGACCCTGTTTTACGACCTATTGACGGACTATGAGGTGTCTTCACAGAAGCAGGTAATCATGAGTGGAAAAAAAAGTGAGAATAACCTCGTTGGGGTGGCATATAACGAACGGAGTAAATAACTATACCCGCACGTAGTCTTGCGAGGGGGATGGGCAGCAGTAATCTTCCTGTGCCGGTCATCCCGGACAAAACAAGGTATCTCATGGGTTTGCTTTGCTTTTTCGCGCAACTTCTCAAAGACGGTCGTAATGACAAATTTCTTTTTGCAATTACTTGTAAGAATAGATTACCATGCAAAAGTCTGGCAAAAGCTCCAAAAGAGCGACAGATAAAGTCTGCCGGTATTTAGGAGAAAGCGAGGTGAAATGGGAAATATAAAGGTAGTGAAATGTGATTTCTGAAAAACTCTTTGAAGGAAAAGGAGGCTATGATTATGAAGGTCTGCAGGAATTTTTATAAAAAATATCATTATGTCTGGATTTTTGCCTTGTCTGCCATTTTCTATCTGCCACAAAATGCATCTTCTGTCTATGCAAAGTGCACGAAAGAAAACGATTGCTTTTCGTGTCACTCTTCCCAGGAATTAAGAGATGTCCATAAGACGTGTCAATATCTGAATCAGGGATGTCTTTCCTGCCACGAGGTTCCCAAAAATCTGACAGCATCATCGCCCAATTCTTCCTCTAATGGTAAGGGTGAAAAGGGTTCATGCGGGGGAGAAAAAGGATGCGGCGGCGAGGGCAAGGGCGTTTCTTCGGACATACAGATGGGACGCGAGGACTGGGAAAAGTTGCAACGGAGTGTCCATGAGACCGTCGAAAAATGCCTCGTAGGCAGAAAGTTCCTGGAAACGTATGGTCCCCTCGGTGTAGGGAGCCAGTGTGTTCCTGTTGACACCTTTGGAACACCATCATGGGCAACCGTAGATATGCTCGGTGAATCTGATAATGCCATTCGTGCGCTCAAACGTGAGATTGCGCACATACCGCTTATTTACAAAGATTTCTGGCTCTTCTGGAGGGACCTTGAAGCAAGCAAAAAGTGTGAAACACCTCTGGATATCAGCGCTGCAATCGGGGCTGCTGTCGCCGCAGCCGCAAGGGAAGACGATCTGATTTTCAACGGTCTGCCGGATATGAACGTGGCAGGATTGTTGAATGTGGATGGCCGTAACACCGTGAAACTGAGCGACTGGTCGGTAATCGGCAACGGGTTTCAGGACGTGGTATCTGCGATTGAGAAGTTGAGAAGCACCGGTTTTCTCCCGCCGTATACGCTTGTCGTGAGCCCAAGGCTTTATGCCCTGCTCCATAAGGTGTATGAGCGCACAGGAAAATTGGAGATCGAAGCGGTAAAAGAGATGGTAAAAGGCGGTGTATACCAGAGCCCGGTGCTGAAAAAAGATGTAGCCCTGATTCTGGCAGCTGGCAGGCAAAATGCAGATTTGGCAGTGGGCGGAAATTTTAAGGTCGAATATTGCGGACCAGAGAACCTGAACCATCGGTTCCGCGTAGTTGGCAGTTCTGTGCTCAGGATTAAGTGCCCGCAGGCGATTTGTACACTCGAATAAACGATTAGCTAGTTTCTTGATGTTCATTTTTAAACAGTTCTCATCTAGCAAAATTTGCGGTTTACGAAGTACGATTTGAGATTTCATCATGAGCGATCCGTAAGGAGATTAAAAAATCGTAAATCTGAAATCGTAAATCAAAAATTTGATCTATTTTCTGTTAAGGCTTGTCCAGTTTATGGCGTCAAAAATGCTCAGACAATCACGAATTTTCCTTTTAATGGTGATCGTGTGTCTCTTTTTTATTCTCAAGAATGGATACGCAGAGATCCCTTATCTTGCAGGAACCGGTGGAGTCGTTTCCCTGGAAATGGAGGCACGTCCGGTTGCCCTGGAATTGAGACCCGGCGTATTTTTCGATGCGTGGGGGTATTGCAGAAAAGGTGAAAAACCCACGGTGCCAGGGCCTACTATAAAAGTGCGGGAAGGGACCAAAATCAGGGTTCATTTTACCAATAAGCTGGCGGTGCCTGCCTCTCTCCATCCGCACGGGGTAAAATACACCGCTGCGAATGACGGAGCTCATATAGCGGGGAATCCCACTAGTACGGTTGAACCGGGGCATTCAAGGACGTATGAGTGGGACACGAGCGGCACGCCGGGCACGTGGTTTTACCACACCCATGCCCTGGAAATGGGTGGAGATGAGGGTCTCTCGCGGGGACTCTGGGGTGCATTGATTATCGAGCCAAAAGATGATATCACAAATCCACCTGATAAAGAGTTTGTTGTCTTCATGCACTCATACATGGTGAACGGGACTGAGTATGAGGCGTTTAATGATAAGTCCGGTGACATTGAATTTATGAACGGAGACAGTTTCGCATTTCCCGGTTTGGTCTGGAAGGCAAATATGGGGGAGAAGGTACGGTTTCATGTGATCAATACAGCAGAGGAGATGCATACCTTTCATACGCACGGGCATCGATGGACCGATAAGGCAAGCGGGGAGTTGATAGACAATGTATCGCTGACTCCGTTTACGTCGTATGTTGCGGATTTTACGGCAGGGGAGGGGGTTGGGCCGGGAAACTGGGCATTCCACTGTCATTTTCATGAACATATGATGAACGGCATGTTTGGAATTCTTGTTGTGGAAAAAGAGAAAATGAACGCCTGGATGTCTCCGGATACAGAGAGTCTCCCAACCCTTGATTCAGCGCCTGGTTCGTATGCATATCCCGATCCATCGCTCAAGAACCTGTATGAGGATTTTGTCGGACTGAAGCAAGGTGATGGACCGTGGGGGGAATTTTACCAGCCGATACCGTTTTATATGTATTTCAATCCAACTCGGCATTACATTCCGCCTTCTGCTGAAAATTCAGACTATAAAGAACTCCTGAACAGATACAGGCCTGATCAGTGTGTCGAATGCCACGAAGAATCTTCACCGGGAATTGTGGCTCAGTGGAAGGCCTCAAATCACGCTAATCCGAAAAAAAACCGGGAAGTCTCAGCAGAAACTCAGGAGATTGAGGAATTAATCGGTAAAGAGTTAAACAACTGGGAACCGGGGACAAAGAATGGGGTGTATTGTTCCTACTGTCATGGTGATAATCACGAGAAATTGTTCATGCCTACCGTTGATAACGCCTGCGGTGCCTGCCATCCACGACAGGCGAAAGAATTTGCAAAAGGGAGAGATCATGGCAGACCAAGCCATCCTCAGAGTTGGGAGGCTACGATGTCCGTTCCCTGGTATGTGGAAAATTACCGGCGCGGTGAGCGATATTCGATGATCGGGTGCGACCAGTGTCATCAGAATATGTCATCGTGTGACGATTGTCACAGCAAGCATCTCTTTTCCGTTGCGGAGGCTCGCCGTCCGGAGGTGTGCTCCGGATGCCATATGGGACCCGACCATCCTGATTGGGAAAGCTATGAACATTCCCGGTGGGGGATTATCTATAATATCTCCGGAGAGAAGTGGAACTGGGACAAAAAGCTCTCTGAGGTTATTCCCGGCGTTGATTATCCTGCGCCAACGTGTCAGTATTGCCATATGTATGTTGGAAATGGTCAATGGGAGATGAACGTAGAAACGAAAGGCATATGGCGTATGGGCTAACATGAATTAGGCGTACTAATAGCCGTCTTATTTTACGGCTATTAGTACATATAATACGTTTACTGGTGACTTATTATACGGCTATTTGGGCATATAATAAAGTTCACGGATACTTTGCCGATAATATACCTTAAATTACCAAAATGTTTCAAGATATTTTATTTTTTCAAGGCGAAAGGTCCGTATTATGTCCAAACCTAAACTATTAGACCAGGTGCGTGATGCAATCCGGGTAAAGCACTACAGCATGAGAACCGAAGAGGCGTATGTTCATTGGATTAAACGATTTATCTTTTTTCACGAAAAACGGCATCCATTAAAGATGGGAGAATCTGAAGTCAGTAAATTTCTTTCCCATCTTGCTGTTGAGGGAAAGGTGTCTGCTTCTACTCAGAATCAGGCATTAAGCGCTCTTTTGTTTCTCTATCAGGAAGTGCTCAAACAAGAACTGGGCTGGATTAATAACGTGAAGAGGGCAAAAAAGCCCTCTCATTTACCGGTTGTTTTTACCAAGGAGGAAGCAAAGGCAGTGTTGCTCAGGCTGGAGGGAACGAAATGGCTTATGGCCAGTCTTTTATACGGCGCTGGTCTCAGGTTGATGGAATGTCTGGGACTCAGGGTGAAGGATATAGATTTTTCGTATAATCAGATTACGGTCAGGGACGGGAAGGGTGGCAAAGATCGTTTAACCATGTTGCCCGGTTCTTTGCAAGAACCTTTAAAGAAACATTTAGAAAAGGTAAGAATCTTGCATGAACAGGATTTGAAAGAGGGTTTTGGCAAAGTTTACCTGCCTTTTGCACTTGCAAAAAAATATCCTAATGCCGAAAGGGAATTTGCCTGGCAATATGTGTTTCCAGCTTCCAATCGCTCTATTGACCCAAGATCAGGGATAGAACGTAGACACCATATTTATGAAACAGTTTTACAAAAGGCGGTAAAGGCTGCGGTTCGTGCAGCAGGGATCAATAAACCTGCAAGCTGTCATACCTTCCGGCACAGTTTTGCTACTCACTTGCTTGAAGATGGTTATGATATTCGCACTGTTCAGGAATTACTTGGACACAAAGATGTGAGTACGACAATGATTTATACGCATGTCTTAAATAGAGGTGGGAAAGGGGTGCGAAGTCCACTGGATGGGCTATGACACATTTGTTTTGTGATTAAGATAACAGAAGGTATCATGTGAACAATACCACATTTGTTCTACCAGGAGGGGTATTTGACTGTGGCCTTGTTGCTTCATGATGAAGATATTCTGCTGAGAAGGTATAATCCGGGCTCTATTTCAGACATCTGACGAAGCAGATTTTGGCGTCTAACTCTTATAGGTGGAAAGGAAGGATTCCAGTTCTTGCGGAGATTTATCCAGCGATTCCCGTACCTGATCGAGAAAGCGGTAACTTTCTTCGATCTTGTCTTTAAGTATCAGTTGGATGATGAGTATCTGGCCAATCTTTTCGATGAGCTTATCGGCATTGGGTAGATTTGCCCGAAATATCTTTTCCTTGATTTCGAGCTTTTGATAGATCAGATCTACCGAAGGGGTTAATGTTCCGGTAAAGTCATCAAAGAGGGCGTCTTCCTTTTTCAAATTCAACTGGTTCGCCGCCGCGTCGATAACGGTGACGGTCATGGGTGATGGCCCACAGAGGTAGAATGCAATATTCTGGTCCTGCGGAAGATATTTTTTCAGGAACGGTCCGATAAAACCTACTTCACCTTTCCATTGTTTTTCCTGGTCATCCACAAACCTTTGTTCTTTTACGAGGCGTTTGGATTCTGAAGAAAGTGATTGGAAACATTGTTTGTCAATATCGTTCAATTCCGCGGGATTATCGCCCCGGAAGGCGCCGGAAAGTACCGGCACCAGTTTAAACTGAGGGTTTTTTTGCTGCCAGATCAACCACTTGGGCAGGTAGACCATCGGAATATCCTGGAAGCGCCTTTCTCCCAGGAAAAATACGGCGGTATCCTGCCTGCCTTCATGAAACCATTGTTCCAGAAGGGCTAAAATAGGCGCTAAACCGGCGCCGCCAGCAACAAAAACCGCAGTGTGCGGTTCTTCTTTCAGGGTAAAATGCCCATACGGTCCCGTAAAACGAATCTTTTCACCACGGAAAAAATTCCACAGGCTTTTTTCTAAAATGTATTCATGTACACAAGCAGGCCCTATGCAGGGAGGTCCGCCCTTCTCAATCGACATGGTCGGATGAGCGGGGGCCATGCGAACAATAAGTTTCAGGATGTCTGGTTCCGTAGAGGCAAGGGAATAGCCCCGGTAAAGGGTTGTGCCTGGTATATAGGGAACAAATTCCTTTCCTAAAAGCTTGCATGCCTCCCTGATAAAATTCTCATGTTTGTTATAGTGCTCTTCCACAAAATCTTCCGGGATCGCCAGCTGGATATATTGGCCCGGTTTGTATTGAATGGGCATCGATGGTTGCAACCACATCTCCATCTTGTCACTGGTGATCGCCCGTTTCTTGATTACCCGGGCGGTGTATTTCCTGACATTCAGGGTGTCTTTCGGCAGATACAGACTCACATCCTTTTCAACCCTGACCTGACAGGCCAATCGCATATACCCATCGCCAATCCCCTCTTCCAAAAATTTTCTGGAAGCTTCTCTCGTGCGCATGTCAAAATGAGGGGTCTCTACGGCGGTATACGTACCAACATCGGTTTGGAGTTTTACCTTACACTGGCCGCAGGTGGCCATACCTCCGCAGGCAGCAGGAATGTTGAATCCTCGGTTCTGAAGGAGTGAAAGGAGTCTTTCGCCGCCTTCGATATCGAGCTCTTTCTTGTATTCGTCGTCGCTTAATACGGTCAGCTTGCGCTTTTCACCGCGCCCGAAAAACTGATAGATGATCTCGCTAAAGATGCTCAGCAATAATACTAATAAGGCTAGGATGCCTGCGCCAAGCAATAGGGAAATGGTCATGGCTTTACTCCAAGCTTCGTTTCGATGCTTTTTAATACTTTTTCCAGCACAATCTCATACGATTCAACCACGGTTCCATCTGAAAGATGCTTGTGATGGGGAAACGTTTTTACTTTCTGGTGTGGTGCGTTATCCCATCGGGTAATTAATGTCCCGTCCTTTCCTTGCCAGTGATATGAATATTTTTCATCTCCAATACACATATATTCTCTTATCTATAGCTCTGTGTTATTCTTAATGTCAGCCCGTATTTTTAAATAATAAAAATCGTAACAATTTAGTTTTTTGAAAAATCCGTACAATTATTAGGTAATCTACATAAAACAAAATACGTAGCGCGGGTGGTTTATCCCCCGCACAAGCCGACCACAAGGGATCGGCGCTACATTTTTCAAAAAGCTAAATTGTTACTAAAAATCTTTTCCTATGTCTCATACTTCTTAACTATTTGCTATTTTGTAATAACCTTAATGTATTTCTCATCTTTTAAGTTTTTTTAAGATGCTTCATTCGATCTTTATAGGTATCACCATAGGCCTTCCACTCCATATAATCATCCCATTTTACAAATTCCTCTTCTCCTTCCAGTACTTCCTTTTCAAATTCTTTCAATGATTTGCTATATTTTCTCTCAAAAAGTTCCAGAGATTTTTTTATGGCCTGAATTTCAGATATCAAATCTAACCTCAGGAAATTTATAATTTCGCTTTTATCGATTCCAACAGTCTTCATTTTTCAATTCTGATTAAAAAAGTTGAATCATGCCAATACCCGTAAAGATGGCCGCCATGATACCCAGGAGCAGGATGGCAATGGTGTCCTCATCCCACGCATTCGTGGGGACAAAGAGTCGCTGACGTCTCAAGACTGCAAGCCACACGACAACCATCATCCAGTGAAGCCCGTATCCAAACGCCGTCACGGTTGTGACCAGAAATTTTGCCCCCGTGGGTATCGTAAACGTGGCGCTGGCAAGCACAATACAATTGACCGTGATAAGTTCCAGAAACTGCCCCATCTGCTCATATACATTTTTTGCAAATTTTCTGAGGAGCACACTCAGGATTTGAACAAACACGGCAATGGTAACGATAAAAACCGTTAAATAAAAGATGTTTTCCAGCCGGAGCGGGATAGGTGAATAGTGTGACAAAAAGTCACTGCACCGCATCAGGACATGCTGATATACGATCCAATTTAAAGCGGTGGACAATGTTGTTACAATAATTACCGCTACCCCCATCTTCCATGCGGCATCCATCTGGCGCGATTTATTGATCAGGGGGCACAACCCTAAAAGCTTGCTCAGCACAATCCCGTCAAAGAAGAGTGCATTCAGGAGGACAGGAAAAAGCACCATGAATTGCTGGTGCAATGTGGGTATGGTTTTTATGTTGATGATGAGGCTAACAAGCAGACATGCGCCCAATCCTAAAGCGATCAGGGATGTCCTGGAGATTCCCCGTTTAGTTTTGGATGTGAACACAGGAACTCCACTACCGGCTTCAGCGGCAGCAGATGCGCACTCGCAATGCGATGACTCCTGGCATACAATTCCCGTCTTGAGAAGAAACGGACGTAACAAGAGCCTGAAGGCGGCAAGCGCAAAGAATCCCCCCACGGGGGTAACCATAAGGACTACCCTTGGGAAGGTGTCCGACAGCACGTGAAAACCCATAACCGTTCCGAATCCCAGCGGTTCCCGCAAAAATGCGAGCAGGATCAAGGCGATGGAATATCCAAAACATGCCTTTAATATCTTTTTTTGAGCCTCCCAAAAGTCAACCGTGAGCCCCTCGGAGATTACCGCAAGCACGATACAGTTGGTGGTAATGAGATCGATATAAGCCTTTATATTTGCCGTAATCGCGGGAACAAATGCCTGCGCAAAAAATCCAAAAATCGCCACAAAGACGGAGACAATAATCATTAAAAGGGAGATTTTGTGGTGTGTTCCTGCATTAGCTATCAGCCGTTTGAAAGGATAAACCACGCAAAAACTACCAGCTGTTACCAGGGTGACTCCAATTCCCATGGTCAGGGAATTTTCCAGTTTGTTTGTTACGGCAAGGGAGGAACAAAAGCCAAGTCCGGCGCCGGCAGTCAAAATGAGATTATCTCTCATAAAATATTTGGAAACTTTTCGTACGCTTCTCTTCAACCCTACCATGTGATGTCCCCTTGTCCTTCCCAAAATTCCTTCATGGCGTCATTCAGAAATTCTTCTATGCCCCTGCTGGTATTCGTAGCGCCGGTAATTGCATCAACCTCATTAACGCCTTCAGCCTTCCTCCCCCTCACGACGAGTATTTTGGGTTTCACCTTTTTACCGATGAACTGTCTCTTAAATGATTCCTCGGTAATTCTTCCGCCCAGTCCCGGCGTTTCGCTGTGGTCCAGCACCTCAATTCCTTTCAGGGTTTCCAGATCGGGCTCAACGCAGATGAAAAGCGATATGGTGCTTGATTTATTATAACCATATCCCATCTTGGATTCCACAAAACCAATCCCCTGAAGCGTTCCGTCTTTCATATATTTGTAGAGTTTCTTTCCGCCTTTGCCTTTCAGTTTTCCCTCAGCGGTCTGCGTCCCCGCAGGCTGAACTTCCCACGCCACCTTTGGCTCTTCAACGGTTATGTTCTCATGGAAGACATCCTGGATGTCTTTTTTGTCGAAACTCTTGAAAGTAAAACCTGCAATGCTCCGCTCCCTGACGCGATACGGAATGTTAAAGATGTCCAATACCGCCCGCTTTTCCTTTATGTCATAGTATTCAGCAATCCTTGGGGCGGTAAAAACATATACCATAAGAAGCCCCGCGCAGGGCAAAAAAGTAATGAGAAGGATTGACGCGACCCGGTATATAATGGTTTTTAATTCTTCCCTGTATGTTCTCATAAACGATATCGTATTTTTACCATGAGCGATTGAATAGGTATGGCCAGCAGGTTCATGAGTAAAATGGCATACATTACGCCTTCGGGCAAGGTGGTAAAATCCCGGATCAGCACGGTAATAAATCCACACCCTGCCCCAAAGATCCATTTAGCAGTTTGATTATACGTTGTCGTTATCGGGTCAGTAGCCATAAAAAATGCCCCTAAGATCAACCCGCCACTCAGGAGTTGAAAGAAGGGCGGCGCTACCGCTTTACCTAAAATCAGTGAAAAAAATATGGAAAAGATAAAGACACTACCCAGATAAGATACCGGTACTCTCCAGTTCGCAACCTTTACTTTCATCAGCCACAATCCGGCTAGTATCAGTGCCAGGCGGCACGTCTCACCGAGAGAGCCTGTCGTCGTGCCTAATAACAGGGAAAGATACGATGCAACCTCCCCGCTCGTCTTAAAAGCCGTAAACGGGGTGGCATGGGTCACGGCATCCAATCCCTGAGGTACCGTATGAATGCCCTGTGTCCCGATAAGGGGCATTTGGTAGCCGGTAACCAGAAATGCAGGAAAACAGATAGTCAGGAACAACCGGCTGAAGAGTGCGGGATTTACGAGATTGTTTCCTACCCCGCCCAGGATATTTCTGAAGATGATGGCCAACGCTGCCCCCAGGCCAATCAGCCAAAGTGGCGCCTGAGGCGGAAGAATGGCGGGAATAAACAGGCAAGTAACAAAGCCACCTTCGGCGATATGTTCTTCCCGTGCAATGATTACCCAAAGAAAATCTGCGATAAAAACACCCGCAATAAAAGAAACAATCAGTTTGGGCACAACGCATTGCCAGCCATACAGGTATATCGCCGGCAACACCCATCCGCACACTAAAGCCACCAGGACGGCACCCATAAATCGTTTTACGTCGTAATTGTGCCTGATAAAGGGTGGTGACTGCGCAGTTTCCTTCGGGTTGCGGATTAGTCCGTCAAACGCCTCAAAAACGGCTCCAAAAAAGAAATTCACCTTCCGGTGGGTATGAATAAAGGATTCAGCCGCGTTAAGGCCCTTGTCCAGAAGGGGTTCTAAAGGTTTAAGGAACTTCTTCATTCGTGTTTATCCAGTGCTTTGCACGCTCTGATCACTTTCAGGAGCTCTAATTTCGACGGACAGATGAAACTGCACAGTCCGCATTCAATACATTTTTCCATATGATAAAGCCTTGCCTTGTGCTTTTCTCCTCTGATATAACTGTGGTAATAGAGCGCCGGTTCTAAGGCTACCGGGCAAATATCATCACAGAAGTTACAATAGACACACCGTCGCAATTCCCCGAGCAGGCTTGTTGTAAATGCCAGTTCATCCGCCTTGAACATAGGAAACAATATCTTCCGGTTCTTTTCTTCCAGAACCACGATGTTGTTAACAGACCAGTCTATTTTCAGTGAGAAATCGGATATTTCTTTGCCCCGCAAGGGACCATTCACAAACACGCGGCAGGCGCTTGCGTCTTTGATCTTATTTTTCAGTATCTTTTCAACAGATGTTCCCAGTTCGGCACGAATAATTTCGTTCTCCCGTAAACCCGTGCCTGAAAGGACAATGTAGCGTGAATTCACGACCTTTTTCATGATTCCTTGCTCATGCATGGCCGAAACAGTTTGAGCGTCAACTACCAATATCCCAAGCGACTTTATATCCTGGCCAAAGTTTACATCCATGCCTAAAAGGACCTGCGTCAGGATGACGGGGTCGTCCTGGGGATACTTTGCACAAAGGGGGGCTACCTCTATCCAATCTTCTGCACTGGCAAAGTTCATCGCATCTTCAACGGCCCTGTCTTCTTTTTCATTGATCGCCAGGTGAAACCGTGCATCTGAAAAATAACTCGTCTTTATTTCTTTTAGCATGCTGAGGAATACGCCGGTTTTATGTTTCAGGATTACCCAGTTGGGCAATGTCCACGGTTCGGTTGGGCACAAGTTCACAACAACATGCTCTACCTTCTGGCCGATAACAGGGAATTGAAACTGTCCCGGGGTGCCGTCAGCGGAAATTTCATCTATGATCGTACAGAACGGCAATGGATAGGCATCGAGCAGATGAAATCCACCTTTAAACCCCATGGTTACTTTTTTCATCAGTTTGGTTTACTCCTGATAAAAGCATGACAAGCACATACGTTATAAGTAAGTTGAAAAAGATTGAGTTAACATATCAATAAGGGTTCAAGATGTCAAGCAAACTATTTTGTGAAATAAAAGATGACCGATTACATCAGATACGAACGAGTTGGTTGAATGATAGGGAGTAATAAAGAAAATGTTGAATCATACCGCAGAAAAAGAGAAAAACATCGTTTTAGAATTGATACGCTGGTTAGGGCGTATTGAAATCCCACCTGATTGCGCGGATTCTATTCTCGGTCAACCTGGAAGAACCTGACATCATTGTTTTTCCAAGGCCAGGCCCAAGAGATTCCATTCTTTTTTCAAAAAAACATCTTTAAGATACAGCCCCTGGCATCCCCTCTTGTAAAACCTTTACTTCACAGTTGATATGTTTTGCTATTTTTGTTTGCATCCTTTCAAGGTCGTATCGGGCTTGTAAATGTAACCAGACTGCCGCATTGCTTTTGGATTGCAGCTAAACCGGGTCATTTGGTTATGCCGATATCCTGTACTGTTTCAGCCTCACATCCAGGCCAAAAATCTTGATCCAATCTGAAAAGAACCTTCATGATCAACCGATTTGCTCTCCCGCATTTCTATTTTCAAGATGGCACCAAGAAATCCCCACTAACCAGAGAACTACCCATCTAAAAGGCCACTGCGAACCCTAATGTTCCTGCATAATCCGGGGTGGATTGATCCATCCCGATGTTATTGCTGCCAAAGAGGGCGACCCGATCGTTGAGCGTCCAGTTGAATCCCGCTCCAACTGCATATTCTGTGACGTCCTCCGCCGTTGTTCTGCTGTCGGAACGTGACCTTAGAAGTGACTCGTTGTTGATATAACCTTGAATAAAGACGGCCAGATCGTTTATCACATCGCGTTGGAAAGCCCATTGAAAGGACGGCTCTACGACCTCTTCGCCTGTTGGCCCATCCATGACTACGAATCCGAGGTTCCAATTCAAGACAACGTCACAAGGTAGCGCATGATCGACATTCATGGTGAGTGAGTACTGTGTTCCGCTATCGAAAGCCTCGGATCCCCATGTGGTCTGAATATATGCCTCGAGAGCCAGTGAATAGTTGAAATATTTCCAGGCATCCTCGGCCAGGTGGATCTTTGTGTCGAAGGTCAGAGGCGAGAATCCGGCGGTGGACTGCGGCGGCCCCTGAACGCTGAAGCCCAGGGTATACAGCCTCAACTCCATGAAGTTAGTCAGGCCGTAACGCAGCAATATCTCACCGTTGTATAGTTTCGGCGAGTTGTTGCTGGCTCCCTGCAACGCCAGGGGAACCATCTCCACATAAACACCCCCCTTGGGTAGCGTGTAGGAGGAATTGGGGAGATTGGAGAGATCGGGTCCTGGCGATCGAATTGTCACCCTGGATACCGGTGCCGTGGCCGCTGAGTCCTTATGCCGGTCTGCTGTTGTACTGTCTGACCGCACAGCCGTAATATTGTCTTCCGGGGCATTTACAGCAGCGACAGGTGCGGGCGATGGATCGATGACTGTTGGCGGGAACGAATGGACGGACGCTGCGCAGCCAGTCGACACCAGGGCAGCAAATAACAGGAAAATGGTTTTTCCCATAGAAATACCCCTTGAGCAAATTTAAAAAAGTGCAGGTATTCTTGTTTTATCAACCCAATAGAACATCCAGGAAAAGAGAAAGAGGCTGGTGTGAAATTTTAGCGCCATTATGGCCAAAAAGAAGCCGAAAAGTCAAACAAAAAGACCGCTCTCGGATGAGTGATTCCACTGCTTGTTTCTGTGCATATTTTTTCTCTTCCATTACCCACCCTCCTTCTGCCTTACGCTTTCCCCGGAATCGTTTATACTGACCTTGACGTTATCGTGAGGCATTATCGTTTCGGCTGCAACGCTTGTTTGCGCTCCCAATGCTTCACCTTTAGCCCGCATTTCTCACGGAGGGTAATTTGTGATATCAAGAGGTCTCAGGTGAGAATTTTGTTGAACAAAGCCCTACCCGTCTTAATTCGTTGAGTAACACATAAGCCACTGGCAAGAACCACAGCTTCAGTTGATTGGCACGCATCGTCTCGGTGCTTGTCCGGCCGGCAAACAAATGCAACTGTTGTTCCTTGATCCTGTTTTCCATCTCCCCACGTACACAATACTCTTGCTCGCAAAGCCTCCTGGCGTCTCTCTCCTCCGATTTGAGTGATGTTGCTACAAACCGGGGATTTGGCCACTTCTCTCAATGTTCCGCCTTACCAACTACCCGGCGTTACGATTTTATTGAATAGACCTCTGGCCGTACCTTCCGGATTGTCAGCGTTCATAATGCCCGAAATGACTGCAATACCATCCGCCCCGTTCCGCAAAACACTTCCTGCATTGTCTTTATTAATTCCACCCAGTGCAACAACGGGTATATGAATTTCTCTTTTTAGTTTCTGAATCTCTGCAACTCCGGTCGGCTTAAGAAGTCCAGCCTTGGAAGGGGTATCAAAGACAGGGCCGAACGTTATGTAATCAGCCCCACAACTCTGCGCCTGCAACGCCTCCTCGCGATTGTGGGTAGATACGCCAATAAGCCTTTTCGTGCCGGCCAGTCTTCTTACAACCGGGAGCGGCAGTGATTGCCAACCCAGATGCACACCATCGGCTTCCACTGCAAGGGCAATGTCAACCCTGTCATTGATGATTAAATTTGCCTTAAAATCGGAAGTTATCTTTCGTAATTCATGTGCTAAGGAGTAAAGCTCGTGGGTGGTAAGTCCCTTTTCCCTTACCTGCACCGTCGTAACACCGCCTTGTAGAGCCAGTTGTACCGTATTGAGAAATGGTTGCTTACAGAGGTTTCTATCGGTGATCAGTACCAGGGAAAGACCGCATGGTGGCTGCTTACATCTCATAAAACACGGAGTTCAAATCTATCGACGGGGTCTGGAAGAAGAGGCGCGGATAATGGGGTGTTTATATCATATGTGCCGGTTTTTTTATAACCGGCCACGTCATTACTTAACACCTCTATGGTCTGCTTTTCAGAAAAAACCACATCAAAAGGGGCGTAATAAACAAGGCCTGATTTTTTCTTTTTAACAAAGGTCATTAAGGCATCTTCCAATTCTGTTGAAATACGTTGATGATATTCATTTGGTGAAGGGACCATAAAAATTCTCCTTCGACAAGCCCGTGCCGTCTGTCTTCTGGCATGTGCAGATAATTCTGCTAAGTAAATTTAACTTTTACATCAGTTTTTGTCATAATTTCGCCGTTTAACTTGGGTATTGATGTGAGGATGAGAGGTTATGGAAGAGGCAGGAAATGGGTTATCCCGGCTCTTGCACAACCTGTCTGCTGATAGTATTACAGGATGCAGGGAAACTCAAGATCTATTTTTCTGCAGAAGACATTCAATTATCAACCAACGAAACAGTTATACGTGCAATACCGGCATTAATTTTTTATTAATAAGTTGATTATGCTGTTTTAGCAGAGGGCTCACCACTTCACTGATAAATTCTTCCACCTGCTGTGGCGCCCTGCCAACGAGCTTGGCCGGATCAGAAATTTCTTTTAGCTTCGATTTAACTTTGGAAAATGCAGGGTCTTGTGCGACTTGATTCAAAAGGTCGTTTTTGCTCCCCTCTTCTTTTATCCTGCGGGCAGCCTCCATTGCGTGCCTGCGAATTTTTTCGTGCAGCGCCTGGCGGTCTCCCCCGGCATTCACGGCCTCCATAAGGATATTTTCCGTTACCATAAAAGGCAACTCGTCCGCAAGGTGGCGACCGATAACGGAGGGATAGACACTGAATCCTGAGACAACGTTTAATACAATATTCAATATGCCATCAATAGCAAGAAATGCTTCAGGGACAGCGATTCTTTTGTTGGCAGAATCATCGAGGGTACGCTCAAACCACTGGGATGCTGCAGTAAATGCCGGATTTAAACAATTACAGAGCACATACCGTGCAAGGGCTGCTATCCGCTCACAGCGCATGGGGTTCCTCTTGTAAGCCATGGCGGAGGAACCGATCTGTTCTTCTTCAAAGGGTTCTTCCACCTCTTTCAGGTGTTGCAGGAGTCGCATATCATTCGAAAATTTTTGAGAAGACTGTGCAATGCCTGCCAGACCGAACGCTATCTGGCTGTCAATTTTCCGGCTGTAGGTTTGGCCCGTTATCGGATAATAACCGTCAAATCCCATTTTTTCCGTGACCAGTTCGTCCAATCGTTTCACCTTTTCCGTATCATTGTGGAAAAGCGCCATGAAACTTGCCTGGGTACCGGTGGTGCCTTTTACCCCATGGAACCGCAGTCCCGTGATTCTCATGTCCACTTCACCAATATCCAGCAGATAATCCTGTATCCACAGGCATATCCGTTTTCCGAAGGTGGTTGGTTGGGCAGGTTGGAAATGCGTGAAACTTAAGGTTGCAAGGTCTTTATATTTGATTGCCTGACTTGAAAGCACGCTTACAACATTGACCAGTTTTGCAAAGATGATGCGCAGCCCTTCTCTCATCTGGATGAGTTCGGCATTGTCCTGCACATAGGCGCTGGTCGCGCCGAGATGGATAATCGGCCTTGCCCTGGGACATTGTTCACCATAGGCGTGAATATGCGACATGACGTCGTGTCTGAGTTTCCGCTCATACTGCCGTGCAACATCAAAGTTGATCGTATCCTGGAAGCGTCGCATTTCATCGATTTGTTCGCTGGTAATTGCTTCCAACCCAAGTTCTTTCTGCGCCTCTGCAAGTGCAATCCAAAGCCTCCTCCATGTGCTAAATTTATACTGATCAGAAAAAAGGGCGCACATTTCTTTACCGGCATACCGCTCAGAAAGGGGAGATTGATAGGTGTTGTATTGATTGGTCGACAGCATAAAAGTATCGCAACTACGTGCGTAACAAAATATTTTAAGATCTTTAGATAAAATGATTAGCCCTGACAGGATTGGCTTCCTAAATTTCGTACTTCGGACTTTGTCTTTTCCGGCTCGTCCGTGTCAGGGTATTTTAAACGTAAAAGTATGAAAATCAACAGGAAATAAAAAAGGCGTTGACTGTTCAGGTGCAACGCCTTTTAACGAAAAATTTTTCCTTCGAATTTTTCTCGGGTTCTGGTTTGCAGCTTAAACCCTTATTTTGGAAATTTTGACCTACAAAATATCCGGGTTCAGGTCAAAAAACCTGAACCCGCTGCTGCAATCGGTTTTCTTATACCATCAATGCCGGTGGCCGCACGGAGTCGATGCAGCACCCTCTTTCTCCTCTGGTATTTCGCCAATAACCGCATTGGTTGTAAGCAGCAGGGCAGCTATGCTTGCACCATTTTGCAACGCTGTTTTTACAACCTTTGACGCATCAATGATGCCAGATTCTACCATGTCGGTATATCGTTCAGCAAATGCATCATAGCCATAATTACCCTTAGCATCTTTTACATTTTGCAGGATAACGGCGCCTTCCAGTCCGGCGTTTTCAGCAATCAGTTGAATGGGTTTTTCTATGGCTACCCTTACAATTTGTACGCCGATCTTTTCGTCGCCCTTGGCGGCGAGGGTGTCCAATGCCTTTGATGCCCGGATCAGGGCAACTCCGCCACCCGGCAGAATGCCTTCATCAACCGCAGCCCTTGTGGCTTGCACTGCATCTTCAACCCGATATTTCTTTTCCTTCATTTCTGCTTCCGTAGCCGCTCCGACGTTAATTCTTGCGATCCCGCCGGAAAGTTTTGCAAGACGTTCCTGTAGTTTCTCACGATCATAGTCTGAGGTCGTTGTGCTTATTTCTGCCTTAATCTGCGCAATCCGCCCCTGCACTTCATTATGATCGCCGGCTCCTTCTATAATGGTTGTTGTGTCCTTGCCAATAACCACCTTTTTTGCCTTGCCAAGATCCGCGAGTTGCACGCTGGAGAGCTGGATGCCCAAATCTTCAAATAGCGCCTTTGCACCTGTTAGGGCAGCAATATCTCCCAGCATTGCCTTTCTTCTGTCGCCAAAACCGGGGGCTTTTATTGCTGCACATTGCAAGGTTCCACGGAGTTTGTTAACAACAAGCGTACTGAGTGCCTCGCCTTCCACATCCTCAGCGATAAGAATTAATGCCTTGCCTGATTTTGCAATCTTTTCCAGGAGGGGGACAAGGTCTTTAATGACAGACAATTTCTTTTCGTGTATCAGCAGATAGGGATTCTCGAATACGGTTTCCATGGTTTCAGGCGAGGTAACAAAATAGGGAGACAGATACCCTTTATCGAATTGCATCCCCTCTACGACGTCCACCGAAGTCTGAAGACTTTTTCCCTCTTCCACGGTAATAACCCCGTCCTTACCCACCTTATCCATGGCATCGGCTATTTGACTTCCAATCTCTTCATCATTGTTGCCGGCAATCGTAGCAATTTGCGCAATCTCTTTTTTGCCGGATATTTTTTTACTCATCCTGGTTAATTCTTTTATCAGGGCATCCACGGCCTTTTCAATGCCATGTTTTATATCTACCGGGTTTGCTCCCGCAGTAATATTCTTAAGCCCCTCCTCAAAGATTGCCTCGGCCAAGAGCGTTGCCGTTGAGGTGCCATCACCCACCATATCGTTTGTCTTGGATGCAGCCTCTTTCACCATCTTTGCGCCCATATCTTCATAAGGATCTTCGAGTTCAATTTCCTTTGCAACCGTAACACCGTCGTTAACCACCACAGGAGAGCCAAAACTCTTTTCAATAATAACATTACGTCCTTTTGGTCCTAAAGTAACCTTGACGGCCTGAGCCAGTTTCTTAATTCCCCTTTTTATAGACTCGCTGGCGTCATACCCATAGATAATCTTTTTTGCAGCCATCATTACCTCCCCGAAAATTATTCAATTACAGCCAAAATGTCATCTTCAGACATCAGCAGATACTCTTCGCCATCGATCTTCACTTCCGTACCACCGTATGAACTAAAAAGCACTCTCTCCCCTTTTTTAACCTGAAACTTCGCCCGTTCACCACTCTTCAACAACTTACCGTTTCCGAGGGCAATAATCTTCCCTTCTCTGGGTTTTTCCTTCGCCGAATCAGGCAGCACAATACCGCCCGCAGTCTTTCCTTCCGCCTCAATCCTTTTTATCAATAGCTTTTCACCTAATGGCATTACATTCATATCTCACACCGTTCCTTTCTTTGCTTTAATCCACAAAATCTTTTCACCACTGTGTCTTCACACGTGCTCATCTTCTGCCGGAAACATATGCCCGGCCTGCTATTTCCAGTAATACTTTGCGATGACCTGCTCAACGGAATCCCGCAATATATTAATATTTATGGGTTTTGGTATCAGCGTATAGGCATTCGCGCTAATAAGGTCTATCTGAAGTTCCTTTGTTATTTCTCCCGACATAAAGATACAGGGAATAGCGAGGCTGATTTCTCTTTTAATAATTTTAAATGTTTCTAAGCCGCTATAATCAGGAAGGTGGGCATCTAAAATCAGGAGATGCACCTCTTCACTCCTTGCAATCTTTATAGCCTCCCGTCCGCAACTGGCGAGATAGGTGGTATAACCCTTCGGTTCGAAAACGTCTTTTATGCTGTCACGGCACGACTCATCATCATCTGTTATCAGAAGTGAATAATGCCCTGCCCGTGGATCTAATAATGCCATCATAATCAAATTCTCTAAAAATCTTAAGAAAAATTATATTGTAAAGTTAGCAAATTATATACCAGCAAAACGCATATCAATCTGATGATAATAGGCGCTGGATGATTCTTGCAATGAATCAAATAATAAACGATGAAGCAAAGCCGATATAGGATCTTACAAAATAATTACTTACGGCTTGTATGGAAATCACCTTTGCTAAATTTTAAAGAATTTTATTTTACTTATCAATACGATTTTGTCTCTACCACTTTTGGCACTTTTTGGTGACATATTTTTTTGTTGCTGTCATTATGGCAGGCATCCAAGCCATAAATATTTCCCATCATCTCCTTGATTAACACACCGTTTGTCACTATAATCTCCCCATTCGGCGATTCTATGGGGTGGCACGGAACGGACAAATTCCGTCTGTCCGTGCGGGTGCGTGCACAATGTTTTGCCCGAATCGGTTATTTTGGAATTCAAACGAGTTGGAAAAGACAAAATCTATAGCACGAAATTTGTGAGTCAACCATGACAGGGTTAGTCATTTTTGCAAATAATTTTCCCTGCATGCTTCGAGCAGGGAATGCCAAAATTATCTTTGGAAGATCCTAATTAATGAGAGACAAAAGGTCAACATGAGTTTTTCTGCCTTACTGAAAAAAATCACCTCGATACTCGATTTAATCAAATTCAGCCACACCATATTTTCATTTCCTTTTGCCGTAATGAGCGCATTTCTTGCAGCAGGTGGCATGCCAGGGCTGAAACAATTACTGCTTATCTTTGCCGCGCTGATAGCAGCCAGGAGCGCTGCCATGTCCTTTAACCGGCTGGTCGACACCTCGTACGACATTCATAATCCGCGCACAGCGTATCGTGTTGTACTGCAAAAGAAGATCGGGAGAGGTTCTGTGTGGATATTTACCATTCTGTGCGTTATGCTCTTTATTACCTGCGCCTGGCTGCTCAATCAATTGGCCTTCTTCATGGCTCCCTTAGCCATTCTTATCATCTTTGGATATTCATACACAAAGCGGTTTACCCATTTTTCCCATTTCGTCCTTGGCGTTGCATTGGGATTGTCACCTATCGGTGCATGGGTTGGGATTCAGGGCGCTCTAACAACAACACCTTTCCTGCTGGCACTTGCCGTAGTCTTGTGGACGGCTGGATTTGACATTATCTATGCCTGCCAGGACCTGGAACATGACATAAAATCGGGATTATATTCCATCCCCAAGAAACTTGGCATCAAGGGGGCATTAATCCTTTCTGCCGTTTTACATCTTTTTATGGTAGGGGTGCTGCTGGCGGTATCCCGATACACAGAATTGGGTATGATGTATACGATCGGTGTAGGTATTGTTGCCGTATTGCTAGTCTACGAACATGCCCTCGTCAAACCTAAAGACCTGTCCAAAATTAACACCGCCTTTTTCACCGTGAATGGAATCATCAGCGTTGGCCTCATGGGTATAACGTTACTCGATATCTTTGTGAGGTAAGATGGCTATGGAATCACAAATTTCCACAGAGCGGATGAGGCCTGAATAACATCTCGCAAAGGTATGCAATAAGAACAACTTATGAAGAACAGTAGTAATTCATATACGGTAACACAAGTATTACGCATAAGACGGCATTCAACTTGCTGGATAAAGACGATAGCGACCAAGACCTATTTCTCTACCAGGCCATCTCCTCAGGCCGGGAAGGACATTTTTCTTGGATTGAGTTACCGTTGTTAGCTTATGCAGGTGTCCTGTTTTTTTACAGATGCCCAATTTTTCAACAAGGAAGATCCGTTTAAACAACCCTTGAAAACAACCATGAGTCTCTGGCTCACAAGAGATAATAAAAATGTCATCCTGAGCCAAAGTCGAAGGGTCTCGTTAAGACCAGATTCTTCGCTTCGCTCAGTAATGACAAAAAGCGAAGGGCTCAGAATGACCGTGGGTTATTATTTTCAGGTGAAAACAATCTTAGGTTTTATCACACTTGACCGATACTTTTGATAAAAGGAATTTGGCTTTCCCATCGCTTTGACACATCAATTTGACATAACAAGTAATATCTTGTAAAAATAAAGTATTCATAAAAATACTTTGACGATAGTTATCCGAAGCTGCCTGTGGTTACCTGTCCGCAAATAAGGATGTTTGCAGTAACCAACAAGAGAGTTTGTAGAGAAATTCATTTTCGTTAACTCTATAGATGCAGGAGGATACTAAGTATGAGATATTTATTGGCAGTTGTGACCTCTGTAATTTTGTTGGATTTCTCTGGCGTAAAAGCATTTGCCGATGTTTCCTATGCAGACCTGTTTCTGGCCGGAAGAGGTTATAAACCGGTTGAAGAGACACGGTCGGAAAAGCCAACGATTCCCCGTTCTTCGTCCGGAAGCAGCATACCTGATAATCCCCTTTACAAAGAATGGTGTACAAAGACCTTCCGTAATGGCAAACAAATCTATGAGGCGTACAAGGAGATAGCCTTCGATATCGAATACCGATCCGAACCACCAAAAACCGATTACTGGCAAACACCGGTAGAAACAAGGCAGAACAAGAAGGGTGATTGCGAAGATTCTGTCTTCCTGTTCTTTTCTCAGCTGTCTGAACTGGACATTGACGGGGATGTTGTATGGGGCTGGGTTGTCAATAAGAGCAATTCAATTGCCTTTGCCCATGTATGGTATCAATTATTTGATAAGCGGGGCAGGGCGTATATTGTGGAGGGTTTTTCAAAGGAGTGGAACGGGATTATTCCTGAAGAAACAATCACCAGGACGGAGGAACGCGTACCAACCTTGATGTTAAGGCATGTCCAGATACATCGTGTGGCAGATAAAATGATTCCACAATTTACCGAATCTTTTGAAGATGAGCAATTCGCCTGGGGTATGTATCTTCATAATACCACGATCATTAAGAATATTTTCCAGAAACTTCAGGACATGCTTACCCGTTACAGCCTGCAGGTGAGTCAGGTATCTGCAAGTATTCAGCGATCAGCTCCTGGCAATTAGGAGACAGAGGTGAGAAAAAATCCGATCTCCTGATTTTACTTTTAAAAGCCGTCATCACCTTTGTTCCGCCCTGTCTGCATCGGTCTTCTCGGAAGGCCAGTAATAGGCATCCGGGGTAGTGCGGACGCCAAAAATGGCCGTACCGATACGCACCATGTTTGCACCTTCTTCAATTGCGATCTGATAATCTCCGGACATGCCCATGGAAAGGTATTTCATGTTTACCCGGTCAATACCTTCTTTGATAAGAGCGTCGTATATCTCTTTCAAGGCCTTAAAACACTTGCGAATTTTTACCTCGTCTTTGGTAAAGAGGCCGATGGTCATGAGCCCCTGTATTTTTAGGGTGTTGTATCCGGCAATCTGCCTGACCAATGAAATCGCCTCCTCCGGTGCAACGCCATATTTGCTCTCCTCATGCGAGGTGTTTACCTGGACCAAAATATCCAGGCAACGGCCTTCCTGCTGGAGCCGATGATCCAATTTCTCTGCGAGAGACAATCGATCCACGGAATGGATCATAGCCGCAAATTTCAGCGCATCCCTGACCTTGTTGGTCTGCAGGTGTCCGATAAAGTGCCATTCCGCCTCTTCGCCTTTCAGCACTTCGTATTTTTTTAATGCCTCCTGAACCTTGTTTTCCCCGATAATATGCCCGCCAGCATGGATGGCTTCACGGATGCGTTCCGGCGCTACCGTCTTAGTAGCCATAAGCAGGACAATATCCTCTGGTCTTTTTCCCACCCTTCTGGCAGTAGCAGCAATATTTTGTTTTACCGCGTCCAGGTTTTCTTTGATCGACATAAGCTCTCCTGATAAATTTATGCTTGTAACAGATCGATTTTCAAAATATCTTAACGAGTAATACTATTTTGTGGCCTAATGCAGGGGCGTATTGCAAGAAACCCCTGCACTGCTCTTGATATATTAATGATGAACAATATCATATCTGTCGCCAAGAATCAAAAAAGAAAGTCTAAAGACTATGTGATCCCTGAAAATGACTGAAGATACGGATAGCGGAAAATGGCTATCAGGACCAGGAAGTCATTTTTTTGTACGTGCGGAGTTAGTTCCTTACCCGGTCTTTATAAAATCTCTGTTGCATTTGGTGCTCAAACGGTGTACCTTGAAATAAAGGTCGTTGCTCAAGTCATTTTAGGGTAGTACCTTGCTTATAACACTGACACTACAAGTCGAAGAGGTGCTCTGCCAACCATTTTTCCAGGAAGGATGAAAGTTATGAGAAATATACGGAGTCGTTTCCTTGCAGGCATGATACTAAAATTTAGGCCATACCTCTTTCGCTTCATCGTAGTTTTATTTCTTGCCATCCTGGCGTTTGGCCGTTTTCCCTGCGGTTCGTCCCCACTTTATTCAGAAGACAGGATGTACTGCCAGGCTTCCGGTTCCGTACCTTATCTATCCCAGCCAGAAGTTTACAATCCTCAATCCCCAGCTAATGCACCGATTGTTGTAACCGGCTTAGCTTCAAAGATAACCTATAATTCTGCAACAATCCATGGAACAGTAAATGCGCAGGGATTATCAACGACCGTATGGCTTCAATACCGGATTGTTGAGGGAACATCAAGAAGTAGCTTTTTAACGCAATCAGTAATTGGAACAAGTGACACAGAAATAAGTACCAGGATAATCGAGCTGCTTCCGGGTTCAACATATTATTATCGTTTTGCAGCAAAGAACGATGCTGGTACGGGATATGGAAAAGAAATGTCATTTACCACGGTCGATAACAATTCATCAATTGCCACAGAAACTACACCTCCTATTGGCTCTGTAAGCATCAATGATGGAGACATTTGCACAAACTCTTTAACCGTTACGCTAAACCTTTCTGCTACGGATAATACCGGGGTAACGGGTTACTATCTCTCCGCCGGCGCTGTACCGCCTTCTCGATATTCAGACGGCTGGACGTCGGTACCAGCAACCACGGATTATCGGGAGAACGTCTCTTATACCTTAGATAACGGTGACAACCGGAACACCATGCATGTCTGGTATAAAGATGCTTCCGGAAACATATCGGATACCGCCAGCGACTCGATTGCCGTAGACATGACACCTCCCGTAATCATCATTCAGCATCCAACTGCTGATCAGGCCTATACGACTGCCAGCGAAACCATAAGTATAGCAGGAAATGCTTCGGACGACATGCATGAGATCAGCAGCATTGTATGGACAAATAGCAGAGGGGCGAGCGATACGGAAAGAAGAACTCTCGATTGGATTATTCCCCAAGTTAATCTGGCAAGAGGGGATAATGTGATAACCGTAAAGGCCACCGATAGCATGGGTAATACGGGAATAGCAACGATAACAATAACCCTTACCACGAGCAGTAACACTCCCGTTGTAAAAACAGGATTTGCAACGAGCCTAACCACGGAACTGGCTACTTTGAGCGGAACGGTACATGCAATGGGATTGGCAACAACGGCGTGGTTCCAATACGGTACGAGCAGCGGGCACTACACCAGCACGTCGCCTGTTCAAGATATGAACGAGATTGATCGCGACATACCGGTGGGCAACCGCATAAGTGGATTACAGGCAGGCACGATATATTATTACCGTCTGGTAGCACAAAATAGCGCAGGCGTCACTTCCGGAACGGAGATGACGTTTACGACATTCCCCCTGAAAGGCAAGATTTACGGGAAAGTAGTCCACCTTGCGAAAGGAGAACCGGTAACATCGGCGAAATTACGGCTCAAGGGAACAAAGACAAGGAAAAAGGCATTTCAGGTGGCATTCTCTGATGCAGAGGGTTCTTTCACATTTCATGATTTAGAGGCAGATACCTATGATATTACCATAACAAAGACGGATTTAAAGACTGCCATTCAAACCATAGAACTGAAAGAAGGCGAGGAAAAAAAGACTGAAATTACCTTAAAAAGCACTGAGGAAGTCAAACAAGAGGACAAGGGAACCAAAGATGATCAACAGAAGGCAAATTAACCGTTACAAACGGTAAAACCTTTGTTTTCATCGAGAACGATTGAACCAACAAAGCTGTAGAAGAGGTTACGTTTAGCATGCCCGGAAAATTTTTTTGAATTGCAACACCAGGCTATGTTAAAATAAAAAAGGTAAAGTTTGAACCATATGATTACTCAGTTACTTGTAAAATGTCTCTTGCTGGGCTGTTTAACGTTGCCAGGCGTTCTCATGGTGAAAGAAGCAAAGATTCTACCGGTGACTTCTCCTCATGACAAGGAGCTTGTGACGCTTGGTGGCGGCTGCTTCTGGTGTATTGAGGCGTTCTTTGATGAACTGGAAGGCGTGGAGGATGCAGAATCTGGTTATTCAGGCGGCAGGGTTGAGAATCCAACCTATCAGCAGGTATGCACAGGGACTACCGGGCATGCGGAGGTGGTACAAATCACTTTCGATCCCAAAGTCATCTCTTTCAGGGAGATCTTAGAGGTCTTTTTCACGATGCACGACCCCACGACCCTAAACCGCCAGGGGGCGGATGTAGGCGTGCAATATCGCTCGGTTATCTTCTACCGGAACGAGGAACAAAAGTCGGCAGTAGAACAGGTTATCCGGAAAGTTCAGGAGGCACAGGTGTGGGAGTCTCCGATCGTGACTGAAATAGTACCGTTTACGGCATTCTATAAAGCAGAAGATTATCATCAGGAATATTATAAGTTGAATGCCGGACAGGGGTATTGCCGTGTTGTGATTGCGCCAAAAATGGAGAAACTCCGGGAACATTTCCGGAAAAAGCTCAAAAAAAATTGACCGGAGAGATATACTTTCGGCGTACAAGCATCAGGGTGAAATTTCCCACAGGGACGGTAGCCTCACAAGAGCATCTTCTACAGTCTGGACGTGCCGGCATCACTATGGCTACCGAATGGCATCGTCTTCCCGGACGTTTTGAATTCAATAGAAAGGCAGGGATCATGAAACCCCGAGATCCAATATCTCATGTTATGACTACCAATGTGAAGACCGTTCAGATAAGCCAAAAGATGAGCGAGGTACTCCGGATAGTCGCAGAAAATCAAATCCATCATGTACCGGTGGCAGATGGCCAAAGGCTTGCCGGCATCATCAGTACGACCGATATTATCCGGTTGAACATCACCGTATCCAATGCTGACGAATGGACAATTGAACGGGTCATGAAAAAGAATCTCGTTACCATAGAGTTACATGACTCCGTACGCAAAGCTGCACAACTTCTCAGTGACGGAATATTCCATTCCCTTCCGGTAATTAACAAGGATCGTCACCTTGTGGGAATTATTACGAGTACCGATTTGATCAGATATTTGGCAAAATTGTGTTAACCCGTTAATCTGGATGTCAGCCGTGGAACACCTGTTTCGAATAACGATCCTTGTTGCACGTGTTTCAAAAAAATCATATTCCAAATCTCCCTCACCAATGAAGCATAGAGATTAAGAAACGTTTTTAAGCTATCAAATAAAATTGCCACCAACCTCCACCCTTCATTTCCTGTTTGGGAATACCATTGCAGAGAAACTGAGTTTCCCGGTCTTGACGCTCCCAAACTGATACTTCACGATGTTCAACACAAGGTTTGTGAGCAAGCAGTTGAAAGATGTTTTTTTCAAAAAACAAAATTGATATGAAAAACGAGGACTTTTTTGCACCCTTCGGTACTTCGCGAGTATTTTCTTTAGTTGCAGCATTGCAGCGTTACGTAATTGGTTGTCTTCAGAGAGAAACTCCGGGAGTATGCAACCCAGAACTACATGTGACCTTTCAGTGCGTATTATGTCTTAACATATTGAAAAGCTCGTCCTTTAAAGCAAGCCTGCGTTTTTTAAGGTCTTCCAGGGTTGTATCTGAGGCGGGTTCAATATCATTTTCAACCCGGTAAACCTCCTTGTCGAGTATATGATAATCATCAAAAAGCCTTTTAAAGTGACTATTGGTTGTCTTAAGATTATGAATCTTTTCACGATATTCCGGGAATTCATGAACCAGGTCGTGATGTTCATGTTGCATAGTATCTCTCCATTTTTTGGTTTCCAAAGGCCATTCAGGGTAAAACAGTATTGCCGCAGTAAAGCAGAAAAGAAAGTGTTATACAAAAATCCTGCGATTCTTCCATACTATTTCCCTTCAAAATCCACCCGCATCAGGGTTTGTGTTCCTCCCTGAATGCGCCGGTTGCACGATTATGGCGGAAATAACAGGGGTATTATAATAAGGACTCAATCTGTGAAGATGGAAGGCATTGTGCACGAACCAGGAAAAAGGGATTGACCAGGGTATTCTTATTGTACGTTAATGCTCCTTTGGTGTGTATATCTATAACTGCCCCTCGTGCCTGTTCGACGATTGCCTGTCCTGCTGCCGTATCCCACTCCATCGTTGGGCCAAATCTCGGATAGATGTCCGCCTTGCCTTCTGCCACGAGACAAAATTTCAGGGAACTTCCCGCAGAAATGAACTCGATCTCTCCGCACGTCTCCTTTATTTTATCTACGAAATCCGACAATTCTTGTGTTGCATGTGAACGACTGCCAACGATGGTAAGCGAAGGATGTTTCCTCATGTCACCCGGGTTGTCATATGAACCAGATTCCCTGGCATGAATGGCTGACGGCAGTTTCTGTGATACATCAAGGAGTTTTTTTATGGTGAGGTCATTCGTTACATACTTACTATTCACGAGCTTATACGCACCAAAGTTTACAGCAGCAAAATAGAAGCAATCCTGGACGGGTATATAGATACATCCGATGACGGGTCTGTCTTTTTGGATGAGTGCAATGTTTACCGTGAACTCCCCGTTCCTTTTGATAAACTCCTTTGTCCCGTCAAGGGGGTCAACGAGCCAGAAATATTCCCATTTCTTTCGTTCGTCATAAGGAATATCTTTTCCCTCCTCGCTGAGTATGGGAAATGGTGGAGTATTTGTGGCCATCGACTGTTTGAGTTCACTGACGATGATCTCGTGTGAGCGTTTATCTGCCAGGGTTAGGGGAGATGCGTCTTCCTTATGCTCAACGGCAAAGTCTGAGTTATAGACCTTAAGGATGACTTCGCCGGCGCGTTTGGCAGCACAAAGGGCGACGATGAGTGGTTTGGTACATTGATGAATATTCACGTTTATTTCCTATGTAGTTAGCCAGAGAAAGAGATGACGGATCCTTTTTACTTGAAATCCTGACCGGGTTTTCCTACGACGGTTATGCCTACTTTTGCAATTCCACTTTCTATTAAATCCAAATCCAGACCGGCTTTATACGAAACATTCACAATCCTATCCAGTGTACGTTGAAAGCGGTCTGTAACCGTCACTTCAACCCTTCTCTTGTTCCCCAGGTTGGTAATCAATATCTTTGTTCCAAACGGCAGCGAGGGATGTGCGGCGGTCATTTTATTCCTATCGTAACGAACACCGCTTGCAGTCATTTTGCCATCATAGTCATTTGAAATAAATGCGGCAATTCCGGTTTCATCATAAGGGCGGGATTGCTTGTCGCCAGTGTCTTTTGTTTCAGTTTTTTCAATGCCGGCTTTTCTGTCGTTCGTATTTCCACAGCCGGTTATGCACAGAATGGCAATGATTAGGACAAAAGCCCTTCTTATGAAGCATGGACACATGATTCCTCCATGTATAGTATACAGGCGAAAGCCTATGGCTACCGGCCGCAGAAATATCAATGTTGTAATGAAACAATATACGATATTTCAGTTTTCACTCAGGCCAATATCTGAGTACCAAGCTTCAACCTTGCCATGGGTACTATCAGCGCTGGTCTGGATTCCCACATAAATAACCTCAGGCGGCTCCTGCTGAAATTCCCGAACATAATCCTCGTAAACGACGCTCCCTGTTCAATGGTTACCCTTTCCATACATCAAACACTTTCGTAAGCGCCAGGAGCGCCAGTGAATGACGAAAACTACCACCCTGAATTTCATATCGCACTTCATCAAGCGTCAGCGTGGCAACGACGATGTCTTCTCCCTCGTCTGGGGTCATCTCTCCTGTTTGAACAGCACCCTTTGCATGCCAGGAATGACACACGTTATTCAAAATTGCAGGATTAGGCTCGACAGCGCCAAGATAAACCCAGTTATCGCAGGTAAACCCGGTTTCTTCTTTCAATTCACGGATTGCCGCTGTCTTGGAATCCTCACCGTGGTCAACCATGCCGCCGGGTATTTCAGTGGTTATTTTTTCGGTACCAAAGCGGTATTGCCGGACAACCACGATTTTATTGTCTGGGGTCGTGGCAACAATGTTTACCCAGTCATTTGCTTCGAGCACCAGCCGTTTCATTTCTTTTTGACTTTTGGGATGTTTTAACCAATCAAAACGTGCCTGCAGAATTTCAAGGTGGGGACCTTTCTCGACACGATGCCGTTGCCACACGGTTGGTTTTTTATGGTTATTCTGTTTCTTGTTCATGAATGTGGCCCGTTCATTCCCTCTTGAAACTCACCACCGGTTTATTCTGATCTTGTTGAATTGCAACTTTTCTTTTGGCACACCAGGCTTTTTTTCGGCAGGATATCCCATGCTAACGACGGATTCAACTTTCATATTTTGGGGAATAGTAAAGAGCCCCTGGATATATGCCTCTGAAGTTATGTCTTTGTTATGCATTCTGTTTCGTATCTGTATCCAGCAACTCCCCACGTTTATCGATTGAGCAACCATCTGCACAATGATAGACGCAATCGAGCAGTCTTCAACCCACACATCAGACCGCTTTTCATCGCCGCAAACGATAATACCCAATGCGGCATCTTTCAGGAATTCTGAGCCGTGTTCCTTTACCTTCGACAGCTTGTTGAGCAACTCTTTGCTATCAACGAAAATAAACTCCCACGGGTTTATATTCCTTGATGACGGCGATCGCAACAACGCCTCTTTCAAAATTTCAATTTTTTCCGGTTCGATGTTCCTGTCTTCATAGACCCTGATACTCCGTCTTTTTCTCAACAGCTCTATCATGGCAAAATCCCTTAATGTATAGTAAACGTATTAAATCCGTTTACATGTACCGGTCATTGTGAGCGACAGCGAAGCAATCCCACTATAGAGATTGCTTCAGGCTCGTGCCTTTGCAATGACAAGCTTCCTTATGCGTTTACCATCGTCCCTTTTGGACGAAAAAAGGAGGTTGTGTTTTTTCAATGTTTTTTACAACCCCTTCGCTGGATTACTTGTTCGGCAGATCGCTCACAATGGAGCCTGCAAGATTGAATCAACCTTGAGATATTTTCGCAACAACACTGTGCCCCCCTTACCCTCAATAGCGGGGGACAGTTACGAGCTGGGTCAAATGAGCATTTTGTGGTCATATACAGCATTCACAAATATGCACACGACAACTATGATATACTGTGATCTCTAGGAAATTAACTTTAACCCAGACTTCTTGCTTGTCACCCCTTCTCGAAGAGGAAACCTTCCTCTTTATCCCTCTCCGGAGGGGGTTAGGGGAGAAGAAATTTACACTAAAAACTTTAGCATTTGTCCTCCATACTTTACCATGATAACAAGCCAGAATACAATAAAGAATTTCAGAGAAAAACTTGCTAAAGCTTTTATTCGCGGATTCACCTGCGTATCCCTTCAAATGTTCGATGGTCTAAGCAAACAACAGGCCTTTTTTGGTTGTCACTTTAGTTTTTTCTAAAATATCCGAAAATATAGGGTAATAATTATTATTATAACGATTTAGTAACTGGACAGCGAAGATATTTTGATGTTCAGGAATTTTAACCAGGTAGCCGCATCCCTTTAGTGTGCGTTCCCGGGGCATCTATAAAAGAGTTTATCACAAGTTCCACGCAGACTAAAGCCATGCGGCTGCTATGTATAGTCGCCGGAGGCATAATTAAATGGCACCTGTTTTCCCCACGAAATACCATAATATTACCCTTTATGCCCGAAGGGCAGACAGCGTATAGCAGGGGGTGTAAGCCCCCTGAAAATGAATAATAGATGGTTTAGCCCTGAAAGGGCGAAAGGAATCCACGTGGCTGGTACATTCACGTTTTTAGGGATGCATTTTGTGTTTAGCACAAAAAACAGAGTTCCGTTGCTTGATACTACCATGAATGAAAGGCTTTTTTCATATATTGGTGGAATAATCAGGGAGCTTAGTGGAAAACTTGTTGAAATTAATGCTATGCCAGAGCATATCCATTTTTATGCGTATATGCCCAAGACCGTTTCTGTTTCAAAATTTATGGAGATGGTAAAGGCAAACTCATCGAAATGGGTTCATAATTCATTTCCAAATAAAGATAAATTTGGATGGCAGGATGGCTATGGTGCATTCACCGTAAGCAAGTCAGCAGAAGATACGGTCATTGACTATATCAGAAATCAACAGGAGCATCATCGTAAAAAATCATTCCAGGAGGAATTTACCGAGTTTCTCAACAAATATGGCATCGAATACGACAAAAATTATCTTTGGAAATAGAAAGTGCTCTTTCGCCCCTTCGGGGCTGGTTGTTTTTGTCACTCAAGATCAGAGGGCTTTACCCCCTGCTATACGCTGTCTGCCCTTCGGGCATAAAATTGATGTTTCATTATTCAGGCCTGGAAGGCCGTCAGGATATAGAAAAATTGTGTTGAGCGCAGAAAAAACCACACGGAGAAAAAATGACCCCTTATCATATTTTGTTTGTCGATCTTGAGTCTGATACCGCGCATCACGACAACTGCAGCCAGATTTCAAACCTCATGGACAGTGGCTTTCCCGAGCAGGAAGTGTCTCTTCAAACAATTACCTTTTTTCCACCTTGGCCAGTACATGCAATACCCGATCTTATCTTTATGCGCCCCTCGGCGACCATACCTTCATTAGATCTTGTGCATCACCTTAGAAAACATTGGAACCAGGCGCTCATTTACGGGTTCTTCTGTGCAGAAAATTATAATTCCACAGAGATTTTTCAATCGCTTGCCAGCGGTATGGACGACTTTTTCCTGTGCAGCATTACGAAGAAAGAATTTCATCTGCGCCTGCAACGTCTCATCCATTGGGCAAAACAGATGGTGACTTCTTCCCCCTTGGACACCGTTAAGAGAATATTCAACCACAAACAACTCATAGGAAAATCCCCGTGTTTTTTGAATACGATAGAGAAGATACCGCATCTCGCGCTGTCAGATGCGCCCATTTTGGTTTTGGGAGAGACCGGAACAGGGAAGGAACTTTTCACGCGGGCAATCCATTACAACAGTCAGCGGCATGGCAGGCCGTTTATTCCTGTCAATTGCGGTGCGTTGCCGGACCAGCTATTTGAAAGCGAGGTATTCGGGCATGTCAAAGGGGCATTTACCGATGCCTCATCTGAAAAAAAGGGACTCATTGCCGAGGCAGAGGGAGGGACCATGTTTTTGGACGAAGTTGACACGTTAAGCGCCCCTGCACAAATCAAATTGCTTCGCTTTCTCCAGGAATTTGAATACCGTCCTCTTGGTTCTTCGAAAAGCAGGGTTGCCGATGTCCGTCTGATTGCCGCCACGAACGCCGACCTGAGAGAAAAGGTGAGGGCAAAAACCTTCCGTGAAGATCTCTATTATCGCTTAAATATCCTGAAACTTCACATACCACCCCTTCGTGAACGAATGGAAGACATCCCTCTTCTGACGGATTTCTTCCTTGAGCATTATGCACTGCAATATCGCCGGATGAAACCACGGATTTCTCCCTCCGCCATGCAAAAACTTATGGCTTACTCCTGGCCGGGAAACGTACGGGAACTGGAGGGGATCATCCAGCAGTCTATGGTGCTCTGTCTTGCCCCTGTCCTGCAGCCGGAAAATATCAATCTTTCGGTGCCTGTGCAGAGTGAAATCACGGGAGACCATACCTTCCAGGGGGCCAAGAAGCACATGGTGGGGCAGTTCGAACGGGGCTATTTGATCGATCTGCTAGCAAAACAGCAGGGAAACATTTCAAAGGCTGCAAAGATTGCCGGACTTGACCGCAGGGCATTTCAACGTCTGATTAAAAAATATGGCATTGAGCGGAATATGTTTTCAGTGAAAGCAACATCATAATATCGAATCTGGTTGCAAATTTCCAAGATTACATTCAGGACTACGTCAAATAAAAGTGCAAGTAGTGATAGATAAAAGCTGATTACCTCTTTACCGTAAAAGACAACCAATCCACCCTCGAACAAGACATTGAAGACCTCGGCCTGGTCTCTTTTCCCCCCCTCAGCACCAAACCATTGACAGTATCACGGCCGTCTTGAAATCAGGCACGTCTGGCAAGTACCGATTTAAATCACTATCTTGCATTCCTCCTTGTTGTACAGGTCTTTTGTGTCCACAGAAAATTTATCTATCTCAAATTCCAAAAAACAACCAAACAAATTGCATCATCAGCGTCTTTCGCTTCCTTGGGAAAACCTCTATCGCACAAACTCTGAGAACTATGACTTACAAACCCCACCTTGCCATAAAACTTTTTTGCTTATATCGACTCTTTCTCCCCTATTCAGCCCCCTTTTTTCTCCTGCCTTTTCACTCCTTCTTTTTGGATTTCAAGACTTTGACGTTACCTTGGGGAATAACCATATTCCTGGTAAACTGAAAACCAGCATTGTACTCTATGACACTATTAAATGGTTGGATCAAAAGAAGAATATGATATAATGGAAGAAATTTTTAACTCCACACAGGAAAATACTATGATAAAGATATATATATGGACATGTTTCGGGCGCCCCCATGCACTCGAAAGTGATAGAGGCAATAACTCCATTTTTAAAAGAGGGTTTTGGCAACCCTTCTAATTTACGTCAATTTGGAAGGGCTACCAGTGAGGCCATCCAGACAGCGCGCGGACAGGTGGCCATCTTATTAACGCAAAACCAAATGAAATCATCTTCACGTCAAGCGGCACGGAGGCAAATAACTTTGCACTGAAAGGCATTCTCGCTGCCCACAAAAAAAGGAACCCATATTATTACTTCGGAAATAGAACATTTTTCCGTGTTGAATCCCTTAAAATCATTTGAAAAATCAGGGTACATCGTCACTTACTTACCAGTAGATAAACATGGGGTGGTAAACCCCGATGATATGAAGAAGTCCGTTACCCCTACGACGATTATGGTATCTATTATGTATGCGAATGGGGAGATTGGAACGATTGAACCCGTCAAGGAGATTGGTGCGATTATAAGAGAAAAGGGTATCTATTTCCATACCGATGCGGTTGCTGCGGCGGGAAACATACCCATTGACATTAAAGAAGCCCACATAGACGCCCTGAGTATATCCGCCAACCAATTCTATGGTCCGGCGGGGGTTGGAGCGCTTTATGTAAGGGAAGGGGTAAGGACACTCCTTCCATGGAGGGAGGCGTGCAGGAAGGCGGCCGCAGGGCGGGCATGGAAAATATCATTGGCATTGTGGGTATGGGAAAAGCGGCAGAACTGGTAAGATTAGATATGGCTCAGCGCATGAATAAAGTTCAGGGGTTAAGGGACATGCTAAGAAACGGAATCTTAAAAAACATTCCTCATGTATATGTCAATGGTCATCCAAAGAATCGTCTCCCGGGAAACCTCAGTTTGTGCATTGAGTATATTGAAGGCGAATCGATATTACTATTCCTGGATATGCAGGGGATAGCCATCTCCAGCGGTTCTGCATGCACTTCATGGTCACTCAAGGCATCGCACGTCATCATGGCCACCGGTGTTTATGCGGCACTTGCACAGGGAACTGTACTTTTTAGTTTAGGTATCGACAATTCCGGGGGCGATGTTAAATACGTTCTGGAAAAACTGCCACCTACCGTTGAACTCCTCCGGGAGATGTCACCTCTCTATCATCAAAGGCAAAAGGGAAATTAACCCAAAAATTTAAATATCGAAAAACTGCTCATGACAGCTTCAAGAATCCGAAATCAATTCTAAAAAAGATTTTCTTACAGAATCTAAATTATCAGAAACACCACGATAAAGGCAAACCCTGAGTGATCAGGGGACGCAAAGGAAAGGGTCTTTATCTTTACAGGGAAGTAACAGAGAAGTTACCCATTAAGAGAAGAGATAGCCTTACTGCCGATGATGTTTTATATAAACATTGTGCAGTAAGGCTTTTTTATTTTTTTCAATTCAATTTACCTCCATAAAAAGCAAACGATTTTTTTCAATGAACGAAATATTCATAGATCAATAGCGATTACGAAAACGTCACACAACTTTTGTGTAATGAAGAGAGGGTTTTATGAAACAGGGCAAGATATTACTTCTCGATATTTATCCCACATCCAATCTCTGTCAGATGCTGCAAGGGGTTCTCGAGTCATCCGGCAGCCTAAACGCCCAGTTGCACCATGAATCCTTAAAGATTGATGTGTCCAATCTCCTCACAAAGGAGCTTTTTAAAACGGTCGCGAATTTCAATACGGACATGATAATTCTCATTTCATCTCATACCCTGTTTCACCATACCGGTACGCTCTTGCAATCTATGAGAATGGAATTCAAAAAAATACCGATCCTCCTCGTAATGGACGAGTGTCCGCCTGAGGAGGTCTTTGATTTGCTCAAATTGGGGGCAACCGACTTTATCACACTGCCTCTTAATCCTGCCGATATCCTTCCCCGCATCTGGCGGCTGCTAAAACAGAATACGATAGCAGAAACCGTACATCAAACCCTTATAGAGAAGATCGGATTGAAACACATCATTGGTGAAAGTCCCGCCTTTCTTGCAGAGACAAAGAAAATTCCCATCGTAGCTAAATGTGATGCGAATGTTCTGATCATGGGGGAAACAGGCACGGGGAAGGAGGTATGTGCAAGGGCAATTCATTATCTCAGTCCGCGAGCGAGAAAACCTTTCATACCGGTCAACTGCGGTGCCATCCCTACTGAGTTGGTAGAAAACGAACTCTTTGGCCACAAGTCGGGTGCATTTACCAGTGCTAATTCATCGCAGTCGGGATTAATCCAGGAGGCTGCAGGAGGCACACTCTTCCTGGATGAAATCGATGGTCTTCCTCTCCTTGCACAGGTCAAGCTCCTACGCTTCCTCCAGGAGAAAGAATACCGGCCGCTCGGCTCTACAAAGATATGCAAGGTGGATGTGCGAGTCATTGCAGCAACGAACGTAAAATTAGAGGAGGCGGTAAACACAGGAAAATTTCGCCAGGATCTGTATTACCGGTTAAACATCATCACACTCATACTGCCGCCCCTTCGGGAACGCCGCGATGACATCCCCCTCCTTGCCAGACATTTCCTGTCTAAGTATGTGGCCGAGTATAACAAACCGGCAACCGAATTCTCCTCTGATGCCCTGCAATTCCTCCTGCTCTTTGATTGGCCTGGTAATGTAAGAGAACTGGAGCATGTGATCGAGCGGGCAGTTGTGCTCTCTGATCAGATGGTCATCCGGAAAGAAGACATTGTCCTGCCGTCTCCGGAAACCAGCGGGCATCATGAGTCTTTTCAGGAAGCGAAGACCAGGGTCATCACACAATTTGAAACGGCGTATATTCAAGGCCTCTTGATTGCCTATCACGGTAACATTACCAAAGCGGCACAGGCTGCAAAGAAAAATCGGCGGGCATTCTGGCAACTTATCCGTAAACACCACATAACCCCGGAAAGCTATAAGGCCACACCCCATAGCACAACCCAGCCTCAATCAGATGAAAAAGCCTGATAACCTCTTTTTATCGTGTTTGTTCATGGGCAATTGCATGAATGAGATGCTTCGTTTCAGTCAGCATGACTATACACTTCCATACGGTCATTCTGTGGGGTGAAACGACGAAAAATTTCATACTTTGAAATTCCTTGCCATGAAATAGGCCGTTACCGACTTCTGATCGCAAAGATACTATGACAATTGCCTGCATTTATCAGGACATATTTATCCTACTACTAATCTCTCTATTCAAAACGACTTGCTATAAATCCGCTTATATAGCCAGGATAAAAAGACCCTGCTGCATGCTTGAATGATGAGAAAAATCAAAGGCCTTGCCGATCTTTACATATACAAAAACAATCTCCAACCTCTTCATTTGTCTGCATTTGAAAATAATCCAACTCTCTGTGCAATGGATTTTGTACATGAGGGCACGACGGTTGCGAAAGTTTAAATTCCTAGTATGTCGTTTTATTAAAACATCGACATTTCCACGTATGGTAGCTGCAGGCTTTGGCCTGCGTAAAATCAATAAAATAACGCAACCGAAAGGTTGCGGCTACCTGCAAACATTTTAACGAAACATTATACTATAGTGAACGTCTTAAAATAAGTTGACATGCAATAGCCATTGCGAGCGACAGCGAAGCCGAAATTGCGAGCCCATGCGAAGCAAACCCATGAGATTCCTTGCTTTGCTCGGAATGACAGCCATAGCAGGGATTGTCTTGGGCTAACGCCCTCGCAAAGACGACTTCCTTTTGCGTTTACTATAGTTATATTCACATTCGTGGGGAAGGACAGAATCAGATTCTCATGGACAAGCATGAAAAGTGCACAACGGGAAAGCCGCACATTATACAGGAGATATTAGCCTATCTGTCGGAACAACCCAACGCCCAGGATACGCTGGAGGGCATCGCGGAATGGTGGTTGTTGAAACAAACGGTCAGGCATAAGACAATGGAGGTGAAAGAATCACTCTCGGAACTTGTAGTGCAAGGTCTTATTCTCGAGCAGAAAGGGAAAAACGGTCATACCTATTATCGAATAAATCAAACAAGTATGAAGAAATAAAAGTGCTATAACAAAAGGCATAACGACAAAGGCAAACCCTGAGCGATCAGGGGACGCAAAGTAACAGGGTCTTGCGATCCGTTTAAACAGTTTAAACCGCTTAAACCGTTCAAACGGCTTTGCAAAAGACAGCCTTACTGCCGAAGATGGTTTTGAAAAACTTTTTATACATCTTTGCAGTAAGGTTTTTTATTTGGATGGAGGTGATAGTTGCAAAAGAAAGATTTATGGAACTGGGAACAGTATTCACACCAATATTACGGCGAAAAAAGAGTGCGCTACACTATGAGTGACCAGGTTTTAGAGTAGATAGCATATTTATTTTTAAAAAAAAGAGATTCGTCGGTCTGAAAAAGGAGGCCTTTATGAGCGACAATGTAGACTATACGGAAGTTTGGCTGGAAGATATAGATGAAGATTTGGATGAATTTGATGACGAATCTTACTATGGAGCGATTCGTGAGGTCTTGTCTCCGGAATTTCGCAATCTTTATCCTGAAGAAATTGACACACTGCTGGAAGATATATTCTCTGGAATGTCACCTGAGGAGATTGAAAGTTTCTGGAATACGTTGAAAGGCATCGGTAAGGCTGCTAAAGGTATTGCTGCTAAGGCCATTCCCGTGGCTGCTCCAGTCATTGGTTCCATGTTTGGTGGCCCTCTCGGGGGCGCTATCGGTAGCAAGGTAGGGAAATTAGCCGGCCAAGCATTGGGTGGGGAACCAAAAGCAACTGCACAGGCTCAAATTCCGGGAGGAGGTTCATCCGCTACTGCACAACTCATGTCGTTTTTGCAAAATCCTGCATTTCTCCAGAGCATGCTCGGCCAGGTATTGGGGAAGGCCGGCAGCAGTTCCGTTCCTGTTGGCCAGCAAGGAACGTCAGCCCCCTTTGGGGCATTTATGAATGCGCTATCTACCCTGGCGAACCAGGCTGCCGCAGAGGCTAATGCGAGAGAAGATTCCCAGGCTCGTAACTCCGTCATACCCCTCACGGGAAATACGCTATCTTTCTACGCATACGGATTGCTCCATGGTATGCGTATAGGTACAAACTTCTCCACGAGGACTTAGGCTCGCAGAGATGGTATTTTCAACCACTTAGGTATTCCATACTTCAAGGCACGCCCCTCTCCAGCGTCAGGTGGGGATTAGGAAAATGAGGTACATACCTTTACAGTGTCATTCTTCACAATGAGGGGATGTTCTGCAGCGCTCATCATGCACGGCCTCCTACCCCCGGTATTCAACGTAAGCGTTTGTCTAAGCTCATGCCAAAGACTCACACCGAGAGTTCGGTCAAGTGTTTGTTGAAGTCCGTTTATCCTGAGCTTGTCAATAGATCTTTTCTAACAATGAAGAAGAGTTGCAATAACGTATCAATAAGGGTTCAACATGACAAGCAAACTTATTTTGGAAAATAAAAGGTGATCGTTTACATCAGATACGAGTGACTTGGTTGGTGGCACGGAGTCATGATCGCGCTATCACCAGGAGGGTAGCGATAGAGAATGATTGATTGTTTTATGGTAATTATCCATGAGTATCTGTCAATTTTTAATGTATCGTTAACTTCTGTTGTTTTTGAATGGCAGTTATGGTATACGCCCTCGTTGCCAATAATACGCTTTGGGCTTGACAGAAATTTCCCATAATATTAATATTATGACGTAAGAACAACTTTACTCTGCACAATATTTGTGATTCAGAAGAGTGGACAATAACGATCCATGCAAAAGAGCCACAAGATACTTGTCATCGACGATGACACGATGATGCGCGTATCACTCAAGGGGCTGCTTGAGGAAAATGGGTACCATGTTTATGCGGCACCTCATCATGATGAGGCTGTTCAGATTCTCACGAAATATGGCATAGATTTAATACTTCTTGACCTGATACTGCATGATGTTACCGAACTTTCCCTCGTTAACAGAATCAAAGAGGTCTCACCGGACACGATCATCCTCGTTATGATTGACCAGGACAAAATTAGGACTGCAATCAATACCCTGTGCCTGGACACGGTCGATTATATCCTGAAACCGTTTGACCCGGACTATTTAAAAAAGACCATAGAAAAAGCCCTTTACAAGCAACAGTTAGAAGCCAGCCTGAAAAGAACACTCAAAGAGAAAGAAATCATCAGTAACGCCAATAAAATCATTGCCACCAGTCTGGATATTCGGGAAAGCTTTTCCGATGTATGCAGGGAGTTAAAGAAGGTCATACCCTTTGATCGTGCCTGCTTGATTACTTCGAATGAACAGGGACAATGGTTCCAGGTGTTTGCGCTTGCGAAAACGTATCATTTCAGCGAGATTAATGAAGGAGAATTGTTTCCCCTGTCCGGCAGTCTTCTTGAGGAAATTATCAAAACAGGCGAACCCGTAATCGTCAACAATACAGAAACTGGCCGATTCTGGACCGACAGGGTATTATTAAAAGAAAGGATACACTCACGACTTGGGTTTCCCCTTACCTATAAAGGAAGGGTGCTAGGCGCTTTTACCTTTGGGAGTGAAAAACCAAATAGTTTTCATGAGCAGTGTTATTATTACCTCTGGCAGATAGCGCCGCAACTTACCATTGCTATGGAAAATACAAAGCTGTTCAATCGCATCAAGGCTTCAGAAGAACGGTACAAGACGTTATTTAACCATGCCGCAGATTCCATGATGATGATCGACCTGAACGGCAAGATTCTTACCGTCAATCAGCGGGAGGAAATCATTATCGGTTATACGATGGAAGAACTCTTAGGCAGATATATTTATGATTTTTTGCCTGAAACATCGAAACGGTTTGTTTCCGAGCTTCTTGCTACGGCAGTTCAGAAGAATGTCCAAACAACCGAGATTGAGGTTATCAGCAAGAATCAGCAAATCTTAGTTATGGAACTGGACATTACCGTAGTAAAAGAAGGAGACAATATCTTATCCCTGCTGATCCATTTCAGGGACATAACGAGAAGAAAGAACCTGGAATTGGAACTCATCGAGGAAAAGAAAAAACTGGATAATATTGTAAGCGAAATCGGCGCAGACCTTTTGGTTATCGATCGCCATAACAAAATATGCTGGGCGAATAAGCGATTGACAGAACATCATCCTTCAGGCAAACAGATTCTTCATCAAACCTGCTTTGATGCATATTGTCATCTTCAATCGGTTCCTGTGGATTGTCCCTCTGTCCGGGTATTTGATACGGGAAGAATAAGCCAGACGGAACGGGTAATTTATCATCACCACAAAAAAAAATACTGCAATGTGATTAGTTCCCCCATTTTCGATAAAGACGGCAATGTTGTGCAGGTGCTTGAATTAATTCAGGATATTACCGAGAGAAAACAAGAGGAGGAAAAACAACAAAGGCTTCAACAGCAGCTTGTGCATTCCGACCGCTTAATCTCGATTGGGCGGCTTGCGGCTGGCGTTGCTCATGAGATTAATACCCCGCTGGCAATTCTTTCGGGTATGATACAGGGTTTTCTTGAACGGAACGGTACCTTTGCCAGCGAGACGATAAGGGAATTTAAGACGATGCAAAAGGTAACAAAGCGCATTGAGAAAACCGTTGATTCTTTACTGGAACTGTCTCATTTTGAGGGAAATGAACAACCAAAACCAGTGAACATCAATGAACTGATAAGAGACACGATTTCCCTCATCATGGAGCAATTCACTGCAAAAAACAAAAATATCATGGTAAAGCTATCTTCCCGCCTGCCAAAGATCAAAGGTTTTGCTGAACAATTGCAGCAGGTGTTTATGAATCTCCTGATTAATGCTGAAGATGCTACGGTTGATGGGGATACAATTTCAATAACAACAAGTCAAAAAGATAAAAACACCGTCTGTATCAGTTTCAAAGATACCGGTGCGGGGATCTCTGATGAGATGTTGTCTAAAATCTTTGATCCTTTTTTTACCACGAAAGAAGTGGGAAGAGGAACCGGTCTGGGATTATCAATCACCTATGGGATCGTGCAAAGACATCGGGGTACAATTCAGGTTAAAAGCAAAATAGGCAGGGGCACGGCCTTTTATATCAGCTTGCCCACAGACTTTGGAAAGGCAGTGACACATGGATAGAGGGATAAAGATATTAGTCGTTGACGACGATAAGGATTATAATCAATATTTGACAAAATTTTTAACTGATGAAGGATATGTTGCCAGAGGGATTACAAAGCCAATGGATACCTTGCCTGCTCTGGAACAGGAAAAGTATCATATTGTTATTCTGGACCTCAAAATGCCGCAAATAAGCGGCACGGAATTGCTGAAGGAGATAAAATCGAGATATCAGAATATCTGTGTTATTATATTGACGGGGTATCCCTCATTCAAAACGGCGGTCGAGACGATGAAGCACGATGCCTTTGACTATTTGAAAAAGCCGTTTGATTTAAACGATTTGAGGAAAGCGCTGACTAACGCGCAAAAGACGTATTGTCTCGTGGGCAGCTCAAAGGACAGGCTGAAGAGCTCTGTGGGGAAAAAACTGAAATCGTTGCGAAAAGGCAAGAAAATTACGCAAAAACAACTGGCAAATCGTACCGGCTTATCGCCCAGTTTATTATCCCAGATCGAAAACGGACAAATTGCTGCTTCTCTGATTACTCTTGATAAATTATCTGCAGCACTGAATGTGAAGATAGCATATTTTCTGGATGAAGAAACGGATAAACCGGCTGTAACGATTATCTGAAAGCAAAACGGAGCATCATTATTTTTAAAGGAGCCTTTCGTGCATGGATAACTTACTCAATATTATTTCAAACCTCGGTTCTCCGAAGATTATGGTTGTCGGTGATTTTATGCTTGATAAGTATGTGTGGGGGGAAGTTAAACGCATCTCGCAGGAGGCGCCGATACCCGTAATTAGTGTTTCTTCTGAAGACGTTCGGCCCGGAGGCGCCGGAAGTGTTGTGAATAATCTGCAGACCCTGGGCGCACAGGTGCTTGCGTGCGGAATTACCGGCGATGATGCTCACGGGCACACCCTTATGGACATTTTCCGCGGCATGGGAGTTGATGTTGAGGGAATCGGTATTGATAAAAGCCGTCCAACCATTCTGAAAATGCGTTTCCTGGGCCATTTGCAAACCGCAGGGAAGGGAATTCAGCAACTGTTGCGTGTCGATTATGAAAAGACTCATCTTATCTCTGAGGAAATAGAGACACGCCTTGCCGGTTATTTGAGGAAAAACATGCCACTGTGTGATATCGTTCTGGTTTCTGATATGAATAAGGGCCTGCTTTCTCATTCACTGTTGAAAACCATCGTGGCTCTCAGTAAGAAGCATAATAAGATGGTGATCGTTGATCCGAAACTTATGAGCGATTATTCCTGTTACGAGGGCTTTACCGCCATGACTCCCAACAGAAACGAAACGGAGATTGCCACCGGAATAAAAATCAGCGATATCGATAGTCTGAATCGCGCTGGAAACAAGCTGACCTCCAGCCTTTCTCTGGAATATTGCGTAATTACCATCGATAAAGACGGCATGTTTCTCTACCATAAGAATGGTAGCGGAAAGATTATCCCGACGGTTCCACGGGCGGTGTTTGACGTAACGGGGGCGGGCGATATGGTATTGAGCATGTTTGGTATGGTGGCCGGCAGTGGGCATAGTTTTGAGGATGCCGCAATCCTTGCTAATATCGCAGCGGGAATAGAAGTGGGCAAAGTTGGGGCAACGCCGGTCAGCAGGAGTGAAATTCTTGGTGAACTTATGGTGGGAAGAAGCCAGATATCAGGCAAGATTAAAGACGCCGAAGGAATACAGGGCATCGTAAACGAGCATAGGAAGAAAAACGAGAAGATTGTATTCACCAATGGTTGTTTTGATATATTACACGTGGGACACATTGAGTACCTGAAATTTGCCCGTAAACAAGGAGATTTGCTCGTAGTGGGGTTAAATACCGACCGCTCTGTCAGAAGCCAAAAGGGACCCACTCGACCCTTTGTTTCTGAAACGGAACGGGCAAAAATGCTTGCAGCATTAGAGGATGTGACGTATGTGGTGCCATTTGATGAACTGACGCCTTTGGGTCTAATCAAGGCCGTAAAACCGGATGTGCTGGTAAAGGGAGAAGATTGGAAGAGCGCCGGGGCGGTAGGGGGCGAATTTGTGGAATCCTATGGGGGAAAAGTTGTCTATGCACCTTTTGTGGAAGGTGTTTCCACCACCAACATCGTTTCCCGGATAATCAAGCGGCATAGCCAGCTGGAATCTTTAAAGGATGCGGCGAGTCAAATTCAATAATGAAGAAAAGAGAGGGCGTTTATGGATGACATCGAAATTCAGCTACAAGAAAGTATCGACACGCAAAAGGCCTTATTATTAACGCATCTTGATGTTATAAGAAATATAGCCAGTGCACTCGTTACTGCATTTAAGAACGGTCACCGCTTGTATCTTATAGGCAATGGAGGAAGCGCAGCCGATGCCCAGCATATTGCCGGGGAATTGATCGGAAGGTTTAAGATGAACCGGCGCCCCCTTCCTGCGGTTGCCTTGACAACTGACACCTCTGTCATTACTGCTCTTGCAAATGATTTTGGATATGATACCTGTTTTGCCAGACAGGTGGAAGCCCTGTCAAGTCCGGGTGACATTGTTCTGGCTCTGAGCACCAGCGGAAATTCAAAGGGCATTCTCAGCGCCGTTCAAATAGCGAGGGCCCGTGGCGCAACTACCATCGGGTTTACCGGGAAGGATGGCGGTCTCTTAAAGGAATCCGTGGATATCTGCTTAAAAGTTCCATCAGCCAATACACCGCGGATACAGGAATGCCATATCACCATTGGACACATCTTGTGCTCTCTGATCGAGAAGGAACTTTTTGGAAGCGTACCGAGATGAAAAAGAGAAAGGCCGTGTTTCTCGATCGGGACGGTACAATAGTTGTCCACGAGCATTACCTTAGTTCCCCGGATCAACTGAAATTATTGCCTCATGCCTCACAAGGGATTCGCCTTTTTAAAGAGCATGGTTATCTGGCCATTGTTATTACGAATCAATCTGGCATTGCCAGGGGATTTTTTGATGAGGAACGGTTGATGCTTATCCATGAGAAATTGACGCTGATAGAAATATCAGGAACAAAGGTAAGCCCCATAAGTCACACGGCGAAATGGGCTGACAGACAAGAGGGTGGCGGATGAGTCCGTAGTAGTGAGGATGGTAAGGACAGCATAACCTGACCGGAGCGAAGGGACTCTGCTGTGTCTTAAATCTTTCTACGGAGGTAAAGCAGGGAAGAATGACAAAGGCTTCCATAAGTCTGCAAGAGCTGAGGGGAAAGATATACAGGAAGGCGAAGACCGAGAAGCAATGGAGGTTTTGGGGGCTGTACTGTCATATCTGCAAGAAAGAAGTCCTGAGAGAAGCCTATCGATTGGCAAAGGCCAACGATGGTGCACCCGGAATCGATGGCAAGAGTTTTGAGGACATCGAGGCAGAGGGGGTTGAGGGATTTTTGGAAGGGATAGGGCAGGAGCTTCTAAACCGGGTTTACCGACCGTTGCCCAACAGAAAGGTCGAAATACCGAAAGGGAATGGAAAGACCCGAATGCTTGGGATACCAACGGTCAAAGACCGGGTAGTGCAGGGAGCATTAAAGCTTTTATTGGAACCGATATTTGAAGCGGATTTCAAGGACTGCTCGTACGGCTATCGTCCCAAACGTCATGCACATCAGGCAATCGACGGGGTGACGAAAGGGATACTGCATGGCCTTACCAGAGTGGTGGATGTAGACCTGAGTGGATACTTCGACAACATAAGGCATCACATCCTGTTGGAGAAGAGGGTGACGAAAGGGATACTGCATGGCCTTACCAGAGTGGTGGATGTAGACCTGAGTGGATACTTCGACAACATAAGGCATCACATCCTGTTGGAGAAGATAGCCCGGAGGGTGCAGGACGATGATATCATGCATCTGGTAAAACTCATCCTGAAGGCAAATGGGGAGAAGGGAGTGCCGCAGGGCGGTATCATATCGCCGCTGTTGTCGAACCTTTACCTCAACGAAGTGGATGAGATGATGGAGCGGGCACGGGAAGTAACCCGCCGCAGCGGGTACTACAATCTTGAATTTATCCGGAGCGCAGATGACATGGTAATACTGATTCACGGGCATCCTAAAGAGAACTGGTTAATACAGAAAGTACAGAAGCGACTCAAAGAGGAGCTGGACAAATTGCAGGTACAGATGAACCGGGAGAAGACGAAGGTCGTGAATCTCAAAGAAGGAGGATGTTTTAGTTTTCTGGGATTTGACTTTCGACTTACCAGAAATCGT
>JAJTXE010000002.1:1550-6587 GCA_021463795.1 Candidatus Brocadia sp. | reverse complement strand
TGGTGGCGAACAGAACGTTATCACCATCAACATGTCAGAGTATCAGGAGGCGCATACCGTTTCAGGCCTGAAAGGTTCTCCGCCAGGTTATGTAGGGTATGGGGAGGGTGGGGTACTGACCGAGGCGGTAAGGAAAAAGCCTTACAGCGTGGTACTGTTGGATGAGGTAGAAAAGGCACACCCGGACGTGATGGAGCTCTTTTATCAGGTGTTTGATAAGGGCACATTGGAAGACGGTGAAGGCAGAAGGATTGATTTTAAAACCACCTTGATTATCCTTACGTCAAATCTTGGCACGGATACCATTATGAAGGTCTGTGCAGATAAAGAGACTATGCCTGACTGGCAAGGTCTCACAGAGATGATAAGGCCTGAGTTGCTGAAACGTTTCAAACCCGCCTTTCTTGGCCGACTGAAGGTCGTGCCTTATTTTCCGATTACCGATAAGAATATGAGGCTCATCGTCAAACTCAAATTAAATCGCATCGCAAAGCGCATGCAGGAAAACCGGAATGTTGTATTCCAGTACCATGATGAATTAATTGAGTCCATTGCGGGCCGTTGCAAAGAGGTCGAGAGCGGTGCCAGAAACATCGACCATATTTTAACGAACACCCTGCTGCCGGAGATGTCGAAAGAGCTTTTATCGAGAATGGCCAACGGAGAACAGATAAAGGAGGTGAAGGTGTCTTTGGGTGGGGAGGGGTTTGTGTTTGAAGTTAATTAAAAGTAGGGGATAAAAATGCCTAATTCCTGAGTTAAACTCCCCACTATGCGGGCGGTATTGACTTTTCACTCGTGGATAGCTTATAGTAAAAAAATTAAAGGAACGTCAGCAAAAATGCAATTTTCTCAGCATTATCCGGTTAGTAAATTGTGGAATGGTTGGTATTCAAAAAAAATATTTAGGAAAAATGTTTTAAGAAAAATTTCTCTTGATAATTTTTCAAAAAAACCCAGTGAAATCTTTGCGGTGGAGATATGCGTATGTCTAAGCCGAACAAAAGAGTTATTGTAGATATTTATGATGCAGTTGGTGGTCCCGAAGTCCGTTCATTAGGACCCGATGGTCACGTGATGGGACCAACCGATTCGGGTAAATTCGTTATGGCTTACTGCGGTAAGCATTCAAGTACACGCTATCCGGATTGGTCGAAGATCCGTTGGGGAACACCACTGAAGGAGGTTAGCGGCCAACTGTTTGTTTTCCATGATGGAAAATGGAGATCTCTCTCTGATTTTACTCCTGTAACCCGAGATCAAATACTTGATTATCATGAAAGCTTGAACGGAACTCGAGTTATTCCCAATACGTGGATCTTTAATGATTTTGGGCATCAAACCTGTTATTACTTTAATGACATAAATAGAGACTTTAAACTAACAAAGTCCAAAGGCGAGAAGATTCATGGAGAATTTATTCATACCACACCGGTAGATGAAGCCTATTCAGCACATGGGAAGACAGTAATACTTATCGAATCCCATGGCTGCATTCATGTAAAGCCAGAAGATATCGATGATATGATAACGAAGAAATACTTGAGAAAAGGAAACATGATCGTCATTCATAAGTACAATGAAATCGCTCCAACTCAACCGTATGGGCGAGGGAGTTTACCATACGAGTTTCACTTTTATCCCAATTCTGAGAAAATTGTAATCATGGGTATTAGAAAATAGTTTTGAGATGAAGTACCGTTTAGTAGATTTGGTGATTCCAAGAATAAGAGAAAAGTCAATCCATAATAATGTATCGCTCGTCGCTGGTTCAATCTTGAAGATTGAACCATACAGTTAAACTCATGCTTGGCGTAAGTAAAACGCCAAACGTTTCGGTTCAATCGAGGACGATTGAGCCAGCAGTATTACAAAAATTATTTTGACAATTTACTAGCATATATTTTTCAATTGATCAAGCATTGTTTTTAGGAGTGTCTTGATGTTACAACCTATTTCATTTGGAAAGATTGATGTCAATATAGTTTCATTGATAGAAATGAATAAAGGCGTGCCTGATCCAGAGATGCCATTTAGAATCGCCATTTTGGGCGATTTCAGTGGGCGTACAAACCGTGGTATTTTTGAGTCTGAGTTAGCAAACCGAAAACCTCTTCTTGTTGATCGGGATAATTTCGCTCAGGTATTGGAAAAGCTTGGTGTTGAGATCAAGCTTCCTATCCTCGGAAAAGAAACACCTCCCGTTGATATCAAATTTTCAGAGCTTGAAGATTTTCATCCGGATCGTCTCTTCGAAAATATCGAGGTCTTTCAGGCATTAAGGGAAACTCGCCAGAGTCTAAAAGACCCTTCGACTTTAGCTGCATTGGCAAAAGATTTACACCGTAAAGACGACCCCCCCGAATCTTCTGTATGTCCGGTAAATACAGAAAAACCTTTAAAAAATCAATCCGGACAAATACCAAGTAACCTACTTGATCAGGTACTTGAAGAAACTCAGGGAAAAAAGCCAGAGAAAGAATCATACCGGGAACCTTCAGAGTGGGATAATTTTTTGCACCAGATTGTCAAACCTCATTTGATACCAAATACCCATCCACAACAAGCAGAGATGCTATCCGCAGTAGACGCTGCAACCGGCGAATTGATGCGTATGATCTTGCACCATCCCGATTTTCAAGCCATAGAAGCAGCATGGCGGGCAGTCTATTTTCTTGTGTCAAGGCTGGAAACCAATGCCAATCTCAAGGTATACTTTCTCGATATATCACAAGCAGAATTAGCCGCCGACCTTAGCGCTTCAGAAGACCTGCGGTCGACCGGAATTTACAAACTTCTTGCAGAACAAACCGTCGAAACTTTTGGTGGTGAACCATGGGCAGTTCTGGCAGGGAACTATACCTTTGACCAGAGCTCCGAAGACGTTGCATTGCTTGGTCGCATGGCAAAGATTGCAAAGGCAGCCAGGGCTCCATTTCTTGCAGCTGCAAGTGACAAAGTTCTCGGTTGTGAGTCTTTAGCTGAGACACCAAACCCTGACAATTGGGGAACATCTACCGACACAAAAAACAGTCAGGCGTGGGAGGTCTTAAGAAAACTTCCAGAATCTTCGTATATAGGCCTTGCCATGCCGCGATTCTTACTCCGTCTTCCTTACGGCAAGGAGACGGATGCAATAGAAGGTTTTGCATTCGAAGAATTTCCTGATTCACCAAATCATAACCATTATTTATGGGGTAACCCTTCCTTCACCTGTGTTTATCTGCTGGGACAAACGTTTGCTCAATACGGCTGGGGTTTTCAATCCGGCATCGTCCAGGATATTGAAGGCCTGCCTTTGCATGTTTATAAGTACAAAGATGAATCATTAACCAAGCCCTGTGCTGAGGTCGTCTTTACTGAACAAGCCGTTGAAATTATCCTGGATAAAGGCATCATGCCCCTTTTATCATACAAAAATCAGGATACCATTCGGATTGCGCGTTTCCAGTCCCTAGCCTATCCTTCAACTAATCTATTTGCACGATGGACTTAATCATGCATATGCGTCATAATGTCGTTAATCATTCTTTGTTTTTACCAATGTAACGCTAGATTTCAGGAAATCAATGCCATAGGATTTTACGTCATGGGAGTATTTTTGGGGTCATATTTCATAATGGCTCTGGACTATACATGAGAAATTATCACAAGAGTTTGTGTGGAATGTTTATAAGCGACATCTGTTTAGAAAAAGGTTTATCAAATGTTAATATGGGAATTTTGAGTTCGAAAGCAGCAGCGGCTAACACCGCATCCCCATAATCTTTTATTTTATCAGGCCACAAGGATAAAATAGTACTCATAAAATACCCTTCTTGATGTTTTAACCCTGGATTTTTCAGTAGATCGCGTAGCATATGGTTTATGAATATTGAGTCGACTTTGTAAATAGATTGTAAAGTGTAAACGAATTCAGTAATGATATTTGAAATTATGATTATCTCAGCCTGAAAGTTTGATGCATTTTCTATATATTCTGATATCCTTTCAGATTGAATCTTGCTTCTGGTTGTGGTATACGAAATTAGGCAATTGGCATCTATAAGAAAAGAGTTCATTTGTTTTTCAATATCCACATTTTTCTAGCCTCCAAGATATCCTCTTTGATATTGCCGGATTCAACTTTGATGGATCCTTTATACTTAAGAAAGGGTTTGTCTGCAGGTTCAATGAATATTCTGTTTTCTTTAATTTTCCATTCGATTGAATCTGAAATACTTAAATGAAGCTTCTTGCGGATTTCTCTTGGAATGGTGATTTGGAATTTTGAGGTAATTTTGGATTTCATAAGTATTCTCCACGCATTAATTATACCCGTTATTTAATATGCCATAGTGATTTCCTTACAATAATACAATATCGTAAGGCAAATAATTTGTCAATGAATATAAATTTATCACATTAAAATAGGCAATCAGCACAAGGAAATTTGTTGAAATAGAAGGGAGGAGATGATTATGAAGATGAAAAGAGTTGTGAAGTTATTTCATACCGTAATAGGGGGTGTTATTTTAACCTCACTTATCGTAACTATTCAGCGAAAATATATTAGAATTTACTTGACACTCGATGCGAGAAAAGCAGGCATTCTCTTGGTTAGAGGTATATATTGCTGTAGATACAGCAGCGGTAGCCGATAGGCGGTATTTGTGCGGAGACGTGTGGGGTCTGTTCAGCAACGGAAATAGATGCCTTTGGGGTGCACGCCAGGGAGCAAGAAATGGGTGAAAAAGCCTGTGGTATAATAGCCTCAGTGGGTAATTTGTGGGCTATTGATACAGGTGTCATCCATTGACGATAGAGAATATAGACATAGATGCGACACTCAAGAAGGTAGAGAAGCTGCTTTCAGAGGAGAAAGGGCTGTCACCGGCGATGAGGTCAATGGTAGAGTTGTTGGTGTTAGTGATAACTCTACTGATGGGACGTCTGAACCGGAACAGTCGCAACAGCAGCAAGCCGCCCTCAAGCGATCCGAATCGCAAGAGAGAAAGCAAGGCGAAGGGGGAGAGGAAGGCAGGGGGGCAAGGGGGT
>JAJTXE010000002.1:0-1529 GCA_021463795.1 Candidatus Brocadia sp. | reverse complement strand
ACATCAGGCAATCGACGGGGTGACGAAAGGGATACTGCATGGCCTTACCAGAGTGGTGGATGTAGACCTGAGTGGATACTTCGACAACATAAGGCATCACATCCTGTTGGAGAAGATAGCCCGGAGGGTGCAGGACGATGATATCATGCATCTGGTAAAACTCATCCTGAAGGCAAATGGGGAGAAGGGAGTGCCGCAGGGCGGTATCATATCGCCGCTGTTGTCGAACCTTTACCTCAACGAAGTGGATGAGATGATGGAGCGGGCACGGGAAGTAACCCGCCGCAGCGGGTACTACAATCTTGAATTTATCCGGAGCGCAGATGACATGGTAATACTGATTCACGGGCATCCTAAAGAGAACTGGTTAATACAGAAAGTACAGAAGCGACTCAAAGAGGAGCTGGACAAATTGCAGGTACAGATGAACCGGGAGAAGACGAAGGTCGTGAATCTCAAAGAAGGAGGATGTTTTAGTTTTCTGGGATTTGACTTTCGACTTACCAGAAATCGTGAAGGCAAGAGCTATGTCAGCAAGACGCCCCGCAAGAAGAAACGACAGGAAATCGGCAAGAAGATAAAGGTGGCGCTCAAGGCAAACTGGAACAAGCCATTAAAAGAAGTGATACAAACAGTCAATGCAATAATCAGGGGCTGGGTGAATTACTTCAGGATAGGCAATAGCAACAGCACCTTTAGCAAAGTCAGGAATTATCTAGAGATGAAGGTGCGAAAGTTTGTCATGCGCAGAAAGAAACTGAAAGGCTTTGGCTGGAGAAAGTGGAGTAGGGAAGAGATATACGGAGAATGGGGTTTGTACAATGACTACCGGATACGGTATGTTTTCCCGAAAACAAATCCAAGCCGATAGGTGTATATGCCTTGTTGCGAAGAGCACAGGAAAGCCGTATGAGGGAAAACCTCACGTACGGTTTGACGAGAAGGTGCTGGAAATAGGGTATGGCTGAGATATTGTGACACTCTCAGAGGAAACGGAGAGAAACGGGGAATACTAACTTCAGCCTGTTACCACTACGCCAGTATTTTACTCTACACAAGCGTTCACCACAGAGACATGAAAAAAACCTTATCAACCACAGATTTCGCAGATTACACGGATTATTTAAATCACAAATTGCAAAAACCAAATTTCAAATAATATTCAAAATCTAATGAACAAAGCCAAAACTGCAAACACGATAACTTAGAGTTCACGAGATTTGTAATTTGAAGTTTAAAAATCATGTGTGATTTGTGAAGGAAAATTATGATACAATCATCAGATGATACATACTTAGGGCATACTTGGGGTCAAACTTTCATATTTCAATTAGTTGGCAGATGAGGGGCCAAATCATTATCATTAACAAATGCTCACACAAGGCACAGAGGACATGGAGCGGCCTTTGGCCGCAACCAAAATATGAATATTGGTCAATTATAAGGTATAGTAGTATCCTCGTAAATAGTAATCATACAATTGAGAGGACACTGTTATGAAGAAGTTGATGGAATTATATCAAGACAGG
>JAJTXE010000019.1:0-2926 GCA_021463795.1 Candidatus Brocadia sp. | reverse complement strand
GGGCATTTTGTGGAATTTTTGCGGTAAATTCAGGATGCTCGACAACATATCGATCAAACTCTGTGACCAATAGGGCATGCCTTTTCTCTAATATATCTATCATCTATTTATCCAATTGAACGCTGTATTATTCTGTCATCCAAATCTTCTCACCAACCATCATCTTGCCCCGATGATCCTCTCTCCACTTTTCAGAAATTCCCATCTGGTATTTGATAGTAGCAGTTGGTGAGACACCGAAAACATTTACAATTTGTGCACCTGTGAGAACAATAAGAGTTGTAACTTTGAATTTGGGTGGAGGCGCGAGCGCGATAAGGTAACGAATTTGATTAACTTTGAGTTGAAGTAGACGGTTCCATGTTTCATTTATGATATCATCGGAGCCGGGGTGGTAGCGACCAAAATCAACAGTGATGCTTTTGCCAGTATGGTGTTTAATTTCAAGCGCTTGATGTCGAATGTCTGGAAACAAACCGCCGCCCGGCGGATAATTGTAGCCGAGTCTCTTCGCAACCTCAAACTCAAACCAATGACCTTTGGGGCGGACTTCTAAAATGCGCCCATTTGTATCTGTGGGTGCATCAATCGACATCAAGTCCTCGATTAGAATAGCAATCTCTTCAAGTGTATAAAGACTTTCTTTTGCTGGAGGTTGGTTCGCAAGACTATTCGCATCTTCAAGATCTGTTTGATATATGAACTTCTTCTTTTTGCTTGCTGATGCTAAGAGGGTTTGCCGCGATGTCATTTATTTAGCGATACCTTTCGTTGATGATTGCGAGCTATGAATAGAGAGGGTAGTTTCAATATCTTGGATTTCACTCTCCGTGAGATCGAAAAGTTGATAACAGAGAGTATCATTCTCTTTCTCAATATCTGCACGCTCTTTACCGACAGGATTATTTAGCAAACGAAAAACATTCTGAACCAGTTGTGTAACCAGTTGGGTTGAATCAAAAAGCTTTTTAGCCACAGGATAAACGCTTATGTAAGAAGTCCAGTAGCGGAACCGCTTCGCATATAGAGAATTGCCGCTGGTTGTCTTATGGAAATATTCGATGACTTTAGAGTTTAGTAATCCTAGAATTGAATAATAGTGTATATCTGAATTGTCTTTAAGTATAAGGTAATAGCAAGTGCCATTAACAAAAAATCCGTTGTCATCGAAAGCAAATCTGTTATGAGCAGCGATATCTGGTGTAATTATTTTTCGTTTGCGAAAATCTTCCGGTGATTGATGTACCCAAATTTCGTACCATTGTCGCTGGCTATCTTTGATGTAAGAACGTTTTTCAAGTTGAAGACGATGTTCCTCTAAATAATTTTTGGCTCTTGGATATTCGTCTAAATCGACAGGAAGTACTTTCCCATTTTGCTCAACGTGTGGATATAAAACATATAGATCTATTTGTGAATTCCAAGAACAATTCCAACGATTGACATTATGACTCTCGATCAATGGGAAAACCAGATTTTTTTCGATACCATGTTGTTTGATGAAGCTTTCCGTCATCGGTTTAATGAACACACTATCCGCAGTTGTTTTAAGACCAACGCAAATTTTTTCACAAAGATCTCCGATTGTATAAGCAGAATGACATCTCAACTTTGAGAGGAGAATGTTTTCTCGCTCATTGTGAAAGGTCCAGACGTTGATCCTCTTGGATGGAGGAGTAGTAAAAAACCGTTGCACTTTAAAAATTCTCCCATCTAAGCTCACATCTATTTCTAATGGTATCCCCGATCCTTTCAAAAGTTCAAGGAGATTGGTTGTTTGTTGAACTGTGTCCATCTTTTTGTGAGTCTCTGTAATTGAAGTGTAAACAATATGGTTGAGGCGTTCTTTTGACCGTTTCGCCAAGAAAATCAAGGGTAAAACGGCAGCATCAAATAACTTTGTGTCAGATAAATCTACAATTTCTTCGATAGCAAAATGAGTTAGTAAAAAGTATCTGAGTTTTTTTGTTCCAGAGGTTGAAAGTATTTTGTTCGATACGATAAAGCCTAATCTGCCATTTTCTTTAAGCAGATAATCGGATAACTCGAAGAATAGACTGGAAATATCGAAACGACCAACTGCAGTGGTATAAGCAGAGATATATCTTTCTCGTTTTTCTAATGGTGTATTCTGGATGCGAACATACGGCGGATTTCCAATAATGCAATCAAAGCTATGTTCCAAAAACTTTTTCCCAAACGAAGTCTTTGGTAATGGTTGCTTACCAAGTTGCATCTGGTTGTAAAATGGACGAAGGCAAAGCGCATCCCCTACAACAATATTAAGGTTGAAAGAGATAGTGCCGTCAAGGGATGCTTTTTGAATAAGATGCTTTCTGGTTGCTAGAACAGCTCTCTCGTCTATGTCTATACCAAAGAGATGATTCTCAATAAGATGTTGGGCGTCTTTGGAGGTAAAGCTGCCAAAAGTTTTCTTCCAATAGTCAGCGAGAACATCATATGCTTTAAGTAAAAAAAGTCCGGAGCCACAAGCGGGGTCGAGGATTCTGATATTTGTAAAAAGATCGGGAGACTTAAGATATGGTCGAAGCGTCCGGTTAACTATGTAGTCCACCACAGAATCTGGGGTGTAATGAGTTCCCAAAAGTTTTCGATGGTCGATCGAATAAGTTTGTTCATGTTGGCGAGCTTTGGTTTCTATTAGGGACATATAAAAACACTTCTATTGAAGAAAACAAAACAAACTGTAATTATGCCTCATATCAAATTGTGCGTATTCCTTTTTCATCATATTACACGTACATGATAATTCTTCAAGTATAACTTTATTTTTTTACCTTGTTTGCTAGTCGTGTAGCCGTGTAAGGGTAGATTAAGGCGCTGTCTCTTGCGCCGAATCCTGGTGGGTTCGCTCCGCTTAACCCACCCACTGCGATATTGCATTATTTCCTTACCTGGCCATAGT
>JAJTXE010000018.1:0-4487 GCA_021463795.1 Candidatus Brocadia sp. | reverse complement strand
GCAAGTACCCCAACTACGGGTACAATTGCCTATACGCTGGGAACGGGCTTATCTGTCGGCAGGCATGGGAATGGTGAGACAATCTATGATTTTGTCGGCTCCCTCGATGATGTCCGCATCTACAATCGAGCCTTGAGCGCCCAGGAGGTACAGACGTTATATGTTCCTTAGTAGAATATGCACGATAGCGTGTTGTGAAGCGTCGCCAGAGGTTTCAGTTGAAGGCATTCGTCAAGAGAGGAATTGGCGGATGCCTGAATACCTGTCATGTGCAATTGAGCATGAATGAATTATCGGAAAACAACAAGTATTATGCAGAGGCTTGTCAGGCATGGTGGTAAAGAAATTAAAAGGTGAGAATGGAATGTGACAGAAACTGTTGCGATTTAAATAATTGCAGATCTCAAAGGGAGGGGATTATGAAAACGAAAGATAACAAAGGAAAAGGAGTCAGGGTGATGGTTAGGGGAATGAAGTATACGCTATTGATAGCGCTGTTGTTAGTTTCAATAAAGCCCGCCTATGCAAATTTGGCTGAAGTTGGGCCGAATCATCCGATTAGTGGTTTTCCCGTTTATTATGGGGATGGAAGCGTAAGATTAGAAATTGGTTTGGACCCGGTTTTGAATTTTTTTGATCCTCCAGTTGTGGGAAACACCTATTCTGAGCAGATTGGATTTGGGGCTGAAGCGTTTTATTGGCTCTGTGAAGCTCTGATTGATTTACCCGCTGGAAACAGGTTTAGATACGTTACGGCATTGGAAGCAGCCTTTGCTACCGAAGATCCTGTATATGGTGACCAACTTGTCTTTACGCGTATCCGCTTTGTAATGGATGCCCCTGTTGCCGGAACCTATACAATAACGCATCCTTTTGGTGTCGATGTCTTTAACAATGTTGAGGCAGGGGCAAGAACGATTTTTCATACCATAGACAAAGGAACTTTTTTCCCTGATTTTACCGGGGCTCTTACTTCCCGTGTCGGGCCTCTTTTCCTTAAAGCAGTGAATCCGGCTCCACCAGCCGGCTTTTTAGGTGACCCAAATATTGAACAAACAATAACCGGCAGCCCGTTTGGTACGAACTTTGTCAGGATTGAAGGCCCTGTTGGTTCAAACCTCGATGGCAATGGAAACAACTCTGTCCAGACAAATCTATTTTCAGTTTCGGGTAAGATATTTAGTGGTATAGCGCCCACACCGCTGTTCGTTAGACGCGCTGAGTATCAACGTGCCGTTACAGGAAATATTGATATTTTTATAACCTCTGCTTTGGATGCGGTGGCTTCGTTCACCGGTACCGGCCTTCCGGTAACTCCTATGAATGGTGACGGTACTGGCAAATTTTTTGGTCAGCTTAACTTGAATGACGCAAGTAATCTTCCTCCGACCGTGAGTATTACCACTGTGCGTGCACCCGACATGTCAGCTACAACAAAAATACAAGATCTCACTGATGCAGTTACCATAACCAGAGCCGATTATGATGTAACAGCGGGAACTCTGGCAATTCATGCAAATTCCAGCGATGCATTTGCACCGCCAACGTTGACAGCTACAGGGTATGGTAATTTAACGAATGGGAACGTGGTGGTGAACAATGTCCTTGTCCCACCACCGGATGTAACGGTTACCTCCTCTGCAGGAGGTTCCTCAACAAAGACCGTGCAGGTAATTAATCCGCCTTCAGAGGTTTTAACGGTGACAAGGGCCTTTTTCAGGACCGTTGGTAACGCATGGCTGGTCAGTGGAACTGATTCGGTTACTACCACGGGAAATATTATAACAATTCATTTGGGAGGTCTTGGCGGCCCTGTTATTGGTACGGTACAGTCCACGCTGACGGGTGTGTGGAACATTATTTCCCAAAATTCCGGCATAATCCCCAATCAGGGAGACACGATTACTCTGGAATCTACGGCTGGTGCATTATTGACGGCCATTCCAATTACCATTATAAGGCGATAACAATGAGATTTCGGAGGATAATAAACATGAATAAGACACGTAAGGTTTTTACACTACTTGTGATTCTTATGCTGGCAGTGTCTCTCATATCGCCTCTTCTGGCCGATCAGGAAGGCGTAAGTAAGACACCAAAAGCAGAAGTCATTCAAAAGACACAAAAACTCCAAATGCCTTTCATAGCCAATGCAGGTCAAATCAATGGACGGGTAAAGTATTATGTCAGAACCTTTGGAGGCAGTGTGTATGTGACGAAAGACGGGGAGATAGTCTATTCTCTCCCAAAATTTGAAGGGAAAAAAGAGTCTCTCCCTGATCCACAACCTGCAATCCGGAATCTGAAATCTGATGCCAGGGGACTGGTGCTTAAGGAGGAGGTTATAGGTGGAAAAGCCAGTAAGATCCGTGGTGAGGAAAAAGGCATTGCCCGGGTGAATTATTTTAAAGGAAACACCCCATCCAGGTGGAAGAGAAACATCCCATCATACAACATCGTGAATCTTGGCGAGGTGTATAAGGGTGTGGAACTCAAGCTGAAGGCTTACGGGAACAATGTCGAAAAGCTCTTTTGTGTGAAACCGGATACTGATCCATCTTCGATAAAGATAAAACTAAGTGGGGCAAGGTCTTTAAAGGTAAATGAAAAGGGACAGCTTGAAGTAGAAACAGAATTGGGACCGGTTAAATTTACAAAACCGCTGGCCTATCAGGAAATTGAGGGGAAGAGGGTTGATGTAACTGTTGAATATCAAATTCTGAAGCCAGAAGGTAGAAAGAAATCTCTTAAATCAGAAATCCGAAATCCGAATTCTGAAATCGAAAATGTTTATGGTTTCAAAGTTGCATCCTATGAAAAAACAAAGGAGCTCATTATTGATCCCCTGCTTGCGTCTACTTATCTGGGGGGAGCAGGCTCTGATTACGGATATTCTATGGGAATTGATCCAGATGGAAATGTCTATGTTTCCGGGGAAACGGTATCAACCGATTTCCCGGCAACGAATACCTATGGCGTTTCTTATGATACCGGCCTGGGCGGTGATGTTGATGCCTTTATAGCAAAATTCAATGGAAATTTAACTACCCTTCTTGCTTCTACCTATTTTGGAGGGACGGGCTTTGACAGCGTCAGTTCCCTGGTCGTGGGTTCAGGGGGAAATATCTATGTAACCGGCGGAACACAATCATCTGATTTTCCCGTATTTAACGGTGTTGATACCTCACATGGTGGATTCAATGACGCCTTTGTTTCAAAATTCAATGGGCAATTAACAGATCTCCTTGCTTCTACGTATCTGGGAGGGTCTGGAAATGATCACGGTTATTCTTTAGCCACGGATCAGAGTGGAAATATCTGCGTGAGTGGCGAGACCGGGTCTTCTGATTTCCCAACGGCAAACATAAACGGGACTTCCTATGATACCACCCGTGGTGGGGATATTGATGCCTTTATAACAAAACTTAATGGAGATTTAACGGGTGTGCTCGCTTCCACCTATTTGGGAGGTTCTGATTTTGACAGCAGCAGTTCTCTATCTATAGACTTAGATGGAAATCTATTTGTAAGTGGTGGGACTGGATCGTCAGATTTTCCAATCCTGGCTAACCCTGTTCCTTATAAGGGTGCTTTTGCAGGTTCTCTTGACGCCTTTATAGCAAAACTCAACGGAAATTTAACTACCCTTCTTGCCTCTACCTATCTGGGAGGCTCTGGTTCTGATTACGCGTATTCCCTTATCGCATCTGCTGGAAATATCTATGTGTCCGGTGAAGCCGGTACTGGTACAACGAATTTTCCAACAACTCCAGGAGCTCATGATCAAATTCTTGAAGGTGATATGGATGCCTTCGTGGCAAAACTTAGTGGAGATTTAACAGGCCTTCTCGCCTCTACCTATCTGGGAGGTGCCTTCTGGGAATATAGTTCTTCTATAGATATAGATTCTGCAGGAGACGTGTATGTAGTTGGTGGGACAGCATCAGATGATTTTCCAACAATCCCGGCCGCTTATGATACAACTTTTAATGGCACTTTTGGCGGCGGTGATATTGACACCTTTGTATCTAAGCTTAATGGAGCATTAACGAACCTTCTTGCTTCAACGTATCTGGGTGGATTTAACTACGATACTTTGCATGATATGGCCAGAGGTGCGGATGGCAATGTTTATGTCATTGGTGAAACACTTTCAGGTGACTTTCCAATGACCCTTAATGTTTATGATAATTCCTTTTCGTATCATGAGGTATTTGTTTCAAGGTTCGATAGTGATTTGTCTGCTGATACAACGCCGCCGACGGTAAGCGCAACGAATCCTGCAAACAATGCGACCGGTGTGGCGGTTGCCAGCAACCTTACGGCCACGTTCAGCGAGGCGATGGATCCCAACACAATCAACAGTACCACATTTACCGTAAACGGGATAGCCGGAGCGGTGAGTCTCTCAGCCGATGGTCTGACAGCAACCTTCAATCCAGGCGTTGATCTGACCAACTCCACCCTTTACACGGCAACGATTACGA
>JAJTXE010000017.1:0-4867 GCA_021463795.1 Candidatus Brocadia sp. | reverse complement strand
AAGGATTACGGGCAGAGGGTTCAATACTCCGTCTTTGAATGTATTGTTGATCCGGCACAATGGACGGTGCTGAAAGACAGGTTAATTTCGGAAATTGATCCAGAGAAAGACAGTCTTAGGTTTTATTATCTCGGCGCTAACTACAAAAATCGAGTGGAGCATATTGGCGCAAAAACCTCTATTGAACAGGAGGGGCCTTTGATTGTCTAAATGCTGGTGCGAACCTCAAGCTTACATGGCTTCTACGTAAGGTTCGCAGTATTTAGAAGACGCTGTAGGCAACGATGTTAGTGAAATGGCTGTTAACAACCGAAGGCTATTTTAGATGAAAAATGATAGATCCGCACAAAGTAACGAATAAGTTCTTTGTTATTAGTAGGTTACGAGTGCGGCGTCGCTCCCAGCGCGGGAGCGTGGATTGAAACGCCAAAGGCGTAAGGATTGTACTGCACAGGGGTACGTCGCTCCCAGCGCGGGAGCGTGGATTGAAACCCGCCGTACCGCACGGTATGATTCGTGTAATAAAGGTCGCTCCCAGCGCGGGAGCGTGGATTGAAACCAGTCCGCAATCAACTCAAAGCGGTCTGGCAAGGTCGCTCCCAGCGCGGGAGCGTGGATTGAAACCCTTCACGATGCAGGAAAATCGCAGAGAGCCTGAGTCGCTCCCAGCGCGGGAGCGTGGATTGAAACGAGCTTTTCCACCGAAACGGAAGTTTTCTGCATGGTCGCTCCCAGCGCGGGAGCGTGGATTGAAACGACAATACTGATCAGGGTCGTTAACGCAGCACTGTCGCTCCCAGCGCGGGAGCGTGGATTGAAACGTAATTATGTAATCATCATAAATGATTGAAATATTGTCGCTCCCAGCGCGGGAGCGTGGATTGAAACAAAAAACATGCTTGATACAATCGAACCAATTGAGTCGCTCCCAGCGCGGGAGCGTGGATTGAAACTTTCTCAGATGAGCAGCGTAAGGCGATTATGGAGTCGCTCCCAGCGCGGGAGCGTGGATTGAAACAACGATCCGCACGGATATGGAGGGCGGATACGAGTCGCTCCCAGCGCGGGAGCGTGGATTGAAACACCGAAGGGACCAGGTACGGGTTTCAGCAATATCGTCGCTCCCAGCGCGGGAGCGTGGATTGAAACCGGTAAATCAGGGTCTACAGAGCCGGCGTCATGGCGTCGCTCCCAGCGCGGGAGCGTGGATTGAAACATAACGAGTATTACAAAATATCTGGCACAAAAACGTCGCTCCCAGCGCGGGAGCGTGGATTGAAACTACCCACACTTCCTTGCCGGCGCCGTATTGCTCGTCGCTCCCAGCGCGGGAGCGTGGATTGAAACGCTATGACCTGGTGGATTATGGCGATCCCCTGGTGTCGCTCCCAGCGCGGGAGCGTGGATTGAAACGTCGGCGCCGGGTAGATTTCTATATATGATCTGTCGCTCCCAGCGCGGGAGCGTGGATTGAAACATAACGACTCCGATGTGACTCACGTAGGGTGGCCGTCGCTCCCAGCGCGGGAGCGTGGATTGAAACTTGCATCGATTACCGGGTCGCCGTGTTCGTCCACGTCGCTCCCAGCGCGGGAGCGTGGATTGAAACTTTGTACACGCGCCGGAATGAAGAATTTGTATGAGTCGCTCCCAGCGCGGGAGCGTGGATTGAAACGCGTCATGGAGATATTGCTGAAACCCGTACCTGGGTCGCTCCCAGCGCGGGAGCGTGGATTGAAACGAAAATCTGCAAGCAGGGCCGCATTGACTACCCGCACCAGTCGCTCCCAGCGCGGGAGCGTGGATTGAAACGAAAAGGCCACCTACAAACCCGTGTCGGCAAAGGTCGCTCCCAGCGCGGGAGCGTGGATTGAAACAAGTATGGCGAATGGCTCGATGATGTGAACGTCACGTCGCTCCCAGCGCGGGAGCGTGGATTGAAACGTGATCATGGCGTCAATCTGCTCTGCCTCAGAAGGTCGCTCCCAGCGCGGGAGCGTGGATTGAAACGGCTTACCACGTATTCGCCGCGCTGGAGGATGGCGTCGCTCCCAGCGCGGGAGCGTGGATTGAAACATCCGCCGGATAATGATTTTATTCTTTATTACACGTCGCTCCCAGCGCGGGAGCGTGGATTGAAACCTATATGACGCGCCGGTGATATTGGCAAGCAGGGGTCGCTCCCAGCGCGGGAGCGTGGATTGAAACAGAGGCACGATTGGACGTGGCATCAGCTTGCCCGCGTCGCTCCCAGCGCGGGAGCGTGGATTGAAACGTTTCCTACCGCATATGCAAGTTCGCTAAAACCTCGTCGCTCCCAGCGCGGGAGCGTGGATTGAAACGTCTTCTGTCTCTCCTGCCCTTGCGCCCTATCTCGTCGCTCCCAGCGCGGGAGCGTGGATTGAAACGGGAAGATATCTCAGTTTAATCGCGAGCAGGGATGTCGCTCCCAGCGCGGGAGCGTGGATTGAAACATTTTATGCTGTCCCTTGCGGTCGGTAGGTATGCGTCGCTCCCAGCGCGGGAGCGTGGATTGAAACAAACAAATTGCGCGAGAGCGCTCCAAGTGATACGTCGCTCCCAGCGCGGGAGCGTGGATTGAAACTAATTCGGACACGTAGCGCATACCCGCCCTAATACGGTCGCTCCCAGCGCGGGAGCGTGGATTGAAACCCCTGGCATCAACTGAAAATGTGCATTAAGGATGTCGCTCCCAGCGCGGGAGCGTGGATTGAAACAAATCCCAGTTTATCTCAACCACAATCTTATTTTGTCGCTCCCAGCGCGGGAGCGTGGATTGAAACCTGGAGGGCGAAGCACATGGATAAGACATGCGTTGGTCGCTCCCAGCGCGGGAGCGTGGATTGAAACGGCCAAGATATCAGCGAGGAACGATACCGGTATTAGTCGCTCCCAGCGCGGGAGCGTGGATTGAAACGGTTTAAAAAGGCTGGCGGTGACGTGCACAAGGGTCGCTCCCAGCGCGGGAGCGTGGATTGAAACCAGAAAGGAGCAATTATGTCAGAAGCAGCAGTGTCGCTCCCAGCGCGGGAGCGTGGATTGAAACAAAAGATTTCCTCAATGCCCTCGAACGCGGATAGTCGCTCCCAGCGCGGGAGCGTGGATTGAAACTGTGCAAGACGAGCCTTCGTCCACCCACCCGGCCAGTCGCTCCCAGCGCGGGAGCGTGGATTGAAACAATGTAGTCCTGGCGTATATCCACCGACTGCTGTTGTCGCTCCCAGCGCGGGAGCGTGGATTGAAACTGAATATTCCCACATGATTTCGGCGACCTTAAAGGTCGCTCCCAGCGCGGGAGCGTGGATTGAAACAGCAAGGGGCTTTAAATCTTCTTCCGGTTCTGGTCGCTCCCAGCGCGGGAGCGTGGATTGAAACTCTTCAACCGCATCGTGCATGATGCCTGCTATGACGTCGCTCCCAGCGCGGGAGCGTGGATTGAAACGAAGCTTTCTGGTCTCTATGATAGACATGGTCTTTTCCAGTCGCTCCCAGCGCGGGAGCGTGGATTGAAACGAAGCTGCCGGTAAACGCGAAAAAGGAATTCGGCCGTCGCTCCCAGCGCGGGAGCGTGGATTGAAACTATGCTAACGAAAAAATTCTCCAGACGCGAATACGTCGCTCCCAGCGCGGGAGCGTGGATTGAAACTTCATATCATCTCCCCCACCAACAACCTTTTATCCGTCGCTCCCAGCGCGGGAGCGTGGATTGAAACTGACATAATTGCTCCTTTCTGAAAAATCCGTAGTAGGTCGCTCCCAGCGCGGGAGCGTGGATTGAAACTTTGTACTTTTCAGAGGGGATGTCTGCTTTCACATGTCGCTCCCAGCGCGGGAGCGTGGATTGAAACCGGTTCTGCGCGGATCCACACCTTGGGATACCGTCGCTCCCAGCGCGGGAGCGTGGATTGAAACTGTGTTAACGCGCTTGCCTTCCCAATAATTGCCCTGTCGCTCCCAGCGCGGGAGCGTGGATTGAAACACGTTTTTATCATTTTCCAGGTCGTCAATGATAGTCGCTCCCAGCGCGGGAGCGTGGATTGAAACATCTTTCTGCTCAATCGCCAGCCCGCACCGGGCCAGTCGCTCCCAGCGCGGGAGCGTGGATTGAAACCCTTCTACGGGCTTCTTGGTGAACATTGTGGAGTTGGTCGCTCCCAGCGCGGGAGCGTGGATTGAAACTATGGTGCCAATCTGCTTGAGTAGCGCTGCCTCGTCGCTCCCAGCGCGGGAGCGTGGATTGAAACCAGATAGAGATTGTCCAGGAGGCTATGCTCCATACGTCGCTCCCAGCGCGGGAGCGTGGATTGAAACTATTACGGATCATCAAAATGCGAATGGCTGGATCGTCGCTCCCAGCGCGGGAGCGTGGATTGAAACGAAATCCTTTAGCGCCCTCAACGCTTCTGGATTGTCGCTCCCAGCGCGGGAGCGTGGATTGAAACGTATTGGATATACGCTTCGTGAGATTTCCAGATCGTCGCTCCCAGCGCGGGAGCGTGGATTGAAACCCGTTCGCTCTTGGGTATCATACCCATCAAGAAGGCGTCGCTCCCAGCGCGGGAGCGTGGATTGAAACATCTTTTGATAGTAAATCCTGTAGTCGCACCAGGATTTGTCGCTCCCAGCGCGGGAGCGTGGATTGAAACATCTGCTGCTATCTGCGTGCCGTAATAACTTCTGGTCGCTCCCAGCGCGGGAGCGTGGATTGAAACGAGACAATAGAGAAGTATAAACGTAAATTACTAGTGGGTTTATATCATAACATCGTGAACTTAAAAAATATCATAACATCGTGAACTTTGTAGAAGATCGTCTAAACTTTCTCCAAAAACATTTTTGGAGGAGG
>JAJTXE010000016.1:0-4872 GCA_021463795.1 Candidatus Brocadia sp. | reverse complement strand
TCACACGCGTTGAGTTCTCCCGACCAGCCGCCGTAATGTACTGGATTAACGGCATTTAATCCTGTGGTTAGTGCAATCCCTTTTGGCATAAAGTCCTCCTGTTTTGTTGAGTGTGTAAGTAAAGTAAGATCGTACCGATTCGCTGTGGTGTGCCATCTTCGCCTCCTTCATTTGTGTGGGGGTTGTCTCTCTCCCATGTCCTGACTGATCCTACATAAGATCGCATCAAGCCGATATCGTTTAAATACACGGTAGTAATGCAGTGGATGCGGGTAGTTGGGTCAGATAATACTTTCAAGAAAGGCAAGGCATTCGTTGGCGCTTACCTCCTTTCACAAGGTGAAATGAGTCAGGCTAGAGATAATAGATACTGTTTTCGAAGATACTGAGATGACGCCTATAACGATCTTGGAGAAGCTGAACAATGAAAAATCAGACAACTCTTCGTTAAGCAAGGTGCGCAGCAATCAATCTCATGCAAAACGCCTTTTCTCATATCCTTAAAACAAAAAAGCCTTACTGCAAAGATTTTTGTGAACATCTTCGGCAGTAAGGCTGTCTTTTTATAAGCCGTTTGAACGGTTTAAGCGGCTCGCAAGATCCTTTACTTTGCGTCCCCTGATTGCTCAGGGTTTGCCTTTATCGTAATGTTGCATTATGTTTATGAAAAGGCGGTCTTTTTTATGATGGTGTTTAAAATAGCACAGTATCAACAGATGTCAACAAAAAAATAAATCATTAATGCTATTGAGTTCTCTTGGAAACGCTATATAATGAGGACTAAATTGGGTTAACGAGGTGTTCAAAGACAAAAGATAGTAGCTCCTTTTCATATGAACGCAAAGATCAATTTTGAACCTGAGAAGATAGAAGTCCTTATTCAGTTGGCTATTCAGGAGGATATTTTTACCGGGGATATTACGACTGAAAACCTCATCCCGGACAACCTGATGGTGGAAGGGGTTTTTCTGGCAAAGGAAGATGGGGTTATTGCCGGGTTGCCCGTAGTTGAGTATTTTTTTTCTGCGTTAGATAAGAACCATTTTTTTAAACCATGGGTAAAGGAAGGGGATATTGTTCGTAAGGGGGAGACAATTGCCGTAATACGGGGCAGTGCAAAAGTGTTACTCTCCGGCGAACGGATTGCCTTAAACTTTCTCCAGAGGCTATCGGGGATTGCGACGCTGACATCACAGTTTGTTGCGCGCATCAAACCATTAAAAACCTCCCTTATGGACACACGGAAGACCATTCCTGGCTGGCGATATCTGGAAAAATATGCTGTAGCAGTGGGCGGCGGAGTGAACCACCGGAAGGGACTCTATGACCAGGTGCTCGTAAAAGACAATCACCTGGATATTATAAAAGACAAATTATTCTACGAAGTTCCCCCCCATACCAGTATCATTGAAAAGGCTACCTCTGTATTGAGGCAAAAGATAAAAAAGGATATTCTGGTAGAGGTAGAGACGAGGACACTGGAAGAAGTAAGGAACGCCCTTTGTGCAGGTGTGGATATCATCTTGTTTGACAATATGAGTATCCAACAGTTGAACGACGCGGTAAAGTTAGTGAAGGAATGGGAGCCTGATGAAGGGAAACAGCGTCCACGAACGGAGGCGTCAGGAAATATTACCCTTGAAAATGTACATCTTGTGGCACAAACGGGTGTGGACAGAATTTCTGTTGGCGCCATTACCCATTCCGCAAAAGCCATGGATATTTCGCTGGAAATACCTTAAAAACAGATACATGATTTCCATGGTATGAACAGCCAAGCGATTTAAAATATCACCAACGTCCAAAGAAAGGGCGATATTGAGTTTTTTTGCAGAGATGCTTCTTGATATTATGTGCCTGTTCCTGAATGACCTCTTGCAGAGTAAGGCAGCGTCCTTTAAACCAAACCTCGCTTGAAAGGCGGCCAATGACTGTCTTTGCCACCTTTTTCCTGGTTACCATGGTAAGTAAGCCGTCTTCTCCTTGTTCGAGCTTTTCACCTCTGTTCAGCAGGGTAAATACCCCTCTATCGACAGCAAATGCACGAAACTCCTCGACGAGGTCATAAACAAGGGTTGGTTTTCCCGCCTGATAACTGTGAAGAAACCCCGCCATGGGATTTAGTCCTGTCCTGATGATCGCGTTGAAACAATTTCCATAGAGGACGCCGTAACCGTAGTTTAAAGCCGCATTCACCAGGTCGGTCGCGCCGTGTCTTACCCGTCCGGAGAATTGTACCCCGTTTCGAAAAAGATGCCCCACTATCTCCCAATACGCAGCCCCAAATGCCCCTTCCAAACCCATAAGTTGCTGGCGGAATGCCTCTGGACCAGAAAGGCCAGGGGCGTTTTTTATCTTCCCGATAATATCGCCAAAAAATTGTTTTCTTTCCATAAAAATCTTCCCGAAACCGTTTTTACGATTCATCGGGTATTTGAAGTAATATTTGAGCAGTGAGAACTGATTTTTCACTTTTCCCAGCACAAACATCTTTGCAAGGGTAAGCCCCGATTCTTTATCTCTTTCCGTTACCTGCAACAAGGACAGTTCACCAGAACTTCCACCCGGCGGACTGACTACGGCAATAATTTTACCCAAGCTGTCAACGAAATGGATGTATATGCCCTTCCCCATACAAAGCTCTATCACGTCACCGGAGAGGGAAACGCCTCTCCCGCTTAAAGTCAGCCCTGTCAGTCGAATCGCCGGCAGCTCACTCACAATTCTCTGTTTGTTCATAACCACAATCCTTTCCCCTCTTTTGCCCACGAAATGTCCTGGCGTTGTAACTACCATATTTCCACTTTCACCAGATTCTTTCCTGCATTTTTGTCTTTTCTTAGCAACCTTTTTCTCGGCGGAATGGTTTACGTTGTCTGTGGTATGGTCAGTATCACGCGTTTTTGCCGTTTTTGCGGCTTGTTTCCAAAGGTTTTCCAGTCTTTTTAAACCATCCTTTTTGATATCGGCAATCAACGATGGAAAGGAACGCCCTTTCGGCGGAGTAAGATTCCACCCGCCTTCCTGAATCTTTGAAGCAGCAAGGTTCAGGAATTCTTTTTCTATGAGACAGTCGATCTCGGAAAACTGCTTAACGGGGTTGAGAAAACCATAATACCGTCGCCAACTTTCTACCTGCCCTGCCAGCTTCTCCAGAATTTCTTCCGGCAATCCTTTACTTTTTTGTGACAGGAGCCATTGTATCTTCCTTTTCATCTTTTCCACCTTTTGTGGGGCAATGGCCCTCTCTTTTCCACAAAAATGAACTCCCAGAAAGACGAACCCTTCGTCAATGTGTTTTGGGGAAGCATCGCCGTGATTCAATCTCAAACCAAGGAAATCCTTTAGAAATCCTGTAATCTGGATATCAGACGAAACGGCTTCTTCCCTGCTCTTACACAGTATCAAATAATCATCGGCGTACCGTATCCAATCAATTCCCAGTTTTGCAGCAAACTCATCTAATGGATGGAGATAAAGGTTTGCCAGCAGGGGGGAAATAACGCCACCCTGACGTACGCCTGCCTGCACGTTTCGCCAGCGCCCATTTCTTTCTACCAAACCCATTCGGCACCACAGAGCCACGAGTTCTGTCATTACAGGCTCATCATTCACCAGTTTGGAGAACTGCTTAATGAGTCGGGTATGGTTTATGGTATCGAAAAAATCGTCAATATCTCTCTGAATAGCCCACGTCATTTTCCTGTTGCCCAGGCTATGTTCAACGCGCCGTAGCGCCTTATAATGCCCTTTCCCCGGTCTGTAGGCATAGCTGCAATCCAAAAACATCCTCTCCGCAAGTGGTTCTACCACTTGCAGCAGGGCAGCCTGTACAACCTTATCTGCGACGGAGGGGAGCCCCAATTCTCTCCATTCATTTTTTTCGTTAAATTTTGGGATATGTGTTACTTTGGCAGGTTGCGGGACGTAGCAGCGTCCGCGTATTTCCCTTTGAACTTTGCTGATATGTTGGTCAAGATGGCAGCCAAATGCCTCAACAGTAACGCCGTCAAGCCCACCGGACGCTTTTCTCGATGCGATGCGTTTGTAGGCAGCAAAGAAATTTGATGTGCTTAGAAATTGTTCGAGAAGGTTTTCTGTTGTCATACTACGCTATTAATCGTAAATAGAGCGCAATAAGTGACAACAAAAATGTAATGTAGATTTCCCGCGTGGATGTTATTTAAATTTGCTTATGAATTCCTTTGAGGCTTTTAAGCATTCTTTTACCATGCTGGCCTTTTGGATGAGACCTCTGTAGTGACCGGCAATATGAAGTGTATTATAAAGGGCTTCGAATTCTCTCATAAGTTTACCATTATGCACGACAAAATATCTCCGTAATGCTTTCCTATATTCATCAACCGATTGTGGCAATTCTTTCGTAGTGAATTCTTTTTTCAGTAAGGCTTTATTTATTGCTTCTAGTATTGCCAGATATGCCGTACCAAGCGCTTCACGCACTGGTTTGATATCGGTATAGTAGTCATCTTCTATAGGGGTTTTACTCAGCGTTTCTTTTGCATTTTGTAAATAACGCAAAGCTTCTTTCATTCACATCCCCTTCTCATATAAAACATTTTATCATCACTGAGTAACTATGTCAATTTTGATTACTTTCCGTTCATGGTACCGTGACATTAAGTCCTTCCTTTAGTTTCTAAGTTTCTTTGTTCGTAATGCGCGACGGGGCAAACAAGTACCGTGACATTAAGTCCTTCCTTTAGTTTCTAAGGGAGAAAGCCGGGTAAAATCTATCTAAACGGTCTGACGAGTACCGTGACATTAAGTCCTTCCTTTAGTTTCTAAGCCTTCTCAAATACCGAGATTGCATACTGGCGGGAAGGGCGCCGTGTTGTAAACTGTTGAAAT
>JAJTXE010000015.1:0-1274 GCA_021463795.1 Candidatus Brocadia sp. | reverse complement strand
AGTAGTCACGAGAAAAAAACTTCCTGTCCGCCGTAAAAGCCAATAAATATAAGGCTTTTACGGCATTTTTATTTTTCACCTTGGGGTGAACATCCGTTAAAAAGAAGAGGCAACTCAGGGCGCTGATCATAATTACCAGGGAACTCATAAAAAGCATAAGTTTTGTGCGGATACCAATCATACCATTGCCCAATCGTTTTCTTTTTTAGGGATAGAAGACTATATCTGAACGAGATTTGAAAGATGATATATTTATTCCAATCATCTCTGCGACAGAGGTGTTGAGGGTTATTTTCAATTTCTCCGGTTGTTTCGTACCCAATGATAGCATCGTTGGGTTGTGCAACAGTATTTGTGCCAGACTGGCTGCCTGTTGACCGGTGTATGCGTAATCCGGAGAAATAGAAACCAATGCCCCTGCCTTAACGATTGCATTTGAAGTGCAAAATGTAGGAATGCGCTCTTTTAAGGTTTTTTTAAAAATCATATCAAGTGAATCTCTTGTAATTACTGTACCATCAGGTATTATCCAGAAGGCATCGATATCATGGATAATATTTTTCAGTGCAGCTCCAACTTCTCTTTCCGATAGCACCTCTTTTTTCAGGAGATTGATTTCAAATCGTTTTGCCATGTTTATTGCTTCAGAGATAATTTTGCCCGTCTTTCTTGGGTCATAAATGACTCCGACATTTTTCCGAAAACCAAGAATCTCTTTCAGAATGGTAAACTGATCTTCTAACGATGCCTCGGCTGAAATACCGGTGACATTCGCCCCCCGCAAATTAAAACGTTCATGATTAATAACCATACAAAAGATAACCGGAATATCAGGAAATTGATCTTTTGCAACGGTTGCCGCGAGCACACCTACCGCCAGAACAAGCTGAGGTTTTTGTTCGCTATTCCTGATGGCACGAATAATCCTTTTACTTTCATCTGCGTCTCCTTTCAGGTCATAAACAGCGTTAATAGCAATATGCTTTCCTTTGCATGCTTCTTCAAAACCCTTAATTGCTTCATTATAGGCGGCAATTTGCTGGCTTTGTATTACAATGGCGATATTGCTATTAATCTTAGCCTGCCAAGCAGATGTGATTTTTTGACTGGCAGTTACCATGGGAACGGTTAATAAGAAAGCAGTTGCAAATATGAGCATATACCAACAGAACCTGGTGTCCCCATGATTTACTAAAAAACGACCTGAAATTTTTATTCCGTACTGCCGCTTATGATTCGCCATTTATTTCATGAATACCCTTTTTATGAAACAA
>JAJTXE010000014.1:0-10011 GCA_021463795.1 Candidatus Brocadia sp. | reverse complement strand
GATTTGTTTATTCGGAATTTGTTTTTATCTGTGTTAATCCGTAAATCCTTAACCCCGTATTATAAATTTTTCTCTGTGTCTCCGTGTCTCTGTGGTGAACTATATGTCTGATTTAACCCTAACCCCTGAAGAACAATTCATCCTTGCCTGCCTCCGCACGGTATTCAACGGAAGCGGCGTTGCTGGTTTCCCTGTATTTGCTTATGAATCCTTTGACTGGAACAGGGTGCATAATAAATCCATACAGTGGCGCATCGCCCCCCTTCTTTACAAAATCATAGAAAAACTCACCAAATCCCCCTTAAAAACACGTCCTCGTGGAAACGGGGAGGGGGAACAAAGGGGTTGTAACTCCTTAACAAAGGACATGCCTGTTGGTCAGACAGGGGACTCAGGGGGTTGTATTCCCTTAAACCCTGTCGTGAGCGCCCAGTCGAACGAAAAGCAAACTGTCCCCCTCCGGAGGGGGCAGGGGGAGGACTCAGCCTTTCTGCGCCTGCCTGAGCGAGGGCGCTCGCAGACAGGTGCGGACACGCACAGGCAGAGGGGTTGTCAAAAACCAAACATCCCAAAATACTTTCTTGAAAAAATATTGTGATATTAGTAATGATAGATGACTGATCTTAAAGAATTAAATTATGTTGTAATGTTAACTCCAGAGGACAGGTATCGTCATAGGCATGTTAGATTAAAAGGGATCGTACTTCATTTTACCATTCAGTATGAAACTATATTGGAGGGCAAATGGCTTCCTGTTGTAAGATATGATACAGAGCATGGTTTTGCTCATCGTGATTGTTACGATAAAACTGGTAAAAAACAGAAAACACCGTTATTTACAAAAGATTATAATGAAGCTTTAACGTTTGCCGAGTATGATATTAAATCGAACTGGAAAATGTACAAAGCGTCATTTCTAGGAGGTAGAAGGTATGGAAACTAAGAAGGATAGGTTTTTTTTGAAAAATTCTGAATTAAGTATTGAATTTAGTAAATACGTTATTGAACATCCAGAGATTGATGAATTCATAACGAAAGACGCTATTGTTATTTTTTTACCAGAATATGACCCTGAATTAAAAGATTACAATATTAAAATGGCTAAAGATATTGAAACAGAAGGGGGAAAAGTAGTTTATATAAGAGTAAAACAATTATCTCATAAAATTACATCAAGATTAATTGGTGTTGAAGTTAATACTCAATGAAGACAATAATCACGACGAAGTCTGTGGTGAATTACAAAAATGGATTTGTCAAGGATATTGGACCACCCTTGGTTTTGGAAAAGCACCAAAATACAATATCCAAATAAATCCCAATGAACAAAACCCAAACTGCTAAACAATACTCACAGAGTCTGGATGCCTGAGTTTGGAATTTTGAAAATTGGAATTTGGAAATTATTTGGAATTTGGTACTTGTCATTTGGAATTTCACATTTTTGGTATTTCACTATATTATTAGTGCTTCTGTGGCGAACATTATGACTGATTTAAAATTAACCCCTGAAGAGCAATTCATCCTCCGCACGGAATTCAGCGGAAGCAGCGTTGCTGGTTTCCCTGTATTTGCTTATGAATCCTTTGACTGGAACAGGGTCTATAATAGATCCCTGCAGTGGCGCATTGCTCCCCTGCTCTATAAAATTATAGAAAAGCGCCTTAAGTCCCCCTTAACAAACTGTCCCCCGCTGGCGGGGGATCAAGGGGGTGGAAATCCAATCCACAATTAATAAAGGAGGACTCAGCCTGTCTGCGTGCGGACACGCACAGGCAGAGGTCTTCAATAAGGCAGGCATAAAATTCATCCTCCTCAAGGGAAGCCACCTGGCACAATTTGTGTATCAGGATGTTGTGGCCAAGGAATTACTGCTATAGTAAAAATTGTCAAACACTAAACACTGCTTTTAGAAAGGAAAATATGATGAGTACAGAACCTGTTGAATACTTAGCCGATTTGCTACCTGATGGTCATTTGTCTATACCTGAAAAGATCAGAAAAAAATTAGAACGTGTATCCAAAAAAAAAGTCAGAGTTTTTATTGATTTTGAAACTGAAAAAGTAACAAAAAGGCATCATCCTGCTTTTGGAATATGGGCGGATCGTTTATCAGAAGTTGATTCTGGAGAAGTGGTTAAGAAATTGAGGAAAAAGATAGAAAGCAGGGCTGATGGTTTTTGATAAGAAAGTTCTTATAGATACTCCAATTATGGTGGATCTCTTGCGGGGAATAGAGAAATCTAAGGATTGGATTGACAGTATAGAAACTGAAAACAGGCTGATTTCGGTTGTTATTGTAGCAGAACTTATAGCTGGTTGTCGTAATAAAAATGAGCAGAAGAAGGTTGAACGGGAGCTTAAAGAATATGAAGTAATTTATTTGAGTTCCAGGTGTTGCAAACTGGGGCTTGAATGGTATAAGAATTTTCACTTGAGTTATGGAGTTGGTTTTTTGGATTGTCTTATCGCGGCTACTGCGTATGAAAAAAATGTTCCAATTGCAACCTTGAACGATAAACACTTCAAACAGTTAACAGATATAAGCATTATTAGACCGTATTGAAATATTTTGGACACTAATGAACGTAAATGAATCCAGATGAGAAAGAAAAGGATTCAAATTTTAAGGTACCTGTTTTGAAAGATGGAATTAAGAGACTTGTCCTCTGAATTTTCTCTGTGTCTCCGTGTCTCTGTGGTGAACTTTATGAATATGACTGATTTAAATTTAACCCCTGAAGAGCAATTCATCCTTGCCTGCCTCCGCACGGAATTCAGCGGAGAAATAAATAACTGGCTAAAATAAAACTATCGTATGAAAATTTATATTGACACCAGTAGTTTAAACAGGATTTTTGACGACCAAACCCAAGGGAGAATTTATCTTGAAGCCTCTGCAATGTTATTGGTATTTTCCTTAATCGAAAACCGCGAAATCGATATAGTAGTTTCGGATGTCTTAGTTTTTGAAAATTCAAAAAACCCTTACGAGGAAAGGCGATTGTTTGTAAATGCTGTTCTAAGGCATGCGAAGCTGTTTCAATCAGTAAATGAAAAGATACTGAAGAAAGTGCAGAGAATAGAGATACTTGGAATAAAGGGTATTGATGCATTGCATTTGGCGTGTGCTGAAGAATCGGGAGTTGATACATTCATAAGTTGTGATGATAAAATAATCAAACAATATAACGGTAGATTAAAGGTAATAAACCCAATTGAATTTGCAAGAGACTTTTTACATGAGGAGATGTGAGATGATACGAGCTAAGAATTTGACGATTCCTAAAATGGACGAGGTTAGGAGTGAAGTATTACAGACAATTATTTCTCGTTTGGGAATTACAAAGGCTGCTTTTTTTATAAGAGAGTCGATGTCTACAAAGGTAAATTATTTAGAAATCAAAGAGGAACTTTTTGGTAAAAAAACAGCAAAAGACATTTACCGTGAAATAAAAAGTAAATAAATTTAAAAAAATAAATGCATAATTCTGTTAAAGTAAAATCTTTGAACCCTGAACTATGAACCATGAACCCCTAACCTTAACCCCTGAAGAACAATTCATCCTTGCCTGTCTCCGTTCTGAATTTAGCGGCAGCGGCAATACTGATTTCCCTGCATTTGATTATGAATCCTTTGACTGGGACAGGGTCTATAAAAAATCCATACAGTGGCGCATCGCCCCCCTGCTTTACAAAATCTTAGAAAAACGCATAAAGTCCTCCTTAAAAAACTGTCCCCCTCTGGAGGGGGCAGGGGGAGGACAGCCAAGCATCCCAAAACACTTTCTAGAAAAAATAAAGGTAAAGTATCTCATAACCTGTGTCGCTAACAATGCCATTTATAAAGACCTGGCAGAAATATCGGAAGTTTTCAGTAAGGCAGGCATACAATTCATCCTCCTCAAAGGCAGCCACCTTGCCAAATTTGTGTATCAAGACCCTGGAATGAGACCAATGGCTGATATTGATATCCTGGTAAAGAAAGATGATTTACAGAAGGCTGAAGAATTACTGCTTCAAATGGGGTATTATCAGGAGCATGATAAAATAGGTCCCTTTCATTTACCCTATTTTCTTCACCAAAAAAGAGTAAAATCTTTAGAAGTACACTGGACTATCGCAAGCTCCATCTGGAAATTTAATATTAATATAGAAGGACTGTGGGAAAGGGTAAAAGCCGTAAGAAATAATGGATCAGAGATGCTCGTTTTTTCCTCAGAAGATCTTCTTTTGTATCTCTCCTTGCATGCAGTTTATCAGCACAACCTCAAGGCATTTGGTCTAATTCCATACTGTGATATTGCATCAACGATTCATCGCTTTGCTCATGGTATTGATTGGGATCAACTTAAACAACGTGCCCACGAGTGGGGAATTGAGAAATACCTTTATCTTGCCTTACGTATATCTCACGAAATGCTTGGAGTGTGTGTACCTGATCATATTTCATGCGCAACACAATCTGAGCCGTTGAATGAAACAATAGTTTCGGAAGCAATAAACAGAATCCTTTCTATCAAAGCTGAAAAAGCTACTTATACAGATATTCCGCACCTATTCTACGAAGACTTTCATCCCTCCAAAAGTTTAATGAAAAGAATGCTTTTTGCTTTTCGAAGAGTATTTATTTCTCCTGAAAAGTTAGCCGCTTGTTATAAACTGCCAACAAATTCTCTATTGGTTTATTTATATTACTTTGTTCGATTTATCACATTAATATACCGCTATTTTATTCTTCACTATGCGTATCTTATTCTTTACAAATTAAACTATAAAAAAGAGCCGGTTTATGGAGAAAAACTTGATTTATGGTTATTATTACCGGATTCGAAAAAGTAGAGAGAGATATTCTTGAAGCATCCATATCAAAAAAGATAGATGCTTTGTCCATGAATATGCATAGACGATGTGATATATGCTTAAATAGAGCATACTATCTCTTTTGTTTACAAAAGTGATAATCCCTGTGAAGCATAATTGAAACAAAGGTATTATTCCACACGCGAAAGACTTATTTTGATATATCTATAGCAATGCCAGATGTTACAAATATTTCAAAAAATAAATTTTACTATCTGAAAGGTATGGTGTGGTCGTCCTTCGGTAATATTACTGCAATGGTCGCATCTTTAGGCACGATAATGTTTGCTGTGCGCTTACTTGCAAAAGAAGAAATTGGCGCTTTTTATCTTGTTCTTTTTATCACAGGATTTGCTGCTTGTCTTGGGGACATTGGATTTAGAAATACTGCAATTAAGTTTTTATCCATAGCCGATAAAATTGAAATTATTAATGCTACTCGTTATTTTTCTACGATTAGTTTTATAGCTTCAACTTTAGCATGTTTTGTTTTAACTATAATATTGCCTTTTTTGACTAAAATATGGATATCTGAAGATTTTCATAAAATTTCATGGTATTGTATTCCCATTGTTTTGTTAATGATAAATTTTCAAATGGGATCTGCTTTACTGGTTGGGTATAAAATGTTTAACACTTTATCTATTGTGACCGCAACAATTGAAATACTCCGCATGTCAGTTTCAATACTGTTTTTGTATTTAGGATATGGTACTATTGGACTATTATTAAGCTTAATATTATCCAGAATAATTGGTATTGGTATTATTTGGTACAAAATACCTTGCTGTGCTTGGCCGCTTTTCAGATATAAGAAGAGCAAGGAAATATTTAGCTTTAGTGGTTGGATGTACGGTACATCAGTTATGTCCATTATAACAGTTCGAACAGCAGACACACTGCTTACAACTTATTTAGGAACTGCTACACTCGCTACTTACTCTACAGCTATGCAGATTCCTAGTGCATTACAAAAAATATTTGAATCAGTTAAACCAGTTATTCTTGGGTATGTCTCGACTTTGAAGATGGATGCAGCAAATGCTTCAGTTGCAGCAGTTAGACTTTTATCAGGATTGTTGGCAATATCCGTATCTTTGTTAGTAGTGTTAGCAAATCCATTGGTTTCGCTGTTATTTTCATCTCGATACACGGATAGTGTACCTATAATGCAGGCGTTGTGTATATGGACAGCTATTGGGATTGTAAACTATTTTCTTTCGATTACATTAATTGGTATGGGATGTGGTAGAAAATTTTTCGTACTTACTATTCCTCAGTTTTTTACGATGCTCTTAAGCAGCATTATATTAATTCCCAAATACCAAGGGATGGGTGCAGCTATTTCTCTAATTATTACTTCTTTTGTTGGTAATATTGCGGGCTCGTGGTTAGTTTCAGATGGGAATTCTATGCTATTTCACAAGCTAATCTGGGCTTTCCTTAGATCTTCACTACCATTGCTATTACTTTTTGTTTTATTGTTAACGGGACTTCCGTCTATTGTAATTTTAATATTTCTTCCTTTTATGATTACGATATTGTTTATTTCAAAAGCAATAACACCAAGAGATATAATACTATCTTGGAATGGATTTTTTAAAAAAATCTAAATTAGGAGTATATATTTGTTAGAAGTTGGAGAAAATTATATATAATGAAAATACTATTTCTTACATATTCTCATATTGGATTAAATCGAGCCGGCATGAAAATACAAATTGAAAAAACAGCAGAAGAGTTAATAAAAAATGGTGTTGAGATTGTATTCTATGATCCGTGGAAAAATCAAATTCCTGAAGTGGATTTATGTCATGTATTTAGCCTTGACGGTTCACTTGTTTACCATGTTCAAAAAGCTGCAATGATAGGCAAGCCTATTGTAATCTCTCCTGTTTTAAACTGTTTTAGGGATTCTTTGTTGCAAACAGTACTTAAAGTGAGATTGTCATCACATATACCAGGAATGTACTCGGATTACAAAAGAGCACAGTTAATGCTTTCGGATGCCGTTAGGGTTATCGTGCTTAATCATGAAGAAAAAAATGTGATTTGCAAGGCTTTTAAATTCTCTCAGCAAAACTGTATAATTGTGCCAAATGGGATCAATAAAACATTTGCCTCTGCAAATCCAAAATTATTTGAAAACAAATATGGTGTAAGAAATTTTATTCTCAATGTCGCTTCCATCGAACAAAGAAAAAATCAGTTAAATTTAATAAAAGCTGTGAAGAAATTGAACTATAAATTGGTTATTATTGGTGAAGCTACATTTACTAGTCAATATTATTTGGAAGAATGTCGTGCAATAGCTAGCGATAATGTTGTTTTTGTCGGTCCACTTACCTATGAGGACCCTCTGCTTGCCTCTGCATTTGCTGCAGCCAAGTTATTCGTTTTACCAAGTTATAGCGAAGTTATGCCTTTAACGCTTTATGAAGCAGCAGTTGCAGGTTGTAAATTAATTACATCAAGAAATGTTCCTATTTCCGATCAAATAAAGGAATATGTTCAGGTTGTTAATTCTGACAAACCAAAAGATATTGCAGTACTAATTGATAAAGAAATGAAATCACCAGTTAACGAGAATTTGCGGGAAGCTGCTCTTGCAATGCCGTCTTGGTATGATGTTGGTAAAAAAATTAAAACAATTTATGATGATATAATTTTAAACAAATAAATAAGAGTGTATTTTATACCTTTAGATGCAAAAATCTTTGCCAGTACTTGTATTCATTTGTTTATTACTCGTTTGAATATAATGGTTATATATCAACAATGGAACGTCAACTAATTGCCACAATAAGTGAGACAAAAATTAGATCTTTAGATTTTTCTATGCTCATTATTATGTGGTTATTGATATTTTCTTCATCAATAATAGATTTAGGATTATTGCCAGCAACTTTATTTGTACTGTTTAATATTGTTCTTGTAATGCGTAATAACAGTAATAGTCTCTTAGTTCTATTATTGATTTATTTCACTCCTTCAGCTTCACTCGGAATTCCTAGAGTTTTTGTTTGTTCAACCTGTATTGCAATATGTAAGTATTTTTTCATTGATCTCCTCTTTAAAAAAACCAAACTGCCTAGACTTAATTACGTTGTATATACAGCTTTTTTATTTGTTTTTTATATAACCTTAACTCTTTTTATAGTACCGAATATCGATTTGGCATTTTTATATTATCAAAAATATATCGAAGGTTTGATACTTTTAGTTGTTTTTTTTACAATGGTAAACAAAAGAGAATCTCTTGGAATAATATTTAAATGGTGGGTATTTGTAGCTGGTTTATCCTTGCTTGTTAGGTTAGCACACTTTTATTTGGGAGAAAATTCACATCTTTTTAAAAGCATGTCCGAGATTGAAGTACCTGCTTTTAACTTTGCTGACAAATTAACATACAATATTAGTGGACGTAATGTTTATAGAATTTTGTGGCCTGGCGAAGAACCAAATTATACCAGCGCTAGTTTAATTTTCCCATTTGCAGTGGCGCTTGGGTTTTCAAGTATCTCCAAATCAAAAATGAAGTATTTTTGGACAACGATAAGTTGCATGATTTTTATATCAATTCTTACTACACATAGCAGAAGTGGTTTTCTTTCTGCTATTGTTATATTTGGTCTATCCGGTCTGTTCTTTCTGAGAAGCGGTGTAAAGACTATCATTCCTATTGTGTTAGTGTTTATTGCATCTATTATCTTGTTGTTTATAATGCCGGATATTCATGAGAGGATTTTTGGAATTAATAGTACTATTGTCGAAGGTGCTTCCGGGCGTTTTTTATTGTGGAAATTAGGGTTAGATATGTGGTCTGAATCACCGTTGTGGGGTAAAGGATTAACCGCTTTTTACTATCAGTATAATGATGCGGTACATAATACATATATACAAGTTTTAGCGGAAACTGGGTTAATTGGTTTTGGACTCTTTATTATGGTGATAATTGTCTCTCTTAGAGCTAGCTATAAATTAAAGACTTTGTATTCTGATATAGATAATCCTGATATTCAATTTTCCCGTTCATTAATATTTGGAAATATTGGAGCATCATATATGATTAGTACATTAACATATCAAGATATTAGCCTCTTTTGGCTTATGTGTGGTTCTTGTGCATCGATGTATTTTCTAACAAAGCGAGATTTGAAAGTCTTTGGTTATACTGGACAAAACATGTTTTGTTGAGAGTCAGCAAACACTCAAAATAATGACTATGGAACATACATATACCAATTACATTTGTTATTGCATATATTTAATTCTTTGTCTTATTAAGAGTTAATACATTGTTAGATGCAAAGCATAATTATAATTTTGTAAATAAATTGAGCAAATTAGAAAATGAAAAATTTCGCACTATAGATTATATTGCATATAGTAAAAAAAGATTTGATTTCGTTCTTAATACTTGTAAAAGAATAAAGCCAGACAAAAAAACACGTGTTCTTGACATTGGTCGCAGTTACCTATCATACCTTCTCGCCGATTATTATGATGAAGTAACAACATTGGGTTTTGCTCTTGGTGATCATGGTTATAGTCATGAATACAACGAGAAAAACAAGTTACACGAACCGAAAAGCCACATTGTCTTCGATCTGAATGATGCACAAGTTGTTGGGACTATAAACACTGATTATAAGTTCGATTTAATTGTCTTTGCAGAAGTTATTGAACATCTACATACAGCACCAGAGATTGTTTTGAATTTTTTAAAAAATATATTGTCTGAAAATGGTATGATTGTATTGCAAACACCAAATGCAACTGCGTTACCTAAGAGATTGAGATTGCTTCGAGGAATAAATCCATATGAACGTATTCGTATAATTAAAAGTAATCCAGGACATTTTAGAGAATATACAAAGCAAGAGCTAATAGAAATTGGGCATATAGTTAATCTTGATATAATTTATCACTCATATGATAATTTCCCGAATGTAAAAGACAATTCCAAATTAATAGTACGCATTAAAAGTAGTCTTTTAGGTATCTTATGTTACTTATATAAGCCATTTATGTCTTTCCAAACTATAGTATATACACATAAGTTGCATAAAAGCTGATATAAAAACCAGCTAACTGGCAATACGCAAGGGGAACAAGGTTGTTGTGGCTGAAAGAGCCTGAAAAATC
>JAJTXE010000013.1:0-6046 GCA_021463795.1 Candidatus Brocadia sp. | reverse complement strand
CTCTTGCTTGCTGTTTGCAAGCTTCTAAGGCAAGTTCTTCTCCAACCACCAACCCATCGATATGGGGTTCAAAACGATCTTCAAAATCCTTAATATCCAGCCAGGTAATTTCCGGATCATCGAATAGAGCAAGCCGCTGCTCGTAGAGGAAGGAGGCTTCGGAGAGATATTCGTAGTGTATTTCTCGTTCAAAATCAATCTCTGCCTGGGTCATTTCCCTTTTATATGCATAGCAAAGCATGGAATCTATCATCCGATCAGTAAATGAGTACAGAAGCGATGGGAGCGGCTTGAAAATGAAGCCTGTAAAAAATATTGATCAGGCTATCATACGCTTGATCGCTTATACAGACATCATCAAGAGAGAAAGAAATCCGATCCGGCAAACAGCGAGGATTATCTGCGGGGAAGATTTTGATGTCCTCTGGCAAGATCGTATCGTCGGCAAAACCACCCGATGTTGCAAGCGCAAGCCAAACACGCCATGCTTCTTCGAATTTAGCAAGCACGTTTTTTTCTTGCTCGTGCTCAAACTCGACTTCAATGAAGACCTCGACGGCCTCAACTTCTATGGAATAATTAAAGGGCAGCGGTTCATAAAGGTATGGCAGTTCTTGTTCTTTGGGAGCACCATCTGAGATCATATCTGAGGCAATCAGTAGTCTGCGTATGGGCACTTTTGTAAGATGGAGATGATGAATGAGATTTTCCACTACAACTAGGGCGCCAACATCAATATGAGCTTTTTGGAACGACCAATAAAGTTCGTGCGCACCTGAAGCCCGATGCTCAACCAATTCCAGGCTTGAGTTTGTTGGAGGTATGAGGTCACCTGCCATCCCACCAAGTGCAGCAACTTGTTGAAATTGCTGAATGGGTTTGCGCAATTGCGCAAGGAGCGCCGCATCCGTCGGAAGCGGGTTCTCCAGCGTCATTTGGATCTCAAGGGTGTTAGGGATCCGGAGATTGAGATAGCAAACTTGAAATGGTCGAGCGATCATGAGTTGTCCCATTTTTGTGATTTCATTTCATCATACCGTGCCAGCCATGTCATCGCGTCAAAGACGTCGGCAGGCTGGCCGAAGCCTTCTACTTCGAATCGCGTTGGGCGCATCAGGCGAGCCAAGTCAGGCAAACATCCGATGTCCTTTGCGTTACGGTTGATGTCTCCAATTGGAGGAAGCATGGCTACACGGATCAAAATTCCGTTTTCGAGTTGACGAATATCAGCGCTAGGTAAAGCCTTTTCGATGGCCTTTATTCCGCCGATTTTTTCCACAAGATCAGAATCCAAAAGATTGATCCAATGGGCACTGGGAGTGCAACCCCTCATTTCCTCTCTTGCGTCATCAAAAGAAGGATCAAAGGCGAGATAGCGTGGAAGCAGTTGATTGATTTGTTGAGTCGATGCCGGCATGAAAAGTTGTGATCGTTTTAAGGAATAGCCAGCGTTTCCAGATTGGAAAGGGACAAGCTTCGCGATCATCAAAATGAATTCAACAAACGTTTCTAAATCAAGGTTATCAAGAAGATTGTACGGAAACTCCAGCCGCAAAAGATTTGTCTCGAGAGGAAGCGTTTCATCATCAAAAGGATTGCCGTCAAACAGAATGGCATGTGTTCCAACTTCGCCATTGATGCCTTGGCTGTATTCGAGAAAGAAATACTCCAAATCATTCGGTAATTTGCGTAAGGCCTTCAAATCTTTAGTGATACGCGCTGATGTCAGGTTTCTATAAGTGCCATTTTCTGCAAAATACGTTTGGAGCGTGTTAGGATGAATAACAGACAGATAAGCATCAATCGCGTTCGCAATGTGAGGGCCAATACTTGGAATGGGCACATTACAATATAAAACAAGGACGAGGCCTGGACGAACCAGGACGTGATCGCGCCCATCAACTAATTTCGTCCGAGTTAGCTGTTCAAAATCAAATGCCATAATTCATTTCTCCACTTTGCAGAGTTAAAAGACTTTTGCCTTAAGGGCAATCCGACGTATCAATTATTTGGGGTGGGTTCTGTTTGTTATCAATTCCGAGCTGCCTACCAAGCTTTTTGCATTTCTTCTCCTGCCCGTTGCTCCAAGTCGGGTAGCCACTAACTCCTGTCGCTCTCGTCCAATATCTTCCACCCTTCTTCTTTTTTCTGGTTTTGCTTCCTGGTGGGCACTTAAATTTGAAATCAAAAAGCTGAGTGGGGTTCCCATTAGCGTCAACGGTGCAGGCATCCGGCCAGCACGTTCCACCCAGTTGACCACTATCGTACGCCTGTTGGCGTGTCATGTTCATGCGATTTCCGGTGCTATCATAGCCGCGCTCACCACCAAGTTGAGGGTCTTCGCCACTTTTCATATGTTTCTCGATCTCTTTATCACAACAGGCGTGTTTCTTGGTACCTTGTTTCGCACAGGTATCTGTTCTTTTATTACCTGCTTTCTTGTTGCACTTACACGCAATCTCTTTGAGCTTGTCCACCACATTTTTCGGAGCCTGCACCTCGCCGGAAGGTGTGCCGGCGTTTGCTGGGCTGCCGCCATTGTTCGTCATGGCATCGCCGAGCAACTGGATGTTCTTGCCTTCAGCTTTGGTTTCTATTGAACCTGGGGCAATCCACTCCGTCTTGCCGTGTGTTTGCGCGGAAATAATACCACCCCCTGTTCCCTTGCTCGCGATATCTCCGACACTCTTAAAACTTGATCCTTTGATGGCGACCTTTTTACCCTCGAAAAGCACCTTCTTGGTGCCTTTCGAAAGATTGTCGCCGGATCGACCAATATTCGGCAAGGGCGTCGGAACAAAAGGAGCCGGCGGTCCCGGCATCTTGCAGACATTGGGCAAACTCGCGGGAGCCAGCCCGTTACTGCCTTCTGTTACTGGCGTCTTTGGTGGATTAACAGCGATTGATATCATGTGCGCTTTTTAAGCGTAGAACGTCCGAGATACAGAAGAGCCGCAGCACGATCCCCGTCTTCCGAGCTATTCCAAATCAAAACACGTGGTCCTTGGTCAACACCCCGAAGAGAGGAGGCCACAGCCAGACTTGTAAACAAAGGGCCAGAAGCGGCCCCCAAATCTCCACAGCAGTCCGCAGGCGTTTGAAAATTAGTAAAGTCAACAAATGCAAGCTGCGTTCTCAAAACAGCATACGTAAATTCTTCAGAGCGATAAGGCTCACCATTCAAGTCGCAAATCATGAAGTTCACTTTCTCATGAGGAAGATTGAGCATTCGCGTGACACTGCTGAGCGCTTCAGAAAGGCCATTTCCAATACAAATCGTATCTGTCTTGATGCGGTTCTCCTCTTTAGTTACGGCGACAGCCACCAGCCAAGCCAGCGCCTTGAGTTTAAGGCGTGCAATTGCGGTTGCAGAAGCCAGCAGGCAAAATGCAGCACCCTCGCCTGGAGGAAAACCGGAAAGATTTTCTGCTGACTTTAACTGTCCCTCTTCATCTAACCATTCAAGTGTTTCTGCTTCCAAATAGGTATCTACTCCCCCGGACAAACATAAATCCACCTGCCCTTCGTTGATCCTTTGCCATCCTGCCGCCATGGACAGCAAACCGGCGGCATGTCCACGAGGGAAGGTGAATACGTCGGTAAAACGAGCAGGAGATTTCTCTAAACTTCTAAACCTTTGAGCTAATGTTTGATCGAACCCATTTGACAAGCCAGGTCTTGGTTCTGGCAAACCCAAAAAGAACGGCATGGACAATGAATCAGGTTTGACCATCTGAAGTGGCGCTAAAGCTTCCTCGATAGCAGGGATGGCTAATGCGTAGAATCGTTCCAAGCGATTGAGATCAACCGGCAAGGTGGAATCCATAGCCACGGCCATCGGTTGCCCAGCTTTGTCAATAAAATAAGGATGATTGCCAATTCGCGTTATGCCGGCTCGAACGGCAGCTGCCGAAGAACGAGCGGTCAGACCTACTGGTGTCCGCGCGCCAATCCCGACAATGCCAACAGAATATGTTCTATCGAACTGTTTCATCCGAATTACCACTACTACCAAGAAGCTGTTAAGTTTTCAAAAACATACGCAGAAGAGGAAATACCCTATCCAATCTCTTCGTATTCTTTTTCTCGAATAAGGGTGGCATCCAGCTTATAAGCATGCTGATGACAATATAAGCACGTTTGCCATACCATAATTACTCTTGCTAGATCGGGCTCCAAGATCACTGTCTGCAGCTTGGCGCGATGCTCTTCGACACGTTTTCCAAATAATGTCGTGAATACCAACCATACTTTGGGGAGATGAAAGCGCAATACCCCCTGCTCACAAAGATTTTCAAGTTCAACAAGCTCGCCGCCTTGAAGAAATCCTTGAGCTTGTTGGTCATCCGGAGCACATTGATAAAATCGTTGATCGAAATCATTCGGTAACAAAGGAAACTTTTCATTCATCCACTTTTCATCATATGTACCAGCCCATTCCAAGCGCGGCGACCAGTAACTGGCAATCGCTCCGAAACCAGCGGGGGGTGGTCGATCTTTCCATGAACCAATAAGATTCTTGGGGTATTCAATGTTCGGCAAAGGTTTTCCATTGAGATGAGCACCACGAGTGGCGAACCCTGCTCCGATTGGGTTTGATGAATAAAGCCGATGCTCTGCCGGATTTTCTGGTATCGTGTCCCAGCCACCAAAAGCTCGTTCATAGATGACAGGCATTGATTCAAAAGGCTCAGACGAGGTGATAGACATTATTCCAAAGGAATTTTTTTTCCAGTGACGGTTTCCAAATACACGCAATCGTTTCTTTACAGAACCAACCCGCAACAAAACATCAACTACAGGGGCGGGTTTTCGTCCTGGTGCATAAGCTTGACCATTGAATAGAACATCGGTACCAACTTTAGGCGGAATCATATCTGCTTCATATGCGATGCTGGTTTTGCCATCTTCGCCAAGATATTTCGGTACGAATAAGGGTTCTTCCTGTTCTTCAGCAAGCTTTACTTGGCCTTCTGGCAAAAGATCGTAAGTGGCCTTCACGACGACGACCCAGCTCTTTGCGCCATTTTTGTCGATGACCCAAGTTCGCTCAGCCGCATAGGAAGTTTCATTTCTGAGAGCCCACATAATCACTTCTGTTCACTTAATTGATTAAGACGGAACCGCCTTTGACCTTGTTTACCCCGCGCGCGCGACTCGTCACTTGCGCGCCCTTGATCATTACTTTTCCATCTTTGTTCATCGTTAATGAGCTTTGCCCGCAACGTAGCTCGATTTTATATGTCGCATTGAGTTTGATTTCGCGAACGTCCTGGCTCGCGGTTGGGTGAGCCAATTTGCCATTTGTCCCTTGCTCGTTGGCTCGGTATTTCTGAATTACTCCCAGCACATAACCTTGATTTTGCGCTTCATCCACAGCAAACAGCACTGCATCACCAGGCAACAATTCCGGCAATGGTCCGGCGCTCATGCGCAAAAAATCACACGTAATGAGCTCGTTTTCGAGCAAGCTGGCAACTTTGATTTCGCCAGCATTGGTTAGTTCCACCACGCGGCCTCGCTGAACTTGCATATTGCTCCACAAGGCTGCCGGTGCCTTCATGAATTCCACAGAGTGGTTTGCCATCGTCAATTTTCTCCTACTTTCGAGCCTTTAACCTTGACATCGCCGGAGCCTTTGATGTTGATCTTATTTCCCTTGATGGAAATATCGCCATTCTTACTTAAAGTTATAGAAGCACTGCCACATTTAATAGTTAACTTATCTTTAATTTCGATAAGGCCATTTTTATCGCCCTTTACGCTAAAATCATCACCTGCACTTAATGACATCTTTTTGCCAGACTTCAAAGAAAAATCTTTGCCTGCACTTTGAGAAATGTCCTTTCCCGCACTTTCTGAAATATCCTTTCCTGCATTTACCGATTTGTTTAATGCAACATCTTCACTACTATATGCCCCTACAACGACTGTTTTTGCAGCGCCTATCTCCTCAGCCTTAAGACCTCCGATGGTCTCGTTCATTGCAGCGCCCACACTCACCTGGTAACCGGCGCCGATGGTTAATGCCTTAGCAATTGCAATC
>JAJTXE010000121.1:0-3446 GCA_021463795.1 Candidatus Brocadia sp. | reverse complement strand
GAGACTATTGGTGTTGGAAGATTCCAATCGATTTATATAAGACAACCTCACCAGCAAGATGAAAGATACCTCCTTTTCATCTCCCCTGAACGATTGAACTCATAAATGCAGCGGGTATCGCCACATCTTGTGGAGTGGGTAGTTATGGGCTATTTTGTTATTGTTTCTACTATTGATATGTCTTTTTTTATCCATTCATTTACTATTGTCGTAATCTCGACGCCTTTTTTCTTTGAGAATTTTCTTAACACCTCCATCATATCAGGCTCGATGTAAATAGGTAGATACAATTCTGCATCTGGACGATAAAACTTACCGCGCTCGCCTTTGGAAAAATCATATTCTTTCTTCATATATTTTCCTCCTCATATTGTTTTGATTCTTTTCTGGTTGCCTTGCGGGCAGAAATAATTCTAATTCTGCAACACTCGGCATCCAACTGCTGGAAAGTATGTACCACAACCAACAAAATACCATTCCTGTCAATTCCAATTGTAGCCCATCGGTCTTCATTTTCGCTATGCTCACGGTCGAAGACAGCTATCATTCTTGGATCAAGAAAAATAGCCGATGCCTGCTCAAAACTGACCCTATGCTTTCTTAAGTTTATTTTTGCCTTATTGGGGTCCCAGTCGAAATAATAACGCACTTAGTGCTCCCAAGTTATTATATACAGCAAATCCTATAAAGTAGCGGTAATGTAACAGAAATAAGAAGTCTAATCAAGGGTATAACAGATGCATCGCAGTGAGGAATTTGGACAAATTCCAGGACAATTCCAGCAGACACCAGATTTCGTATGATATTGTAAGTCAAATAAAAGAAAGGGGAAAAACAGTAATTCTTTGAGTATATTTTTAAAATTTATTTGTCCTTTAAATGACCTTTAACTACCGGTTCGAAATAATCATCTCATTACAGGCTATTGGTGCTGGCAGATTGATAAAAGACATCCTCAATAGCAAGATTAAAGACATGGCTAACCCCAAGACCCTATTAAAAGAGGTTATTAAAAAAGAATTGTTAGAGGTTTTGTTTACTGAGAAAAACTTAAGAAGCATAATTATTTTCAAGAAACATAATTCTCTTGATTTCTTTGGTTATAGCAGTTACCTTGCAGTTTCTAAGTTTCCCCACCATCATACCCTCGGAAATAGTGAATAAATTAAAAATAATGAAGGCATGGGGGTCAAATCTTTACTGTTGACAATCCTGCTTCAACTCTTTTGATAATCGGAGAAAGATGCTTGTCACTTTTCAGTTTTTCTCGTAATCGCTTTCTCCCCTGACTCACTGTACTATAGTCTACCCCCATCATTTTTAGCTGGTAGACTGGAGGCAGAGCCTCCAGCCCCCAATCGTCGCCAGGTACATTGGACAACGACCACTGCACCTTTTTAAACCATACGTCTTTCTCGTCCTCCTCCAAAAATGTTTTTGGAGAAAGTTTAGACGTTCTTCTACAAAGTTCACGATGTTATGATATTTTTTAAGTTCACGATGTTATGATATAAACCTCTTACTGTCACAGTGCCAACCCGGATGCTCATGCCCCCACCGTCATTACCACAAAAATTGTTTACAATACTACTTCCATCAACGCGCACCGAGCGAGGCTCGAGAATGCCGCCATTATCAATCTCTTTTTGTTTAATTAACATGCCACCGCCGTCGCCACCCTCTGCCCTGTTTCCTGATACAACACAATTCTCAAGCCGTAACTCAGTACCTTCATCGTTTCTAATTCCTCCACCGCCATCTGTAGGATCACTAATCGTTGCCGTATTACTACCTATCGTACAATTGATAAGTGTTGCAATTTCAGCGCGTGCAGATTCATTAATGCGTTTTCCTTCGTTAGCGATACCACCACCGCGTAGCGCCGTATTATTAGTAATAGTGCCATCTCGAACAAAGAGCTGACCGCGGTTAAAAATACCCCCACCATCATGAGGAGTAGAACCATTCCTAACAGTGATTCCTGTAAGAGATAGAGATCCATTGAAATCCCCACCAGAACCCTCCGCTTCAGAAATGTGAAAGATTCGAAAAGGGGGTGTGCTCTGACTGGCATCCCTTTCTATGATTGGATCAGCATCATCACAAGAGGTGATTCCTATGGGGCGTTTAATAGAAGGTAAGCCATTTGGACCATCAGTGTCGTTATCCACTCCCTTCAGGGTATAAGTGCCACCTTCCAAGTGAATGCCTGTCGCATGATTTATATATGCTTCGTTTGCTAAATCGATTGCATCTTTTAGTGCGTCAACATTACCTGCTGGGACAGCAATTTGCCCAGCAACAACTCCAATATCAAGATCGTCACGAATCGATTCAATGTTACCTCTTGAGAAGAGATCGAAGTCGTCATCAAGCTGGGCTGCTATGGTAAATAATTCCATGACGTCATTGGCGTCTTTGTTTCCTTTAATGATCTTAAGGTCTATATCAACAATGGGATTTTCGCTTCCAGCATCTGGTACCTGATCGAGAGACATCTCGTATACTGGGGTACCGGTCGCGTCTAAAAACTTGACTCGGTAACGACATCGAGTGAACTTGCTATATATCTGATTATTCTCAAAATTGAAGTTTGGATGGTCCACAAGGAGTTGTTTTATTGCAGGATGGTCTGGAAACTTCCCTGCCATGATGTCTGAAACTGATTGCCCAGTGCTTAAGTCTTCACCGGCCTCTTCATTAAACCATACAGGTATAAATCGAGATTGCGTACGCTGATAGTCAACTCGTTCCCAATCCTTTTGCAAGGTTGCCTTTTCCAATGTTTCCGGGCAATTATTCGAGGCCTGTGGGCTTGTGGTATATCGGGTCCGATGCCGGAGAACATGATTGCTGAACGTTAGCTCTTTACTACTATCGTAATATACCTCCACGAACTTGCTGGATATACCATCATCTTGAACGCTCAAGGTATATGTATTTGCTCCGATCGTATACGTGCCTCCGTCTGGGAATGCAGCGATTATCTTGTTATATGTTGCATCACGGTTTGGCACATTATCATTACATATTGGAACTGATCGGTGGTCTGCTGCTTGCAATTATGCTTCGATCTCCATGCTTTCCCAACCGTCTGGCCAACATGTTGACACGTCCGCTTGACCAGTACTAGGTATCGCCCACAGCGATGCTGCTGCAATCATGCCGATGATTATATTCCTGATACCAATCTTAATTACTCCTCCCGTTTGATGGGTGACTTTCTTCATGGGCTTCCTCCTTTGCTCTATACAATTAAGCTAGAGCATTTTATAGGTAATTGGATAAACTTTTACTAACAAAACAAATACATTTCTCTTTCTCACCCCCTAGTTTATTCCACTACTTCTAGCTGGTAGACTGGAGGCAGAGCCTCCAGCCCCCAATCGTCGCCAGGTACATTGGACAACGACCACTGCACCTTTTTAAACCATACGTCTTTCTCG
>JAJTXE010000120.1:0-2426 GCA_021463795.1 Candidatus Brocadia sp. | reverse complement strand
CTGAAAGGAAAATTTCAAGGACGCACCTTTTCCCCGCTTCCGTGAGGACAGGGCTATCGCAAAAGACGCAGATTATTTGAAAAGCCAGGAGAAACAACCTAAAGGAAAAAGATATGACGCCACATTGACCCCGTTAGATGTTTACAATCTAATGGAGTTGACCAGCTTGTCTGTAAACTTTACGACCTCACGTATGATAAGATTGCCCTGTGGAGGGGAAAATGTGTATGCCGTCTGTAAGGTAGTCAAAAATCAGCTTGGGAAGACAAACAGTACGTTTGTTATAATAAGAAAAGCAAATTGAGTATTGAAATGCAGAACATTTTAAAATAAAAAGGAGACTTGTAAAATGAATAAGGCAATTGAGAGAATAGCGATCGATCCAAAGATATGCAGTGGGAAACCCTGTATTAAAGGCACAAGAATACCCGTACATATAATCCTTGATCTTCTTGCCGCTGGAGAAGATTTTGATGGTATAAAAAAGGCATATCCCAACATTACTGATAAAGATATCAGGGCATGCCTGAATTATGCGGCAGCGCTTGCTGATGAAGAAGCCGGGGTTACAGCGTGAAGATTTTTGCCAATGAAAATCTTAAGGTGCACGGATAAGAAGAGCAACAAGATGACAGAATTTTCAACATTCCCTCACAATCTAGGTCTGTGGTCAAGGGAGCGGGTATTTCAAATTGACAGATTGTATCCGAAGGAAAAAGTTCAAGGCGTATTATCGCTATTACGAAAGGCGAGGATTACCTGAAAAGCCAGGATAAACAACCCAAAGTAAAAGAATGTGACGCCACATTGAACAGCCTGTCTTTAAACTTTATGGGTTGACAGAGGAGGAGATTGAGATAATTATGGAGAAAGCGGAATGTCAGCCATAGTAATCAACGAATATAAAATATTTTTTAAAGAGATCAAAGAGCGCATATATAAAGCACAATATGACGCACTCAAAGCGGTAAACAAAAAGCTTATAAATTTGTATTGGGACATCGGTAAATCAATAATGGCAAAACAGGAAAAGCTCGGCTGGGGCAAGGCAATTGTGGAAACCTTGGCAAAAGATCTGCAAAAAGAGTTTTCTGGAATTCAAGGGTTTTCCAGTGCTAATCTCTGGAGAATGCGAAATTTCTATCTTGCCTATAACAAGAACGAAAAACTCGCACCACTGGTGCGAGAAATTAGCTGGACGAAAAATATCATTATTCTGGAGCGGTGCAAAGACGACGTCAGGCGGGAATTTTACCTTAGGACAACAAAGAAGTTTGGCTGGACAAAAGATGTTCTGATAAACCAGCTTGAAGCAGGCGCATTTGAACGTTATATGGCAAATCAGACAAACTTTGATAAAGCCGTTCCGGAAAAATACCGGTATCAGGCAAAACTGGCGGTCAAGGATGAATACTCCTTTGATTTTCTGGAACTTGGCGAAGAGCACTCAGAAAAGGAGCTTGATCGTGCGCTTCTTGAAAATGTGAGAAGGTTCCTCATAGAGATGGGCAGTTACTTTACCTTTGTGGGCAATCAATACCGGCTGGAAATAGATGGACAGGAGTTTTTTATTGATTTGCTTTTGTACCATCGGCAACTGCGATGCCTTGTTGCAATAGAGTTAAAAATAGGTGCTTTCAAGCCAGAATATGCCGGTAAGATGCAGTTTTATCTTTCTGCCCTGAACGACAGAGCAAAACTTTCTGATGAAAATCCTTCCATTGGCATCATCTTATGCAAGGACAAAAGCCGCACGATCGTCGAGTATGCATTGAAGGATACGAAAAAGCCGATAGGCGTATCTACTTACAAACTGACGGAAAAGCTGCCTCGTGAATTAAAAAAATATCTGCCATCTCCCGAAGAGATAATAGAAAGAATAAAGTGTTTGGAGTAGCAATGTCACCTGTTTTTATCTCCAGATGTGGAATTAAACTGAAATATTTCTATCGTCAAACCCGCATGGGAATTGATATAGAATACAAATAGAAAGGAGGTTTGTAAAATGAATACGGCAATTGAGAGAATAGTGATCGATCCTACGATATGCAGTGGGAAACCCTGTATTAAAGGCACAAGAATACCCATACATATAATACTTGACCTCCTTGCCGCCGGAGGGGAAACATCCACCCCCTGCGCCCCCGCCTGCGGGGGACAGTGAGTGTCCTCCTCACCGAGGGGGATTCAGGAGAAGGTACTTTTGTTTGAAATTCTTAATATCAAATAAAATATTCGATGCTTGACCTCAATAAATATCCCACAAATTGTTTTTCACCTGTTTATCAACAGATTGTAAGATCCTTTTATACCGATGTAAAGGATGAAAGGTCGAACGGCAGTGCACCCATGCATGTCCTGGAAGGTACGGAAAGGCTGATTAAGGAAGAGCTTGTTCGATGTGTCTGGTTTGGACAGCATATCAA
>JAJTXE010000012.1:0-1755 GCA_021463795.1 Candidatus Brocadia sp. | reverse complement strand
TGGACGATCTGTTGGGCCTATCCCATATTGAACAAATTCTCCATCTTTTTTCATCTCAAATCCAAATCTGCCTCTTGCCGGAGGAAATTTGTAATGACTTGGTCTGAAAATTTTTGCCTCTTTTGTATCCTCTTCATAAGAATGTATCCAATATTTAAAAATTTCCTTCGGGAGATCGTTATTGCATCCCATAGTTTGGACATTAAAGAGCAGTAATGAAAAAAAGAGTGATAATTTTACAATCTTCATAGTTCGATTCATTCCTTTAAAGGGGCACGCAGAAGATGAACATCTGCATACCCACCCCAATATTCCCATGCAACTATTTTGTTCTAATGGATTTCTTGCGCATTTTTCCTATACCATACACTGTTAGGACAAATGCCAAGGCTGTTATCGATCCTTGTCCGCAAGGCGGTGCCCCATTGCACTTTAATCCGTCTGAGCTCATGATGGCCGATCTCGGCCCCGATATGGCGGCATCCATCCTTGCAGATTGCCCCTTGGTAAACATAACCATGCAGGCATCATCCGTGTAATCCATATAGTCCATGAAGAGGTCGCCGTTCGGACCGTTATCACAGCTTACGTGTGGAAAGGTGGGACAACCAGGATTGGAACATTCCTGATTGGGCGTATCACCAACATCATCAGAACCGTCGCATTGGTCTCCACCGGGACAATCATCGCCCCAAATGTGGAACAGGTTTAACCAGTGTCCGACCTCATGGGTTGCAGTCCTTCCTTTATTAAATGGCGGGGAGGCTGTTCCGATATCTCCACATGCCGTATAGGTAATGACTACCCCATCCGTGCCTGCCGGGCCTCCTGGGAATTGAGCATATCCGAGGAGACCTCCTCCCAGGTTACACACCCACATGTTTAAATACTTGTCCCTTGGCCAGGCATCCCTTCCCCCACTCGACGTAAATTTCACAGCATCGTTATATGTAAATGACGCAACATCTGTCTTTGTTCTAGTAATACCGGTAGTAAGTTTACCCTCAGGATCTTTACAAGCAAGAGCAAATTCGATTTTTGAATCTGCTGCCAAAGTCTGAAATACTGATGGAACGGTGGATACATCGGCATTTAACTTTCTGTAATCTTCATTCAGAATCCGAATCTGGCTCTTGATTTGATCATCTGAAATATTCTGGTCAGGGGTATTATACACGACATGGACAACCACCGGAATTTTCACTACCTCAGTTCTCAATGCCCCCCGAAGGAGATAATCTCTTGTAAGATTCTCAATTGCCGCCCGACTATCTCTATAGGCGGGAACAGTTTTCAGGAGTTTTTCATGAACCTCCATGGTTGCACAAATCCTTTTCTTTTCCTGAGCATAAATCCCGGGAGAATAGCCTAAAAGCGGCATTACCATTAAAGAAAAAATAATCATACCTGAAATAAATAAAGACGTTTTCATGTAAGTCTCCTTTCTAAAGAATACGTATTGTCAAAAATATTTATTCTTTTTTTCATAAAAGCCTTTCATCTTTGTAAGTTAGATAATACTACCCGACGTTCTTGTGCTGACCAGAACTTCCGGTTTTCCATTCAATTGCAGTGTGTCCTCCCTCCAGGTGATTAAGGAGAACACCGCCTTAAGGATCAGCATGTGTTCTCTTACTTCTTGCTCTTGTAACTGTCACGCCGCTCTTTGATTTCCTGCAAGACTCGGTCAAGAACCTTGCGTCCATGTACCTGGCGGGTTGACATGGTCTGGTAGAGGGCATCCTGGGTCTTCGC
>JAJTXE010000119.1:0-1400 GCA_021463795.1 Candidatus Brocadia sp. | reverse complement strand
AGTAAGACAAATACACGAATTCTCAAAGTATGTTGTTTAACAAGGTGAAAGCCTTCCCTACTCTTACTTAATATTTAAGATGCGTCCGTCATCACTCCCCTTTTTATTACAGGTCATTACGGTAAAAAGAAAACCGCTTCTTTTGCTTTTTTATGGTTGGCATCGTCTTTGTCGAGCAGGGCAAAAAGTGCAGATGCATCAACAAAGATTCTCATTTGCCGAATGCCTCTACGAGGTAGGTATCGTGTTTCCTTGAAATGTCACGTTTACCGGAACTGAATCTGCCCACTATGTCAATCGCCCTTTTCCGCCTTTCTTCGACGTCAACTATGGTGTTGGTCCGGATAACGGTATCGACTGCTTGTCTTATGATCTCTGCAATAGATAGATGCCGGGATAATGCAATTTTCTTTAATGCCTTTACCTGTTCTTCTGTCAATTGAATTTGAGTACGTACCATATTGGCCTCCAGTGATTACAGTTTTGGCTCAATGATATCAGATTTAACCACCCATGTCAAAAAAGTATGTCGTTCGACTGAGCGCTCACCCGAAGAACCGCTTATTATAGATGGATATATTTTCCACGTCTTGTGTTTTAAGACATTCTCAGTAAAATTATCATAGCAATTTTGCAGATTGGCTACAGACAGCAGGCAGTTACATGCCTGTTATTGTCTTTGTTCCCTGAGAGTTTTCAATGAAGTAGATTTGCTGAACGGGATACATCTTAAGTGGCAAGGTGTTTGTAATTCACCCACCCCTTTCTCCCCTCCCAAGAGGGGACTGATAAAATCCTCTCCTGGGAGGGGCGAGGGGTGGGTAACGCGCTCTTTATCTTACGAAAAACCGTTGAGTGTTGGGGAAATTTTAATAGAGTCGTTGGGACAGTATGTCAGGAGGATATGTGTGGCATTGATAAGTTTGCAGGATGTGACGATGGGTTTTGGAAGGCCATTGCTGATTGAACACGCGAATTTGCAGATTGAACGTGGTGAAAGGGTGTGCCTTCTCGGTCGCAATGGCTCCGGCAAGTCTACCTTGCTCAAGCTGATTAACGGAGACCTGGTACCCGATTCAGGTGAGATTGTACGACAAAAGGGGCTGCACACCGCCTATCTTTCCCAGGAGATTCCGGGGGAATTGAGTGGCACCGTATTCGATATCGTATCTGACGGGTTTGAGACGCATAATCAGAGTAAGTCTACACGAAATATTGCTCAGGAGTCGAAAAAACTGCATCAGGTCAACAAGGTACTTTCACAGATGCAATTAGATACCGATGCCGGATTTAATACGCTCTCCTCCGGTCTCAAACGCCGGGCGCTGCTTGCCAGGGGGTTGGCATGTGACCCCGATATCCTGTTGCTCGATGAACCGACCAATCATTTAGACGTTGAT
>JAJTXE010000118.1:0-1054 GCA_021463795.1 Candidatus Brocadia sp. | reverse complement strand
CAGTAGTGTCCGGTTAAATGAGTGTGCGAATCGCTGAAAGCCATGACTGACGCGGGATTCCGGGCGATGAAGGGTGGTGTCGATTTGAACGGCGGCAGCCGGTTCGGGCAGTCTTCCGGGTTTTTCTCCGGAGTCCGCCATGAACCTTGGCAAGACCCTGTTCGCCCAGCTCATGGATTTCCTGCCCTGGACGACCTTTGCCCGCTACGTCCGGCGCTACGACGGCGACCGGCGCGTGCGCACGCTCACCTGCGCCGAGCAATTCCGCATCATGGCCTTTGCCCAACTGACCTACCGGGAGAGCCTGCGCGACATCGAGGTTTGTCTGGTGGCGCAAGCGGGCAAGCTCTACCACATGGGCTTGCGCGATTCTCCTCGCCGCTCGACGCTGGCCGACGCCAACGAACTGCGAGACTGGCGCATCTACGCCGACTTCGCGCAGCGCTTGATCGACCAGGCGAGAAAGCTCTACGCCCAGGAAGACCTGGGGCTGGAGCTGACCAATGCCGTCTATGCGCTCGACTCCACCACCATCGATCTGTGCCTGTCGGTGTTTCCCTGGGCGCATTTCCGCACGACCAAGGCGGCGGTGAAGCTGCACACGCTGCTCGACCTGCGCGGAGCCATCCCGAGCTTTATCCATGTTTCCGAGGGCAAGCTGCACGATGTGCATGCGCTCGACCTGCTGATCCCCGAGGCCGGAGCGATCTATGTCATGGATCGGGCCTACGTCGATTTCGAACGGTTGCATATCCTGCACCTGGCCGGCAGTTTTTTCGTCACGCGCGCCAAGAAGAACATGGACTTCCATCGGCTGTATTCCGCGCCCACGGATCGGAGCACCGGCGTCATCTGCGACCAGACGATTGCACTCGACGGCTTCTATACCCAGCAGGCCTACGCCGAGCATCTGCGCCGCATCCGCTTCAAGGATGCCGAATCCGGCAAGACGCTGGTCTTCCTGACCAACAACTTCACGCTGTCGGCAGCCACCATCTGCGCGCTCTACAAGAGCCGCTGGCAGGTCGAGTTGTTCTTCAAGTGGGTCAAGCAG
>JAJTXE010000117.1:0-1925 GCA_021463795.1 Candidatus Brocadia sp. | reverse complement strand
ACAACACCTAAAATACCCCCCTGAATGGTTTTTATTGCACTACCGGTTGTGTCACCAGAAACCGTAGTAAACGTAGCAACAAATGATCCAGTATTTACCCCAGATTCATTCAGATTCAGGAATACATCACTACCGATATTGTAGTTTGCCCCCGTAATCTTAATAGCAGACGTTAAAACGTCACTTGAATTTGCAAGTGTATTTCTATCCGCATCAACCACCGAGGCGACTACGGTATCACCTGATAAAAACGCTGAATCTTTGCTTAGAGTTAACGATCCTAACAAAGTAACTATAGAAATAGGATCAGAAACTACATTTTCCGTATCACAAGCACCTCTTGGGCCATCAATGTACGTGACAAATACTTGCTCACCATTAGAAACCTTTAAGAGGTCAGAACTGTTCGTCGTCGTGGTTCCACTTGACAGAAAGAACGAACCCTTAAAAGTGCCAGAATTTACGGCAGTTTCTGAAAGGGCAAAATCTATCGTATTTACCCCTAATTCAAGACTAGAACTGCCAAGAGATCCAAGTTTGCTTGCATAAATGATCTTTTTTGTACCACCATTGATTGTTGATGAATTATCAATCGAAGCAGCTGACGGTAAACCAAGACCATCCTCATTAAAAATCTGTGTACCGCTAGCACCATCGTTCTCGCCCGTAGTTTGCTTAGTATCAACTGATGTATTAAGATCTTCATCAACAACAGTGACAACTACAGCAGTGTCCGGTCCGGTGCTACCAGTTACATTCGTAGATATAGCACCATCATATGTTGTAAAACCAAAATTTGGTGCAGTGGTGGCAAGGGAATTTCCACTCATATAAACATTCCCCGCACCCAAAGAATCATTATATCTGACGCGGTAGGTACCGTTGCAGATTCCACCGATACGGCAGAGTTCAGTGCCATCAGAAAGTGTTTCTGTTCTGAGCATATCATTTCCGATTACCTGAACCCATGTTTTACTTGGGTTGAAAATCGTGGAATTGGAAAGTTTCTCAACCCAAATGCTACTTCCTCCGGCTCTTGTTACTTCTTTGAATTCTTGTGAAGAACCATCAAAGATCCTCACAACAGAGCCTGTTCCAATAACATTCGAGACACTTCCGCTAAGAGTGCCGTCAAAAGTTATAGACGAAGTACCAGTAAAGTCAGAAATAATCGTGGTAATTGATGCTGCAGTGTTAGTAGTTAAACGAATAGCGGTAAAATCAAAGCCAATCGTTCCTACAAATGTAGCAGAATTAGCACCTGTTTCTACAATAGGAACAGAAACCCAATGTGTACCGTCAGGAGAGATTTCTACCGTATTATCCACTCCATCAAGTGTAGCAACAAACGATGAAGTGCTTGCTGAACTGAGGAATGAATTTGCGTCCGAAGAAGAACCTTTTACCAAAGGAATTGAACTTACTGACTCCGTGCCCAAACTAAAACTCGTAACGCCTAAGGACAACGGATCTCCAAAGGTACCAGCAGAGGTTGGTACTACCCATACCAATGAATTGTCAGTATTTGAAATTCTGACAGATTGTGTACCTACTCCAAACCCATCAGGATGAGAAACACCTATCGACTTGGAATTCTGAGTATATGATTTTACACTTAACCTGTCGCCTCTGGTATTTGTGGTTGCACCACTGAAAAGACTACTTCCTGCAGCGACACTCTCCTGAGTTGATGTACTCGTGTTTAAATTAGCATCTACAACCGTGACGGTTAGATAATCATTAATATCTGGTGCATCCAGATCACGGGCAAGCGTACCCGTTGAACCGGAAATTCCATATGCTGCTGTTCCGGTTACCGTACCAGAAACACCCGTGCTCCTGAGTTCATCAAGATAGGATAGTTTTAAGGTATCTCCACTTCTCGGACCAGTAAGCTGGAAACTATCTAAAGTCACACTTTCAGT
>JAJTXE010000116.1:0-3485 GCA_021463795.1 Candidatus Brocadia sp. | reverse complement strand
AGTAAAGCTCCAGGTATAATTGGCCGTCATGGGATTGCCGGCCACATCCGTTACCCCTGTCGTAATTGTTGCCGTATACACCGTGGAATACGCCAATGGGCTTGACGGAGCAAACGTAGCCGTAGTCCCACTATACGATACCGTCCCGGCCACACCGTTTATCGTAAACGTGTTGTTGGTAATCGTGGCAGCGTTCATTGCCTCACTGAAGGTGGCCGTAATGGCGCTGGCAACCAGCACATTCTGAGCAAAACTCTGCGGACTTGTTGCGCTCACCGTAGGCGGCACGGTGTCCGATTCTTGAGTCGCTCTCAACATCAGCGCATTAGCATAGAATTGATTGGTTGGAGATGTAACGGTGATCAATAAGTCACCATCTGTACCAGGTTTTATATCGGTAAAACGAGCAACATACCCGTTAACGGTATTATAGCCATTCACAATCGTTACTGCCGGGTCAGTTGATCCTGCAAATGTCGCACCTGGAGTGCTTGTGTTTGTAAAGGATGTAATATCAGATATCGTGGTTGTTGTACTTCGGTTGGTATAAGAGGCATCATTGCGGTTCCCGAAGAGGACAAATTCATAGTTCAAATTTGGATCAAGGCCGGTAAAGGTAAAGGTAATATTTGTCGCGCTAAAGTGACCAATAAGCCCTCCACCGTTCACGATATCATTAAAGACTGTATAGGCATCGGTGCCACTGTTTGCGTTACTGCCCTGAAATGGAGTACCGTTGGTATCTATGTATCCGCCGGCAATAGTCAGGGTGGCCGGGGTATTCAAACCGGTAAAATAATTCTTCAACAGCCCATTTTGACCCGTTGTGTAAAGCGTGATATTGGTGTTTACCTGCCCGGTTGACCATGAAAGGTCATTGTATGCTGTAAATACATGTGTGTCGGAAACAACCGTGACCGTCACCGTTGCCTCATTCGATACAGCCCCGGCATTGTCCTTAACCGTGTACTTGAAGGTATCTGTTCCGGTAAACCCTGTATTTGGTGTGTAGGTAACAGTTCCACCTACATTGGCTAATGCGATACCGTTATTCGGATTGCTCGTTACGGTCACCGTTGATGGGTCTATCGTCCCATCAGAATCAGAGTCATTGGCAATTACGTTTATAACTACCGCGGTATCTTGGTCTGTTACAGCTAAGTCGTTATTGGCAAAAGGTGGTGATTCACCAGTACCATCAATTGCGCTATTCATTACGGAGAAAACATTTGTATTATCAAGATAAGGGCCCCGTACAGAATCAGTATGGATTGCATAATCTTGAAAAAGTTCCGAGCCTGCACCTCTCGCGTATAATCGAACCAGTGAGTTTGTGTGGCTTCCGGAATTCCAGTACCAGTGCACCGTCTCGCCGTTATCGATTATGTTGTTACTATTTGTGTCATCCCAACTTGCCCGGCGTCCACCACTACCTGATACTATTTTTTCTTTGGAAAGATTTGCAGCATTCACATTGCCCAAAGGCTGATCCTGCATTATCCCAGGTCCTGCAGTCAAATAACCACACTCATGATCGGCAGTTACAATAACCAGAGTATTGCTCCACGTGGCGTCATTGGTAGGATCGTCAACCCAATTAGTCACCGTCTGAATAGCATTGTCAAAGTCTTTCGCTTCACCAATCATATGATTCATATTATTGGCATGAGCGCTATAGTCAATAGCGCCGCCTTCGACCATAAGCGCAAAACCGTTTGTGCCCCTGCCCAATACTTTTACTGCTGCCAATACACTTTCTGAAAGAGTGGGATTTTCAGTGCTATACCCGGAACCATCTGCATTGTAATATACTTGATCAAAGAGGCCAGCCACTTTTAAAGTAGTAGAGGTGTTTGCTACAGACATCAATGCATCTCCCCCGCCAACCCCCGTCTGGCGTTCAACCAATACGTGCTTTCCTGTCTGTCCACTTTCGCTTCTCAACTTGTTCAATATCTGGCTGCTTACGTAATTTGCGCCACGAGCGCCAATAAGAATATCCACAAAAGGTATGGTAGGACCATGACCTCCCGCGTATTTCGAATCAGTAGCAATTGTACCCGTGGTGTTAGGATCTCCAAAAAAGCCCTCGTCTGCTATAGCAAAAGTATTTGCTCGAGAATCATTATGGGCAACCCATGTACCTGGTGTGGCGTGTGATACAGGGACCGTACTGATCGCTCCTACGGTTTTTCCTAATTCTTTAGCCCTCTGTCCAATGGTAAAAAATTTTGTTAAGGTATCAGCAGAGACAGAGACCCGATAGGGAGAAGTTTTAAAACCACTGTAAAGAGCAGTAGCAGTACAAGCGCTATCCTGAGTGTCTGCGGTAGTATTTATGTAATTAAAACCAGACCACGCCTGAGTCGTGTCATAGCTACCACCAAGAGGAAAGGTGGATACATAATAATTTACCCATGGAGTCCCCGATTGATAAAAAGGTGTGGCACCCGTGTACTTATTTACTGCCTCAATATGTTTAGGCCCCCAGCCATCCCCTATGAATAAAATAATATATTTTGCATTACCACCATACACTACTCCACTGCCGGTCAGAATAAACAAAACCATGGCAAGGAGAATATTGCCGAAAGAGTTTTTAAGTAATTTCCGTGTTATCGAAAATTCTTTAAAACGTTTGTTTTGCAACATATTACCTATCCTGCCTTTCCGTCAACTCAAAATACGGTAATAAAGTAAATCCATTATCGCTCATATCGTCATTACTACCTTCAATAGCCAATATATTTTCACCGGGAAACAGTTCGTATATAAATCCGCTTATATCAAATTGTTCGTCCGGCAAACCCGATATGTTTCGAAGAATTTCTACGCCATTAAGATACGCAACAAATGGGCCATCACAGTCAATAGCTAGCTTCATGCTGGTTACATTTCTTGGATCTATAACATTGAAGCTGTTGCGTACATAAACTGTTGAATAGTTTCCCTGCATATCATCAAAAATGGTATTGTTGTTCCTTTCATCTCCATATCCAAAACCTGACGGCCAACTTTGCCAGCTGCTATCGTTAAATCCACTGTCCATCCATCCTTGTGGGGGTGTGCGTTCTCCTTTAAAACAGAGCCATTCATCCCCTTTCGTGAACTGTACTTTTAAGCAAGAGTCTACTTTTATGATCACCATCGTCTCATTTGATACCCCACCCTCATTATCCTTTATCGTGTATGCAAAACTATCCTCTCCTACAAATCCATCTTGCGGCTGGTAAGTCACGATGCCATCACCTTTGAGCTCAACAAAACCATTTGCAGGTTTTCTTATAATTGTCACCGTGTCAGGATTAATCATCCCATCAGGGTCCGTATCATTAACAATTAGATCGATATCCACAGAAGTATTCATACAAGTTATTCCCTCGTCATCATTAACAACAGGAGGTATGTTATCGGCCGATTCCCGGATTGCCTGCAGCATCAATGCATTAGCATAAAACTGGCCGGTTGGTGATGAAACGGTAATC
>JAJTXE010000115.1:0-7169 GCA_021463795.1 Candidatus Brocadia sp. | reverse complement strand
GCAGCCGTTTGTCTGGACGGCCAAGTTGGAGGACATCCTCCGTAAGATCGAGCGGGCTCGGGCCAAGCTGGAGTCCATCCAGCCTGGCTGCACGCAGCCCCGGCGCCAAAAAAGGGAAGGGTGATATGTCTGGTTATTTACGGGACACCACACTAGCGACGGCCGCGATCATCGTCGTCATCGTCATCACCATGACCATTGTCATCACCATTATTATCGTCGTCGTCATCCTCATCCTCGATTTCGAAATGTACTTTTTCCGGTATGACCTGGCCTCTGATCTCCCCTCCAGGGAAGGCCTCGCTGTGAATGTTGATGTAAAACAACCCCTTTCTTAATTGTTTTCTCTGATCATTACTGAGCGGTCCAACGCATCCATTTTTTGGACTGCCAAGAGGACTGACATCCGGTGTTATCGTAAATACAACCGGTGCATTCTCACCAGGCACTGCGGGGGCATGGAAGTGTGCTGCGGTCTCTGTCCCAACCAGTTTTTCATCAGTGAAGGTTATTGAATAGCAGAGTTCTTCTGTTTTTTCGTTGAAGGTCAAAAATGCAACCCCAAAGGCATTGCTGTCATTTTCAGGAACTTCCTGTCCACCAGTCAACAGGGCAGTAAATACTCGTAATTCATCATCGCCTCTCCTTTTATCATTATGAGCATAAAGAGAGGCTGTCGAAATAGTCAGGACTAGTATGGACATAATTGAAACAATGAATTTTATTTTCGTCACGTTGCTAAAAATCTTTTTCATCTTACTTTTCCCTTTCTAAAAATGCTTAACCAAATTTTTCGATGGATTAAGCCAATTACGTAAATTACACACATACTTTATACTTCAAATCGTATCATATCCAAACAATGTCATTCTATTACATTGACTTTTACCGTCGTTTTAAAATCTTCGTATCTGAATTCGACCCTCGCCTTTCCAGTTTTCTGTTTTGCTGTAACGGTAAACCTGGCCTTACCGTTGACGTCGGTATGTGTGCTTTGTGGCGACACTGACATGCGCTTCTTATCAACCTTATTAATCTTTGCCGTTATCATCCCTCCTTCTTTCGGACTACAACCTTCAGGTAATATAAAGGTTATTATCACTTCACCTTCCTCCCCCTTTTTGAGGGTAAGATCGTTCGCAGACGCCGATAGTGCCGTTGTTTCACAACCCACCGGCGTTGGAGTTGGTGTAATGGAAGTTCTGCTTATCTGAGCAATAGCTGTATAAACATAATCACCGTCATGTGTATCGTCGCGATGTTTAGGATACTCGCCATGTTCCTGTGCATGTTTAAGGTCCCCGTCCGCTTCATTCCCCGCTGCATAGAAGGTCACCGGATACTGTACCTCAGAAGAGGGTGCAGTCCATTTTACTTTCCAACGAGCGTTTCCAGATTGATTGCACCCTTTGAAGGTGTGTTCGATGTAATTCCCATCAGTACTGGTTTGGGTTTTATTATCGCCTGAAAAACTACTGAATATGCCAGCATGGTTGTTGTTTGCATCGAGTGCCGAAAGTTCAAAGCCGTGTTTAGAGGCATGGGAATTTTTAAAAGAAACGGTCACGGTTAAAGCCTCACCCAGGGTATACCTGCCAGGTGTAGAAATCGAAAACGTTGCCGCCCCCGCATTCAGCGGATAGGTATTATGACAGTCTGTATCGTTGCACGTTTTGAAACCATCGGCTGGAGAGCCTGTGCGACCAAAGGGAGGGCCACTAGAATATGCATGTACCACACTTGCGTTTATACACATCATCCATAGTACAAACATAAAACAAACGATAATTTTAAAATGGTTTTTCATAACTATTTCTCTCATTTAGTAGTACTAAACAACATGAATGAAGGTTTCCATCGTTCCCAGAAGTTTGCCTTTTTTATCAGCATCAAAGACATCCACCAACACTCTATGTGAACCAATATCATCAGCAGTGGGACTGATGATCAAATCAAAGCGTCTCGCTGCTGTAAGCTCAAAGGGCTGATTTGCAGGTAGTATAAAAGGTTGAGAGTATTGGTTAAAAGATGAGTCTCCCATCACCCGACCGTCCATGGCAATGACCTCTGCATCCAGATCGCTAATGGTATATCGGTGCACCGTGTAACCCGCGCAGAGAAGGCGGACGAGAAGTGTCTGCCCCACTCCTACAGTCACAGCCACGCCGGGATGGGTGGGATCTGTGGGCAGATTTGCGCACCAGGGAGACGGCACACCCGTAATCAGGAAGTACTCAGGATTAAAATTATTCAGCCCCGCATCCGGCCCAAAAGACTGGCCTACTTCGCAAAAGCCGGCGTCGTGTCCCTGCATGTGCCACATAGGATCCACGTCGTCAGTGACCCAAATGGCCTCCTTGTCGTAAGGGATGATATCATTTGTCCTTCGTATAAATCCAGGCCCCCCTGTTGGGTACGGCGGATTCGGCCCCGGCGCTCCATTTGGTTTAGGAGGATCGATGATGAGCATCCCGTACATGCCCAGTTCGAAATGCAGGACGGTATTGTGATGGCAGTGGTAGAAATAGGTACCCGCAGCGCTGGCATACCACTGATAGGTATATTGACCATTGACTTCAAAGGAAAGTTTCCCCACCCCATCGTTCATCGGCGTAGGCTCCATGCCATGCCAGTGAATGGTATGCGTACCTTTTTGAAGACCTTCCAGCCTGCCGTGGAAGAGTTGCCCTTCTATTATACGAATCATATCCGATGGAAAGGCGCCAAGGAAAGCGTTAGGGCCCAGAGGATCGACAAAGCCCCAGAATTCGACTATGTTCCCATCCGGCATGAGAAGATCGAATTGTTCAAATGCTCGTCTAACGAAAATATCCGGTGTTAATATGTCGGGGGTTGCAGGGCTCCCTTTGGGGACGTTACAAGCAAATCCCTCGAACATCATCTGGAAATCTGGTTCGTCGACCAATCGATGTGGATCTCGTGGTACTATTCTTAATTTATTAGCCATTATCCTTTCCTCCCTATTTATCTTTTCTATACATTTCTATACGTTCTCACGTTAGTCACGGACAAACAAAGTTAGTCCGTTCGTATGTTCAAATCTCATAGCACAAGTTAAACTCTATCGTCCAGGTTAAAACTTATAGTTCAATCTGCAAGATTAAACACGCCTTAAGCCAGGAATGACAACTTTGTTCACTTCACTTAGACTAAACTCCCGGTACCGCACCAGTAAATACAATATGCGTCACCATTCCCTGGGGGTAATTGCCTCCGGCCGCGGTCTGGGACATCTCCAGATGGCAGTGCATAGGATACCACATAGGAAAGCCCTTGTTTGTTCCGTGCATGGGATTGTCATCAAATCCTTCCTGTGAAGTCCCGTTCTTTAATTTATTCCAGGTATCCAGGGGGATATCAGGCGGCATTACCATGGGATAGAGGATATCGTATATATCCCCGCCTCTCGTAGTCCATGTATCAACCCACCACACGTTATTCTGGACAACGCCATCATATGAAATCCTGTAAGCGTGATTTGCGTGGACGTGATTGGAATGAACAGCCAGACCAACATTCATACAGCGTATCAGCCTGGGCTCTCCCGCCCTGCCTATTAACTGAATATCAGGGTCATGGGCAGAGAAGTATCCTGATCGGCCATTCATTGTATAATAGCGTGGCAGGAAATTATTCACCATGTCACTGGGGTTGATGGGTTCATTATCCTGCGCCAGTTTATTAAAGGCAGGGTCGATCTGACTCAGTATCCAAATATGTTCCCTCGCTGGATCCCAGGGAAGGCCAGGGAAATGGGCAGTAGTTCCCAGGTCATCAAACAGGGCCTGAACATTGGGGGTAATATTGGACGGCCCATAGGGGGTTACTGCCGCCCCTGTTGACGTTGCCGGCCTGACGATCATCATGCCATGCAGCCCCAGTACCCGGCTTACCGGATCGTTGGTTGGATCAAGATACATGTAGGTACCGGCTGGCGGCGCTGTAAAAGACACCTGGGCCTGACGGTTGGGCGCGATAGGGCCGGTTTCTGTACCTGGCAGGTAAGTTCCTGGTACTGTACCGGTAATGGCGAAGGCATGAATTGCACCAGCCTTATTATGCCTGTTTCTGACGATAATAGTTATCTGATCGCCTTCAATGGCATAGATAACCGGTCCAGGGATAGTCGGTTGAGGTCCCAAAGATGGATTTATGAATGCCCAACTATAGACTAACGTTTTGTCCACCATCTGATGTAATACTTCCGTTATCTCCAATGTTAAAGATTGATTAGCGGCCAGAACCTCGGTCTGCCTGAATATCTGAGGTATGCCGATGGCAGAGCCCAGTGCTACGGCGGCCAGATTGCGCGCACCTGTTTTCATAAATTCGCGCCTGTCTATTCCTTTCATAACGTCCTCCTTTTGTGGATTCGATTAATAGAATATATATTTAACATAACGGTACAGCACTTTTCATGTTTTTAGGCAGGATTAACAGCATATTTAACATTTTTATTTTTTATAATGTTGTTAATTCTGTTCTATAAAAACGGATATTCCACCTCTTCTGCCCTAAAAATGTGAAAGATTTAAAAATGGTTGAATCGCAGCCCCACCGTTTCTTCCCACACCTGGTATCTCCAGCAAATCATCCGTAGCCTTGCCGGTGCCATCGCTTGTAACTGGTTCAGGATGTCCATTTGGGATAAATAACTGTGGATGATCAAATGGCGCTCTCTGGTAGCGAACGCGGTCGTCAGTCAATGCCAGCATAAAAGCCACCAAATCCACTATTTCCTGTTCAGTTAAGTTAAGACGGGGCAGAATATCAGGGGGTATAAGGGCCAGGTTCTCGTTCCTAAAGTCCGCACCGTCGTCATAGAATTCAACCACCTGCCGCAAGGTTGCCCGGCCGCCATTGTGGAAATAGGGGCCAGTCAGCTCCACGTTGCGAAGTGACGGGACCTTAAACGCGCCATCCACAGCTACCCTCAAATTCTGTATCTCGTTTGGATCGGTGGGTAAACCCGTATCGATGAAACCATCTCCATCACAATCAATGGCATTGAAGCCACCCGGAAACTCAAACGGAAGGAATGGCGCCACAAAAAAACAAGGATTAATCTGAAATTGATCGGGTACAGGCAAGCCCAGCAACATTTTTATGTACTGTCGTGAGTAATTGAGCGGATTGCCAAAGGGGTCATTTCCCCCCACGCCCAGATCCTCATTGGTTTGCCTTACCCCGGTATTATAAAAGCCAGTGTCGTAAAGTGCCGGACTCAGCGTTCTATCAGCAGTGAGCATTCGTTCCATAAAGAATTCTCGCTGGCCTTCTAATGCGGTAGGAACCGCGGCATTCGTAAACTCGGCTCCACTGTGGCATCCAATACACCTGGCCTTGTTTTGAAAGATCACCATCCCATTCTTTTGCTGCTGAGTCATGGCATTCAGGTCGCCATCCATGTATTTATCAAATGGGCTGTCATCAGAGACCAAGGTAGATTCGTAAAGCATGATTGATATTCCCCAGAAGAGAGAGAAGTTGTTTTCCATTAAGGTATACCCATCTTTCAACCGGGCCGATCTCCAATACTTTGGATGAAAGGCATTGAGAATCATTTTCTGATACGTCGTATTAAGTCCGGTGCCCACAGGATTAGCGAGGCTACCCAACACGCTGTCATCCTGATCCACAGCCTGTTTTCCTAATGGTGTGAGATGAAACAATTTTCTGGCGATATCAGGAAATGTTCGTCCATCGTAAGCCATTTCTGTTGAATTATTTGGTGGACTTACCGCCTGGGATGCAGCGCTTGCGTTTACCATTCTCACAATCTGACCAACCCCTGATTTAAACAGACCCGCCACCACATGGATTTTAGCATTTGCATTCCTTGGTCCAAATGGATCTACCCCATTAAAGACATTGTTGGCTCGTCCATCCCAGAAGTTCCGGAAATTGAAAATAGCGTTAATCGCACTGGGAGAATTTCGTCCCGTTACACGGCGAGTCTGGGCACCATTCTCGTTAAATATTGTGTCTCCCAGAAGGGTACCGTCATCTTCTGCCTGGGAAAGGAGGATTCCGTTAAAGCGAGTATTGAATATACCCTGAGATCCCGTGATGTCGTTATTCACTTTTGCCCGAGGGAAATCAACGGTCGTCAGGGTGTAGTTTGGTCCCGTAATCCCATCGAAGATAGTATCGAAACCCGGGGCCAATTGGTTTTTAGCGCGGTTATCCGCTCCGGCATGGAAGTGGCAACTGGCACATGCCTGAACGCCATCACTCCCCACCTGCATATCCCAGAACAGTGCCTTGCCCAACTGGATAGCAGCGGTTCTGTCCTTTACAAATTCATCAAGATTAGGAGGAAGAGGTACCGGCACCGTTTTCAGAGAAACAAGGGGGTCTGGCGGATCGGGTTCAATCGTGCTAAAACTCCAGGAATAGTCAGAGGCCATATTATTGCCAGCGATATCTCTTGCACCCGTGGTAATCGTCGCCGTGTACGTAGTGGCAAGGGCCATAACAACGGATGGCGTAAAGATGGCTGTGTTTGTTGTATCATTGTAAGAAACCGTGCCTTCAAGGCTATTACTGTTAATATCGCTCACGGTAAACGTGCTTGCGGTAATCGTGGAAGAATCCATCGGTTCACTGAATATGGCCGTAATGAAGCGGCTGGTAGTCACATCACTTTCCCCGTTAGCGGGAGTAGTGGAAGTCACGGTAGGTGGCGTTTGATCTTGAACCTGTGCAATGGTCCATCCGGGTAAACAAACAAGTAAAAGAAACCCGAAAAGAAACATTCTCATGTGGTTACAAAAGATCGGATACTTCATCATGACTATCTCCAATTTAATAATTCATAAACCAGGGTAACACGGTTAATTGGTGTATCTTTTGGCTACATGACTCAGACCACGCAATAACTTTTTCCCTATTTCATGCTCCTTTATGTGCCCCAAACCGCAACGGGCATGAGGCATATAAAAGTTCACAATCAGATGCTGTGGTATCTCACGTAGTTAAGGTGTATATAGGTTCGATACCTCCTGGGCGCTCAAGGCTCGATTGTAGATGCGGACATCATCGATGGCGCCGACAAAATCATAGATTGTCTCACCATTCCCATGCCTGCCGACAGATAAGCCCGTTCCCAGCGTATAGGCAATTGTACCCGTAGTTGGGGTACTTGC
>JAJTXE010000114.1:0-2798 GCA_021463795.1 Candidatus Brocadia sp. | reverse complement strand
CACTTTGAAAGATAGCAGTTAGCCATGGCTCTATCTTTTTTCTCCAATCTGCCTGTTCAATCTCATCGTTAAAAAATATCTCATTGCTTATTTTTACAAGGTGTTTTTTACTCCAATCAATGTCGTAAATTGCCATATTATCCTCCCCATGCTTCCGCAATAATCCCCGCAATCCGCCTTTCCGCCTCTTCCTTTAGCAGTCGCACACCCTCCAAAGCCTTCATTTGGCGGTCAAGTTTTTCCACGATTTGGCGTTGGATTTCGAGGGTTGGTAGAGAAATTGTTTCTGAATAAATATCATTACGATTAATTCCAGGCATTGCGCCGCCAAATTGGTACTTGAAAAGGTTCAGACTTTTCAGAGCATAATATAAATACTTCATCTCTATTCTTGGGTCTTTGATTTTTACATAAAATGCTGTGTCAATCGGCCAACAAGAATTATCTGACCACATTACCGTTCCCGATGTAGCACCTCGTCTACCAATGATTATTACTGGTCCTTTTACTAAAAAGTTTTCGTGATATCCAATTACATTACCCGCTCCAAAAACTGGAAATTTACCATTTCTACGATCTTTTTCAGGCAAAGGTTCACCATAGACTATTTCACATATGTTACCTACTTCAGACGTTTTCTCGGTTGGTAGATTGTCTATTTGGATTGAGAAACTCTCTTCAATTCTCTCCGCCCCCTCAATAATCTGCTTTTGACTTTCGATTTTTTCGACAATTTCGTTTTGGACTTCCAATGGCGGGAGGGGGATTTGCCATTCCTGCAAATACTCAATCTTAAAATCCATTCTCACTCCACCGCTCGCCTTTTGATTCACATAATCTAAAAACATCTTTGTCTTGAAAAGAGCTTCAAGATATTTGGGATTCAGCTCGCTTTCTTTACAACCAAAAACACTGTACGCACCGCTAATAATCTGATTTTCAGAATCAAATTCGCAAAGTCCAATTGAGCCCACATTTATTCTGTAAGGGTTATAACAAAACTGGCTTTTTTGGACTTTAAAATAAGCCTGTTTTATATCTTCACCATGCAATTTTTCATTAATAAAAACTCCGTTTTGGTTGGATACACCTAAAACAGTATATTCCTGTTCAGGGTATTCCGCAGGTTTAATTTTTTCGTTATTAACAACTATGAATTCTTTCAGAGAAATGATTGGATAATGAAAACCCTTGTTAAGGAGAATTTCCAATTTCTTCAACCTCTCGTCTTTCTCCAAAAATTGCCTTTCGACTTTGCTCAAATAATCCCTGGCAATATCCATCTGTAAGGCATTTTGCGGGTCAAATGAAGCAAGGATTTGCAGGGCGTTTTTGGGATCGGCAGTTTTGAGTTCCTGATATCGTTTCTCTATGCCTGAGACTTGAGATTCTTCGCGGAGTTTACACTGAACGAAGTGAATGTGCTCAGAATGACCATGTGGGAGTTGCCCAGAATGACACACAGCATGCCATTCTTTTATCTGTTCTTCACTTAAATTACTCCGGTAATTTTGCAGATTGAAATGGTACGAATTGGCTTTTTCAATGGCTTTGGCAATTTCGTTGTCAATCTGCGATTCCACGACATTATCAAACTGCCAGAGTTTTTCGTCATACATCGACTTGCTCAATTTGCCTTTGGCACGTTTTTCATCAAGACCGGCAAGGAGCTTTTCGCGTTTGGCCTTGTTCTTTTCTGTATACCTTACTTTAACTTCTTTTTTAATACGCTCTGCAAGGCGCGGATCAAGCGTTTCAATCCATTCTTTGGGAATACAAAAACTATGCTTCGTGTCTTTTGGTCTTTTACCCTGCTTAATCTCCTTGAAAATCTCTAAAAGTTGAGGAATCTGGCTTCCCTCAATCGGTTTGCGGTTCGTTCCCATCGAGAAGCCGTCGTTTTCTATTTTGTAATACCAGACAAAACTTGTCCCTGCAGGTTGTAAGCTGGGATCTGTAGATGAACCTTTTTCAAAATACAGGATTGAGGTCTTGGCGCCTTGGCCGCCCTTCGACACAAACACGCCCTGCGGAAGGCTGATGATAGCCCGCAAGTTCGCCTCGTTTAACAAGAGTTTTCTCAGGGCGCAGGCGCTATTCTGTCCCCATGTTAAAAACCCTTCTGACACAACCACCGCGCACCGTCCACCCTGCTTCAACAAGTCAAACATGAGTTTTACAAAGAGGATCGTGGTTTCAGATTCTTTGGAGTATTCTTCCCATACATTTGGATACGCCGGCTGGTCGCGTTCAGCACCAAATGGCGGATTAGCGATTACTACGCTTTTACTGCCGGCATCGCTTGACGGGTCATACATTTTCAGGCTATCGCCCTGGGCAATGTTGTGCGGATTGAGCCCGCGGATATACATATTCACTGCCGCCATCTTTCTGATACGGCCCTGATATTCAATCCCGCCAATGCCCGCGCGATAAAATTGATTTGCTATATGCTCCGGCGGGAATCGTCTTGTCTTTCTTGCCTTCTCAATAACATATTCGTAGGCGTTAAAGAGGAATCCGGAGGTGCCGCAGGCAGGGTCAAAAATAGTGTCGGTAAAATCGGGGACAACCATCTCCACCATCATTTTGCGGATGTGGTCAGGTGTCCTATACAGCCCTAAATCTTTTGTGCCCCCGGTTTCCGATAGCGCCGACTCGATGGCGTCGCCCAGGAGATCGGTTTTTAAGACCCATTGTTCGTCAATCTCATTCACCAGTCCAATAACTTCTGCAATCACGCCGCCTTTGACATTGTTGGTAAAGTTGGAGTTGGCGAATACTTCCTCCATGAGGAC
>JAJTXE010000113.1:0-2685 GCA_021463795.1 Candidatus Brocadia sp. | reverse complement strand
GTACACCGGATAGCCTGGAAAATGTGGCTGATCGTGCAGGATGTCATATTCCTTTGACAAACCAAAGGCAAAATTCACACTGTCCCATTCATCAATGTACCGGCCAAAATACCACAACCGGGTAATTAAACAGATGCCCACAGCAGTCATGGGTATCAGGTACCCCTGCCAGGAGACCGCTTTCGTCTGCTGCGGCATATTCAATTTATCATGGATAGTTAAAATCATGTTTTAGGAAATTTTTTAAGCAGTTACCGAGCTTACCTCAATCAACTCCCCTTCAGAACGCATTAATTGCACGTCGGTCTTCTTGCCTACCGTATCCAGCATGAGATTCTGTGCCGCCGTTATCCCCATTTCCATGGCCGTATCCATGAAGATGTACCGGAATGTACCTTGCCTGCCGCACGTAATCAAATTTTCGTAAGGGTCCAGAAAATCAAAGAGTTTCTGACGGTGCATAGCATAATCAAGACTATAGACAGGATAGCCATGGGTGACGCTTGTGGTAAAAGAATCGATGACCTTGTCCCTAATGTCAATCCCCAGTTCTTTTAAATCCGCAAGACACCGCTTCAGCAGGCTCTCCTTGGGGCAGTTCCAGATTTCATCATTTTCGTTGCAGGGTATTTCCAGCATCACGGACGTCTTTCCTTCCGGAGCGCTGAAGGGGCTCCGCCTCTTCGGCTCCTGAATACGTGTCGTGATATATTTCCCCTCTGATACATACATCCATGTGTTATCACTGACATCAGGGAGATCGACTAAGATGTTTAAAAATCTTACCGCACGGAACCTGAGCGGTGTTGTATGACCAATAAGATCCGTTGTAAGAAACCCAGGAAATGCCTTTACAAGATCCGGCAGGGGAATCGTGGAAATAACCGCATCGCAATCAAGGGTTTTCGTGGTGCCATACTGCGTGTAGCACACGCGCTCAACGCTGTTATGGTTTACCAGTATCCGTGAGACCGTTGCATCCAGAATAATCCTACCGCCCCTTCTGGCGATATCCTCACCCATGATATCAAACATCTGACCAATACCCTTTTTGGGATAGAAATAACCCTTGGCGTAGGTGCGCGGAGTGCCCCTCTTCAACTTCAGGAGACGGAAAATGACGTCTTTCAGATTTAAGAGCGAAATCCGCTGAGATGCCCAATCAGTTGAAATAAGTTTCGGAGATATGCCCCAGAGTTTTTCCGTGTAGGGACCAAAGAATAAATTATACAAGGTCCGGCCAAAGCGATTGACAATCCAATCCTCAAAAGAGATGTCCTTTTTCCGGAAGATAATCCTAGAAACAGCGGCAATCAGATACGATGCAAATACCTTCAGATTTGTCCAGAGGTCCATCTTCCGAAAGATATCTTTTGCAGACAGAGGATAGTCAAAGGTCTTTCCTTTTAACAAAATGACGCTTTTTCTATTTGACGTCAGGAGCTGATCATCCATCATGTCACAAACATTTTCAACAAGCTCCTTGTTATGAGAGATAAAACGATGTCCCCCCAGATCGAAGCGGTATCCCTTGTATTCGTTGGTAATGCATAAGCCGCCGACCTTTGATTCTTTTTCAATGACGGTGACCTCATGTCCGTAACGGCACAATTCCCAGGCGGCTGACAGGCCGCAAGGCCCACCGCCAAGGACTAGTATCTTTTTTTTCATTTTTGTCACTCCCTAAAAATACGTTGCTACAGAAAATAAAAATGCGTTATTGGCTACATCCGTCATGTCTTTTTCTTCCATATTTATCTGATAGTCCAGCTTGATAACCGTATCTTCGGTATAACGGTAGTTTAGACCTGGGGTAAGCCGGTTACGCATCCAGTGAACCCTTTGAAAGGCGTCGTCTCTGCCTGCCGTCTGGACCTGATCCCACCGCAAGACACCCGTAAAGGTTGAATTCTCGGTAAAGAAGCGCGGGCTCAGATTTTTCAATACCGATGGCATAAAATGGTAACGCGCCTCCAGATAATATCCCCACATATCATCAGTAATGCCAGCAGCTTCTGCAAAATCATCGGTTTCTATAAAGGCATAAGCGCCTTCTCCTATAAATTCAAACGGACCCCTTTGATAAATAAAATCCAAGGCAGGGACCGTCAGTTGATTTTCATTGTTCTCATCATACCGGCAGGTATATGCCGAACCTCCAAACTCCAGGCCGATAAAAGGACTAAAAGTGACACGACCCACAACGCCCGGGCTTTCATTATAGTTATCGTTAACATATCCGCTCTTGGAACTTCTCAATCCATTGGTCTCCCCAAAGCGCGCCGCGCCGTCTTTGTCTAAGCCGCGAAAGACACCATTCGCCACATAAATCTCATAATCCAGCTTGCTAAGCTCGGACGGATAAAACGTGCCAAAGAACCCCATTCCCAGATCGGTAAGGGTAGTCGGAATAATCAATTGATTTACCAGGGGACGGTCGGTAAGGTCTTGCAAAGGAGAATCATGCACCAAATTAAACTTTCCCAGGGGAGTAAGGATATATCCACCCCTCCAGTTAATCCAGTCGGTCAGTAAAAAATCGATCGTTCCAAATTCCAGGATCACCTCCCCGTTTCTGCCACCGCCTACCCCACCAAACTCAAATTCAAGCTCAGCGGCGAGTTTAACACGATCTGAGATATCTGAATAGATAAAGGGAATGAATCTCTTCTGGGTAAATCCTTG
>JAJTXE010000112.1:0-1170 GCA_021463795.1 Candidatus Brocadia sp. | reverse complement strand
GCTAGTGTAGTGTCTCTTAAATGACTATACAATCAAGCCATCTGGTGCTGGAGGATCGACTGCCGTGCCTGCTGAATCTTGCGCAGGATATCCTCACCCTTGGCCTTCCAGACGTAGCGTTTCGGATGCTGGTTGCGATCGGCCAGGTAGGCAAGGATCGTTTCGGCCAACTCCTTTACGGAGGCAAAGCTGCCCTCCGCGATGCGCTCGGTCAGGTCGCGGAAGAAACGCTCGACCAGATTGAGCCAAGAAGAAGAGGTTGGCGTGAAATGCATGTGGAAGCGCGGATGCTTCGCCAGCCAGGCTTTGACGTCCGGGTGCTTGTGGGTTGCGTAGTTGTCGGCGATCAGGTGAATGGTCAAGTCCTTGGGGGTTTCCCGATGAATTTTCTTGAGGAAGGCCAGCCACTCCTGATGCCGGTGTTGCTCGGCGATGGTGGTGATCAATTTCCCCTCCAGATAGTTCAGCGCGGCAAACAAGGTCAGGGTGCCATGGCGAATGTAGTCGTGGGTGGCGGTCTTGATGTGGCCAATGCCCAGCGGCAGGCCCGGCTGGGTGCGCTCCAGCGCCTGACACTGCGACTTTTCATCACAGCACAACACCAGCGCCTTCTCCGGCGGGTTGAGATACAGGCCAATGACGTCCCAGAATTTCTCCTCGAAGTGTGCATCGTTCGACAGCTTGAACGTGCGGGTCAGGTGCGGCTTGATGTCGTTGGCGGCCCACAGGCGTTGCACGCTGGCCGTCGAGATGCCCGCCGCCTGCGCCATGGTGCGGCAACTCCAGCGCCCCAGCGTGGCGGGCGGTCGGGTGACCGTCTCCAGCGCCTTTTTCACCGCCGACACCGGCAACGAGGGCTTGCGGCCGCGTCCGGGCGCATCCGCCAGACCGGCCAGCCGCCCGCTGACGAAGCGGCGGCACCAGTGATTCACCGTCACGCGCGTAACGCCGACGGCTTCACCGATGGCTTCCTGGGTGCGGCCCTCGGCCGCCAACAGAATAATCCGCGCACGCTGGCGATCGCGCACCGACACCGTTTTGGCGCGCACTCGCTTGCTCAATTCCCGTGCCTCTTCGGGCTCCAGCACGATCCGCGTCTTGGCCATGATCCCCTCCTCGAAACAGCCTGTGCTTCGAGTATAGGCAGAATCAGGATAATGTAAAGCCATT
>JAJTXE010000111.1:0-2388 GCA_021463795.1 Candidatus Brocadia sp. | reverse complement strand
CTATCATGATCTTTCCGGTGCCGGGCTGAATCTTAAAAATACAGACCCCCGGACAATTAAAATAAGCAACCGCGGCGCTGAAATTCCCATTCTTGTGTCCGGCGAGGATGACGGTGTATTCAACACGGACGATTTCATCCTGTTTTATGGCATTGCAAACAAGGATATTTACACAACGAAAAATATTTACTGGCTGACCGCCGGTAGCGGCGCCGGCAAGCGCATGGGCACCGTGGATGGCGTACTTTCGGGAAAGGCCGTTATTCCGGAATACTTTCCTGCGACCGTGCATGCGGAGAAAGACAGTGAATATTGGCAAACGATGCCTAACGGAGGGAGTGAAGACCATTGGTTCTGGGACTATCAGCTTACTGCGCCGTCTTCCGTGGACTATTCCCTGAGTCTGAATCATCTCTCAAAAATTGCCGGTACGGCAACCGTAAGGGTGAGACTAAAAGGGCGCACCGGGATTCAGAACGTAAATCCCGACCACCATACAAAAATATATCTGAATGGCACGGAAGTGGATGACCAGACGTGGGACGGTCAGTTTATCCATGACCACACAATAACGGTGTTACCCTCGGCGCTGCATGAGGGAACGAATGCGGTGCGCCTGGAGCTGCCAGGCGATACCGGCGCTACGGTGGACCAGGTTTTTATGAATTGGATCGAAATCGACTATCTGGATACCTATGTGGCAGAGGATGACGAACTGCTGTTTGGTGCGCCGGCACAAGGCACGTTTCAATTTGAAGTTGCCGGTTTCAGCAGTAATGCTATAGAGGTCTTCGACGTGACGGATCCCGCCAGCGTGGCGCTCGTTGCCAATACCAATGTTTTGTCCAAAGGGAATACCTATACGCTGCAATTCGAGGATGACGCCCAGACAGGAACGCAGTATCTGGCGCTGACGTCTTCACGGTATAAATCGGCAGCCAGCATCGAAAGCGATCAGCCATCATCCTGGAAATCTGCAGGCAACAGGGCGGATTATCTCATCATTACCCATGAGGATTTTTATGGCAGCGCTCAAAAGCTTGCTGACTACCGGAGTGAAGCCGGCTGGAACGTGGCGGTGGTCAAGGTGGGAGATATTTATGACGAATTTAACGACGGCATCTTCCATCCACAGGCTATCCGGGACTTTTTGACCTATACGTACAACAACTGGATTACACCGACGCCCGCATATGTCCTGTTGGTGGGCGACGCCTGTCAGGATTTTCGGGATCTTTATAAAACCGGCACGGTAAACTATGTGCCATCCCAGAATATTGAGACGGACATCCTGGGAGAAACGCCATCAGATAACTGGTTTGTCCTGGTGAGCGGAGATGATATCCTTCCCGATATGTATCTTGGCCGGCTCAGTGTGCAGACGAAATCAGAGGCAGCGGACGTTATCGACAAGATTATTTCCTATGAAAAAAATCCCCCCAAGGCGCCATGGAACAGGAATGCACTGCTGGTGGCAGACGATGATGATGCTTCATTTGAAGACATGTCGGAGCAGATTGCCGGGTTATTGCCCAATGGCTACACGGCAAATAAGGTATACGCAAGCGCCTATTCCTCAGGGAATCCGACGAAGGATATTGTCGATTATATCGATAAGGGAAGCCTGCTCACGAACTATACGGGTCATGGCGCTGTGAACCGGTGGGGATTATGGGACAATAATGATAAAAGTATTTTTGGCATTTCCGACATCACAGCATTAAACAACACGAACAAGCTGACCATGGTGACGACGGCAAATTGCCTGAACGGGTATTTTACGGGCTTGAATCCCCAAATATCCGTTGCCGAGCAGTTTCACCTGCTGAAAGGAAAGGGGGCGATAGCCGTCTGGGCGCCTACCGCCCTGAGTTACACGTCTGGTCACCGGATACTCATCGGCGAATTGTATGAAGATTTCTTCCGGTATAACCTGTACGGTCTTGGCGCTGCCACGACCAATGCCAAGATTTCCACCTATGCCAAGAGCAAAACCTGGGGTGAATTGGTGGAAACCTTTGTGCTTTTTGGCGATCCGCTTACGCGGCTTGGTGTTTCTGAAGAGGCATCATTATCGGTGAACGTGCCAAACGGGGGTGAAATAATAACCGCAGGGTCCACGTATGCCATTCAGTGGACGGCGCCACAGGATATGGTGAAATATACCGTAAAATATTCTCTGAATAAGGGAAATTCGTGGAAAAAGATAGCGAAAAACGTGGAAGGTACGAGTTACGACTGGAAGGTACCCGTCCTGACAAAAGACAAGAATAAGTGCCTGATCCAGGTGATAGGATATGATGCCTCCGGCAGGAAAAAGGGCAAGGATACTTCAGACGCCCCGTTTACCATAGAAGCGGCACCGTGAGATAGGGTTCGGAGTTTGGA
>JAJTXE010000110.1:0-4275 GCA_021463795.1 Candidatus Brocadia sp. | reverse complement strand
TCTACAGCTTGAAATGCCTTCATTTTTTCATAATATTTTAGCCTTTTAAAAAATTGCCTTTACATAAACTGCTACTGCTTGTTTCTAAACTCCTGTTTGGGAACACAATTGTAGAAAAACGGGGTTTTTTGTCCATTTACGACCCCAAACAGGAATTTGTGATCGAGCAGTTGAAAGATATTTAGTAAAAAAACTAAATTGTTACATTTATATAAACTTTTTTAAATCCATGCCGTAATTAAATGTTACAAATAGTCCAAAATAAGCAGTTGTAAAAAAGATATATATTTCAACGTGGTATTCTTGAAAAAGGAGGAGACAACGTCCTGTTCATAGTACTAATAGGCAAGATCGAGTTAAGATAAATAGTAACTTTGTAAAGGGCAAACTAATCGTGAGATTAGGACGCAAAGCCACGGGTCTTCATGAAAGACAGCCGGGTTGCCATAGGTACTGAAAGGACAAAAGAATCAAGAATCGAATTTGAAAAGGGCAAACCAACCGTGAGGTTGGGACGCAAAGCCATGGGTCTTCAGCAAAATCGAGAAGATTGCCAGGTTGCCATATTTGTTTGGATAATCTTTTGTTAGGAGAAATGCCTATGAAGTCCACTATGAATCTTTTCTGGTGTTTATTTTTATTTTTCACACAGTCGTTTTTTATAAGTCAGCAGGTTGCAGCGTCGGAGCAAGGTTACCGGAATTATTACGGCATGGCAGGGAATACAAAACCAGACGGAGATATCAAATATGCACGGCAGATGGGGTATGAGTATATTGCTATAAATCCATCCACTTCCCCAAAAGAGTACCATAAAAATCCCGATTGCACAGGTCTTAAGTTTTATCTCATTGATCCTTATTTTTGTCCACAAGTCTTATCAGGGTATGAGAGAGAGATAGATATTACTAAACCTGTCTCAGAAGCAGCAAAGGAATATTATAATCAGCGGATGGTATGGAGGAGTAACGATCCATTTCCCTATAATTTGGCGACCGGGTATCATCATGCCGGCGAAGCTGAGAAAATTTCCGTGATATGGGATTTTCAGCAACAGGCGGTTATTGATGAGGTTGTGGAGCAGATTATTCGTCTGGCAAAGAGTTATGATGATGAGGGTTTGCCATTTACCTTTGGTGGATATATAATGGATGAGCCGAGGCTTGAAGGTGAGTTCTATCGTTTAGATGAAAAGGGAAGGAACATACCGGTCGGTTTGTCCTATTGGACTGGAATAGATTCTGGTTTGGTGCATGATACCATTACCCATGAGTATGCGACGTATTCCGATGGAAAGGTTGCCTTTTATAAGCAATTGAGGGCGAGACTTGCCGAGGAGTTTGAGGATCCGAGATGGATTGTCCAGCCATCAGTACTGTATAGTGAGGTGGATACGGATGAATGGATCTATCAGATAAAGGATCGTGCAGACAAGGATGCGTTAACGCCAGACATGCTTAGTCAGAAATATGGAGGGCACGCGGATTTTGTGGATGAAGAGAAGAATTTCAATTCGGGGATGGATATTACGAAAGACGCGGTTGGGATCTCCCAGTCTGGCGAAGCGGATGAATATAAGAATCGTCTCTTTGCAGCCAAGGCGGGCATTCACGGGGCATGGTATAATTGGTGTGGAGATGGCATGCCTGAGTTTCATGACATCTCTGAGGTTCACCCTCGGTTGAAACTCATCCGGTGTTTACCCAACTGGGACAATCTCAATAAGGTGACGCTTACTGATCGTGCATGGGATGGAAGTGTGTATAAAAGCACAAAGAGTTATGCGAGTGGAGATGTTATGTATTCACGGCATCCGGTGACAGGAAAATTATTTGCGGTATTTTTAACGCTGTCGGGTGCAATAACGCTCAATGCCGGTGAAACGGCAACCGCGGTACAGCGTGCGAATAGCCATTTTATTGAGTCAGGGGATGGGAAGAGTGACGTTAGTATTGTTGGCAACGAGATACGGTTAAAGAGCAAAGGTGATTTAGGCAAGGGGTATATTGTAACGGTATCAACGGATGGCGCTCAGTCCGGGGGTGGACAGTCAACCGTGGCGACCAATTCAGAGACAGACAAAACGTCCAGTAGCGAGACTTCTCGTGGAGGAGAAAAGAACAATGGATTGTCGGATATGGCGTGGGTTGAGTCTGTATCTTCCAAAAAGCTGAATACAAAAGATATCGGCACAAGGGCTACGCTCGCTCAGCAAGCTGTCTCTTCGCATATCTGGCAACAGGTACCCATAAGAACTAATGCTCAAAAAGCAGCAGGATTATCTGGTGGTGAAGGGTGGCAAATGATTTTTGATATAAGCTATGCGTCGTCGAATCCTAATATGGTATATTTCGTTACCGACACTACTCAGGTATGGAAGAGCATAGATGGAGGTATAAGCTGGCAGAGAAAAGGTGGTGACTATCCAGCACAAGGTGGAGCTTCAATAGTGGTTGATCCAAATAACGAAAATATCGTTTATGTCGCTGGTAGTGTAATGGGTTGGTGGTCTTGTGCAGCAGACCATAGAGAAGGCATAATAAGATCAACTGATGGCGGGAACACATGGACATTGGTCAAAAGAGCTCATTTTCACAGAAGTCATTCTAATGGGAAAAAGCTTGCTTTTGCTGGCTCTACTATTTATGCAGCACCAGCTACAGGAGGTATTTTGAAATCAACAAACGGCACTACCTGGAATCTACTAAATAAGTCTGGCGGTGGATATATACTTGACACCCTGAATTTAAACAACATTGTTGTTCATCCAACTGACAATACTATTTTGTTTGTGTCTGCGACTGATGGACTTTATAAGATAGTTGATAGTGGTAGTTCTGCTACGGTAACTAAGATAGGAACTGGATTGCCAGTGGGCGCCGTGTATCAGTTGCAAATTGATCCACGCACACCAAATATTATGTATATTGCAGCAGGATCTAAAGGGGTGTATCGTTCTACTGATGGAGGGCTCAATTTCAGTGCAAGAAATAATGGTTTATCAAATCCCATAAGTCTTGGCGGCACAGCATGTTTTCTTGTTATGTCTCCGGTTAATTCAAATAGGTTAATAGTTACCTTTAAAGAAATATTTGGAAAGCATTTGTATTATACCAATGATGGTGGAGCGAGTTGGACTCAAACAGCTAATATGGACGAACAAAATGCTTATGGGTGGATCTCAGGATCGTTATTCGGCTGGACTAACAATTTGTCTGGTATTGACAATGGAACTCCGTCTATAGCTTTTCACCCGGCAAATCAGGATATCGCTCTGGTGGCTGGATGGGGCAATCAGATTAAACGGACAACAGATGGAGGTGTCACCTGGAAATACTCAAACACCGGTTATTCTGGAGCGTCGGCTGGAACGCAGATGAGTGCTGCTCCTATTGCCTGGGACCGAAACAATTCTAAGCGGGCTGTTTTTTCTCATACCGATTTTGGTTCGCTTATTACTGCAAACAATGAAGATACGTTTACCGCTATCATGGATGTTACTTGGAAAGGCAAAAAAGCGTCTCATGCTGTTGCTATGCTTGATGATATTGTTGTGCAATCGGTTGGTCAATGGGACAGTTCTGTTGTTGTAATATCAAGATCATCTGGAACGAATTGGGCCATTGTTAGTGGGACAGAAGACGCTGATTATAAAGCGATATTTGCTCATCCACAAAATTCTAATATTGTATATGCGCAAAAATTTAAATTTACTAATATTCAAACTAGCAACACGTTTACCACTCTTACACGACCGATACTTGAAATTTTCAAAAGGGATGGGAACATAGTTTACTCTTATAGTGGCAGCACGATTTATAAATCTATTGATCAGGGAAATACATGGACAAATCCTTACCCGCCACTAAATCTCACAAATGGATTTTCTATCTCTCAAATTGCAATAGACCCTACTGATCAAGACAGGATTTACGTTGCTGTCAAGGGCAAGGGTGTCTATATAATAAACAACACTATCGCAAAAGGTGGTACTGCAATATTAAAAAACGCTGAAAACGGCATTGCAAAAGACCAATTCGGAGGGAATAATATTCTTGCGGTAACAGTAGATCCTAATAATTCCAATGTTGTTTATGCAGGTGCTTTTGCTGGTTGGGCCGGCAAGTCAAATGGAGTATTTCGGTCACTAGACAAAGGCAATACCTGGGTAAATATTAACGGAAATCTCGGTGCATATTTAAACATTCACAATCTTACAGTTAATCCCTTTGATAGTTTCGTTTACTTAAATGGCCCAACAGGCACATGGAAATT
>JAJTXE010000011.1:0-1562 GCA_021463795.1 Candidatus Brocadia sp. | reverse complement strand
ATTTATGGAAACAATCGAACAAAAGTTTATAAAATTACCCCGTGATTTGCAGCAAGAAGTTATAGATTTTATTGATTTCTTGTTTACAAAAAAAGTATTGAAAAAAAGTAAAAAGCCAAAGTTAGATTGGATCGGGGGATTAAAAGAATATCGTGACCAGTTTACCTCCCTTGAACTTCAAAAGAAGGCATGGGAATGGATAAATTAATATATCTTGTGGATACAAATGTTTTTTTAGAGGGTTTTCTTGAACAACAGAAGGTAGAAGAAGTGCGTTCTTTTTTCCAGAGGACTGATCTAAAAAAGATATTTATTACAGATATTTCATTTCATTCTCTTGGAATCATCCTGTTTAAGCTCAAGAAGTCGCATCTTTTTATTTCGTTTCTCGATGATATGGTAATGGATGGTGGAATTAATATTGTTTCTCTACTGCCTGATGAATTAAGAGAGTTGGAAAAGATTGCTCAGGACTTTAAGCTGGACTTTGAAGATGCTTATCAATATTTAGCGGCTGAAAAATACAACCTGCAGCTTATTAGCTTTGATAAGGATTTTGATCGTACCGAAAGAGGCAGAAATACCCCTGCCAAAATAATAGGAAAATGACAGACAATATCCCTTTTGTGTCCATTATCCCTGCCGCAATGAAGAGAAAGCTCCCGCGCCCCTTGTGGGAGAGGGTCTGGGTGAGGGGTATTTTCGTGCAATATTACAAATAAAGGATTGATTCTAATTTCGGCCAAATAAAACTTAGTAGAAATATTTATAAAGGAGAATATTCATGAAGTCATTAGAAGAAATAATCAGAAAGTTGCCACCTGAACATCAGCAAGAAGTAGAGGATTTTGTTGAATTTTTATTGGAGAAGCGAGCTAAGAAAAAACGTGGCATCCCTAAGTTTGATTGGTCTGGCGCACTTAATGACTTGAGAAATCAATATACCTCCGTGGAACTTCAACATAAGATTTCAGAATTGAGAATTATCAGAAAATGAGACTTTTTATAGATACCAACATCTTCTTAGAGATAATTTTAGAACAAGAAAAGGCAGAAAATGCAAAGGCGCTTTTATTGAAGACGGAAGATCACGAATTCTTTATATCTGATTTTTCACTTCATTCTATGGGACTTCTTCTCTTCTATCGGAAACAACACTCTGTCTTTCAGCAGTTTTTGAAAGATATGATTATAGATGGGGGTATTATAATAACATCACTGGTTGTTGATGACATGGAAAGTGTCGTCAATGTGTCCCAGAAATATAAGCTTGATTTTGATGACGCATATCAATATGTGATTGCAGAAAAATATGGTCTGACAATTATAAGTTTTGATTCGGATTTTGATCGTACGGAACGAGGCAGAAAAATACCTGCCGAAATAATAGAAAAATGACAAATAACCTTCCTTTTGTATCTATCATCATCCCCTGCCGTAATGAAGAAAAATTCATCGGCAAATGCCTAGACTCCATCATTGCACAGGAATATCCAAAGGATAAATTAGAGGTTTTAGTCGTTGATGGGATGAGTAATGATAAGACACGGGATGTATTAAAA
>JAJTXE010000109.1:0-1890 GCA_021463795.1 Candidatus Brocadia sp. | reverse complement strand
AACCAAAAAGAGTTTAACCACAAAGCACACAAAGTCTTACACAAAGGACACAAAGAAAAACTTACAAAAAAAAGAAGTTTTTATACGGTAATACTATAAGGCGTGAGGAGTTATGGAGTTGAAAGGCTGCCAGGTTCGGAAGTCCGGAAGATGTGAAGTTGTGATTGGTGAGTTGGATTGGTTGGACTGTTTTGTCAGTTGAATTTGGAATTTGTTAGTATTTAATGGAAAAGGATTGTACGTTGGTCTAATGAAAGACATTGTTTAATGAAAAGTTAGGGAGTAATAAAATGGCAATGCATATTAAAAAAGATTTTGATATTCCTGATGAATTGTTGAATATTTATCAGGAAATGGAAGTATCACCAGTAGGGTTACTAAAAAACTATGCATTGAATCTTGTTAACGGCAAGATTCACAAATACGAAGTTGAAAAAACTTGTTTTGAGAAAAAATACGGTCAGTCCCTTGAAGAATTCAGGCGAAAGGTAGATGTCATGGAAAATGAAGAAAATTTTGAGTGGGAAGATGATTTGAATGATTGGGAGTTTGCAGTTAAGAATCTAAAATGTAAAACAAAGGGGTCAAATCTTTATCATTGATAAGCCTTCGCCGCAGAGACATAAAAAAACCTTATCAACCACAGATTTCGCAGATTACACGGATTATTTAAATCACAAATTGCAAAAACCAAGTTTCAAATAATATTCATAGCGCAGCAAAGCCGCAACCAAAAAGAGTTTAACCACAAAGCACACAAGGTCTTACACAAAGGACACAAAGAAAAACTTACAAAAAAAAGAAGTTTTTATACGGTAATACTATAATCGCACAATTTTAACAAGAAATATTAAACATTTCATTATTATAGATTGATTACAAAATTATAAATAAAAAATATTGATATCTTCTTTGTGTTGTTATAGTGGTTATTAGGAGATAGATACATATGCAGTTAGAAATAAAGGAATTAGAAGATTTGGCTGAGATAGAGTTTGCAGATATTGTTGAAGATGTTTTTATTACAGACGTCAATCAGTTTAAGCGAAAAAGTTTGAAAATTTTGTTTTGGAGCAAAAGAATATGAGGCAAGTAATTCTTTATATGGGCGAAGATGGTTATTGGGTTGCAGAATGTCCGAGCTTGCCTGGGTGTATCAGCCAGGGGAAAACCAAAGAAAAAGCTATTATTAACATAAAAGAAGCAATTCAGGGGTATGTTGTTGCATTAAAAGAAGATGGATTATCTGTTCCCGAAGAAAGATTTGATACTTTAGTGGTGGCTGTGTGAGTAAATTACCACTGATATCTGGACGTGAATGTGTCAAAGTGTTGATGAAAATAGGTTTCTATTTTAAAAGGTAAGAGGGCAGTCATATGATTTTACGTAGAGATAATCCTTTTGCTCAAGTTGTCGTACCCGATCATAAGGAGTTAGATCGTGGCACATTAAGAGCTATAAAAAGACAAGCAGGGCTTAGTGTGCATGATTTTGTAAATATTCTGTAAGATTATTTTCATAAGAGTTGGAAAAGCTCATGGCAATTCTGAGACCAGACCTTGACAGGCTGTCCGAAAATGCAAAATTGTAATAATTCTGATGTTGATTTACAAGGAACGTTGTGGTTTGAGTTATGATTGCGGCGATACGGAAGGTTTGGCAAATATATTGTCGGGATTGTGCGAAGATAGAACTATAATTAAAAACATAGCAGAAAATTCAACGCGTGTGTTTTGTGAAAAATTTACCGCAGAGAAGGTATATAAAGAGATGACGGAATATCTTGAAGGAGTATAATGTACCCCAAAAACTGGACAGTATGTTAAGATAGAAAACCAAGCCTGCTTGTAGGCGGGGTTGGAAGAGAAAGATGACATGGAAGATTAGGAA
>JAJTXE010000108.1:0-6834 GCA_021463795.1 Candidatus Brocadia sp. | reverse complement strand
CTGGCCATGGCATTGAAGTAGGTTTTATAAATCTAATTACTATAAAGGAGGTCGTCGTGAATGGAATTTTCAATAATAATTTTTTGATAGGATTTTTGTTGGCGAAAGACTTGCCGAGAAATGAAGCATTAACGGTAGGTCTTACCTCAGGCATGTTTCCTCAGAATAATATGGTAGGCCCGTTGTTGCTAAAACCCCAAATTGATACGAGGATTGATCTGGAGACCAAAAACACAAGTCTCCAAGGCAGTCTGAATACTGTCAAGAGTGAGCTGGCAACAGCCAGTCTCCCCCTGGAAATGGATCTATCAAGTGGAACCACTGCGATGTTGAGAATCAAAGGGGCAACGAAATCAACCTTTGGCATTGAGGGGTCACCCCAAAATGGGTTTGGTATTACCCCAGCAGGAGAATTGACTGTTGGAAGGGAAGGACAAGCAACGATTTTAGTGGAGGTTGATGGAGTCCCGAGAAGAATAATTGTAAATGTAAAAAAAAATGCACCATCGCCCCAGTGATGTCAAATGATATGAATTCAAAATCTGAGGAGTTAAGCAGTGGATCCCCGTCTGGAAGAGCTTATCGAGGAGGGAGAAGGAGCCGAAGAAGTTGAGGTGATTCTCAAGCTACGGCAGGGTGATATCATTCCTCCCCATGTGCGGATCATAACGCAATTTGGGAATATCGCTACCTGCCGGTTGAGGCGTGATCAGATACGTACAACCTGGGAACATCCGTCAACGGTGAGTGTCAAGGGTTCGCGGTATGTAGCAGCCGAACCGGAGTTTGTTGAAGGCGGCGAAGCATTAGATACTGGGAATCACCCCAGTGATTCCCGGCGCCCCGATTCGATGGAAGTTACCGGCCGCAACGTGGTCATTGGTATTGTAGACTGGGGGCTTGATGTTGGTCATCTCAATTTTAGAAGGGATGACGACTCTACCCGGTTACTGGCCCTGTGGGATCAGGGCAATACAACAGCCATTGAAAAGCCCGCCCCTTACGGCTACGGTGCTGTATATTCTCCGGATGAGATAAATCGTGCCCTTCAAAGCCCTCGACCATACGAAACCCTGGGATATCATCCAGCCGACAGTGACCCTTTGGGCTATGGCACCCACGGCACCCATGTTTGCGATATTGCTGCAGGAAATGGACGAGTAGAAGGCAGTCCGTTAGGCATTGCGCCGGAGGCGGATATTGTCTTTGTCCACCTCGCAGCCCGGGGCACAGGTGGCCTTGCAAATCTGGGAGATAGTGTGAGGATTTTAGAGGCACTGGATTTTATCGCCAGGATTGCCGGTAATCGGCCTTGGGTTGTTAACCTCAGCCTTGGCCGGTGTGGCGGGCCTCACACGGGTTTGACCCTTGTGGAGCAGGGCATGGATGCACTGTTACTCCATGCCCCCGGTAGGGCTATCTGTATGAGCACGGGAAATTATTTTGACGAACGGGTGCATACCGCTGGTCAACTACGCCCCGGGCAAAAACATACCCTCACCTGGTGGACAAATAAGGCGGACATTACCCCAAACGAGCTGGAATGCTGGTATTCAGGACACGACGTATTTACGGTTGAGGTTCGTCCTCCTGAAGGCAATGTGGTTTCCCATGTCCCTTTGGGAGGACAACGTTCTATCCAAAGTGACGGCAAAGAAGTCGGCCGTATTTACCACCGTGCGCGCGATCCGGGTATGGGCGATAATCATATCGATATTTTCCTCTATCCCGGGGCTCCATCTGGTTCATGGCTGGTCACCTTGATTGGAGAAGATATCGTTGATGGACGATTCCATTGCTGGGTGGAGCGCGATAATCCTTGTCCGCAGTGTCAATCCCGGTTCGATCCTCAAGATGCCGTGCCCACTTCCACCATAGGCACTATTTGTAACGGGTTTCGCACCATTGCTGTAGGTGCGTACAATCCTCATTCTCCTGATCTGGAGGTGGCGATCTTTAGCAGTTCCGGACCAACGGCAGATGGCCGTCAGAAACCCGATCTCATTGCACCCGGCGTTCGTATCTTAGCAGCCCGTTCCAGCTCCAGAAATCAGCATATTGAGGCGCCTATGCTTACGAGAAAGTCCGGAACGAGCATGGCGTCCCCCCATGTGACGGGAACTCTGGCATGCATGTTTGAAGCTGCTCAACGACCGCTCTGGATACATGAGACGCGAAAACTCCTCCTGAGTACCTGTACTACGGTATCGGGACCACCGGAGATTGCAGTCCGTATGGGAAACGGCTATCTTGATATTAAAAAAGCCGTAGATGCCGCCCGCATATTCACAAATGAGGAACAAAACAGCGACAGGAAAATCGGAAAGGATGTGGTTATGAATGGAAATGACGAATATTCACGGGGAGAAGAATTAGAAGATGAGCTCTTCAACGAAAATAAAGAAGGGGAGGACGAGGAATATGAAGAATACGTTGAAGAGGACGATGATGAATATGGAGAAACTTCGAAAGAACGCAATTTCATCCTGATTTCCGGAGGTCCTGGCCTGTTTGATGACCGGGATGTGGAGCATGATAAGTCATGGGCAAACTATGTCACCCCCCCCTTACTGATGACCGATACCGAAGAGAAGCGCAAGAAGTTTGCTCAGGATGATGAAGAGGTCTGGTGGTTTGTCTATAAACCAGCCTATGAAAGCAGATGGGATGACGACCTAAAGCAAGGTCGTAAGTCAACAAAGGAGGTAAAAGACAAGGGCTTTACTTCGTACGTTAACTTAATTGAGAAACGGGCAAAGGACAGAGATTGGAATCTACGTTGGTTAAATGCGGCTGATGATCTGTGGAAGAAGCTAAAGACGTTCAGCAAAGGCTCCATCTCACGCGTGTGGTACTGGGGTCACGCTCGCGATGACCTATGGCTATCGCTAGGTCATAGCTCTGCAAGCGAAGCCATAGCGCCCGAATCACACGAGATTATTCTTGTCTCCTCGATTGATGGCAATAAAAAGCTTCGAGACCGATTCCAAAAGGGAAACTCTAAGAGAATCCACCGCTTTGTAGGATGCAATACGAGCGCATTTGCCCAGGCATGGTCTAAGGCATTTAAGGTCTGGACTGAGGGTGTCGAGGAAAAGGTTGATTTTGCCGACATACACAAAACAGGCGGTGAACCGAGTCTGGTGGGAACGGCAAAAATTAAGTTCTTCTCGCCTAAGGGGATTGAAGCTGACCCCACGGAGGCATGGCAGGTAGAGTTTGCAGCGGCCGAAGATTCATGGACTGAGGAGTCGGACGACGAGTTGTTTGAGGCGGAAGAAGATAATAATGAAGAAACGGAGGTCTCTGAAATCTGTGAGTGCAAAGATGATGAGGAACAGGACGATGAGGTGTTTCCGGAAGACATGAAGAATTTTGGCGGTGAACTTGTTGCGCTGGCGGACGAGGCCATTTTTACCGGAAATGGTATTCTTTCCGGGTGCGCTCTACTGCGTGAGACGCTATCCAAAGCCGGCATCGCAGAGAGCGTAAGCCCGCTTGGGGTGGGAAATTTCCCTTCAGCAGCGGAAATCTTCGATGCCTTTGCACTTGGTGCCAGTCCAGCGCTGCGTCGGCACTTTGAACAGTTTTTTGAAGTAGCTGCTGCACCAGGCGAAAGACTGAACAGCAATCTTCGGTCTGGTGATTTTTTAGTACGGCGAGCTTTTGGAGAGGGCAACTTGGCGCATGTGGCCTTGTTGGTCACAGGTGAGGCTCTCCAGGCAGAGGAATTGGCTTCCATGGGCATGCAGCCTGAAAGTCGGCGTCCGGGACTTTATGCGGAAGTTATCGACGCTGGGCCATTTCCTCATCGCCACGGGGACAAGTTTGCACGGCGCTTGGGCGATGAAAACGGGCAGCTTAGCCACGACAACTTGATTCTCCGGATCCGGTACGATACCCAAGATTCACTCCGACCCCTTTTCCCGTGGACCGAGAGCGGGTTCGAATCGGACGAGCAAGCCAGAATGGCCGAGGCCCTCCATACCCCGCGCAACCTGCTGGAAGATCAAGTGACTCAACGGCCTGCAGCCGAGAGTCCACTACGATCCACTTCATCTGCTAGCAGTCTACCGTTTCTACTGACGGGTCCAATCGTTCGGCGTGCAACACCTGAAGCCGTCTGGTTCTGGTTCGCCTGTAGCAAAGAGGTCAAGGGTTGCACACCCTCAATCACGGCCTACGACCCAAAAGGAAATGTATTTACGCATCTCGTTGATAAGGAGCTCAAGGAAATTGTGCTTCTTCTGGGGGAGTTTCGCGTCGTCCGGCTCGGCGAGAATATCTGGATCGTACTTTGTTCTGCCGTTCCGAAATCTGGAAAGTTTCCTACTGACATTATTCTCGGATACGAACTCAGTATCTCGACGGAAGAGAATGGCAATATCAAAACCACCAAATTGGCGGATCTCGATCTCAATATCACTTATGCCCCCTTTCCCAGACCAACATTCGTTATCGGCGAGCTAAATCGCAGACTCGATCATGGTTCCTGCCGTCGTCCCGGAGCACACGGCGAAGACGCCTCTCGTGTGTTCGACGAATGGATGGCAAAAAACGTCTCCGATGCCTTCAAGAGACCGGCAAGCCTGATCCTGACTGGCGATCAAATTTACGCAGACGACGTTGCCGTGCCGCTCTTCGAAGCGGTACGTAGAATTGCTTTTGATATATTCGGTTATGTCGAAAAAATCCCTAATCCGAATGGGATTGGTCTTGTCTCAGTTGATAACTACTCATGGAAAAATAAGCGTAGTCTTCCAGATTTTTATCCCCTTAAACTCAATCAAGCGTTCAAATTGTCAAAAGTTAAGAAATGGATTCGCGAAGCCTGGTCAGGCCGAAAACAGTTAACCCATCGCCTTACCAGCCCTATCGGCTTTACTACAGAAGATGGCGAAGCGCATTTACTGTCGTTTCCAGAGTACGCCGCCATGTATCTCGCGGTCTGGAACCCGGAAATCTGCAAGAGTTATGGCGTTGACGATGGCTCGGACAAGAACTTGAAAGAATTCGATAGTGCTGTGAGGGCGTTCCGCCGCATCATAGCCAATACTGCCACCTACATGCTTTGTGACGATCATGAAATCACCGACGACTGGAACCTCGACCAACAATGGGAAGACGCTACCAAGAAGAATGCGATGGCGCGCCGGATCATCGCGAACGGTTTGGCGGCCTATTGGGCATTCCAGGCCTGGGGCAACGACCCTGATATGTTTGATAATAATTTTGTTGAAGTCTTGTCATTATATTTCGAGCAGTTGAGGTCCAGCAGAGGTTATCCAAGAAACGTGGGGAGTCGCTCCCCTTATAACGCACCGGCAAAATACGAAGAGTTGCTCTTGAACACACATTGGTCATTCATGGCTGCTTCAAACCCGAAAGCATTATGCGTGGATACAAGAACTCGTCGGGAAACGCCGAAAAACAAAACCACGATTTTAAGCGGCAAGCGCGTATGGCCCTTCATGGAGAAATTACTGACGAAGCACGGTTTTCGCAAAGGGGAGACGTTGCTCCTAGTGCTGCCCACGCCCTTTCTTCCACATCGAAGCATGATGTACATCCAAAGCAAGGAATACGAATGGCCGGATGACCGCTACGAAGGGGATTTCGAGTTTTACGGCAATAACTCCCAACAGCGCGCCGAACTCGTTCTTTGGCTGCAACAACATTTCGGGCCATCATCGCTGGTCATTTTCTCGGGCGATGTCCATCATGGATCCGTCGTTACAGGGCGTTATGGATATGGCCCGTCTCTCGACAAGATAAAAGCCGGAAAGGCTGACTGGGCGATGCGGATCGTCCAAGTCACCAGCAGTCCGATCAAAAACGTCAAGTCGGTTGCTTATGAAAAAAAGCGATGGTGGACGTTGTGGCAAACCGATGCCGGAAATGCCGGCGAATCGCTTATAGCGCAATGGGAGACGCAGTATGCAAGCACGACCGAAAAAACCTATATCGCCATGCAAGCATTCACCCGCAGACTGGGCGGAGAACTAGGCCGAAAAACGTACGTCTTCGAAAATCATTTCTGCGTAGTGGATGTGCCTGCCCATCCTGGAGGCTGGGTTAATATACTTTTTGTAGGCGTAAAAAACGGCAAATTGGCAACCGCTTCTGTCTCCGTGGACACGGACAACGATCCGTCCAAATTCCAAGTCGTGAAATTGATGGGCAACGAACTTCCCAAAGGAGTGCTGTCCCCGCAGTATGAAACAACCAACGACCAGGGAAACAGCGTGGTTCGAGTGTCGGAGGGAAATTTGTGTTGAAGTAGAGAAGCGTGCATCAAATGGATAGAAACATGTCCGCTCTGAATCTGAGGAAGACAAGGTGTTTTCCGCTAAAAACAGTTTGCTAAGTTACAGGAGAATACGATGGCCACAGTTTCCATTCCATTGCATCATATGATGGTGCCCTTTACTCTGCATCTACTGTTTTGGAGGCGCTGTCACTAATTAGAAATACAACCAGCGTTGTAAGAAGATATTATTGTTTAGCATTTCGAAATAACTAGAGGTTAAACGATGAGACGTGCAGAAGTTGAAAACAAGTTAAGCGCTAATCTGGTCAATTTATCAGACGAAACCATTTCCGCTGTAAAGGGCACCCGCGTTTCAGGTGCACTGCTTAGCCAAGTGCTATCCAAAGCTGGCATCGCAGAGACTGTAAGCCCGCTTGGGGTGGGAAGTTTCCTTTCTGCAGCGGAAATCTTCGATACCTTTGCCACCGGTCGGAACCTGGCGCTGCAGCGTCATTACGAACAATTTTTTGAGGTCGTGGCCCTACCTGGCTCCCGGCTTGACGAGCCCCTCCATGGGGGTGACA
>JAJTXE010000107.1:0-3241 GCA_021463795.1 Candidatus Brocadia sp. | reverse complement strand
GTTGCGGCTTTGCTGCGCTATGAATATTGTTTGGTATTTGGTTTTTGCAATTTGTGATTCAAATAATCCGTGTAATCTGCGAAATCTGTGGTTGATAAGGTCTTTTTCATGTCTCTGTGGTGAAGGCTTATCAATGATAAAGATTTGACCCCTTTGCCTCCCTTCTTACTTCCTGACAATCTTCCATAAAGTCAAAAATATCAGCTTCGTATCAATAAAAAACCCTTTTTCATTAATGTACCTTTTATAAAGAGCAATCTTTCTGGGTAAGACTTCTTTAATGTACCCATCTTCCGGATTTTGGAATTTTTTTAACACCGCTTCCTCATCTCTAAACTCAATAGTTGCATAATCTGTTATGCCAGGTTTTACCTGAAGTATCTCTTTATAGTCATCCTTGAACAACTCTACATATTTTTCTACTTCGGGTCTAGGGCCAACGATACTCATGTTGCCGTTAAGGACATTAATAAGTTGTGGCATCTCGTCTAACTTTGTCATCCTGAGAAACCTTCCGATCTTCGTAATCCGTGGATCGCCACTGCTGGTAATCGCAGGCCCCTTTTCCGGTGCACCCATCACCATGCTTCTGAACTTACAAAGCATAAAAGGCCTAAAATTCCTCCCCATCCTTTTTTGTGCAAAAAAAACAGGACCGGGACTACCGGTTTTAATGAGGATAGCAATAATAATAAATACAGGCAGGAGTAAAAACAGACCGATGCATGAAGAGATTATATCAAACAAGCGCTTCATTCAACTTAATGCCTCATTCTTAGAAATTAAGAATCCCCTTCACCGCTTCCACCACCCGTTTCTGATCCTTTTCAGTCATTTTTGTATACAGAGGCAGGCTCACGGCTCTTTCGTATACCGCCAAAGCATTAGGGAAGTCTTGTGGTTTGAGCTTATAGGTATCGCGCCAGTAAGGGTGCAGATGGAGTGGTATAAAATGGACGCTGCATCCAATCCCTTCTTCAGCCATCAATTCAATAAACCGGTCGCGTGAAATAATGACCTCTTGTTTTAAACGTAATATATATAAATGCCATGCATGAATATCACTTCCTTGTGCCTTAGGAGGTAACACAACAGGCAAATCACGAAAAGCCTCATCATAATAAGCCGCCATTTCAGTGCGACGTTTTTGAAATGCCCGTGCCTTTTTTAATTGATGAATCCCCAGACTGGCTGCAACATCGGTCATGTTATATTTAAAACCAGGTGCAACCACCTCATAATGCCACGAAGGTTTTGTGGTGGTATATCTGTTAAACACATCCCGGTCAATCCCGTGTAAACGCATCACCCGGCACCGTTTGGCAATTTCAGCATTTCGCAACACAACCATACCACCTTCGCCCGTTGCTATCGTCTTTGTTACATAAAAACTATAAACCGTGGCATCACTTTCAAACGTACCGATCAGTTTACCATGATACGTTGTTGGCAATGAATGTGCCGCATCTTCCACCACCTTTAACCCATACTTCCTGGCAATAGCCATGATAGGGTCCATATCACAGGCCAATCCGGCAAAATGAACCGGAATAATCGCCTTTATGCGTGGTGTGATTGCATTTTCAATCTTTGAAGGATCGATATTAAAAGTATTTTGGTCAATATCAACAAAAACCGGATGAGCGCCCAAGTAGCGGATCACCTCCGCCGTAGCAGTGAAGGTGTATGGGGTTGTAATCACCTCGTCTCCAGGGCCGATTCCCACTGCCTCCAAAACCAAATGCAGACCGGCAGTGGCCGAATTTACTGCAATTGCTTCAACACCATCGCCGATAAAGGCAGCAAAATCCTCTTCAAAACGTTTCGTTTTAGGTCCCGTTGTAAGCCAGCCGGAACGCAAAGAATCTACAACTTCATTAACTTCCTCTTCTCCAATATCAGGCAAAGCAAAAGGTAAAAAATCAGCCATCGACAAAACTCCTCTCAAGTCAATCTTTACATCTTATTTTGTATTAAAAATCTTTAATTTTCCAAAAATATAGCAGGTAATCCGTGAATAAGGAGCAATAAGGCGTATAATCAGCGGGGTAAGGGTGATGCGTTTAAGGTCAATTTGACAATGCGGGAAGAGTTCGTAAATTTCTCTCTTCTTGATGCCTTTTACATCAGGGTTTTTCGGATTATTCATGTGATAGTCATACCAGAATAATACCATCTGGTTTCAATACGCGGAGCATTCTGTGGCAATACTTTTTTATTACAAAAAATTTGAAGATGGTGAACTATTGTTTTATTCGTCTAATTGCAAATGGAACAGACGTAGAAATAGGGATTCCCCTCTTATCAAGTTCTGCCTGAAAATCCCAGTAATCAAGCCCCGACATCTCAGCTGCCTGCCTAAAAGTAGTACCCTCCTGAAATTTTTTAACAGCAAACATTAACTTTTCTTCAGTAATCGCTTTTTTTATAAGATACCTTATTATTGTTGATCTATCTTCTGCTCTTGTTTTAGCAAAATCATCAATCAGTTTTAACATTTCCTTATCGAGCATCACATTAGTTCTTATCAGTTCTTTATCCTTTAACATAATTTTTAGCCTCTATTATATAAAGTTCTGCAACTTTATAACTCAATCTATTTTCGACAACTAATTCTCTCATCAATATTTCAAGTTTACATACATCAAATAATTTTTTCTCTAATGCCTTAAGCAATAAATCTGGTGTAGCCTTAACCTGAAATCCTAAAACCGTTGCTATTTTACCAAGACCATCATCATTGGTTATGATCCATTCTGCATTCTCCTGTATTGCTAATGCCAGTACTGATTCATCACCCTTCGCAAGCACCTTTTTAATTTTTTGCCTTAATGTTTTTATAAATTTATCTTTAACTTCAATTATCTTAATATCGTAATTATCAATAAAGCCTTGTATCACAATTGCATCTGCAAGACCCTTTGCTTTGCCTTCAACAACTGCCTCTTCATAAACTTTTCTTGACAAAATTATATTAATATTTAATCTTGAAACAAGCTCAAGGTAACTTATTCGTGCTAAAGATATCAAAGTTGAGGTATCAATAATTGCCTTCACGATAATATATTATAATATTTTATGTGCACATACAAATATATTTTATATAGCAATCAAACTCCATAATCCTCTCTTTCCAAACTATCAACTTACAATTTTTCTTATCACTCCCAAGTAATGCGTATTAAAAACCTTCAACTTTTCAAGCAAATAACAGATTAGCCATGACCTATGAGCTATGAGC
>JAJTXE010000106.1:0-3682 GCA_021463795.1 Candidatus Brocadia sp. | reverse complement strand
CGCCGGCAAAAATTCTCGACCCGTATTATTCAACCACTTACGACTTGCTCACTATGCAAAAGTACCGCTTCGGCTACACTTTTTGCGTAAGTTCGGCTAGATATGGGAATTATAAAATAGCTATAGAAATATCCAATTTTTCGGTTATAAGTGGATATTTCCCTCCCAGGGCGCTTGGGATTGTTATAGAATGGGCAGCGCTCCACAAGGATAAGCTCTTGGAAAATTGGGAAGCAGCAGAACAAGAAAAACCATTATTCAAAATTGAACCATTAAAATAAGGAGGTTACCTTATGTATTATGATCTTACAGAAATAAAGTACATCGGCGGATATAAACTTAAACTTACCTTCGAAAATGGAAAAGGTGGAATAGTTGATTTTAAAGATTATATAAAAGAGGGCAGTGTGTACGCGCGCTTTTACGACATTGAATACTTTAAAAAAGCATATATACATCCCGAACTGGGTGTATTATGTTGGCCTGGAGATGTGGATGTATCGCCAGAAACTATTTACCACGAAGCAACGGGAGAGCCTCTACCATCATGGATGGAAACAGATAAAAAAACATTAACAAAAAAGTAAGCTCGGTCCAATAATCAACAAAATACCCTCTGGGTTTTAATGATTCAGAGGGGCATGTGAACCGGGGATTAGCGTGGATGCAAAAGTTTCGTATTCAAATTATAATCACAAATCAAGGCACGGCCCCAATGAATTTCTAGTAGATGAATCGGATAAAAAGACATCTGTTGTTTTACCGCCTGAGGATTATGAAGAACTGTCAGAAGATATTCATGATCTAACAGTCATAGCAGAGCGCAAGAACGAACCAAGTATTAGTCTTGAAGAACTCAAAAAAAGCTAAATGCCGATGGTCTCTTATAAAATTGCCTTTTATTGCCAACAAAATAATCACTAATCAAGGGTGATCCCTTTTCTTCTATCGAATTCCGAATTGTTTTATAACCTCTACCCGCAATGCACCATATTCTTCGCTATACAAAATGTTTGTTATTGAATTCGTTCCATTTTTTACCTGATACTCACCCAACCAGTTATCTAACTTCTCACAATTTTCCTTTTCCCTATTTAACCAAACCTGTATCTCTTCCGCGTTCTCATCTTCTCCGTACAAGGTCTGTTGTTCTTCAGAAAGCGGATATGCGGAACAACGCCCCAACCCGATATGCCCCCATCTCTCCAACCCGATATGCTCCCATCCCAAGCTAGTACTCCCAGGATTCGGTATAATAATAAATCCCTCATTATCTTCTTTAACCTCCAGATGTTTTATCTTATCCCTCATAATGTAACTATCAACTACTTCGCCAACCTTCCGTGCTGGAACTTTCTTCAACCCTAAACGGGGTTTTGCTTCCTGTACGTTGATTTCCTGACTCTTTAAATTAGCAGTATTGCTGTCTTGCGTTATCTGCCCAATTTTCTCTGTCTGCGCATTCTCGCTAGCCTGCATTATATTCATTCCTAAAATCAGTATAACTAAGTTGAACATCCATGTGTATAGCAAATTTTGAGTCAACACACCACTATATATTCCATTTTTCAGGACAAAAAAAACAATAACTTTCTTTACCTGTATTGTGGTCTGTGTAAACATAAATATCTTCCCTTTCTTTCTAGAAACTTTATGTATTCTCAAGTATGAGCTTGTAATTTATTCTTATAAAAATCTAAACACTTATTTTCGCTTTTGAATCCCAAAGTGTCTTACTATTTCCGTTCTTAACTGACTACAATCTCCATATAAGATCCTTGTCGTCTCATGCTCTCTACCTATTACCCAATCGCAGCCATTCTTCCTCAACCAGTCTTGTGTTTTCTCATCTCTTAACCAGTTTGTTAACGTTTCTTTGTTTTTTTCATCCAAATCTAACCAATCACTGATCTTTTTCGTATCTTCATCTGAGTTATAAGGAATGGCATTGCTAACGCTTGCCTCAGTCAACTGCAATTGTGTTGAGACGGCCGATCCAAGTTTACCATCCTCACGAATGGGTAGATCGAACGCGATGTATCCAATAACCAGTGGACGTGGAAAGGTCTCAACCAGTGTGACCGAGCGACTGGAGGCCATCACCAGCTTTAGTGTGCCGCTTATTGTTGGTTCCAACGCTGTAGCCTGCGTTCCGTCAGATGCATTATTGAGAATTTTATTAATCTCGTTGAAGTTTTCAGTGGCATTCGTCGTGGAGCTAAGATTCATTAAGCCCACCTGACCCGGAACACCACCAGATACGGTTGATCCAAATGCCTCATCGTTAAAAAGGGAAATATTCACCCTACCAGTTAGATACACCCTGCTTACGACGCGCAAAAAGTTTCTTTTTAATTTGGTTTTTCCGGCAATTTTGGAAGGTGCAAATTGCCCCAAAAAATCAGCCTTTTTATTTGCCCATTCTCTGACGAGTCGCTCCAGTTCGCACAAATCTGTCCCGTACGTATACGAATCGGTAATAGTAATACTGCCATGCGCTTGCTCCGAGTCCAGAAGGTTCAGTGCTACTGGTATACCATGTACAGGTAGTGCAATATTAAATCCTTGGCTGCGTCTAACAGAAAAAGTATATGAAGGAAATGCCGAATGTGGAGCATTTACATAACCTGTTGTCATGGTCTGCTGCTTGAACTGCCAATGTCGTGGAGGTATAACTAATTCATCGACAACATCATATCCGCCCGAATAAAAACTACAATAGTTTGTTGGTTGTAATCGTATCAGATGGATATCCAACGGTAAGAAACCTTTTGATTTATAAACCTTAACCTGTTCTTCTATTGGTGTTTGTACCAGAAAGACATCACCCGGTTGGATGTCTTCTGTAAGTGGATATACCGGAATCACCTGGCTGGCACGAATATTCATACACCAATCTTTGGCGATGCGTTCAAGCTGCTTAGTATTGTTACAACTCATCAAAGTTATTGACATTATCAACAATAAAATTGAATAATAAATTTGTAATCTGCTTCCAAGATCTTTATTACCCGGCATCATGATAGGTATTTTCATAAAAAGCCTCCTTTACAATTTGGCACGAGGGAGTCACACTTTGACAGGTTGTCCGAGAATTACCTTGAGTACTAAATGCTATACTATATATTGCTCAATTATACTGATATAGTATACCATTGAAGTTGCCATCGTATTCTCGGACAGCCTGTTGATTAGTGGCCTGATTTTTTTTAATTGTTTCCCTGTTTTCTACTAAAACAAAATCCAAAAATCAAAAATGGGTCTTCTAAGTTTTGTGTGTGTAAAAAGTCATAAATCTGGCAAAAAAGAAGTTAAAATTTGTAATTATTCAGCGTATTTCCATCCCCGGCCGTTATGGGTCGGCAAAACCGGGCAGTCCACGGCGGAATACCATTCGTATCCTGCCAACCGGTATCTACGGCGCGGATACTTCCTCCGATCTACTTTTATTATTTCCACCTTATCAGGATTGTTTACCTTTTTCAGCGTTACTCCATCACGGCCCTCTTGCCCTCCCGCCTTCATCTGACCCTTCGCCTTGCTTTCTCTCTTGCGATTCGGATCGCCCGAGGGGAGCATTGTTGGTGTCACCCATTAGAAGGCTTTTGTCAAGCGAAAAAAATTCTCCAGAGCAAAAAATCGCAGATTTTTTGCCTTATCAAATAAAAAAAATTATAATGTC
>JAJTXE010000105.1:0-1405 GCA_021463795.1 Candidatus Brocadia sp. | reverse complement strand
TGCAGAACCAATCAAGGCAGAAGATATTGCTGGAAATGTCTATTCTGAATTTGCTAAAAAGGTAAAATTGGGCGGACAGATCAGAACCCGCGCAGAGTATGCGAATGGTCTCTACCAGGTACCTACCAGCAATGCTACTTTACCAGGCGCAACGGGAATTGCTGGCCGGGGAACGTCATATGATGACGATTATGTATTAAACCAGACACGGCTCTGGGCAGATGCAGATGTAAATGAGCATTTAAGGGTATTTATTCAACTCCAGGATGCCAGAACGTTTGGCGCTGAAGGAACGACTGTTGGATTTGCCAATGCCTATGGTGAAAATAGTGTCTTCGATCTTCATCAGGGATACTTTGACCTAAGAAAATTGTTTGATTTGCCATTAACCGTGAGGGTAGGCCGGCAAGAAATTATATGGGGCGATCACCGGGTTCTGGGTAACTTCGTATGGTCAAACGTAGGACGTACCTTTGACGCTGGTCGGTTTATGTGGGATACAGATGAAGTACACATAGAAGCTATCGCAGCAAGGGTCGATGAGGATGGATTTACAACAGTCGACGGAAGTGATAACAGCGATGAAAATATGTATGCTGCCCAGTTGGCATTTAAGAAGCTCGTACCTGGCGCATTATTAGAACTTATGTATATCCAGAGAAATGATGAGGACAATGTGAGTAATATTGCCGTGGGTAGCGGTTATTCCACTGCCGGTGGCGAGTCGCTCGAGGTTCACGATTTTGGCTTTAGGTTAGACGGTAAGATCCCCAACCTAGATGCTATTGATTATACCTTGGAAATGCATGGCCAGTTTGGTGATTTTGGCGATCAAACACATAAGGCATACGCCGTTGCCGCTAAAGCGGGATATACGTTTAAAGACTTGGCATGGAAGCCACGTTTTGGTTTTGAATATGACCATGCTTCTGGCGATGACGATCCAACCGACAATGATCATGAGACTTTTGATAACCTGTATCCAACAAACCACATGAATGGTATATATGGTTTTGCAGACCTCTTGTCGTGGCAGAATATGCATGACTTTAGGTTTAATGTAAAGGTTGTGCCAACGACTAAGCTTACGGTGCAGGTTGATTATCATTGGTTTATGTTGGATGAGGCAAAAGATGGTTGGTATCTGGCAAGTGCTGCCTTGGCCACTCCACGTCCTCTTGGTGGGTATGATGATAATGACAGAGACTTGGCACAGGAAGTGGATTTGACGGTAAGTTACCAGTTGTATAAGAACGTAGGTATTCTTGCAGGCTATTCCTGGTTTGGTGTTGAGGACTGGATAGAAAATAACGTTGGTGATACTGATACCAACTGGGTCTACTTGCAAACAACCGTTACTTTCTAACATTATACAGATCTCCCTTCCTTATGCAAGGTTGTGGTT
>JAJTXE010000104.1:0-2016 GCA_021463795.1 Candidatus Brocadia sp. | reverse complement strand
ACGCTGAGTTTCCGGGGGTTGGACAACAGTATATACTACATCCTCGAGCAAGATCGCACATATTACTCCAATTACAGCGGCACGGGAAACACACTCAACGCCAATCATCCCGTCGTGCGCCGCATGATTGTGGATAGTCTCCGTTATTGGGTCGAAGAGATGCACGTAGACGGCTTCCGCTTTGATCTTGCATCGATCCTTGCACGCGACGCGTCAGGCGCTCTGATGTCAAACCCGCCCGTGCTCTGGGATATTGAGTCGGACCCGGTTCTTGCTAGTACAAAGATCATCGCAGAGGCATGGGATGCCGCCGGTCTGTATCAGGTGGGCAGTTTTGTTGGAGATAGTTGGAAAGAATGGAATGGACGATTTCGCGACGATGTTCGCAGCTTCTTCCGGGGCGAGAAAGGGTCACTGGCGCGCTTTGCCGACCGGCTGGTGGGAAGTCCCCAGATATACGGACATGAGAACCGGGAGGCGGAGCAAAGCGTCAACTTCGTGACCTGTCACGATGGTTTTACGCTCAATGACCTCGTTTCCTATGACAACAAACATAATGAAGCCAACGGCGAAGACAATCGTGACGGCACAAACGACAATCTCAGCTGGAATTGCGGAACCGAGGGACCTACGGATGATCCGGCAGTGGAACAACTGCGGAACCGGCAGGCAAAAAACTTTTTGACGGTCACGTTACTATCGCTCGGGATGCCCATGATTCTCATGGGTGACGAAGTGCGGCGCACCCAGGACGGCAATAATAATGCCTATTGCCAGGACAACACTATTGGCTGGTTTGACTGGACACTGGTCACAAAACATGCCGATCTGCACCGCTTTGTGCAATTACTTATTGCACGAAGACGCCTGCGGGACACGGAGTACGAACAACAGCGGATAAGCCTGAACCAGATGATCGGTGAGGCCAACAAGTCCTGGCACGGCACAAAACTTGGCCAGCCGGACTGGGGGGACGATTCGCACAGCATAGCATTCACCGCGGAGCTAAAAAAACAAAAGATCCTCTTCCATATGATCATGAATGCATACTGGGAACCGCTCGACTTTGAACTGCCGCAGGCAGAAAACGGGGGGGAAAACCCCTGGCGCCGGTGGATCGACACTGCCCTCGATTCCCCAAATGACATTGCCGAATGGCAGGTATCGCCACCGATTCCAAATCATCCTTATCAGGCGGCGCCGCGCTCTGTGGTAGTACTCTGGAGAAATGCATCCAGCGATTAACCTGAGATTTCGTTTTGAATATCGATCAAGATGGTGAGTAGCGCCTACCCCACCGTGATTATACTTCTTCCCGAAATTTCTCCTGGCCCGTTGCAGAAAATAGCGTATTTTCCGAGTTGGAGCTGACCTTCTCATAAACTCTGTGATTCTACCGATAATACGATAATGCTTTCGTGCCACAACAAAACGGAATCTCAGGAAGGTGGGGTATGTCATTATCTTTCAGCGTTTCAGTCTCCGGTATACAGGCAGCGTCACATATGTTGAGCGTGTCGGCGTATAATGTTGCAAATATGAATACCGATGGGTTTAAAAAACAGCGTGCCAGCCTGAGCGAGGGCAACCATGGCATGGTTGCCGTCAACATCACGGAAGGCGCCGAACCGGGGCCGGTGTATCAGCATGCAAATGGGGCTGTCGTTGATGCGTCAAATGTAGACATCAACGAAGAAATTCTCAGGCAGATAAGCGCCAGGCACCTCTTTTCTGCCAACGCCGTTGCCTTGAAAACATCCGTAGAAACACAAAAGGGTCTCTTAGACCTCCTGGCTTAGGAATCCTTTGCGTATCGATAATAAGATAGATAACCCATACCTATTTTACTATATCCTCTATCTGAATAGTTCTTGCTCCCATATGTATCAGATGAGTATTCTCTTTGCAATCAAACGTTAACCTAAGTTACGCATTTAAGAGCATAAGTAGCTGGCATACAAGGGTCTTCAAATATTTTCCTCACTACAAAGCTGTTTTTTTGAAGGTTATCCGCTT
>JAJTXE010000103.1:0-4401 GCA_021463795.1 Candidatus Brocadia sp. | reverse complement strand
ACACCAGATGAAACCAGGCTTTACCGGCTAAATGCCGGGGTGGAGGGCGTGATCCGCGAGATATCGACGGTGACCACCGGCAGTCAAGTCACAAAGGACCAATGGCTCGCTACGTTTTCCGCACCTGAGGCACGTTACCCGGTTCAGGCGTACATGGTCACCCTCGAGACATTAGACCGTCAGAAGAGAAGCATAGCGGAGACCACGGCGCAGGCAAAAGCGGCTATTGAAGGTTCGCAAATAGCTAACGATAGACTGTTAAATCTGGGGATATCCGCCATTCAGATCGAGGAGATCCGTCGCACGCGTGAAGTACCCGCAACCTTCAGAATATATGCCCCCGTATCCGGATTTGTGCTGGCAAGGAATACTACTTTCGGCATGAAATTCGATAAGGGAACAGAGTGGTACAGGATAGCTGATCTTAGCAAGGTCTGGATTCTGGCAAACGTTTTTGGGCACGAAGCGAAGTACATCACGCCAGGAATGCACGCACGGATTTCTCTTCCCCATCAGGATCAGGCATTTACGGCACAGGTAACAGACATTCTGCCTCAGTTCGATATTGTCACGCGCGCTTTGAAGGTGCGTCTGGAGGTGGACAATCCCGACTTTGTATTTCGTCCGGATATGTTTGTAGATATTGAGTTTCTTATCCCCCGCCCGTTTGCCATTACCGTTCCTGCGGATGCGATCCTCGATTCAGGGCTGAGGAAGACCGTTTTTGTTTCTCTGGGTGACGGATATTTTGAACCCCGCCCGGTAAAAACAGGCTGGTACCTGAACGACCGTGTGGAGATCGTTGAAGGGTTAATGCCCGGAGAACAGATTGTCGTTTCGGGTAACTTCCTCATCGACTCCGAAAGCCGGATGAACCTGGCGGCTGCTGGTCTCTTTGGTACGCCTGAAAAAGACCAGGTGTGCGGCATGGAGGTGTATTCCGGCAAGGTAAAAAAGGCGGGATGGACAAGCGTCTGTGCAGACACGACGTACTACTTCTGTTCCGGAGCATGCAAGGACCGGTTTGATGAAGGGCATGGCCAGTTCATAAAAGTACCCGTAGGAGGGAACCTACCGGCAATACCCACGCGCAACAGAGAGTCTGCCATGAATGGATTCTCTCGGGATATCGTTTGTGGAATGTTTGTCCCTGAAGAGAAGGCCCTGGCTGCGGGATTGAAAATCGAATATGAAGGAGTGTCTCTCTATTTCTGCAGTGAACAATGTAAGAGCAAATTCTCTGGGGCAATCGAGTACTACGTGAAAATGATAGCAAATGACAGTCAGCAATCGAACCCTCTACACCATGGAGATTCCGTCCATGATTAACCGGATCATTGATTTATCGGTAAAAAACCGGGCTATCGTCTTTCTGATGATAGCCGCTGCCTGCCTGTTGGGCTGGTGGTCAATGCACCAAGTTCCCCTGGACGCCATCCCTGACCTCAGTGATACGCAGGTAATCATTTATTCGCGCTGGGATCGCAGTCCGGACATTCTTGAAGATCAGGTAACCTATCCCATTGTGACAGCAATGCTTGGTGCGCCCAGGGTAAAAGCGGTGCGGGGATTTTCTGATTTTGGTTACTCATTTGTCTATGTTGTTTTTGAGGAGGGTACGGACATCTATTGGGCACGGTCACGGACGCAGGAATATCTTGCCTCAGTGTTGCCGCGTCTTCCCCAGGGGGTAAAAACCGAACTGGGGCCGGATGCCACTGGTCTGGGCTGGATCTTCCAATATGCCCTCGTGGATTCAACTGGTCAGTACAGCCTGGCTGAACTCCGTTCTTATCAGGACTGGTACCTGCGCTACTATCTGAAGTCCGTTCCGGGTGTTGCAGAAGTTGCCCCCATCGGCGGTTTTGGAAAACAGTACCAGGTAAATGTGGACCCCAACCGGCTTCAGTCTTACGGTATTTCAATACGACGCGTGGTGGATGCGGTGCGCGGTGGCAACGATGAAGTGGGAGGACGTCTGGTAGAGTTTGGGGGAACTGAATATATGGTGCGAAGCTGTGGTTACGCGCGTTCCAGATACGACTTTGAAAATATCGTTGTCGCAACTGGTGAAGCTGGCGTCCCTATTCGTGTAAAAGATATAGGGCAGGTAGTTTTGGGACCGGATATCCGCAGGGGAGTTTCTGACCTGGACGGTACGGGAGAAGTCGTTTCCGGAATCGTTATTATGAGGCAGGGACAAAATGCACTGGATGTCATTAAACGGGTTAAGGTCAAAATCCGTGAGATCGAGCCAGGGCTTCCTTCCGGCGTGAGGGTGCTTCCCATTTATGACCGTTCTGACCTGATTCTGCGGGCCATCGATAGTCTGAAGATTAACCTGATGGAGATCATCGTTACCGTGACGCTCGTTATACTCTTCTTTCTCTGGCATTTCCCGAGTGCCATCATACCGGCGATTACCATTCCGGTTGCGGTGCTCCTTTCTTTTATCCCGTTCCGGCTCATGGGAGTGAATGCTAATATTATGTCTCTTGGCGGCATTGCCATCGCCATTGGAGCAATGGTGGATGCGTCCATTGTGGTGGTAGAGCAGACCCACAAAAAACTGGAGGAATGGAAACGTTCAGGCAGTCGTGAGAATAGCCAGACGGTTGTGATCAGCGCCGTAAAGCAGGTCGCCGGACCGAGTTTCTTTGCCCTGCTGGTGATTGCGGTCTCATTCCTTCCCGTCCTCACCCTGGAGGCGCAGGAAGGGCGACTTTTTAAGCCTCTTGCCTACACGAAGAATCTCGCCATGATAATTGCAGCCGTCCTGGCGATTACCTTGGATCCGGCCTTGCGGGTTACGTTTATATTCCTGAAGAACTTCAACTTTCGCCCGTTATGGCTAAGCCGGACGGCGAACCGTGTCCTGGTGGGGACCATCCATGCTGAGGAGAAGCACCCCATTAGCCGCTTTTTAATCCGTCTTTATCAGCCAGCGGTCGAATGGTCGCTACAGCATAAGTGGGTGGTAATCACTGGCGCGCTGACCATGATTGCCATTACCATCCCGGTATTTCAGAAACTGGGTTCGGAGTTCATGCCTCCTTTGGATGAGGGAGCGCTTCTGTATATGCCTTCCACTATGCCCGGCATTTCCATAACGGAAGCACAGAAGCTGCTCCAGGTTACTGACCGCATCATCAAACAGTTCCCAGAAGTGGATCGGGTAATGGGCAAGGCAGGCCGGGCGGAGACCTCCACGGACCCTGCGCCACTGTCCATGCTTGAAACCGTAATCACGCTGCGTCCCAGGGCTGAGTGGCGCCGGGTGAATACCTGGTATTCGTCGTGGGCTCCGGAATGGTTTAAAGTGATCTTGCGCCACGTTACCCCCGATCACATTTCTCAGGAACAACTAATCACCGAATTGAACAACGCTTTACGGCTACCCGGGCTGGCCAATGGCTGGACCATGCCGATCAAAGGACGGATCGATATGTTATCCACCGGCATACGCACTCCGATAGGTCTCAAGATTTCTGGTTCAGATGTCGGGGTAATTGAAGAGCTGGGGACACAAATTGAATCCATATTGCCTTCCGTCAGGGGAACCCGTAGCGTTTTTGCGGAGCGCACCGGCAGCGGATACTTTCTCGACATTGAATGGGATCGCGATGAACTGGCGTTGTACGGTTTGAATATTGATGAAGCACAGGCAGCAGTCCAGAACGCTATCGGTGGTGAAAATGTTACCACCGCCGTGGAGGGGCGGGAACGTTATCCGGTCAATGTGCGCTATATGCGCGATTTCCGGACAGATATGGGAGATCTGGCACGTGTTCTCGTGTCTGATCCGGAAGGACTGAGACAGGTTCCGCTTGATCAGCTCGCTCATATCCGTGCAACTGCAGGGCCCTCTATGATTCGGGACGAAGACGGCATGCTGACCGGGTATGTTTACGTGGACATTGATGAACGGGACGCGGGCAGATACATTGCAGAGGCCGGGCCACTGATAAGGGATACCGTAAAACTGCCGCCGGGCTATGCCATATCCTGGAGCGGACAATATGAAGCTATGGAGCGGATCTGGGCGCGCCTGAAGATTGTTATGCCACTGACTTTTTTGCTGGTCTTGTTCCTGCTTTATCTGAACACACGGTCGATGACCAGGACATTCATTGTCCTGCTGGCGGTACCATTTTCTGCCATCGGTGCAGTGTGGCTTTTGTATCTGCTTGGTTATAACATGAGCATCGGGGTGTGGGTAGGATTGATCGCCTTGCTGGGGGTAGATGCTGAAACAGGGATCTTCATGCTCCTCTATCTCGACCTCTCGTATGAGCAGGCGAAAAAAGAAGGACGACTTGGCAACCTGAGTGAGTTGCGCAGTGCAATTATCCGGGGAGCGGTCAAGCGAATACGACCCAAATTTATGACCGTGGCTACTAC
>JAJTXE010000102.1:0-23799 GCA_021463795.1 Candidatus Brocadia sp. | reverse complement strand
AAATAGGACAGACAGATTATCGCCATTCTAGAAATTTAGCGATTCCTGACCCATTCCATAACATTCTAAGAGTAAGAGTTGCGAGCAAAAAGGTCTTTTCCCTAAACGTTTTTTTATCAATTTACTTTTTTGAAGATTATTTTTAGGAAGCGCCAGATACAGTCGAACCAGTGTACGATATTAATTGACGTGGTTAAATGAAGTTGGTATTATGCCTGCGCTGATGACCTTGCGAAATGATTTAGAAAACAATGGTTATGATACACTTTAGAAAATGAAATGACTAAAGATATTTTATCTTTTGCTCACCTTAAACCAAACACAACAATTCATGGCCCGATCCTACCAGAACCTGTTAAGGTGATTGTAACCATTCCCCTGGGAAATTCTCTCAAACTCATTGGCAAAGGTCTGAAAACAAATCAGGTTCATGAAATTATTTTAGAAACCCACCAGTTATCAAAACTTACAATATCTCCAGAGAAAGAGCCATTTGATGGAGACCCAACAAAGTTCAGGCTTGGCATTGAAGCCATGCGTTTATCTCTTGCTTATGAATACGACCCATTCTTCTCACTCTCTGTTGCTCGTGTTGATCCATTACCCCATCAACTTGAAGCAGTTTATGATTACTTCATGGCATTGCCGAGAATACGATTTCTTCTGGCTGATGATCCAGGTGCTGGAAAAACAATCATGGCGGGGCTACTTTTGAAGGAACTAAAGATTAGAGGGCTTATAAAACGAACCTTGATTGTAGTTCCTGCAAACCTGTGTTTCCAGTGGCAAAGGGAATTGAAAGATAAGTTTCGCGAAAACTTTGAAATCATTAGAAGCGATGTTTTAAGGGCTAATTACGGGACAAATCCCTGGCAGGAGAAAAACCAGGTTATTACATCTATCTCGTGGGTATCCCGTATTGAGGATGCTAATGATAGTCTCCTTCGTAGTCACTGGGATCTTATCATTGTTGATGAGGCGCATAAGATGAGCGCTTATAGCAGTGACAGAACAACCCTTGCTTACGACCTCGGCGAAGAACTTTCTAAGAGGACTGACCACTATTTATTAATGACAGCCACTCCTCATAAAGGTGACCCAAAGAACTTTTGTCTCTTTCTCGAACTCCTTGATAAAGACGTATATGGTGATGTGAAAAGTCTTGAAGAAGCAATGAGGCGTAATAGTGCTCCATTTTATTTACGCAGAACGAAAGAAGCACTGGTTACGTTTCCAAATACTGATACCGGCAATGTCAAAAAGATATTCACGAATCGCGAGGTTTATACTGCCGACTTTAAGATAGATGCTGAGGAGTGGGATTTCTATGATGCCCTGACACGGTATGTTGAAGATCAGTCAATTAAGGCGGCAGAGGACGATTCGGCTCAAGGGCGCGCGCTTGGCTTTACCATGGCAATGCTCCAACGCCGATTTGCTTCAAGTATGTATGCAGTCAGACGCAGCCTTGAACGTATGCGGGACAGAAGGCAGAGGATTTTGGATGATCCAGAGGCATACAAAAAATCACAAGTGGAAAAAAGGATACCGGATGACTTTGAAGATTTACCAGAAGACGAACAACAAGAGATCATCAAACAATTAGAAGACGTTGTTGCAGATGTAAATCCAACGGCCTTAAAAGAAGAAATCCTCCAGCTTTCTAAACTCATAGATCAGGCAAAGAACCTTGAAAAGGGTGAAGTTGAGTCCAAACTGGTAAAACTCAGAGAAATACTTACAGATCATCATATTTTTGATAATCAAAAAATGAAACTCCTCATATTTACTGAGCACAAAGACACCCTCGATTACCTTGCCGGTGATGGCAAAGATGGCCGCCCTTTGGGGAAACTCCATGAATGGAAACTCAAGGTTACCCAGATTCATGGAAGCATGAAGATTGGCGACAGGGATACCCCGGGTACCCGTTTATATGCAGAAAGGGAATTCAAAGAAGACGTCCAGGTGCTTGTTGCAACAGAGGCAGCGGGTGAAGGTATCAACCTCCAGTTTTGCTGGTTCATGATCAACTATGATATTCCATGGAATCCCATGCGTCTTGAACAGCGCATGGGTAGAATACATCGGTATGGTCAGGAACATGATTGCGTTATTTTTAATTTTGCAGCAATAAACACACGGGAAGGCAGGGTACTCCAGAAGCTCCTGGAAAGACTCAGGGAAATACGGAGAGAGTTGGGAACAGATCAGGTTTTTGATGTGGTAGGAGAGGTTTTGCCTTCAAATCTCCTCGAAAAACTGTTTCGTGATCTTTATGCCCATAAGATTAACGTGCCAGATATAGAGGCAAGGATCGTGCGGGATGTAGACCCGGAGAGGTTTAGAAAAATTACCCATTCAACCCTTGAAGGGTTAGCAAAACGTGAATTGAACCTGAGTTCCCTCATTGGCAAGTCATCTGAGGCAAAAGAGCGCAGATTAGTCCCGGAAATCGTAGAAGACTTTTTTATAAAGGCAGGACCCATTGCAGGAATTTATCCAAAAGAGGCTAAAAAGGATGGCCATATCTACCGTATTGGGAAGATTCCCAGACCACTCCTCACCATTGGAGAAAAATTGGAACCACAATTTGGCAAACTCGGCAGGGAATACAAACAAATCATATTTGACAAAGAGTTCCTGAAAACAGATGCAACCCTAGAATGGGTTACACCCGGTCATCCTCTCTTTGAGGCAGTAAGGGAAGACGTTTTAGACAGGGTAAGAGACGACCTCCGGAAGGGTGCTGTTTTTTATGACCTGCATCGAAAAGACCCATACGGGATTGATGTCTTTTGTGCATCCATCAAAGATGGCAAGGGCAATACCATCCACCGTAAACTCTTCGCAATAGAGGCAGAAATATCGGGTAATCTCCACATCCGCCAGCCGACGTTATTCCTTGATTTAACCGTTGCTCCCATGGGAATCAGAGTACCTGATGATGTTCAATTGCCATCTCGTGAAGAGGCTGAACTTGCCTTGGTCGAAAAAGCTTTAAAACCGATGCTTGAAGATGTGAAGAAACAAAGGGAAAGGGAGATAGAGACAATCTCCAGGCATGTGGAGTTATCTTTAAATGAATTGATTAACCGACAGAATCTGCACCTTGCAGAATTATCAGACAGAAGGGATAACCGTGGTGATACATCCCCTCAACTTGCAAATGCCATCAAACAGGCAGAAGACAGGTTGGATGAGCTTAACCACCGGTTGGAAAATCGCAGGGAAGAACTTCACATGGAAGGTCATTGCGTCATAGGCGATATTGATCATATTGGCAGGGCATGGGTGTTGCCTCATCCTGAAAGGACTTCGCCTGAATTAGCGCCCATGGTGAGAGATGATGAGATTGAAAAAATAGCCATGCAGGAAGTAAAAATATTCGAAGAGGGTCGGGGCTGGGTAGTTGAGGACGTATCAAGCCAGGATCGTGGATTTGACCTTATATCACGCAAGCCGCATCCTTTTGATGAGAAGACGTTTACTGAAGTAAGATTTATCGAGGTAAAAGGCAGGGCAGCGATTGGAGCCGTGGTTTTAACTGCGAATGAATATAAGACCGCAGAAAGATTAAAGAATGACTTCTGGCTCTATGTGGTTTATAATTGCTCATTGAAACCAGAGATTCATCCTATACAGAATCCGATGAGACTTGATTGGAAGCCAATAATAAAAATTGATCACTATCAGGTAGGTTCAGAAGCTATTATGGGAAAAAGTTAATCATAACGCAGCATGCCACACCATCATCCCCCTTACTTAATAACTAGGGGGATGAGGGAGTTTGTAATAACTTGCAAAAAAAGAAGTTTTTATAAAGTAATACGACAAGGATAGCAAGAGATGCCTATTAATCAAATCCAAATTGAAATAATTGATGCAAATACGTTTATTCCGAAACACTTTCTTGACTAATATGACTAAACAGACTATATTATAGAGAAATTATCATTTTATTTGAGCGGGTTTAGGGTGGCACGGACAAACTGTGTTTGTCAGTGCTTAAATGTTTATGAAAGACATAAATAAAAGGCGATAAATGGAGGCACATCATGAAAACATTAAGTCTGGCAGATGCAAAGGCCAAATTATCTGAGGTTGTTACGGCAGCAGAACATCATAAAGAAAGGGTAATTATTGAAAGGAGGAAAAAACCGGTTGCTGTTGTTGTAGGATATGATGACTATAAAAAACTTGAAGCGCTCGAAGATGTTTATGAATCAAAACTCCTTGAAGAAACGATAAAAACAGGAAAATTTCATTCACTTACAGAAGTGGCGAAAAGGGTAAAGGTTGGGCTATAACTTAGAATTTTCAGACCGTGCATTAACAAAGCTTGAAGCGCTTGGACAATCCGATGCAAAAAAACTCAGGCAGGTCTTTATGAAAATACTTTCTTTACGGAGAAACACCCTGCCACAGGATGCAAAAAAGCTTGAAAACTTCCGTTACAAAGGATTGTCCGGTTACAGGGTTGACCAGGGAGCATATAGAATCGTATATGCTATTGACCAGAAATCTAAAACAATACTAATCGGTATGATCCTCAATAGAAATGAAGATTATAAAGAATTAAAGAACTTTTGAATAGCTTTATATGGTATCTTACTCCAAAAGCCTCAGAGAAGTTGACCTGCCTATCAAAAAAATCTCTGAATATGTTCGGAGGGAGAAGTCTCTCCGGCATGGGCATATATCTACACTTCATATATGGTGGGCGAGGCTGCCGATGGTGGTGCGTAGTGCGGTGTTATGTGCAGCGTTATTGCGGGCTCAGGTGTGTAACCCGAACCCTGAATTGTTAACCGAAGGAGTGGCGAAATATGCCTGTTAATCAAACCCAAATTGAAAGAATCGTGGCTTTGGCAAAGGCGTACGGCGTTAAACGGTTGATTCTTTTTGGCAGCGCCCTGTCGACACCAGATGTGGCTAGAGACGTTGACCTTGCCTGTGATGGAATCCATGGATGGAAGTTGTATGAGTTTGCCGCAAAACTGGAAGAAGAGTTGCATACAACGCTGGATATTGTCCCGCTAAGTCCGTCTACTCGTTTTACGCGTTTGATTGAAACCAGAGGTAAGGTGCTTTTATGAAGATAGAAGAACTGCGAGAGGAAATCGGCATCGAGTTGGAATTGATTGAAGAATCGATAAGAGAAATTATAGCTTTGCGTAGAGATAGTGAAAACTATTTATAATTATATGCAGTTATATAATTTATAGATAAATTCCATTTATTAACCTTTAAAGGCTAATAAATAGGAAATTGACAAAAGTTATTGTTTTTCAATAAGATAGAAATGGAAGATAGCAACAAAAAAACCATCTGGAGTTTGCGTGATGCTTAAAAGAATAAAGATAAAAGGTTATAAGTCGCTGGTAGATGTTGACGTTAATCTTCGTCCACTTTCTGTTCTTTTTGGTCCAAACGCAGTGGGCAAAAGTAATTTTTTGGATGCATTACAGCTTTTATCCAGAATTGCTACGAGCCGTACTTTAAAAGATGCATTTGAACCTCCTTATCGTGGCAAGCCGCTGGAATCTTTTACCTTTGGAGATAGTGGAATTAAAGGCTTACTTGCACAGGAAAGTGCATCGTTTAGTGTTGAGGCTGATGTCGAACTTTCAAAACCTATTATCGAGGCAGTAAACCATCAAATCCGTGAAATGAAGAAGACCAAGACATCTGGCGAAAATTCTGAGTCAGAAGTGAAAACTCAGTTATTATCTCCCGTGCGTGAAAGATACTTGCGGTATCGTATCGAAATAGAAATACTTCCCAAATCAGGTATTCTGCGAGTAAGTGATGAGTACCTGGCTGCGCTTAATACGGAAGGTGAAATAAACAAGAAAAGGAATCCATTTCTTGAAAAAGTTCGTAATCGGCTTCATTTGCGGATGGAAGGTCAAGCCCACCCGACATATCACGAATGCAATTTAAATCACAGCATCCTCTCCATGCCTCTTTATCCTCCCCACTATCCACATTTGGCTGCTATGCGTCAGGAATTTGCAAGTTGGTTTTTCTTTTACTTTGAGCCAAGAGAGCGTATGCGCGCCCCTAATGCCGTTAAAGAGGTGCGCCATATCGGATTAATGGGTGAAGAACTCGCATCTTTTTTAAACACCTTACGTGCCCTTGATGAACCGCAGTTTAAAGCAGTTGAAAAGGCTTTGCACATGATCATACCAGACGTAACAGGTATTGAAGTTGGTGTGAATGACTTGGGTGAGGTTGAACTGAAGCTTTTAGAAGGTAAAACTCCTATTCCCGCCCGTGTTCTGTCTGAAGGCACATTGCGTGTGCTTGGGTTGTTAGCTTTGGGTGGTGCGAAAGAGCCTCCAGCCTTATTGGGGTTTGAGGAACCTGAAAATGGTATTCATCCCCGGAGAATACGCATGATTGCTGATTTGTTAAAAAGCCGCACTGCAACAGGAGACACACAGCTTATTGTAACCACACATTCACCTATCTTGCCTGATATGATTTCCGACGAGAATTTATATACTTGCCGTAAAGAACAAGGGCATACCATGATCGAACCTTTTTCTACACTTGGTAATTTGTGGCGCAGCACAGACATAGACAAGGCTTTAGATACGGAAGAAAAACTTTGCACTTCCGATCGTATTTTGCGGGGTGATTTTGATGCGTAGGATTGTGCTCTTTGTTGAAGATTATGGGCACGAAACTTTTATAAATACGTTAGTCAAAAGGCTTGCGTGTGAAAATGGCATTGAAGTCAAAATTGAGAACCGTAATGTTCGTGGAGGTTACGGCAAGGTAATCACAGAATATCAATCATATTTGCGTGATTTACGACGCGAAATGGATCGGTTGCCTGACTTACTCATTGCAGCAACGGACGCCAACTGCAAGGGATATTCGGAACGCAGACGGGAGATCGAAGAAACAAATAAAGAATTCAAGAATTTTACGGTCTATGCAATACCTGATCCCCATATTGAACGTTGGTTATTATTGGATTCGGCTGCATTCAAGTCTGTCCTGGGAAAGGGATGTGATGCACCGGACCAAAAATGTTCAAAAGACCGTTACAAAGAACTGTTGCTTGAAGCAATACAGAATGCTGGGGTAACTCCACCTCTTGGAGGAATGGAGTATGCAGAAGATATAGTTAATACCATGAACTTGCAGCGTATGGAACAGGTGGATGCATCCTTTGGTAAATTTTTAAAAGATCTTCACAACAAGTTCAAGGAATGGAGTAATAAGTGACGTACCCCAAACGCCTCATAGAAGTTGACCTGCCTATCAAAAAAATCTCTGAACATGCGCGGAGGGAGAAGTCTATCCGGCATGGGCATATATCTACACTTCATATATGGTGGGCAAGACGACCGCTGGCGGCTTGCCGTGCGGTGATCTGTGCGGCGCTCTGGCCTGATCCGGGGGATTTGGATTGTCCTGAAAGATTTAAATCTGAGGCTGCTCGGCTGATGAAGGCATTTCGGGATAAGAGAGGTGGAATGCCACGAAATTGGAATGATGGTATCGAAATTAGACAGGCACTCCTTGATTTCATTGCAGACTTTGCAAATTGGGATAATTCAACGAATAAGGATTTTTTGGAGACAAGCAGGGCATTGACACAGGTTGCCCATGAGTCTCTTGGTGGTGAACTTGGGACAAGACCACTGGTAGTTGACCCATTTGCAGGTGGTGGCTCCATACCTCTTGAGGCATTGCGGGTTGGGGCAGATGCCTTTGCCTCCGACCTCAATCCCGTTGCCGTGCTCCTGAACAAGGTTGTCCTTGAATACATCCCGAAATATGGTCAAAGACTGGCTGATGAAGTCCGAAAATGGGGAGAGTGGATAAAGAAGGAGGCAGAAAAGGAACTCTCCGAGTTTTACCCAAAAGATCCCGACGGTGCTACGCCAATAGCCTATCTATGGGCAAGGACGATAAGGTGTGAGGGGCCTGGATGCGGTGCTGAAGTGCCGTTGATGCGTTCATTATGGCTTGCTAAAAAAGGCAGTCGTTCTGTTGCCCTGCAAATAATACCAAACCACAAAAATAAGCGTGTGGATTTTAACATAATTGAGAACGCTAAAGTTAAAGATGTAGCGGAAGGCACTGTTCGTCGTGGTTCTGCTACGTGTCCAGTGTGTGGTTATACAACGCCTGTTAAATCGATAAGGCAGCAGCTAAAAACACGACGTGGTGGTGCTAATGATGCAAGGCTATTTACCGTGGTAACAACTCGTCCAGGACAGCAAGGCAGATTTTATCGTTTGCCTACAGAACGTGATTTGAAAGCGGTAAAAAAGGCAGCAGAGGAAATGGAAAAGCGCAAACGTGAACATAAGGGAGCATTGAGTCTTGTGCCAGATGAACCTGTTAATCCACTCCCTCATTCAGTCAATCGTTTGCCAATGTATGGTATGCATACTTGGGGCGATATATTTACAGCTCGTCAAGCATTAGTTTTGATAACACTTGCAAAGTTAACACAAGAAGTATTTAAACAATTTAGAAAACAATCCTATGATGACTTGTCGATTGCAATACAAACATGCCTAGCATTTATCATTGATAAGATAGCTGATAAATTAAGTTCTTTATGTCGATGGAAAGTGTCGGCTGAGTATATGGCAGGCAATACTTTCAGCCGTCAAGCATTGGCGATGGTATTTGATTTTTGCGAAGCGAATGTATTTGGACAGGTAACAGGAGATATCGAGTCTGAAGTCGAATGGGTAAATAAAATGCTTTCTCATGGAGTAGATTCCGTTTCTACGATAGGTCATGTTGAATGTTCATCAGCGACGTCAAATCCTCTTCCAGACAAAGCTGCCTATGCTTTAATAACAGATCCACCATATTATGACATGATTTCCTATGCTGATTTAAGCGATTTCTTTTATGTTTGGTTGCGAAGAACTCTGATTTCATCTTATTATTCTATTTTACAGGCAAGAATAACAAAAAAAGCAGACGAAATTATAGTTGAACCTACAGTAGTTGAAAGTGTCGGAAAAAAGGATGAATCTTTTTATCTTTCAAAAATGGAAATAGCCATGAAGGAAGGGTTACGAGTTCTTTGCGATGGTGGTATAGGAGTGTTAGTTTTTGCGCATAAATCTACATCAGGCTGGGAAGCGCAACTTCAATCTATGCTAAATGCAGATTGGAAGATAACTGGGTCATGGCCGATAGATACTGAAATGTTAGGCAAAGTTGCTGGCATTGGTCAAGCTCGCCTTGCATCATCAATACATCTTATCTGCCGTCCCCGTGAGATTTCAAATGGTGCTTACTATGGCGATTGGCGCGATGTGCTTGCAAAACTCCCAAAGCGCATCCATGACTGGATGCCCCGACTTGCAAAAGAGGGCATTGTTGGCGCTGATGCCATATTTGCCTGTCTTGGTCCTGCATTGGAAATATTTTCCAGATATTCAAAGGTAGAAAAGGCATCGGGTGAGATTGTTACTCTGAAAGAATATCTTGAACATGTATGGGCTGCCGTGGCAAAAGAGGCGTTGAGTATGATATTTGAAGGGGCTGATACCTCTGGTTTTGAGGAAGACGCCCGCCTGACGGCGATGTGGTTGTGGACATTATCAACAGCAAAGAATGGAAACGGTAATGGGAAACAATCAAGATTAGTCCCGGATGATGCTGAGAAAATGCATGAAGACGAGGAAGAATATCAGAAATCAGGAAAGGTCAATCTCAGTGGATACTTCCTGGAGTATGATGCAGCGCGAAAGATCGCGCAAGGGCTTGGTGTGCATCTGGAAAAACTACAGACCCTCGTTGAAATAAAAGGGGATAAGGCAAGACTCATCCCCGTAGATGAAAGAACAAAGGCGCTTTTTGGGAAGGCCGAGACTAGTGACACAATACGGAAAAGCAAAAAGAAATCCCCTCAAAAACAATTTGATTTTATGAAAGAATTTGAGGAGGTTGAAAAATCAAGTACCCTGGGTGAAAGGCATGTCACTCAATTAGGTAATACAACCCTTGACAGGCTACATCAGGCCATGATACTCTTTGCAGCGGGCAGAGGTGAGGCCTTGAAACGATTCCTCGTTGAGGAGGGCGTTGGCCGCGACGAACGGTTCTGGCGTCTCGCCCAGGCATTTTCTGCCCTCTATCCCAAAAATTCAGATGAAAAACGATGGGTGGATGGGGTACTGGCAAGGAAGAAAGGACTAGGATTTTAGATTTAATTTTTGATTCTTGATAAGAGGAATTAATGCAATTTGCCTGGGATCCTGAAAAGGAAAAGTCAAATATAAGAAAACATAAAGTAACATTTTCAGAGGCTTGTTATGTATTTGCAGATAAATATCAACTGTCACTTTTTGACGTTGCGCATTCGAAAGAAGAGGATAGATGGATAACAACAGGACAGACTCCAAATAATCGAATTCTGGTAGTGGTTCATACGTTTAGAAAGTTCAAAGACAAAGAGTTTGTAAGAATTATATCGGCAAGAAAGGCTACCAAAAATGAAATTAACCAATATGTTGAGAGGACTGATAAATAATGAAGAAAGAATATGATTTTTCAAAGGCAGAACAGGGTAAGTTTTACAGACCTATAGAGGAATTGGAAATACCAATATATTTAGATAAAAAAGTTAAGGAATTTTTCAGGAAAAAGGCATTAGACAAAAATATGGAGCTTGATAAGGTAATTAATACTATTTTGAGCAAAGAAATGGAAATATTGAAAGAAATAGGTAGTTAAAATAAAACAAAATCCTGAGGTATTTATCCTGTATTATTAAAACTTGATATGCCTGAGGGGGCGTTTTCGGCGCTTCGTAAAGACCCGGATGAGTTCGCCAAGGAATTGCGTCTTGCGGCGGCGGCAAAATGGTACGAAATGGGGATAGTATCACAGGAAAGAGCCTCTGAAATAGCTGGTTTGTCCAAGGCAGAATTTATATTTTCTTTAGCAAAATTTGGAGGTGTGACATAAATGTCAAAAACGAGTGTAATAAAAATAGAACAACTTGAGGTTAAAAAAAGTGATATCAATATCATTAAAAGGGCTTTTAAAGTTAAAGACAACGCAGAGGCTATAAAAATTGCAATAGATTCTTTCGCTGGCAATTTAGAGGTTAAAAGCTTTTTCGAAAAGAACAAAGGATTGAAGATTAAAAGAGTATATGACTAAAAAAGTATTAGATACAAACATTTATATAGACCTTTTTACAAATTCTGATTTGTACATAGATATTTTTATATCAGAAGGCCCTATTTATCTATCTTCTGTAGTATTGATGGAACTCCTGGCTGGCGCTCATGGGAAGAATGAAAAATATACAGTCAAAGACCTCATAAAATTGTTTAAAAAATTAGGAAGAATTATTACCCCTACCACAAAAGATTATGAACAGGCGGGAGAAATTCTTATAAAACTTCAAAGTGTAAAACATTATAACCTGAAAAAATGTAGCTCTATAACTAATGATTGTTTAATTGCTTCTTCAGCCAAAACAATTGGGGCAGTTGTCTATACTCAAAATAAAAGAGATTTTCTGGCAATAAAAGATGTTTTCGAATTTAAGGTTGAATTTATTTAAACGTAAATTATGTCACTAAAACCCTGGTATAAAGTCATTACTCCAAGAGAAGACCTGAGGGAAGGCCGCCCATTGGACGCCTCGGAATTTGCCGTCCACCTTGATCAGATACGAGATGGCAGGGCGCCGGTAGATTACCAGAACCCAGAACGGTTTTTTGAAAGGACGTATTTGACAAAAAGTCTTTGTGCCATTGCTGCCGAGGTGATGAGGAGATTATCGGGTATAAAAGTAGAGACATCCGCTGTCTTTAATATGGCTACCCAATTTGGCGGTGGGAAGACACATGCCCTCGCCCTCCTTTATCACCTTGCAACGGGAGGAAAGACTGCAAATACCTGGCATGGTGTCAGGGCGATACTGGACAAGGCAAAGATTAATTCCATTCCAGCGGCCAGAACTGCGGTCTTTGTTGGTGTGGAATTCGACTCCTTAACGGGCAGGGGCGGAAGTGATGGCACACCCTTAAGAAAGACGCCATGGGGTGAAATCGCATATCAGATTGGAGGGGATGAGGCATTTTCCGTCGTTTCTGAACATGAAAAGACGATGACAGCGCCTTCAAGCGAGGTGATACGGAAATTCCTGCCCGAAGATGAACCTGTCCTTATCCTGATGGATGAGCTGATGAATTATGTAAGCCGCAACAGAAAAAGCGGATTATCGGGGCAGTTCTATAATTTCCTCCAAAATCTTTCAGAAGAAGTACGCGCCCACGACAACGTCGTCCTGGCAGTATCAATACCTGCCTCTGAGCTTGAGATGAATGCGGAAGACCAGTCCGACTATTCAAGGTTTAAAAAACTCCTTGATCGCCTCGGAAAGGCCGTCATTATGTCTGCTGAGGCAGAAACATCCGAAATAATCAGACGAAGGCTCTTTGAGTGGCATGGGCTGCCAGACGAGGCAAAAAAGGTCTTTTGGGAGTATGCAGATTGGGTAGTTGAATATAAACAACAATTGCCAAACTGGTTTCCCATAGATACTGCACGGGAGGTTTTTGGAGCAACCTATCCTTTTCATCCTATGGTATTGTCTGTCTTTGAGCGTAAATGGCAGTCATTGTCCCGATTTCAACAGACCCGTGGAATTCTCAGGCTCCTTGCCCTATGGGTGTCAAGGGCATATCAGGATGGGTTTAAAGGCGCGCACAAAGACCCTCTTATTACCCTTGGAACAGCGCCCCTTGATGATCCGATGTTCCGGGCAGCAGTTTTTGAGCAGATCGGAAGCGATAAACTCGAAGGGGCAGTAACAACCGATATCTCTGGTAAACCCGATGCCCATGCGGTAAGGCTTGATAAAGAGGCTGTTGATACGATAAAAAAGACACGGCTGCATCAGAAGACAGCAACGACCATATTTTTTGAATCAAATGGTGGTCAGGTAAAGGCTGAGGCAACGTTACCGGAAATCAGACTTGCCGTTGCAGAACCCGGGCTTGATATAGGAAATGTGGAAACAGCGCTTGATGCGCTATCGGAATCCTGTTATTTTCTCACCGTTGAAAAGACTAAATATCGTTTCAGCCTGCTCCCCAATCTGAACAAACTCCTTGCAGACCGCAGGGCAACGATTCAACCTCAAAAGATTGAGGAAAGGGTCAAAACTGAAATACAAAAAACCTTTGCAATGATGCCCTCGAATATTTCTGGAATTGAGCGGATCTATTTTCCTGAAAAAAGTAACCAAATTCCAGATAGGGCAATACTAACTTTTGTAGTTCTATCGCCTGATCAGTCAATGCAGGATGAAAAACGAACACGGCAATTCATAGACCAGATGACACGGGAGTACGGCACATCAGCAAGGACGTTTAAAAGCGCCCTGATATGGTGTGTTCCAGACAATCCTGCAATTCTTTATGAAGAAGCCAGAAAATTGCTTGCATGGGAAGATATCGATGACGAACTGGACGAACTGCATCTTGACGAGACCCAAAAGCATCAGCTATCCATAAATTTGAAAAAGGCGGAACGGGATTTAAAAGAATCCGTATGGCGCACATACAACAAGATTATACTTCTGGGAAAAAATAACGATTGGCAAGACATAAACCTCGGTCTTACCCATTCAAGCGCAGCGGAATCTCTCATGTCATTTATGCTGAATAGATTGAGACAGGATGGTCATATAGAAGAAGGAATCAGCCCGAACTTCCTTGTGCGTAACTGGCCTCCGGCTTTTAAAGAGTGGAGTACTCAAACGGTAAAAAACACCTTTTTTGCATCCCCTCAGTTTCCACGTCTTTTGAATCCAGAAGTTATCAGGGATACAATAGCCCGCGGTGTTGCACATGGAATTATTGGATATGTGGGAAAGATTTCCGGGGGTCATTACAAACCGTTTCATTACAAGGTAAGTCTCATGCCAACAGATATAGAAATATCAGATGATATGTTCATTATTACAGAGGAAGAGGCAAAAAAACACATTGAACCACCAAGGCTTACCAGACTTGAAATATCACCTTCCAACGTTTGTATAGAACCAGGAAAGGGCTACGGTTTTTTAGTGAAAGGATTCGATCAACACAATCGACCTATCAATCCAGATAATGTTGTTTGGAAGGTAAACGGTGGGTTGATTGACGAAAAAGGGATTTTTATTGGAGAGATTGAGGGTAGTTACCAGGTCTCTGCATCAATTGATAATATCACGACTTTTGCTGAAATTACCGTTTCTAAAGAAATAACAGAGACCCCTCTTCCAAAGAAAGAAATCCCAAAGGATACCTATGGTAAATTGTCATGGCAGGGAAAAATCCAGCCGCAAAAATGGATGAATTTTTACACCAAGGTGCTCTCAAAATACGCTACAGGTGATGGGTTGGAAATTACCTTAAAAGTAGACATCTCACCTTCAAATGGCATCTCGAAACAGAAGATCGAGGAAACAAAGGTTGCGTTAAGAGAGTTGGGGTTGGATGATGAAGTGGAAATAGAATAACTTTTTTATAATTTTTGTCGCGTAATTGGTGATAAAACTAAGCATTTAGCAAGAGAGATGAGAGAAGATATTTCCTACGCCTTATACTTAGTATAGCGTTTCAGTAAAATATATACGTAAAAAATTGTCATTGCGAGGAGTGGAGCGACGAAGCAATCTCTTGTTCCTAAAAGACTTAAGATTGCTTTGTTGTCGCTCGCAATGACGATAACGTATATAGACACTTTAATGAAACGCTATATTAGTTACAAAACAAGGTAAAATATCATGATTAAAAAAGGGCACAGTTATGAATTACGTATGATGGCATAGTTTGAGTAGGTTGGCTTAAATGGTATGAAAATATTTTTAAGGTACAAATGTGAACTTTGTAAATTCGCATAATCGAATAAAAAAATGCATAGTTGCCTTCACCCAAAAATATGAAAAACCTCCCACTGAGTTTCCTACAATAAGTTGGAACGGGCTTTGTTATTAGAGAAGATGGGGGATTCCGTGGACACCATACTAAATTATTGACTCAGTGTTGAAAAACGGTTAAGACTCCCCTATAGATATGATCGCTCGTGTGGTAGTCCAGGAGTATGCTATGTCGGCAGAAGCCCGGCCCGAATGGACCACAAAAGAAAAGTGAAGATTCCTAAAATTAAGTATGGTATCCCCGAATTAGAAGGCCAAGTCTGGAAATTCTCTTTTTTAGTAAAGTTTCCTTAAGAAATTCTTATCGAAGATTGAGGCTATATCGGTACGAAGTATATCTCCAAAAAATAGCTGTAGACGGAAGTGTACAACTTAAATCAGAAAAGGTGGGAAAGAGAAAAGAGAAGTAACCATGTCTGCGTAGTTAGAAAGTAAAGATAATCGAAAGAGGAATTTATGAAATCAAAGGATAAGGTATCACGGGGATCGTCTACAGAGCCAATAGCCAATGACGATTTAAGTTCTCTTAAGCAAGTTAAATTTTCTGACTCTATAAAGAAGCTCGAAGAATTGATGTCTCAAAATAAGCGATCCTTTCTTTTGGGAGCCGGATGTAGCCTCTGCGCAGGCTTACCTTTAACCACCCAACTAACTTCTGAGGTTAAAAATGATAATGAATTATTGGGTCCAACAAAAGACGTATTACAAGTTGTTGAAGCAAAATTTTCTGGTTCAACCACAGCTACAATAGAAGATTACATGAGTGAACTTGTCGATTTATTATCAATTGCGGAACGTAGAAAAGAACGAGGGGCACAAAATACAAAAATTGATGGGAAATCGTATGAAGCAAGACAGTTGAGTGGCGCTTTGAATGATATCAAGTCCTCCATTGCAAAATGCATTGAGTCCAAAAAGCTGAATCTTTTTGTGCATCGTGAATTTGTTCGTGCAGTTCATCAAACATTGCGTTCAGGAAAGGGCAGCAGCGCAAATTTTGTCGATTATTTTATACTGAATTACGATACTTTGATAGAAGACGTTCTGGCGCTTGAGCGGTTATCTTATTCAGACGGGTTTAGTGGCGGAGCTACTGCGTGGTGGGACGAAGATGTATTTAATCACGATGGCATTCATGCGCGTGTTTTTAAGATTCATGGTTCGATTGACTGGGTGCAATTAGAAGATGATCCGTTACCGCGTCGTATCCGGTTGAGTGGGAAAAACTTTTCTGGTATAAATCCAAAAGACAAGGTCATAATATGGCCGGCTGCAACAAAGTATCAGGAATCTCAGAAGGATCCATATGCTCAAATTTTAGCTATCATGAGAGACGCTTTCAGACCAGCGGTGCATTCAGAAATCGTATTGGCTGTTTGTGGTTATCGTTTTGGTGATTCTCATATTAATATTGAAATTGATCGTGCTTTGCGGGAGTCCGAAGGTAGATTGACGGTATTGATTTTTACGGAAAATGATCATCCCGTTGGCCAGTTAAAATTATGGTTTGATGACGTTGCTGTTCGAGAGCAGGTTAGAATTTATGCTAAGAGAGGGTTTTATCATGGGGAAACAGTCGTTACATCAGAGATTAATCTACCATGGTGGAAATTCGAAGTTCTTACGAGATTGTTGGGAGGTGAACGGTGAGCACAATAGGACGTAACCCAAATGATCCGATTGAGAATCTTGCGATTGGGAAAATTATCGAGGTTGATGGTTCTCATGTGGTTGCTGAGCTTGATCCATCTATTCAGGAATTATCTAGAATCTATGCAGGAGAGACATATCCAATAGGACAATTCGGATCAATTGTTAAAATTCATTTCGGAAGACGCCTTATTTATGGGTATGTCGGAAGATTAAGGATGAAAGCCGAATATGACAGGGAGCTTGGGCTGGCGGCTTCTACAAAGGAAGATGCTCGCATTATTGAGGCCGATTTGTTTGGTGAAGCTGAATGGATATTAGATAGTACGTTAAATCCCCCTGCCTGGGCGTTACAATTTGAACGCGGAGTCTCTACCTTTCCATTGCCCCAGCAGACGATGTATCTAACCCCTTCCTCAGAACTCCGCTTTATTTATGGACACGAAAAGGGCGCGACACTGGAAATAGGCGTTCATGTTGGATCGGCTGGAGCACCATGCTATGCAGATTTAAACGAACTTTTAGGCAAACACACAGCGATTCTCGGGTCAACAGGATCAGGTAAGTCCGGAGCAGTTGCTACCATTCTTCATAGTTTGTGCGAAAATGGAGATAGAAAGAAATATGCCAATTGGAAGCCACAAATAGTAATCCTTGATCCTCATAACGAATATGCCAATGCTTTCAAAGATTGTAAAACGTTATCGACGGATGCCAACACGTTATCGCTACCCTATTGGCTTCTTAGTTCACAGGAGACATTTTCGTTGTTTATTGGGAAGACGGAATTTGTTGCTACTTCTCAGACCAACATTATTAAGAGGGCATTATGGGAAGCTAGAAAAGCAGGAGCATTAACGCTCAAGCTAAATGAAAACAAAATTACTATAGACTCTCCAATCCCGTATGATTTAGATTCGCTTATTAATACTATTAAGGCTGAAAGGGATCAGCTTACCGCCAGTAAGCAGGACTCTCATAACTCTATCTTGGATAAAATCGATGTCTTAAGAAATGATGCTAGAATGCAGTTTTTAATGAAGCTTTGGGATAAAAAAACGGATCCTTTTCCAAAAATAATGTCACAATTTATCGGTAATGAATCTTTCGTTAGTATTATTGATTTATCAGGTGTACCAAATGAGGTTGCCGGGATAGCAAGCGCGGTAATCGCACGTACTTTATTTAATTTTAAAATATGGCAAACTGTGGAAGAGAGGGAATCGAATCCAATTCTTTTGATTTGTGAGGAAGCTCATCGCTATGTGCCCAATCGTGGAGAAGCGCAATATGAGGCAGCTCAAGAAGCGATTCGCCGTATAGCAAAAGAAGGGAGAAAGTACGGCTTGGGCCTAATGTTGGTTTCTCAGCGGCCAAGCGAAGTTGAAGAGACTGTATTATCTCAGTGTAATTCTTGGATTGTTCTTCGCATATCTAATGATACCGATAGGGAGCATGTTAAATCTATTCTTCCAGATTCCTTGGCTGGATTAACAAAAGTATTATCGGGGCTAAGGCGGAGAGAAGCTATTTTTGTAGGACAAGCGGCCATGTTACCTTCAAGAATAATGATTCGACATCTGGAAAACGATAAGCTTCCGAGATCGCATGATATTGATTTTGACAAAGGATGGCAAGCCGAACCGCTTAATGAAGAGGCCATCAAATCGATTGCAAATCGGTGGAGGTTTCAAGATAAGGTAGTCGCAGTGTTACCTATTAAATAATGGCGTGCCAAGCGAAGGGTATCATTATCTAACGCGTGAGAGTCTCGTCATGATAAAAGCTAAAGCCATATAGCCCGGATGTCAAGGTGAAGAAAGTATGCGATAAAGCTGACGAACAAATATCCGGTACTTTAAATCAACCCCAGGTCGTAGGTTGAGAAGAGCAGGAAAGCCGTATGAGTGAAAACCTTTCGGCATAATTCACGACGAAGCCTCACATACGGTTTGACGAGAAGATGCTGGATATAGGGTATGGTTGAGATATTGTGACACTTTCAGAAGAAACGGGGAACATCAACTTCAGCCTGTAGCTACTACGCCAGTGTTTTACACTACATCATTGATATTTTTTATTATTGTATTATAATGAGTTTACATTCAAATATTTTACTTGTGTCGGTATCTTTCTGTCTTTGTTCGTCCTATCTCCCAACTGCCCAAACCTATTATCTCCCCAAGCCCAAACCGTCCCGTCTGCACTTAGAGCAAGACTGTGCTGCCATCCGGTACTAATGTCGGTAATATCTTCTAACTCACTTACTTCTACAGGAATATTCCGTTCGGAACGTGTCCCGTTTCCTAATTGACCATTGGAATTATTCCCCCACGAAAAAATCTTTCCCTCTGAATTTAAGACAAGATTGTGCCATCCCTTTGTGGCGATGTTAACTATATTCGCGACATTCATGACCTGTACCGGGGTGTGCTTTTCTTCTATTGTTGATCCGTCCCCCAACTGTCCGTACCGGTTATTTCCCCATGTCCATACAGTTCCGTCTGATACCAGGGCAAGGCTGTGGATATATCCTCCTTGTATCTTTGACACGTTGCTCAGTCCGTTTACCAACACAGGGGCGGTACTGTTTGTGTTTAATCCGGTGCCGAGCTGCCCATAATAGTTATTCCCCCATGCCCAGATAGTGCCGTCCGATGATCGTATGGCGAGGCTATGGTCTCCGCCGCAGGCAATGGTCGAGATGTTTGAAAGGCTGTTAACTTGTATTGGAACTTCTGACGCGCCCACGATTGCCTCATTTCCCAACTGCCCACTCCAATTGCTCCCCCACGCCCACACAGTACCGTCCGATCTTAATGCCAAACTATGGAGGTAGCCTCCTGCGATAGCCACGACGTCTGTGAGGTCTTTTACCTGAACAGGTGTTTTTCTGTTCTTAAAAGTCCCATCGCCGATCTGCCCAAAGTTGTTTCGCCCCCAGGCCCACACGGTGCCGTCTGATTTTAAAGCCAGACTATGCCACGTTCCACTGGTAATGGCGATAACATCTTCAAGATTTTTTACCTGTACCGATGTTTTTTTTCGAGCGTTTATTGTTTCCAAGTTGCCCAAAATTGTTTCGTCCCCAGGACCATACAGTACCGTCCGATTTCAGAGCGAGGCTATGATAGCCTCCACCAGAGATTTGAGGAATGGTTGATGCTGATAATTTATCAGTAGCAAACAAGAATAATATTACAATAATGGAAAAAATGGTAATCTTCATGCTTGTAATACCTCCGTTAGAAGTGCTACTATTATGCTGACCGAAACCCAAAATAACCAGAGTTTCCGAAGCGGAAACACCGGTAATGGCAACAGAAACCCCGTTAATGTCAATATTAACCCATAATATCGGGATTTACGCTATCAGAAATCCCAAATAATGGGTTTTTGATGACGAAAACAAACAGGGAAAGACGCCAAGAATTGGCTGATGGATTGATTGTGTGATAATTACGATAATAAGAATGTGGTGTCTGGATGCTGGCTGAAATAGCGATACCCTCGTCGAGGGCTATATGGGACGAATTAAACTTGCTTTAGGTTATTCTTCGCAACAACCAAGAACCACCCTGTTGGCTATCCGGGGAATTCGAGAAAATATTCAGCACCACAATTTATATGTTTCTATGCAATGGAATTGTATAAGACTCTGGGATAATTACATATTTCAGTCTTATATAAGAGTATAGAAATCTGAAAAAAGACATGGCTTTGAGCCAGGAAATTTGAACGCAGTCTATCCCTATATTAGTATAATTTACTAAAATGCCTATGCATTTTACTCCTAATATCCATCATTTAACTTATCCCATGTACGAGATCGTCGTGGGTAATCGTTTGAGTAGATATACAAGCCTTTACAAGGCGGTCGAAAAGTTCTTTTTCCCAGAATCTTCGATTAAAGCAATAACAAATTTCAGAAAGGTATGCATGTAAATGTTTTTCAGAGACACCACGGTGAGAACCTCGAATTACAGCTTTGGCATTAGAAATGATCCGATGAACCCATGGAAGAAGCTTTCCTGCCGCTTTTATATCTCGAAGGATAACTTTGTAATGAAACATATCCTTCCCTTTTGCCGCTCTTCCATAGGATCGCCATCCATCGGTACGAATCGCCTTCAAAAGATACTGTCCTTCTTTAGTTGTGGAACCGCATCCAAGTCTCTCCAAAAAGTTCTCAATGGTGTCAGCCGAAGCATTGTCCACCACCTGCATATGAGCGAAGCCAGGATGCTCCAGTCCTTGATGATCTCGATACAGAGATACCGCGCAAAGAACCGTGCTCTTTCGCTCGCTCCCTCTCCCTCGTTTCGTTCCCTTGGGTCCGAAAAACGAATCATCCATCTCTACCAACCCCGCAAGGCTATATCTGGCATCTCTATCCGCCATTGCTTTGCGAACCTTGTGCGCCATCAACCACGCTGTTCTGTACTGTTTGATATCAAGAAGTCGTTGCATCTCTGCTATCGATACCCCAACTTTGTCCATCGCCATATGGTAAAGCAGCCAATACTACTTCACCAAAGACGTCCGGGTACCGTGAAAAATCGTTCCTGCTGTTACACTTATCTGAAACCGGCAAATTTTACAGTCGAAAAGTTGTCTCTTGGAAAGATACCAGGCTTCCTTATGTCCGCACCGTGGGCAAACAAATCCATTTGGCCATCGTTGGTCTGCAAGGTGCTTTGCACATGTTTTATTATCTGGAAATTCCTTCTGGAACTCTATCAAACTACGTTCTTTGTATTTCTTGGGCATTTGTTCACCTGCCCAAGAATATATCTTAGATCCTATTAGGAGTCAAATGCATAAGCATAATTTACTAATATTAGGGAGACTGCGAAAAATAACTCAAGCTTACAATAGCTGGAAGTTGACATGGCTTTTCGCCGAGGTTTCTTGTTTTTTCGCACGCCCATTTGCTCTCTACGTCGCCCAGGTTCCGCTAATACCGACGTGTTGTTACCAACATTTGAGCAGTCTATCACAACGGAGACGGTTAACCCTGTAGCCAATGGGACAACTACAGGATATTACACCTATGCTTTCATGTGTCTGGGTATCTTCCAGGTATTGGTTTAATCTATACTACTCAGAAAGTTAATGCTACATATAGTATGCAAATGTTTTTATCATACAATATGCAATATGTCAAGAGAATTTTGCTAAATTATATACAATATATAGTATTTCAATCTATTTGTTGTGCAAGCTGTAGATTGCCGTACATATTTTACGATTTTACAGTAATCCTAATTTTCATATGATAAATTGTTGCTGATAGTAGTTTCCGAAAATCATATCGTGAATTTTGCTACATGAACCATAATATTAAACGAAACAATTGCATATAACGTTGTATGCATAACATCATAAAATAAAAAAAATAAGGCGACCCACAGTAAATTATGGATCGCCCCATGACTTTTTTTCTCTTCCTTATTTGTTGAATACAGAAACAGGTCTTATTTTCTTTGGTCCAGAGAATGACTTATCAACAAAACTGCCTAATTCTCTCACATCATCCTGTGAATTTGGCTCTTGTTTTGTACGTAGGGGATCATACTGATTATCGACACCCTGTTTAAGCCAGGAGAGGATCTTTTGGCCAGTCTCCTGGCTAGGGACAAAAAACTGACCGTCAAACAGACCTGTCCGATCCTTTGATGATGTAGCGACATGTTCGGATGATATATCGAGAACAACAGTAAACTCATACTCCATACCTTCGCGTAGAATAGGATCAAGTCCTATTTTGCGAACTTTCTTGATCTTCCCGTTCGATTCTTCCGCTTCATACTTCATTTTTGACCGTGCAGTCGCAATGATATGGCATTTTGATTGAAGTATCGCTTCTACAAGCTGGTTGTGCAATGGGGTAACATACCTCCATGAAGTCCAGTCGTTTCCCTTGCCCGACTGTACGATCTTGTCTTTCATATCCAACAATCCGCCTTCGCCCGACCAACCATGTGAGAGTGAATCAATTATTGTGACATCATAGCCACAACTTTCAGCTGCCTTAATTGCTTCAATATACTTTTTACACTCATAAGGTGGACTTAATCGAAGGATATCATAATCAAACTTATCTGAGTACAGGTCTCCACTTCCGTGCTCCGTGTCAATCATAGCTATACCTGTGCCTAATCCTGATGCAATGAGTAGTGCAGAATATGTTTTGCCAGATCCAGCAGGACCGGCAAGACAAATCCGCGCTTTACTGAGTGATTTTTGTGCTTTTCTAAACATCTTTAGCTCCTTTCTGATCCCCATTTGCATGAGGATATGATTTATAGAAATAAATACCAAAAGTATCAATTTGAGTCACTCCCTTCCTATTCCTTATTTACGATTACATTTGGTGATGTGTCTTGTAAATGAACATGCCGTGACAAATATAACTTCACAGCCTCGGCAACCATCACTGTAATGTGTTTCTTTGTCGCTTTCTTAAGGTGGTAGAGTTGTGACATGTCTTCTTCTGAAATTTGATTTGCTGCCCACCCAAATCTACTATATCCCATACTTCCCTCCTCTATTTGATGTGATAATGACTAAGCAACCCTTATCTTTCTCAATGGTCTACTTACCATCATGGTATTGAGCTGTGATTTTACCTCAGACATCTTGTTGGCAATGTCTTGGCGAAACCGGTCATTATTGCGTATAACATCGACGTTTACACCATCCAGGATACGGTGGCATGTTTCCACCGCCGACGCAAGTTCACTATCATCTGTTATGTTGAGGGAACTGAAATCGTTGATGAATTCCCTGATATTTCCGATAAGAGAATCTTTAAATATCTTCCGTTCCCCGGAGATCCTCTCTACAACATGATTTACCATCTCTACAAATGTCGTTCGCAACGTGGTAATCGCCGTCTCCCTAAACTCTTCTATGGTCTGCTGATATTTTTCTTGTTCCCTCTGAAGTATCTCACTTGATATAATCTGGGTATGATCTGGTGCGCTAAAATTGACAAAATCCCATCTGAACGAAAAGTAGTTTCTGATATCACGGGGATAATCGAGCGGATTGAATAGCTTCCCTAGTTTTTCCCTCGCCTCTTCAACATATCGACGATAATTATTCTCAAAGGTTGTCACTTCAGCCTCAAATTCTCTCTGATATCTTTGCATCTGCTGGTCTACAAGGTCAATCATGTCTCTGGGGATGAATATTATCCCCGG
>JAJTXE010000101.1:0-2284 GCA_021463795.1 Candidatus Brocadia sp. | reverse complement strand
GATTTGCTCTTCCGTTATTTCCACAATCTGCAATTGCTATTTCACCGTATGCAATGGTTTTTGGAGCGATAGGGATTTTATACGGCGCGAAACTTGCATTTGCTCAAACTGATTTTAAAAGATTAGTCGCTTATACAAGCGTAAGTCACATGGGATTCATACTCCTTGGCGCATTTGCAGGTAATGCGCTCGCGCTTCAAGGCGTTATCATGCAGATGCTTGCTCACGGAATAAGTACTGGTGCGTTGTTTGTTATTGCCGGTTCGGTGCAGGAAAGAATTCACACAAGAGATATGACGCAGATGGGCGGCTTGTGGCAGGAGGTTCCTGGTATGGCAGGAGCTGGACTTCTGTTCTCACTTGCCTCTTTAGGATTGCCGGGTCTGGGAAATTTCGTTGCTGAGTTTCTCATCCTTGCCGGGTCATATCAAGTGAGTATTGGACTGACAATATTTGCAGCGTTTGGATTAATCGCATCCACACTATACTCATTAAGGATTATGCAGAAAGTATTTTACGGTAAGGGAAAAAAAGTATGGAATATAAAAGATTTTGGCGTTAGAGAAGTGATAATGATGGGCGCAATGATTGTGGTAATTGTGTGGCTTGGAGTTTTTCCTCAGACTTTTTTGAACACAGCAAGATCGTCAGTGAACAACATCCTTCAACATTTTGCCTCGCGGAACACCAAAGCCGAAACGAGTTCTGTTGATAGAAAAAATGTATTACAGAAAATAAATTCTATCAATATGACCGATGAAAAACGAATTATTTCATTGATTTTGACAGGACATAAAAAAATTATTTTGCGCAGAGAACCTTAAGTATGACTTCGATTGAATTCCAGCCTCTAATACCTTTAGTAACGATTGCTGCAGCTTCCATTATCATAATGCTTTCGATAGCAGTGAAACGGAGCCATTTGTTCGTTAATCTTTTCAGTCTTGTCTCACTCGGTTCAGCTTTTCTATCATTATTCTTTGTGCCCGGGACAACACCGGCAATGATTGCCCCCTTAATCATTCTGGATAAATTTTCTTTCTTCTTTATTGGATTAATTTTAGCTGCAAGTTTTTTAATCATTCTATTTTCATTCAATTATTTTAAGCAGCAGGAAGGAGACAAGGAGGAGTATTATATTTTACTTTTGATTGCAACATTCGGTTCTTCTCTGCTTGCTGCCAGCATAAATTTTATGTCCTTCTTCTTAAGCCTGGAAATCGTAAGCGTGTCTCTCTATACCTTAATTTCCTATTTGCGCGCGAATAAAAATGCTCTGGAAGCCAGTGTAAAATATCTGATCCTTGCTACAACCTCTGCTGCATTTTTATTATTCGGAATGGCGCTCGTCTATGCGGGTTTGGGAACAATGAAGTTTAATGACTTCGCAGCAATGATTGCAGCTCCGGATACTCATGTTGAGTTAGCCATTGCAGGCTTTTCGATGATGATTATCGGAGTAGGCTTTAAGCTGGGGGTAGTGCCTTTTCATTTATGGACACCGGACGTGTATCAGGGTGCGTCTGCGCCGGTTACAGGTTTTATAGCCACTGTTTCCAAGGGAGGAATGTTCGCCTTTTTACTGCGGCTTTTTATCTCTATGGATGTTTATCAATACCAGGCTCTCATTCATACTTTTACTATAATTTCTGCCGCTTCAATGCTGATTGGAAATCTTCTTGCCATAAGGCAAAATAATGTAAAACGAATTTTGGCTTACTCATCGATCTCTCATCTCGGTTATGTGCTCGTCGCATTTTTAGCCGCAGGAAGTATGGCGGTACAAGCCTCTGTTTTTTATTTTGTTGCCTATTTTATTTCTACCCTGGGAGCTTTTGGAGTTATTACTCTTCTTTCAGTTAAGGAACATGATGCCGAAGATATTGAAGATTATCGCGGTTTGTTCTGGAGCCACCCCGTTGTTGCCGCCGTATTTACTGCAATGCTTTTTTCTCTCGCCGGAATTCCTATGACGGTTGGTTTCATCGGGAATTATTATTTGCTTGCGGCAGGCGTTAATTCATCACTCTGGTTTCTTGTGGTAACGATGGTTGTAAGCAGCGTCATCGGTTTATACTATTATTTAAGAATTGTTACCGTGATGTACTCCCTTGCAAAGGAAGCAAACGAAAAATTAAAGAGGCACACTTTCACTTTCTGCGGTGGCATTGCTTTAACTGTTTTAACATCGTTATTGATTTGGTACGGTTTGTTTCCCAAGGGAATCCTCTTAGTTATCAAGTCAATTGCCGGTATATAGACTGAAGAACTGCACGTGACGAAA
>JAJTXE010000100.1:0-2237 GCA_021463795.1 Candidatus Brocadia sp. | reverse complement strand
TACTTTTCCAAGCTGATTGAATCTAAAAGGCAAAAACAATTAATCCAAAAAGAACCTCCTGAGAATACGAAAAAAAGATAAGATGAAGTATCTCACAAAAGATCGGTATGGAAAGGCACAATTATGCTTTTTGCTGATCATATTTATAAACCTTGCATGCTTTTCGGCAATTATTACCGGTGTCGCGATCGGCATCAAAGGATATATATCAGATACGAAATTTGTCTATGAAACCGTTACCTGTTGTGGGAGCGTCTGCTCAAAATGTTTTTTTACTTTGCATACCATTGCCACAACACTTCCCTGGATCTGCATTGCTATACTTTTCGCTGGAATAGCTGCGACCATTTACAGGATATTCTGTATGCTGTCTTGCAATTACCGTCTTGTTCGTTCCCTTACCCCCCTATCCTTTAGAAATTATCCCGGTTTAAAAAATATTTTACACTCCGCACATCTTGATGACCAACTGGTACTCTTTGATAACGGCATTTTAAGGCATGCCTTCACATCAGGCCTGTGGAAACCAAAAATATACGTATCGACCGGCGTGAGCTCGTATTTAACCGCAAAGGAAATTCAAGCCGTAATTCTTCATGAAGCGCATCATGTCATAAAGAAAGCCCCCTTAATGCTCTTTGTTTTACGAATACTTTGCACACTCAACTTTTTCCTGCCTGTTAATCGCTCTTTGCTGAACCTGTATTCTTCTGCTTGTGAAAAGGAGGCAGATGATGCTGCTGTTACTAATTCAGGAGAACCGCTAGAGCTTGCGAGTGCACTCCTGAAGCTATCCGGACCATATTCGACGACTGTTCTATACCCGATGATACCATTTTCCAGTGGGCAAAAGATTGTAGAGGATAGAGTAATGCGCTTATTAGAACCCCATGTTGTTTCACCTTCTTTTGGCAAGGCGACTTCATATCCGTTGTGGCTTTTGTCACTCTTCATTGCCGTAACAATCTGTTTCCCTCTGTATGGGAAGTTATTTACATCCTTAGAAAATATTGAATGCAAAACAAAGGTATGTCACGTAATTAAATGCGGATCTTAATATGAATAGAACGCTATTAAAGCAATTCCTTTTCTTTTTCCTTCTCATTATTTTTTCTAGCGCCACGGTTGTAGCCAAAGAAAACGATAACAACCCAATCCGTCAACAGGCAGGCGGCAAAAACAGCATTACTGAACGGAACGAGACGAATACACCACTTGACCTAAAATGGTTAATCCAGGAGGCCTTGGAACACAATCCAGAGATCATTGCATCGCAAAAACGCTTAAATGCTGCGAAGGCAAAGATTTCACAGGCTAAATCATTGGATGATCCTTCCATTCTTGCCGGCTCCTATAACATGTCCAATAATCCCTTCAATATTAATGGTCAAACGGAGATGCTTCAGCAACGTTACGGCGTATTGCAAAAGATACCCTTTCCAGGAAAATTGCGACTCAGGGGTGAAGTAGCTACCGAGGAATCTAATATGGTAGAAAGTGATTTGCAATCGAAAATACAAGAAATTATAGCCCTCGTAAAATCCGTTTTCTACGAACTCTACTATATTAACACTGCTATTGATATCACAGAGGAGAACAGGGATTTACTCCGCAAGTTTGCCAGGATAGCGGAGACTAAATATTCCGTTGGTAAGGCTACCCAAAGGGATGCACTTGCGGCACAGGTCGAATTATCTACCTTAGCTAACAACCTTATTGTCTTAAACAAGGAAAGGGAATCCATTATTGCCCGGTTGAACATCTTACTAGACAGGCCTACGCAGACTTCTTTTGGCAACCCCCGCTCGTTTGAAAAGCATACCTTACATTTGACAATAAAGGAATTAGAAGACCTTGCCGTTAAGAATCGACCTGAACTGAAGAGATTTGACCACGCCATTAAAAGGAATGAAGCAAATCTAAAACTTTCAAAAAAGGATTATTATTATTCTGACTTTGAACCAATGGTGGAATATATGCAGGAGGATAAACGATCTGATACCTGGGCATCAGCTATCACCATCAATGTGCCGTGGCTTTGGCCTAAGAACCGATTAAAGGTGAAGGAATCAAAAGAAGACCTCAGTGCCGCGAAATCAGACTACCGCTTCATCAACAACAAGACATTATTTGAGGTCAAAGATTTTTTTGTCAGAATACAATCCTCCGAAAGCACGATGGATCTTTATAAAACCGGTGTTATCCCCCAGGCTGAGCAATCATTAAAAGCTGCGCGC
>JAJTXE010000010.1:0-1956 GCA_021463795.1 Candidatus Brocadia sp. | reverse complement strand
AGGGCATCGGTTTCGAAGGCGCTGGACGCAGCAAAGGAGAAGCTCAGGAAGCTGAAGCTGGAGATGTGGGTACAGATAAAAGACGAAGCCGGTACGCTGAAGATAGAGAGGGATGGTGTTGCATTACAGGAGGAGTCGTATCTTGACGGATGTTATGTAATCAAGACGGACCTGAAGGAGAGCGAAGCGGACACATACATGGTACACGACCGATACAAGGACTTGTCGGAGGTGGAGAAGGTGTTTCAGACGTACAAGGCGGTGAATTTTGAGGTGCGTCCCGTGTACGTAAGGAAGGCGGAGAGTACGCGCGGGCATGTGTTTGCAGTAATGCTTGCATATATGGTAATCCGAAGGTTACGCGATGCGTGGACGGGTTTTGATCTGACGGTAGAGGAAGGTCTCAAACAATTGACGACCATTTGTTCCATGGAAGTGAAGGTGAAGGGACAAAAGGCGCAATGTCTGAAGATACCACGCCCGCGACAACAATCACAAGAACTCCTGGAGGCATTGCAGATAACGTTGCCGGAGGTATTGCCGAGCCGGAATCTTCGGGTAGTCACGAGAAAAAAATTTCCTGTTCGCCGTAAAAGTAAATAAAGATAAGGTAATCGTCATAATTTGATCCTTTTCTTGCCTTTTATGCAAAATTCAGGTATTAACTTCACGAATGTTTATCGGTGGCGCTTATGAACTCCAAGAAGCCAGTCTATGTCACACAACCCTATATGCCTCCTTTGCAGGAATTCATACCCTACCTTGAGCAGATATGGGACACGAAATGGTTAACGAATAACGGGTATTATCACCGGCAATTGGAGGAAGAGTTGTGCAAATATCTGGAGGTACCTTATGTTTCCCTCTTCTCCAATGGTACACTTGCACTAATGGTGGCTTTGCAAGCCTTGCATATTACTGGTGATGTTATCACCACACCTTACAGCTTTGTTGCTACGACCCACACCCTGCTTTGGAACAATATCCATCCTGTCTTCGTTGATATTACTCCGCTTACCTTCAACATTAATCCCCAAAAGATAGAGGAGGCTATTACCTCCCGTACCACTGCAATTGTACCGGTCCATGTCTATGGCAACCCATGTGATGTGGACGAAATTCAGCGCATCGCTGATACTTACAACCTCAAGGTGATTTACGATGCCGCTCATGCCTTCGGGGTTCGCTGCAATGGAAAATCGGTTCTTGATTATGGAGATCTGTCTGTTTTAAGCTTTCATGCAACAAAGGTTTTCAACACCTTTGAGGGAGGCGCTATTGTTTGCCATGATGAGGAGATGAAGCGCCGCATCGATTTACTCAAAAATTTCGGTATTGCCGACGAGGTCACTGTTCTTACTTCAGGCATCAATGCCAAGATGTGTGAACTTCAAGCTGCATTTGGATTGCTACAGCTTAAATATATGGGTCACATCCTTTCACGTTGCGCAGAGATTGACTGTCACTATCGCGAAGAGCTCAATGGTGTCCCGGGTATTCGCGTGACGCACCGACTTGCAGAGGGCCATCAGAATTACTCGTATTTCCCCATTCTCATCGAACCGGATTACCCTCTGAGCCGGGATGCGTTGTATCAGAAGCTCCGTGACCAGGGTATTTATGCCCGCCGGTACTTCCATCCCCTCATCAGTGATTTTCCGATGTATCGCGGGCTTCCTTCAGCAGCAACTACCAATTTGCCGGTCGCGAAGTTGGTATCGGAACGGGTGCTTTGTTTGCCGATCTACACAGATTTGGCAAAAGATGATCAAAACAGAATCATTGGTATTATAAAGAGAGGCTTATGATGACCCTTGCCATTATGCAGCCCTATTTTTTCCCCTACATAGGCTACTGGCAGTTGATCCATGCCGTCAATCGCTTTGTCATTTGCGACGATGTGAATTACATCACTGGGGGTTGGATCAACCGGAATCGTATCTTGATCAATGGTGA
>JAJTXE010000001.1:0-9537 GCA_021463795.1 Candidatus Brocadia sp. | reverse complement strand
GATTCCTTCAGAATGTGTGGTGATTGAAAACGCCCCTGTAGGAATAGCATCAGCAAAAAGTGCTGGTATGTACTGCATCGCAATTTGTTCCACGCTAAATAGAAGGGATTTACAAAAAGCCGACATAATAATTGATGCGTTTATAGATCTCGAAAAATTGTTGTAATTTCAGAGAGGTGTGGCAGCGATGCGAAGAAAAACCGATGTGGTGTTAATAAATCCCGGAGATAAAAAACAGGTTTATCAGGAACTGGGCATAGAACTCACGGCGATTGAGCCGCCTTATTGGATAACCGTCATTGCCTCTTATCTCAGAAACAAAGGTTTTGATGTGTACATTATTGATGCAAACGCCGAAAATTTATTGCCCGACGAGACTGCCTCAAAAGTCAATGAAATAGACCCTTTGCTCGCAGCGGTTATTGTGTATGGTTCACAGCCTTCGGCTTCAACGCAAAACATGGCCATTGCAGGGAAGATTTGTACTGCGATCAAAACAAAAACCTCTGCAAAGGTTGCTATTGGAGGGCTTCATCCGTCTGCCTTACCTGGTAGAACCATCGAAGATGAAGATGTAGATTTTGTTATCGTGGGGGAGGGTCCTCTTACCCTAACGGGCCTACTCGATACCCTGAGACATGGCAAAAACGATTATTCCCTTGTACCTGGGCTTTGGTATTACGATCGTGAAAAAACAAAAAGTAACCAAAGGGCTCCGCTGATTCAAAATATGGATGAAGGTTTACCCGCAGCAGCATGGGACTTATTACCGATGAGGAAATACAGGGCTCACAACTGGCACTGTTTTGATAATATAGAGCAGAGAATGCCTTATGGTGCAATATATACGAGCCTTGGTTGTCCATACTCCTGTATTTTCTGTTGTATCAATGCCCCTTTTGGAAAATCTGGCTTACGATACCGGAGCCCGGAGTTAGTGGTTGAGGAGATCGGATTGTTAACAGACAGATACGGAATTAAAAACATCAAAATTGTTGATGAATTATTTATTTTAAACGAAAAACACTACATGACAATCGTTGATTTGATTATTCAAAAGGGATACGATTTAAACCTGTGGGCATACGCCAGGGTTGATACCATCAAGTATGAAAATTTGAATAAAATGAAAAAGGCCGGTATCAACTGGCTTGGTTTGGGTATTGAATCTGCGAGCACGGCAGTAAGGGCTGGCGTTAATAAACAACTAAAACGAAATGACATAATCGACGTTGTTCGTCGGATTCAATTGGCAGGCATTAGGGTAGGAGCAAATTATCTGTTTGGATTGCCTGACGATACGTATGATACCATGCAGGAGACACTTGATATGGCAATGGAGTTAAATACGGAATGGGCAAACTTTTATTGTGCCATGGCATATCCGGGATCGAAACTGTATGAGATTGCCTTACGGAATGATTGGAAACTTCCTGAATCGTGGGACGGTTTTTCACAACATTCTTTCGGAATGTTACCGTTGTCAACACGATATGCAAGTGCAAGAGAGGTGCTAAAATTCAGAGACGATGCCTTCCATGTATACTTTGAGAATACGGATTACTTGAATATGATCGGGACAAAGTTTGGAAGTAAAATTAAATCCCACATTCATGAAATGACAAAGATAAGGCTCAAAAGAAGGTTGCTCGAAAAATAAAGCAGTCGTAGTATGAATATTTTCCTGAAAGACCAAAATGTAGTTACCAGACACAGGAAATCATTATATGATCATTAGCAGAACGCCATTCAGAATTTCTTTTTTTGGTGGTGGTACCGACTATCCCGTTTGGTATAAGGAAAGCGATGGCGCCGTATTGGCAACAACGATCGACAAATACTGTTATATCACCTGCAGACATCTGCCTCCCTTTTTTGAACACAAGCACCGTGTGGTTTATTCCAAAATAGAGGCAGTAAAAGATATTGCCGAAATTCAGCATCCTGCTATACGGGCAACGTTACAATTTATGAATATTTGTGATGGATTAGAAATTCATCATGATGGGGATTTGCCTGCACGGACGGGACTTGGGTCGAGCTCTTCTTTTACGGTTGGTTTGTTGCACTGCCTCTATGCCATCAAAGGGATTATGCCCACCAAAATACAATTAGCGCAGGACGCTATTCAGATTGAACAAAACATGCTGAACGAAAATGTGGGCTGCCAGGATCAGATTTTAGCCTCTTTTGGTGGGTTTAATAAAATTATCTTCAGATCAGACAACTCATTCCAGGTAAATCCCGTTATTATCACTCATGATCGGTTACACCAGTTGCAGAGCCATCTGCTATTAGTTTTTACCGGATTTTCGCGATATGCCTCCGACATCGCAAAGAATCAGATTGAAAATACCGGCAACCGGCGACACGAATTGTGGATTATGCGTCAAATGGTTGATGAGGCTTTAGAAATACTGAGTAATGGGAGGAGAGACATTACGGAGTTTGGAAAACTATTGCATGAATCGTGGAATCTGAAGAAAGGGCTTTCTGACAGGATAACAACTCCTCAAATCGACATGATTTATGAATCTGCTCAAGAGGCAGGCGCAATCGGCGGAAAGGTGATAGGTGCAGGCGGTGGTGGTTTTATCCTCTTTTTTGCAAAACCCGAAGACCAGCCCAAAATAAAAGAAAAATTAAAAGGACACTTGTTTGTTCCTTTTCATTTTGAAAACTATGGGAGTCAGATTATTGTTTATCAACCAGAAAAGGAACGGATAGAAAGCAAGACATTCATCCCTATGCCTTATGTAATCAAAACGAGAGAAAGATTGGAGCGCAGGGAATCACTTTTCCCTGCGCAAAACCTGGTAAATATTACTTCATGAATCCACTCTCTGAAAACATTGATGTGGTTATTCTTTGTGGTGGCTTAGGTACCCGGCTGAGAATGATCGTACATGATCGTCCGAAACCCATGGCAAAAATAAACCACCATCCGTTTCTTGATATACTGGTAGAGTATCTGAGCAGATATGGTTGTAAGCGGTTTATCCTTTGTACGGGTTATAAAGGAGACTTCGTAAGAAAATACTACGAAAACAAGGAGTATCCCATATCTTTGCTCTTTTCTGAAGAAAGAGAGCCACTGGGCACAGCCGGGGCCATAAAAAATGCAGAATCACTAATTCAGAGTAATGTTTTTCTGGTAATGAACGGTGATTCTTTTTGCAAGGTAACCATCCATAACTTTCTTGAATTTCATACCTCAAAAGAATCGTTTGCAAGTATTGCGTTGATCCCGGCCGACATATCAAACGATTGCGGCAGAGTGATAATAAGTGACACACATCAAATTGTCAGTTTTCATGAGAAGGTTGTTGATGCAGATGGTTTCGTTAACGCAGGGATATATATTTTCGATAAAGAGGTCCTGTCTCTCATCCCGGCAGGGAAAACGTATTCGCTTGAATATGACTTGTTTCCAACCCTTATTCAGCAGAAGAATATGTATGGGTTTGTTGAAAAACAGCAACTTATTGACATTGGAATACCAGAAAGATACGAATTGGCACAGAAGGTCTTTCGTAATTTTACCTATCAAACCATGAGGCACTAAATGACTGAAAAAATGAAAATACCCTTTGGAACCATTTCCATAACGGAAAGGTCAAAAAACATTATTGACGAGGTATTAGCTACCAAAAGGGTTTCAAATGGCAAGTATGTACGTGAACTTGAAAAAAGGTTTGCCTCACTTATTGGGGCAAAGGAGGCCGTTGCCGTGAGTAGTGGGACGGATGCCGATATCCTGGCGTTATCTGTTCTTCATGACTTTGGTGCCAAAAGAGGCGATGAAGTTATTATCCCCGCATTATCTTTTGTCGCCACAGGGAATGCGGTTTTGCATGCAGGATTTACACCATCCTTTGTGGACGTTGACAGGAAAACATTAAATATTGATCCAAAGAAAATTGAAGAGGCGATCACAGAAAAAACGGTGGCAATTATGCCCGTTCATCTTATGGGGAAACCCGCAGATATGGATTCAATTACCGATATCGCAAAAAAATATGACCTTTATGTCATAGAGGATGCAGCAGAGGCATATGGAGCGCTTTATAAAGGAAAGGATGCCGGTACACTTGGTGATTTAGGGGCTTTCAGCCTGTATATTGCTCATATTATTACCACGATTGAAGGCGGTATTATTGTAACCAATAATGCTGAATTTGCCGAAGTACTCAGATCCATTCGGTCTCATGGTCGTGCTTGTAACTGCGAACAATGCGTGCTCAACACCACATCCGGATATTGTGCGAAAAGGTTTTCCAATGAAAATGGTGAGGATATACGGTTTATTTTTGAAAGAATCGGGTATTCATCAAAAATGAACGAGCTCGAAGCCGCGGTAGGTCTGGGAAACATGGATGAATATCATACAATACTGGAAAAAAGAAGAGAGAATCTCCTATATCTGATGAACCAGTTCAGGCAATTTGAACCCTATCTTGCCACGATTGAAGAGGAACCACATGAAAGAATAGGTCCTCACGCCTTTCCCATCATTGTTCAGGAAGGGGTAAAATTTAACAGAAATCAGCTGGTTGATTTTCTTGAAAAACAGGGGATTGATACACGGAATCTCTTTTCTTCTATGCCTACCCAGTGCCCTGGTTTCGGTTTCTTAGGATACCAGTACGGTGAATTTCCTAACGCTGAGTATATCGGCAAAAATGGTATTCATATTGGAGTCCATCAGGATCTGGGCAAAGAAGAATGCAATTATGTTATCAAGGGAATAGAGGCTTTTTTATCAAAATATTCCTGAATACACAGGATGGATTTGGCCGGAGTCAAACGAGTGAATAATTCCGATGCTACTGGCAAGGTAAAGCAACATGCCAACTTGAAGGTATTATTTATCCCATTAGAGTATAAAACATGGGCAAATGCAAGCCACTGGGCATACCCATTAGGCATTGGGATGGAAGAAGCCCTGAATGCTCATGGCATTCAATATGTGACCATTCCGGCATTGCACGAAGTGTCATCGCATACAGCTGGATCATGGCTGAGTTATGCCCGTAATATTAGTAAATTTCAGCAGTTCGACCAGGTCTGGTTCGAGATTTCTCACAGCAATTTAGATGAAACATTTCTTGACTGGATTGCCGGGATAGCCCCCATTCGCGTTGGTTTTCTTTGTGAAAGTCTGGAAACAGACCCGCGGGAATGGGCTGGCAATCCGGAAGGTACACAAAAAAGACTCAGGGCGGTAGAGAAAAGCCTCGCGTATTTAACTCATGTAATAGCTGCCGATGAAGTTGATGTGGATAAATTTAATACTCATGGCCCCGTGCCGGCAATGTGGTGGGGTGGCGGTATAATTCCGGCACGTTTCATTTGCGAACAAGCTCCGCCAGTGTCAAAGAATCACGCAGTATTTTATGGTGCGCTTTATGGTGACAGAAAAAAATGGCTGGACATGAGTTCTTTAAAGGACGTGCTTGTTCGGCCAGAGGCATCACCTGAATATGACACTGATTTACCGGAACGATTCGATCAATTGCATTACACTGCCGAACAGTATCTGAAGAGCGGCAGACCGTTCTCAACAACTTTGTTTGAAAACTATATCAACAATCTTCGCGATATTCGTGGCCAATGCTTTGCCCTTTGGTTGCAAGGGTTGCAGGGGGGGTGTACGGTTGTCAACCTGCCTCAGTATAGCAAAATCCAGGCGGGCCGTATCGTTGAGGGGATAGCTGCCGGACGTCCGGTAATTTCGTGGGAAATACCGGGTCGCCCCAGGACCAAAGCGCTGTATGAAGACGGAAAGGAAATTATGCTGTATGACAGCAATAATCCCGATCAATTGGTTTCGCACATCCAACGAATCAGGCGTGAAACGGGTTATGGACAGCGCATAGCAGCGAATGCGTTAAAAAAACTCAGGAGTCTTCATACCTCTGAGAAATTCGTTGGGCAACTGCTCGATTGGATTGAAAACGGGAATGTGAATAGTCCGGATGATTCAGGGAAAACTACAAAATCAGACTCACGATCTGGCAGCATTTCCCACCCTGATATAAATACGATTACAGAATCGACCGTAACAGCAGAGAGAGCCCAGCACAAAGACAACAAAGAGAAACCGTCGCTCTTAAACGAACCGCTTGTCAGTATACTTCTGCCTGTATACAATTCTTTTTCTTACAGCCGGTCAAATGGACAGCGACTCCTGCCGCGTGCGCTTGATTCCTTACTTTCCCAAACATTTCAGAATTTCGAGTTGCTGATTTTAGACAATCAGTCTACCGATGAAACCCCAGAGGTATGTAAAGAATACGCTGCAAAAGATCCCCGCATCCACTATATTCTTGATGATCGCAAAAGATTTCCTGAAGATGGGGTAAATTATCTGGCACAATTTATGCGCGGCAAGTACTACATGGGCGCAAATGATGATGATCTGTGGGATCCCCGGTATATTGAAAAAACGGTTTGCATCCTGGAGCAACAACCTGACATTGCAATGGCGTATTCGAACGGATATTATATCGATATTTTTGACAAACCAAACCGACCGATTTTAGCTCAGAAGGACTATTATGGCAGTAATGTCTCACCATTTGCCAACTTCGTTACGTATATTCAGAAGCGCAATATTCTCCCAATCGCATTTGGAGTCTACAGGACGGACAGTTTCCGGCGTATGCTGCCGTTTGAGGCCTTTGATCAATTGCGGGCAAACGTTGACAATCTGTTTATAGCGAGATTTTTCTTGCACGGATACCAGTGCTATTGTCTCGACGAACACTTATTCTATTACCGTGATAAACATCGCTACGTCGACCCTGACCCAAATACAGGAATGCCGGGATTAGATAAACCGTTTTTAATCTGGATATATTATATCAGGCATCAGTTCTTTTTTTTACAAAAAGTCTTTGAAAAAATCGATGCTTGCCATCTTTCCCGTTTACAAAAATCCTACGCCAGATGTGCCAGCTTGCGCGGATTTATTATACACTCATGCAACCTTTTTAATTGGGTTCAAAATGACATCATCAAAAGTGAACAGGACAAACAAACATGCGCCAGGATGTGCGAGTTATTCAATAGCTCTATGCCTCTGCTGGCTGCTGATGACGAAAGATATTGGAAAATTGTTGAAACCACTGATAATGAACCGCTGATTAACCGGTTTCTTCCTCAACTATTTGAACTTTTAAAGCAGCGAATAGAATTAATTCATAAATCGATCCTGTTTTACAACCGAATCGGTGAAACACAAACACCGGAACTTATCAGACACAGCGGACAGTTGCTTAGCGAACTCGCTATGGCTATAGAAAAAGAAAAGAAGGAAAGCCTTACCACAGGTACAATCCAACCCTTGTCTCAGATGACTGGGAATGATAAAACTCATACGTCAACTCTGCCCTTTCAGCGGGAACGCACGGTTAATCATGATATCCATGTATTGTATAAAGACAGCTTGGCTTACCTTCGCTCTAATGCTATCTGGAAGGGTAATAAACCGCTTCGTCTCCACCTCGGCTGTGGAGAACAGTATTTGGCTGATTATGTCAATATCGATTTTCCCCCCTCGCAACACAACGTAATGGATGTGAAAGCGGATCTATACGCTGACATCACGAAGCTAAATTTTCCGGCTGAAAGTGTCGATGAAATTCGCTTGCATCACGTGTTTGAACATTTCAACAGGGTGACAGCGCTTGCCCTGCTGATCAAATGGCACCACTGGCTAAAGATCGACGGAAAACTCCACATTGAGACGCCTGATCTCGTCGGCAGTGCCAAAACACTGTTGGCTGAACACCCCTGGAGAACGAAAATGGGAGTTGTCCGCCACATTGCCGGTGATCAGTCATCACGCTGGGCATATCATGTTGATCACTGGTTTCCTGAACGATTTGAACACACTTTGAATAATCTGGGGTTTCGGGTGGTCCAAACCCAGACAACGTCCTGGCCGCACGAGCCTTTTTTATCAAACGTTACCGTGATTGCGGTAAAATCACAAAATGTCTCGTTGGCAGAACAATTGAAGTCTGCTGATGAATTGTTGTGGGAAAGATGATTTGAAAAACTGCTTTTGCGTGGTCGAGCCGTATAGATATCGCATACGTCATGTTAACAGATAATTGCCTAATGTCGCAATGCAGCGAATCTGCAATCAAACACACCATAGGAATATCAGGTAGGGGTCAAGAGTCAGAAGTCCGACCTCAGATTCTCCACCCCCTGCGCCCCCGCCAGCGGGGGACAATCTGCCCCATCATGTCCAGACAGAAGGGCTTTTGCCGGGGATGTTGCCGACAAAAGAACTGCTATACACCACAAAATACCAAATCTGCCATGCGCAAGGCTGAATACGGTGTTTCTCATATGCTGACCCTATTATGAAACCTTTATGAATCATTGTTATAATTTTGGTGACAATTTAGTTTTTTGAAAAATTCCAACAATAACGATGTTTGCCGCGCCGTGTAGGGGCGAAGCATTTGCTGGTTTGGGTATGAACGCATTTATGCCGGTTATAGCAAATGCTTCGCCCCTACCTTTTCAAAAAATCCGTACATTTATAGGTAATTCACATGAAACGGAAAACGTAGCGCGGGTGGTTTATCCCCCGCACAAGCCGACCACAAGGGATCGGCGCTACCTTTTTCAAAGAGCTAAATTGTCACGATTCTTCATTCCGCCCCGCTTCATGCAGAATGACAGGGTATGCATGTCATTCTGAGGCCGATAGGCCGAAGAATCTTTTAATATGGATGTTCATATTTATCTTTGGACAGTTCTGGCGATTGCCGGGGTACTCTTTGCCTTTTTGTACCAATTTAGCTTTTTGAAAAATCCGTACATTTATAAGTAATTCATATGAAATGGGAAACGTAGCGCGGGTGGTTTATCCCCCGCACAAGCCGACCACAAGGGATCGGCGCTACCTTTTTCAAAGAGCTAAATTGTCACGATTCTTCATTCCGCTCCGCTTCATGCAGCATGACAGGGTATGCATGTAATTCCGAGGCCGATAGGCCGAAGAATCTCTTAATATGGATGTTCATATTCATCTTTGGCAGTTCCGGGCGATTGTCGGGGTACTCTTTGCCTTCTTTAGAAAGTGAAAATAGCTCACAAAAAACCAGCCTGAAGGCATAAATAAATTCTATTCACCATAATTCCATCCTTTCAAAAGACTTCCACGATCCTTATCTGTTTGATTACCTTTCCTCTCGTTCCCACACCCCGCGTGGGGTTCGACACAGGACGCTCAGCATCTCATACTGAATAATGGAATATGACGCAGAGCTTCTGATGGTACGCTCCCACCAGAGCATGGGAACGAGACAAGATTTTTCCAATCTCTTGACGTATCTGCCACAAATCACCTCCCGATGCTTCTTTGGCACCCATATGATTATGATACTTGCATTCCCATACCATAATGTGCTAAACTCTCTTAGCTGGTAGACTGGAGGCAGAGCCTCCAGCCCCCAATCGTCGCCAGGTACATTGGACAACGACCACTGCACCTTTTTAAACCATACGTCTTTC